>NZ_JBJNMO010000001.1:0-2022555 GCF_052168495.1 Serratia sp. CY52157 | reverse complement strand
ACGCCGTAATGAATGTAGTTGCCCGCCGGGTCAACGTTCAGCGCTTTCGAACCGGACCACATGGTCAGGTTGCTCGGCGCCAGGTCGGCGGAGCCGCCCAGGAACTCCGGCAGCACCTTGCCGAACGCTTCCAGCGCGTTCTGCGACGCCTTGCGGCTGGCGATGTTGGCCGGGTTGGCCTGCAGTTTTTCCACGAACGCCTTGGCGTCCGCTTTCCAGTCCGCCGGCAGCTCGCCGTTCATGCGGCGCTTGAACTCGGCGGCCAGTTCCGGGAAGGCCCTGGCGTAGGCGGCGAACTTGTCGTTCCAGGCCGCTTCTTTGGCCTGACCGGCTTCCCTGGCGTCCCACTGGGCGTAGATGTCCTGCGGGATTTCAAAGGCGGCGTATTTCCAGCCCAGCGCTTCGCGGGTGGCGGCCACTTCGGCGGCGCCCAGCGCGGCGCCGTGCACGTCATGGGTGCCGGCCTTGTTCGGCGAGCCGAAGCCGATAACGGTCTTGCACATCAGCAGCGATGGCTTGTCGGTCACCTTGCGGGCTTCTTCAATCGCGGCCTTGATGGCGTCCGGGTTGTGGCCGTCGACGTTGCGCACCACGTGCCAGCCGTAGGCTTCGAAACGCAGGGCGGTGTCGTCGGTGAACCAGCCGTCGACGTGTCCGTCGATGGAGATGCCGTTGTCATCGTAGAAGGCGGTCAGCTTGCCGAGCTTGAGGGTGCCGGCCAGGGAGCAGACTTCGTGCGAAATGCCTTCCATCATGCAGCCGTCGCCCATGAAGGCGTAGGTGTGGTGGTCGACGATGTCGTGACCAGGGCGGTTGAACTGCGCCGCCAGGGTGCGTTCGGCGATGGCGAAGCCGACGGCGTTGGCGATGCCCTGGCCCAGCGGGCCGGTGGTGGTCTCAACGCCCGGGGTGTAACCGTACTCCGGGTGGCCCGGGGTTTTGGAATGGAGCTGACGGAAGTTTTCCAGCTCGCGCATCGGCAGGTCGTAGCCGGTGAGGTGCAGGAGGCTGTAAATCAACATGGAGCCGTGGCCGTTGGAGAGCACGAAACGGTCGCGGTCAGCCCAGTGCGGGTTAGTCGGGTTGTGGTTGAGGTAGTCGCGCCACAGGACTTCGGCGATGTCCGCCATGCCCATAGGGGCCCCCGGGTGGCCGGAATTTGCTTTTTGTACGGCGTCCATGCTGAGTGCGCGGATGGCGTTGGCAAGCTCTTTACGAGAAGACATAACGAAACTCCAGTGCGATTACAGTTGAGCGGCCAACATGTCTTCCAGCTTCTGCTGGTCGACGGCGAACAGGCGGATGCCTTCGGCGAGTTTTTCTACCGCCATGGCGTCCTGATTGTGCAGCCAGCGGAATTCCGCTTCGGCCAGCGGAGCGGGTTGGTGGAAGCCCTCGGTCGACGGGGTCAGCTTGCGCTCGACCGGCTGTTCGCTGTTTTTCAGCTGCTCCAGCAGGTTCGGCGCGATGGTCAGGCGATCGCAGCCGGCCAGCGCCAGGATCTGCTCAACTTTGCGGAAGCTGGCGCCCATGATCACCGTCTGGTAACGATGACGCTTGTAGTATTCATAGATGGTGCGCACCGATTTCACGCCCGGATCCTGATCGGCGTCGTAGTCGGCGGCAGGCTGTTTAGCCTGGTACCAGTCATAGATGCGGCCGACGAACGGCGAGATCAGATACACGCCGGCTTCGGCGCAGGCGCGGGCCTGAGCGAAGGAGAACAGCAGCGTCAGGTTGGTGTTGATGCCTTCTTTTTCCAGCTCTTCGGCGGCTTTGATGCCTTCCCAGGTGGAAGCCAGCTTGATCAGGATGCGCGATTTGTCGATGCCCTGTTCCTGATACATGCCGATCAGTTTGCGCGCTTTGGCGACGCACATGCCGCGGTCGAACGACAGGCGGGCGTCCACTTCGGTGGAGATGCGGCCCGGCACGCTTTTGAGGATCTCGACGCCGATGTTGACCGCCAGTTTATCGCTGGCGTTGATCAGCTGGGTTTCCTTGCTGCCGCCCTGGCGGCGGGCATACTCCAGCGCTTCGGTGATCAGCGCTTTGTACTGCGGCAGCGCGGCGGCTTTCAGGATCAGCGAAGGGTTGGTGGTGGCGTCCTGGGGTTCGAACTGGCGGATGGATTCGATATCGCCGCTGTCGGCGACCACCGTGGTCAGCTGCTTGAGTGCGTCTAATTGATTCATTGATAAGCTCCTTGACCAAGCTCAACGTAGGGAAATGAGAACCTTTTTCATCATAGGGGGAACACACTGCATCATCGGATCGAGAATGAAAATGCGCTTTTTCTGATTGTTGCGATGGATAATAACAATGAATGACGAATAAACCCAGGCGGAGCGCGGCTTGCGCGCGACCGCCATCGAGACTGCAGGCGGTTTAACGCCGACCGACCGCGTTTTCGTAATAGCCGATCCGCTCGACTTTCGGCGCCGATCCTCCCCCTTCAAACTCCGATTCCAGCCAGGCATCGACGATGGTTTTCGCCAGTTCGGCGCCGATGACCCGCGCGCCCAGCGTGATGATCTGCGCATCATTGCTTTTGCGCGCCCGTTGGGCGGAGTAGGTATCGTGACATTGCGCCGCGCGAATGCCGGGCACTTTATTGGCCACGATGCTCATACCGATGCCGGTGCCGCACAGCAGGATCCCCCGCCGATGTTTTTCCTCCCGTATCGCCTGCGCGACGCGATAGGCGATATCGGGATAGATCCCCGTTTCTGCGGTGCGATCCGTCGTGTAGTCAATGACGGGAATGTCCCGTCGTTGCAGGTGGGCGACGATCAGATCCTTCAGTTCAATGGCGGCATCGTCGGCGCCGATGGCGATAGGCAGCATAGCGGTCTCCTGATTGGTAACGAAAAGGGCGGCGATCCTCGGTGGCGCCACGTTCATTACCGTATCCCTGTTTAATCAAATGTTCAATTGGTGCTCTTTTGTTTTTTGCCTGATTTTTCTGTTCCTCCCTTTAAAAGGTGACGGTCGTCACTAAAAAAGAGGTTTTAATCGTTATTTATCCTCATGTAGACGGGTTTTTGAGCGATATCACAGTTTGGCAAGTTCTCTGTGGGCAAATTGAACGCGTGACGTTAGTGTTCATTTGTTCTTTGTTTGTGTTATTGATCATAAAGAGTCACCCTACCAGAGGAGAGTGCTATGTGTCAGACCTGCATGACAGAGGCGAAAATGGCGGACGGTATCCCCGAGATCATGAAGGCGGTTGTGGCGTACGCCCCGAAAGATTACCGCCTGGAACAGGTGCCGGTACCGAAGATCGGCCCGAAAGAGATCCTGGTGAAGATCGAGGCCTGCGGCATCTGCGCCGGCGATGTTAAAGCGTTCGAAGGGGCGCCCAGCTTCTGGGGCGATGAAAAACAACCGGCATACATCAAGGCGCCGATGATCCCCGGTCATGAGTTTATCGGCCACGTGGTGGGATACGGCGAAGGCGTCGAGGGCTTCAATCTCGGCGATCGGGTGATATCAGAACAGATCGTTCCCTGTTGGCAATGCCGCTTCTGCAACCGCGGCCAGTATTGGATGTGCGAAAAGCATGACCTGTACGGTTTCCAGAAAAACGTCAATGGCGGCATGGCCGAGTACATGAAGTTCACCAAAGAGGCGATTAACTATCACGTGCCGGCCGATCTGCCGATCGAAAAAGCCATTCTGATCGAACCCTATGCTTGCTCCTTCCATGCGGTGCAACGCGCCAATATCAAACTGGGCGATATCGTGGTGCTGGCCGGCGCCGGCACCCTGGGGCTGGGCATGATCGGGGCGATCAAAAAGTCCGGGCCCTCGAAGCTGGTGGTGCTGGATCTGTCCGACGAGCGTCTGGCGCTGGCGAAGCGCTTCGGCGCGGATGTGACGCTGAACCCGACCCGTGACGACGTGCCCGCGGCGGTTAAAGCGATGACCGATGGCTACGGCTGCGACATCTACATCGAGGCGACCGGCGCCCAAAAGTCCGTGGAACAGGGCCTGACGCTGATCCGCAAACTCGGCACCTTCGTGGAATTTTCCGTGTTCAAGGATCCGGTGACCGTCGACTGGAGCATCATCAGCGACCGCAAGGAGCTGGACGTGCTCGGTTCGCACCTCGGCCCTTACTGCTACCCGCTGGTGATCGAAGGCATCGCCAATGGCGATCTGCCGACCGAAGGCGTGGTGACGCATACGCTGCCGCTGGAACAGTTCGCCGAGGGCTTCGAGCTGATGAAGCGCGGCATCGGTTCAATCAAAGTGGTGCTTAATCCAAACCTCTGAAACCTGCATCGTTCTTCGGGTGCGGGCGAGCCTGCGCCTCCATAATCACATGTGCTGGGGTGTTCTATGTTGCATGGACTGATTCATCGCATTGGTCTGTCACCGAAACTGCTGCTGGGCTATGCCGGCGTGTTGGTGTTCATGATGGGCGAAGGGCTGGAACAAGGATGGCTGTCGCCTTATCTGATCGGCAAGGGGCTGAGCATTCAGGAATCGGCGCTGCTGTTCAGCGTTTATGGCTTTGCGGCCGCGATCGCCGCCTGGTTTTCCGGCGTGCTGGCGGAAATCTTTACCGCCCGGCGGGTGATGTTGGCCGGCCTGCTGCTGTTTCTGTTCGGTTCGGTGTGCTTTTTGACGTTCGGCCTGCCGAGCAACAACCTGGCGATCATGGTGCCGACCTATGCGCTGCGCGGCTTGGGTTATCCGTTGTTCGCCTACGGTTTTCTGGTGTGGGTGGCGTATGAGGCGCCGCCGGAAAGGCTAGGGTCGGCGGTGGGGATTTTCTGGTTCGTCTACAGCGGCGGGCTCAGCGTGCTGGGCGTGCTGTATTCCAGCATCATGCTGCCTTATCTCGGCGAGATCCACACGCTGTGGAGCGCGCTGATTTTCGTCGTGCTGGGCGCGGTGATTGCGCTGATGCTCAATCGCGACGACGGCGCGGCACAGAGCGGCAACCGGGAAAAAGCGTCGCTGGGTTACGTCTTGAAGGGCATCACCATCGCGTTTGAAAACCCGAAGATTGGCCTGGGCGGCATCGTGCGCACCATTAATACCTCTGCGGCATACGGCTTCGTCGTATTCATGCCCATGTACATGATGGATATGGGATTCACCCGCACGCATTGGCTGCAGATGTACGCCGCGCTGTGGACGGTCAACATCATTTTCAACCTGATTTTCGGCGTGATCAGCGACGGTCTCGGCTGGCGCAATGTGGTGATGTGGTTCGGCTGCGTCGGCTGCGCCTTGACCACGCTGATGTTCTACTACGTGCCGCAATTCTTCGGCGCCAACTACCTGCTGACCGTTTGCGCCGCCGGTTTGTTCGGCGCCTGCCTGGCGGCGTTCGTGCCGCTGTCGGCCATCATGCCGTCGCTGGCGCCGGACAATAAGGGCGCGGCGATGTCGATTCTCAATCTGGGCGCCGGCCTGAGCACCTTTGTCGGCCCGGCGGTGGTGGGGCTGTTTATCGGCAGCCTCGGCACCGTTGGCGTGATCTGGATCTTTACCGGTTTGTACCTGTTCAGCGGCGTGCTGATGAAATTTGTCACGCTGCCGAAAGAAAGCGCGACGGCGCAGGAAGAACGCGGCGCGAGTTTGGCGAAAATATCCTGACCGAGGGTGAAGTTCACAGTTTTAAGGGGAAATTTATGATTAATCATCAAACTACGGCGCCGCGCGAGCTCTCGCTAAAGGGCAAGGTGGCGCTGATTACCGGCGGCGCTGCGGGGATCGGCCTCGCTATCGCCGAACGCTATCTGCAAAACGGCGCGCGCGTGGCGCTGCTCGATCGTGCGCCGCAGGTTGCTGAAGTGGCGCGACAGCTGGACGCCGAGGCGGCGCTGGGCGTCGTGGCCGACGTCACCGATGCCGCGTCGGTGGAGCGGGCGGTGGCGCAGATTGAGGCGCATTTCGGGCGGCTGGACGTGCTGGTCAACAGCGCCGGCATCGTCGCGCTGCATCCCGCTGAGGAACTGCCTGAAGCGGCGTGGGATGCAACCCTGGCGGTCAATCTGAAAGGCGTGTTTCTCACCTGCCAGGCGGTGGGCCGCCATTTCATTCGCCAGCGCGGCGGCAGCATCATCAATCTCGCCTCGCAGGCCGGGGTGGTGGCATTGCCGAATCACCTGGCCTATTGCGCCAGCAAAGCGGGCGTTATCGGGTTGACCCAGGTGCTGGCGCTGGAGTGGGGGCCACACAACGTGCGGGTCAACGCCATTTCACCCACCGTGGTTTTGACGGAGCTGGGGCGCAAAGCCTGGTCTGGCGAGGTGGCTGAGCAGATGAAGCAGAAAATTCCGCTGCGGCGCTTTGCTGAGCCGCAAGATATCGCCGCCAGCGCCCTGTTTTTGGCCGGTGACGCGGCGGCGATGATCACCGGCGCCAACCTGGTGGTCGACGGCGGTTACACCATTCAATAATTTCTTATTCAGGCGACAGAGAGGCCGCGATGAACAGAATCATTAACGATCCCGATCACGTAGTGGAAGACGCCATTCAGGGCTATAGGCTGGCCCACCCGGACTATTACGCCGCCACTGACAATGCGCGGGTGTTGAAATATCCGCCGGCGCCGATCGCCGGCAAAGTGGGCATCGTCACCGGCGGCGGTTCCGGCCATGAGCCGGCGTTTCTGGGGTATGTCGGCAAAAACATGCTGGATGCCGTCGCAATTGGCGAGATTTTTTCATCGCCTACGGCGGGGGCTTTTCTCGACGCGTTCAAGGCGGCGGACAGCGGTGCGGGCGTCGCTTGCCTGTACGGCAACTACGCCGGCGACAACATGAACGTCAAGATGGCGATCAAGAAGGCCACGGCGGCCGGCATACGGGTGAAAACCGTGGTGGCCAACGATGACGTCGCCTCGGCGCCGGCCAGTGAGATCGATAAACGGCGCGGCGTGGCCGGAGAAATTCTGATGTGGAAGGTCGGCGCGGCGGCGGCGGCCAAGGGATACGATCTGGACGGCGTGATCGGCGCGGCGCAAAAAGCCATCGACCGGTGTCGTTCGATCGGCGTCGGCCTCAGTTCCTGCACCATTCCCGCGGTCGGCAAACCCAATTTTCATATCGAAGACGGCAAGATGGAGATCGGCATTGGCCATCACGGCGAACCGGGCATTGAGGTGTCGCCGATCCAGTCGGCGTCGGCGATGGCCGGCACCATGCTCGATTTCGTGCTCAACGACATGCCGCTGGAACAGGGGCAGGAGGTGGCGTTGCTGATCTCCGGGCTTGGCGCCACGCCGGTGATGGAGCTGTATATCTATTATGCCGAAATAGAGCGTCGGTTGACGGCGAAAGGCGTGCTGGTGCATCGGCGCTACGTCGGCAATTACTTCACGTCGCTGGAAATGATGGGCGTGACGCTGACGCTGATGACGCTGGATGACGAACTGAAAACGCTGCTGGACATGCCGGCGCAATCTTTAGGCTTAACCCAGGTGGAGTGAATCATGACGGAACAAATTTCAACCCGGTACGGCAGTGAGATCGTTACGGGGCTGATAGAAACCATTGTCAGCAACCGCGAATACCTGAGCGAAATCGACGGCGCCATCGGCGACGGCGACCACGGCATTAACATGTCGAAGGGATTCGCGATGTGCGGCGATGCCATTCGCGGCCGCGAGCTCACGTTGGCGCAGGCGTTCGATGCGGTTTCCGATGCGCTGATGGAGGGCATCGGCGGTTCGATGGGGCCGCTGTACGGCAGCCTGTTCATGGGCATGGCGGAGAGCGTGCGCGAGCGCAGCGTGCTGGATAAGCAGGCATTTTTGGCGATGTTGCACGGCGGTTTGCGCGAACTGCAGGACATCAGCAGCGCGGGCGTGGGGGACAAGTGTCTGATGGATACGCTGATACCGGCGGTAGCGGCGTTTGAGCAGGCGGCGGGGCGCGGTGACGACTTCGCCGCTGCGCTGGAACAGATGAGGATCGCCGCGGCGCGCGGGCGCGATTCCACGCGCGAGCTGGTGGCGAAAATCGGCCGCGCCAGCCGCCTGGGCGAGCGTTCGCGCGGCGTACTGGACGCCGGCGCGGTATCTTGCTGCCTGCTCTTGACCCGATTGGCGGACGAGGTGGAGCAACGACTGAATACCGTTGCCGCCTGAACGCGTTATACTAGCGGGCATTCAGCATTGTCGGAGGGGCGTGTATCGTCCCTCCGCCATGATTAACCGGCCTGCCGTGGGGAAACGTCTAACGGATGGAAAAACAAACTGTGTCCCAGGATAACGAACTGCTGACCGAAATCGCCGTTGCTTATTATCAGGATGAGATCACGCAGGAAGAGATCGCCAAAAAGTTCGGCATCTCACGGATCAAAGTCGGTCGTTTGCTCAAGCGCGCCAAGGAAGAAGGCATCGTCGAGATCAACGTGCGTTATCACCCGGTGTTCAGCACCCGGCTGGAACAGCAGATGATGGAACGTTTTCCCATCAGCCGCGCGCTGATCGCGCTCGATCATCAGGACGAAGAGGAACAGCGTCGGCAGGTGGCGGCGCTGGTGTCCAACTACCTGGCGATGTCGCTGAAAGACGATATGGTGTTGGCGGTCGGGCAGGGACGCAACGTGGCGGCGATCGCCGATCACGTCGGCAGCGTGACGGAGCGCAACTGCAAGTTCATCTGCGGCATCGGCGGCACCCACCGTCCGGGCGATGCGATCAACGCCGACCATATCAGCCGGCGTCTGGCGAAGAAGTTCGGCGGCAGCAGCGAGACGCTCTATGCGCCGGCCTACGTCGAAAATCGCGCGTTGAAAGACGCCTTCATGCAGAACGGCACGATCAAGGAAACGTTGGATCGCGCGCGTAAGGCCGATGTGGCGTTAGTCGGCATTGGCGACATGAATGAAAACAGTTATATGGTGAAATTGGGGTGGTTTACGCCGCACGAGATTATCGACGCCAGCCTTAATCAGGGCGTGATCGGCGACATCGCCGGCTATGACTTTTTCAATGCCCAGGGGCAGCATGTCGATACGGTGATGAATGACCGTGTGATTGGGCTGAGCATTGATGAGCTGCGCAAAATTCCGTGCGTGATCGCCATTGCCTCCGAGAATACCAAGGCGCTGGCGATTTTGGGCGCGTTGCGCACCGGCGCCATCGACATTATCGCCACCAGCGCGCTCAATGTGCGCACTATCCTCAACATGTCGCAATAGCGGCACCCGCAAAAAAAGGGTTCAGCGGCAGGCTGAACCCTCCAGAGACATCCCCCTTTTGACGGATCAGTGGCTGAGGTTGACGTCAATCGCCTGATAGAAGGCGTTGGCGGTGTCGGCTATGTCCCACACGGCAAGGATCACGTGCGAACCGCTGCGATCTGCCGGTATGTTGCACTGGTGGGTGACCTGCGCGGCAGGGATGGCGCCGCCGTCGTTGAACTGGCAGAACGGCGTCAGGTCAAAGGAAGCGCGGGTCAGCGGTTGAGAAGCGTCCCAGTTCGGCTTGGTGATGAAATAGCGCCAGCTGGTGGTGCTGTGACGCGCGGTCAGCTTCCAGGTAAAGGAGTTCGGGCCGGTTTTCAGGTTGAGCTTGTTCCAGCGCGTCGGCGTTTGCTGATCCAGTTCGAAGAAGGTGGACTTGTTGGCGCTGGCGATATGGCCGTCAACCGGGCCGGCCTGCGGGAAGCCTTTCAGGCCTTCGACGCTCTGCGGTTCGTACTGCACGCTGCCGCACTGGGTGTTGAGCTGCAGTTTGCACTGGTAGGCGCGGCTGGCCGGCGACTCGACATAACCGTGAGCATTCGCCTGTTGCGAAACGCCGAACATGGCCGCGCTCAGCAGGCCCAGAGAGAGCAGGGTACGGGAAGTTTTGTTCATAAGTCACTCCTGACTGAAATTATGTTGTAAGTTGAGCGTATTTCACCGACAAAATGAGAGACTAATAACGCAATTAGAAATAACCCTCCTTGTCGGCTTGTTTTATTTTTATCATTCTGGTCGTGCGATAGAGCGGAATGTTTTAACGGCTATTAACGAAAATTATTATGATGACGATCTTTGATCGTTAGGCTGAATTTATTTAACTGTCGCTGTGTAAAAGTAGGGCGCTATGATGAATTTTATATCAGGTCGTGATGAATAGTATTTAAGATAGCGCTCTCATTTATGAAGTATATTGCTTGTTGCTATGAGTACCCTTGTTCGATTTGATCGATTTTTGTGCGCCACCACCTTGGGAATTTAGTGTCATTTTTCTTATTTTATTTTAAAGAGGAATTTGTATGACTAGATTATCCCTGGACGCGATTAAAATAATCAGCACCATCAAGAGCACCGGTTCTTTCTCTATGGCGGCGGAGGCGCTGCATAAAACGCCTTCGGCGATCTCTTATCGGGTTTCCAATATTGAAAGCAAACTCTGCGTGAAACTTTTTCATCGCAATGGCCCCATGATTACCCTGACGGATGAAGGGGAATTTCTCCTGCAGGAAGGCAGCTGGATATTAAATGCGGTGCAGGATCTGGAAAGCCGGGTGCGCAACATCCCCAAGCTGGACAATAATATCCGCCTGGCGGTAGACACCTTCTTCCCGTTGGAAACCCTGACGCAGGATATCCGCGACTATATTCAGCATTGCCCGAACGCCAGTATCTCGGTGCAGCGAGAAGCGTTGAACGGCACCTGGGATGCGCTGAAGAACAACCGGGCGGATCTGATCATCGCCATCGGCCAAATTCCCGACAGCGTGCAGGCTAAAACCCTGATGCTCGGCAAGCTCAACTTTGTGCTGTGCGTGTCGCCTTCGCACCCGTTCGCGGCGCAGAGAAAGCCGGTGTGCAAGAAACAGCGGTTGAACGACATCGTGGTGGTGATCGCCGACAGCAGCCATGAGCTGCCCAAGCGTAATCACGGCACGCTGCCCTTGCAGCGTCAGTTGGTGGTATGCGACGTGGAAAGCAACCTGGCGCTGCTCAAACGCGGCATCGGCCACGCTTTTCTGCCGCCTGCTTTGATCGAAAAGGAATTGGCCAGCGGCGAACTGGTGACGGTGCCGGTGGAGATGCAAAAGGGCGACGAAATGATTTGGCTGGCGTGGCACCCGGCCAGCAAGGGCGCTGGGTTTAACTGGTGGCATGAGCGGCTGACGCGCAAAAGCGATGTCTACAGCCTGATGGGCCGCGAAGTGGTGCGGGATGGCGGTTATCCTTGGTGCCACAACTGAAGGAATAGAGACGAAGGGACGCGAAAATCAAACTGTTAACTCAATGAAAACCCCGCAGCATTCGGCTACGGGGTTTTTTTACGGCTTACGCCACGCGGCCCACCTTCAGCCAGGCGCCGTCAGAACCGGGCGCCGAGGTGATGTAACCCCATTTGGTCTGCCAGACGTAACCCTGGTAGGACACCAGCGCGCCCTGCGCGTAAGTGGTGCCCGGCACATAAGCCGGCGCGGTCATGATCGGCAGGTTGCCGGGGCCGACGCCGGTGTAGCGCAGCCCGGTGCCCATATCCAGCTGGCTGTCGTCGTAGTCCGCGGCGTTGAAATAGCGATCCAGCGAGGCCAGCAGATCGCCGTTGCGATTGTCTTGCCCCAGATGCCAGAACATCACGCCGCCCAACTGCTGCTGCTTGATGTATTTCGCTTTGTATTTGAAGCTCTCGGCATCGTCATAGGTGACGAACAGCCCTTTCTGCGCATGATACAGGTAAGGCGTTTTGGTCTTGTCGTTCCACAGCCGCTGATAGCCGTAGTTGCCCAGCAGCATCTGCTCCAGCTGGCGATAGGAGGCGATGCGCGGATCCTTGTCGCGCACGCATTCTTCGCAGCCCACCAGCCAGTAATCGGTGTTCGGGTACGGATCTTCGCCCGGCGTGCTGTGGCTGCTGTATTGCCCGCCGTTGCCGCCGCTGACGCCCTTGAAGGCGCGGCCGTAGAAGGGCACGCCCATCACGATTTTGGCGCTCGGCACGCCTTCCATCATCAGGTGTTGCTGCACCGCGGCGTCGACCGTCAGGCTGAACGGGCTGGGGAAGGCGCGGGTCAGTTCTTCCCAGCTCCAGCCCAGGTTGGCTTCGCGCAGCGCATTGTAGAAGGTCGGCCCGGCCGCATCGCCGAACAGCGCCGCCTGGTGGTTGGTTACTTTCTCCCAGGGGCCGGCCAGATCGTAGGTCATGAGGTTGATGTAATCGAGCGGCGCGACGATCTGCGCCAGCTTGCTGTAATAGCGCGACAGGAAGAAGGCGCCGCCGGCGCCGGCGATGGTCAACTGGTACGGCAACGCCTGGCGGCCGTCGGCGACGGTTTGCCGGTTCAGCAGGGTGCGGATCTCCTGCAGCGCGGCGATGAAACCGTCCACTTCCGAGGCTTGCGGGTACTCCCAGTCGATGTCCACGCCGTCGAAGCCGTAATCCTTCATGATGCGCACGCAGGATTGGGCGAACTTGGCGCGCGACGCCGGGGTTTTCACCGCGTTGACGTAGTTGGCGTGCGACACCCCCAGATCGTTGGAGTAGTACCAGCCGCCGATGGAGAACATGATGCGCAGGCTGGGGTTGTGCGCTTTGAGCGCGGTCAGGCGGTTGACCACATCGCGCGCCTTGGCGTCGTTGGTGGCCGGATCCCAGGCGCATTCCAGATTGTCGTTGATATCCAGGAACGAGAAGTTAATGTGCGTCAGCTGTTTGGCTTTGGCCGGCGTGATGTTGGAAACCGGGAACGGCACGACAGACGTATCGGTCTCGGTGTAATTATTGATTTGGTTGGTCGGAATAAAATAATACCCAATAACGGCTTTACGTGTGGACATGGCATTTCTCCAGAGTGGATGTTTTTGGATGGGGAAATATTTCCCGTTGCCATTAATGTTTATTTTTCTCGGAAATAACAGTCGAAACAAATCACGATAAGAATGAATTTTTTATTCACTGCCGCCTGCCTTGGCGTTTATGTGTTGTGCCAGCATTCAGCATGAATGAATTCGACCATAGGGCCTGTATTTATTCATTTGCTTTGTAATAGCATCCTTAACTAGATTCTGAGTATCCGATGTCCCACCGGCCGTGATTGGCATTTAATTAAAAATAAAAAAGGAGATGAGCTATGTCCAGCATAGAGCCTGACGCTGTTGGCTTAATAGTCCAGCGAGTATGTGAATATCTTCAGCCGGTATTGAACGCCATTCTGGCCGGCGTGATGGCGCTATTACACGGCGCCTATCGCAACGTGGGTATTCGGCGACGTTTATTGAATGCGGCGATGTGCGCGTTATTGGCCTGGACGGTGCGCGATGCGCTGGCGTTGATGGGCCTGGAATTAAACTGGGCGAATTTGGCCAGCGTATTGATTGGCTTTATGGGGGCGGATTACATCAACGCCTTAATTAAAAAATTCATCGGCAAAAAAACGGGGTTTAAAAATGTTAAATGACATCGAAGAGATTCGCTTTACCGCCCGCAGCGAAGAGAATCTGCGCGGCGTGCATCCGGATCTGGTGCGCGTTATTCGTCTGGCGCTGCGCTATTCCCTGGTGCCGTTTTCCGTCAGCGAGGGGCTGCGCAGCATGGCGCGCCAGCGGGAAATGGTGCGCGCCGGCAACAGCCAAACGCTGCGCAGCCGCCATCTGACCGGACACGCGGTGGACGTGGTGGCGATGCCGGCGGGCGTGGTCTCCTGGGAGTGGGATTACTACGCGCAAATTGCGGTGGCGGTGCGGCGAGCGGCGCGTGAATGCGGCATCAACGTCGAATGGGGCGGCGAATGGAAGACCCTCAAGGACGGCCCGCACTTCCAGCTGCCGTTTCGGGACTATCCGGCATGAGCGGCTGGCTGCAAAAACTGATGCAGGGCGGCTTGCTGCTGCTGTTGCTGGCGGCTATCTGCCTCGGCGGCTACAGCGCGTTGCTGTCGCATCAGTTGGTGTCCGCGCGGCAACAGGCGGCGGAATTGCAAAAAAGCCTGGCGCAGCGGGCGGGGCTTATCGCCACCCTGCAGACCCAGGATGCGCAAAATCGTGCGCTGATGGCGGCGCAGCAGCGGCAGGAACAGCAGCTGCGCCAACAACACGAGGCTTATCAGAGGAAATACCGTGAAGCGATTAAAAACGATCCCTGCGCCGCTCAGCCTCTGCCTGGCGCTGTGTTTGAGCTCCTGCGCCCGGCCGCCGGCGCCGCAGGCCGTGCCGCTGTTGCCCCCTGAGTCGGTATTCGCTCCCTGTGAGCAGCCGCAGTTGCAGGGGGAGACCTGGGGCGATGCGGTAAGCTATGCCCTGGCGTTACAAACCTCGTTACACATTTGCGCCGGCCAGGTGGAGACGCTCAACGCCTGGCGCGCCACGCTGCCGCCGCGCTGACGGCGGCGCTTGTCTGACTTGTCCCGCAGGCCTTCTTTTTTTACTTTTAAAACGGTCTTTCGACCAAGGTTATGGCGCGCTTCAAAGTTTGTGATGTTTCTCTCACTATACTTCAAGGCTGTGCCCTGTCATTGTACCTGGGCGCCATGGCCCACGGCAGGGCGCAGCCTCAAAGCCTTACCTCAACATAAAAGCAAAAAACAAAGGAATCCATAATGGACGAACAGCTCAAACAGAGTGCCCTTGATTTCCATCAGTTTCCTGTCCCAGGGAAGATCCAGGTTTCCCCAACCAAACCGTTGGCGACCCAGCGCGATCTGGCGCTGGCCTATTCGCCGGGCGTCGCCGCGCCTTGCCTCGAGATCGCCGAAGATCCGCTGGCGGCCTACAAATACACCGCGCGCGGCAACCTGGTGGCGGTAATTTCCAACGGCACGGCGGTACTGGGTCTGGGCAATATCGGCGCGTTGGCCGGTAAGCCGGTGATGGAAGGCAAGGGCGTTTTGTTCAAGAAGTTTTCCGGTATCGATGTATTTGATATCGAAGTGGATGAGCATAACCCTGACAAATTAATCGACATTATCGCCGCGCTGGAACCGACCTTCGGCGGCATCAACCTGGAAGACATCAAGGCGCCGGAGTGTTTCTACATCGAACAGAAACTGCGTGAGCGCATGAAGATCCCGGTGTTCCACGACGACCAGCACGGCACGGCGATCATTACCACCGCCGCGGTGCTCAACGGCCTGCGCGTGGTGAAGAAGAATATCTCCGACGTGCGGCTGGTGGTGTCCGGCGCCGGCGCGGCGTCCATCGCCTGCCTGAACCTGCTGGTGGCGCTGGGGCTGCGTCAACAGAACATCACCGTCTGCGACTCCAAGGGCGTCATCTATAAAGGCCGCGACGCCAATATGGAACAGACCAAAGCCGCCTACGCCATCGAGGATAACGGCCAGCGCACGCTGGGCGACGCCATCCCGAACGCCGACATCTTCCTCGGCTGCTCCGGCCCGGGTGTGCTGACGCAGGATATGGTGAAAACCATGGCGCGCGATCCGCTGATCATGGCGCTGGCCAACCCGGAACCGGAAATTCTGCCGCCGCTGGCCAAAGCGGTGCGCCCGGACGCCATCATCTGTACCGGCCGCTCCGACTATCCGAACCAGGTGAACAACGTCCTGTGCTTCCCGTTCATTTTCCGCGGCGCGCTGGACGTGGGCGCCACCACCATCAACGAAGAGATGAAGCTGGCCTGCGTGCATGCCATCGCCGATCTGGCGCTGGCGGAACAGAGCGACGTGGTGGCCTCCGCGTATGACGATCAGGATCTCTCCTTCGGGCCGGAATACATCATTCCGAAACCGTTCGATCCGCGTCTGATCGTCAAGATCGCGCCGGCGGTGGCCAAGGCGGCGATGGACTCCGGCGTGGCGACGCGCCCGATCGAAGACTTCGACGCCTACGTGGAGAAGCTGGCGGAGTTCGTCTACAAAACCAATCTGTTCATGAAACCGATCTTCTCGCAGGCGCGCAAAGAGGTGAAGCGGGTGGTGCTGGCGGAAGGCGAGGAAGAGCGCGTGCTGCACGCCACGCAAGAGCTGGTGTCGCAGGGGCTGGCTTTCCCGATCCTGGTCGGCCGTCCGAGCGTGATCGAGATGCGCCTGAAAAAGCTGGGCCTGCAATTGACGCCGGGCAAAGATTTCGAAGTGGTGAACAACGAGTCGGATCCGCGCTTCAACGAATACTGGGGCGAGTACTACCAGATCATGAAACGCCGCGGCGTTTCGCAAGAGCAGGCGCGCCGCGCGGTGATCGGCAACCCGACGCTGATCGCCGCCATCATGCTGCACCGCGGCGAAGCGGACGCGATGATCTGCGGCACCATCGGCAGCTACCACGAGCATTACGACGTGGTGAAGAACGTGTTCGGCTTCCGTGAAGGCGCGCACGTCGCGGGCGCGATGAACGCGCTGCTGCTGCCGAGCGGCAACACCTTCATCGCCGACACCTACGTCAACGACGATCCGACGCCGGAACAGCTGGCTGAGATCACCCTGATGGCGGCGGAAACCGTGCGCCGTTTCGGGATCGAACCGAAGGTGGCGCTGCTGTCTCACTCCAGCTTCGGCTCGTCTGATTGCCCGGCGGCGCGCAAGATGCGTAAAACGCTGGAGCTGGTGAACGAGCTGGCGCCGGAGCTGGAGATCGACGGCGAAATGCACGGCGACGCCGCGCTGGTGGAAAGCATCCGTCACGATCTGATGCCGGACAGCCCGCTGAAAGGCTCGGCCAACCTGCTGATCATGCCGAACATGGAAGCGGCGCGCATCAGCTACAACCTGCTGCGCGTCTCCTGCTCGGAAGGGGTGACCGTCGGGCCGGTGCTGATGGGGGTGGCCAAACCGGTGCACATCCTGACGCCGATCGCCTCGGTGCGCCGCATCGTCAACATGGTGGCGCTGGCGGTGGTGGAAGCCCAGACCGAACCGCTGTAAGCCCGGGTTGAATGACTGGCCCCCTGCGCCGTTGGCGCCGGGGGCTTTTTTATCTTCATCTGACATGGTACAAATAGTGGTCAAATATGTACATGTACAGGTAAAGAAAATGACCACGATAAGCTACACAGCGGCGAGAAACAATTTGGCTGAGGTGCTTCTGGAAGCGCAAAAACAACCGGTGGAAGTGACGCGCCGCGGGCACGATGAGGTTTACATCATCAGTAAGGCCGACTATGAGGTTTTGGTCAAAGCCAAGGTGAAAGCGCGCATTCAGGCTAAACACGCGGATACGATTAAGGCGCTGGCGAATAGATGATCTTTTTGACCGCAGAGGATATTGCGGAATTCAACGCTGAAATTGTGCCTCACGGCCGCCAGGAAGGCAGCAAAGTTGAGGCCGTAGCCAATCGTGTGCTTAGGGGAGAGTGTCAATATTGGTAGTTATTGTACGTTAAGCTCATATTTTGCCCGTTAAACTTCAGCTCATTGACTTCGCTTAATTCCTTCGCGTAGTGCCTAGCCGCCACATATTATCTGCATTGTTCGTCCATATGACGACGAACTTACTCACGCAAATCCCCTCTCTGTTTTGTCTGATATACAGCACAACAGCTTGCTGGGTTAATGAATTGCTCCTCCTCTTAAATTCTTCTAAATTACTGTTCATGCATACAGTATTTGTGTGCAATTTCAATAGGAGATGAGTTATGAGTGGTGGTGATGGTAAAGACAGCCGCGGTCCTGGCGGTGGAGTGAATGGTGGCCCGACAGGCCTGGGTGGTGGTGTGGATGCATCCGATCACTCCGGCTGGAGTTCGGAAAATAATCCATGGGGAGGTAAGGATAAGGACACTGGCGGGCATACTGGCGGTGGCAACAATGGTGGGGACAGGGATCCCGCCAACAGTGGCGGCAATGTTAACCTGAGTCTGTTTCCAGAAGCACAAGCGTCTGTCGCGGTGGGGGCACAATTCAATCTTTCGTTGATCGACGGTGCGTGGGGATTCAGCCTACTGAAATCCCAAACGGTGCAATCGTTTATCACGAAATCGATAGCCAAAGTGAAAACGCTCGGTATTCCCACGGTAGGCACGTTGTGGCGGACTAGTCTCTGGGGATTGGTCGTGGAAGGCATTACGCCAACCAAGATCGCTCCTGATGATATGTCGATGGTACGACATATCACGACGACGCTCCCCGCAGATTTGGTCACTCAGACACCGCCGGGCCAACTGCCCACTCAACCGGCAACCCTGGTCAGCGCCCGTATTGCTGACCTCGTTGACGAGGGGCAGCAAAAAGTAGCCGTTGTTCGTTCACCGTCGTTACCGATGAGCGTTCCGGTTGTGGAGGCAAAGCCCACCAAGCGACCGGACGTCTATACGGTAGGAATTGTACCGGGCATGCCTGATATTCATATTCGCGTCAATGCGCCGGCGCCGCCAACCACGGCGAAACCTGTGGACGGTGTTACCGAGATAAATAATGCTGAAGCCAAACCGTTGCCTGCGACGCAACCGGGTGGCAACACGCACGATGGTATCGTGGTGTTCCCTCCAGGCAGTAATCTGCCGCCGGCTTATGTTGCCGTGGTGGAGATCATTCCGCAAAATGAAGTCAATGCACGTGAAGCCGAACGCAAGGCACTTCTGACTTATCAGGATGCGCGCCAACGTCGTGAATCAGTTCAAACGGATGAGTATCGAAAGTCACACAGTTATCAATGGCTACTGCCTGAACTGACTATCAACCAGCGACAAATTGAGGAAAAGCAGTCTCACATTGCCCTCAATCAACGAATTGCTGAACGTCAAACCATCCAGGAAGCCAATGCGCGTGCTCGCCGTCAGGCGGGACGTGCCGAACAATTTCATCGTGACGTGGAAAGAACCAATGGCACCATTGCTGCATTAAACGAAGATCTTTCCCGGCTGCGTCAGGAAGAAAAGGATCTATCGGCTCAGGTTGCTGAATTCGATCGCATTGCCAAAGACAATATGAGCAAAATTCGTGCGCGGCAGCCGACTGATAAGGATATTGCTTCGTTGTCACCGCAAGCGCAAGCGGCGTTCTGGCGCAACCAGGCGAAGAAAGAATTCGTTCTTACGGTTGGCGATGGCGATTTGCCAAAATATCCGCCGGTCATGGGTAGCAAACCCAGTCCGCTGTTTCTGGAGCAGCCTGCCTACTTCTGGCGTGAAAGCGGGTTTGCTATCAGCAACTATAATTCGGTGGCGGCGACGGAGACACTGGAAACCGGTATCCGTGGCGCGTTTGCCCGGGCCTCGGCGGCATTGACGAAGACACCTGCGGAAAAACTGTATAATAACGGGCAAGTCACCACGGCTGAGTTTGCTCAACTCTCTTTTGTCTTTTCCGAGAGTTTGGACGTGCCGGCATTGAGTGTCATGTCATCCCTGGGGATCGGTCGGTTCGGATTGACGCGAGACGATGTGAGGAATGCGCTCGGCAACTATAATTCTGTGCGGTTACCTTATCGACTTGTTTCTCGTGATACGGGGGATGTCGGGGAAGAGAAAATCCACATCAATATCGTTCGCCCTGATGAGCGGAACGTAAAAGGTGCGGTGCCACTGCGGCCACTATCATGGGATACGGTGAAAAGGGAGTTGCGATTTACCACTGACGACGGTGCAATCTCTCTGACCTGGACACCGGCGGATGATAAGGGCGTATCCGGTTATATTATTACCGTCACGCCGGTTGGTGCGCCTGCAGGCAAACTTTCGACAGGAGGCCGTGTCGATGTGTCAGGGAAAGGAACGCTGGTTGCATTGCCTAATGGCGACGTTCAGCAGATCCATGACTATATTTTGGTTCCACCGGTTGAAAGTGGTCTTGAGCCGATTTATGTCATGTTCAACAAACCACGGAAAAAACCGGCTCGAGAAGACAAGCCAGAGCTTATTAAACCTCGAGAAGGAACTCAGGAGCGCGGGCACAAATATCATCCTGCCCCAAAAACTGATGAAATTAAGGGGTTGGGGGAGCTTAAAGTAGGTAGACCAAAAACTCCCAAGCAGTCAGGAGGGGGCCGCCGGGCTCGGTGGTATGGCGACAAGGGGCGTAAAATTTATGAGTGGGACTCACAGCATGGTGAGTTGGAAGGATATCGTGCCAGCGACGGCGAACATCTGGGGGCTTTTGATCCCAAAACGGGTAAGCAGTTGAAAAGTCCAGATCCAAAACGAAATATCAAAAAGTATTTATAGGGGAGATAGTGTCATGGGATTAAAATTACGTCTTACATGGTTTGACAAAAATAATGATGATTTTAAGGGAGAAGAGTATTCAAAAGATTTTGGGGACGATGACTCTCTCATCGATGCTTTAGGCCTCCCCTTGGACGATACAATGAATAATGGTGAGTTTGATGTAAAGGAGAGCTGGGTAGCTTTGATTCAACCCTATTTCACAAGTAAGATATCGACCGAGAAATTTGACTACTTCCTTTCATTCAATTATAGAGATAAATGGTAATAGAAAAATATCATTAGCATCTACTCCGCTCGACAATTTAAGTATTGTCGAGCGTTTTGTTATGCGGTTTAGACATCCAAACTGATTCGATGTTTAATTTATTGCCTGTACTATACTGTCGAGGCCACCCAAGGCCGCCTCAACGTTGAACAAGCCGCGGAGCAACTGTGCCGGCTAACCGAATAACTCCCTTTCTCATGCCTTGCAGCGCGCGGCGATGGCGCGAATATCCTGCGGGGTGGTGCGGCAACAGCCGCCAATCAATTGTGCGCCGAGCGCGCGCCACGCCGTCGCCTGATCGGCCAGGCTGCCGTGCTCGCCGCCGCAGGCGTGCCAGGTTTTGCTCACCGCATCGTAGTGCTCGCCGGAGTTCGGGTAGACCAGCAGAGGTTTGTCGGCCAGCGCGCTCAGCTGACGCAGCGCCGGGGCGACCTTGTCCAGCGCGATGCAGTTGATGCCGATGGCCAGCACCTGCGGGTTACCGCGCAGCGCGGACAGGACCTCCGTCAGCGACGTGCCGTCGCTGAGGTGTTGGCTGTCGCGCAGGGTGAAGGCGAACCAGGCGCCGAGCGTCGGGAACTCCTGCAGCAGCGTCAGCAGCGCCTGCAGTTCAGCAAACGACGGCAGCGTTTCGCAGGCCAGCAGATCGACGCCGGCGGCGGCCAGCGCGGCGATGCGCGGGCGGTGGAAGGCAATGAAGTCATCCTGCGCCAGCCGGTAGTCGCCGCGGTATTCCGAGCCGTCGGCCAGATAGGCGCCGTACGGGCCCACCGAACCGGCGATCAACAGCGGCGCCGCCTGCGGGTGCGCGGCCAGATAATCGCGGCGCGCGCGCTGCGCCAGCTGCACGCTTTTGGCGATCAACGCCAGCGACTGAGCCTGATCCAGGCCGCGGCGCGAGAAGCCCTGCGGCGTGGCCTGATAGCTGGCGGTGATAGCGCACTGGGCGCCGGCGTTGAAATAATCGAGGTGGACCTGATAGATAAGCTCGGGATTTTCAATCAGCACCTTGGCCGACCACAGCGGATCGGTCAGATCGCAGCCGCGCGCTTCCAGCTCGGTGGCCAGCGCGCCGTCCAGGAGCAGCGTCGGCCGTTCGGCCAGCAGGCGGGCGACGGGGTTGTTAACCGACATGTTGTTCTCCCAAAGCGTTTTTTTGCCCGGCGCGCCGGGTCAGGAAATAGGTGAGGTAGCACAAGGCGACGAACGGCAGCCCGCAGTAGAGCGCGATGCGCTGCTCCGGATCGAACGCCAGCCCGATGCAGGCCAGCAGGCACAGCGCAAAGCCGAGGATCGGCGTCAATGGATAGCCGGGCGCGCGGTATTTCAGGCCGTTTATCGGCTGGCCGCTGCGCAGATAGGCGCGGCGGAAAGCATAGTGGGCGGCGCAGATGCTCAGCCACACCGCCACCACCGCAAAGCCGGAGATCGCCGACAGGGCGACAAACACCGTATCCGGCGCGATCACGCTGGTCAGCAGCGCCAGCACGCCGCCGAGCATGCTGAAGGTCAGGGCGTTGATCGGAATGCCGCGCGCATTGACGCGCGCAAAGTAGGCCGGCAGGGTGCGCTGGTGGGCCAGCGACCACAGCATACGCCCTGAAGCGTACAGGCCGGAGTTGGCCGCCGACAGGATGGCGGTCAGGATCACGAAGTTGAAGATATCGGCGGCGTAAGGCACGCCGATGCGTTCAAACACCAGCACGAACGGGCTTTTGACGATCCCCGCCTGATCCATCGGGATCAGCGCCGCCAGCACGAAGACCGTGCCGATAAAGAACAGCATCAGGCGGATCACCGTGGTGCGGATTGCCAGCGGCACGACTTTTTCCGGGTTCTCGGTTTCACCGGCGGCGATGCCGATCAGCTCCGTGCCGGAGAAGGCGAAGTTCACCGCTACCATGGTCATCAGGATCGGCAGCGTGCCGTGCGGCAGCCAGCCGGAAGCGGTCAGATTATGTAGGAACGGCGCCGGCGTGCCGTCTTTCATCGGCAGCAGGCCGAACATGGCGGCGCCGCCCAGAATGATAAACGCCAGAATGGTCACCACTTTGATCAGCGAAAACCAGAATTCGCTTTCGGCGAAAAAACGGGTGGTCACCACGTTAAGCAGGAAAATGGCCGCGCAGAAAATCAGGCACCACAGCCACACCGGCGACTGCGGGAACCAGTACTGCATGCAGAATCCGGCGGCGGTCAGGCTGGAGCCCAGCGCCACCGTCCAGGTGAGCCAATACAGCCAGGCGACGGCATAGCCGGTGGCCGGCCCCAGATAGCGCGAAGCATAGACGTGAAAGGCGCCGGTTTCCGGCATCGCCACCGACAGCTCGCCCAGGCACAGCATCACCAGATACACCACCAGCGCACCGATCAGGTAGGCCAGCAGCGTGCCGAGCGCCCCGGTGGTGGAGATGATGTAGCCGGTATTGAAAAACAGCCCGGTGCCGATCACGCCGCCCAGCGACAGCATCACCAGATGCCGGGCCTTCATGCTGCGTTTGAACTGCCCTGCGGCGGGCGCCGATGAGTGCATAATAATCTATCCGTATAGACGTCTAAATATCTGAATGGCTATTGGTTATACCCGCAATGCCGTTTCAACGCAATGCGTCACCGGCGATCGCCGCGTAAAAAAATCGTCAGGCCAGATCTATATGCAAATGATAATTATTATCTATAATGTCGCCATTTTCGCTAATGGGGCAACATGATGAGATATCTGATTTTATTGGCGGCGTTGGCGCTCGGCGCCTGCAGCCAAACGCCGGTGAAGACGCCGGCCAGCGACGTCGCGAGCCTGGGGAATATCACCGATCTGCACAGCGGCGCGACCCTGACGCCCGAGCAGCTGTTGTCGCGGTTGGCGCAGCAGCCGCGGGTGATCGTCGGGGAAAAGCATGACAATCCTTACCACCATCAGATTGAGCAATGGCTGGTGCAGCAGCTGCCGCAACGGCGGCCGCAGGGCAGCGTGCTGATGGAGATGATCAACCCGAACCAGCAGGCGCAGGTCGACAAAGTCAAGCAGTGGCTGCAGAGCGATCCCACGGTGCGTGACGGCCGCGTGGCGGAGCTGATCGCCTGGCAGCCGGGCTGGAAATGGGCGCTGTATGGCGGGGTGACGATGGCGGCGATGCGCGCGCCTTACCCGCTGTGGTCGGCCAACCTGGATCGCAGCGAGATCGCGGCGTTCTATCAGCAGCCGCAGTTCCCGGCGGGGCAGCTCTCGTCGCAGCCGGCGGTGCGCAAGGCGCTGGAAGAGACTATCTGCACTTCGCACGGCGGCCAGATTGAGGCCGCGCAGCTGCATGCGATGCTGGCGATCCAGCAGCAGCGCGATAGGCGCATGGCGGAGCGCCTGCTGGCGGCGCCGACGCCCGCGCTGTTGATCGCCGGCGGTTATCACGCCGCCAAATCGGTGGGCGTGCCGCTGCACGTGCGGGATCTGCAACCGGCGGCGGCGCCGACGGTGCTGATGCTGGCGGAGCCGGGCGTACAGGTTGACGCGCACACGGCGGACTACCTGTGGATCACACCATCAGTGAAATGAATACGTTAAGACAGTGAAAAGGGGTGTTAATTATGGTTGCAAATGATTATCATTAGTAAATGTGATCTGCAATCATTCGCAATTAAGTAAGCTAATGCCCCTATGTTAAGTCAGTCTTATCCCCCTCCGGCCTTTGCGCTGCCGCAGCCGCGCTGGGCGCGCGGCTTGCTGCTCGCCCTGGCGGCGCACGCGGCGTTGGTGCTGCTGTTTTATTGGCCGCAGACGGCGCTCGAGCCGGTCGAGCTGCCGCCGCCGGCGGTGATGATGAGCTGGGCGGCGCAGATTGAAGCGCCGGAAAGCAAACCCTTGCCGCTGGGCGTGCAGCAGGCGGAATCCGCTGCGGCGCAGCCGGCGGAGCAGCAGCAACAGCCGGATCTGCCCAAGCTGGCGCGCGCCGATAAAGCGAAGATCGTGACGGCGGACAAGAAGCGCGCCGAGCACCGTCCCCCGCAAAAAGCGCAGCCGAAGCCGCAGGAACAGGCGAAAGAGACACGCAACGCCGCCGCGTCCAGCGCCGCCGCGCCGCAGGCGCAGACGCTCTCTCACCAAACCGCCGCCCCGATCAACAGCGACGCCAACAGCAACGCGCAGGCCAAGCTGTCGTGGGAGAGCCTGGTGAAAGGCAAACTGAACCGCATCAAAGAGTATCCCCTGGATGCCCGCAACCGCCGGCGCAGCGGCATGCCGCAGGTCAGTTTTAGCGTCGATGCGCAGGGGCGGGTGTCGAACGTGACCCTGCAGATCCGTTCCGGCACCGCGTCGCTGGATCGGGAAGCGGTGGCGGTGGTGTCGCGCGCGCAGCCGTTGCCGCCGCCGCCGCCGGAGATGCTGCAGCAGGGGGCCGTCAGGGTAAGGATGCCGATCGATTTCAATCTGGCGGAGCTGAATGCCCGCCGTTAATGCCCGCAGACGCGGCAGCGCCGCCGTCCGGCTCTTCAAACTTCGTGAGGGATTATGAATCCGCTGTTATTTACCCCGCGCCGTCGCATCGCGGCCGCGCTCTGGCTTTCTTTAGGCATCGCCGGCGCCGCGCTGGCGCAACCGCAGCCGCCGTTGGCGGAACGGGCGCCGAAAGCGCTGACGGCCCACGGCGAGACGCGTACCGACGATTACTACTGGCTGCGCGACGACAGCCGAAAAGAACCGAAGGTGCTGGACTACCTGAAGGCGGAAAACCGCTACACCGAGCAGATGATGGCGCCGTACCAGAAGCTGCGCGCCACGCTGTATCAGGAGATGCTGGGCCGCATGAACCCTGACGAACGTTCGGTGCCGTATCAGCTCAACGGCTATCGCTATCAGGAAAGCTACGCCGCCGGTAAAGATTTCGCGCGGTATCAGCGCCAGGCGCTCACCGCCGACGCGCCGTGGCAAACCTTACTGGACGCCAATCAGCGCGCGGCCGGCCATGCCTATTATCGCCTGGGGGCGCTGGACGTGAGCCTGGACAACCGCCGCCTGGCGGTGGCCGAAGATCTGCAGGGCCGCCGCCAATACCGCATCTCCCTGCGCGAGATAGACAGCGAACGCTGGTCGCCGGAAACGCTGGAAAACACCTCCGGCAACATGGTGTGGGCCAACGACAGCCAAACCCTGTTCTACGTGCGCAACCACCCGCAAACGCTGCTGCCGTACCAGGTCTACCGCCATCAGTACGGTACGCCGCCGGCGGAAGATAAACTGGTGTATCAGGAAAACGATCCGGCTTTCTACCTCAGCCTCGGCCGTTCTTCTTCGCGCGATTACCTGATTCTGACCATCAGCGGCAACACCACGTCCGAAGTGCGCCTGATCGACGCCAACCAGCCGCAGCGCGAGCCTCAGCTGTTCGCCGCCCGGCAAAACGGCCGCGAGTATTATCTCGATCACTACCGCGGCGAGTTCTATCTGCGTTCCAACCATCAGGATCCGAACTTCGGCCTGTACCGCACGGCGGCGGCGGGCAACCCCTGGCAGACGCTGATTGCGCCGCAGGCGCAGCATGAGGTGGAAAGCTTCAGCCTGTTCCGCGACTGGCTGGTGGTGCAGGAACGCGCCAACGGGCTGGTGCAGCTGCGGCAAATCAGCTGGGACGACAAAACCGAGCGCGCCATCCCGTTCGACGACGCCAGCTACATGGCCTGGCTGGGCTATAACCCGGAGCCGGACAGCGATCGTTTGCGCTACGGCTATTCGGCGATGACCACGCCGACCCGCACCTATGAGTGGGATCTGAACAAGGGCGAGCGCACTCTGCTCAAGCAGCAGGAAGTGAAAGGCGTCGATCCGAGCCTGTATCACAGCGAGCGCATCTGGGTCACGGCGCGCGACGGCGTGAAGGTGCCGGTCTCGCTGGTGTATCGCAAGTCGCTGTTCAAAAACGGGCATAACCCGCTGTTGGTGTACGGCTATGGCGCTTACGGCATGAGCATGGATCCGGCGTTCAGCGCCAACCGCATCAGCCTGCTGGATCGCGGCTTCGTCTATGCGCTGATCCACGTGCGCGGCGGCGGCGAACTGGGGCAGAGCTGGTACAAACAGGGCAAGCTGACGCACAAACCGAACAGCTTCAACGATTTCATCGACGCCACCCAGGCGCTGATCAACGGCGGCTACGGCCAGCCGGGGCGCATCTACGCCATGGGCGGCAGCGCCGGCGGTTTGCTGATGGGGGCGGTGATCAATCAGGCGCCGCAGCTGTACAACGCGGTGGTGGCGCAGGTGCCGTTCGTCGACGTGGTGACCACCATGCTGGACGACAGCATTCCGCTCACTACCGGCGAATACGAGGAGTGGGGCAACCCGCACCAGCCGGCCGCCTATGCGCTGATGAAGTCCTACAGCCCGTATGACAACGTGCGCAAACAGCGTTACCCGAACCTGCTGGTCACCAGCGGTTTATACGATTCGCAGGTGCAGTATTGGGAACCGGCCAAATGGGTGGCGAAGCTGCGGCGTTTCAAACAGGGCGATTCGCTGCTGCTGCTTTCCACCGACATGACCGCCGGCCACGGTGGCAAATCGGGCCGCCTGGCGCGGCTGGAAAACGGCGCGCTGGAGTACGCCTTTATTTTGGCGGCGGATCGGCAGGCGCAGAAATAACCTTCAGCGCCGCGGCACGCTGCGGCGCAATAAAACAATAACAATCTTTTACCGCGCTTTCGGCGGGCTTTTTGCTGGGCATTGTCGGCCATCAAACCTTATTGGCTATTTCTGGGGATATATGAAAATTAAAATGATAGCGAGCCTGATCGGCGCGGGACTGGTGCTGCACGGGCAGGCTGTGGCCGCGCAGGAACAGGCGGAAAACAATAAAGGCAGCGTGGCGTTCAGCCCGCTCAACGTCTCGGCCGCCGACGGCGGCAAAAGCAGCGAAAAAGAGGCGTTGGCGAGGCCGGGCGCGTTCAGCTCGCGCGACGAGAACCAAAATCTGGAGTCGGTGGACAGCATTCTGCGCAGCATGCCGGGCACCTATACCCAGATCGACCCCGGCCAGGGATCGGTCAGCGTCAATATTCGCGGCCTGAGCGGCTTCGGCCGGGTCAACACCATGGTCGACGGCATCACGCAAAACTACTACGGCAACTCCCCGAGCGATGCAGCGCACGGCGGCATGCCCACCAGCCAGTTCGGGGCGCTGATCGATCCTAACTTTATCGTCGGCGTCGATGTGGCGCGCGGCAACGCCACCGGTTCCGACGGGGTGAATGCCTTGGCGGGCAGCGCCAATTTCCGCACCATCGGCGTGGATGACGTGGTGTTTTCCGATAACCCGTTCGGCGTACGCACCAAGTTCTCGGTGGGCAATAACGGCATCGGCCGCAGCGGCATGATCGCCGTGGGCGCCAAAACTGCCGCCTTTGCCGACGGCGGCAGCCTGGGGGCGATGGCGGCGATCAGCGGCAGCTCCATCACCTCTAACTACAAAAACGGCGCCGGTTTCGACAGCGAGATGTTCAACGTCGATAAAACCTACCGCCAGAACCCGAAATCCCAGCTGTTCAAAGTGGACATCAAGCCGGATGCCTTCAACAGCATCGAACTGTCGGCGCGCAGCTACCAGAATAAAATCACCCGCCGCCACATCGACAGCGACGATTTTTACCTCAAATACCACTACGCGCCGTTCTCGGAACTGATCGATTTCAAATTGACCGCCAGCACCAGTCGCGGTGAGCAGAAGTTCATGTCCAACAACATGGCGGGGTTCAGCGACAGCACGGCGAAAAACATTTCCGATGCGCTGGATATCAACAACACCAGCCGTTTCAGCCTGCGGGATATTGATTTCGCCTTCAGCTACGGCGGCAAGCTGGTGCGCAACGAGTATAAGAAAAAGGCATCCGGGCTGGTGACGGATCAGGATCAGGCGGAAAGCATGCCGGTGGGCATTGCCGGCAAACAAGATATCTCCAGCCTGTACAGTGGGTTGCAGGCCAACTACGGCATTTGGCAGGGAAATTTCGACCTGAACTACACCGCCTATCGCCTCTCCGGCTACAAGCCGGCCTGTGATGAGCGCGTAGAGTGCTTCCCTCAGGGCGCCGGCACTATCAACCGCAACGAACACGGCTTCAACCCGTCGGTCATGCTGTCGGCGCAGGTGACGCCGTGGCTGCAGCCGTTCGTCAGCTACAGCAAGTCGATGCGCGGGCCGAATATCCAGGAAGTGTTCTTCGCCAACAGCGGCGGCCAGTCGATGAACCCGTTCCTGAAGGGTGAAAAAGCGGAGACCTGGCAGGGCGGGTTCAACGCCAATGCCCACGATCTGTTGTTCAAGCAGGACAGCTTCCAACTGAAAGCGGTCTATTTCGAAACCAAGCTCAAAAACTACATATCCAGCCAAACCTACCTGGTGTGTAAAAACCGTCAGAAGTGCAACCGTTCGCAGGCGACGCAGGAAGAGTGGGATAACGCGGACATCAACGTCAGCATGACCATGTACAGCAATGCTCCCGATCCGGTCAAAACGCGCGGGGTGGAGCTTGAAGCGCTGTACGACGCCGGTTTCGCCTTCACCAAACTGTCGTTAAGCAAGGAGCATACCTCCCAGCCGACCAACCAGGCCAGCAACGTATTCGGCGCGGGCGATATCAGCGAGCTGCCGGAATTCTACTTCACGCTGGACAGCGGGGTGCGCCTGCTGGACGAAAAACTGACGCTGGGCGGGGTGGTGAAATACACCGGCAAGTCGGTG
Source organism: Serratia sp. CY52157 (assembly GCF_052168495.1). Taxonomy (NCBI): domain Bacteria; kingdom Pseudomonadati; phylum Pseudomonadota; class Gammaproteobacteria; order Enterobacterales; family Yersiniaceae; genus Serratia; species Serratia sp. CY52157. The sequence continues at coordinate 1,993,529 of NZ_JBJNMO010000001.1, read as the reverse complement.
CGCCTGTCGCCGGACTCTGATTACGATGAGAATGAGCAGTTGCTGAAGGAGCCGGCGCCGCATATTCCGACCATTATCGATCTGTACGGCACCTATCAGGTGAATCGCAATCTGCTGCTGAAGCTCAGCGTGCAAAACCTGATGGACAGAGACTATTCGGACGCGCTGAACAAAATGAACTCGCTGCCGTCGCAGTCGCAGTATGAGACGCCGACCAACACCGCCCGTGGGCGGACTTATATCTTCGGCGGGGAGGTGCGCTTCTAAACCGCAGCAGAGCAGGGCGCAGTCACTGCGCCCGTTTCGCCTGCAGCAGCCATTTGTCCAGCTCGTTGGCGAACTGCTGGCGGTCGCGCTGGTTCAGGGCGTTCGGGCCGCCGGTCTGAATGCCGCTGGCGCGCAGGGTATCCATAAAATCGCGCATGTTGAGGCGCTCGCGAATGGTGTCCGGCGTATAGCGTTCGCCGCGCGGGTTCAGCGCCACCGCGCCTTTCTCAATCACCTCCGCCGCCAGCGGAATGTCGGCGGTGATCACCAGATCGCCCGCTTCGCAGCGGCGCACGATCTCGTTATCGGCCACGTCGAAGCCGGCCGCCACCTGCAGCGAACGGATGTACTTCGACGGCGGCGTGCGCAGCGGTTGGTTCGCCACCAGCGTCACGGTGATGGCGGTGCGATCGGCGGCGCGGAACAGCACTTCCTTGATCACGTTCGGACAGGCGTCCGCATCGACCCAAATCTGCATCATTTCGTCTCCCGCAGCCAGTCGCGCACCGGCAGGAAATCGCGCGCCAGCGCCGCTTCCGGGCTGTCGGCGTCCGGCTGGTAGTTATATTCCCAACGCACCAACGGCGGCATCGACATCAGGATGGACTCGGTGCGCCCGCCGGTTTGTAGCCCGAACAGCGTGCCGCGATCCCACACCAGGTTGAACTCCACATAGCGGCCGCGGCGATACAGCTGGAACTGGCGCTCGCGCTCGCCCCAGGTCAAGGCCTTGCGTTTTTCGACAATCGGCAGGTAGGCGTCGAGGAAGCCCTGGCCCACCGCGCGGGTGAAGGCGAAACAATGGTCGAAATCCGGGGTGTTAAGATCGTCGTAGAACAGGCCGCCGATGCCGCGCGCTTCGTTGCGATGCTTGATGAAAAAGTAATCGTCGCACCACTGTTTATATTTGGGGTAGACCTCGTCGCCGAACGGCGCGCACAGCTCGGCCGCGGTGCGGTGCCAGTGCACGGCATCCTCTGCGAAACCGTAGAACGGCGTCAGGTCAAAACCGCCGCCGAACCACCACACCGGCGCTTCGCCCGGCTTTTCAGCGATGAAAAAGCGTACGTTGGCGTGGCTGGTGGGCACGTAGGGGCTGAGCGGATGGATAACCAGGGAGACGCCCATCGCCTGGAAGCTGCGCCCGGCCAGTTCCGGACGGTGCGCGGTCGCCGAGGCCGGCAGGGTGGCGCCGGAGACGTGCGAGAAGTTGACCCCCGCCTGTTCGAACACCGCGCCGTTGGTCAGCACGCGGCTGCGGCCACCGCCGCCTTCTTCACGCGTCCATTGGTCTTCGGTGAACACGGCGCCGCCATCGGCCTGGGCGAGCTGCGCGCAGATATGATCCTGCAGCGCCAGCAGGAAGGATTTTACTTCAGCGATGTTAGGTAAACTCATGCGGGGTCTTTATAGCGTCTGGCTGAACAAGGCGCTGAGTATACTCTTATTCGCCGCCCGCGGCATCAGCGGGGTTTGCGTTGGTGTGCGTCGAAGTAGTCGAAGAAGTTGACGATGCCGTCCGCGATGGCGCGGGCGATTTTCTCGCGAAACGCGGTGGTGCCCAGCAGTCGTTCTTCGTTCGGGTTGGTGATGAACGAGGTTTCTACCAGCACCGAGGGGATGGACGGGGATTTCAGCACCGCGAACGCCGCCTGTTCGGTGCTGTCGCTGTGCAGATGGTGTACCGGACGAATTTGGCCGAGCACGTGGCGGCCGAGCGTCAGGCTGTTGTTGATGGTGTCGGTTTGCACCAGATCGAACAGCACCTGCTGCAGGTAGTTGTCCTGATCCTTGTATTTGCCGCCCGCTACGTCGTCGGCGGCGTTTTCACGGTTGGACAGGTAGCGCGCCATGGCGCTGCTGGCGCCGCGGTTGGAGAGGGCGAATACCGAAGCGCCGGAGGCCGACGGGCTGGTAAAACCGTCGGCGTGAATGGAAATGAACAGATCGGCCTGGTGCTGGTGGGCGATCTCCACCCGCTGGAACAGCGGAATGAATTCGTCTTCTTCGCGCGTCAGGCGCGCCTCGATGTGATCGTGCTCATGCAGGAAACGGCGCACGTGGTTGGCGATTTCCAGCACAATGTGTTTTTCCTGCGAACCTTCGTGGCCGACCGCGCCGGAGTCGATTCCGCCGTGGCCGGGATCGATCATCACCCGCTTTTTGCCGCCGGCCGGTTTCGCCGCCGGTTTGCTGTGCTGATTGCGCAGCATGCCTTCCGCCTTGGCGCTTGGGTTTTTCACGCCGAACAGCGCTACCGCCAGGCCGGAAAGCAACAGTTGGCGTCGCGTCGGGGAAACGGCAAGCGGCTTAAAATTGAGGAATTGTTTACCCTGCTTTTTCATTACGCAACGCTCCATCGACGATTCTATTTCGCGACGTTATATCGTATTGATAATCATTAATCGACCCGATAACTATTTCCATTTATTACGCCTGTTACCGGCGATTTCGGGGCAAATAGCGCGGTAAATCGCAGTTTGATATTGCGTAAGTGAATAATCACGCGATAATCAGATAAACACCTTAATTAACAGCGGCCAACATCGATGGAAATTCGCGTATTTCGACAAGACGACTTTGAAGAAGTCATTACCCTGTGGGAGCGCTGCGATCTGCTGCGGCCCTGGAACGATCCGGAAATGGACATCGAGCGCAAGCTGAACCACGATCCTGAGCTGTTCCTGGTGGCGGAAGTCGGCGGCGAAGTGGTCGGTTCGGTGATGGGCGGCTATGACGGCCACCGCGGCTCGGCGTATTACCTCGGGGTGCATCCCGACTATCGTGGGCGCGGCATCGCCAATGCGTTGATCAATCGTCTGGAGAAGAAGCTGATCGCTCGCGGCTGCCCGAAGATCCAGATTATGGTGCGCGAAGACAACGACACGGTGGTTGAGATGTACGAGAAGCTCGGCTACGAGATCCAGGGCATCACCAGCCTGGGCAAGCGGCTGATCGAAGATCAGGAATATTGATCGAGCGGCGGGCGGCGGCGTTGCCCCGCCCGCCGCAACGCATTACGGCAGCTTTTTGACGGTTTTCACGTCCACTTCGACGCTGCTCCAGTCTTTATCCACTTTGCCTTCCAACTGCACTTTGTCTTTCGGCGTGACGGTTTGGCCGTTCCAGCGCTTGCGATCGATCTCGACCGTCAGCGTGCCGGTGGCGTCGCGGAAGGTGTAGGTATCGTCGCCGATGCGCTGCTCGATGTTGCCTTGCAGCATCACCCAGGTGTCGTCGCTCAGCGATTTCACCTTGTCCACGGTGGTCAGCGCCGCGCTGGGGCCGGAGAAACCACCTTGTGCGGTGGTTTGCGTTTGAGCCTGCGGCGCGGCCGGATCGAGGAACCCGCCTTGTTGCGCCAGTACCGGTGCGCTGCACAGCGCGATCAGAGCGGCCAGAGTCAGTTTTTTCATGTTGCGCTTCCTTATCGTTATCGAAAATCACATCCCGCTGATATCGGGGGCTTGCTAAGTGATAAGGATTAAAACACACCGATCTTAAGAGCTTCTTAAGCCGACGCATTGAAATTCCCATCGTCGGCGCCCATCTGTAGCCATAGTCTTTATTCTGTTGGCAAGGAACGAGCGTTGAAGCCATTCTCACCCCGGTTTTCCCCGGACGATTACGATCAGCACGGCGCGCTGCGGCTGCCGCTGGGATTTTGGGCCGTGCTGATTTTGCAGGCGCGCACCTGGCTGTTGTTCGTGATGGCCGGCGCTTCGCGCGAGCAGGGCGAAAGCTTGTTGGCGTTGTTTTATCCGGATACCCAACGCTTTTGGTTCGGCATGCTGCTCGGTCTGCCGGCGGCGCTGGCGTTTTTGCTGAGCGGCCGTCGCCACCAATGGCCGCGGCTGTGGCGCGGTTGGCGCTGGGGGCTGGCTGTCTCGCTGCTGGCGTCGTTCGGCGGCTCGCTGTTCAGCCTGTGGCGCCAGGACGGCGATGCGCCGGGGCTGGAGCTGACGTTGGCGCTGCTCGACGCGCTGGCGCTGAGCTATCTGCTGCTGAATGCGCGTCTGAAAGCCTGTTTCGCGCCGGCGGAGCGCGCCGACTAATTGCCGAGAAGTGCGGCACTTTTCGCATTTTCCGCACTCCAAGCTGGCAACCGTTGGCGTAGTGCGGGCCGTTGTGAGAGGCTGGCACGCAGCAAAACGCCGAATGCGGCAGGAGCGGGTGACCCGCCCCGTGCCATTGATGTCTAAGGAGCTAGAGATGAATATTCGCCCCCTGTTGTTAGGGCTTCCGCTGTTACTGACCGGCTGTTCGAGCATGTCCAACTTCTCCTGGTCCAGCCTGTCGCCGTTCAACTGGTTCGGCAGCAGCCTGGAAGTCGGCGCCAAGGGCGTCGGCAAGCTCAACGCCGGCACGCCGATGTCGGAAAGCGCCATCAACGACGGGCTGGACGGCAACTACCGCCTGCGCGGCGGCATGGCGACCAACAACGGCCAGATCGTCTCTTATTATCAGGCGCTGTCCGGCGACGAGGTGAAGCTGGTGATCACCGGCGAACCGAAAGGGCGCCTGCAGCGGGTGGACGTGCTGGATCCGAAAGTGGCGACGGAGTGGGGCAACAAGCTCGGCACGCCGTTCGGCGACATGTACAGCAAGGCGTTTGGCTCCTGTAAGCCGGGCAGCGGCGAAGACGCCGGTAAAGTGGAGTGCGTGGCGGAGCAGAGCAAATACGTCACCTACATCTTCAGCGGCAAGTGGGCCGGAGCGCAGGATATCATCCCGCCGGACGACACCCTGAAAAGCTGGACGGTCAGCAAAATCATTTGGCACGCCAAGCCGCAGCAGTAACGCGTTCAACGGGCGCCGGTTCCCGGCGCCTGCTTGTCCAAATCATTACCCCTATTTTCTTTGCGCTGCTGCAAGGCAATCGCCTGTGCTTGCGGTATGATAGCGCGCGTTTGTAACAGGGACCCCGCGCGTCAACCGCCATACCTTACCTGTTGCCGGATTCTGGTATTGAGGATAACAACATGACACAGGTTCAGAGCGGCATTCTGCTGGAGCACTGCCGTTTCGCCATTTTTATGGAAGCCAGCGTACAGGGCGAATTCGCCGATTTGCGCCAGGGCTGCAAACAGTTTTGTCAGACGCTGAGCGAGCTGCAGCAGCAGTTCCCCGATGCGCGCCTCGGCGCGGTGATCGCTTTCGGCTACGACGTCTGGCACGATCTCTCCAGCGGCCAGGGCGCGAAAGAGCTGAAGCCATTCACGCCGCTCGGCAAAGGGCTGGCGCCGGCCACCCAGCGCGATATGCTGATCCACATCCAGTCGCTGCGCCACGACGTCAACTTCACGCTGGCGCAGGCCGCGCTGGCGGCGTTCGGCAACGTCATCAAGATTGAGGAAGAAACCCACGGTTTCCGCTGGGTGGAAGAGCGCGATCTGAGCGGCTTCATCGACGGCACCGAAAACCCGCAGGGCGACCAACGCCCGGCAGTGGCGACGATCGCCGAAGGTAAAGAGGACGCTGGTGGCAGCTACGTGCTGGTGCAACGCTACGAGCACAACCTGCGCCAGTGGCAGCGCTTTACCACCGAACAGCAGGAGCAGATCATCGGCCGCACCAAGCACGACAGCGAAGAGCTGCCGGCGGATCGGCGCCCGGATACCTCCCACGTCAGCCGCGTCGATCTGAAAGAGAACGGCAAAGGCCTGAAAATTCTGCGCCAGAGCCTGCCTTACGGCACCGCCAGCGGCAAGCACGGCCTGTTCTTCATCGCCTATTGCGCGCGCCTGCACAATATCGAGCAGCAACTGCTGAGCATGTTCGGCGATCTGGACGGCAAACGCGACGCGATGCTGCGTTTCAGCCGTGCGGTCACCGGCAGCTACTACTTTGCGCCATCGCTGACGCGCTTGCTGTCACTTTGACGCCGTTGCCGAAGCCGGCGCGTCCGGCTTCGGTCTGTTTTCCCGCCCCAAAACGCCTCGCATTTCCTGCCTTATAGCGTTTGATGCTTGTAAATCACTAAACGGTATATAAAAGCGTTACAGCTCCGCACCGAGTTATAAATACACTGGTCGTCAATAAGGCGAAAGCCTGAAGGAATGACTCAGTGATAAGGTGCAGAATGAAACAAAACCGGGTTAAAAATCTCGTGCTGAAAGGTTGGCTGGCGGCTGCGCTGTTGGCGAGCGGCGCCGCGTCGGCGGCGGAATTGCTGAACAGCTCTTATGACGTTTCCCGTGAATTGTTCGTCGCGCTGAATCCCGGCTTTGAACAGCAATGGAATCAGCAGCATCCGAATGACAAGCTGACCATCAAACAATCGCACGCCGGCTCGTCGAAGCAGGCGTTGGCGATCCTGCAGGGCCTGCGCGCCGACGTGGTGACCTACAACCAGGTCACCGACGTGCAGATCCTGCACGATCGCGGGCAGCTGATCCCGGCGGACTGGCAGTCGCGTCTGCCGAACAACAGCTCGCCGTTCTATTCCACCATGGCGTTTCTGGTGCGCAAGGACAACCCGAAGGGTATCCACACCTGGAACGATCTGGTGCGTGACGATGTGAAACTGGTGTTCCCGAACCCGAAAACCTCCGGCAACGGCCGTTACACCTATCTGGCCGCCTGGGGCGCCGCCAGCCAGGCCGACGGCAACGATGCGGACAAGACCCGCGCCTTCATGACCCGTTTCCTGAAAAACGTGTTGGTGTTCGATACCGGCGGCCGCGGCGCGACCACCACCTTCGTCGAGCGCGGTTTGGGCGACGTGCTGATCAGCTTCGAGTCCGAAGTGAACAACATCCGCAAGCAATACGGTGAAGACAAGTACGACGTGATCGTGCCGCCGGTCGATATTCTGGCGGAGTTCCCGGTGGCCTGGGTCGACAAAAACGTCGCGCGCAACGGCACCGAACAGGCGGCCAAAGCCTATCTGAACTATCTCTACAGCCCGGCGGCGCAGCAGGTGATCACCAGTTTCTACTACCGCGTGTATGACCAGAAAGCGATGGCGGCGGCCAAGGGGCAATTCCCGGACACCCAACTGTTCCGCGTGGAAGATCAATTCGGCGGCTGGCCGCAGGTGATGAAAACCCACTTCGCCACCGGCGGCGAGCTGGATCAGCTGTTAGCGGCAGGGCGCAAGTAAATGTTGGCGTTGTCGTCCAGTAAGCGGGTGCTGCCCGGATTTGGCCTCAGCCTCGGCAGCAGCCTGTTTTATACCTGTTTGATTCTGCTGCTGCCGCTCAGTGCGCTGGTGATGCAGCTGGCGCAGATGAGCCTGGCGCAATATTGGGAAGTGATTTCCAACCCGCAGGTGGTGGCGGCGTATAAAGTGACGCTGCTGGCGGCCGCTGTCGCCAGCCTGTTCAATGCGGTGTTCGGCATGCTGATGGCCTGGATCCTGACGCGCTACCGCTTTCCCGGCCGTGCGCTGCTGGATGGCCTGATCGACCTGCCGTTCGCGCTGCCGACGGCGGTAGCCGGCCTGACGCTGGCCGGTCTGTTTTCCACCACGGGCTGGTACGGGCAGTGGCTGGCGCACTTCGACATCAAGGTCACCTTCACCTGGCTTGGGATCGCGGTGGCGATGGCGTTCACCAGTCTGCCGTTTGTGGTGCGTACCGTGCAGCCGGTGCTGGAAGAGTTAGGGCCGGAGTACGAAGAGGCGGCCGAGACGCTGGGCGCCACGCGCTGGCAGAGTTTTCGTCGCGTCGTGCTGCCTGAAGTGGCGCCGGCGCTGCTGGCCGGCACCGCCATTTCCTTTACCCGCAGTCTGGGCGAGTTCGGGGCGGTGATTTTCATCGCCGGCAACATCGCCTGGAAGACGGAAGTGACCTCGCTGATGATTTTTGTGCGTTTGCAGGAGTTCGATTATCCGGCGGCCAGCGCCATCGCCTCGGTGATCCTGGCGGCGTCGCTGCTGCTGCTGTTCAGCATTAACGTATTGCAAAGCCGCTTCGGCAGACGTTTGGGAGGAGGGCACTGATGGCTGATATTTCCGCCTTCAACGGCGCCGAGCGCCCGCGCGTTAACTGGGGCAAGTGGACGCTGATCGCCATCGGCACGCTGTTTTCGGCGCTGCTGCTGGTGGTGCCGATGATATCGATTTTCGCCGAGGCCTTCTCCAAAGGATTCGGCGCGATGTGGAGCAATTTGCTCGATCCGGACATGCTGCACGCCATTTGGCTGACGGTCCTGATCGCGCTGATCACCGTGCCGTTCAACCTGGTGTTCGGCACGTTGCTGGCGTGGCTGGTGACGCGTTTTACCTTCCCCGGCCGCCAGCTGCTGCTGACGCTGATCGATATCCCGTTCGCCGTTTCACCGGTGGTGGCGGGGCTGATTTATCTGCTGTTTTACGGCAGCAACGGCCTGCTGGGCGGCTGGCTGGATGCGCATAACATTCAGGTGATGTTCTCCTGGCCGGGCATGGTGCTGGTGACCATTTTCGTCACTTGTCCCTTCGTGGTGCGCGAACTGGTGCCGATGATGCTCAGCCAGGGCAGCCAGGAAGATGAGGCCGCCATTCTGCTGGGAGCGTCCGGCTGGCAAATGTTCCGCCGCGTGACGCTGCCCAACATTCGCTGGGCGCTGCTGTACGGCGTGGTGCTGACCAACGCGCGCGCCATCGGTGAGTTCGGCGCGGTGTCGGTGGTGTCCGGTTCGATTCGCGGCGAAACCTACAGCCTGCCGCTGCAGGTCGAGCTGTTGCAGCAGGATTACAACACCGTCGGGGCCTTTACCGCCGCGGCCCTGTTGACCCTGATGGCGATCGTTACCCTATTTTTGAAGAGCGCGCTGCAGTGGCGTCTGGAACGTCAAAACGCGCGTCTCGAGCGGGAGGAAAATCATGAGCATTGAGATTAACGGCATCAACAAGTCCTTCGGTCGCACCAAGGTATTGAACGATATCTCGCTCGATATTGCTTCCGGCGAAATGGTGGCGCTGCTCGGGCCGTCCGGTTCCGGCAAGACCACGCTGCTGCGCATCATCGCCGGGCTGGAAAGCCAGAGCGGCGGCAAGCTGGGCTTCCACGGCACCGACGTCAGCCACATGCACGCGCGCGACAGGCGCGTGGGCTTCGTATTTCAGCACTATGCGCTGTTCCGCCACATGACGGTGTTCGATAACATCGCCTTCGGCCTGACCGTGCTGCCGCGCCGTGAGCGCCCGAACGCCGCGGCGATCAAACAGAAAGTCACTCAGCTGCTGGAAATGGTGCAGCTGGGCCACCTGGCTACCCGCTATCCGTCGCAGCTGTCCGGCGGCCAGAAACAGCGCGTGGCGCTGGCGCGCGCCCTGGCGGTGGAACCGCAGATTCTGCTGCTGGATGAACCGTTCGGCGCGCTGGATGCGCAGGTGCGCAAAGAGCTGCGCCGCTGGCTGCGTCAGCTGCATGAAGAGCTGAAATTCACCAGCGTGTTCGTCACCCACGATCAGGAAGAGGCGATGGAAGTGGCCGACCGCATCGTGGTGATGAGCCAGGGCAATATCGAACAGGTCGGGTCGCCGGTCGACATCATGCGCGAACCGGCGAGCCGCTTTGTGCTGGAATTCATGGGGGAAGTGAACCGCCTGAACGGCGAAATTCGCGGCTCCCAGCTGTTCGTCGGCGCGCATCAGTGGCCGTTGTCGTTCCAGCCGATGCACCAGGGCAGCGTCGATCTGTTCCTGCGCCCGTGGGAAATGGAAGTGGCGACCGAAAGCAGCGAACGTTGCCCGCTACCGGTTCAGGTGCTGGAAGTCAGTCCGCGCGGCCATTTCTGGCAGTTGACGGTGCAGCCGATCGGCTGGCACCAGGAACCGATCAGCGTGGTGCTGCCGGAAGGCAACGCCACGCCGGTGCGCGGCGGCCGTTATTACGTCGGCAGCCTCAATGCGCGGCTGTATGCCGGCGATCAACTGCTGCAACCTGTTGCGTTAGCCAAAAGCGCCTGATAGGTTTTAGCAGCCCTTTATTCAAGGCAACCCCAGGGTTGCCTTTTTACTTTACGCACACCAACACACAGGCAAAGATCGTGACAACGCTCGAACAATGCATCGGGAATACCCCGCTGGTAAAACTGCAACGGCTGGCCGCCCAGGCGGGCAGCGAGGTATGGGTCAAACTGGAAGGCAACAATCCGGCGGGATCGGTGAAGGATCGCGCTGCGTTGGCGATGATCCAGCAGGCGGAACTGCGCGGTGAGATCAGGCCCGGCGACGTGCTGATTGAGGCCACCAGCGGCAACACTGGCATTGCGCTGGCGATGATCGCTGCATTGAAAGGCTATACGCTGAAGCTGCTGATGCCGGAGAACATGAGCCTGGAGCGGCAGGCGGCGATGCGCGCCTACGGCGCCGAGCTGATCCTGGTCAGCCGTGAGCAGGGCATGGAAGGGGCGCGCGATCTGGCGCTGGAGATGCAGCGTCAGGGGCAGGGCAAGGTGCTGGATCAGTTCAACAACCTGGACAATCCCTACGCCCATTTCACCACCACCGGCCCGGAGATTTGGCGCCAAACCGAAGGGCGCATCACGCATTTCGTTTCCAGCATGGGCACCACCGGCACCATTACCGGCGTGGGCGGTTACCTGAAAAGCCAGAATCCGCAGGTGCAGATCATCGGCCTGCAGCCGGCGGAGGGCAGCAGCATCCCCGGCATTCGCCGCTGGGCGCCCGCTTACCTGCCGGGTATTTTCCGCCCGGAGCTGGTGGATCAGGTGCTGGATATTGAACAGGGCGATGCCGAGCAGACCATGCGCCAGCTGGCGCAGCGTGAAGGCATCTTCTGCGGCGTCAGCTCCGGCGGCGCGGTGGTCGGCGCCTTGCGCGTCGCCGCGGCTCACCCCGGCAGCGTGGTGGTGGCGATCGTCTGCGACCGCGGCGATCGCTACCTTTCAACCGGCGTGTTCGGCTGAGCGCGCCCTCCCGGCGGTGTGTTCCGTCGGGAAAACCTTTCCTCCTTTCCTTTCGACAGACGGCAGCCCCGCTTGCGGCGGCTACCGCTTGCCCGTGCGCCAATGCCATGACTGAAGTAGAGAAATCGCGCGACAGCGGCCACAATAACGGTGACGAGACGCCAAAAGCGATGTGTAAGGATTGAGTAAAACCGGCTGCGGACCGGCGAAATTGGCGGGAAAATAACGAAAATCGGTGAAGGAGCAAGGCATGAAAATTTTACTGGTCGACGATGACCTGGAGCTTGGCACCATGCTGAGCGAATACCTGACGGGCGAAGGTTTCGACGCCACGCTGGTGCTGACCGGCAAGGCGGGGGTAGAGGGCGCGCTGTCGGGCGACTATACCGCGATGATCCTCGACATCATGCTGCCGGATATGAGCGGCATCGACGTGCTGCGCGACGTGCGCAAAAAGAGCCGGCTGCCGATCATCATGCTGACCGCCAAAGGTGACAACATCGATCGGGTGATTGGTCTGGAGATGGGCGCCGACGATTACATGCCCAAACCCTGCTATCCGCGCGAATTGGTGGCGCGTTTGCGCGCGGTGCTGCGCCGTTTCGAAGAACGGCCGCAAGAAGCGGACGACGAGGCCGCCATCAGCGTTGGCGAGCTGACGTTAAACCCTTCAACCCGCAGCAGCGAATGGCGCGGCAAGGCGTTCGATCTGACCGCTTCGGAATTCAATCTGTTGGAGCTGTTGCTGCGCGCGCCGGACCGCGTGGTGTCGAAGGACGAATTGTCCGAGAAGGGGCTGGGGCGCCCGCGTGAAGCCTATGACCGCAGCGTGGATGTGCATATCAGCAATATCCGCCAGAAGCTGAGCGCGTTGGCCGGCAATACGCTGAGCATCGAAACGGTGCGCAGCATCGGCTATCGCATCCGGTAACCTGACATGCGCGGAAGACTGTTCTGGAAAATTTTGCTCGGCTTTTGGCTGACCTTTCTCATCATGACGCAGGCCCTGTGGGTGGCGTTTTCTCTTTATGGCGATCGCTATGTGCCGCCGGAGAACGCCATGGCGCGGCGGGCGATCGGCCTGCAGCTGACCTCCGCAGCCACCCAATTGCGCAGCGGCGGCATGCCGGCGCTGGAAGCGCTGATGCGCGACTGGCCCGAGGACGACAGGCGTCTGCTGTCGGTAACGCCGATGACCCAACCGCCGCCGCCCGCGCCGGAAGAACCGCTGTTTGAAGGGCGGCGGATGCCGAAAGCGATTTCCACCTGGGTGCAGACCGGGGAAGGGCAGGGATACTGGCTGAGTTATAACGTGCGCGGGCTGCGGGAAGAGTATCGGCCGGAGCGGCGTTCCCATTTCTTCAACATTCCTGCGCCGATGTTGTGGGTCGGCGGGCTGGGCGGTTTGCTGTTCAGCGCCGTATTGGCCTGGAACCTGACCCGGCCGATGCGTCAGCTGCGCGGCGGCCTGGATCGGGTGGCGCAGGGCGATCTGTCGGTGCGGCTGTTCCCGAAAATGCGGCGCCGTCATGACGAGCTGTCCGACGTGGCGCGCGATTTCGACACCATGGCCGAGCGGCTGGAACTGCTGGTCAGCGCCCGCGAGCAGTTGTTGCACGATGTCTCGCACGAACTGCGTTCGCCGCTGGCTCGCCTGCAGTTGGCGATCGGCCTGGCGCGGCAGAATGCCGGCAACGTCGAAACCTCGCTCAAGCGCATCGAACATGAGTCGGGGCGGCTGGATAAAATGATCGGCGAGCTGCTGGCGCTGTCGCGCACCGAACACAGCAGCCTGCCGGACGAGGAGTACTTCGATCTGTACGGCCTGGTGGATGCGGTGGTGAGCGATGCGCGCTACGAGGCGCAGGTGCCCGGCGTGGAGATCGTGCTGCAGGCCGAGTCGGACGTGGAGTATACCGTCAAGGGCAATGCGGAGCTGATGCGGCGCGCGGTGGACAACATCGTGCGCAATGCGCTGCGCTTTTCCAGCCAGGGCCAGCGGGTGACGGTGGCGCTGTCGCGCATCGACAACCAGTTCCAGCTCGCCGTCAGCGATCAGGGGCCGGGCGTAGAGGAGTCGAAACTGTCGAGCATCTTCGATCCATTCGTGCGCGTGAAGTCGGCGCAGTCGGGCAAGGGCTACGGCCTGGGGCTGGCGATTACCCGCAAGGTGGTATTGGCGCACGGCGGCCAGGTTGAGGCGCGCAACGGCGACAGAGAGGGGCTGGTCATTACCCTGCGTATCCCGCGCTGGTCGTCATAACGTAGCGAGATTGGGATACGACGAAGGGGATAAAAAAAACGGCGCCGAGGGCGCCGTTTATCTTGCTCATTCGCGATTACTTCTTGATGCGGATGATCGGGGTTTCGCCAACGGTTACGCTGCCGGACAGTTTGATCAGCTCTTTGATCTCGTCCATGTTGGAGATAACGACCGGCGTCAGGGTAGACTTGGCTTTCTCTTCCAGCAGTGGCAGGTTGAACTCGATAACGACGTCACCTTTCTTGACGCGCTGACCTTCTTCGGCGATGCGTTTGAAGCCTTCGCCTTTCAGTTCTACGGTATCGATGCCGAAGTGGACGAACAGCTCAATGCCGCTGTCGGATTCGATAGAGAATGCATGGTTGGTTTCGAAAATCTTACCGATGGTGCCGTCAACCGGAGCAACCATTTTGTTGCCGGCCGGTTTGATGGCGATACCGTCGCCAACGATTTTTTCAGCGAACACTACGTCCGGCACATCTTCGATATTGACGATTTCGCCAGAAAGGGGAGCGACGATCTCGATAGTGCCCGTGTCTTTCTTGTCATCAGAAACCAGAGATTTCAGTTTATCGAACAAACCCATGATCTTCTCCTAAGCATTAAATTGGGCGGCGTTCCAGTGTCGTGGAAGTTTAGCAGAGCGTTTTTTCTTCGATGAATTTATTGACGCAATTCATCAGGTCTTGTGCCGTTGGCTGTGCCAAGGCTTGCGCTGCCAACGCCTTCACATCTTCGAAATTCGTGTTGCGAATAATTTTCTTGATGCGCGGGATTGAAATCGCACTCATGCTGAACTCATCCAGCCCCATGCCCAATAACAACAGTGTAGCACGCTCATCGCCAGCCAGTTCGCCGCACATGCCGGTCCACTTGCCTTCCGCGTGAGATGCATCAATAACCTGTTTGATCAGGCCAAGCACTGATGGGGACATCGGGTTATAGAGATGAGAAATCAGCTCGTTGCCGCGATCTACCGCCAGAGTATACTGGGTTAGATCGTTTGTCCCAATACTAAAGAAGTCGACTTCTTTCGCCAGGTGGTGAGCGATGACCGCCGCAGCCGGTGTTTCCACCATCACGCCCACTTCGATGCTCTCGTCAAACGCCTTGCCTTCTTCGCGCAGCTGCGCCTTCAGCGTCTCGATTTCGCCTTTCAGATCGCGCACTTCTTCCACAGAGATGATCATCGGGAACATGATGCGCAGTTTGCCGAACGCCGAGGCGCGCAGGATGGCGCGCAGTTGGGCGTGCAGGATTTCACGGCGGTCCATCGCGATGCGGATGGCGCGCCAGCCGAGGAACGGGTTCTCTTCCTTCGGCAGGTTCATGTACGGCAGGTCTTTGTCGCCGCCGATGTCCATGGTGCGGACGATCACGGCCTGCGAGCCCATGGCTTCCGCCACGGCTTTATAAGCCTGGAACTGCTCGTCTTCGGTTGGCAGCGAGTCGCGATCCATGAACAGGAATTCGGTACGATACAGGCCGACGCCTTCCGCGCCGTTGCGCTCTGCACCCGCGACGTCGCGCACGGTGCCGATGTTGGCGCAGACTTCAACCTGATGGCCGTCCAGCGTAATCGCCGGCAGGTCCTTCAGCTTGGCCAGATCGTTTTTCTCGGTGATGTATTGGTTCTGGGCGGCTTTCAGCTGATCGATAACGTCAGCGGTCGGGTTAACGTAAATCTGGTTGTTAACCGCGTCCAGAATCAGATAGTCGTCGTTCTTCACCTGCTTGGTCACGTCGCTGGTGCCGACGATCGCCGGCAGCTCCAGGGAGCGCGCCATGATAGAGGTGTGGGAAGTGCGGCCGCCGAGATCGGTAATGAAGCCCAGCACTTTGTCCAGGTTCAGCTGCGCGGTCTCGGACGGGGTCAGATCGGTGGCCACCAGGATCACTTCGTCCTGAATGGAGCCCAGATCGACGATAGGCATGCCCAGAATGTTCTGCAGCAGGCGTTTGCCGATGTCGCGCACGTCGGCGGCGCGTTCTTTCAGGTATTCGTCGTCCAGCTCTTCCAACGCTTTCGCCTGGCCTTCGATTACGGTGTAGGCGGCGGCGTCTGCGGAGGCCAGATCGTCTTTGATTAGGGCTATGATTTCCTGCTCAAGCTCTTCGTCTTCCAGCAACATGATGTGGCCTTCGAAGATAGCTTCCTTCTCTTCGCCGAAGGTTTCGCCAGCTTTGGTCTTGATCGCTTCCAGCTGTTCGGACGCTTTCGCGCGGCCGGCCAGAAAACGCGAGACTTCCTGCTCTACTTGATCAGCAGAGATTTTCTTCCGGTTGATGACAATGTCGTCTTCTTTCAGCAAGAGAGCCTTACCAAAAGCGATGCCCGGTGATACTAAAATGCCTGAAATCATAACCCTACCTTACTCTTGACTGGTGTTAACTAAAAAGACGGGCCGATTACTCAAGCTCTGCCATCAGTTTTACCAAGTGCTCAACGGCTTTCTGCTCGTCTTCACCTTCAGCGGAGATGGTCACTACGGTCCCTTGAGTCAGCCCCAGAGTTTGCAGTTTGAACAGGCTTTTGGCGCTGGCGCTTTTGCCGTTGGAGGTTACGGTGATGTCAGACGTGAAGCCTTTTGCTTCTTTAACGAACTGAGCGGCAGGGCGAGTATGCAGACCATTCGGAGCGGTAATAGTAACTTCTTGCTGGAACATTGATGTTTCCCCAACTTATTGGATTAATGTTGTGGAGCTAAAGTTTAGCCCAGGGGCCTGACTTTAGCTTGTCTGGTTATAGCGCCTGACTATGGACAGGGGCGAACGTTGATGCAACAGAAAACGACGCGTTAGGCACTTCAGATCAAAAAACTCGGCTTTAGACGTCGTTCCAATCCGCTCCCCATTATGCCCGATTCGACGCGTCGGCGACAGATGAGTAAATCGATTCAGCCTTGACCGGGCTCGGGGGATGATTAATTTTGCGCATCGAAATAATGCACCGTTAAATACTAAAGCCGACGGGCAAAAGCAATCTTGGACTGCTATAAAGTTTGATCCAGTCCACAAAAAAGCACCCCGCAGGGTGCTTTTTTAGCGATTTGTGCAGTGTCGGAATTACTGCTGCAATTCCTGCTCGGTGAACAGATCGGCAAACAGCGCAGTGCTGAGATAACGTTCGCCGGAAGAGGGCAGGATAACCACAATGGTCTTGTCGGCGAACGCCGGTTCTTCGGCCAGTTTTACCGCCGCCGCGACCGCTGCGCCGGAGGAGATGCCTGCCAGGATGCCTTCTTCGTCCATCAGGCGGCGCGCCATGCTGATGGCTTCGTCGTTGGAGATTTTTTCGACGCGATCCACCAGGTCCAGATCGAGGTTGCCTGGAATGAAGCCGGCGCCGATGCCCTGAATTTTGTGCGGGCCCGGCTTCAGCTCTTCACCGGCCAGCGCCTGGCTGATGACCGGCGAGTCGGTCGGCTCGACCGCCACGGTGGTGATGGCTTTGCCTTTGGTGTTCTTGATGTAGCGGCTGACGCCGGTCAGCGTGCCGCCGGTGCCGACGCCGGAGATGAACACGTCGACTTCCCCGTCAGTGTCTTCCCAGATTTCCGGGCCGGTGGTTTTTTCATGGATGGCCGGGTTGGCCGGGTTGCTGAACTGCTGCAGGATCAGGTAGCGGTTCGGATCGGTAGCGACGATCTCTTCCGCTTTGGCGATGGCGCCTTTCATGCCTTTCGCCCCTTCGGTCAGCACCAGATTGGCGCCCAGCGCCTTGAGCAGCTTGCGGCGCTCGATGCTCATGGTTTCCGGCATGGTCAGCGTCAGCTTGTAGCCGCGCGCGGCGGCCACGAAGGCCAGCGCGATGCCGGTGTTGCCGCTGGTCGGCTCCACCAGTTCCTTGCCGGCGGTCAGCACGCCGCGTTGTTCCGCATCCCAAATCATATTGGCACCGATGCGGCATTTGACGCTGAAGCTCGGGTTGCGTGATTCAACCTTGGCCAGAATGCGTCCGTTGCCGATACGGTTCAGACGAACCAGCGGCGTATGGCCGATTGTTAATGAGTTGTCTTCATATATCTTGCTCATAGCCCGTCCTTTAACTCTATGAAAATGTGGGGAACATCGAAAGCATACGCTAACAGTACCGGCAGGGAAGTAAAGAATTGGTATATCTATATGTTATTAGGAAATAAGTTTTAAGCACAATGATAAGGGCGCGAAATGCGCGCCCTGTCGAAAATTCCCGCGCTGTCGGCGGTAAAAAACGGCGATTATCGGACGAATTGCGTGCGATAACGATCGACCCACATCGCGGTGGCGCCGCAGACGGCGACCGGCAGGATCACCAGGTTGAGGATGGGGATCATGGTGAAGAGGCTGACCAGCGCGCCGAACTGCAGATTGTCGGTTTTGTGCTGGCGCAGTGCGCGGCGCATATCGGCAAAGCTCACCTTGTGGTTGTCGAATGGATAGTCGCAATACTGGATCGCCAGCATCCAGGCGCTGAACAGGAACCACAGCACCGGCGCCACCGTCTGGCCGATGCCGGGCACGAAGTACAGCGCCAGCAGCAGCAGCGCGCGCGGCAGGTAATACATCAGCTTGCGCCATTCGCGCGCCATGATGCGCGGCAGGTCTTTGGCGATGCCGAGCAGGCCGGTGTCCGGCAGCGGTTTGCCGGTCAGGCTGCCTTCGAGCTGTTCGGCCAGCAGGCCGCAGAACGGGGCGGCGATCAGGTTGGTGAGGGTGCTGAACAGATAGCTGAACACCAGCAGCACCGAAATGACCGCCAGCGGCCACAGCAGGTAGCTCAACCATTGCAGCCAATCGGGAACGTGGCTCATCATCGCCGGGATCCAGTCGCCGAGGCGGCTGAACAGCCACCAGAAAGCAGAGCCCATCAGCAGCACGTTGACCAGCAACGGCAGGACCACATAGCGTTTAATCCCCGGGCGCGAAATCAGGCGCCAGCCTTCGGCGAAATAATGAATGCCGCTGGTGGAACGGGAAGGGGGCTGCGTATAGGACATATCTTAAGTTATCTCGTTGTCTGAACAGGCATCATTATCATATAGGGATGATTTTCCACTGGCTAGGGTAGGGTTGGCTGAAAAACCAGCAGAAAAAGGCAGTATAATCATCTTTATTGGCATAAAGTTCAGCACGGACTTGCACTTGTGTGCGCGGGCAAATAGAGTTAAAGAGTGAATGTTTGCCGCGGTGGCAATGTATTGGAACAACAGAGATAGCAATGATGCAGGATTTGCGTCTGATATTAATCGTTGTTGGCGCGATCGCCATAATAGCGCTGTTATTGCACGGTCTGTGGACCAGTCGCAAAGAACGGTCAGCGCTCTTCCGCGATCGCCCAGCCAAACGTTCCCAAAAGGAACGTGAACAAACTCCGATCGACGATCTCGAAGAAGGCGTCGGTGAGGTGCGCGTACGCGCCGCTCACCCGCAAGACGAGCCGTCATTCGGCCATTTCGATGCCGCACGCGAAGAACCCGTGGCCGCGCCGAAGCCCGCTCCGGCGGCTGCGCCTGCGCCCCGCGCCGTTCAGCCGGCTGCTCATCAGACGCCGCCTCCGCTGTCTCAGCGGCCGGAGTACGATGACATCCTGCTGAACAACTACGCGCCGGACGAAGAACCGGCCGAGCCGCAGCAACCGCAACCGGCCGCGCGCCGCGAGCCGCGCGTTGACGATCTGCCGCATGAACATGAGGCGCCGCTGGCGGCGGAACCGGCATTCCGCGCCGAACCCGCCCCGGTGCAGCAAGCGCCGGAAGTGAAGCCAGTGTCGGAACCTGCACCGCAGCCGCAACAGCCGGCCGCTGCGCCAGTACAGGCTAAACTGAAAGAGACCGTGCTGGTGCTGCACGTCGCGGCCCATCAGGGCGGCGTGATCGGCGGCGAAGTGCTGCTGCAGAGCGTGTTGCAGGCGGGCTTCCAGTTTGGCGAGATGGGCATCTTCCACCGCCATATCAGCCCGGCCGGCAGCGGCCCGGTGCTGTTCAGCCTGGCGAACATGGTCAAGCCGGGGTCGTTCGATCCTGACATGATGTCCGATTTCTCCACGCCAGGCGTGTCGATGTTCATGATGGTGCCGTCTTACGGCGACGCCAATCAGAACTTCAAGCTGATGCTGCAGTCGGCGCAGCGCATCGCCGACGACGTGGGCGGTGTGGTGCTGGACGACGAGCGCCGCATGATGACGCCGCAGAAGCTGGAAACCTACAAAGCGCGTATCCGTGAAGTGTTGGAAAACAACGCCTGACCGGGTTGCCGCGCGCACTGAACATCCGTAACAACAAAGCCCCCGCTAGCCGGGGGTTTTTTATCTTTGATGGTGAGCCATGGAATCGATAATCCAACAAATCAATCAACTACGAGCCACATTGCGCCATCATGAATACCAGTATCATGTGCTGGATGCGCCCGAAGTGCCGGATGCGGAATATGACCGCCTGATGCGCGAGCTGCGCGAGCTAGAGAGCGCGCATCCGGAGCTGATCACCGCCGATTCGCCGACCCAGCGCGTGGGCGCGGCGCCGCTGGCGGCGTTTGACCAGGTGCGTCACGAAGTGCCGATGCTGTCGCTGGACAACGTGTTCGACGAAGAGAGCTTCCTGGCGTTTTACAAGCGCGTGCAGGACAGGCTCAAGAGCAGCGATCCGCTGACCTTCTGCTGCGAGCTGAAGCTGGACGGCCTGGCGGTCAGCCTGCTGTACGAAGACGGTGAGCTGGTGCGTGCGGCGACGCGCGGCGACGGCACCACCGGCGAGAACATCACCTCCAACGTGCGCACCATTCGCGCCATCCCGCTGCGCCTGACCGGCGACAACATCCCGCGCCGGCTGGAAGTGCGCGGCGAAGTGTTCATGCCGCAGGCCGGGTTTGAACAGATGAACGAAGAGGCGCGGCGCAAAGACGGTAAGGTGTTCGCCAATCCGCGCAACGCCGCCGCCGGTTCGCTGCGCCAGCTCGATCCGCGCATTACCGCCAAACGCCCGCTGACCTTCTTCTGCTATGGCGTCGGGCTGCTGGAAGGCGGCGAGCTGCCGCGCAGCCACTTTGAACGCCTGATGCAGTTCAAGGCCTGGGGCCTGCCGGTCAGCGATCGCGCCCAGCGCCGCACCGGCAGCGAGGAAGTGCTGGCGTTCTATCGCCAGGTCGAGCGGGACCGCGCACAGCTCGGTTTCGATATTGACGGCGTGGTGATCAAGATTGACGACATCGATCTGCAGGAAACGCTGGGCTTCGTGGCGCGTGCGCCGCGCTGGGCGACGGCGTTCAAATTCCCGGCGCAGGAGCAGATCACCGTGGTGCGCGAAGTGGAGTTTCAGGTTGGCCGCACCGGCGCGATTACGCCGGTGGCGCGCCTTGAGCCGGTGCTGGTGGCCGGGGTGACCGTCAGCAACGCCACCTTGCACAACGCCGATGAAATTGAGCGGTTGGGGCTGCGCATCGGCGATACGGTGATCGTGCGCCGCGCCGGCGACGTGATCCCGCAGGTGGTGGGCGTGCTGGAAGACCGTCGGCCGCAGGATGCGCGCGAAGTGGTGTTCCCGCTGCACTGCCCGGTGTGCGGTTCCGACGTTGAGCGCGTGGAAGGCGAGGCCGTGGCGCGTTGCACCGGCGGTCTTATCTGCGGCGCGCAGCGCAAAGAGGCGTTGAAGCATTTCGTTTCCCGCCGCGCGCTGGACGTTGAAGGCATGGGCGACAAGATCATCGAGCAGCTGGTGGACAAGGAGTACGTGAAGAACCCGGCCGACCTGTTCCGGCTCTCCGCCGGCATTCTGACCGGCCTGGATCGCATGGGGCCGAAATCGGCGCAGAATCTGGTCAACGCGCTGGAGAAATCCAAGCAGACCACCTTCGCTCGCTTCCTGTATGCGCTCGGCATTCGCGAGGTCGGCGAAGCGACCGCCGCCAACCTGGCGGCGCATTTCGGTTCGCTGGAGAAGCTGTTCGCCGCCGATATCGAGGCGCTGAAAGAGGTGCCGGACGTCGGCGAAGTGGTGGCCAAACACACCCGCAATTTTCTCGATGAAGCGCTCAATCAGCAGGTGATCAACGAGCTGGTGGGCGCCGAGATCGGCATCCGCTGGCCGGCGCCGGTGGTGGTGGTAGCGGAAGAGATAGACAGCCCGTTCGCCGGAAAAACCGTGGTGCTGACCGGCTCGCTGAGCCAGCTGTCGCGCGACGAAGCCAAAGATCGCCTGACGGCGCTGGGCGCCAAGGTCAGCGGCAGCGTGTCGAAGAAAACCGATCTGGTGATCGCCGGCGAGGCGGCCGGCTCCAAGCTGGCGAAGGCGCAGGAGCTGGGTATCGCCGTGATCGACGAAGCGGAAATGATCCGCCTGCTGGGTGACTGATGGAAAAGGAAAACCTGCTGGAGATCGCCAACACCGTGATACCGTTCGGCAAGTACCAGGGGCGGGTGCTGATCGATCTGCCCGAAGAGTACCTGCTGTGGTTCGCCCGTAAGGGCGAATTCCCCAAAGGCAAGCTCGGCATGCTGATGGAGATGACGCTGGCGATTAAAATCGAAGGGCTTGACCACCTGGTCAAGCCGCTGAAGAAAAGCTGAACTGACGGGCCTTGGCCCGTCTTTTTTTTACCCGCGCGACGCCTGCGCGTTGGGCACCGCCTGTTGCGCCCGCTGCTTGCGCTGATACCTTTTCGCCAATACCGCACAGGTCATCAGCTGCACCTGATGGAACACCATCAGCGGCAGCACCATGATCCCCACCGTCGCCGCCGGGAACAGGATATTGGCCATCGGAATGCCGTTCGCCAGGCTCTTCTTCGAACCGCAGAATACGATGGTGATCTCGTCCGCTTTGCTGAACCCCAGCCAGCGCGCCATGTAAGTGTTCACCACCAGCACGATCGCCAGCAGCACGATGCTGCCACCGACGATAAACGCCAGTGAGCCCATCCCTACCTGATGCCAGATGCCGTGCGTCACCGCCTCGCTGAAGGCGGCGTACACCACCAGCAGAATTGAAGTCTGATCGGTTTTACCGATAAGCGGCCGATGGCGTTCGATCCAGCCGCCGATCAGCGGCCGCAGCAGGTGACCGGCGACGAACGGCACCAGCAGCTGCAGCACGATCGAACCGACCTGCCGCAGGCCGCCGGTATCGCCGTGCACATTCATCAACAAGCCGACCAGTAGCGGCGATACGAAGATCCCGAGCAGGCTGGAGGCGGAAGCGCTGCATACCGCCGCCGCGACGTTGCCGCCCGCCAGCGAGGTGAAGGCGATGGCCGATTGCACGGTGGCCGGCAGGATGCACAGGTAGATGAAACCGGCGTACAGCTCGGGGCTGACGTCGATCGGCGCCCACCAGGCAAACAGCACGCCCAGCGCCGGAAAAATGATGAAGGTGCTGCACATCACCCACAGATGCAGCCGCCAGTTGTTGCTGCCGGCCAGGATGGCCTCGCGCGACAGCTTGGCGCCGTGCATGAAGAACAGCAGGGCGATGGCGGCGATGGTCAGGGCGTTGAGCCAGCCGACGAACTCGCCGCGCGCCGGCAGGAACGACGCCAGCAGCACGGTAGCGATCAGCGTCAGGGTAAAACGATCGGGCAGAAATCTCATGGCGGTGCGCTCAGGGTCGAAAATCGATAGGGCTATTCTCCCGCGCGGACATATAATAATTAAATTGATTTATTTAATTCATATATGAATAAAACACATGAATTACTCACTCAAACAGCTGCGGGTGTTCGTCGCCATCGCCCGCCACGGCAGCTTCAGCCGCGCCGGTGAGGCGATCGGCCTGACGCAATCGGCGGTCAGCCACAGCGTGAAAGAGCTGGAAACGGAGGTCGGCGTGCGGCTGCTGGATCGCACCACGCGTGAAGTGGTGTTGACCGACGCCGGTCTGCGGTTGGCCAACCGGGTCGAGCGGCTGCTGGATGAACTGCAGGCCGCTTTGCTGGATGCGCGCAGCTTTGGCGTACAGCGCAGCGGCACGGTGCGGGTGGCGACGAGCCAAACCATTTCCGCCCATCTGATGCCGCAGTGCATCGCCGCCGGCGAGCGTGAATACCCGGAGATCCGCATCATGCTGCGCGATCAGGCGCAGCAGCAGGTGCTGCACAGCGTGCGTAACGCCGAGGTGGATTTCGGCATCGTGGTCGATCCGGTGCAAGCGGTGGATCTGGAGTGCGAAGCGGTGCTGCATGAACCGTTCCTGTTGCTGTGCCGCGACGATCACCCGTTTGCTGCGCAGCAGGCGGTGCGTTGGTCGGCATTGAACGGCTGCCGTCTGGTGCTGCAGGATTATGCGTCGGGCAGCCGGCCGCTGATCGACAGCGCGCTGAGGCAGCAGGGTGTGGAAGCGCAGGTGGTGCAGGAAATCGGCCATCCGGCGACGCTGTTCCCGATGGTGGCGGAGGGGATCGGCATCAGCATTTTCCCGGCGTTGGCGCTGCCGCTGCCGGAAGGGGGGCGGCTTCGGGTACGGCGGCTGGTGCCGGAAATTAACCGCGCGCTGATGCTGGTGCGGCGCAAGAACCGCTCGCTGACGCCGGCGGCGGAGGCCATCTGGCAGGTGGCGCGTCAGCAGGCGGCGCTGCTGCAACAGCGCCGGCGGGAAAACGCGGAATATTGACTCAGATATAGACGTCCACCGCGTTGAGCGGCGTTGGGCGGTTTACGCCGTCGCCGGCTCGCGCCGCGGCTTTTTCCATTTGCTCCTGCTGCTGCTTTTCCATTTCTTCTTTCTGGATGCGCGCGATCTCGGCTTGCAACATCTTGATCTGCGCTTCGATCAGCTGTTTCTGCTTTTCGATTTCCTTAGGATCGGCGTCGGAGTCCTTCAGTTCTACCAGCTTTTGCTGCAGCGCCTGAATCTGCCGGTTCAGCGCCTTGATGCGCGCCGAGGCGCGGCTTTCGTTGAGATTAACCGGTTCATCATTGCCGTTGGCGCGTTCGTTTTTCTCCATCTTGCCGCCTTGCGGCTGGTTGTTGACCGGCTTGGCCATCAGCAATTCGCCCTGATGGCCCGGCGCGCTGAAGACGTTGCTGACGCCGGGGACGGTATTCTTGATCGGTACGATCATGGTGATGGTGGTCGACATGGTTGCTCTCCCTGAGTCTGGATCTCGCTGTTCAGGGTATCGGCAGCGGCGGCTAAATCTTTACCTGCCGCAGACGCGGCCAGCGCAGCAGCCAGCCTTTGTCGACCACGCGCTGGGCATAGGCCGTGCGATCGCCATTTTTCACGTTGAAGGTAATGGTGTCGTTGAACAGCGCCGCGAGCCCGAAAGGGGCGACCAGCGTGATGCTGTCGTCGGCGTTCAGGCGTGCGCCGATCGCCGTTTCCACTTCGGTCCAGAAGCTGATGGCCTCTTCGCTGTTGCGGTAGGGCGCGCGGCCGCTGCGCAGGTGCATGCGCGCCTGGTTCTTGACCGACCACGGCTGCGGCAGCCACTGCTGCAGCCGCGCCTCCAGCATGCGATCGCGTTCGGCGTCCGCCCGCTCCGCATCGAAGTGGATCACGTCGATATCGTTGAGCGGCGTGGGCTCCGCATAGCCGTGGCGCCGATCCCACACCAGGTTGCGCACAAAGCCGGCGCCGAGGCACCAGTCATTCAGGCCGAGCCGGCGCACGGTGCGCAGGGCGGCCATGCGCGCGCTATCTTGTTGCAGCCAGTCGATAATTTGCCGTTGCGGATCCATCACCCCTCCTGTTTTCGCGGCTACTGTAACCCGAAGCGGCGGCGGGTGAAATGGGGGGATGCGCGATGGCGGCGATAGCAGGCAAATTAATTTTCTTGCTTCACTGACTACACTTGGTGCAGGGCTTTTATCTCGTCACTCAGGGCAAGGGAGGGGGGCTATGTATCAGGCAACGTTGGGCCAACGCGGCTATCGCTTCGGCGGCCTGCGCCAGCTGATGGCGAAAGCTTCGCCGGCGCGTTCCGGCGATTATCTGGCGGAGGTGGCGGCGGAAAGCGCCGAAGAGCGCATGGCGGCGCGCATCGCGCTGGCGGATGTGCCGCTCAAGACTTTCCTGCAGCAGCCGCTGGTGCCGTACGAGCAGGACGAGGTGACGCGCCTGATCATCGATAGCCACGACGCCGCCGCCTTTGAGCCCATCTCGCACCTCACGATCGGCGATTTTCGCGACTGGTTGCTGAGCGAGCAGGCGGACAGTGCCATGCTGGCGCAGGTGGCCGCCGGCATTATGCCGGAGATGGCGGCGGCGGTAAGCAAGATCATGCGCAATCAGGATCTGATCCTGGTGGCGAAGAAATGCCGGGTGGTGACGCGCTTTCGCAATACGATTGGCCTGCCGGGCCACCTCAGCGTGCGGCTGCAGCCCAATCACCCGACCGACAGCCTGCAAGGCATCGCCGCCAGCATGCTGGACGGTTTGCTGTACGGCAGCGGCGACGCGGTGGTCGGCATCAATCCGGCCAGCGACAGCCTGCCGCTGCTGGAAAAACTCAACTACATGCTGGACGACGTGATCCAGCGCTTCGCCATACCCACCCAATCCTGCGTGCTGACCCACGTGACCAACACGCTGCGGCTGATGGAGCGTGGCGCGCCGGTGGATTTGGTGTTTCAGTCGATCGCCGGTACCGAAGCGGCCAATCGCGGTTTCGGCATCAGTCTGGCGCTGCTGGCGGAGGCGCAGCAGGCGGCGCTGAGCCTCAAGCGCGGCACGTTGGGCGATAACGTGATGTACTTCGAAACCGGGCAGGGCAGTTGCCTGTCGGCTAACGCGCATCACGGCGTCGATCAGCAGACCTGCGAGGCGCGCGCCTATGCGGTGGCGCGGCATTTCTCACCGCTGCTGATCAACACCGTGGTGGGGTTTATCGGCCCTGAATACCTGTATGACGGCAAACAAATTATCCGCGCCGGGCTGGAGGATCACTTCTGCGGCAAGCTGCTCGGCCTGCCGCTGGGCTGCGATGTCTGTTACACCAACCATGCCGAGGCCGATCAGGATGATATGGACACGCTGCTGACGCTGTTGGCCGCCGCCGGGCTGACGTTCCTGATCGGCGTGCCGGGCGCGGACGACATCATGCTCAATTACCAAAGCACCTCGTTCCACGACGCGCTCTATATCCGTGAACTGCTGGGGCTGAAGCACGCGCCGGAGTTCGCCGCCTGGCTGGCGGCGATGAACATCACCGATGAACGCGGACGGCTGCGCGACGCCGCCGCCAATCACCCGCTGTTGCTGGCGCTGCAGGGAGAACGGACATGAGCAAACCGGTTCACGTCAACAGTTGGGACGCGCTGCGCGCCTTTACCGACGCGCGCATCGCGCTGGGGCGCACCGGCGCCAGTCTGCCGACCGACGAGCTGCTGCGCTTCGGCCTGGCCCATGCCCAGGCGCGCGACGCGGTGCATCAGCCATTCGAGAGCGAACGGCTGGCGGCGGATCTGCACGATGCCGGTTGGCCCACGCTGGCGGTGCACAGCCAGGCCGTTGACCGCGCCGCCTATCTGCGCCGTCCGGATCTGGGGCGGCGATTGGCGCTGGACAGCCGCCGCCTGCTGCTCGGCGTGCCGCCGCGCCGGACCGATCTGCTGCTGGTGGTGGCGGATGGCCTCTCTTCCAAGGCGGTGCACCGCCAGGCATTGCCGCTGCTGCAGGCGCTGCGGCCCTATCTCGATACGTTGGGGCTGGCGATCGCGCCGGTGGTGTTGGCGCATCAGGCGCGAGTGGCGCTGGGGGATGAGATCGGCGAGTGCCTGCAGGCCCGGGCGGTGGCGGTGCTGATCGGCGAACGGCCGGGGCTGTCGTCGCCGGACAGCCTGGGGGTTTATCTGACCTGGGAGCCGAACGGGCGCAGAAGGGACTCAGAGCGCAACTGCATCTCCAATGTGCGGCCGGAGGGGCTGGATTATCCGCAGGCGGCGTTCAAATTGGCCTGGTTGCTGGAACAGGCGTGCCGGCGACGGCTGACCGGCGTCGAACTGAAAGACGAGAGCGACAACCCGGCGCTGCGCGGCCGCGTCACCCCGCTTTACGCCCAGTTGGGCGGTTGACCGATGGTTTGCTGCAGCAGGGCGGTGAAGGCCGCCAGGCGGGCGGACACTTTCGCCACCGGCCGCAGCAGATAGATGCCTTGCTGTTCATGGCGCGGATCTTCCAGCATCTGCACCAGCCGCCCATGCTGCACGTCCGGCCCCACCACCCAGTTGGGCAGAAAGGCGATGCCGAGGCCGAGCAGCGCCGCCTGACGCTGCGCGGTGAAGTCATCGCAACGCAGCGCCATGGTGCAGCGGTTCATCAACGCCGCGTCGAGGATCTGCGCCCAGCAGGCCGGCTGTTGTTTGTGGTAGCGGGCGATCAGCCGGTGCTGCGGCAGCGCCTCCAGATCGCTCGGCAGGCCATAGCGGGCGACGTAGCCGGGGCTGGCGCACATCACCCAGCGTTGGGTGGCGATGCGGCTGGCGTACAGCGCGCTGTCCTTCTGCTCGCCGATGCGGATGGCGGCGTCCAGCCGTTCCTGGGTCGGATCGGTCTGGCGTTCGGTCAGATCGAGATCGACCCACAGCTGAGGGTAACGTTCCGCCAGCGTCGGCAGCAGCGGCAGCACATAGGTTTTGCCGAAGGTCGGCAGGCAGCTGATGCGCAGCGTGCCCTGCGGCGTTTCGTTCAGCGCGTTCAGCTCGGCGCGAATGCCGGTAATGTCCGTCATCAGCGTGGCGGCGCGTGCCAGCAGCAGCTCGCCGGCGTCGGTCAGCAACAGGCCGCGGGTGGAGCGCACGAACAGCGTCGCGCCGAGCGCGCTTTCCAGCGCATCGATATGGCGCACCAGCGAAGAAGGCACCATACCCAGCTGGCGTGCGGCGGCGGAAAAGCTGCCCAGGCGGGCCACGTCGAGAAAGATTGGCAGATGTTCTACATAGCGGGCGTCATTCATTTTTGCATTATATGCAAAAGCGTTTCTTATGAATACCCGCTTCTCTGTTGGCGATGCTGCGGCTACTCTGATTGCGGGTTGACGACGGGATTCAGCGCCGCCGCATCCCGGCCGCATAGAGAGAAAACGCATAAACCTCGCGGCGTTTAGCACCAAATAGCAGATGTTTTTCCCAGGCTGCGTCAGCCGCCTGTGGCGTTGATTGTCGCTCCAACACCAGATTAACCGTTCAATTTGATATCCGACTCAACCTTAATGATTAGTGAGTCTTTACTTTCACTTATCTTCCTGTTGTTTCTGGATATCGGCCGGCCAGCCGTGCCGGTTTTTTTGTCGCCTCAGGCTGAATCGTTCCAACTGATGAACGCGCCTGAGGGACATCTTGGCCCGCCGTCGGCGGGTCTTTTGAACGCGTGGAACCGCAGTTCCGCGCTGGTGGAGGAGTCAGCATGAACGAAAAACACGGGTGTTCCTGTGCGCGCCATTTGGCGCAGGGTTTCGCCAGGCAGTCGATCAACGCCGGGGAGGGCGAAATCTATCAAATCTCGCTGATGAGCGCGCTCATCGACGGGGTTTATGAAGGGGAGACCACCATCGCCGAATTGCTGAAACACGGCGATTTCGGCCTCGGCACCTTCAATCATCTGGATGGCGAACTGATCGCGTTCGATCAGGAAATACACCAGCTGCGCGCCGACGGCAGCGCCCGCCCGGCCGGTTTGCAACAGAAAACCCCTTTCGCCGTCGTCACCTTTTTCCAGCCCAGCGTCAGCCAGCAATTCGATCGGCCGATCACCAAGGCGCAACTGCACCAATGCATCGATGAACAGGTCGCCTCGCCGAACCTGTTCTGCGCGGTGCGGGTCGACGGTGAGTTCAGCCATGTCGAAACCCGCACCGTGCCGCGTCAGGAACGGCCTTACCGCCCAATGCTGGAAGCGATAGAAGAGCAGCCGACCTTCTCGTTCCATCAGCGGCGCGGCACGCTGGTCGGCTTCCGCTCGCCCGATTACATGCAGGGCATCGGCGTGGCCGGCTATCACGAACACTTCGTTACCGACGACCGCAGCGGCGGCGGCCACGTGCTGGATTACCAGCTCGATCATGGCCGCCTGCAGTTCGGCGTCATCACCCGTCTCAATCTTCAGTTGCCGCATGATGCGGATTTCTTGCGCGCCAACCTCTGTCCAGAGGATTTGGATCGCGCGATTCGTTCCGCCGAGGGCTAATCCCGGCGATCGTTTTCTTAGGAGGTGGAACCATGGCACAGGAAAAAACAGGCAATGACTGGCAATGCGGCGCCGACTTGGTGGTGAAAAACCTGGAAGCGCAGGGCGTCAAACACGTTTTCGGCATTCCGGGCGCCAAGATTGACCGGGTGTTCGATTCGCTGGAAGATGCGCCGTCGATCGAAACGGTAGTGGTGCGCCATGAGGCCAACGCGGCCTTTATGGCGGCGGCGGTCGGCCGCCTGACCGGCAAGGCGGGGGTGGCGCTGGTCACCTCCGGGCCGGGCAGCTCCAACCTGATCACCGGGCTGGCGACCGCCACCTCGGAAGGGGATGCGGTGGTGGCCTTCGGCGGCGCGGTGAAGCGCGCCGACAGCCTGAAGCAGACGCACCAGAGCATGGATACCGTCAGCATGTTCCGGCCGGTGACCAAGTACTGCGCCGAAGTGCATGCCGGTTCGGCGATTTCCGAGGTGATCGCCAACGCCTTCCGCCGCGCCGAGTTCGGCCGGCCGGGGGCGTCGTTCGTCAGCCTGCCGATGGATATCGTCAATGAGCCGGTCACGGCGCCGGTGCTGGCGGGCTGCCGCTTGCCGCGCATGGGGGCCGCGGCGGCGGACGACATTCAGGCGGCGGTGAAACTGATCCGCCAAGCCAAATGCCCGGTGCTGCTGCTGGGCTTGCAGGCCAGCCGGCCGGAGAACAGCGAGGCGGTGCGCCATCTGCTGTACCGCACCCATATGCCGGTGGTCGGCACCTATCAGGCGGCGGGGGTGATTGACGTCAATCACTTTGCCCGTTTCGCCGGCCGCGTCGGCCTGTTCAACAACCAGCCGGCCGATCAGCTGTTGCAAAAGGCCGATCTGGTGGTCAGCGTCGGTTACGATCCGATCGAATACGATCCGTGCATGTGGAACAGCCACGGGCGGCTGAAGCTGGTGCATATCGACGTGCTGCCAGCGGACATCGATACCTGCTATCGGCCGGACGTCGAGCTGGTGGGCAACATCAGCGCCACGTTGAACATGATGACCGAAGCGTTCAATGAGGCGGTCTGCGTTCCGGCGGAGGTGGAACTGATCCTGACCGATCTCGGCCGCCAGCGCGCCGAATTGGCGGAACGCGCCGCGCGCCGCGGCGGCATGCCGATCCATCCGTTGCGCATCGTCAAGGAGCTGCAGGACATCGTCAGCGACGACGTGACGCTGTGCGTGGACATGGGCAGTTTCCACATTTGGATCGCCCGCTATCTTTACAGCTTCCGCGCTCGCCAGCTGTTGATCTCCAACGGCCAGCAAACCATGGGGGTAGCGCTGCCGTGGGCCATTGGCGCGGCGCTGGTGCGCCCCGGCGATAAGGTGGTGTCAATCTCCGGCGACGGCGGCTTCATGCAGTCGAGCATGGAGCTGGAGACCGCGGTGCGGCTGAAAAACAACATCGTGCACGTGATCTGGGTCGATAACGCTTACAACATGGTGGAAATGCAGGAAGTGAACAAATACCAGCGCAAATCCGGCGTGGAGTTCGGGCCGATCGACTTCAAGGCCTACGCGGAATCCTGCGGCGCGGTCGGTTTCGCCGTGCAGTCGGTGGAAGATCTGCGGCCGATGCTGCGCAAGGCGATGGAGATCCAGGGGCCGGTGGTGGTGGCCATTCCGGTCGACTACGCCGATAACTATAAGCTGATGGCGCAGATGAACTTCAGCCAGATGATTTAATTTCATCATCCTCGCGCCGTTTCACCGGGGCAGGCCGCTTGCGCGCCTGCCCGTTTTTATGCGCGGAATTTGTCCTTTACATCGCTAACTGCATGATTTATTGCTATCCGTTCGGCTGTTTTTTCACCACTGGGGATAGCGCAATGAAAAGAAAAGCAATAACGATCGGGCTGCTGGCGTTGGCGATTGCCGGCGGCGCGCGGGCCAATACGCTGGTCTACTGTTCCGAAGGCTCGCCGGAAGGCTTCAACCCGCAGCTATTCACCTCCGGCACCACGGTAGACGCCAGTTCGGCGGCGATCTACAACCGGCTGGTGGATTTCAAACCCGGCACCGTCGAGCTGCAACCCGGCCTGGCGGAAAGCTGGGAGGTGAGCGAAGACGGCAAGCGCTATACCTTCCATCTGCGCAAGGGCGTGGCATTCCAGAGCAATAAATATTTCACGCCCACCCGCGATTTCAACGCCGATGACGTCATCTTCTCGTTTATGCGCCAGAAGGACGCCAACAACCCGTATCACAAGGTCTCCAATGGCGCCTACACCAACTTCGAGTCGATGGAGTTCGGCACGCTGATTGACCGGATCGTCAAGGTGGATGAGCACACCGTGCGCTTTGAGCTCTCCCGCGCCGAGGCGCCGTTCGTCGCCGATCTGGGCATGTATTTCGCCACCATTTTATCGGCGGAATATGCCGACGCGATGCTGAAGGCCGGCACGCCGCAGCGGGTGGACAACGATCCGATCGGCACCGGGCCGTTCCAGCTGGTGCAGTACCAGAAGGACGCGAAAATCCTCTACAAGGCGTTCGACCGCTACTGGGAAGGCAAGCCGAAGCTTGATCGGCTGGTATTCTCGATCACGCCGGATGCGGCGGTGCGTTACGCCAAGCTGCAAAAGAACGAATGCCAGGTGATGCCGTTCCCCAATCCGGCGGATCTGGCACGCATGCGGCAGGACGGCAACATTCAGGTAATGGAAAAATCCGGCTTGAATATCGGTTTCCTGGCGTTCAACACCCAGAAGAAACCGTTGGATAACGTTAAGGTGCGCCAGGCGTTGGCGCTGGCGGTCAACAAGCCGGCGATCATCGACGCGGTGTTCCACGGCGCCGGTCAGCCGGCCAAGAACCTGCTGCCGCCGGCTCAATGGGGCAGCAACGCGCAGCTTGAAGACTACCCGTATTCGCCGGAGCGGGCGAAGCAGCTGTTGCAGGAGGCCGGGCTGGGGCAGGGCTTCGACATCGATCTGTGGGCGATGCCGGTGCAGCGGCCCTATAACCCCAACGCCAAGCGCATGGCGGAGATGATCCAGGCCGATTGGGCTAAAATCGGCGTGCGCGCCAAAATCGTCACCTTCGAGTGGGGCGAGTATTTACAGCGGATTAAAAACGGCGAACACCAGACCGCGCTGATGGGCTGGACCACCGCCAACGGCGATCCGGACAACTTCTTCGGCCCGCTGTTCACCTGCGCTTCGCTCGGCGGTTCGAACTCGGCGAAATGGTGCTATAAACCGTTCGACCAGCTGATCCTGCAGGCGCGCGAGGAGAACGATCACGCCAAACGGGTGGCGATGTATCAGCAGGCGCAGGTGATAATGCACGATCAGATGCCGGCATTGATGATTGCGCACTCGACCATCTTCGAACCGGTGCGCAAGGCAGTGAAAGGCTACGAGATAGACCCGTTCGGCAAACACATTTTCAAACAGGTGTCGCTGGAGAAGTAACGACAAGGCCGGGATAACCCGGCCTTTTTCATGCCTGCGGCGCGTCGCAGTGGTAGCGGCCGCGCGGGATCACCAGCGGCGTGTGGGACAGCGGATCGTCGATGATCATGCACGGCATGCCGAACACCCGCTCCACCAGTTCGGCGGTAATGATCTCCGCCGGTTTCCCTTCCGCCACGATCTTGCCGTCGCGCATGGCGATGATGTGATCGGCATAACGGCAGGCGTGGTTGAGATCGTGCAGCACCGCGATCAGGGTTTGACCGCGCTCGCGGTTGAGCTGGCGAAACAGATCCAGCAGCTCGATCTGGTGCGCGATGTCCAGATACGTCGTCGGTTCATCCAGCAGCAGCAGCGGCGTTTGCTGCGCCAACGCCATCGCTACCCAGACGCGCTGACGCTGCCCGCCGGACAGCTCGTCGACGCTGCGATCCGCCAGTTGGCTGACGTTGGTGGCCGCCATGGCGGCTTCCACCGCCTGTTTGTCGGCCTGTGTCCACTGTTTCAGCAGGCTCTGGTGCGGATAGCGGCCGCGCGACACCAGGTCCGCCACGGTGATGCTGTCCGGTGCGATCGAGGTTTGCGGCAGCAGGCCAAGCTCGCGCGCCAGCGCCTTGGTGGCGAAACTGCTGATGTTCTTGCCGTCCAGCATCACCTCGCCGGCGCTGGGTTTCAGCAGGCGGCACAGGGCGCGCAACAGCGTCGATTTGCCGCAGGCGTTCGGCCCGACGATCACCGTAAAGGCGCCGTCGGGGATCGCCACGCTCAGATCGTCAGCGATGATTTTATTGTCGTAGCCCAGCTTCAGGTGCGAGGCGTGCAGGCGGTGGCTCATGGCATTATCACTCTTCATTATCTATCTGCGGGCCTCACGGATGAGCAGCCAAATCAGGTACAGGCCGCCGATGCAGACGGTCACGATCCCGACCGGCAGTTGGATCGGCGCGAAAAGATGTTGGGACACCACGTCGGCGCCGAGCAGCAGCGCCGCGCCCATCAGCGCCGAAGACGTCAGGGTGACCGAGGATTGCCCGGCCAAGCGGCGGGCGATTTGCGGCGCCGCCAGCGCGATAAAGGAAATCGGCCCGGCGGTGGCGGTGACGGCGGCGGTGAGGGTGACGCCGAACAGCATCAGCCACAGCCGGCTGCCTTCGGCGTTCACGCCCAGCGCGCGCGCCGTGTCGTCGCCCATTTCCAGCAGCTGCAGCCGTTTGCCCATCAACAGCGCGGCCGCGGCCGCCAGCACGATAAACGCCGTGGCGGGCTGGGCTTTCTGCCAGGTCATGCCGTTGAGCGAGCCGGCTTGCCACATGGCGGCGTCCATGGCGCGCTCGAGCGAGGCGGTGATGATCAGCCAGGTATTGGTGGAGACCAGCACCGCGCTGATGGCGATGCCGACGATGATCAGCCGGAAGCCGGCGATGCCTTGCCGCCAGGCCAGCAGGTAGATGGCCAGCGCGGCGAGAATGCCGCCGGCCAACGCGCCGCCGGCGATGTAGTAATAGCCGCCGTTGAACAGGGTGATGGCGATCAGCGCGCCGGTGTAAGCCCCCATGTTAAAGCCAATCACGTCCGGGCTGCCGAGCGGGTTGCGGATAATCGACTGGAAGATGGCGCCGCTCATGCCGAGCGCGGCGCCTAACAGCAGCGCCATGGCGATGCGCGGCAAGCGCCATTGGGTGACCACGGTGACCAGGTTTTTCGGCGCCTCGCCGGTCAGCGCGGCAAAAACCTGCTCCAGCGAAAGTTGCAGCGTGCCGTAGCACAGGGCGGCGACGGCCATCGCCAGACACAGCGCCAACAGTGAAAGGTTGACCAGCAGCAGGCGCAGCGGCAGGCGCCCGTTGATGACGCCGTCCGGGCGGCCGATATGCAGCGTGTGCGGCAGACTCATCACAGACCCCCCAGCGTTTTCTTGCGGCGCACCAGCCAGATCAGCACCGGCGCGCCGATGAAGGCCGCCACGATGGAAACCCGCAGCTCACCGGCCGCCAGCAAGCGGCCGACCACGTCGGCGCACAGCAGTAAAATCGGCGCCAGCAGCATGGAGTAGGGCAGGATCCAGCGTTGGTCGGGGCCGACCCACCAGCGGGCGATATGCGGCACCATCAGGCCGATGAAACTGATCGGGCCGACGGTGGCGGTCGCCGCGCCGCACAGCAGCGTAATGGCGAGCACTGCGATCGCCTGAGTCAGCACTACGCGCGCGCCGAGCGCGATAGCCAGATCTTCCCCCATGCCGATGGTATTCAGCGGCCGGGCGATGAGCAGCGTCAGCAGGCAGCCGAGCAAAATGGCGGGGGCGGTCACCGGCAGGGTGGCCAGCGTGCGGATATCCAGCGTGCCGGCCTGCCAGAAGCGCAGTTGGTCGAAGGTTTGCGGATCGATCAGCGACAGCCCGGTGGTGATGCCGAGCAACACCGCGCCGATCGCCACGCCGGCCAGCGTCAGCCGCACCGGGTTGATGCGCCCGCCCGCCAGCGTGCCGATCAGGTAGACCAGCAGGGTGGTGACGGCGGCGCCGACAAAGGCGTAGGCCATATAGCTTTCGGTGGTGGCGGCGCCGAAAAACATGATGCCGATGACCACGGCGAAGCTAGCGCCGGCGTTGATGCCGAGCACGCCGGGATCGGCCAGCGGATTGCGCGTCAGCGCCTGAATCAGCGCGCCGGCGGCGCCGAGCGCCATGCCGGCCAAAATGCCCGCCAGCGTACGGGGCACCCGGGCGTTGAGAATGATGGTGCTGTCGGAGCCGCTCGCGGCGCCCTGTAGGCTGAGCCAGACAGTATGGAAGGGGATGGCTTTGGAACCCAGCATCAGGCTGGCAATGATGCACAGCAACAACAACGCCAAGCCGATACCGAACCCGGCGATGCGTTTGAAGCCACTGGCGTAAGCTGCGTGCGGTGCGGACGAAAGCGTCCGCTCAGTCGGAGTGGGTACGTTCACACCGGTAACTCCTTTATGATTTTTATTCTCATTGTTATTTGCGTTCGTGAAGGGCGCCAATAGTAACACGAGTTTACGCCCGCATGCACCCGCCGGTTGGTGGCGAAGGCGCGTGGACGATGTTAATAACTATTGATATTTCAATTGATTGAATGTGAATGGTTGCCCCGTTTGCGAAAAGCGTCGGCAGGGGACTGGCCTGCCGACGGCGTGATTCAGGGCTTTTTGAACAGCCGTTCGATTTGGTTCAGCATGTTGGTGGCGCTGTAGTAATCGAGGCGGAAGGTATCGTTGCCGACGGCGTAGACGTGCCGCTGTTCCACCGGCTCCAGATGTTTGAGGAACGGGTTGGCCAGCACCTCTTGCACTTTGCGCTCATTGGTGGCGAACAGGATCAGGGTTTTGCCGTTCAGGCCTTCGGCCATTTTTTCGCCGGAGATCTGGATGATGTCATGGCGTTTACCCATGCTGGCGTTGCCTTTGGCGCTTTCCGGCGGGGTAGCCAGCTGGAAGCCGAGCTGGGTCAGCAGCTTGCCTTGGGCGGAGCCCGGCGTCCACAGCATGGCTTCGCGGCCGTTGTCGGCATACACCAGCGGCGTGGTCGGCTGCGGCGGCAGGGTAATCGCCTGCTTCACTTGTTCCACGCGCTGCTCGAAACGATCTTCCGCCTGTTTGGCGCCGGCTTCGTGACCGGTGATCTCACCGAGCTCGCTGGCCAGCTGTTGCCAGCTTTTGTCGCCGTAATCGAGCACCAGCGTCGGCGCAATGGCGGACAGCTGATCGTACAGTTTCAGCGCCGAATCACCGCCGGTCGCGGCGACGACGATCAAATCCGGCGCGGCGGCGGCAACGGCTTCGGCATTGGGTTCCACCTGATACAGCCGTTCGACGTGGCGCTGTTTGGCCACTTCGCTCCACTGGGTAAAGAAGCCTTGTTGATCGGCCACCAGGGGATTTGGACTGGTGGCGGCGCTGGCGACCACCGGGGCGTCGATAGCCAGTAACGTGCCGGTGATGGTGACGCTGGTGGATACGATGCGCTGCGGCGGTTTTTCCAGCGTGAACTTCCCTTTGGCGCTATCGATGGTGCGCGGCCAACTGCTGTCGGCAGCGGGGGCGGACGGTTTCTGCCCGTCGCTCTTGTCGTCCGGGCCGCAGCCGCTGAGCAACAGGCTGGAAGTGGCGATGAATGCAATAAACAGCTGACGTAAGGATAGGGTCATGAGCGGGCTCTTTCTTTCCTTGCACAAAGGCGTATCAATCCGCGTGCGGATCGCTGGGGAGTGTTTGCCCGCTAATTTACCATTCAAGCCGTCAAAATGATAACCATTCGTATCTCGTGTTTCCCAGGCAACCGCAGGCAGTTTTAACGAGGCCTGTCCATAATAGAGAGATGATAGAAGTTTCCTGTTTCAACTTAATCGATTAAGAGGGGGCGTATGGTTCGGGATGTTGAGTTTCGAACGGATCCTCATCCGGCTTTTCCTGTGTTGAACGAGCTATGGTTATCCGCTTGGGGAGAACCGCTACCGGCTGACATGCCGGCGATATTATCCCGCAGTTTGGCCCATATCGGCGCTTACGCAGAAGATGTGATGATTGGATTTGTGAATGTGGCTTGGGACGGTGGCAAGCACGCGTTTATTTTAGATACCTGCGTCCATCGTCATTATCAACGGCAGGGGGTGGCGACCGGGCTGGTTCAAGCGGCGATAGCGATCGCAAAAATGCGTGGAGCAAGCTGGCTGCACGTCGATTACGAACCCCATCTGACCGGTTTTTATTGCGGGTGCGGTTTTCGCCCTACCGCTGCAGGTTTAATTGATCTGACAAAGGGCCATGGCGGATGAGCGTTCACTGACGAGAGATAAAGAGGGCTGTATAATACGGTCTTTAGAAACGAAAAAAGCGCCAAAAGGCGCTTTTTTCTGAATTGGTGGGTCGTGCAGGATTGATTCGGCCTGTGGCCTCACCCTGCGGGCAACGCTGCGCGTTGTCGTATCGCTGCGCGATGCTCGAACCTGAACGCAGGATCTCACCCGCACGACTCAGTGGGCCATGTCAGTAAGAAGATAAAAGCAGATTCAGATGGCGCAGAAACGAAAAAAGCGCCAAAAGGCGCTTTTTTCTGAATTGGTGGGTCGTGCAGGATTCGAACCTGCGACCAATTGATTAAAAGTCAACTGCTCTACCAACTGAGCTAACGACCCGCAGAAGTGGTGGGTGATGACGGGCTCGAACCGCCGACCCCCTCCGTGTAAAGGAGATGCTCTACCAACTGAGCTAATCACCCACTTCAGGACTTCCAGGCACTGCTAAACGAGAGAATGATGGTGGGTGATGACGGGCTCGAACCGCCGACCCCCTCCGTGTAAAGGAGATGCTCTACCAACTGAGCTAATCACCCTCATTCGTTCTCATTTTTCTCAACAAGATGGTGGGCGATGACGGGCTCGAACCGCCGACCCCCTCCGTGTAAAGGAGATGCTCTACCAACTGAGCTAATCGCCCCGTCTTGTTGGAGTCGCATTATAGGGATAGTTCAAAGTGAGTCAACGGTTTTTAAAATGATTTCAATCGTTCGCCGCAAATTTAGGCAGGGCGCGATAATTATCGCCAACGGCGTCGATTCTTTGCGCAATGCTATGCGAAACTCGCCGCAAAACGCGCGAAATCGACCGGCGCAATATCGTGTCGGCGTTGAGGAATTAGCGCGTGGTGATACAATGTCGTCCACTCTTTTTTCAATTCCGAGCAATCGTCGGCCATCGCCGACACGCGTTGCGTAATAAGGCAGTGAACCCAATGAAAATCAAAACCCGTTTTGCACCGAGCCCGACCGGCTATCTTCACGTCGGCGGCGCGCGTACCGCACTTTATTCCTGGTTGTTCAGCCGCCATGCGGGCGGTGAGTTCGTTCTGCGTATCGAAGATACCGATCTGGAACGCTCTACCCAGGACGCGATCGACGCAATTATGGATGGCATGAACTGGTTGAACCTGGATTGGGATGAAGGCCCGTACTTCCAGACCAAGCGTTTCGATCGCTACAACGCGGTCATCGACGAAATGCTGGAGCAGGGCACCGCTTATAAATGCTATTGCTCCAAGGAACGCCTGGAAGCGCTGCGCGAGAAGCAGATGGAAAACGGCGAGAAGCCGCGTTACGACGGCCACTGCCGCGACAGCCAGTGCAGCCACACCGACGACGAGCCGCACGTGGTGCGCTTCCGCAACCCGCAGGAAGGGTCGGTGATCTTCGACGATAAAATTCGCGGCCCGATCGAATTCAGCAACCAGGAGCTGGACGATCTGATCATCCGCCGCACCGACGGTTCGCCAACCTATAACTTCTGCGTCGTTGTCGATGACTGGGACATGGAAATCACCCACGTGATCCGCGGCGAAGACCACATCAACAACACCCCGCGCCAGATCAACATTCTGAAAGCGCTGGGCGCGCCGGTGCCGGAATACGCGCACGTGTCGATGATCCTCGGCGACGACGGTAAAAAGCTGTCCAAACGTCACGGCGCCGTGGGCGTGATGCAGTACCGCGACGACGGCTATCTGCCGCAGGCGCTGCTGAACTACCTGGTGCGTCTGGGCTGGTCCCACGGCGATCAGGAGATCTTCTCCATCGACGAGATGAAAGAGTTCTTCACGCTGGAAGCGATCAACAAATCCGCCAGCGCGTTCAACACCGAGAAGCTGCAGTGGCTGAACCACCACTACATCAACCATATGCCGGCGGAAGAAGTGGCGGTGCATCTGGCATGGCACGTTGAGCAACTGGGCATTGAAACCCGCAACGGGCCGGAACTGAAGGACATCGTCAAGCTGCTGGGCGAGCGCTGCAAGACGCTGAAAGAGATGGCGGAGTCTTGCCGTTACTTCTACGAAGACTTCAGCGAGTTCGACGCCGACGCCGCCAAGAAGCACCTGCGTCCGGTCGCGCGTCAGCCGCTGGAAGCGGTGCGCGCCAAGCTGGCCGCCATCACCGTCTGGACGCCGGAAAACGTGCACGACGCCATTCAGGGCACGGCGGATGAGCTGGGCGTCGGCATGGGTAAAGTCGGCATGCCGCTGCGTGTCGCGGTGACCGGCGCCGGCCAGTCGCCGGGCATGGACGTGACCGTGCATGCGATCGGCCAGAAGCGTTCGCTGCAGCGTATCGATATGGCGCTGGCTTACATCGCCGAGCGTGAAGCCCAAGCCTGATTAGGCTGATACGCCTTAAAGAAAAAGCCCCGTGGAGCGATCCCGGGGCTTTTTTATTGCGCTTTGTCAGGCTTGTTCGCTAGCCGGCAAACCCGGACGGTAGGCGAGGAAATACATCAACCCGACAAAGCCGGCGCCGCCCAGCGCATTGCCGAGAAATACCGCGACGAAATTAGGCAGATACTGCTCCCAGCCCATGCCGCCGGCAAAGATGGCCGCCGGGATGATGAACATATTCGCCACCACGTGCTGGAAGCCGATGGCGACAAAAGCCATGACCGGGAACCACATGCCGATCACTTTGCCCGGCACATCTTTGCTGGCGAAGGCTAACCACACCGCCAGGCATACCAGCCAGTTGCAGCCGACGCCGGAAATGAAGGCGTGCAGGAAGTCCGCATCCACTTTGGCCTGCGCGATCGCCAGCGTCTTATGTAAAAACGCGCCTTCGGTCAGGCCCAGCAGGTGGCCGAAGAAGTAGGCGACGGCCACGCTGCCGGCGAAGTTGGCCAGGGTGACCCAAAACCAGTTGCGCAGCACGGCGATGGCGGGAATTTCACGGGCGAACCAGGCCATTGGCAAGGTCATCATGTTGCCGGTCAGCAGTTCGCCGCCGGCCAGAATGGTCAGGATCAAACCGATAGGGAAGACCGCGGCGCCCAACAGCGCGCCGAAAGAGCCCCATTCGGCCGGCAGTGTGCCGATGACGTGAATATCCAGCAGGAAGCCGGTGGCGATAAAGGCGCCGGCGAGAAAGCCCAGAATCAGCAGATTAGCGAGAGGAGCGCGGCTTTTGTTTACCCCGGCCTGAACGGCGAGGGCGGCGATTTCTTTTGGTGAATGCAAAGACATGACGGACTCGGTTTATAGTAATAAAGTTTATGGCGCGGGCAGTCTATGCCGCTCGGGAGCCCGACTCAAGCGCATTTCGCTAACATTCCATTAATTAAAAATCAACGTGATATGCAGGGTCTTTTGCCATTTTGAGAAGTAGCGCGCA
Source organism: Serratia sp. CY52157 (assembly GCF_052168495.1). NCBI lineage: Bacteria > Pseudomonadati > Pseudomonadota > Gammaproteobacteria > Enterobacterales > Yersiniaceae > Serratia > Serratia sp. CY52157. The sequence goes on along the minus strand of NZ_JBJNMO010000001.1, from coordinate 1,952,427 downwards.
AAATGGATGAACTCTGCGCAAAGTGATGATTTTTTGGCGCCAAAGATGCTGATTTGGCGGCTTTTTCAACGCTTGATTCAGTAATTCAATTTAGCCGTTGACAGCTTTGAGCGGGTTTCATATTATGCGCCCCGTTCACAGCACAAAGTGATTGTGGAACGGGGCTATAGCTCAGCTGGGAGAGCGCTTGCATGGCATGCAAGAGGTCGACGGTTCGATCCCGTCTAGCTCCACCAACCTTCTTCTCAGAGAGGTTGGGGAATACCATAACGCCGGTCAACGCGTACCACTTTTGTGGGGCTATAGCTCAGCTGGGAGAGCGCTTGCATGGCATGCAAGAGGTCGACGGTTCGATCCCGTCTAGCTCCACCACCATTTGAAAAGCCGACCTTAGGGTCGGCTTTTTGCTTTATATCCTTTTAGCTGCCTTTGTCCGCTACTTTTACGCAAAATTTTTCCTTGATACCCTCGCTAGACGTTGCCACTATTCCGTCCGCTTTTGTCTTGGCACGTCATAACAATACTAAAATCAGCGATATGAGACGGTGAAATGCGCGATGCCATTGACTTCTCCCGGCGTGATTTTCTCTTCAGTTTGGTAATATTGCACACTGAGTGGGATTTCATTCATCCCTATTAATGTTTCGTTTAATACGTTGGTTGCGGAACCCAGTTCAAAGGGAACGCCGTTGTGCAGAATCTGTAGGCCCACGCCGGTGGCGGACTCTGTGGAGGGCGTAATCGCCAAGACTTGATGATGGCCATTAACCGTTTCCCCGCGTATTTCCAAATCAACTTTTGTGTTGGCATTGCACTCTAGAGCGATGTTAAAGGGAGTATTCCCGGCCACGCTGCCGGGACCGGAAAATACCCGCCGATTAACCTTGTCTAAAATAACCTGTTTCGACGGCGTGTTCAGGCGACAGCCCTCGACGGCAATATTGACGGCAGGATAATAAACGTGACCCAATCTCCTGGCATTTGAGGCTCTTAAGCAGGCATAGTTGAAAAAGAAAGGCGCGAACGAGGGCATGGTGCCAGGCTGTATATCGCCTGTCTTGATCAGATAATGTTTAAAGTTAGCGCCCAGGATATAGCCGACAGGCGTCTCACGGGGGCCATAGAACTCGATGAGGCCCGGTTTGTCATTAAGCGACATGGCAATGCCGACGCCCTTCCAACTCGTTTGATAGACAGTGATGCCATTGTACTTTAAGTCTGTCGCAGTCAGGTCGGAGAAGGGCTGCATAACCAAGTCGCCACGCTCACCCAAGGAGAAGCCCGTGTTATTTTCCAGTAATTTTACTGAAAAGTAAGATTCTCCCTGGCCGATAAGATCGCCTATTTGGGCGCCAGCCGGGACGGTAATGCCGGATTGCTCGATGCGTAGTGGATTGTGCCATATTGCACGGCAATCACCGTCTCCCTTGGCTGAAAAAGAAAATAACAAGACCAGAATGCTTACGGTTTTGGCGATCTGTGCGGCTGTGATTAGCCTTGATGTCATCATGCTGATGTCCTTTGGCGATGTTCTCTCGCAGATGATTTATCAGTCTGCTTGTTACTGGCTACCATGTTCTAAAATTTAATATGGCAAGCGATAGTGGTTTATCGTGTTTGTCTTATTCACACTGCAAGTTAATACGCTTAATTCTTGAGGCAGGGGTGTTAGGGGCAATATTGTAATTACCCTGGCAACCTCTTTCTGCTCCCCAGCTCAACGCTATTGTTCCTGAGTCGGGCATGCCGCTCATATAAACCGTGTTGTTATTGCCGACGATGCCCGTCTTTCCTCGGTCGGTAAGCAATGTCGCAACGGCGCCGAAAGGAATCGTTGTACTCTGGTGGGCAACGTTAAAAATAATGCGATTGCCGATTTGAGAGGCAAAGTTGGCAACAACAATCGCACCTTTCGTCGGGATGACCGTTTGGCTATTTTTTTCTATTTCAACAGAGTCATCAAAGGATTGCGGATTTAAATTAATTCGATTCTTATGATAGCTGCTGATATAGGGCACCACGGCGTAACCTCGCCAATCGGTCGTTACGCCGGTACTGTTGATGACTTCAACATCGCGTGCATTCGGCACCTCAACTAAAGCAATAGTGTCACCCAGCGATTGGGACAATGTAATGCCGTTGCGATGAGCCACGGCGCCGCCTCGCAGACTGTAGTTTATTCGCTGCATATCTTTATCAAAGCTGTATCCGGCGCCAATTTCGCCATATCTGCTGCGATAATAAACAGAGCTGTTGCCAGCGTTGCCGGGGCGATTGCTGCTTTGGGATGCAGAAACGTTATAACTGATCTGATTATTTTCCAGCGCGGTTCCGCTTAACCCCAGTTGTTGATTGAGTTTTCCTTTGCTGCTCTTGCTTGAGGTATAATTTACCCAGCTGTTTGATTGCCATTTGTTCAGCGGGATCTGAACATTGAGCGTGGCGATCTTGTCGGGTCTGTCCGTATAGCGGCTGCTATTGTAGCCGAACCCAATATTGCAGCTAACCCCAAATTGGTTCGTGGAGAATCCCATTAGAACATTTCGTTCAACGGCGTCGCTGTGCCAATAGCTCTGTTGGTAACCATTGATATATAAACTGCCAAAGTCTCGTATGGGCTGATTAATATTGATAACCAACTTGTTTCTTTTTACGCCGCGTGTCAGCCACTTTCTTTTAAGATTGGCATTCATATCATTTAGTTGCGAAAAGCTTAAGTAGCCTGACGTTGAGTATTGATAGCCGGCCAGCGTAAAGTTGGTACCCGTTGTTTCAATATTTTTTGCATACTGGATACGATATTGTTGCCCATTACGATCCTGCCCGGTGACCAACCGGCTTTTGCTATGCGTGACATCTGTAGAGAGGGAGCCCAGCAACCCCAGACTGCTGCCAATGCCGAAAGAGATTCCCTGGTGTTTTTCTGAAATAATGGCACCGCCATAGAGTGTTTTATCATCGTTAAGACCATAAATTACGGATGACTGCAGGAACTTAGCATTTTGGCTATCGTCCCGCGCAGAGCGATATTCTCCGATTGTGAGTTCATTTTTTTTCATGTCCTCCCTGAGCATAATGGGAACGGAGGAAAAAGGCTGAAAGAAACTCCTTTCTGAACCATCCGCTTCTTTTATGATCACCTGTAACCCACCGCTGGAAGTGGTAGGGTAAATATCAGTTATCTCAAAACTCCCCGCAGGCACATATGTTTGATAAATCATATAGCCATTTTGTTTTATAGTGATCTCTGCATTGCTTTGCGCTATGCCTCTCACCGTCGGGGCAAACCCTCTCTGGCTATCGGGCAACATGCTCGGATCGCTTGCCAGTTTCACTCCGCGAAATTGAAAACTGTCAAAAACGTCGCCGGATGTTGAACTATCGCCAATGGTCAGCGTGTTTTTACTGTCCCTAAAGCTGCGTTCGGCATAGGTGTTAATACTTTTCCACTTGGCGTTGTTTTGGCTTGAGTAGGTGGCATAGTTTCTAAAGCGCCAGGCATCATAGTTGAAACCGCTGCGCAAATTTAAGTATTGATTATCTTTATTTTTCGTTTTCCGCGTCTCGGTACCACTAAAACTGTAATCTAACAAAAAGGCGCGGATGCCATCATCCCAAAGCGCGGGGTTAACCCAGTCCCTGGGATGATTTTCAATGTATGCCTGTGGGATATTTAAATCCAATCTTTGTTTGTTAAAATCAAATTTCGCCTGGCTGCCAGGAATAATTTCACTGATGGGGGATGCCGCCAATTCACTGTCATTGACTGTTTTTATTTTATCCATGCGAACCCCCCAAGAATCGAGATCGCTGCGATGGATGCGGGGTTGCAAAATGCCCTCTGCATGATAGAAAGACACTTTTTGATTGGCAAAAAACACGTTGTTCACATAGATATCTACCCAGTAATCGCCCGGCAGTTGATGACTCGAGTTATTAAATTTGGATAAGTCAACAATAGTCTGATGATTCCTGTTTAATGCCGAGGGGTCAAAATAATCTTCAGCGAGAGCCGCAGGTGAAGAAAGAACACAAAATAACCACACCGATGTTTTATGAGTGGTATTATTTCTTATCATCTTTTTTGCCTCCTCTTGCAAACTTACTATAATGGTGCGCTTATCGCCTGAGTTATTCCTCCATAATCATTGATCGCTTGCCATCGTATTTCTTTAGCATGAATTTCTTTTGGCAATAACCACTTCTTGGTGCTCTGCGGCGCAATCATGTCGGCCTCTTTCACTTCTTTACCATCGATGCTTACAGAGTAAAAAGAGACGTGGAATGGCGTTGGGTTTTTTGCCTCTAAGGTTTTTCCTTTCAGTGAAAAACGAATTTTTTTGTAGGCGTCAATGGCTTCATCTTTTGATAGATGTTTAGGCCTGTAAAATATTTTTATTCTGTTTTGAACGGTAATGAGTAACTTGTTCTCTTTTGATTTTTGGGTTGATGGTATCGATCTTACACTTAACCAATATATTGATTCTTTATGCTGCGGCAGGTTATCTCCGGAATAAATAATTCTAAGGATGTTCTCTTGCTCTGCCTCCAACCTAAATAAGGGGGGCGTAACAATAAACGGAACCTCTTTTTTATCGTCAGGTGAGAAACTTTCCACCCATGTTTGAATAAGTACGGGGCTATTTTTATCTTGATTGCTGACTGAAATGTTCGCTTCTTTTTTACTTTCTTCGTATACGATACGAGTACCGCCTAGCGTTACGCTTGCCGAAGCGCCGTATGAAAAAAATAATATTGCCAGCAAATAATATTTACTCTGCTTCATAAGCAAGCCGTCCTTGATGGCGCGTGCTATCAGGCCGGCAATATTTGCTGACCTGATAGACTAAGATGATCAGTTATAAGAGATGCTGAATTGTGTCGTGGCATTCGCCGGTCCGACGGTGACGGTGTCTGATGTCGCCATGTATTTCGCGACATAGGTAAAGACATTGCTGATATCTTTTTGCACACTCTGCGCTGTAGAAAATGAAGCCATTGGAATTTGTGTGGTGCCATCGGCCTCATAGATGGCTACGCCAAGACCCGTGGCCACGCCTTTCTCCGCATTGAGTGACAACAAGGTCGAATTGCCTTGTGCGTATGCGCCGTCGAATTTTACCGACGCTTTTGTTACCGATTCAGGGCAGCCGGCTAAGGCAATGCTGAATTTTGTCGGCAGAGCGGTATCGCCAGCGGTCTTGAATGCCTTAGCGCTGATGTTGCCCATTGGAATGGTTTGGTTGGCACTGCCTGCTTCAACTGTGCAGGTTTGGTCGGTGACATTACCGGTAAAGTTTATGGTGCCGTCTGCTGCGGTAGCTGTGGCAATGACGGACATTGCCAAAGGAATGCCGGCAAGCAGTAGGGATCTCTGCATATGCTTATTCATATAAATATCCTTGTATAGTAACTGCGCGTAAATTATAAATTTTCAACCATCACGCTATCATATGTAAATGGGTGATAAACCCCCTCTTTTCAGGTGATTGATGCCATCATTAACATGTTAAGTTCTTATAAAATTCCTGTTTTTGTTTTTTTATTGGATTTTTATTCTGCCACTAGACCTCCTTGCGGGTGTGATTTGTTAATGAAATTCAGTCTACATGAAAAAAAAATCAGCAGTCTTAATGTGCGCCAATATCGATATTTTTAGAGTATAATTCTGCATATATGGTTTTTTATGCTAAGTGATTGCGAATTCATCTCAAATTTCAGCAACGTGAATAGTTTTATATTCTGATTAACCGCGTGATAGTTAATATGCTAATTAATGTTGACTGTTTGTATCTATTGACATTGATGTTGTTTTCTTGAAGAAACTATTGTTAGTGTTTCGTTACTATTGGATGAGGTTATCCATGAAAAAAAATAAAAATATCGCAATTGTGGGTGGCGGCGGGGTAACTGCGGTAATGACGGCCCTGGCTTGCGCCAGAAAAGGAATTTCCGTCGATTTCTTCCTTGATGACAGTGATTATGATGACTTTAAAACCTCCTTTGGAAATCATTGTCTGTGGCGACGCATTCACGAGAATAATCAACGCCTCAGCCGTTTTTCCACGCAGTCACAATGGATGTGGGAAAAGTTTATTCTGTCCTCCAGCGGAGAGTTTGGCAGAAAAGAGAAAATGATTCGTATTATCGAAAGATCAGAAGTCGCTCATCTTGCCCGCCTTTACGAACAGCATGACTTGCCCTATGAGGTGCAGAATTGTGGTGATGATGGGGCCATCAATTTTCCCTCTTTCATTAACTGCAAAAACAAATCTGTTTTTGTGAGTTATGACTCCATTCTGCTAAACACGGCAGAGATTTTTTCCTACTTTCAGGATGAGCTGGCGTTCTTTACCAGTGTCAATGTTTTTAGAAACAAAAACATTGGAGACTTAAACAGCATTGAAAGTGGTGTGATTTTTTTTGATGAAAACAAGCGTATATATGACACTATTATAAAATTCACAAATGGCTATAAGATCAATGAGATAAGTTCAATTTATCAAGTTTGCCCTGCCGTGAATCGGGTATTTAGAGATTATTATCTTTCCCACTCCGTGGGAAATCTTCTCTCGCCGATACTGATAACGGAAAAAGAGTACAATCTATGGGTTGTCCCTTCTGTTGATGGGACTGTCATTAGAGTGGGGGCTGATGTGCATGTCCCGCAATCCGCTGACTTGCTGATGCGAAGTTTAGATATTGATGCTTATTGTGATCGCAGGAAGTTGGACATTATATCCGAATCATTGTTTACCATTATCTCTTCCTTTTCCTATGCGGAAGGAACCTTGGCGGTCGTACCCTGTTGGACGGCGAGTGAGGATAATAAAAAAATCGTGGTTGTTGAAAGTGTAGATTCTTATTACAACGCGTCGCCAATTATTTCTGAGGAAATTACAACGCTGTTAGCGAATTCCTTCAACTAACGTTATTTCATAAAATCAACTCAGAATAAAGACACGCCTTGTCCATAGCCGAAAGGATGTGCTCATCGCCATTGCAATGATATTGCGTTTATCTCATTGCGATATGGGAACGCGCAGGCTCTAAATTAACGGGAGAAGCGATTCTTTCAACGTGTTGCCTTTGTATATAAACCGGCATAAGCGGCGTTATGGCTTGGCGCTAACCGATTTTGAGATTGACTTCCGCTTTGCGGATAGGACGAGTTACTAAGGGCTGAAGAATAATAAAAAAGGCGCCTGCAGGCGCCTTATCATTGCTGTAAATTTCAGGCTTAGCCCAACACCAGACCCGCGATGGAAGCGGACAGGATGCTGACCAAGGTAGAGCCGTAGACCAGCTTCAGACCGAAGCGGGACACTACGTTGCCCTGGTGTTCGTTCAGGCCCTTGATCGCACCGGCCACGATGCCGATGGAAGAGAAGTTGGCGAAGGACACCAGGAACACCGACAGGATCCCCAGGCTGCGCGGCGACAGCTCGGCAGAGACTTTCTGCAGTTCCATCATTGCCACGAATTCGTTGGAAACCAGCTTGGTGGCCATGATGCTGCCGACCTGCAGGGCTTCGTGCTTAGGAATACCCATGATCCAGGCGAACGGATAGAAGAAGTAGCCGAGGATTTCCTGGAAGCTCAGGCCGAAGATGGCGCTGAACACGCCGTTAAGCGCGGCGATCAGGGCGATGAAACCAATCAGCATCGCGGCGACGATAATCGCTACTTTGAAGCCGGCCAGGATGTATTCGCCCAGCATTTCAAAGAAGCTCTGGCCTTCGTGCAGGTTGCCGAGGTGCAGCTCTTCTTCTTTATTGGTGTCGTACGGGTTGACCAACGACAGCACGATAAAGGTGCTGAACATGTTCAGTACCAGCGCCGCCACCACGAACTTGGCGTCCAGCATGGTCATGTAGGCGCCGACGATGGACATGGACACCGTAGACATCGCGGTCGCCGCCATGGTGTACATGCGCTTTTCCGACATCTTGCCCAGGATATCCTTGTAGGCGATGAAGTTTTCGGATTGGCCCAGGATCAGCGAGCTGACGGCGTTGAACGACTCCAGCTTGCCCATGCCGTTCACTTTCGACAGCACGGTACCGATAATGCGGATGATGAAAGGCAGCACTTTGATGTACTGCAGAATACCGATCAGCGCCGAAATGAAGACGATCGGGCACAGCACCTTCAGGAAGAAGAACGCCAGGCCTTTGTCGCCCATGCCGCCGAACACGAAATCAGTCCCTTGTCCCGCAAACCCGAGCAGTTTGTCAAACAGCGCGGCGAATCCTTTTACGAAGCCCAAACCCGCTTCCGAATGCAGGAAAAAGTAGGCCAGCAGTACTTCGATAACCAATAATTGAATAACATAGCGAATGCGGATGCTTTTGCGATCGCGGCACACCAACAGGGCCAGGATCGCCACCACCACTATCGCCAACGCAAAGTGCGCAATATGGGACATGTTTGCTCCAAATTTGAGGCAGGCTGAATTTCGGCTGTCATTTTATGTAACGCTACGTTTAAAAACGAGACTTCTATTGCAAATATGGAAAATCATAGTGGGAGTTCTCCTAAAGTGTTGCGCAAAAGCATAAAAAATCAAGATGTTAACTCAGACATAGGAAATTCGTATTCTTGTGCTAACCTGTCTTTCAGGGGTATTGCAGCCAAAATCCCAACCCAAAAGCACGGAAATCGGCAAGTACGGTGTCGAACCCTTCGATAAAACCGTTAATGTTGGCTATTGCAGAGATAAGTTTTACCACTCTAAATGCGCTTGATAATTATTATCATTTATATAGAGTGGAGATAAACGTAATTTCAGTAAGGGTTCAACATATGCTGAACAGTCGCGTGGTTGAAACCACCTCCGGTCGCTCCGCCAGAAAAATCAAACTCTCGCTGATGGGGCCCGCCTTCATCGCCGCTATCGGCTACATCGACCCCGGCAACTTCGCCACCAATATCCAGGCCGGCGCCTCGTTCGGCTATAGCCTGTTGTGGGTCGTGGTCTGGGCCAACGTGATGGCGATGCTGATCCAGCTGTTGTCCGCCAAGCTGGGGATCGCCACCGGAAAAAACCTGGCTGAGCATATTCGCGATCGCTTTCCGCGGCCGGCGGTGTGGGCCTATTGGGTGCAGGCGGAGATTATCGCCATGGCGACCGATCTGGCCGAATTCATCGGCGCGGCAATCGGCTTCAAGCTGCTGCTCGGCGTCTCCTTGTTGCAGGGCGCGGTGCTGACCGGCATCGCCACCTTTTTAATTCTGATGCTGCAAAAGCGTGGACAAAAGCCGCTGGAATGGGTGATCGGCGGCCTGCTGCTGTTCGTCGCCGCCGCTTACATCGTCGAGCTGGCGTTTTCCCAGCCGCAGCTTGCGCCGCTGCTGAAAGGCATGGCGTTGCCCGATTTGCCCAACGGCGACGCGGTATTCCTGGCCGCCGGGGTATTGGGTGCCACCATCATGCCGCACGTGATCTATCTGCATTCGTCGCTCACCCAAGTTGGCGGTGAGCACGATAAGGCGGAGCGCTATGCCGCCACCAAAGTCGACGTCGCCGTCGCCATGACCATCGCCGGTTTCGTTAACCTGGCGATGATGGCCACTGCCGCCGCCGCGTTTCATTTCAGCGGCCACAGCGGCATCGCCGATCTTGACGTGGCCTATCTGACGCTGCAACCGCTGCTCGGGCAAGCCGCCGCCACCGTGTTTGGCCTGAGCCTGGTGGCCGCCGGTCTTTCTTCCACCGTGGTGGGCACGCTGGCGGGGCAGGTGGTGATGCAAGGGTTTGTGCATTTCCATATCCCGCTGTGGCTGCGCCGCGCGGTGACCATGCTGCCGTCGTTTATCGTCATCATGCTGGGAGTGGACGCCACGCGCATTCTGGTGCTGAGCCAGGTGCTGCTCAGCTTCGGCATTGCGCTGGCGCTGGTGCCGCTGCTGGCTTTCACCGGCAATCGGGCGCTGATGGGGGAGATGGTTAACGGCCCCGTGGTGCAAAACCTGGGCAAGCTGATCGTGTTGGTGGTGGTGGGGTTGAATGGCTACTTGCTGATCGGCAGTGTGCTGTAGGCGAAAACAGTGCGGGCCGGCGTTGCGCCGGCCCGTTGTTGTTAATCGCGGTCGTCATCGCCGTGGCGGCGCCAGCGATCGCGGTCATGATCGTGGTGGTGTTTTTTCTCTTTCTTCCAGTAATGCTTGTCGCAATGACGGTCGCATTTGTAATAGCGCCCGTCGCGCGAGTAGTAATATTTGCGCCAGTAGTCGCGGTCGCGCCAGCGATAGCCATCCCAGTAATAGCCGCGCGGGCTGCGATCGCCGAGATAGCGTCCCTGATGGCCTTGCCACCAGTCGCGATCGCGCCAGTCGTAACCGTCCCAGTAACGGCCGCGATTGTCCTGATCGCCGATGCGCAATGAAACGCCCGGCATCAGATCGATGCTGATCCCTTCGGCGTGCGCCTGCTGTGCGGCGGGCAGTACCGTCGCCGCCAAGATGGCGGCCAAGAGCAGAGGTTTAAACATGACTTCTCCTTTCCGCTTGCGCGGCCTGGCCGTTGATCACTTTATGAAGCGCGTTCATCAGTTTAAAAAACGGCCTTATCGTTATTTTTACTGCAATATCGGCATCATAGCGCCGGCGCATGGGGTTGAATCTGAGAGCCACTCTGAAAAGGGCGCCGGAGGTCGAGATTTGAGATTTTTCTGGGGCATCGCCGCTCAACTGAGCGGCGGAATTTGTAAGCGATTACAATAAAATGTTCTCGATCTGCGCAAGCTCTTCTTCAGTGAAGTGACGATTGGCCAGCATGCCCACCGCGTCTTCTATCTGCGCAGTCTTGCTGGCGCCGATCAGCACCGAGGTGACGCGATCGCCGCGCAGCACCCAGGCCAGCGCCATCTGCGACAGCTTCTGCCCGCGTTGCCGCGCCAGCGCATCGAGGCGGCGCACCTTGTCCAGTCGGTCGGCGGTCAGCTGTTCCGGCTGCAGGAAACGGCTGCCGCTGGCGGCGCGGGAATCTTGCGGGACGCCGTGCAGATAACGATCGGTCAGCAGGCCGCCCGCCAGCGGGGAGAAGGCGATCGCGCCGACGCCATGATCCGCCAGCGTATCCAGCAATTCCGCCTCCGGCCCGCGTTCAAACATCGAATACTTGGGCTGGTGGATCACGCACGGCGTACCGAGCCGCTGCAGGATGTCGAACGCCTGGCGCGCGCGCTCGGCCGGGTAGTTGGACAAACCGACATACAGCGTTTTGCCCTGGCGCACCAACAAATCCAGCGCCGCCATGGTTTCTTCCAGCGGCGTGTCCGGGTCCGGCCGATGGTGATAAAAGATATCTACATACTCCAATCCCATGCGCCTGAGGCTCTGATCGAGGCTGGCGACCAGGTACTTTTTCGAGCCCCAATCGCCGTAGGGGCCGGGCCACATGGTGTAACCGGCTTTGGATGAGACGATCAGCTCGTCGCGCCAGGCCCGCAGATCGGCGTTGAGAATGCGGCCAAAGTTTTCCTCGGCGGCGCCGGGCGGCGGGCCGTAGTTGTTGGCCAGATCGAAGTGGGTTATGCCGCGATCGAAGGCGCAGCGGATCAGGTCGCGGGCGTTGTCGTACAGCGTGGCGTCGCCAAAGTTGTGCCATAGCCCGAGCGAGACGGCGGGCAGCTTCAATCCGCTGCGGCCGCAGCGCCGGTATTCCATATCTTGATAACGCGAGGGGGAGGCTGAGTAGGACATTGTGATCCTTTGTCGGCGAAGAAGTGGCGTGTTTTGAGTGTATGCGTTTTCACAGCGTGCCGCCGAGGGGGCGATCACAAGGCCGGCATGTAACGCCAGGTTGCCGCTCGACACGGAAAGCGCTGTTCGAAAATTAACCGGTATCTTCGATACTTAAAGATAATCGCTTCAGCTGCAGACAGGTGATGATCATGACTCAGATCTACACGGTGGCCGATTATCTGCTCGATCGTCTGGCCCAGATTGGCATCCGCCACGTCTTCGGCGTGCCGGGGGATTACAACCTGCAATTCCTCGATCACGTCATCGCTCATCCGCAAATCACCTGGGTAGGCTGCGCCAACGAACTGAACGCCGCCTACGCCGCCGACGGCTATGCGCGTTGCAAACCGGCCGCGGCGCTGCTCACCACCTTCGGCGTCGGGGAGCTGAGCGCGCTGAACGGCGTGGCCGGCAGTTATGCCGAATACCTGCCGGTGATCCACGTGGTGGGCACACCGGCGCAGCGTGCCCAGCGCGCCGGCGATTTGCTGCACCATTCGCTGGGCGATGGCGACTTCACTCACTTTGCGCGGATAGCCAAAGAAGTCAGCGTCGCACAGGCCAACCTGACCGCCGACAACGCCGCCAGGGAGATCGACCGCCTGATCGACGCCGCCTTGCTGGAGCATCGTCCGGTTTATCTGATGCTGCCCAGCGACGTAGCGGAAGCGCCGCTGCCGGCCAAACCGGCGCCGCTGATGCTGCGCCAGGCCAGGCTGTCGCGGAGCGCATTGCAGTCGTTTATCGCCGCAGCGCGTGAAAAGCTGCAATCGGCGCGGCAAGTGTCATTGCTGGCGGACTTTCTGGCGGACCGCTTTGGTGTTGAAACGGCGCTGGATAACTGGATGCAGGAGGTGGCTATCCCGCACGCCACGCTGCTGCTCGGCAAGGGCGTGCTGGATGAGAACCGCGACGGTTTTGTCGGCACCTACAGCGGCGGCGCCAGCGCTGCGGCGACCAAAGCGCTGATTGAAAATGCCGATGTCGTGATCACCGTTGGCGTGCGTCTCACCGACACCATTACCGGAGGATTCACGCATCATCTGTCGGCGGAAAAATGCATCGATATCCAACCGTTCGAATCCTGGGTCGGTCGTCAACGGTTCAGCCGCATCCCGATGTGCGCCGCCGTGCAGGCGCTGCACCGCCTGACTCTGTCGCTGGCGTCGCGCTGGCCGTTGCCGACGATCGGCCGTCCGGCGCTGCCGGAAGGCGATGGGGAAGGGTTGGATCAGCACGCCTTCTGGCGGCAGATACAGGATTTCCTGCGGCCGGGGGATATCGTGCTGGCCGAGCAGGGCACGGCCTGTTTCGGCGCCGCGACCTTGACGCTGCCGCGCGGCAGCCGGATGATCGTGCAGTCGCTCTGGGGCTCGATCGGCTATACCTTACCGGCGACCTTCGGGGTGCAAACCGCCGAACCACAGCGCCGGGTGGTGCTGTTGATCGGCGACGGCGCCGCGCAATTGACCGTGCAGGAGCTGGGATCGATGCTGCGCGACGGGCTTAAACCGGTGATCTTCGTGCTGAATAATCAGGGCTACACGATTGAACGCGCTATCCACGGGCCGGAGCAGAGTTACAACGACATCGCCCGGTGGAACTGGACGCAGCTGCCAACGGCATTGGCCGGTGGGCGGCCGGTGACGGCGTTGCGGGTCAGTCAGCCGGAGGCGCTGCGCCAGGCGCTGAGTGAGGCGGCGCAGGGCGACCGGCTGGCTTTCATCGAAGTGATGCTGCCGAAGATGGATATTCCCGAACTGCTCGATACGATCTCGCGCGTCATTCAGTCGCGCAACGCCGCCGCCTGAGCCGCGTCGTCTTCCAGCAATCGCTCCAGCATCCAGTACCCCGCCGGGCCCGGCGGGGTCAGTTTGGACCATACCGCATCCACCGAAATCAGTTTGGGCCAGCCGCGCGGGCGCAGCTGGGTGAGCCTGCCGTGGCCGTATTGTTGCACCAGCCAGTGCGGCAGCACCGCCCAACCGAATCCCTGTTCCGCCATCTCCAGCAACAGCAGATAGCTGGGCGCCGACCAGACCAGCCCGCCTTGTCTGGCCGCTTCGGCGCCGGTGTAAGTGTTCAGGAGCAGCTGACGGGTGCTGGATAATTGCTCCGGGGTCGGCGCGGCGACCTGCGCCAGCGGATGCCCATGCGCGACGAACAACCCCATTTCGGTCTGCTCAGGCAGGCGGGAGAAGGCGATATCCGGCGGATAGGTTTTTTGCACTTCCACCATGCCCAGCTGTGCGCGGCCGCTTTGCAGCAGATCGATGACGTCGCCTTCCTCGGCGATCATCCATTCCAGCTCAATCTCCGGGTAACGTTGTTCAAACCGCTGCATCAGGCTGTCGTGATGCTTCGGTTGGTAGGTATCGGAAAATACCATGCTCAGGCGCGGTTCGACATTGCCCGCCAGCTGAATGCTCAGCGCGTCGAGTCGCTCGCTGGCGGCGAGGATCTCCTGCACGTGCCCTAGCACCTTGCGGCCGGCGGCGGTGAGCACCGGTTGGCGCGCACTGCGATCGAACAGCGTCAATGCCAGGTCGGCTTCCAGATTGGCGATGGCGGTGCTGACGGTGGATTGGCTTTTGCGCAGCTTGCGCGCGGCGGCGGAAAATGAGCCGAGGGCGGCGGCTTCAACGAACGCCTGTAACGCTTCCGGTGAATAGTGCATATATCTACTTTATCGATGGAATCTATTTTTAATCTACCCAAAAAAGCGATGATAATCACCTGGCTTTCGCAACAACTGTTGAAAAAAAGGTGATGTATGCAACTGCAAAACAAGTCTCTCATTGAACGTATCGTCCACGCCGTCGGTTTCGAGGCCATCGCCGTGATGGTTTGCGCCCCGCTGGGCGCGTGGCTGCTGAACCGCTCAATGGTGCAGGTCGGTGCGTTGGCGGTGATGCTGTCCACCGTCGCGATGCTGTGGAACATGGTTTACAACACGGTGTTCGACCGCCTGTGGCCGGTCAGCCGGGTGGTGCGTAACCTGAAGGTGCGTGCGCTGCACGCCGTCGGCTTTGAAGCCGGTTTTATTCTGATCGGCGTGCCGATCGCCGCCTGGATGCTGAGCATTTCCTGGGCGCAGGCGTTTATGCTGGAAATCGGTTTCTTCCTGTTCTTCCTGCCGTACACCATGGCCTACAACTGGCTGTACGACACGCTGCGCCAACGCTGGTTCGAAGCGCGCCAGCCGATCAATTCCGGCGCCAAATAAGGCGTCGTCAGCCCGGCGATTCTCAGGTAAGGTCAGAGGATCGTCGGAAAATGCTGAGGAGTGAAGGATGAAAGTGTTGGGTCTGCTGGGCGGCATGAGTTGGGAATCCACCATTCCGTATTACCGCACTATCAACGAGCAGGTAAAGGCGCGCCTCGGCGGGCTGCATTCGGCCAAAATCGTGCTCTACAGCGTCGATTTTCAGGAGGTTGAACGCTTGCAGCACCAGGGCGATTGGGATGGCGCCGGCCGGCTGCTGGCCGCCGCCGCCGTGGCTTTGCGCGCCGCCGGCGCCGAAGCTATCGTGATCTGCACCAACACCATGCACAAGGTGGCGGAGGCGGTCGAGCAGGCCAGCGGCCTGCCGCTGATTCACATCGCCGATGCCACGGCGCTGCAGGTGCGGGAGAAAAACATTCGCCGCGTCGGGCTGCTGGGCACGCGTTTTACCATGGAGCAGACCTTCTACCGCGGCCGCCTGCAGGAATTGCACGGCATCGATGTGGTGACGCCGGTCAGCGCCGATCGTGACATCGTGCACCGCATCATCTATGACGAACTCTGCCTCGGCAAAATTTGCGACGCCTCGCGCGACGAGTATCGCCGGATCATCAGCGATCTGGAACAACAGGGCGCGCAGGGGATTATTTTCGGCTGCACCGAGATAGGGTTGCTGGTGAGCGAGCGGGATGCCTCGGTGCCGGTGTTCGACACCACCGCGATCCACGCTCGCGCCGCCGCGGCGTTCGCGCTGGCCTAATCGTCGTGCGGCGGTTGCCGGCGGTTCACCAGCATCAAGGGTTTGCCCGCCAGCGCCAGCCAGGCGGGCAGCATCACGATGCACAAGATCGGCAACAGGTGCAGATCCGGCACCACCGCCACCGCCATAAACAGACTGAGCCAGCCGTCGCGCGTGACCACCAGCACCAGCCCCATGATGGCGCAGGAGACCGTGATCGCCGCCGGCACCGCCGGAACGTGCTGATGCAGCATCAGCCCCAGCGCCACGCCGACGAACACCGCCGGGAAGATGCGCCCGCCGCGAAAGCCGCAGGCGGCGGCGATCACCAGCGCCGCCAGCTTGGTCAGGGTAACGGCCAACAGCGCCGGCACCGAATAGTTGCCGTCTGCCGCGAGGCGCTTCATTTCATCCAACCCTTTGAACAGGGTAATCTCACCGCCCACCAGCGCCAGCAGGCCCAGCACAAAGCCCCCCAGTCCTAGCATCAACACCGGATTCTTCATCGAATGGAACAGGCGGTGAACGTGCGGGAAGCACCACAGCGCCACCATGCCGAGCGCGATGGCGATCAGCGCCACGATGGCGCCGCTGAAGATGTCCGGCAGCCGGGTTACGTCATAGGCGTCGAGCTGCAGGGCGAAATTGGGCACGAAGAACAGCTGGGTGGTGACCGCGCCGGCGGCGGCGGCCACCAGCGGGGCGAACAGCCGATCCCACAGCGGCGTTTCGTTATTGCCCGCCAGGGTTTGCGAGAAAATCAGCGCGGCGGCGACCGGCGTGCCGAACATCGCGCCGATGGTGCCCGCGGCCGCCAGGATGATCCAGTCCATGCGCGGCACCTTAGGCAGCAGGCGCGCCCCCGCCGCCGCCACCAGCGCGATATTGATGGCGGTGATCGGGTTCTCCGGCCCCAGGCTGACGCCGCCGGCCAGGCCGACGATCAGCGCCAATCCCAGCCCCGGCAGGGCGGAGAGCGGCAGCGGCATGCCGATCAGCGATTCCGTCGCCGGATCCGGCCCGGCATGGCCCGGCATGTAGCGCACGATCAGGCCGACCGCCACGCCGGTCAGCGTCAGCATGCCGAGCGGCCACCAGGGTGCCTGGGCGTCCAGGCTCAGCGCGTCGGGCAGCGTCACCCACAGCCATTGCTGCAGCGTAGCGGCGACTTTCATCATCAACAGCAGCACCAGACTGGAGGCGGAACCGATAATCAGCGCAGGCAAAGCAAAGGCCAACATGGCATTGGCGCGCGGATGCAGCATGGATAATCCCTTGTCGATGCCTCCATGCAGGGCAGGGAGAGCGGGTGGTTGGACAGTGACCACAGCTTGCCAGACTATCGGCGAGCAGGCACGCATTGATATTGCCCGGCGTCGATGACGGTTAACAGTCGCGGCGGCGCGTTTTTTGCCGCAATTTGTTTCAAATCGCGGCTTGGCGGGCCAGCTGAAACGTTTTTTGTGATCCGGATCGCTATTGGGGCGCAGATCCGAGGCGGGTGATTGTTGTTTTCGCAGCAGGATTTTACAGTGTGGGCAGCTTTTTATTTTTCATTTTGCGGAGACGAAATCAATGACCTATGCCCTCGTAGGTGATGTTGGCGGCACCAATGCCCGCCTGGCGTTGTGCACTGTTGCGACGGGTGAGATTACCCAGGCGAAAACCTATTCCGGCCTGGAGTTCGACAGCCTGGAGGCGGTGATCCGCCACTATCTGAAAGCGTGCGATATCGAGGTGCAGGACGCCTGTATCGCGATCGCCTGCCCGGTGACGGAAGACTGGGTCGCGATGACCAACCACAGCTGGGCGTTCTCTATCAAAGAAATGAAGGCCAACCTGGGGTTGAGTCATCTGGAAGTGATCAACGATTTCACCGCCGTCTCGATGGCGATCCCGATGCTCTCGCCGGACGACGTGCTGCAGTTTGGCGGCGGCGATGCGCAGCCGGGCAAACCGATCGCGGTGTACGGCGCCGGCACCGGGCTGGGTGTTGCCCACCTGGTGCAGGTCGATCGCCGCTGGGTCAGCCTGCCGGGCGAGGGCGGCCATGTCGATTTCGCACCGAACAGCGAAGAAGAAGACATTATTCTGGAGGTGCTGCGCGGTGAAGTGGGGCACGTTTCCGCCGAGCGCGTGCTGTCCGGGCCGGGCCTGGTCAACCTGTATCGCGCCATCGTCAAGGCGGACAACCGCCTGCCGGAGAAACTGGAGCCGAAGGACATTACCGAGCGGGCGCTGGCCGACAGCTGCATCGACTGCCGCCGTGCGCTGTCGCTGTTTTGCGTGATCATGGGGCGCTTCGGCGGCAACCTGGCGCTGAATCTGGGCACCTTTGGCGGCGTGTACATCGCCGGCGGCATCGTGCCGCGCTTTATGGAATTCTTCAAGGCCTCGGGCTTCCGCGCCGCCTTCGAAGATAAAGGGCGTTTCCGTGACTATGTGCGAGACATTCCGGTGTTCATGATAACCCATGGCCAACCGGGCCTGCTGGGAGCCGGCGCGCATCTGCGCCAGACGCTGGGCATGCAGCTGTAAGCAACGCGGCGGCACGATAAAAAAAGGGGCGCAACCCGCAGGTTGCGCCCCTTGTCGTTTTCGCGGGGTATCAGGCTTTGGCCAACTCTGCCGCCTGTGCCGTTTCTTCGCTTTCCACTTCCACGGCTTTCGGCGCTTTGATGAACAGCGTAATCAGCAAGGAGGCGGCGGACAGGACGCCAATCACCATGAAGGTGGCGTGGAAGCCGCCGAAGTATTTGGCGACGAACGAACCGGCCAGCGCGCCCAGGCCGAAGCCCTGGTAGATGATGCCGTAGTTCTTGCTGTGGTTTTTCAGACCGAAGAAGTCGCCGACAATCGCCGGGAACACGGTGATGTTGCCGCCGAAGCAGAAGGCCACCGCGCCGACGCAGATGAAGAACAGCGTGTGGTTCAGGGTCATGAAGCTCAGGGCGACAATCGCCAGCACGGTAACCAGCATGGTGAAGCTGATGACGCGCATACGGCCCACTTTATCGGACAGTGTCCCCAGGATGATGCGGCCGGCGGTGTTGAAGATGGCGACGGCGGACACGGTGTTGGCGGCGGTGGCCAAGTCCATCCCGGCCAGTTGAACGCCCATGTCTTTCACGATGCCAATCAGATACAGACCGCTCATGCAGGCGGCAAAGAAGATGGTGAACAGCAGGTAGGCTTCTTTGGTGGCCAGCATCTGGCGCACGCTGAAGTCGTTGCCCAGACCGTTGGCGCCTGGCTGTGCGGCGTTGGTCGCCAGCACCGGCTCTTTCAGCAGCAGGGAGCCGACGACGATCAGGCCCATCACGATGGCACCCCAGTAGAAGAAGGCGCCGGAAACGCCGACGTCGGCGATCAGGGCGGCGTTGACGTATTTGAACAGCAGGCTGCCGCTGCCGAAGGCGCCGACGGAGATGCCGGAAATCAGGCCTTTGTTGGCCGGGAACCATTTGATCAGGTTGGACAGGGTGGAGATGTAGGCGATACCGACCGCAAAGCCCACCACCACGCCGGCCAGCAGGTAGATCATGTCGAGAGAGCTGACGTGGGCGCTGGCGATAAGGCCCAGGCCGACCAGAATGCCGGAGCACAGCGTCAGGTTGCGGATGCCGAAGCGTTCTTGCAGCTTACCGGCGAACAGCGTGGCGAAGGCCAGGAAGAAGCTGGTGATGGAGAAGGTGGTGGCGACGTCCGCCAGCCCCCAGTGGAACTTGTCGACCAGCGGCTGGTTGAACAGGCTCCAGGTGTAGATGGTGCCCAGACCCATCTGACAGATGATGGTGCCGAGAACGATTAAGCTACGATTTGCCGGTTTGGTGTTCATGGCCGGTCTCCTTCCTGTGTGTGCGTTGCCGGGCGTGAGCCGTTGGCTGAAATTTGCGGGGTGAATCAGCGTTCCCGCGGTATGGGCTTATTATATGGCCGGCCCCTGCGGCGGGCGGCGGATCGGGAATGAGTTGCACGACGGAAGGAATGAAATGCATTTTATGCGGCGTGAGTTGCCGTTTTTGCGCCTGAAAGCCCGTGAAATGCCGGGGGTGACACGTGATCTACATCAAAGATATCAACGATTTATTGTTAATCGCCGGTGAACGATTGTGGTGGAATTGTGAAGGATGCGTCTGAAAGGCGTAAATCGGCATTGCGCCTATAGAGCGGCGGTGAGCGCGGGGCTATGTTATCTGCGATCGGACAAGGTCCGCTCTGCAGGAGCCATGAAATGAAAAAAACGCTGTTGTTACTGGCTGCGCTGCTGGCGCTGCCGCTGGCGAGCCAGGCCGACGTCTCCATCGGCGTGAACGTGCCTGGCCTGTCGTTGCATATCGGCGATCGCGACAATCGCGGCCATTACTGGGACGGCTATCGCTGGCGCGATCCGCGCTGGTGGGCCGATCACCGCCGGTATGAACGCCCGCGCGGGTACTATTACGGCCCGCCGCCCCGGGTGATTTACTACGGGCCGCCGCGGCGCGACTGGCGCGACCGGCCGCATTACCGCATGCCGCCACCGCCGCCGCCGGGGTATTACTACCGTCCGGGCCCGCGCTGGTAAGCGCTTACAGGCGCATCAGCTTGCGGAACTCTTTCACCTTGCTGCGGCTGACCGGCACTTCAAACTCGAGATCGCTCAGCCGCAGAATGTAGGTATTGTTGAACCAGGGCACGATCTCGCGGATCTTCGCCAGGTTAACGCAGTAAGAGCGGTGGCAGCGGAAGAAATGCTCTTCCGGCAGCCGGCCGTAAAACTCGGTGATGTTCATCGGCATCACGAACTCTTCCCGGCGGGTATAGACCCGCGTCACCTTTTCATCGGCGGCGGCGTAATAGATGTCGTTGATGTCGGTAACGATGATCCGCTCGTCTTTGATCAGGTTGATGCTGTGGCTGCCGCGGCTCGGCGCGCTGGCCGGCTCCGTCGCGCCGGCGGGACGATGATGCAGCGCCTCCAGCTTTTGCAGCATGGTGACGATGCGCGCCTCGTGATAGGGCTTGAGGATATAGTCGAACGCTTCGATCTCGAACGCTTCCACCGCGTGCTCTTTATAGGCGGTGATGAACACGATAGACGGGCGATGCGCGAATTTGCTGATGTTTTGCGCCAGCAACACGCCGTCCAGCGACGGGATGTTGATGTCGAGGAAAATGGCGTCGACCTGGTGGGTCTGCAGGTATTTGAGGACGTCGAGGCCATCTTCGAAAGTGGCGACGATATCGATATTGCTGTGTTTCTTGATCAGGTAGCTGAGTTCTTCCTGCGCGAGGAATTCGTCTTCCACGATAATGGCTTTCATGAGGCCTCCCCGACCGGCGGCGCGCTCGGCTCCTGATGCAGCTTGCCGCCGTTTTTGCTGATGTAGAACGCGATTTCGGTGCCCGGCTCCAGGCGGCGGATATGCAGCCCTTCACCGTACAGCAGCGACACGCGGTGGTGTACGTTGAGCAGGCCGATATTGTGGCCCGGCATCTCGTTGCGCGCCACTCGATCGATGGTTTCCTGATTGATGCCGTGGCCGGTATCCTTCACCGATATTTTCACCCGGTCGCCCTGATCTTTCACTGCGATCACCACTACCCCTTTGCCCTTGCAGGGCTGGATGCCGTGCACGATGGCGTTCTCCACCAGCGGCTGGATCAGCAGGCTCGGAATGCGCACCGAGACGTCGTCGTCGATGTCGTAAATCACCGTCAGCTTGGCGCCGAAACGCGCCTGTTCGATGGCGATGTAATCCTGGATCTGATGCAGCTCCTTGCGGATATCGATCAGTTCGTCGTTCAGCTCCAGGTTGTAGCGCAGGTAGCGCGACAGGTTGATGATCAGCTGGCGCGCGGTGTCCGGATTCAGGCGGATGGAGGAAGAGATGGCGTTCAGCGCGTTGAACAGGAAGTGCGGGTTAATCTTGCTCTGCAGCGCGCGCATTTCGGCTTTATCCGCCATCTGACGCAGGTGCTCGATGCGCGAAACCTCCATCTGGGTGGAGATGATCTGCGACAGCCCGACCGCCATCACCTTCAGCGTGTTGGTGATCTGGTGAGCGTGGCAGTAGTAAATTTTCAGCGCGCCGGTCACTTCGCCTTTTTCCCACAGCGGCACCACCAGCTGCGAATGGATCTGCGGCGCGGCCGGGTTTTCCAGGTTGTTTTTGATGATGATTTTGCCGTGGCGAATGCTTTCGCGAGTGACGCGGCTCAGCCCTTCGCGGCCGATCGGGTAGGCTTCGCGCCCTACGCCGACGTAAGCCAGCACCTGATGGGTATCGGTGATCGCCACCGCGTCGGCGCGGATATCCTGGCGGATGATATCGCAGATGGTGGCCAGCGATTCGCTGTTGATGTTGCGGAAATAGGGCAGCGTCTTGTGGGCGATATCCAGCGCCAGCTTGGCCTGGCGCGCGGCGATCACTTCTTTTTCATCTTCGACGCTCTGCACCAGCAGCACGATCAGGCCGATGCACACCGTGCCGAGGATCATCGGCAGGGCGATCTGCGACACGATGTCCAGCCCAAGCTCGGTCGGCTTGGCCCACAGCACGATCAGCAGCATGGTGAGGGATTCGCACAGCATGCCGCCGACGATGCCGGCGCGCCAGCGCTGCTCTTTTTTGACCTTGAGGTTGATGTAACCGGCGCTGATGCCGGCGATGATGCTGGTGATAAGGCAGGGCACCGAGGTGATGCCGCCGATGTCGATCAGATAGCGGTGCACCCCGGCGATGATGCCGGTGACGATCCCCACCCAGGGGCCGAACAGGATGCCGCCGGCCATGATGGCGATGACGCGCACGTTGACCAGCGAGCCCTCAACGTTGATGCCGGAGTAGGTGCTGAACAGCGCGAACAGCGAGAAGATTGCCGTGACGATGCCGAGCTCAAGCGGCGTATGGTCTTCTTTTTGCAGCAGTTGGCGGAACAGCCGGGTGCGGGTCAGGAAAAACAGACAGATCAACATCAGCGCGGCGCGATCAAACACCGCCAACAGCATTTCAAAAAAAGGGTGCACGACGGGTTCTCGCTGCGGCCTACGGATGACGGCAGTATACCACAGCGAGAGAGGCCCGTGGCTGGAGGCGGCGGTCAGCGCATGCCGAGCTGCGCTTTGCCCAGCGGCGTCAGCAGCTCGACGGTGGCGCGGCCGTCGAAATCCACCTCGAAGTCGTCGGGGGCGAAGTCCGGCGGCGTTCTGCCGTCGATAAAGCTCGGCAGCTGGCGCTGCAGATAGGCGTCGTTTTTCTCGCAGCCCGGCGCGGCGGCGATGTACATCACGTTGCTGTCGAACTCGCCGTTATGTTCGTTCTCCACCGCGTGGATCACATCGCAGTGCCAAAAGACCGTGTCGCCCGGCTCCAGATCGGGAATAGGGGAAATCCCGCTTAATAAAAGGGGATGCCATTTTTCCGAGATCGACAGCGCGCGACCCGGCGCCGCATCGCACAGATCGTCATCGGCGACGTCGTCCTGCAGCGCGCGCAGCAGCACATAGGCCATGGCGTTGGCGATTGGCACCAGGTTCAGCGTGCCGGCGTTGGTGCGCTGCGGCGTCAGCGCCGTCCAGCCCTGGAAGGTGCGGAACATCGAGCAGACCGCCGGAGAGGCTATCTCGCGCACTTCGGTGCGGCCGTCGGCGGCGAAGGGATCGTACTGCTGCCAGTCGCCGGAGAAGACGTGGCGATACACATAGCGGAAGTTCTCGTCCAGCCAGCGCTCGATGGTGCCGCTGTCGACGTGCGGCGACAGGCCCAGCGACGAGGAGTTCGGCGGGCGGCGGCGGGTGCGATCGGCGTAGGTGGCGACGCGAGTCGGATCGAAATGCTGTTTGCCGTTGCTTTCGGTGGCCCACAGGCTGTTGAGAAACACCTGCACCGCATGCATGCGCGCGTCCTGCCGCGCTTCAACCTGCGGTTTTGACCAATAGATGCCGTAGATCTGTGGCTTGCTGGCGGCCAGCTTGCCGAAATAGTTGTCTTCGGCGGCGTTCTTCAATCGCTCGACGAAGTTGTTGCGATCGAGGTAATCGCCGATTTCTCGGTTCCAGCCCTCGGCTTTGGCGCGCGGAAACACCCCGCGAATAGCGCAGGCGCCGCGTTGTTTGATCAGCGCTTTTTGTTGTTCAGTGACGCGCTGCTGCAGGATATCTTCCGCGTCAATTTGCGGCACCGGGTTGTGGCCGGCGGCCAGTTCGCGGCGAATCTGTTCGACTTGGCCGCGGATGTTCTCTTCCAGCGCCTGGAATACGTCGCGATAGTTGGGCAATGCCTGGCGCAGCTGACGCTTGACGTTAACGATCGCCTGCGGAATATCGTCGATGACTAAAGAGGCCATGGTGTTCTCCTGATGCCGCGTGGGTAACGGCGGCGGGCAGTTGTAGGGAATCGGGCAAGACGTTATGGTTTTGTGGTTTTAACGTAAATGATTATCGGCAACCAATCGGGGAAAATAAAGAGATATCTTTCATTCGTAAGTTCCTCTTTTTCGTTTTTCGGAGATTTTATGAAGCTGGTCACTGAACGTCTGCAGTTACAGTCGATAACCGCCGAGGATTGGCCGCTGTTTCTGCGCCTGTACCAAGATCCCGAGGTGATCCGTTACATCTCCGATCCGCGCAGCGAAGCGGAGATCCGCGCACGGTTCGAGGAGCGCCTGCCGGTCTGGGACAAACACGGCGACCAGTGGCTGTGCCTGGTGATGCGTGAGAAGCACAGCGGAGAGGCGGTGGGCATTACCGGCTTTCGCCCGCACTGGGCGCCGTATCGGCAGGCGGAAGTGGGATATGGGAGTTTGCCTTCCGGGCAGGGCAAGGGCTATGGCAAGGAGTCGCTGCGGGCGGTGCTGGATTTTGCGGTGAACGCCTGCGGTTTTCACAAGCTGACCGCCACCGTGACCGCCGGTAACGTCGCCTCGCGCGGCCTGCTGGAGTCGTGTGGTTTCCAGCTGGAGGGCACGCTGCGCGACAACTACCGTCTGGCGGATCAGTGGTGCGACGACTGGCTGTTCGGGCTGCTGGCGGCGGAGTTTCAGAGCGCTAAATAAAAATATCGCGCAGGGTATCGACAAGCTCGTCGGCGCTGCGCTATGTTCGATATTCGGTCAGTTCGCTGGCCAGCGTCGCTCGGACGGTCCGGGCGCTAACGTCTATCGAGGAATCCCCTATGGCTGATAACAGTCCACAGCGCCGTTTCACGCGCATTGAACGCCTTCCCCCTTACGTATTCAACATCACCGCCGAACTGAAGATGGCCGCACGCCGTCGCGGCGAGGATATTATCGACTTCAGCATGGGTAACCCCGACGGCCCGACGCCGCCGCACATCGTGGAAAAACTGTGCGCCGTCGCCCAGCGCGACGACACCCACGGTTATTCCACCTCGCGCGGCATTCCGCGCCTGCGCCGCGCCATTTCGCGCTGGTATGCCGATCGTTATCAGGTGGATATCGATCCGGAAAGCGAAGCCATCGTCACTATCGGTTCGAAAGAGGGGCTGGCGCACCTGATGCTGGCGACCCTCGATCACGGCGATACCGTGCTGGTGCCGAACCCCAGTTACCCGATCCACATTTACGGCGCGGTGATCGCCGGCGCTCAGGTGCGCTCGGTGCCGCTGGTGGACGGCGTGGATTTCTTCGGCGAGCTGGAGCGCGCCATTCGCGAAACCATTCCGCGCCCGAAAATGATGATCCTCGGCTTCCCGTCCAACCCGACCGCGCAGTGCGTGGAGCTGGATTTCTTCGAGCGGGTGGTGGCGCTGGCCAAGCAGTACAACGTGCTGGTGATCCACGATCTGGCCTATGCCGATATCGTCTATGACGGCTGGAAAGCGCCGTCGATCATGCAGGTGCCGGGGGCGAAAGACATTGCGGTGGAGTTCTTCACCCTGTCGAAAAGCTACAACATGGCCGGCTGGCGCATCGGTTTCATGGTCGGCAATCCCGAACTGGTCAGCGCGTTGGCGCGCATCAAGAGCTATCACGACTACGGGACCTTTACGCCGCTGCAGGTGGCGGCCATCGCCGCGCTGGAAGGCGATCAGCAGTGCGTGCGCGATATCGCCGAGCAGTATCGGCAGCGCCGCAACGTGTTGGTGAAAGGGCTGCACGAGGCCGGCTGGATGGTGGAAAACCCGAAGGCGTCGATGTACGTCTGGGCGAAAATTCCCGAACCTTATGCCCATCTCGGTTCGCTGGAGTTCGCCAAACGCCTGCTGGCGGAAGCCAAGGTTTGCGTTTCGCCGGGCATCGGCTTCGGCGACTATGGCGATACCCATGTGCGCTTCGCTCTGATCGAAAATCAGGACCGTATTCGCCAGGCGGTGCGCGGCATCAAGGCCATGTTCCGCGCGGACGGGTTGCTGATGCCGGGCAAAGGCGGCGGCGCCAAATAATCCTGTCAGGCCGGACGTTTGTTCGGCCTTATTTTTTCCCGTCCCAAGGTTTTCTTCATTATTTCCCCATTATGCTCGACTACGCTGAATTTTATTTTTTTGGATAGAGTGTATGAGCAACCGCTATGCGCGATCGCAAATCGTTTTACATTGGTTGACGCTGCTGATGGTGATCCTCACCTACGCGGCGATGTTGCTGAAGGATTCGGTGCCGGAGGCGTGGGCGCCGCTGGTCAAAAATCTGCACTTTAATTTTGGGGCTTCGGTTTTTGCCCTGATGCTGATTCGGCTGGCGGTGCGCACCCTCCACGCGACGCCGCCGACCACGCCGCCGCTGGAGGAATGGCAGGAAGTGGGCGCCAAGATCTTCCATTGGCTGCTGTACGTGGTATTCCTGATGTTGCCGCTGCTGGGCGTGTTAACCCTGGCCTACGGCGGGAAATCGTGGACTTTACTGGGGTGGCCGGTACCGCAATGGGTGACGCCGGATCCGGTGATGCGCAAGCTGGTTAAAACGGTTCATGAGACGCTGGCGAATATCGGCTACTTTATCATTGGCGCGCATGCGCTGGCGGCGC
Source organism: Serratia sp. CY52157 (assembly GCF_052168495.1). Lineage (NCBI taxonomy): Bacteria > Pseudomonadati > Pseudomonadota > Gammaproteobacteria > Enterobacterales > Yersiniaceae > Serratia > Serratia sp. CY52157. The sequence continues at coordinate 1,925,748 of NZ_JBJNMO010000001.1, read as the reverse complement.
TGTATCACCACTACCTACGCAAGGACGACACCCTGCGCCGCATGATGCCGGGCAAATAACGGCGAACGACGGAAACGACAAAGGGACGCTCGCGCGTCCCTTTGGCTGTGTTCCCGGTCAGGCAACCATCAACATGAAGGTGCCAACCCAGGCAACCAGCATGAATGACACGCCCATCAAAAAATATTTCACTGAACAACTCCTGTCTGGAGTCCTCGCCAGCAATGATCCCGATTGTTGTGCTGAGTGTTTTATGGGCAACCTGTTTGTCGGGCGGGTTCTTCCAAACGAAAGAACAACGTCCTCGCGCGCGGGTTGTCCGGTTGTCGCGCCTCATGCTCCGTGAGGTAAAATCCGAACCGCGACAGGATCGGCGCTAATGTACTCTCAATACTGGTCTGATTTCAATACTGTGTTTTTGATCACAATTTTTGGCTGTTTTTTGAACAGGGTGCGCTGTTTTATAACGCTTTTTATCGGCGGGCGACAGGAACTAGCCCGCCGTGGCGGGCTGTAAAATAAGGGATGAAGCAATGCAGCGGCAGGCGCTCAGGCGACGGCGTTGATGCCGGTCGCCAGAATGACCCAAAAAACGAGACAAGACAGCAGAATAACGGCCCAAATATGACGGCGACTCCACTCCATTTTTAGCCTTCGTTGTTGCGACAGAGGATTAGGTAACGATCACATCGGCGCGAATGGAGGAAAATTTAGCCCCTGCGGATAATATTTTGCTTACCTGTTGCTAACTTATTGGCAAACTTCACTTATTGTCACGCGCACGTCGTAGCCCAACAGATACAGCGCCTGCTCCAACGCTTCCACCTTCGAGGCGTAACCGATATCCAGCAACCGCTCCATTTGCCCGCCGTTGAAACCCAGCTTGCGCGCCAGCGCCGCTTTACCGGTGTTTTTGCGCAGCATGGCGTTGTGCAGTTCGATTTTCAGCGCCACCAGCGCCGGCAGGTGTACCCTCAACTCATCGGCTTGCAGAGGGGAAGGGGCGGGCAGGGGCAAACCTTCATCCATCGTGGCGGCGATGGCGGCCAACAGGCTTTCCTGCGCCTCCAGTTCGATGTCTTCGCGTTTATAGCAGGCGGTTTGCCACTCGGGGAAGTCGCGAAAACCGATCTGCCAGGCGTCGCTGTCGCGATCGAAGGCGTAATGGGCGAAGTAATGGCTGAACATGGCGATCCCTGATTAAAACCTGAATGAGGCGCTATTGTGACGGCACGGCCGGCGGATAGCCATAGCCTTGAGCGGAATGGCGCTCAATCAGTCTGTTCACGCGGCTTGCGTCGCAGCCCGTCGGGCGGCAACAGCAGGGCGCAGAGCATGACTGCCAGACTGAACAGCGGCAGCCAGCGCGCTACCGGGCCGGGGGAGTAGTTGTTGAGCACCGAGCAAACATAGCACGCGACGGCCAACGCCCAACCGGGCAGGCCGATATCGTTGAGTCGGAACGCGGTTTTGGCCATGAACCACGTGACCAGGCCGAAACAGAACAACGCCCACACCATAATGCACAGCAGATACAGCAGCACCGAGACGAATTCGGCGCCGTCGCCGTGCGCGTAGGCGCGAAAATGGTTTTTATCCAGATAGGTCGACAGAAACGACAGCAGCACGATACCGATGGCGAAGATCGCCAGCGAGAAAATAAACGGTTTGCGCGAGATGCGCCCACGGTACAGGTCTTTGGCGAGTTGTCCGAGAGATTCCATCACAGTCCATTGTCGTGATCATTGCGGCGATAGCCGGGTGGCAAGCAGTCGGGCATTTTATCGGGGCAAACGTGGGCGTCAAGGTGATAACTTTTCTCATTTAGTTGCGGTTGAGATTCAGCGCGGCCGCACCGGGCGTTCTTTGCCCGTGCAAAACGTCACAATTTGGCACGTTTGGCTACCTGACGCGGTCATTGGCGGCATAATCCTGTTTGTTCGCGTTGAACAATGCATTAACATAACTCCCACTTATCTCTTGCATGGCTATATGGATATCCGATGCGTCACCTGGTTGCGCTTTTACCGCTGATTACCTTGCTTGCTGCCTGTAGCAGCACGCCGAAACCCAGTACCACCGCTACGCCGCAGAGCGCCCCGGTAAAGGGCGGCTTTTTGCTGAGCCCGGCGCACAGCGGCGCGCCGCTGGGTGGGGATTTCGCCAATAACCCGAATACCGCGCGCTTTATCGAGAAGATGGTGCAGGAACACGGTTTTGACCGGCAGCAGCTGCACGACGTGCTGGCGCAGGCTCGGCGATTGGATTCGGTGCTGCGGCTGATGGACAGGCAGGCGCCGACGCCGTCTACCCAGGGGCCAACCGGGCCGAATGGCTCCTGGCTGCGCTACCGCAACAAGTTCATCACCCCGGATAACGTGCAAAACGGCGTAGTGTTCTGGAATCAATATCAGGATGCGCTGCAGCGCGCCTGGCAGGTGTACGGCGTGCCGCCGGAGATTATCGTGGGGATTATCGGCGTGGAAACCCGTTGGGGCCGCGTAATGGGTAAAACCCGCATTATCGATGCGCTGGCGACGCTGGCCTTCGACTACCCGCGCCGCGCCGATTACTTCGCCGGTGAGCTGGAAACCTTCTTGCTGATGTCGCGCACCGAAGGCGACGATCCGCTCGAGTTGCGCGGTTCCTTCGCCGGTGCGATGGGCTACGGGCAGTTCATGCCTTCTTCCTTCAAAAGCTATGCGGTCGATTTCAACGGCGATGGGCATATCAACCTGTGGGATCCGGTCGATGCCATCGGCAGCGTGGCCAATTACTTCAAAGCGCACGGCTGGTCCAAAGGCGAGCCGGTCGCCATTCAGGCCAACGGCCAGGCGCCGGGGTTGGAAAACGGCTTCAAGACGCGCTACTCGGTCGCCGCGCTGGCCGAAGCCGGCCTGAGCCCGCAGGGGTCGCTTGGTGATAACCAAGAGGCCAGCCTGCTGCGGCTGGATGTCGGCACCGGCTACCAGTATTGGTACGGTCTGCCGAATTTCTACGTCATCACCCGCTATAACCACAGCACCCATTACGCCATGGCGGTATGGCAACTGGGCGAAGCGGTCGGGCGCTCGGCGCGCGGCGGCTTCTGACGCTGCGTCAATAAACGAAAAGGCCGCTTGCGCGGCCTTTTTTGCATTCTGAGCAATCAGAAATCGTAGCGCAGACGCACCACGGTCATATCGCCGAGGTTGTCGGTGCTCGATGTCAGCACGTGCTCTACGTCAACGCGGAAACCGTAGTCAAACTGTACGGTCACCCCGAGGCCGTTATCGATGCGCTGGTAGTTGCGGCCGGTGATGTATTCCAGGCGGTCGCCCATGAAGTACGGCATCACCGATTTCACCGCGTACTGACCTACCGGCACGGTATAACCGGCCAGGTATTCGATACCCCACGCATCGCCGGCGAAGTAATTATTGACGTCGGCTTTCTTGGTGGTCAGGAAGTCGTTGTAGTAACCGCCGCCGAAGGTCAGGGTCCAGTTGTCCGGTTTCCAGCTGATGGCGGTGCCGACGATGTTCTGATCGTAGCTTTTGCTGCCGCTGGTGGACGGGTTGCGCATTTCGGCGCGGGTGTAGTTCCAGGCGGTGCCCCAGGTCAGGTCCGGCGTAATATGGTAATCCACACCCAGAGAGCCGCCGCCTTTGCGCTTGTAGCGCAGGCCGTTGCCCGGCAGATAGTCGCTGTCGCTGAACAGGTACGAGGCGTAAACGTCCGCATCGCCGAAGCGGTTCTTGTACTTCAGCATTTTGCGTGAACGGTAAGAGCCGTCGTAGTCGCCGTTAATGCCGTTGCCCGGCGCCTGGGCCAGCATGTCGTAGTCCCAAATATCAGTCTTGGCGCCCACCACGTCATAATAAACGCTGTTCTGTTGACCGAAGGTCATCTGGCCCCAGGTGTTGCTTTTCAGGCCGGTGTACAGCATGCGGCGGCTGGTGTTTCTCGCGCCGTCGGCATAGTGATGATCCCAGTCAAACAGCGCCGGAATGTTCACGCCCAGCTCGTAGTAGCTGATCCAGCTGATATCGTCGAACAGATAGTAGTCCGCCGCGAAACGGAAGCGGGTGCCGCCGTCGAAGCCGTTACGCTTGTACGAGCCCTTGTCACCGTCGCCCGTCATGTTGTTGAACTGCGGACGAATACTGCCGCCAACGGTGAAGTTCAGGCGGCTGAGCGGATCGCCGGCCTGTGGATCTTGCTTCAGCAGGGTGATTTCCGCCTGAGCGGCGAACGACGCGCTGCCGATCGCCAGACCCAGCGCCACCGCTTGAGTCATTACGCGCAATTTCATTGCCATGTGTTATCCCTGTTTTAGGTATGACCGCCCTCATCAGCGCCGCCATGCCGATGTTTTGCGCAAAAAGCTGCGTTTTTGCGCATTTTGACGGTTTTTTTTGGTGTTTTAGCGGCGGGCGGCATTTGTAGCATAAACGGTGAAATAAATAATTACTTTTCTTGCTAATTATTGGCCGGTTTTTGACCATTTCGTGCGGTGAAAGTGGCCGCTCTGCCTCTCTCTCCACTCGGATGAATTCATTTAACGCCAAGGTTTATATTTTTCATTTGTCAGTCACCAACCCCAGCCTGTAATTTCAGCCATGCAAGAGATAATTAATTCCAGCCTGTCACCGCCGTATTAACGTGAGGCATTTTTGCGTAATCGGTTGGCAGGAATAAGCGATTGGGAGGTCGCCATGAGAAACCTGTTAATGTTGTTGGTGGGGCTGTTTTCATTACCGGCGATGGCGGCGGAGTCGCACGTCTGTCATTCTCAAGCTTATGATTATGCAGAGGTTAGTAAACTAAGGTTGTCTGACGATACTCTGTTTTTCTGCCGCGGCGTGGGGCGCCTGACGATCCCTGAATTGGCGCGAAAAGGCTGGAAGGTGATTCACCTGGCGCAGCAAACTGAATATACCGACTCCGTCGACAGCGATGGCGAAGTTATTAAGCTTTATCAGGAAATCGTGGTGTATAAAGAATAACGCGGCGGCAGCCTGTGATTATTTCAACGGCGGCGGGAACCCTATTATGAATGCAAGAATCGGTATCGACGGCAGGGCTGCCGCCGCCATGGTGATGCTATGCGCCATTTGGGGGATGCAGCAGGTGGCGATCAAGGCCGCCGAGCCGGATGTGTCGGCGGTGCTGCAAATTGCCATTCGCTCCGGTCTCGCCGCGCTGGGGGTTTACCTGCTGGCGCGCTGCCGCGGCGAGTGCTTCACCTGGGATCGCGCCACGCTGAGCGCCGGTTTGAGCGTAGGGGCATTGTTCGCGCTGGAGTTCTTTTTTGTCTCCGAAGGGCTGCGCTATACCAGCGCTTCGCATATGGCGGTGTTTTTGTACACCGCGCCGCTGTTTTCCGCTCTCGGCCTGCATTTTCTGATTCGCCAGGAACGCCTGTCGCCGGTGCAGTGGCTTGGCATGCTCATCGCCTTTGGCGGCGTAGTGTTGGCCATATCGGGCATGGCTGAGGGCAGCGGCGACGCAGCTCGGTTGAAGGGCGATCTCTACGGCCTGCTGGCGGGGATCGCCTGGGGCGGTTCTACGCTGGTGATCCGTACCACGCGTCTGGCGGAGTGCCCGGCTAAACAGACGCTGCTGTTCCAGTTGACGGGCGCCTGCGTGCTGCTGTCGTTGCTGGCGATAGCGTCGGGCAATTTGCACGTCGCTCTGAGCCGGGTGGCCTGGAGCAGCCTGCTGTTCCAAACGGTGATCGTGTCGTTTTTAAGCTACCTGATCTGGTTTTCACTGTTGCGCCGTTATCAGGCGTCCTCGCTGGGCATTCTCACCTTTATGACGCCGGTATTCGGCATCCTGGCCGGCGTCGTCATGCTCGGCGAGCCGCTGCAAATTGAGTTTGTATTGGGTGCCGTGCTGATCGTGCTGGGGTTAATCGTGGTGAGTTGTTCATATCTTATTTATTTTGACCGTAGGGTGGCACCAAAAATATAAATTATGGATGTTGATGTACAGAATTACCAAATAAGCTGCGCAAGCCAATTCATTATTCATATGCAAATATCCCGCTATGCCTGGGGCGTGCCGTTGATTACGCTCAGCGATAACGGTGACTTTACCGTGATAAGAAGCCGAGGTTGGTCGAAATTGGCTAACGGGATGCCGCTGGAGGTTTATTACTTTGCCAATAATTCCCTGCTGACCTGGGATAAAAATCGCAAATATATCTCTTATTCAAAGGCCGGCCGGCTCTATGCCTGCGCGTTGCATTTTTCTTATTCTCCCAAAGTATGGCGATAACCCTCTGGCCATCAGACCAGAGGGGATATTTTCATTATCCACTGCTTAAACGCGAGGATCTTCGGCCACTGCCGCTCGGAGATGGTCGAGGTAAAATAGCAGTGTTCGCAGGGCACGGTCATATCGGCGAACGGAATGATCAGCTCGCCGCTTTTGATCCAGTCCTGCACCAGATTAAGCCGCCCCATGGCGACGCCAAGGTGCCGCGTAGCGGCCAGCACCGCGAGATCGGAACGGTCGAACTCCATACTTTTACTGTCGGTATCCAGCCCCAGCGCAAAGTGTTGTGACCAGGTTTGCCACTCATCTTCGCCGGAGTTGTAGCGATCGTGCAGCAGCGTACAGCGAGCCAGGTTTTCCGGCGCACCATACAGATTGTGTGCGGCGGCGTACTGCGGCGTGCAGATCGGCACCATCGATTCCTGCATAAAGGCCTCTTCCAGATGCCGCCCCGAGCGCAGTTTGCCGAAGTACATCGCCAGATCCACGCCGCGGTTGGCCAGGTTGATGATTTCCTGCCCGGTCAGAATGTTGAGGTGAATGGTGGGGTGCTGGGCGATAAAGTCGCCGATGCGCGGCAGCAGCAGACATTGCACCAGGGACGGGTGCGAGTAGAGGGTCAAGGTCCCCGTCAACTCGCGATTTTTGATGTCCAGGATTTCCTGATTCAAGGTGTTGAAGGAGCTGTCCAGCGCCCATTGCATGCGCTCGCCCTCCGGCGTCAGCGTAATTCTGCGATGAAAGCGTTGGAATAGCAGAAACCCCAATTCCTTTTCGAGCAAATTAATGCGGTGGCTCACGGCGCTGGGGGTGATCGACAATTCTTGTGCCGCCAGCGCAAAAGATAAATGACGGGCGACGCATTCGAAAGTATGCAGCCTGGAAAATTGATAGCTGGTCAGCGGGGTCGCCCGCTGCGAATGTTTTTTACTGGGGAACATGCTATTTCTCCGTGCGCATAATCCGGCAATATTAACATTTAATGGCGCGGAGGATAAACCCAGCCTGATTGATATATTCGGTTTTTATGCCGAGGAATTTCGTTATGTTGAGGGAAAATTAACTTACTGGCATAACACGCGGAAATAACAGACACAGGGGGCGTTGACTGAGAGGGCGATGATAATCAGCAATAAGACGAATATAATAAAAGAGGTGTCGTTAAGCCGCGAGTAAAGGCGGTGTGCGACAGCCTGAACGATAAAGGCTCATGTTCCATGCGGGATATAACGGTTTCGCCATAATAATCCGTCGCATGGCGACGCAGAGCACGCGTTAAGCCCGGATGCCAACGAGAGGGAGGCAGCAATCCCCCGCCTGGCCAAAGAACCGTGCCCGGTGGCTGCCCACCGGACACGGCATTCAGGGAAAAGCGGTTTGCTGGTCGGCGCCCATCAACGGCGACGCAGCAGCAGGCCGGCCAACAGACCTGCGCCGGCAACGAGTGCCAACGCGGCGAGGGGATTTTTCTTCACCATGCTGCCGGCGCAGCTCAGGGCGTCGCCGTATTTTTCTTGCAGCGCGCCCACTGCCTGGCGCGTGACGCCTTCGGCCTGCCAACGTTCGTTGCCGCTGACGTCGCCCGCGATTTCCTGCGCTTTGCCCGCCACTTTTTCCATCATGCCATTGGCTTTTTCGCTGTTCATTATGATGCGCTCCTTAGGTTCGATCCGTTTGGCGTTCGCACAGGGCGAAAGCCTGCATTTGCACCGCCATGTTATGCACTTCACTCGGTGCTCATAAGGGGCGTTTGCATCGGTATGGCTAGTGCATTTGCAGGCTACTTGCCATTCATCGAGGCCGGTCCGCCGGTAAACAGCCCGCGTTCTCTGGCCCATACGATGGCTTCGCTGCGGCTGTGCACGCCGAGTTTGGAATAGACCGTCGCGACATGATTGCGAATGGTGTTGAGCGCCAGATTGAGGCGCGCCGCGATTTTCTTGTCCGGCAGTCCCTCGCAGATCAAACCCAGCACATCGCGCTCGCGCGGGGTGAGATCGCTGGCGGCAAACCCGGCCTGGTTGGAGCGATTGATGCTTTTCACATTAGCCAGTTTTTCGATCAGGGTTTGGCTAAACCACGAGGCGTCCTGCATCACTTCCTCGATGGCGTTCACCAGCTCCAGCTCCGAGCGCTTGCGTTCGGTAATGTCCATGAGCACCAACAGATAGCAGGGCGCATTATGGATGCTGACGGCATCCGCCGAGGCCACGCAGTCGATTAACTCGCTCCCTTTCTTGCGCACCCGGATGTCCATCCCTTCGACATTGCCGGTTTTTTCCAGGGCGGCAAACAAACGGCTGCCCGCCTCGGGATCGTCAAAAACCGGGATCTCGTCGACCGATTTGCCGATCAAGGCTTCGGCGTCGTATTCGATGGCGCGGGTGAAGGCTTCGTTAACATCCAGCACGCGCCGCCCGTCTGCGGTGCACACCAGCGTTGGCACCGGGCTCAGGCGGAAAGATTTGGCGAACCGCTCTTCACTTTCTCGCAGCGCCGATTCAGCCTGGCGCCGGGGTTCGAGATCGGTAAACGTGAACAGCATGCAGTCGTCTTCATTGATGTCCAACGGTTGACCGGCAACCACCACCAGCTTGCTGCCTCCGTCGGGCAGTTTCAGCTCGGCCTCCATCTGCGGAATGGTGGCGCCTTCCCCCAGGCGCTGCACGGCCAGCTCTTTATGCTCGGCCTGTTGCAGGACGTCCAGTTCATAAACCGAACGCCCCAAGACCTGTTCACGTTGGTAACCGGTCATATCAAGGAACCCTTGATTGACCTTGACGTAGCGCAGATCGCTGAGCCGACAGATGACCGCCGGCGCCGGATTGGCGTTAAAGGTTTTTTCAAAGCGCTGTTCGGCGCTGGCCCACTCCGTCGCGTCGCTCATGATCAGCGCCAGCAGCTCCGGCTGCCCCTGCGGATCGGTGACGATCAGGCTCCGCAGGCGGTGCACCCAGAAACTGTCCGGATCGTCGACCTGGCGAACTTCCACCACCACATCGGTGAAGGTCTCGCCATCGGCAACCCGGTTCAAAGGGTACTGCTCCAAAGCCAGCGGATGGTTGTTGCGATAGCGCAGGGCAAAACGCGCCGCGTACTCGCCGGCATTGGCCCCCAGGGCTTGCTGGTGGCTCACGCCATGCATGGCTAACGCGGCCTCGTTGGCCCATAGCAGGGTTTGATCGGTATCCGTCAGGATCACGCCGTCGGACAAGCCGGAGATGATTTGCTGTAGGTGGCCGCGGTTGGTTTCGCTGGCCAAGACGGATTGGCTCATGTGTTCTCCGCTAGACAGAAGGGGAGCGGCCTCTCTAGGGGCCGCGGGTTACGCTACTCGCTGAGCAGCTTAGTGCATAACGTGCGTATTCGCAGGGTGTGAATGCACCAGGCGTTCTGGTGCAAATGAACCGGGACGGCCAATGATGTCGCGCGGCAGACTGAATTTGTCTGCGCGGTTTTCTGCCGTGCGTGCAATCACTTGTCCAGAAAATATAAGGAACAACGATGACCACTGTCTATGAATCAAATCGCTTTGCATTTCAGGTGTCATGGGGCTCGATATTGGCCGGGAGTGCCGTGGCGCTGGTGACTTATCTGATATTCAGCGTGCTGGGGACGGCGATCGGCGCCCAGGCCGTGGATATGATGCAAAAGGGCAACCCGCTGAGCGGATTTGGCACCGGCACCGGGATCTGGCTGCTGGTTTCAACGCTGGCGTCGTTGGCCGCAGGCGCGTTCGTCGCCGGCCGCACCGCGCCGAATCGCGGCGGCTTGCATGGCCTGTTGAGCTGGGCGATCACCACCTTGCTGACCACCTGGTTGATGGTGTCGCTGGCAAGCGGCGTGGTGGGGCTGGCTGGCAACGCGGTTGGCAAAGGGCTCTCGCTGGCGGGCAGCGGCCTGGCGGCGGCGGCGCCAAGCGTGGGCGACAGCCTGAAGCAACAGTTGGATAAAAAGGGCATCAGCCTCGACTGGGGAAACCTGGAAAGCCAGTTGAACGCAACGCTTAAGCAGACCGGTAAGCCGGAGCTGGATCCGGCTCGGTTGGAGCAGAAAGCCAATCGGGCGGCCGCCGACGGCAAACAGTCGGCCGTGGATGCTGTGGCCGATCCGGCGCAGGCTGCCACCGAGCTTAAGCAGTGGTTCGAGCGCGTTAAGCAGTCCGGTGAGCCGACGTTGAGCGCCGCCGATAAGGACGCGCTGGTGAATATTGTTGCGGCACGCACCGGCAAGAGCCGTGATGAAGCGAGCCAAATCGTCGATAACTACGCCCAGGCTTATCAGCAGGCGGTGCAGAAGGTGGAAAAACTCAAGGCCGAGGCCGAGCAGAAAGCGCGTGAAGCGGCTGATGAAGCGGCCAAGCAACTCTCTCGCGCCGCGTGGGGCTCACTGCTGATACTGTTGCTGGGCGCTGCGTTGAGCGCCGGCGTGGGGCGAATTGCCGAGTCAACCCGCCGTACCGTCGCGGTGAGTTGAGATGGGCAAAAACCTGTCGTGCATCTCGCTGAATTATCGAAAAGTGGCGGGAGCGTCCGCGCCCGTACTGGTCATCGATTTTTGCAACGAGAACAACGAGCGTTACACCTTGCGCTATAACTTGCCGCCGGATACCCCGGAACGGACCGAGCGACGGGTGTCCTTGCTGCTGTATCTGTTGCGTAAGCACAGAGCGGCAGAAATCGACAACCTGACGGACTAATCCGCTCATTGGATGAAAAGCCCAGCTTTGCGTGCTGGGCTTTTTTTTGAGGAGCGGGCGGTTACGGTAACAAACTATGGCGCGTATCGGCTTGGCGCTTGACGGCGGAGAGGCTGGCGCGGTGCGGGAGCATCAATGCCCCCGGGACGGGAAGGCAATATATGACCTCTAACATGATTTGTTGATGCATCCGCTTTTTCTGTGCAGGGAAAGATAAAAAAGAAACTCACTGTTGCGACATGTGATTATTAAGCCTGATGTTCAGGCTTTGCGTTTATTCCTCTCAGCTTCCTTAGCCACGGCTCAGGCTTTACCCATTAGCTGCAATAAGTGTTATCAACAATCAAGGCTATAAAATGCGATTTCATTTCTGATGATGAAATTCCTATTCGGCCATGCAATTGATGCGATAAAAAACACTTTAAGATAAAAAATTTAACAGAAAGTGTGATTCTCACTGGCGGCGCAAGTGCTCCTTCAATAGATGCACTTTGTGTCGTTAAATTTTGTTTTTCGATTTTCTTGTGGGTGGATTTATATAACATGATCATTTTCAGTTATTTATATAATGACCTCTCTGAGGGTGTGAGAATAAAAAGAAGAGGGCGTGATTTTTTAGGATTAATCTTAATGACTTAATTTCTTCGCTTAACGATTTTAATGAAAAGGATACGACTTTTATAAATGCAAGGAGCGCACATGGATTACAGAAGAGATATTCTTTTACAAGTATTGGAGTATATGGAAAAGAATATTGTGGAGGGGCTTTCGGTTGAGAAGGTTTCAATTATCTCGGGTTACTCTAAATGGCATTTACAGCGGTTGTTTAAGCATTATTTTGGCATTACGCTCGGGACGTATATCAGGAATAGAAAGCTGAGCCGATCGGCTGTCTTGCTCAAACAGCATCAAGGGAACATATTGGATGTCGCCTTAGCATCGGGGTTTGCCTCTCAGCAATGCTACACCCGGGCATTCAAACGTTTCTTTGGCGAAACGCCCAACAGCTTTAGAAACAGCCGGGGATGGGATTTTTCCACGCAGATCCCCCCGTACGGCAACGATAATAAACCCTATTTCTATCATACGGTCATGCCGGATGACATCGAGATGCTGAAGCATTACAAAACATTAATTTTTCATTCTATAAGGAAATACAGAGATGCCAATGATATTGCGCAGACTAATGAGAAACGGCTAAGCAAAAATTGGGGGGCATATAATGTAGAGAAAAGCAGGGGGAATAAATGCCATGCCAACGGCAAGGAGCAGGCGGTTTTTCACTCCATCTTCAACTTCTATATCCCAATGGGCAAATATATTGTTATTCCCTTTATGGGCGAGTTGCCTGAGTACGTTAATTTTTTTGAGGGGATATATGATGCTTACTTGCCGGCTATCAACGTCAAAATGAGGGAGAGCTTCTTTATCGAGCTATATAGAGATGAAAGTTCAAACAGTAAGGTTATCAATGTCGATATACTTATTCCTGTGACGTAGTGATGGAAAAGGAGACGTCATGAATAGAGAAAATCGCCCCGATTCGATGAATAAACGGCACCGCGCACTCCTGCTACTGTATTTAAGGCTGTCTGCCTTTGGCCGAATCATCGTCGCCGGTTTAGGAAAACGGGCCATTCAATTCACGCTGGCATTCATTCTGTTCATGTTTTCAGGAAATGCGATGGCCAATAATCGGGAACATCAGCCAATCGCGTTGGCAGGAATGACCTGGATGGCGTGCCTGCACCTGCAGGGATGAAATTAGGGCTGAACAAGGGATTGAAGCAGGGGCCGCGGGCGGTCGATGCGCATTGTCTCGATAAGGAAAAATGGCGTCCCCGACTGGAATCGAACCAGTAACTAGCCCTTAGGAGGGGCTTGTTATATCCGTTTAACTACGGGGACGCTGCGGACCGGCAACCGAAGCTGCCGGGGCATTATACCTTTTTTTACCCGCAGAATAAGCGCTTAGCGGCGCGTTTGCTCAATACCTCGCCAGTTCGCGCCGAAATTTCCTCGGCTAACCGACGGCGATCACGGTTTTTCCCCGCCGTGGCGCCGTTTTTCCTCTTGCAGGCGCGCCGCCTTATTTTTGGCGCTCAAATCGTTGCGGATTTGCGCGTGGCTTATCAGCGCAAAGATAAAGGTGCCGCCGATGATGTTGCCCGCCAGCGTCGGCAGGGCGAACGGATAAACGAATGCTTGCCATTCCATCGCGCCGTTGAACACCAGATACAGGATCTCCACCGAGCCGACCACGATATGCGTCAAATCGCAAATCGCCACCAGGTAGGTCATCAACACGATCACCCAGATTTTCGCCGCGCCGGCGGCCGGGAACATCCATACCATGGTGGCGATGATCCAGCCGGCCAGGATGCCGTTGGCGAACATTTCTCCCGGCGTATGGCGCATCACCTCTTCGCCCAGGCTGATGAAGGCGCGGCGCGTTTCGGCGTCGAACAGCGGCATATGGGTAAACGCCAGCGCCGCCAGCGCGGTGCCGATCAGATTGCCGAGCAGCACCACGCCCCACAGGCGCAGCAGGATAAGCAGGTTGCGCGGCGTGGGCTTATGCATGATCGGCAACACCGCCGTGACGGTGTTTTCGGTAAACAGCTGCTGGCGCGCCATAATGACAATGATAAAACCGAAGGTGTAGCCGAGGTTCTCAATGAAAAAGCGGCTGGGATCGTCCGGCAAGCGGGCGTGGAAAATGCCTTTCGCCGCCAGCGAGGCGCCCATCGACAGCCCGGCGGCGATCGCCGACCACAGCAGCGCCAGCCCGTCGCGCTCCAGTTCTTTTTCGCCTTCCATCCGGATCTGCTCATGCACCGCCGCCGCGCGCGAAGGCAAATTTTCTTCCCTGACTTCGATTTCGCGTTTGCCCTGTTCCTGCTCTTCGCTCTCTACCTGCATTGTCTCATCCGGCTCGTGCTCCTGGCGTGGCTGTTCGTTCATGCTGTCGCTCCTGCTCAATAAGGGTGAGTTCACGTCATTAAGCGTAGTTGCCCGGTCTAAATGCGGCGAAATACAGAAAAAGGTAACAAGAGTTAAAATCCGCCGATTTTTTCCACGCATTCTTGATCCTGCTCGCCATATTGGCCCCTCGGCGCGCCCGCCGCAGGCTGCGTGCGGGGAAAGGCTTATGCTATGATTCGCTATCCCAAAGAAAAATATGAGTTCCCTGATGCTGGAAGCCAAAAGTCTGAGTTGCGTGCGCGATGAGCGCATCCTGTTTAGCGAGCTAAGCTTTTCAGTTCAGCCGGGCGATATCATTCAGGTAGAAGGGCCGAACGGCGCGGGCAAGACCAGTTTGCTGCGCATCCTCGCCGGTCTGGCGCGGCCGGACGGCGGTGAGGTGTGTTGGCGCGGGCGCAACACGCTGCGCGATCGCGCGGCGTATCAGCAAGATTTGCTGTTTATCGGCCATCAACCGGGCATCAAAGCCGTATTGACACCCTTTGAAAATCTGCAGTTTTATCAGGCGGTGCGCGGCGCGGCCGAGCATCAGGCCATCTGGCGCGCGCTGGAGCAGGTGGGGTTGGTGGGGTACGAAGATCTGCCGGTGGCGCAGCTTTCGGCCGGGCAGCAGCGGCGGGTGGCGCTGGCGCGATTGTGGCTCAGCGCGGCGCCGCTGTGGATCCTCGATGAACCGTTGACGGCAATCGATAAACAGGGCGTGGCCGAGTTGATTAGCCTTTTTGAACAACATGCGCAGCGGGGCGGCATGGTATTGTTGACCACGCATCAGGATTTGGCCGGCGTCAGCCAAACGGTGGGCAAAATTCGTTTGGCGGAACACGACGCGGGGAGTTTGTGATGTTTTTGACTCTGGTGCGTCGCGAATTGAAGATCGCCTGCCGTAAAGGGTCGGAGATCGTCAACCCACTGTGGTTTTTCCTGATTGTGATCACGCTGTTCCCGCTGGGGATTGGCCCTGAACCGCAGCTGCTGGCGCGCATTGCGCCGGGCATCGTGTGGGTGGCGGCGCTGCTGGCTTCGCTGCTGTCGCTGGAGCGGCTGTTTCGCGACGACTTTCTCGACGGTTCGCTGGAGCAGCTGTTGCTGCTGCCGACGCCGCTGCCGATGACGGTGCTGGGCAAAGTGTGCGCTCACTGGGTTGTGACGGGATTGCCGCTGCTGATCCTGTCGCCGCTGGTGGCGCTGCTGCTGTCGCTCGATATGCAAACCTGGCTGGCGGTGGCGGGTACGCTGCTGCTCGGCACGCCGACGCTGAGTCTGATCGGCGCTATCGGCGTGGGGCTGACCGTCGGCCTGCGCAAAGGGGGCGTGCTGCTCAGCCTGCTGGTGCTGCCGCTGTATATCCCGGTGCTGATCTTCGCCACCGGCGCGATCGACGCCGCCTCGATGGGCATGCCGATCGACGGTTATCTGGCGATACTCGGCGCGATGCTGGCGGGCAGCGTGACATTGGCGCCGTTTGCCACCGCGGCGGCGCTGCGAGTGAGCGTGCACTAGCTAACGTATTGAATGAACAGACGGGGCAAGGCCGACAAGAGCGTACCCCGCAGAAGATTTTCGCCGTTTCGAACGCTCGGAGCGGCCGACGCATAAAAATTACCGTGAGCACTGACGACAATGTGGAAATGGTTACATCAACTGGCGCGGCCCGAACGGCTGTATCACGTCTGCGGCCGCTTTATCCCCTGGCTGGGGCTGGCGGCGGCGGCCTGCCTGCTGCTCGGCTGGGCATGGGGCTTTGGCTTCGCGCCGAAGGATTATCAGCAGGGCGACAGCTTCCGCATCATTTATATTCATGTGCCGGCGGCCATGTGGTCGATGGGCATCTACGCCTCGATGGCGGTGGCGGCGTTTATCGGCCTGGTGTGGCAGATGAAAATGTCCGATACCGTGGTGGCGGCGATGGCGCCGATCGGCGCGGTGTTCACCTTTATCGCGCTGGTGACCGGTTCCGCCTGGGGTAAGCCGATGTGGGGCACCTGGTGGGTATGGGACGCGCGGCTGACCTCCGAGCTGGTGCTGCTGTTCCTCTATATGGGTGTCATCGCGCTGTATAACGCTTTTGAAGACCGTCGCCTGGCGGGCCGGGCCGCCGGCATTCTGGTGCTGGTGGGCGTGGTGAACATTCCGATCATCCATTTCTCCGTCGAATGGTGGAATACGCTGCATCAGGGCTCGACCAACATGCAGCAATCCATCGCGCCAAGCATGCGCACCCCGCTGCGCTGGGCGATCCTCGGCTACCTGCTGTTGTTCGTCACGCTGACGCTGATGCGCTTGCGCAATCTGATCCTGTTCCAGGAGCGCCAGCGCCCGTGGGTTGCCGGGCTGGTGAATAAGGAGCGTCAGTCATGAATGCCGCGTTCGATTCCTGGCCGGCGTTTTTCGCCATGGGCGGTTATGCCTTTTATGTCTGGCTGGCGGTCGCCGTCACGCTGATTTCGCTGTTGGGGCTGGTGGCGCACACCGTCTGGCAGCGACGGCTATTGCTCGCCGAGATCGGCCGCCGTCAGGCGCGCGAGCGGCGCATTCGCCATGCGCAACAATCAAAACAAAAATCCGCCGCACCGCGGGAGAAATCATTGTGAATCCACGTCGTAAAAGCCGCCTTTATCTGGCGATCGTTGTGCTGATCGGCATCGCGCTGACCGCAACTCTGATGCTGTACGCGCTGCGCTCCAACATCGATCTGTTCTACACCCCGGGTGAAATCCTGCAGGGCAAGGGCGAAAACCATGAGAAGCCCAAGGTTGGCCAGCGGTTGCGCATCGGCGGCATGGTGATGCCCGGCTCGGTGAAACGCGATCCCAATACGCTGCAGGTCAGCTTCAAGATTTACGATGCGCGCGGCGCGATCGGCGTGACCTACACCGGCATTCTGCCGGACCTGTTCCGCGAAGGGCAGGGCGTGGTGGCGCAGGGCGTGCTGGGCGAGGGCAACGTGGTCAACGCGCGCGAAGTGCTGGCCAAGCACGACGAGAAATACACCCCGCCGGAAGTGGCCGACGCGATGAAAGAGAATCACAAAGGGCCGGCGGAAGCGTATAACGCGCCGCAGGCGGAGGGTGCCAAGTCATGATGCCGGAACTGGGCAGTTTTCTGCTGTGCCTGGCGCTGGCGATCGCGCTGTTGCTGAGCATTTACCCGCAGTGGGGCGCGGCGCGGCAGGACAGCCGCATGATGGCGGTGGCCCGCCCGCTGACCTACGGCATGTTCGCCGCGATTGCGCTGGCGTTCCTGTGCCTGGTGCATGCCTTCGTGGTCAATGACTTTACCGTCGCCTACGTGGCCACCAACTCCAATACCCAACTGCCGGTGTATTACCGCATCGCCGCCACCTGGGGGGCGCACGAAGGTTCGTTGCTGCTGTGGGTGCTGCTGCTGAGCTGCTGGTCGCTGGCGGTGGCGTTGTGCAGCCGGGCGATGCCACAGGACGCGGTGGCGCGGGTGTTGTCGGTGATGGGCATGATCACCGCCGGCTTCCTGCTGTTCATCATCATGACCTCCAACCCGTTCACCCGCACGTTGCCTAACTTCCCGATCGACGGCAGCGATCTCAACCCGCTGCTGCAGGATATCGGCCTGATCTTCCACCCGCCGCTGCTGTACATGGGCTATGTCGGCTTCTCGGTCGCCTTCGCGTTCGCCATCGCCTCGCTGATGGCCGGCCGGCTCGACACCGCCTGGGCGCGCTGGTCGCGCCCGTGGACCACCGCCGCCTGGGTGTTCCTCACGCTGGGCATCGTGCTCGGATCGGCCTGGGCCTACTATGAGCTGGGCTGGGGCGGTTGGTGGTTCTGGGATCCGGTGGAGAACGCTTCCTTTATGCCGTGGCTGGCCGGCACCGCGCTGATGCATTCGCTGGCGGTGACCGAGAAACGCGGCACGTTCAAAGCCTGGACGGTGTTGCTGGCGATCACCGCTTTCTCGCTGTGCCTGCTGGGCACCTTCCTGGTGCGCTCCGGCGTGCTGGTCTCGGTGCACTCCTTCGCCTCCGATCCGGCGCGCGGCATGTTTATTCTCGCCTATCTGGTGATCGTCATCGGCGGTTCGCTGCTGCTGTACGCGGTCAAGGGCGGCCAGGTGCGCAGCCGGGTGCAGCACGAGACCTTCTCGCGCGAGACCTTCCTGCTGGGCAACAACGTGCTGCTGATCGCCGCCATGCTGGTGGTGCTGTTGGGCACGCTGCTGCCGTTGGTGCACAAACAGTTGGGGCTGGGCAGCATTTCGATCGGCGAGCCGTTCTTCAACACCATGTTCACCTGGCTGATGGCGCCGCTGGCGCTGCTGTTGGGCATCGGGCCGCTGGTGCGCTGGCGCCGCGATGAGCCGGGCAAGCTGTGGCGCCGCCTCGGCGTGGCGCTGCTGGTGACGCTGGTGCTGTCGATTCTGCTGCCGTGGCTGTTGCAGGACAGCATCGCCGGCATGACGGTGGTGGGCCTGATTATGGCGCTGTGGGTGATCATCCTGACGCTGATGGAGCTGCATGAGCGCGCCACCCATCGTCACGGTTTCTGGCGCGGCCTGCGGCAGCTGTCCCGCAGCCACTGGGGCATGGTGCTCGGCCACCTCGGCGTGGCGGTGACGGTGATCGGCATCGCCTTCAGCCAGAACTACAGCGTGGAGCGCGACGTACGGATGAAGGCCGGCGACAGCGTGGATATCCACAACTATCACTTCGTGTTCCGCGACGTGCACGACATTCGCGGCCCGAACTACAGCGGCGGCGTCGGCATCATCGACGTCACGCGCAACGGCAAGCCGGAGGCGACGCTGCACGCGGAGAAACGCTACTACAGCGTGGCGCGCAGCATGATGACCGAGGCGGCGATCGACGGCGGGTTCAGCCGCGATCTGTACGCAGCGCTGGGCGAGGAGCTGGAAGACGGATCCTGGGCGGTGCGCCTGTATTACAAACCCTTCGTGCGCTGGATCTGGTTCGGCGGCGTCTTTATGGCGATTGGCGGCCTGCTGTGCATTCTCGATCCGCGTTATCGCATGAGCAAAAAGCTCAAGCGTGAAGGCAAGCTGGAGGCGCAATCATGAAGCGTAAGCTGCTGTTTATCCCGTTGGTGCTCTTCCTGCTGCTGGTGGCGGCCCTGATGGTGCAACTGACGCGCAACGCCGGCGGCGAAGATCCGACCATGCTGGAGTCGGCGCTGATCGGCAAACCGGTGCCGACCTTCAGGCTGGAATCGTTGGATCAGCCGGGCAAAACCTACGATCAGGCGGTGCTGCGCGACGGCAAGCCGATATTGCTCAACGTCTGGGCGACCTGGTGCCCGACCTGCCGCGCGGAACACCAGTATCTCAATACGCTGGCGGCGCGCGGCGTGCGGGTGGTCGGCCTGAACTATAAAGACGATCGCGCCAAGGCGGTGACCTGGCTTAATTCCCTCGGCAATCCCTATGCGCTCAGCCTGTACGACGGCGACGGCATGCTGGGATTGGATCTCGGGGTGTACGGCGCGCCTGAGACCTTCCTTATCGACGGACAGGGGATCATTCGCTATCGCCATGCCGGCGACATGAACGAGCGCGTCTGGCAGCAGGAAGTGCTGCCGCTGTATAGAAAGTACGGGGGTGAGGCATGAGGCTGATTGCCCTGCTGTTCGCCGCATTGCTGAGCTGGAGCGCCGCTGCGGCGATCGATACCTATCGCTTCAACTCCGTTGAGCAGGAGCAACAGTATCGCGAGTTGACCGAACAGCTGCGCTGCCCGAAATGCCAGAACAACAGCATTGCCGATTCCAACGCCATTATCGCCGCAGACATGCGCACCAAGGTGTACGAGCTGATGATGCAGGGGCAAAGCAAGCAGCAGATCATCGATTACATGGTGGCGCGTTATGGCAATTTCGTCACCTACGAACCGCCGGTAACGCCGGCGACGCTGATCTTGTGGATCGGCCCGCTGCTGTTCGTGCTGATAGGCGGGGCGGTGGTGATCCTGCGCACCCGTCGCCGGCCCGACGCGGCGGTGGACGATGAATTCTCCGAACGGGAACGGCAGCGCCTGGCGGCGTTGTTGCAAGAGACTGACAGGAAGAAACCCTAATGGCTTTTTGGCTGATTATTTGCGTGTTGCTGGCCGGCGCCGCCGCGTTGCTGGTGGTGCCGGCGATGCGCCACGGCAAGCAGAGCGCCGCTACGCGCGATGCGCTGAACAAGGCGTTCTATCAGGATCGCCTCAGCGAACTGGAGCAGGACGAGCAGCAGGGCGTGGTGGCCGAGCGCCCGGAGCTGGTTAAAGAGCTGCAACAGAACCTGTTGAACGACATCCCCGTCGAACAGGCAGAGCAGGTGAAACCGATCAACCGTTGGGCGTTAGTGCCGGGCGTGTTGTTATTGCTGGCGGTGACCGTTGGCTTTTATCTGAAAACCGGCGGGTTGGCGCAGGTGCTGGATTGGCGTTTGGTGCAGGCGCAAATGCCGGAATTGCGTGAGCGCGTCGCCAATGAGCGCGCCAAACCGCTGAGCATGGAAGAGATCGCGCGCCTCGGGCTGGGGCTGCGCACCGAGCTGCAGCAGGACGATCGCAATATCAATGACTGGATGATGCTGGGGCGCGTCGGCATGGCGTTGAACAACGCCACCACCGCCACGCAGGCATTTGCTCATGCCTATCAATTGGATCCGAATAGTCTGGAAGTGCGGCTCGGCTATGCCGAGGTCTTGACGCGATCCAACGATCCGGAGGATAACAAGCAGGCGACGCAGCTGTTGCGGCGCATGATCGCGGAAAATCACAGCGATCCGCGGGTGCTCAGCCTGTTGGCGTTCAACGCTTTCGAACAGGGCGATTTCAAACAGGCGATCGGCGCCTGGCAAGTGATGCTGCAGCTGCTGCCGGCTAACGATCCGCGCGCGGAAGTGATAAAGCGCAGTATTGCACAAGCAAAAGCCCAGGCCGGCGGAGAAACTGTTAAACTGAATGTGACTGTTTCACTGTCACCGCAGGCGGCGAAAGCCATGCCGCCGCAGGGGACGCTGGTTATCTCGGTGACCGACGGCGTCAGCCCGGTGCCGGTCGCGGTAAAACAATTGCCGTTGAGCCGTTTTCCGCTGTCTTTCTCTCTGGACGACAGCAACGCCATGATGCCCGAGCGTCTACTCTCGGCACAGCATCAGGTGCAGGTGCGTGTGCGCCTCTCACAGGACGGATTGGCCACGCCGCAGCCGGGGGACTGGTTCGGCGAAAGCTCGCTGCAGACATTCAGCGGCAAAGAGCAGGTTAGCGTTCAGATAAACAAGCAGGTCCCTGAAAAATAAGACCGAACGTGTTTTTATGGAGAAAAATATGAACTTTCGCCTGACTGGGGTGGCATTCGCAGCGGCATTACTGGTGGGCTGTGCCAGCGCGCCAGACAATGAGCCGCAAGGGCGTTCCGATCCTCTGGAAGGATTTAACCGGACGATGTTCGACTTCAACTACAACGTCCTGGATCCTTATATCCTGCGTCCGGTCGCGGTGGCCTGGCGTGACTACGTGCCGATGCCGGCGCGTAACGGCATCAGCAACTTCACCTCCAACCTGGAAGAGCCGGCCAGCATGGTCAACGCCTTCCTGAAGGGCGATCCTTACCGCGGGATGATCCACTTTAACCGTTTCTTCCTGAACACCCTGCTCGGAATGGGCGGCCTGATCGACGTGGCCGGCATGGCCAACCCGAAACTGGCGCGCGAAGAGCCGAACCGTTTCGGCAGCACGTTGGGGCATTACGATGTGGGCTACGGTCCGTACGTGATGCTGCCGGGCTACGGCAGCTTTACCCTGCGTGAAGACGGCGGCGACTTTGCGGATACGCTGTATCCGATGCTGAGCTACCTGACTTTCTGGATGTCGGCGGGCAAATGGGTGGTCGAGGGTATCGAAACTCGCGCTCAACTGCTGGATTCCGACGGCCTGCTGCGCAACTCCTCCGATCCTTATGTCATGGTGCGCGAAGCTTACTTCCAGCGCCACGACTTCATCGCCAACGGCGGTTCGCTCAAGCCGGAAGAGAACCCGAACGCCAAGGCGATTCAGGGCGATCTGGACGAGATCGACTCGCAGTAACCGCCGGCCTTATGCCCATGAAAACCCGCCGTCTGGCGGGTTTTTTTACGCCCGCGGCGAGCGACAGGCAAAGAAAAAGCGCCCCGCGGGGCGCTTTGGCATCCATCTCAAGCGAGATTAGAAGCGGTAGTTGAAGTTGGCGCCGTACAGCCAGGCCTTGCCTTCGGAGGTGAAGGTGTAAGGACCTTCATTGATGGTGACTTTCTGGCCGTGCATGTAGGACACGCCGACGTCGACCGAGGCGTCTTTGTTGAACGCATAGGTAGTACCGGCACTCAGCCAGAAACGGTCCTGATCGGGAATGGAGATCGAACGGTTTTGGGCAGGCACCGGGCTGTCATCGAAGGCGATACCGGTACGGAAGGTCCAGTTATCGTCGTAGAAGTAGGTGGTGCCCAGCGCGATGCGGTAAGCGTCTTTGAAGCCTTCATGCTTCTGGAACAGCGTCTGGCCGTTGTTGCCGGTGGCTTTCAGCTCTTGGAACTGGCTCCAGCTGGTGTAGGCCAGGCTGTAGTGAACGGCCCACTGCGGCGCCACTTTGTTGTAACCGGACAGCTCCCACATTTCAGGCAGGTGCAGGCTCAGAGAACCCGGGATGGTGGTGCCGTTGGTGCCCCATGGCAGGCCTTGAGAGGCCAGCAGCGGGTTGAAGGCTGAAGGCAGGCTGCTCTTGTAATCGCCGTCGAAGTCGATTTTGACTTCAGAGCGATAGGTGAAGCCGTAACGGTTGTTTTCATCCACTTCGTAGAGAATACCGGCGTTCCAGCCGAAGCCCCATTCGTCGCCTTTCAGGTGAGAAATTTGGGTATCTGCCGGGATCTGCGAAACCGGGCCGGCCAACTGTGGCGGCAATTTGCCTGAACCGGCGATCAATTTTGGCAGATCGCCGGCGTAACGCTCGAGTTTAGCCTTGGCGTAGACGGCGTCAAAACCCAGACCGAAGCTGAAGTTTTTGTTCAGGCGATAAGCGCCGCTCAGGTTCAGGTTCAGGGTTTCCAGATCGGTTTTGCCGCCCATGGAGCCCGCCGCATAACCGTTGTTGTATTCGGTCGCCAAACCGAAGTTGCTGGTGACCGAGCCGCCTACGGCGAATTGATCGTTAATCGGGTGAACATAATGCAGGTTCGGCACCCAGGCGGTCGGCGCGATGTTTTTCGCATCCAGACTGGCGCCGGAAGGGGATTGGCCACTGATATCGACGTCCGGATCGATGAAGACTGCGCCGAAAGAGAGTTCCGGGCGGGTATACATCATCAGCAACGCCGGGTTGCGGCTTGCGGAGGCCGCCGTATCCGCCATGGCGCCTTCGCCAGAATACGAACGTCCTAAACCAGCTGATGAGAACTCATTCAGCTGGAATCCTGCGGCAGACACGTTTGAAGAAATAATTGCCACTGCAGCTGCGAGAGCTGATTTAGTCAATAGGTTTTTCTGGCTCATGACCAAAACCTCATTATGTGTTTATTATTTAAACTATTGTTACACGAAGTAACAAGGAGCGCGGGATTGTAGGGTCCGTTATCGTTCAGACAAATCAGACCAGTGGCTGAAGTATAGGTCTGACCTGTGAAAATGTTGCAAGTTTGTTTTTGAAATATTTCCACTCTGATATCAAAAAAGAGATCTGCTTAACAAAAAGACAGTGGTAAATAACAAAATTCTTACCATTTCTTAGCAGGCGCTCATTTTTATTTGTGATTTCCATCACTTAAAACACCCAGTAAAAGTAAGTGCTAGTGATTGCCGGCTTGGGAGCGTAAAATACCCACAGAATTTTGTGGCTTTGCGCCGGTGAATAAAACGGCAATTTGGGCTGATAACAGAGGCCCTTGAGGAGAACCAACCATGTCAGATGCAATTAATAAATGCAGCGCCCAGGAAACCGCCGCGTGTTGCTGCGTGGATGTCGGCACCGTGATGGATAACACCGATTGCACCGCATCCTACAGCCAGGTGTTCAGCAATCAACAAGATGCGGAGGCGATGCTGGCGGCCCTGAGCGAAAAGGCGCGCGCGGTCGAATCCGATCCCTGTGACATCAGCAGTAGCATTAAACCGGTTGACGGCGGCGTACAATTGGAAGCCGATTTTACCTTCGCCTGCCAGGCGGAAACCCTGATCTTCCAGCTCGGCCTGCGTTAATCCCCGCTTTACCCCCGGCGCCGCCTGCTGCGCGCCGGGGATTTCCTTCCCAGCTCGTTCCCGATAGAAAGTGCGCCTGCTCGCAGTTTTGATCTCTGCCGGTTTGCCAAATGTAACCGTTTGGTTAACAATGACCTCATCAGGTCAGACCTCTTTCTGCCCATTGCGCTGACGTTATTTTCTTCAGGAGCATTTATGAGTAAGGCACTGCCGTTGGTGACCCGTCATGGTGACCGCATTGCGATTGTGAATGGACTGCGTACCCCCTTTGCCAAACAGGCGACCGCCTATCACGGCATTCCGGCGGTGGATTTAGGGAAAACGGCGGTGAGCGAGCTGTTGGCGCGCAGCGGTATCGAGCCGCAACTGATCGAACAGCTGGTGTTCGGCCAGGTGGTGCAAATGCCCGAGGCGCCGAACATCGCGCGTGAGATCGTGCTTGGCACCGGCATGAGCGTCCATACCGACGCCTACAGCGTGTCGCGCGCCTGCGCCACCAGCTTCCAGGCGATCGCCAACGTGGCGGAGAGCATCATGGCCGGCAGCATCAGCGTCGGCATCGCCGGCGGGGCCGACTCTTCTTCCGTCTTGCCGATCGGCGTCAGCAAGGCGCTGGCGCGCACGTTGGTGGACGTCAACAAGGCGCGCACGCTGTCGCAGCGCCTCAAATTGTTCAGCCGGCTGAAATTCCGCGATCTGATGCCGGTGCCGCCGGCGGTGGCGGAGTATTCCACCGGCCTGCGCATGGGCGATACCGCCGAACAGATGGCGAAAAGCCACGGCATCACCCGTGAAGCGCAAGATGCGCTGGCGCATCGTTCCCACGAGCTGGCGGCCAAGGCCTGGCGGGAGGGGTGGCTGCGCGACGAGGTCATGACCGCTTACGTGCCGCCTTACCGCGCTCAGCTTTCTGAAGACAACAATATCCGCAAAGACTCCAGCCTGGCTTCCTACGCCAAGCTGAAACCGGCGTTCGATCGCAAACACGGCAGCGTCACTGCGGCCAACAGCACGCCGTTGACCGACGGTGCGGCGGCGGTACTGATGATGAGCGAATCGCGCGCCAAAGAGTTGGGGCTGCAGCCGCTCGGCTATCTGCGCAGTTTCGCCTTCGCCGCCATCGACGTGTGGGAAGACATGCTGCTGGGGCCCTCCTACGCCACGCCGCTGGCGCTGGATCGCGCCGGCATCGGCCTGGCCGATCTGACGCTCATCGACATGCATGAAGCCTTCGCCGCGCAAACGCTGGCCAACCTGAAGATGTTCGCCAGCGAAGCGTTCGCCCGCGAGAAGCTTGGCCGCAGCCAGGCAATCGGCGAAGTGGACATGGACAAATTCAACGTATTGGGCGGTTCTATCGCCTATGGTCACCCGTTCGCCGCCACCGGCGCGCGCATGATTACCCAGACGCTGCGTGAGCTGAAACGCCGCGGCGGCGGGCTGGGTCTGACCACCGCCTGCGCCGCCGGCGGGTTAGGGGCCGCGATGATCGTGGAGGTGGAATGATGAGCGTCGAAAACGCATTGCACGAGCAGCGCGCCAAACCGTCGGCCTTTCAACTGACGATCCGCCCCGACAACATCGGGGTGATCACCATCGACGTGCCGGGCGACAAGGTCAATACGCTCAAGGCCGAGTTCGTCGAACAGGTTAACGACGTGCTGATCCGCGCGCAGCAGCATACTGCGCTGGAAGGGCTGGTGATCGTTTCCGGCAAGCCGGACTCGTTTATCGCCGGCGCTGATATCACCATGATCGCCGCCTGCACCAGCGCCAAAGAGGCGGAAACGCTGGCCAAGAAAGGGCAGAGCACGCTGGCGCAGATCGCCGCCTTCCCGGTACCGGTGGTGGCGGCCATCCACGGCGCCTGCCTGGGCGGCGGACTGGAATTAGCGCTGGCCTGCCACGGCCGCGTCTGTTCGTTGGATGACAAAACCGCGCTCGGTCTGCCGGAAGTGCAGCTGGGCCTGCTGCCGGGCTCCGGCGGTACGCAGCGCCTGCCGCGCCTGGTAGGCGCCGCCAAGGCGCTGGACATGATCCTGACCGGCAAGCACATTCGCGCCCGCCAGGCGCTGCGCATGGGGCTGGTGGACGACGCCGTGCCGCAATCGATTTTGCTGCAGACCGCCATCGAGCGGGTGAAACAGGGCTGGAAGCATCAGCGCGAGCTGCCGTGGCAGGATCGTCTGCTCAACGGCCCGCTGGGCAGAAATCTGCTGTTCAGCATCGTGCGCAAGAAAACGTTGGCGAAAACGCACGGTAACTACCCGGCGGCGGAGCGCATCATTCAAGTGGTGCGCACCGGGCTGGATCACGGCAGCGTCAGCGGCTATGAAGCCGAAGCGCGCGCCTTTGGCGAACTGGCGATGACGCCGCAATCGGCGGCGTTGCGCAGCCTGTTCTTCGCTTCCACCGCGCTGAAAAAAGAGCGGGGCGGCGATGCTCAGCCGCGCGCCTTGCATCGCGTCGGCATTCTCGGCGGCGGCCTGATGGGTGGCGGCATCGCCTGCGTCACCGCCACGCGCGGCGGTTTGCCGGTTCGCATCAAAGACATCAATGAAACTGGCATCAATCATGCGCTGAAATACAGTTGGGACGTGCTCGGCAAGCGGGTGCGCAGCAAGCGCATGCGCCCGGCGGAACGGCAAAAACAGATGATGCTGATCTCCGGCTCTACCGATTACACCGGCTTCGAGCAGGTGGATATCGTGGTCGAGGCGGTGTTTGAGGATCTGGCGCTGAAGCAGAAGATGGTGGCCGAGGTCGAAGCGAACTGCGCGCCGCATACCGTGTTCGCCTCCAATACTTCCTCGCTGCCTATCGGTCAAATCGCCGAACAGGCCCAGCGGCCGCAGCAGGTGATCGGTCTGCACTACTTCAGCCCGGTGGACAAAATGCCGCTGGTGGAAGTGATCCCGCACGCCGGCACAAGCGAAGAGACTATCGCGACCACCGTATCGCTGGCGCACAAGCAGGGCAAGACCGCCATCGTGGTGGGCGACAGCGCCGGTTTTTATGTCAACCGCATCCTGGCGCCGTACATCAACGAAGCGGCGCGCTGCCTGCTGGAAGGCGAGCCCATTGAATCGCTGGACAAAGCGCTGGTGGACTTCGGCTTCCCGGTCGGCCCCATCACCCTGTTGGACGAAGTGGGCATCGACGTCGGCACCAAGATCATTCCGGTGCTGGTTGAGGCGCTGGGGCCGCGCTTCGCCGCGCCTGCCGCGTTCGATGCGGTGCTGAAGGACGGGCGCAAAGGGCGCAAGAACGGCCGCGGCTTCTATCTTTACCCGAGCGAGGGGCAGCAGCGTCAGCGGCGTAAGCGCGCGGATACCTCATTGTATACGTTGCTCGGCGTCACGCCGAAGGCGCACATGCTGCCGGCGACCATTGCCCAGCGCTGCGTGATGATGATGCTGAACGAAGCGGCGCGCTGCCTGGATGAAGGCGTGATCCGCAGCGCGCGCGACGGCGACATCGGTGCGGTATTCGGCATCGGTTTCCCGCCGTTCCTTGGCGGCCCGTTCCGTTATATGGATGAACTCGGCGCCGAGAAAGTGGTGAAGACGCTGGACTACCTGCGTCAGCAGCACGGCGAGCACTTCGCGCCGTGCGAGCGCCTGCAGCGCATGGCGCAGCAGGGCGAACGTTTTTACCCGCTGGGGAGTTGAACGCAGGGCGGCCCGATTTGCACTATAGTTGCAACAGGGCCGCGTTGTGATCGCCATCACTCCTTGCGACAGCGTCAGCCCGTGAGGCTGTACAGCAAGGCTGCGGCAGCGGTAAGTTAGCTTGAGCGCCATCAATAATTTTCATGGCGAAAAGGTTAAAATTTAACCCGTTGAATTGATTGTTCTATGAGCAATCGAGGTTTGCCCGGGGAGGATTGCTGTAAAAAACAGCATTTTCTTTACGCAAACTTTCAGGCAAAATGCCCGGCCGCCATAAAGAGACGGCGCGTTATCGTTTTAAAGCTTTGGCTTTGGGGTTGTAAAACTCGGCGGTACAGCACGCACGGCGTTTCTGTATAGCGTTACTTTGTCAACAACAGCGGTGCAATATGCAAGTTTTGATTATGCGTCACGGAGAGGCGGCGCTCGAGGCAGCCAGCGATGCGGTAAGGCCCCTTACCCTGTGCGGCCGCGACGAGTCCCGTCAGATGGCGGCCTGGTTGAACACCAAGTCTGTGGATATTGAACGCGTGCTGGTCAGCCCCTATCTGCGGGCCGAACAGACGCTGGCGACGGTGCGTGAAGCCTTGACGCTGCCGGAGGGCGAAGAAGTGCTGCCCGAACTGACGCCGGGCGGGAACGCCGAACAAGTCGGCAGCTATCTTCAGGCGCTGGCGATGCAAGGGGTGAGCTCGGTGCTGATCGTGTCGCACCTGCCGCTGGTGGGGTATCTGGTGGCGGAACTGTGTCCGGGCGAGTGCCCGCCGATGTTCGCGACCTCGGCGATCGCCAACGTCGATCTGCCGGCGGACGGCAGCTACGGCAAATTTGAATGGCAGGTCAGCCCGTCGCAGGTGATGGCCAAAGTGTGAGCCGCGGATGCGGTGCGGAATAAACTCAGGGCGATGTCTGACATTGCCCTGAGTCGTTTCTGCGGGAGGCTATTCTGCCAGCTCCACCAACAGCAGGACGGCGGCGTTGCCGCCCCATTCCTTCGGCGCCTGATGGAACGCCAGCACGTCGGGATGCTGCGCCAGCCACAGCGGCGTTTGCTGTTTGAGAATGTGTTTGCCGTGCCCGTGCATCACGCAGGCGCAGTGTACATGCTCGCGTTTGCAGGCGGCGATCAGCGCCCCCAATTCCTGCTTGGCCTGCAGCTGAGTCAGGCCGTGCAAATCAAGAAACAGCTCCGGCGAATAATCGCCGCGTCGCAGCTTCTTCAGCTCATACGGGCTGCTGCCGGGGCGCACGTAGCGCGTCGGGCCTTCCTCTTCCAACTGCGGCTGATATTCATCTGAAAAATAATAGCTGGCATCGACCTGCTCCTGCAGCAGCCGCTGCGGCGCGACCTGTTTGACCTTGAGCTTCGGTGGGCGGTGGACGACGGTGTCCTGGCGCAGCTTTTTTGCGCCCGCCACCGACTCTCTGAAGAGCTGTTGTTCGTCTTTGCTCAGAGGGGGCTTGTTCTTCATGCTTCATTCACCGGAAATCGTTTATTTCGCTAGTTTACCTTGTGAATGAGCGCTGTCGACGCAAAACTCGGGCCAGAGTGAAAAGCGCGAGGGGCGCGCGTGATTTGTCGCGGGCTTCATGGCAAACTATGCGGCTAAATCATGAAACACAGCGCCTGCCGGAGGGCAAATTGGACAAAATTTTCGTCGACGAAGCAGTGAACGAACTGCACACCATTCAAGATATGCTGCGCTGGACGGTAAGCCGTTTCAACGCCGCCAATATCTATTATGGTCACGGAACCGACAATCCGTGGGACGAAGCGGTGCAATTGGTGCTGCCAAGCCTGTTTCTGCCGTTGGACATTCCGGAGGACATGCATACCGCTCGTCTGACTTCCAGCGAGCGCCATCGCATCGTTGAGCGCGTGATCCGCCGCGTCAACGAGCGTATCCCGGTCGCCTACCTGACCAACAAGGCCTGGTTCTGCGGCATGGAATTCTACGTCGACGAACGCGTGCTGGTGCCGCGCTCGCCGATCGGCGAGTTGATCAACGATCGTTTCAGCGCGCTGATCCCGCACCCGCCGCGCCATATTCTCGACATGTGCACCGGCAGCGGCTGCATCGCCATCGCCTGCGGCTACGCTTTCCCGGAAGCGGAAGTGGACGCGGTGGACATCTCCAGCGAAGTGCTGGCGGTGACCGAGCGCAATATTCAGGCGCACGGCGTCGAGCACCAGGTGATCCCGATCCGTTCCGATCTGTTCCGCGACGTTCCCGCGATCCAGTACGATCTGATCGTCACCAACCCGCCGTACGTCGATGCGGAAGACATGTCGGATCTGCCGCAGGAGTTCCGCTTTGAGCCGGAACTGGGCCTGGCGGCGGGCAGCGATGGCCTGAAGCTGGTGCGCCGCATTCTGGCCTGCGCGCCGGACTACCTGACCGACGACGGCGTGCTGATTTGTGAAGTGGGCAACAGCATGGTACATCTGATGGAACAATATCCGGACATCCCGTTCACCTGGCTGGAATTCGAAAACGGCGGCGACGGCGTGTTCATGCTGACCAAACAGCAGCTGGTGGATTGCAAGGATCACTTCAGCCTCTATCGCAGCTAAGCCGCATTTCCAAGGCCCGCATGGCGAGCCTCATAACGATAAAAGACTAACGGTAAGGAGCCGTGATGGCAGGAAACAGTATTGGGCAGATTTTCCGCGTCACCACCTTCGGTGAATCTCACGGGGTGGCGCTGGGTTGTATCGTCGACGGCGTGCCGCCCGGCATCCCGCTCACCGAAGCCGATTTGCAACACGATCTGGACCGCCGTCGTCCGGGCACCTCGCGTTACACCACCCAGCGTCGCGAACCGGATCAGGTGCGCATTCTCTCCGGCGTATTCGAAGGCGTGACCACCGGCACCAGCATCGGTCTGATCATTGAAAACACCGATCAGCGCTCGCAAGACTACAGCGCCATCAAAGACGTGTTTCGTCCCGGGCATGCCGACTACACCTACGAACAGAAATACGGTCTGCGCGACTATCGCGGCGGCGGCCGCTCTTCGGCGCGTGAAACCGCCATGCGCGTCGCGGCGGGCGCTATCGCCAAGAAATACCTGCAGCAGAAGTTCGGCGTGCAGGTGCGCGGCTATCTGGCGCAGATCGGCGACGTGACCTGCGAGCTGAAAGACTGGGATCAGGTCGAACAGAACCCGTTCTTCTGCCCGGATCCGGACAAGCTGGAAGCGCTGGACGAACTGATGCGCGCGCTGAAAAAAGAGGGTGACTCCATCGGCGCCAAGGTCAGCGTGATTGCGGAAAACGTGCCGGTTGGCCTGGGGGAGCCGGTGTTTGACCGCCTCGATGCCGATCTGGCGCACGCGCTGATGAGCATCAACGCGGTGAAAGGCGTGGAGATCGGCGACGGATTCGCCGTGGTGACCAAACGCGGCAGCGAAAACCGCGATGAAATCACCCCGGAAGGCTTCCAAAGCAACCATGCCGGCGGCATTCTCGGCGGCATCAGCAGCGGCCAACCGGTGATCGCGCATCTGGCGCTGAAGCCGACCTCCAGCATCATGGTGCCGGGCCGCACCATCAATCGCCACGGGGAAGCGGTGGAAATGGTGACCCGCGGTCGCCACGATCCGTGCGTGGGCATCCGCGCCGTACCGATCGCCGAAGCGATGATGGCGATCGTGTTGATGGATCACCTGCTGCGCCAGCGTGCGCAAAACGGTGATGTGGTTTCCGACGTGCCTCGCT
Organism: Serratia sp. CY52157; assembly: GCF_052168495.1. Lineage (NCBI taxonomy): Bacteria > Pseudomonadati > Pseudomonadota > Gammaproteobacteria > Enterobacterales > Yersiniaceae > Serratia > Serratia sp. CY52157. The sequence goes on along the minus strand of NZ_JBJNMO010000001.1, from coordinate 1,894,204 downwards.
GGTAATCGCCATGAAAAACTGGATGTTGGGCCTGGTGGCCCTGACGGCCTCCGCTTCCGCCATGGCGCTGACGCCGTGGCAGAAAATCGACCATCCGGTGGCCGGCGCGCCGCAGGCGGTGGGCGGTTTCGCCAACGGCTGCATCATCGGCGCGCAGCCGTTGCCGCTGAATTCACCGGACTATCAGGTGATGCGTACTGACCAGCGCCGCTATTTCGGCCATCCGGATCTGCTGGCGTTCATACAGCGCCTCAGCAGCAAAGCGAACCAGAAAGCGCTGGGCACGGTGCTGATCGGCGACATGGCGATGCCGGCCGGCGGGCGCTTCAGCAGCGGCCACGCCAGCCACCAGTCTGGGCTCGACGTCGACATCTGGCTGCAGCTGCCGCGCCAACGTTGGAGCGCGCAGCAATTGCTCAAGCCGCAGCCGATCGACCTGGTGTCGGGCGACGGCAAACAGGTGGTGGCGAGCCAATGGCAACCGCAGATTGAGTCGCTGATCAAACTGGCGGCGCAGGATGCGGACGTGACGCGCATCTTCGTCAACCCGGCGATCAAGCAGCGTCTGTGCCTGGACGCCGGCGCCGATCGCGCCTGGCTGCACAAGGTGCGGCCGTGGTTCGGCCACCGTGCGCATATGCACGTGCGTCTGCGTTGTCCGGCCGGCAGCCTGGAGTGCCAGGAGCAGGATACGCCGCCGCCGGGCGATGGCTGCGGCGCCGAACTGGCGAGTTGGTTCGTACCGCATCAGCCGAACGCGAAGCCGGGCAAACCCGTGCCGCCGCCGTTACCGCCTACCTGTCAGGCATTGCTGGATCACCATTTCTCAGCGGAATAACACATGGACTGGTTCGTCATTGGCCCCGAGATGCTCGGGGTGTTGTTTGCGGTAGCGCTGCTGGCGGGGTTTATCGACTCCATCGCCGGCGGCGGCGGATTACTGACGGTGCCGGCCTTGCTGGCAGTGGGGGTTCCTCCGGCGCAGGCGCTGGCGACCAATAAGCTGCAGTCGGTCGGCGGCTCTTTCTCCGCCAGTCTGTACTTCATTCGTCGGCGAGCGGTGAACCTCAACGACCAGAAGCTGACGATTTTTCTGACGCTGATCGGCTCGATCGCCGGCGCGATTCTGGTGCAGCATATGCGCGCCGATTTGCTGCGGCAGATGTTGCCGCTGCTGGTGATCGGCATCGGTCTCTATTTCTTGTTGATGCCGCGACTGGGTGAGGAAGATCGTCAACGCCGCCTCGGCGCCTTGCCGTTCGGGCTGGTAGCCGGCGGTTGCGTCGGGTTTTACGACGGTTTCTTCGGCCCCGGCGCCGGCTCATTCTACGCGCTGGCCTACGTGACGCTGTGCGGTTTCAACCTCGCCAAGTCTACGGCGCACGCCAAAGTGCTGAACTTTACCTCCAACGTCGGCGGGTTGGCGCTGTTCATCATCGGCGGCAAAGTGGTGTGGAGCATCGGTCTGGTGATGCTGGTGGGGCAGGTGCTGGGGGCGCGTTTGGGCGCGCACATGGTGCTGACCCGTGGCCAGAAATTGATTCGGCCGATGATCGTGATCGTCTCGCTGGTGATGAGCCTCAAGCTGCTTTACGACAATCACGGCGCAGAGATTCAGCAGTGGCTGTCCGCCTTCTTGCACCGCTGACGATGAAAATGGGCGCCGTTTATGCGCCCGTATCCCCCCGCCGGTTATCGGGTATAATGGCCTCTTTATTTTTGTGGTTATAGAGTTTTTTATGTCAGACACGCAGACCCGCCATCATTATGAGCAGTTGATCGAGATCTTCAATCGCTGCTTCAGCGATGACTACAACACCCGCCTGGTGAAGGGCGACGACGAACCGATCTACCTGCCGGCCGACGACGAATTGCCGTATCACCGCATCGTGTTCGCCCACGGTTTCTACGCCAGCGGCCTGCACGAAATTTCGCACTGGTGCATCGCCGGTGAAGCGCGCCGTCAATTGGTGGACTTCGGCTATTGGTATTGCCCGGATGGGCGGGACGCGCAGACCCAGAGCGAATTTGAAGCGGTAGAGATCAAACCGCAGGCGCTGGAATGGATGTTCTGCGTGGCGGCCGGTTTCCCGTTCAACGTCAGCTGCGACAACCTGAACGGCGACTGCGAGCCGGATCGCATCGCGTTCCAACGCAAGGTGCGCGCCCGGGTATTGGCGCTGCTGGAGCAGGGAATACCCACAAGGCCTGCGCGCTTTATTCAGGCGTTGCAATCGTTCTACAATACGCCACCGTTGGCGGCCGAGCACTTTCCGTATCCGGAAGATCTCAACTGACGCCACAGCCCGTTATTTAATGAGGAAATTTGATGATCGCAGAATTTGAAGCGCGCATTTTGGCGCTGATTGATGACATGGTAGAGCACGCCAGCGATGATGAACTGTTTGCCGGTGGCTACCTGCGCGGTCATCTGACGCTGGCGGTGGCCGAGGCGGAAGAGCAGGGCGAACACACCGCCGAAGCGCTGAAAGCGCGGGTGGAGGAGAGCCTGCACAAAGCGATCGCCGCCGGGGAACTCTCGCCGCCGGATCAGATCCTGGTGCGCGGCATGTGGGAAAACCTCTATCAGGCTGCAACCCCTGCCGCCTGATCGTCATGCCGGGGCGCGTCGCCGCGCCCCTCAAGGTTGATTAAACCGCACGCCCTTTCAGCAATTTCCGCACCCACATCCGATTCGGATTCAACGCCGCCAGCAGGCGCGCATCGCCCGGCAACGGCTCGCCGAACAGCTGCGCCGCCAAAATTTCCGCCGCCAACGGCGCCGAGCACAAGCCGCGCGAGCCTAACCCGCCGATAGCGAACAGACCGGGATAGACCGGCGCATCGGCGACGGTTTCGCCGCGCTGGTTCTGCCGCTGCAAATCCTGATACTGCGCCAGCGTGGCCTGATAGTCCGGCAGCGCGCCGACCATCGGCAGATGATCGCGGGTGGCGCTGCGCACGCCGCAGCGCGCCTGATGAGCGCTGACGTCCACCTGCTGCGGCCAGGCCTGCTCCGGCAGACAGCGCAGCAGGCGCTCGCGGTTCTCCTGTTGCTCCTGCTCGCGGTAGTCGGTGGCGATGTCGCCGCGCTGGTAGCTGGCGCCAATGCAGTGGTGGCCGTTGTTGGCATTAACCGGCGTCAGGTAGCCGTCGTAACACAATACCTGTTTCAATTGACCGAGGGCCGGCGAGGTCGGGATATGCGACACCTGCCCGCGTACCGAATACAGCGGCAGGGCCTCCGTCGGCGCCAGTTCGGCCAACCGATGGCCGTTGGCCAGGATCACCGTCGCATGGCGCCGGCTGTCGCCGTTGGCGAAATCGATGCGCCAGCCGTTCTCTTCCTGCGTCAGCCTCTGTGCATCGTGCTGGTAGTGGCAGACCAAGCCCTGACGCTGCGCCAGCGCGATAGCGCCGCGCGTCAGCTCGGCCGGGCAGAGCCAGCCGCCTAGCGGGTAGGTGATGCCGCCAAAGCCGGTATCTACGCCGCACCGTTCGCTGAGCGTCTCGCGGTCGGCCGCCATCGCCAAGGCCTGCGGCCAGTCGGTTTTCAGCATATTGGCGATCTTGGCGCCGCTCTTTTCGTCATAGGCCAACTGGCTGACGCCGCACCACTGGTGATCAAAGGCGACGCCTTGTTGCAACAGGGCATCGTATTGGCGGCGGGCGAAGGGAAACGCGGCGCTGAAAAAGCTCTCCAGCGCGTCGCCGCTGCCGTTCAGCAAAGGATAAATCGCGCCCTGGCGGTTGCCGGATGCGCCCTCGGCCGCCTGCTCATCGGCGCAGTACAGCGTGACGGTGGCGCCGCGGCGCAGCAAGGCCAGCGCGGTGAGCGCGCTGGCGACGCCGCCGCCGATCAGGGCGATGTCGGCGGTGTTGTCCGCCGCCGGGCGTCGATACCAGGGCGCCGGATGTGCGGCGGGCTGCGCATCGGCCGGGAGCTCGCCGGCGAGCATCTCACGCTTTTGGCCGAAGCCTTTGCAGCGGTTGACCTGAAAACCGGCCTGTTGCAAGCCGCGGCGCACGAAGCCGGCGGCGGTAAAGGTGGCGAAGCTGCCTCCCGGCCGGGCGAAGCGCGCCATGGCGGCGAACAGTTGATCGGTCCACATGTCGGGGTTTTTTGCCGGCGCGAAACCGTCAAGGAACCAGGCATCCACCTGGTTATTCATGCTGGCGTCAAACTGCGGCAGCAGATCGTTGACGTCGCCGAACCACAGATCGAGCGTAATGCGGCCTTCGGCTAACAGCAGGCGATGGCAACCCGGCAATGGCAGCGGCCACTGGGCGCGCAGCTCGTCGGCATAAGGCGCCAACTCCGGCCAGCGCGCATGCGCCGCCGCCAGGTCAGCCTGCTGCAGGGGGAATTTTTCGAAGCTGATAAAGTGCAGGCGCTGCAGCGCTGCGTCCGGTTCGGCCTGACGGAAGCCGGCGAAGGCCTGCCACAGCGTGAGGAAATTGAGCCCGGTGCCGAACCCGGTTTCCGCCACGACAAACAGCGAGCGCGGATGGGCGGCGAAACGTTGCGACAGCCGATTGCCGTGCAGGAAGACGTAGCGGGTTTCTTCCAGCCCATCCTGATTGGAAAAATAGACGTCATCAAACTGTTTCGAAACAGGTGTACCCTGTTCGTTCCAGGTTAGCGTTGCGGTTTGGATGGGGGCGTGGTTCACGGTCAATGGCTCGAAATTCAAGGGATGCCGCGAATTCTAACGGCGCTGGCGCCCCGGCGCAAACTGGACAACAATAAAGCTGAAAAACGCTGATCGGACTTGTTCGGCTTACATCTGTACGCTAAAGTGCGATGCAAAATCCCGTAGGTTAATAGTGGAAGAGGTATTGAATGAAACGTGCAGTGATTACTGGCCTGGGAGTTGTCTCCAGCATTGGTAATAACCAGCAGGAGGTCCTGGCAAGCCTGCAGGAAGGACGTTCTGGGATCACTTTCTCCCAGGAGCTGAAAGATTCCGGCATGCGTAGTCACGTATGGGGGCAAGTTAAGCTCGACACTACCGGCCTGATCGACCGCAAGGCGGTGCGTTTCATGAGCGACGCTTCCATTTATGCCTTCCTGGCGATGCAAGAAGCGATCGCGTCTTCCGGCCTGAAGGAAGAAGAGTATCAAAACAACCCGCGCGTGGGCCTGATCGCCGGTTCCGGCGGCGGTTCTCCGCGCTTCCAGGTGTTCGGCGCCGATGCGATGCGCAGCCCGCGCGGCCTGAAAGCGGTTGGCCCGTACGTGGTGACCAAGGCCATGGCTTCCGGCGTTTCCGCCTGCCTGGCAACGCCGTTCAAAATCCACGGCGTGAACTACTCCATCAGCTCCGCTTGCGCGACCTCCGCGCACTGCATCGGCAACGCGGTTGAGCAAATCCAGCTGGGCAAACAGGACATCGTATTCGCCGGCGGCGGCGAAGAGCTGTGCTGGGAAATGGCCTGCGAGTTCGATGCGATGGGCGCGTTGTCCACCAAATACAACGACACGCCGGAAAAAGCGTCCCGCACCTATGACGCCGATCGTGACGGTTTCGTCATCGCCGGCGGCGGCGGCATGGTGGTGGTTGAAGAGCTGGAGCACGCACTGGCGCGCGGCGCGCACATCTATGCGGAAATCGTCGGCTACGGCGCGACTTCCGACGGCGCCGACATGGTTGCCCCTTCGGGCGAAGGCGCAGTGCGCTGCATGAAGATGGCGATGCAGGATCTGGATGCGCCGATCGATTACATCAACGTGCACGGCACCTCTACGCCGGTAGGTGACGTGAAAGAGCTGGGCGCCATTCGTGAAGTGTTCGGCGACAATACCCCGGCCATCTCCTCCACCAAGGCGATGACCGGCCACTCGCTGGGCGCTGCGGGCGTGCAGGAAGCGATCTACAGCCTGCTGATGCTGGAGCACGGCTTTATCGCGCCGAGCATCAACATCGAAACCCTGGATGAACAGGCGGCCGGCATGAACATCGTGACTCAGCCGACCCAGCGCGAGCTGACCACCGTGATGTCCAACAGCTTCGGCTTCGGCGGCACCAACGCCACGCTGGTGATGCGCAAACTGGCGAAATAATCCCGCCGGCGCGTCATTCCGCCAACAAGCCCGCGTTTTCGCGGGCTTTTTACTGCCCGAAGCCCACCGGCCGGGCGCTCGGAGTTTTCCCAAATCACATCCCCTGACACATCATTACCTCGCCATTACACGCGTTGGGCATACAATAGCCAGGTAGCGTGATTATCGCTCGGCGTAGCTTTCTAAAGTGATCGAACATTGAGGCAAGAAGTATGAAAAAGTTAATTGCGGTTGGGTTACTGTCGGCCGTGTTGGCCGGATGCGCCACCGATTCTCCCTGCGTGCCGGTCTACGATGACCAGGGGCGTCTGGTGCACACCAACACCTGTATGAAGGGCACCACTCAGGATAACTGGGAAACCGCGGGCGCGATCGCCGGCGGTGCGGCGGCGGTTGCCGGTCTGACCCTCGGCATCATCGCGCTGACCAAGTGATCGGCGCGGAACAGGAATAAGCCCGGCCATTGCGCGCCGGGCTTTTTTATCTCACTGCACTAAAAATGCTTTGAACTGCGGCGTCATCACGGCGCTGAAACCGTCGTCGGTTTTGCTGATCAGGTAGACCGCCAGCCCTTTCTCTTCTGCGAGCTGCAACGCTTTCTCCGGGCCCAGCACCATCAAGCCGGTATCCCAACCGTCGGCCTCGAGTGCGGTCGGGGCGATCACCGTGGCGGAAACCAGTCGGTGGTTTATCGGCCTGCCGGTGGTCGGATCGATGACATGGGAGTAACGCTGGCCGTTTTGTTCGAAGTAGTTGCGGTAGCTGCCGGCGGTGCTGATGCCGTAACCGTGCAGATCCACCAGCGCCTGCACCGCATTTTCACGGTCGGTCGGCTTTTGGATCGCCACCCGCCAGGGTTTGCCCTGGCCGTTGACGCCGCGCGAAGAGACCGCGCCGCCTACCGACACCAGGTAGTTGGTAATGCCGTGACGGTTCATCAGGCGCACCAGCTCATCGGCGCCATAGCCTTCGCCCAGCGTCGAGAGATCGACATACATGCCCGGCAGATCTTTTTGCAGCCACTCCCCGCGATTGTCGCTGATCAGCTTCAGGTGCTGCAGGCCGATGTTCTGCTTCGCCGCGTCGATCTGCGCCTGTTCCGGCACCTTGACCGGATGCTTGTCTGGGCCGAACCCCCACAGGTTCACCAGTGGGCCGACGGTGATGTCCATGGCGCCGCCGGTATCGCGGCCGATGCGTTGGGCCATCAATACGATGTCCGCCATGCCGCGCGGGATAGGCTGCGGCTCGAGGCTGGCGCTGCGGTTAAACCGCGACAGCACCGAATCGGCGCGGTAGGTAGAGATATCGTCGTTGGCCCGTTCGAGCACCGTGTCGATCTGCCGCTGCAGCTCTTGTTTGCCGATCGCGACGTCACCGCTGACCTTAACGCTGTAGAAGGTGCCCATGGTCTTGCCATCGATATCGATTTGCGGGCGAGAGGCGGGATCGTCACAGGCGGCGAGCAGGGCGCATAAGGCGCTGAGCAACGCCCCTTTAGCGAGCAGGGAAGCCATAACATGTCCTTTGAAAACCGTGAAAGCCGCTACAAATAAAGTAAAGCGCGGCAAATGAAAAGCGGATAAAGGTAAAATAGCATTTTGCTGGCGCTGAAGCCGCGTCTGAGCTAACGTCTGCCCATTCTTTTCGGTGAGGTTCACACTGCCGCTATGAGTTCAACCGCCATTTCTCGGCTTATCCACCCCTTTGTCAAAGATCGCTTCTTGCATGCATTGCTGCTGGCCGGCGTGGCGATGTTCGCTTTTCATCCGCAACCGCTGTCGGCGCTGGGTGGTTTCATCGACGGCCGTACCCTCATCACCCTGTTGGGGCTGATGCTGCTGACCAAAGGGGTTGAGGTCAGCGGCTACTTCGATTTTGTCGGCCGCAAGATTATCAACCGCTTGCACAGCGAACGGCGGCTGGCGCTGTTCCTGGTGTTTTCCGCCGCGCTGCTGTCGTCGTTTCTGACCAACGATGTGGCGCTGTTTATCGTCATTCCGCTCACCATCACGCTGAAAAAGCTGTCGGCGCTGCCGGTTGGCCGCTTGATCATCTTCCAGGCGTTGGCGGTGAACGCCGGTTCGTTGCTGACGCCGATCGGCAACCCGCAAAATATCCTGCTGTGGAGCCGCTCCGGCCTCTCTTTCCTCGGTTTCATCGGCCAGATGGCGCCGTTTGGCGCCGCAATGATGTTGAGCCTGCTGGCGCTGACCTGGTTCAGCTTCCCGGCGCGCGACATCGTGAAAACGCCGAATACCGAGGGATATCCCTACCAGCGGCCGCTGTTGCTGAGCTGTGTAGGGCTGTATGCGGTTTTCCTGCTGTGTCTCGATTTCGATCTGCCGTTGTACGGGCTGCTGGCGGTGTTCGCCGGTTTCTTGCTGCTGGCGCGCCGAGTGCTGTTGCAGATCGACTGGAGTCTGATTTTCGTGTTCGCCGCCATGTTCATCGATGTCGGCCTGTTTACCCGTTTGCCGCCGCTTCAGCCGGCGTTCGCCGCCATCGCCGGGCTGAGCGAGGGGAGCGTGTATGCGTTGGGCGTCGGGCTGTCGCAGATCGTCAGCAACGTGCCGGCCACCATACTGTTGCTCAACTATGTGCCCTCCAGCGCTCAGCTGGCCTATGCGGTCAACGCCGGCGGCTTCGGGTTGGCGATCGGATCGCTCGCCAACCTGATTGCGCTGCGCATGGCGGGGGAGCGCAAGATCTGGTTGCGCTTCCACTATTATTCGCTGCCGCTGTTGGTATGGGCCGCGTTGCTCGGCTGGGTGATGAGCTAAGCCGGTTGGCCGCTTTGTCGTGCGGCCAGCAGGCAAATGCTGCGGGTCACCTGATAGGATTTCACGAAGGCGCTGACGGGTAAAAACTCGAAGCGCGAGTGGAAGTTATGCGCGCCGGTGAAGTAATTGGGCGTCAGGATGCCGCGGCTGGAGAGCGCCGCGCCGTCGGTGCCGCCGCGCATCGGGATCACCTTCGGCGGGATGCCGTGGGCGGCGAGGGCGCCGAAGATCAGATCGATGGCGCGGCGGTCCTCGCCAATGGCGTTGCTGATGTTGCTGTAGATGTCGCTGACGCTGCAGCTGACGTTGGCCCGCGGATAGTTGGCCGCCACCTGGCGCACCGTCTCCTCAAGGCGGGCCTTGCGCGCCTCGAACGCCGCGCGATAGAAGTCGCGAATCGACACCTTCAGCGTCGCCTGATTGGCGTTGGCGGCCAGATCGGTGAACCAGAAATAGCCCTCGCGCCCTTCGGTGTGCTCTGGGGTATCCTGCACGTCGAATCGGTTAATGATGTCGTTGGCGATGCGTATCGGGTTGATTAATACGTTTTTCGCCGACATCGGGTGGGCGGTCACCCCCTCGATGCGGATCTCCGCCGCCGCCGCGTTGAAATTCTCGTACACCACTTCACCCAGTTCGCAGCAGTCGATGGTGTAGGCGAAATCGACGGGGAAACGCTGCAGATCCAGCGCCTTGGCGCCGCGCAGGCCGATTTCTTCGTCCGGCACGAACGCCACCACGATATCGCCGTGGCGATCGGCCGCGGTCAGGTTGGCCAGCAGCGTCATCACCACGGTGACCGCCGCCTTATTGTCGGCGCCCAGCACGCTGGTGCCGTCGCTGAACAGGATCTCTTCGTTCCGGTAGGGCAGGATCTCCGGATGCTCGGCGGTACGCAGCCAGATGTCCTGCTCGGCATTCAGGCATAAATCCTCGCCGGTGAAGCGCAGGCGCTGCGGGCGAATCTCGGGCGACAGGCCGACGTCCACGGTGTCGATATGCGTGATGAAGCCGATGCGCGGCGCGCCGGGTTGGGTGCCGGGCTTGCGGGCGGTCACGGTGGCGTGCTCGTCGATTTGAACGTCGGCCAGGCCGAGCCGGCGCAGCTCGTCCGCCAACAGTTGCGCCATCTCATGCTGCCCCGGCGTGCTGGGCAGGGCGGTTGCGGCGGCGTCGCTCTGGCTGGTCACCGCCAGATAGCGGAAGAAACGTTCGGTAAGCTGTTCGGCAATCGGGCTGGTCATCGGAACTCCTCGCGGTTGGCAATCTACCGGTTTTAAAACGAAATCAGCCGATTGTCCAACGGCGCAATGCGTAAACCGCCAGAATGCGAAGCATCGCGCAGAAACGAAAAATAGCGGTGCAACTAGGAAATAGTCGCAGGTTTCTGCGGCAAAATCGGTGTTAGCTGTGGGCCGGGAAGCGCCCGCATAACACTTATCTGTCCCTCAAGGAGAATTCATGCACACCGGTCACGCTTTGCTCATCACCTTACTGTCCCTGGGCATCTCTCACAGCGCCTGGTCGTCCGCCGATACCGGGCACGCCAACAGCAACGCCAACAGCCGCGAGGTGGCCAGCGCGTTGGGCGGCCTGAAGAACAAAACCTACGAACTGGAACAGGCGCCGAAGATCCGCGTCGCCAGCTTCAATATCGCCGCCGGCAAGGTCAGCGACATGACCGCCATCGCCAAGGCGATTCGCGCGATGAACGTCGACGTGGTGGCGCTGCAGGAGGTGGATAAACTCACCGCCCGCAGCGGGCGGGTCGATCAGGCGGCGGAACTGGCGAAGCTGACCGGCATGCAGGCGGTGTTCGGCCGGGCGATCGATTTCGACGGCGGTGAATACGGCCTGGCGTTTCTCTCGAAGTATCCGCTGCACGACGCCGTGATCTATCCGTTGCCGTCCGGCCAGCGCGAGCAGCGCATCGCCTTCAGCGCCAAGGTCGATGTGCCGGAGTTCCCGACGCCGATCACCCTGTTCAACACCCACCTCGACACCAAGGAAGATCCGACGATGCGTCTGGATCAGGTGCGGGAGCTGAACGATCGCACCATCGAAGTGCGCGGCATCAAACTGCTGTTCGGCGACATGAACGACGTGCCGGGCAGCGTCACCTGGCTGGAGCTGAGCCGCTATTGGAACGATATCATGCCCAATGGGCAAGATGGCCGCAGCTGGCCGGCGGAAAACGCCGAAATCAAGGTGGATTACATCTTTAGCGGCAATGCGCAGCGTTGGCATCTGGACAGCCTGACGGTGCCGAACGCCAGCGGCGATTGGAACGGCGTGCACTGGCCGGCGGTGAGCGATCACCTGCCGCTGGTGGCGGAGATGCGCCTGACCGAGCAATAAGCCGGCCGGCGTCTCTCCGGGGCAGGGCTAAGCCGCGGCGATCCGCGCCAGCCGCTCGACGGCGCTGCGGATCTCGCCCGGCGTCAGGGCCGAAAAACCCAGCAGCCAGCCGTCGCGCTGGGCCTGAACCGTTTGGTATTGCGCCGTTAACCCGGGCGTAAGAACGCCGAGCCGCCGCGCCTGTTGGCTGAGCGCCGCCTCCCGGCCGGGCGGCAGCCAAACGCTGAGCTGCAGGCCGCCGGCGGCGGGAGCGGCCGTGGCGAAGTGGCTCAGCTTTTCGCGCACTTCCGTCAGCAGCACATCGCGCCGGCTGTGGTAGAGCTGGCGCATGTAACGAATATGCGCGGCGAAGTGCCCCTGGCGAATGAACTCGGCGGTCACCGCCTGCATCAACTGCGCGCTGTGGCCGTCATAGACCGTGCGTGCGGTGACGAAGGGGGCGACCAGCGCGGGCGGCACGATCAGGTACGCCAGCCGCAGCGAAGGGAACAACGATTTGGAGAAGGTGCCGAGATAGAGCACCCGGCCATGGCGATCCAGGCCTTGCATCGCCGGAATCGGCAGCCCGTCGTAGTGAAACTCGCTGTCGTAATCGTCCTCAATGATCCAGGCCTGTTGCCGCTCCGCCTGCGCCAGCAACGCCAAGCGGCGTGCCAGGCTGAGCGCCGCGCCGGTCGGGTATTGGTGCGAGGGCGTCAGATAAATCAAACGCGGATCGGGCAAGGAAGGTTCTGCTCGCAGGCCATCGTCGTCTACCGCCACCGGCGTCAGCGCGGCGCCGGCGCTGATAAAGGCGTTTCTCGCCCCGGCGTAACCCGGCTCTTCCATCCAGACGCTGTCGCCGCTGTCCAACAGTAAGGTGGCGATCATTTGCAGCGCCTGCTGCGAACTGGTCAGCACGATAACCTGGCTCGCATCGCAGACTACGCCGCGCGTTTGGTTGACGTGGGCGGCAATGGCTTCGCGCAGCGGCAGATAGCCTTGCGGATCGCCGTAGCGCAGCAGGCTTTCCCCCTGTAGGCGCAGGCGTTGAGCGGTCAACTGCTTCCACAGGGCCAGCGGAAACGCGCGCAGGTCCGGCGAGCCGGCAGCGAAGGCCTGAGGGTTCTGCGGATCGCGGCAGCCGCCGGTGTGCACGATCTGTTGGCCGCGCAGCGAAAGGCGCGGCATGGCGGTGCGGGTCGCCGGCGGCGGCGATTTGGCGATGCGGATAGCCACAAATGTGCCCTGGCCGACGCGGCGCTGCAAATACCCCTCCGCTTCCAACTGACCGTAGGCTGCTTCGACGGTCACCCTTGAGAGGTTCAGATCCCCAGCCAGCACTCGGCTGGAGGGCAGCCGTTGCCCAACGCTCAATGCGCCGTGGTGGATGGCCTGCCGCAATGCCGCACACAGACGATCGCGCAGCGTGCCGATGGCCTGGGGCGATTGCTGAAACAGCGTGATCAGCGTGTGCCGCATAATGGGTCTTATCATGAGTAAAAAATGGGTATCAATCATAAGACCAAAATCGGGCACTATTGTCATCTGTCTTGATCAACGGGAGTGAGTGATATGTCGAAAGAATCCTTGGTGCTGGCCTTTCCGCCGGCAGAGCCGGAAGAGAGCCTGGCCTATCTGGCGGCCAAGCTGAGCCGCTATGCGGATGCCTGGGACGTGGCGGAAGATTTGCGCAATGGCGTGGACGGGATGGTGGTGATCGACACCCGTGCGGAGGCGCTGTACGCCGCCGGGCATATCCCCGGCGCGCTCAGCTTGCCGCATCGCCTGATGGATGAAGCCGGCACGGCGCACCTGGATCGCCAAAAGGTGTATGTGACCTACTGCGACGGCATCGGCTGCAACGGTTCCACCAAAGGCGCCTACAAGCTGGCGAAGTTGGGGTTCAGGGTGAAGGAGTTGATTGGCGGGCTGGATTTCTGGCTGCGCGACGGCCATCCGTTGGCCATCGGCGAACTGCCGGGGTCGCTGCGCTCCCGGGCGGCCGCAGCGGACTGCGGCTGCGCCTGAGGCGTTAAAACACCAGCGCCAGCATGACGGCCAGCGCCAACAGCAGCAGGATCAGCGCCACGGCGGGCTTGCTCAGCGCTTTTTGCAGCGGCAGAGGCAGGGCGGCGATCAGCGGGTTGAGCAGCGGCTGCGGTTCGATAGGGGGGCTGGCGATCGGCTGCGCCTGGCCGGCTTTCTCCAGACGGCGGGCAAACAGCTGATGAATGGCGTCGCTCATTTGCGGATGCGTCAGCGGCGCGTTGGCGCCGCAGTTGAAGCGCGTCTGGCAATAGTCGTTCATCTGCTGCAGTTCTTGCTCATCCGCCGGCTGTTTGAGCGCCGCCAGCAGGTTGTTCAGCGTTGGCGCGTTCTGCGGGCTGAGCGCCACCTTCACCTGTAAAAACTGGTTCAGCAGCTGGAAGTGGCGCGCCGGCAGCGGATCGTTGGTTTTCACGCCCGCCAGATCGAACAGCGTTTGCCAAATTTTAGCCGGCGCTTCGCCGGTCGCGGCGCTGAGTTTGGTAACCTGCTGCTGCAGGCTTTGATGCTCTGCGGGCAGCAGCGGGCGATCGCTGGTGGCGGTTTGCTGCGGTTGGGGAATGGTCAGGCCGCCGGTCTGCAACAGATTCAGCACCTGCTGCAGCTGCGGCGGGCTTAACTGGCTCAACACCGTATGGCCGAACCGTTGACGAATAAAGTCACTGACCGCCTGGCGATTATTGCCCTGCGGCAGCAACTCGGCCAGCTGTTGCAGCAGTTGGCGCCCGGCATGGTTTTGCTGCGCCTGCGTCAGACGCGTTTGCAGCAGCTGTTCCGCCGGTTGAAAATGGCGCGCCAGCAGTTCGCCGCCTTTGTCGGCGCCGAGATCGTGACGCAGAGACGCCCAGATCTCCGCCGATTTTATCGGGCTGAGCGTCATGATTTTCACGATCAGTTTTTCCAGCGTTGTGCGCTGCGCCGGAGAGAGGGGTTGATCGTCAGTGGCCGCCGTTTTGCCCGGGGAAGGGAGGCGCTCGCCGGCGATTGGGGTGCCCGGCCCACTCAAAGGTTGCATATCACCAGTCCTTCGCTGTGTATCCCCGCAGTGTGCCTGGAGGAGAGAATCGTCATTGTACCCGGCGAAAAGCGCAGGCTTACCCTCTATGATACCTGTAATTCGCCGCCATCAATACCGCCGCTCAGACATTTCTTTACCGACAAAACGTTGCTAATCGCGTCTGCGCCGCTAAGATAACCCCAGATCTGAACATGAGGGTGGCATGGTTAAACGGCAGCGGATTGCAAAATGGTTTTTATGCCTGGCTTGCCTGGTGGTGCTGACGTGCATGACCCAGCGCATGGCGGGCCTGCATGCGCTGCAGCAAACGCTGGGGATCCCGGCCGCTACCGCCGTTCAGTCCAGTGATGCCGCCGCCGAAGCGCAGCCGACGCCCTGTGAACTGAGCGCCAAATCATTGCTGGCCGCGCCGCCGGTAATGTTCGAAACCGTGCTGTTCGGGCTGGGTCTGCTGCTGGCGCTGTTGGCGCCGACCATTGCCGCGCGTCTGCGCATTCCTCCTCCTCGCGCCATTTCTCCGCCCACCCTCAGGGTGCACCTTCGATTATGCGTCTTCCGTGAATGAGTTAATCGCCCGTTTTTCGCGGTGAATTAATCATTTATGGAGAATTAACATGTTGAAAATTATCAGGCTGGCCTGCGCTTGCCTGTTTATGCTGTGGCTGCCCGCCTTGCAGGCGGCGGACAGCGGCTGGCTGCAAAATCCGGCCAACGATCATGCCAAGGTGCGGCTGCGCGCCGACACGTCACAGCCGGGAGAGACCCGTCTGCTGCTGTCGGTCGAGCTGCAAAAAGGCTGGAAAACTTACTGGCGTTCCCCGGGCGAAGGCGGCATCGCGCCGGCTATCGTCTGGCAAGGCCACCCACCGCCGGCGACCTGGCACTGGCCGACGCCGCAGCGTTTCGAGGTGGCCGGCATTTCCACCCAGGGCTATCACGATCGGGTCACGCTGCCGATCGTGATGCCAGGCCAGGTGTCCGGCCCGCTGGCGGGCACCCTGACGCTGTCCACCTGCAGCAATGTCTGCATTCTGACCGACTACCCCTTCAGTCTGGATCTGACGGCGCCGAACGATCCGCAGTTTAATCACGACTTCGCGCAGGCGATGGGGCAAGTGCCGATCGCCGCCGGGTTGACGGATAACGTCAAGGCCGGGTATCGCAGCGGCGAGCTGCAGATTGCCGCCGAACGCGCCGACGGTTGGCAGCGGCCCGCGCTGTTCTTCGATACGCTGGCGGATGCCGATCTCGGCAAGCCGCAGGTTGAAACCGACGGCGATCAGTTGCTGGCGCGAGTCCCGGTGAGCGATGGCTGGGGAGAGGCGGCGCCGGATCTGCGCGGAAAAACGCTGACGCTGGTGATCGACGACGGCGGCATGGCGCAGCAGATAACGCTGCCGATCGGCGAGCCGCTGGCCGCGCCGGCCGGTGCGGCGTTCCCGTTATGGCAGGCGGTATTGATGGCGCTGGCGGGCGGGTTGATCCTCAATCTGATGCCGTGCGTCCTGCCGGTGTTGGGCATCAAGCTCGGTTCCATCCTGCAGGTGGAGCGGCGCGATCGGCGCAGCGTACGGCTGCAGTTCCTGGCATCGTCGCTGGGTATTGTCGCCTCGTTTATGGCGTTGGCCCTGCTGATGACGCTGCTGCGGCTCGGCAACCACGCGCTCGGCTGGGGCATTCAGTTCCAGAATCCGTGGTTTATCGGCTTTATGGTGCTGGTGACGCTGCTGTTCAGCGCCAACCTGTTCGGCCTGTTCCATCTGCGCCTCTCGTCCGATCTGAATACCTCGCTGGCCACCCATAACGGGCACGGCCTGAGCGGCCATTTCTGGCAGGGCGCCTTCGCCACGCTGCTGGCGACGCCGTGCTCGGCGCCGTTTCTCGGCACGGCGGTGGCCTTCGCGCTGGCGGCGTCGCTGCCGGTGCTGTGGGGCATGTTCATCGCGCTCGGCATCGGCATGAGCCTGCCGTGGCTGCTGATCGCCGCCTGGCCTTCGCTGGCGCTGCGGTTGCCGCGTCCCGGCCGCTGGATGAATACCGTCAAGCTGGCGATGGGATTGCTGATGCTGGCGTCGTCGCTGTGGTTGCTGAGTCTGCTGAGCAATCATATCGGCGTGCAGGCTACGCTGTGGCTGGGGGGGTTGGCGCTGCTGGCGTTGCTGCTGGCGGTGTGGCGCCGGCAGGGGGCGCGCTTGGCGGCCAAGCTGGCGGCGGGCACTGTGGTGCTGGCGGGTGCGGCCTTGCTGGCCGGTTCGCTGACCGCCGGTCTGTGGCGCCAGCCGTTGCAGGATCGGGTTCAGTGGCAACCGCTGAGCGAACAGGCGATCGCCGAGGCGCTGGCGCAGCATAAACGGGTGTTCGTCGACGTCACCGCAGACTGGTGCGTGACCTGTAAAGCCAACAAATTCAATGTGCTGCTGCGCGATGACGTACAGCGGGCGTTGAACGCCGATGACGTGGTCGCGCTGCGCGGCGACTGGAGTCGCCCGTCGGCCGACATCAGCGCCTTCCTGCAAAGGCGCGGCAGCGTCGCCGTGCCTTTCAACCAAATCTATGGCCCCGGCAGCCCGGACGGCGTGGTGCTATCCCCGCTGTTGACCCGTGACGCCGTGCTGCAAACGCTTTCCCATGCCAAAGGAACCGAACAATGAAAAAGCTACTGATTTTACTGATGATCATCGCCGCCCCGGTGTGGGCCGCCGAGCCTTTCACCCCGGCGCAAGAGGCGCGTATCAAAGAGATGATCCGCGAAACGCTGGTGTCCAACCCGGACATTCTGGCGCAGGCGGTGGACGCCTGGCAGCAGCAAACCGCCGGCCAGCAAATCAGCCAGGCTATCAAGCAGAATGCCAAAACGCTGTATCAGGATCCGGCCAGCCCGCGCCTCGGCGCCGCCAACGCCAAACTGACGCTGGTGACCTTTACCGACTATAACTGCCCGTACTGCAAGCGGTTTGATCCGATGCTGGAGAAAATCGTCAAGCAATACCCGGATGTGGCGCTGGTGGTGAAGCTGTTGCCGTTCAAGGGCGAAAGTTCGGTCAGTTCGGCGCGCGTGGCGCTCACCACCTGGCAGCAGCACCCGGAGCAATTCTGGGCCTTGCATCAGCGGCTGATGGCGAAAAAGGGCTTCCACGACAAGGCCAGCATCGCCGCCGCGCAGGAGAAAACCGGCGTCAAGGCGGTGGCGCCGAGCGAACAGAGCATGACCACGCTGCGCACCAATATGGAATTGGCGGAACAACTGGGCGTACAAGGGACGCCGGCGACGCTGATCGGCGATCGGATGCTGCCGGGGGCGGTGTCCTATGAAGAGCTGGAAACGATGGTGAAGCAGCAGCTGGCGAAGGCCAACCATGGCTAAGCTCAAGCGCTGGGGGCGCGAGTTGCTGCTGCTGGCGCTGATCGCACTGGCGGTGATTACGGTGATGGATTGGCTGAACGCGCCGCAGGCGCCGCCGGCCTTCGATGCCCAGACGCTGACCACGTTGGACGGCGAGCGCGTGTCGTTGGCGCAGCTCAGTCATGAGCGGCCGCTGCTGGTTTACTTCTGGGCCAGCTGGTGCGGCGTTTGTCGTTTCACCACGCCGGACGTCGCCCGTTTGCAGGCGGCGGGCGGCAACGTGCTGACCGTCGCGCTGCGATCGGGCGACGATACCCAGGTGAAACAGTGGCTGGCGCGCAAACGGCTGGCGCTGCCGGTGGTCAACGATCCGGCCGGTACGCTGTCGGCGCAGTGGCAGATTGGCGTGACGCCGACCTTCGTGGTGGTCTCGCAGGGCAAGGTGGTGCAGAGCACCACCGGCTGGACCAGCTACTGGGGGATGAAGCTGCGGCTGTGGTGGGCCGCCGTCTAACCGGCGTTTTTCTCTGCTATCACTTCCTCAATCGCCCGGCTAAGCCGGGCGATACCTTCTTCAATCTGCGGCGGCGAGTTGGCGGCGAAGTTTAGCCGCAGACTGTGCGCGCCCAGCTGTTCCTGGGCATAAAAGCATTCGCCGCGCGCGAAAGTGACGCCGTGCCGCCAGGCCACCGGCATCAGCTCGGTGGTGGTCACTGCCGCGGGCAGCGTCAGCCAGATAAACAAGCCGCCTTGCGGCGTTTCGAAACGGCACCCCGGCGGCAACCGCCGTTGCAACGCGTCGATCATCACTTCCAGATGCAGGCGATAGACGCGCCCGGCGCGGCGCAGCTGCTTGTCGTAACGGCCGACGGTGACAAACGCGTCCAGCGCCCGCTGGATCAGGCTGGAACTGGTGAAGCTGTCAACGTGCTTGCGCCGCGCAAAGCGCTGATAGTGCTCGCTGTCCGCCACCAGATAGCCGATGCGCATGCTGGGCAGCAGCATCTTGGAGAAGGTGCTGACGTAGATCACCGCGCCCGGCTGCGCCAGCGCACGCAGCGACGGCAGCTGTTTGCCCTGGTAACGCAGATCGCCGACGAAATCGTCCTCCAGGATCACCACGCCGGCCCGTTGGGCGATCGCCAGCAGGCGCCGCCGGCGAGCTTCGCTCAGGCAACGGCCGGTCGGGTTGTGAAAGTTGGGGATGGTGTAGATCAATTTGGGGCGGTGGCGTTCCAGCAACTCGGGCAATCGTTCGACCAGCATGCCGTGGCGATCGCCCGGCACGGTGACGATATTGATGCGGTGCTGGCGCAGCAGGCCCAGCGCTTCGGCGTAGGTCGGTTCTTCGACGATCACCGTATCGCCCGGCGCCAGCAGGCTTTGCACCACCAGGCTGATGGCATGCTGCGAGCCGTTGGTGATCAGCACCTGTTCCGCCTGCGTGGGGATGCCCTGCGCGCTGAGAATGCGGCTCAGCGTATCGCGCAGCGGGTAGTAGCCGCAGTATTCTCCGTAGCTGAAGGCCTCTTCCGCATGGCGGCTGAGCACCGACAGCAGCACTTTGCGAAACGCCTCCAGCGGAAACACCTTAGGGCTGCCGACGCCGGCGGCGAAGTTGATCAGCCCCTCCGGCAGCGGGGCGTCGGCGTAGCCGTCCAGCCGCGAGGTGAGGGTGGTGAAGCTCTCCAGCGGGAAGGGGGCATCGCTGCTCGGCCGGGCCGGGCGCGTTTGCGCCTGCGGGTGCGCAACGTAGGCGCCGCTGCCGCGCCGCTGATGCAAAAAGCCCTTGGCCGCCAGTTCGGCATAGGCGTTATCCACCGTCAAACGGCTGACCGCCAGTTCGGCCGCCAGCGTGCGCGTTGAGGGCAGCTTGTCGCCATCCACGAACACGCCGGTAAGGATGGCGCGCCGCAGCGCTTCTTCGATCTGTAAATAGAGCGGAACGTCCTGCTCGCGATCTAACGGAATGTGCATGCGAAATTGGCCCGGTTAGGGAGAGAGCTTTTTACTATACCCCATGTCAACAGGGCTTCAAGCGCAGAAAAGTGGCCTGCATGACAATGCCGTAAAGTGGCTATAGTGAGAAAAAATGGCCGCGTTACACTGTGCGCCTGAGCATTTACGTCGCCATTTTTCCGAGGATCTCATGTCATTACCGTCAGGCGTTTCCGCCCGGCCGGCGCTGCCCGGCGCGCGTCTCTTTCAGGGCAGCCGCCAGGGTTACGTCATCGCCATGATCAGCGCCATGCTGCTGGCCTTTACCGCCATCATCATCCGCGCGCTGACCGAGTACTATCACCTGCCGACCTTCGTGCTGGCGTTCTGGCGCGCGGCGCTGGTGGCGTTGGTGCTGTTGCCGCTGCTGTTGGTGGTGAAACCGCAGTGGGCGCGCCTGCGCCGTGAACAGGTCTTGTTCTACGCGCTTTACGGGCTGCTGCTGGCGCTGTTCAACAGCCTGTGGACGCTGTCGGTGGCGCTGAACGGCGCATCGGTGGCGACCATTCTGACCTACTGTTCGGTGGGCTTTACCGTGTTCCTCGGCTGGGTGATGTACAGCGAACGCCTGACGCTGCGCCAACTGCTGGTGATCGCCATCAGCCTGGGCGGTTGTTTCCTGGTCAGCAACGGCGACAGCATGGGCAACCAGCACTTCGATTTGTTGGGGCTGCTGGTGGGGATGCTGTCGGGCATCGGCTATACCCTGTATACCCTCGGCGGGCGGGTGGCCAGCGAACGGGGCTATCCGGTGTGGAACACCATTTTGTACGTTTTCGGTTTTTCGGCGCTGTATCAGCTGGTGTTCAACGCGGCGCTGACGGCGTTCCCGCTGGCAGCGTTCCACGGCATGGCCGGCTCTCTGTGGTTCCTGTCGCACGGCGCGCAGGGCATTCAGTGGAGCGGCTGGCTGTTGCTGCTGGCGCTGGCCGCCGGGCCCACGCTGTTGGGCTTCGGGTTGTATAACATCAGCCTGAAAACGCTGCCGCTGGCCGTAGCCAACCTGATCCTGTCGTTGGAGCTGGTTTTCACCGCGGTGATCGCCTATTTCCTGCTGGGGGAAAACATGAATCAACTGCAGTTGCTGGGCAGTGCGCTGGTGATGGGCGGGGTGCTGCTGTTGAAAAGCAAGACCGCCGAGGCGTGATCGGTTACCATTTCGCCTCGCAAGAGAGGCGGTAATCATGAATAACCCGAGATTGAAACGAGCGCTTATCGCTTGAATGGCCGTGTTGAGTGAACGACAACACGGCCACAGACATTCCGTTCCGTGGCTTTTATTCCCGTAACAAGAGAATACGCCATGTCCGAAAAACACTGGTCCAACACCGAGCTGCTGCATCAGACGGTGACTAACCCGAATATTATCGTCAAAGGCACCCACAGCTACTACAGCGACTGTTGGGATAACGGTTTCGAACGCTCGGTGGTGCGCTATCTGCACGGCGACGCGGTCAGCCGGCAATGGCAGCCGCTGGGCGAAATAGATCGCCTGCTGATCGGCGATTACGTGTGCATCGCGGCCGAAGCGGTGATCCTGATGGGGGGCAATCACACCCATCGCATCGACTGGTTGAGCCTGTACCCGTTTATGGCAACCATCAAACAGGCGTACCGCCCCAAAGGCGATACCCGGCTGGGCGACGGTTGTTGGATTGGCATGCGGGCGATGTTGATGCCAGGGGTCTCGATAGGCGAGGGGGCGATCGTCGCCGCCGGCAGCGTGGTGGCCGGCGATGTTGAACCCTATGCTATCGTCGGCGGCAATCCGGCGAGGTTTATCCGTTGGCGATTCGCGCCGGAAGTTATCGCGCGCTTGCTCGCCTTGCGCCTCTATGAGTTGCCTGAGGCGGACTTTGCGGTAATTCAGCCCCTGCTCGTCGATGACGATATCGGGGCGCTGGAAAGGGGGATCGCGGCCCTGGGCCGTTAAACACAACGGGCGGGAAATTCCCGCCCGTTTCGCGTTACTCGGCCTTGGCCTCGGCCGCCGGATGGCGGCGTTTGCGCATCAGGCGCAGCAGCGGCGGCAGCGCCAGCACCGCGACCGCCAACACCAGCAGCGTTTGCGCGATGCTGCTGCTCCACAGGATGCCGAATTCGCCGTTGCTGATCGACAGCGCGCGGCGCAGGTTCTGCTCCAGCATCTCACCCAGCACGAAGCCCAGAATCAGCGGCGACATCGGGAAGTGCATTTTCCGCAGGATATAGCCGAACACCCCCAACCCGACCATCAACAGCAGGTCGAAGGTGGTGCTGTGCACCGCATAAACCCCCACCGCGGAAACCGCGGCGATCGCCGGCACCAGGAACCACAGCGGGATGGTCAGCATGCGGGTGAACAGGCCAACCAGCGGCAGGTTCATGATCAGCAAGATGACGTTAGCGATCAGCAGCGCGGCGATCAGCCCCCAGACGATATCCGGTTGTTCGGTAAACATCGCCGGACCGGGGGTGATGTTATACAGCGTCAGCGCCCCCATCATCACCGCCGTGGTGCCGGATCCGGGCACCCCCAACGTCAGCATCGGAATGAACGAACCGCAGGCCGAGGCGTTGTTGGCCGCTTCCGGCGCCGCTACGCCGCGGATGTCGCCTTTGCCGAAGGTGTCGCTGTTGCCGCTGATTTTCTTTTCGGTCATGTAGGTCAGCGCGCTGGCGATAGTGGCGCCGGCGCCCGGCAGAATGCCGACGAAGAAGCCGATCACCGACGAGCGCAGGGTAGGGCCTGCGCACTGCGCCGCCTCTTTGCGGTTGAACAGCAACCGGCCGGTTTTACGCACCAGCTTTTGCCCGGCGCTGGTGCTTTCCAGCATCAGCAGGATCTCGCTGACCGAGAACAGGCCGATCACCACCACGATAAACTGCACGCCGTCGGAGAGGTGCACGCTGTCAAAGGTAAAGCGGTAAACGCCGGTGTTGGCGTCGACGCCCACCGTCGCCAGCCCCAGGCCGATCAGCGCCGCCAGCAGGGATTTCAGCGGGTTTTGGCTCATCATGCTGCCGAGGCAGGCGATGGCGAACACCATCAGGGCAAAATACTCCGCCGGGCCGAAGGCCAGCGACCAGCGGGCCAGCAGCGGCGCGAACAGAATAATGCCGCCGATGGCGATCATCGAGCCGACGAACGAGCTGACCGCCGAGATGGACAGCGCCACGCCGGCGCGCCCCTGCTGCGCCATCGGGTAGCCGTCCAGCGCGGTCATGATCGCCGCCGCATCACCCGGCACGTTGAGCAGAATTGACGAGATGCGCCCGCCGTATTCGCAGCCGATATACACCGTCGCCAGCAGGATCAGCGCCGATTCGGCCGGCAGTTTGAGGGCGAACGCCAGCGGCAGCAGGATCGCCACGCCGTTGATCGGCCCCAACCCTGGCAACAGGCCGACGATGGTGCCGACGAAGCAGCCGATCAGGGCGATAATCAGGTTTTGCGGCACCAGCGCCACTTCAAACCCTTGGGTCAAATACATCCAGGTATCCATCATCGCTCCCGTTAGCTCAGCCAGGCGCCGAGCGGCAGTGTGACATCGAGAAGTTGGTCAAAGGCGTAGTACAGCGCTGCGCCCATGATGACGCCGGAGATGGCCGCCGCCGGCAGGCTGGCCTGAAACAGCAGGCCGATGCTGAACGTCAGCAGCGCGGTCGCCAGTGGAAAGCCGAGCCATTCAAACCCCCAGGCATACAGCACCAGGGTGATCACCAGCACCAGCAGCCGCTGCATCACCTTGTGGTGCGGCCATTCCACCGCCTGCGGGCGGCGCAGCAACAGCAGCGCCGCGCACAGCGCCATCAGGCTGAGGATCGCCAGCGGGAACGGGCGCGGCCCCAGCGGTTCATAGCTGTATTCGCTCTGGATGCCCCAGCCGATGAACAGCCCGCCGATACACAGCAGCAGCCAAAAGCCGGCAAAAATACGATCGCTCATGGTTTTCCCCTGCGGTTATTTAGCCAGGCCGAACACTTTCGCCTGCTCACGGTATTGGGCAACCTGATTCTTCACGTAGGCGTCCAGCTCTTTGCCGGTCAGGTTGAATTCGAACAGGCCGCGCAGATCGCGCTGCTGCTTGAATTCGTCGGTCGCCATCATTTTCTGGAAGGTGTCGATCCACCACTGATACTCTTCATCGCTGACTTTCGGCCCGACGTAGAAGCCGCGAATGATCGGCCACACCAGGCTGTATCCTTGCTCTTTGGCGGTGGGAATATCGGCCAACTGGCCCGGCAGACGTTGCTCTGCATACACCGCCAGCACGCGGATCTTGTCGCCCTGCAGGTAAGGCACCATTTCGCTCAGATCGCCGGATACCGCCTGGATGTGGTTGCCCAGCAGCGCGGTGACCGGTTCCCCGCCGCCCTCGAACGCTACGTAGCGCATCTTGCGCGGGTCCACGCCGACTTCGCGCGCCAGCAGCGCGGTTTTCATCCAGTCCTGGCTGCCGATCGAGGCGCCAGCGCCGAACACCACGCTGTTGGGATCTTTTTGGAAAGCGTCCATCAAGTCTTTCAAGGTTTTGTAAGGCGAGTCGGCGCGCACCGCGATCATGCCGTAGTCGGTACCGACCGCAGCCAGCCATTTCACGTCGTCCACGTTGTAGCGGCCGAACTTGCCCTGGGCCAGGTTGAGCAGTGAACCGCCGGAGAAGGCCACCACGGTGCCGAACTCCGCCGGGCGCTGCGCGACAATGGCGTTGTAGGCCACCGCGCCGACGCCGCCGGGCATATAGGTGACGCGCATCGGTTTATCAATGGCCTTGGTGTCCTGCAGCGATACCTGAATCAGTTTGCAGGTCAGATCGAAGCCGCCGCCGGGTTTGGCCGGCGCAATGCATTCGGTGCGTTTGGGCGCTTCCACGGCAAAGGCCTGAGAGGCCGCCAGCAACAGGGCGGCGGCGGTAAAGGTACGGGTCATTATTTTTTTCATTGTGACTTACCCTCGGTATTGTCTGATGGTGAATCCCGCCGAATGCGGTTGCGGAATTGTTAAAACAACAACCTTTCATTTACCTTTCAGTGGCCGGAAAAGTTTCCAGTCTGTGATTAGGGTCTCTTGTCGCGAGCGAACGGCGGGTGCGCTAACATAGAATGGGCGCAGAGAACAGCGCGCAAAACCGGCCAAAACCCTGCGTAATGTCAGGATTGCCGATAGTCGTTCGCGTTAAAATCATCTGTAATAAAATGAATAGAGATGCAGTGATATGTTTTCGTTAGGGAAATTGTTTGGCGGCAGGGACAGCGCCAAGGTATGTGCGATTAAACGGTTGCCAGAGATCTACGCCGAGATGGCGGGAGAAGCCGGGCAGTGTCGTTTGAAGCGCTTGCGCCCTGAGATTGGCGTATTTGAGCTGCATTTCGTCAACGCCGACGGTGAAAAGTATGTTTGCCCGATGACCGCCTGCGTGACCGGCATCGATCTGGTGTTTGCCGCCAACAACCGCTCCGTGCTGGTTTCTTCGCCGTTTACCGCCGACAAGCTGCGTCCGGTGTTGGATCTTGCTCTCGCCGATAGCCCCATCACGCTGATCTGAGGCGTCACACGAGCGCGCCCCAGTACGCATAATTGTGTGCCAGCTCCCAAAACTGGCGGCGCGGCGCTCTTTTATCCCCTTATTTTCCATGCCATTCTCTGTTATCGACCTGTTAACAGACGCCGCATCGGTGTCTGGTTGTTCAGGTAAATCAATGGAATGGGAACATGCGACTGTTATTGGTTGAAGATCACCCCGAGCTGTCTCACTGGTTGCAAAAGGCGCTGACCGGCGCCGGATTTGCCGTCGACGTCGCGCCGGACGGCGTGGCCGCCGACCACCTGTTGCTTAATGAACGCTATGCGCTGGCGGTGCTGGATGTGGCGTTGCCGCGTCTGAACGGTCTCGATTTGCTGGCGCGCCTGCGCAAGCGCGGGCAGGATCTGCCGGTGCTGTTGCTGACGGCGCGCACCGACGTGACCGACCGGGTGAAAGGCCTGAATCTGGGGGCGGACGACTACCTGACCAAACCGTTCGAACTGGACGAGCTGGAGGCGCGCATTCGGGCGTTGCTGCGCCGCAGCGTCGGCGCCGCGCAGCCGGCGTTGCAATACGGCGCGTTGACCTATCATGACGAAGGTTATTTCCTGCTGGAGAGCAAACCGCTGGCGCTGACGCCGCGCGAGCTGGCGGTGCTGACCGCGCTGATGCACCGGCGCGGCCGCCCGGTGGCCAAGCAGCAGCTGTTTGAGCAGGTGTTTACGCTGTCTGACGAGGCCAATCCGGAGAGCATTGAGCTTTACGTACACCGTTTGCGGAAAAAGCTGCAGGGCAGCGACGTGGCGATCGTCACGCTGCGCGGTCTGGGCTACAGCCTGGAACTGTGCAATGCGGTGGTTTAACGCGCCGCGTTCGCTGTTTTATCAACTGCTGCTGTTTTTTGGCCTGCCGCTGCTGGCGCTGGGCGGCATCTCTATCTACACCCACTACTTCAGCGCCATGAGCGCCGCCACCCTGGCCTACGACCGCACGCTGCTGGCGTCGGCGCGCACCGTGGCGGAGCGGCTGGTGGTGCGCGAAGGCAAGCTGGCGGTCGATGTGCCTTATGTGGTGCTCGACAGCTTCGAGCGCAACATGAACGATCAGCTCTATTACGAGGTGATCTCGCCGCAGGGGAAAAGCATCTCGGGCTATGACGATTTGCCGTCGTTGCCGCCCCACATTCCACGCTCCACCCTCTATCCGGCATTGGTGCATTTCTACGATGCGGAATACCTCGGCCGGCCGATCCGCGTGGCGGCGCTGTTTCAACCGGTCAACGAGTCGGGCGTGAGCGGCATGGCGACCATTCTGGTGGCGGAAACCCTGGAATCGCGTCGTTACCTGGCGCGGCAGATGATGATCGCGGCGCTGTTGAGCCAGGGCACGGTGGTGGTGTTGACCCTGATCCTGGCGTTCGCGCTGCTCAAGCGGGTGTTGAAGCCGATGCGTAAACTCTCCGGCATCATGCTGCGGCGCGATCCGGGCGAACTGACGCCTTTGCCGCGGGTTCTTCCCTGGTCGGAGATGCAGCCGCTGCTGGTGGCCTTTAATCGTTACATCGAACGGCTGCGGCTGATGGTGGCGCGTCAGGAACGCTTCAGCGCCGACGCCTCTCACCAGCTGCGCACCCCGCTGGCGGTGCTGAAGACCCAGGTCGGGGTGGCGCTGGCCAGCGATCGGCCGCAGCAGTGGCGCGAAAGTCTGCAGGCGATGAGCGCGACGCTGGATAACACCGTGGCGCTCACCGACCGTCTGCTGCACCTCTCGCGCCTGAAAGCCAGCGAGCACAGCGCCGATCGCAAGCTGCAGCCTGTCAATTTGGCGCAGGTGCTGCGCGACGCCTGTTTCTCTCGCTTGCCGCAGGCGCGCAGCAAACAGATCGATCTTGGTTTCGAGGGTGAAGCGGCGTGTCAGGTCGCGGGGGAGCCGCTGCTGTTGGCCGAGCTGTGCGCCAATCTGCTGGACAACGCGCTGAAATACACGCCGCGCCAGGGCGTGGTGACCGCCCGCCTTACGCGGGACAAGGCTACGGGGGAAGGGGTGCTGGAGATAGAAGACAGCGGCCCGGGCATCGCCTTGCAGGACAAGGCGTTGGCGCTGCAGCCGTTTCATCGTTTGGACAACGTGGGCGATCAGCCGGGCGCCGGTTTGGGATTGGCGTTGGTGAAGGACATCACCGCGTATCACGGCACCCGCCCGGAGCTGTTGAGCTCCGCCGCGCTGGGCGGCCTGTTGGTGCGGGTGCGTTTCAGGTTGCTGGCTTAGGCCTGTTCTTTGCAGGAATCTGCGCTTGCCGCCGGGGCTTTGGCTTTACGCGTCAGCGGCGTGCGCAGCCGCTGCGACAGGATCACGCCCAGCAGGGTGATGCCGCCGCCGATCAGGTGGTAACCGTGCAATTGTTCATGCAGGAACAGCACCGCGATAGCGGCGGTAAACACCGGCGCCAGGTTCATGAAGATCGAGGTGGTGTTGGCGCCCAGGCGCAGGACGCCCTGGATCCACAGGTACGGCGCGATGATCGAGGCCGGAATGCCGGCGAACAGCACCAGCGGCAGGTTATGGCCGTTCAAGCCGACATCCTGCGCCATCAGGAAATTCGGCAGCAGCAACAGCACGCCGAACAGGATCTGCACGTAGAGCGATTGCCAGTTCGGCAGCGCGATGGCCCAGCGTTTGGTCAACACGCCATACAGTGCGTAAGAGGCGGTGGCGAGCAGCATCATCAATTCCCCTTTGCCGATACCGTGCTGCAACAGCGCGCCGGGCTGACCGCCGCTGACCAGCCAGATCAAACCGCAGAAGGAGAGAATGCTGCCGAGCAGCACGCCGACGGTCGGCGCAATGCGCAGCAGTACGATGCTGATCAGGATGGTCAGCAGTGGGATCAGCGACACGATGATGCCCATAAACAGCGCGCTGACGCTGTGCGCCGCGTAATAGGCCAGGCTTTGATACAGCACCATGCCGAGCAAGCCGAGGATCATCAGCTTCCACCAGTTGGCGCGCACCTGCGCCCAATTGCGCAGCACGCCCGGCAGCACAAACGGCGTCAGGGCGATCAGCGCCAGCAGCCAGCGGTAGAGCGAGATGGCCGCCGGATCGATGGCGGTGGCGGAGAGTTTGCTGACGACGGCGTTAATCGACCAAATCAGCACGGCCAGCAGGGGGAAAAGCATATTCATGACAATTATTCTCAATAGCGTCCAACATGCTGGCTAGTCTACGCGTGTCCGGTTTATCATATATAACGATATTCAGACAAAAATCGGCGTAAATAAGACAAATCACGGGACGAAACCATGCCAGAAATCCGCCATTTCCCCGAGTCGCTGATCCCGGCGCCAAACCCGGTGCAGTTTCGTTGCGAGGAGTTCAACGTCCGCACCGAATTCCAGCCGCACAGCCATACCTGGGGCCAATTGATGTGGGTCAAAGCCGGGGTGATGGTGCTGCGCATCGGCGGGCAGCGCTTTCTGGCGCCGCCGGAGTACGTGCTGTGGACGCCGGCGGGCATCGAACACTCCTGTTACAACCAGCGGCTGGCGCAGTGCCGCATGGTGGACATCGCGCCGGCGCTGTGCGCCGGCATGCCGGCCGATCCTTGCCTGGTCAATGTGACGCCGATCTTTCGCGCCATCGCCGAGGATTTCTATGCGCGCAAACAGTACATTCCGCAGGCGGAGGCGGATTTGCGCCTCTGCCAGGTGCTGATCGACCAGCTGCATCTGTCGCCGCGCCAGCAAACCTATCTGCCGTCGTCGGACGACAAGTTTTTGGCGCCGGTGCTGGAAGCGCTGGAACATTGCCCGGCGGACAACACTTCGCTGGCGACGTGGGCGAAGCGGGTATACACCACCGAGCGCACGCTGTCTCGCCGCTGCCAGCAGGATTTGGGCATGCCGTTCAGCGAATGGCGCCAGCGCCTGCGGTTCCTGCACGCCGTGTCGCTGCTCGAACAGGGCAAAACCGTGCAGGACGTGGCGCTGGAAGTCGGCTACAGCTCCGCGTCGGCCTTCATCGTCATGTTCCAGCAGATCGCCGGCACCACCCCTGAGCGCTTTCGCCGTGCCTGATTCAGTGGCACACTATTTCGCAGACAAATAGCCGTAAACCGTCGGAGAACGCAGTGAAAATTCTGGTTGATGAAAATATGCCGTATGCGGCCGAGCTGTTCAGCCGCCTGGGCGACGTGCGGGCGGTGCCGGGGCGTCCGATCCCGCTTGAGGCGCTGGCGGATGCCGACGCGCTGATGGTGCGTTCGGTCACCAAGGTCAATGAAGCCTTGTTGGCCGGCAGCCGCATCGGCTTTGTCGGCACCGCTACCGCCGGCACCGATCACGTCGATGACGCCTGGCTGCAACGGCAGGGCATCGGGTTTTCCGCCGCGCCGGGCTGCAACGCCATCGCGGTGGTCGAGTATGTGTTCTCCGCATTGATGCTGCTGGCCGAGCGCGACGGCTTCCAACTGCGGGATAAAACCGTCGGCATCGTCGGCGTGGGCAACGTCGGTTCGCGTCTGGACGTGCGCCTCAAAGCGCTGGGCGTGCGCACGCTGCTGTGCGATCCGCCGCGCGCCGATCGCGGCGACGCCGGGGAATTCTGGCCACTGGAGAAATTGGTGGCCGAGGCCGACGTGCTGACCTTCCATACGCCGCTGAATAAATCCGGCCCGTATCATTCATTGCACCTGGCGGACGCCGAGCTGCTGGCGGCGTTGCAGGACAACCGCATTCTGATCAACGCCTGCCGTGGGCCGGTGGTGGATAACGCCGCGTTGCTGCAGGCGCTGGAAAAAGGCAAAAAGCTGAGCACGGTGCTGGACGTGTGGGAACCGGAGCCGGATCTCGCCTTGCCGCTGTTGGCGCGGGTGGATATCGGCACCGCGCACATCGCCGGGTATACGCTGGAAGGCAAGGCGCGCGGCACCACCCAGGTGTTCGAAGCGTTCAGCCGCCATCTGGGGCAGCCGCAACAGGTGGCGCTGGCCTCGCTGCTGCCGGTGCCGGAGTTCAGCCAGATCCGTCTCAACGGCCCGCTGGATGAAGCGCGGTTAAAACGATTGATGCACTTGGTGTATGATGTGCGCCGCGATGATGCGCCGCTGCGCAAAGTCGCCGGGCAACCGGGCGAGTTCGATCGCCTGCGCAAGCACTACCAGGAACGCCGCGAGTGGTCTTCGCTGGCCGTGCAATGCGATGACAGCGCCAGCGCCGAGCTGCTCGGCAAGTTGGGCTTCAGCATCGCGTAGCGCGTAAGGTTGTCTTAAGCCAACGCCGCTACAGTGAGCGGCAAAGATTATCGGGCGGTGGCTGCACTGCCCGTCTGCTTTTATGAATGAAATACTCTGGAGAAAACCCAATGTCTGACGGCTGGAATATCGCGCTGCTCGGCGCCACTGGCGCGGTAGGTGAAGCGTTGCTGGAATTGTTGCAGGAACGCCAGTTCCCGGTGGGTGAGCTCTATCCTCTGGCAAGCGAACGCAGCGCGGGCGCCAATGTGCGCTTCAACGGCAAGTCTCTTCTGGTGCAAAACGCCGAAGAGTTCGATTGGTCGCAGGCGCAACTGGCCTTCTTCGTCGCCGGCAGCGACGCTTCAGCGCGCTATGCCGAAGAGGCCGGCAACATGGGCTGTCTGGTGATCGACACCAGCGGCCTGTTCGCCATGGAACCGGATGTGCCGCTGGTGGTGCCGGGCGTGAACCCGCAGGTGCTGGCGGATTACCGCAACCGCAACATCGTCGCGGTGGCCGACAGCATGGTCAGCCAACTGCTGACGGCGATCAAACCGCTGACCGAACAGGCGGGGATGTCGCGCCTGCACGTCACGACGCTGATGTCGGTATCCTCGCGCGGCAAGGCGGCGGTGGACGATCTGGCCGGCCAGAGCGCGCGCCTGTTGAACGGCATCCCGGCCGAAGAAGGCGTTTTCACTAAACAGCTGGCGTTTAATATGCTGCCGCTTGTCGCCGACGAGCAGGGCAGCGTGCGCGAAGAGCGCCTGATCGTCGATCAGGTACGCAAGGTGCTGCAGGACGAAGGGTTGCCGATTTCGGTGAGCTGCATCCAGTCGCCGGTGTTTTATGGCCACGCCCAGGTCGTGCATCTGGAAGCGCTGCGTCCGCTGTCCGCCGAAGAGGCGCGCAGCGAGCTTGAAGAGGTCGAAGACGTTCAACTGAGTGAAGAGGATGATTACCCGACTCAGGTCACCGAAGCTTCCGGCAGCGATGCGCTCAGCATCGGGTGTCTGCGCAACGATTACGGCATCCCCGAGCTGTTGCAGTTCTGGACGGTGGCGGACAACGTCCGCTTCGGCGGCGCGTTGATGGCGATCGAAACCGCCGAGCGTCTGGTGCAGGAGCAGATGTACTGATGTCTGAGGTGGTCTCGCCCGCTCAGCCGACGCTGAAGGTAGCGCTGGGCATCGAATATGACGGCAGCCGTTACTACGGCTGGCAGCGGCAGCAAGAAGTGGCCAGCGTGCAGGAACGGCTGGAGCAGGCGTTGAGCAAGGTGGCGGATGCGCCGATCAACGTGCTGTGCGCCGGGCGCACCGACGCCGGGGTGCACGCCACCGGGCAGGTGGTGCACTTCGAAACCACCGCGCGCCGCAAGGACGCCGCCTGGACGATGGGCGTCAACACCCATTTGCCGCCGGACATCGCGGTGCGCTGGGTGAGCCCCGTCGCCGATGATTTTCACGCGCGTTTCAGCGCCACCGCGCGCCGTTACCGCTATATTATTTTCAACCATCGCTACCGGCCGGCGGTGTTGCAACAGGGGGTGACGCATTTTTATCACCCGCTGGACGCGGACCGCATGCATCGGGCGGCGCAGGCATTGCTGGGCGAGAACGACTTTACCTCGTTTCGCGCGGTGCAATGCCAGTCGCGCACCCCGTGGCGCTGCGTAAAACACGTTAAGGTTACGCGCTACGGCGAATATATTGTGGTAGATATCAAGGCGAATGCCTTCGTGCATCACATGGTTCGCAACATCGTCGGCAGCCTGATGGAGATCGGCTGCGGCAATCAGGATGAGAACTGGATGGCCGAGTTGCTGGCGCTGAAGGATCGCAATCTGGCGGCGGCGACGGCGCGAGCCGAGGGGCTGTATCTGGTTTCCGTGGACTATCCCGACCACTTTGGCATCCCGCGGCCGCCGATGGGGCCGCTGTTTTTACCCGACGATTAAACGCCGGCACGCCTGAAAGCGTCGCTCCCTTGTGCTTCTGCCGGGTGATTGAAACGCCCGGTATCAATGAGAGAATTTATGGACATCATCAAGTTTATTATTGATTTCATTCTGCATATTGATGTGCACCTGGCCGAACTGGTCGCACAATACGGCATGTGGGTCTACGCTATTCTGTTCCTGATCCTGTTTTGCGAGACCGGTTTGGTGGTGACGCCGTTCCTGCCGGGGGATTCTTTGCTGTTCGTCGCCGGCGCGCTGGCGGCTTTGCCGACCAACGATCTGAACGTGCACACCATGGTGGCGTTGATGGCCGTGGCGGCGATCATCGGCGATGCGGTGAACTACACTATCGGGCGGTTGTTCGGCGAGAAGCTGTTCAGCAACCCGAATTCGAAAATCTTCCGCCGCAGCTACCTGGATAAAACGCATCAGTTTTATGAGAAGCACGGCGGGAAAACGATTATTCTGGCGCGATTCGTGCCGATCGTGCGTACTTTTGCGCCGTTCGTCGCCGGCATGGGGCATATGTCCTATCGCCACTTCGCCGCCTACAACGTGATTGGCGCACTGGTTTGGGTGCTGCTCTTCACTTATGCTGGCTACCTGTTCGGTGATCTGCCGGTGGTGCAGGAGAACCTGAAACTGCTGATCGTCGGGATCATCATCGTTTCGATTCTGCCGGGCGTGATTGAAATTTGGCGCCACAAGCGCGCCGCCGCCCGCCAGCAAAAACAATAAAAACATCGCTCAACCTGTCGGTTCGACCAGTTTTTTGTCCACAGCGTCGGGCCGATATGGTTTAATGAGCGACATTATGGTCTGTTCCTGCGAACAACCCTGAAGCCGATGCCTCGGTCGCGCGCTTGCCGCGCGGCGAACGGGCATTTTTTCATTGGGGGTGTTTTCGGGGGGATTGTTAAAGCATGAACAGCGGACTGGCGTGTGCCAGGTTCAAACAGAAAGGTCATCGATGAGCTGGATTGAACGAATTCTTAACAAGAGCAATATCACACAAACCCGTAAGGCGAGCATTCCTGAAGGGGTCTGGACCAAATGCGACAGCTGCGGCCAGGTTCTCTACCGCGCCGAGCTGGAGCGTAATCTGGAAGTGTGTCCGAAGTGCGACCACCATATGCGTATGAGCGCGCGCGCGCGTCTGCATACCCTGCTGGATGAAGGCAGCGAAGTGGAGCTGGGCAGCGATCTGGAGCCGAAAGACGTTCTGAAATTCAAGGATTCCAAGCGCTATAAAGATCGTCTGGTCGCCGCACAGAAAGCGACCGGCGAGAAAGATGCGCTGGTGGTGATGAAGGGCACGCTGTACGGCATGCCGATCGTCGCGGCGTCCTTTGAATTCGCCTTCATCGGCGGTTCGATGTCTTCCGTGGTTGGCGCGCGTTTCGTGCGTGCGGTTGAGCAGGCGCTGGAGGACAACTGTCCGCTGGTGTGCTTCTCCGCCAGCGGCGGCGCGCGCATGCAGGAAGCGCTGATGTCGCTGATGCAGATGGCGAAAACCAGCGCGGCGTTGGCCAAAATGCAGGAGCGCGGCTTGCCGTACATCTCCGTGCTGACCGACCCGACCATGGGCGGCGTCTCCGCCAGCCTGGCGATGCTGGGCGACATCAACATCGCCGAGCCGAAAGCGCTGATCGGCTTTGCCGGCCCGCGCGTGATCGAACAGACCGTGCGCGAGAAACTGCCGCCGGGCTTCCAGCGCAGCGAGTTCCTGATCGAAAAAGGCGCGATCGATATGATCGTTCGCCGCCCGGAAATGCGCCAAACGCTGGCGAGCATTCTGTCCAAACTGACCAACCAGCCGCAGCCGCATTTCGATGAGGCCGCGCCGGTCATTGAGCCGGAGCAGCAGGCCGACGCCTGAGGCAAAGACGGATCCCGCCCGGGTTCAGCCGCCACTTTGTGGCTAAGTGACGGCTGATGCCCGTTCCCTGCCGGCCGCAGCCTATGACGTTGCGGTTTGCAGGTGGGCGGCAGTGACGAAGCGCATCGCCTTTACCGCGGTGAGGGTGGTGCCCTGATGGATTAATGAACCCAAGTTCAGTGATGGGACTCATGCAAAACCACCAAATTCCCCAAGCCACGTCGCCATTGAGCTCGTGGCTTTACTATCTGGAACGTCTGCACAGCCAGGCGATCGAACTCGGCCTCGAGCGCGTACAGCGCGTCGCGGCGCATCTGGACTTACTGACCCCCGCTCCCACGGTGTTCACCGTTGCCGGCACTAACGGCAAAGGCACGACCTGTCGCACCCTTGAAGCTATTCTGCTGGCCGCCGGCCTGCGCGTCGGCGTTTACAGTTCACCGCATCTGGTGCGCTACACTGAACGCGTGCGTATTCAGGGGGAAGAGTTGAGCGAAGCGGAGCACAGCCGCTCGTTTGCCGCCATTGAAGCCGGCCGCGGCGAAACGTCGCTGACCTATTTCGAATTCGGCACCCTGTCGGCGCTGCAGCTGTTCAAACAGGCGCGGCTGGACGTGGTGATCCTGGAAGTCGGCCTGGGCGGGCGTCTCGACGCCACCAACATCGTCGATCCGAGCGTGGCGGTGATCACCAGCATCGCGCTCGATCACACCGACTGGCTGGGCAACGATCGCGAAAGCATCGGCCGTGAAAAGGCCGGCATTTTCCGCAGCGGCAAGCCGGCGGTAGTGGGCGAACCCGACATGCCGGACAGCATTCGCCAGGTCGCCGAAACGCTGGGCGCGCCGCTGTATCGCCGTGGTGAAGCCTGGAGCTTCAGCGAGCAGGGCGATCGCTGGCAGTGGCAGGGCGGCGACACGCTGCTGACCGATCTGCCGACGCCGAACGTGCCGCTGGCCAACGCCGCTACCGCGCTGGCGGCGCTGAACTGTTCCCCGCTGGAAATCGACGAGCGCGCGATCTTCACCGGGCTGCAGCAGGCGACGCTGCCGGGGCGTTTCCAGATCGTGCGGCGGGAGCCGATGCTGATCCTCGATGTGGCGCACAACCCGCACGCCGCCGGCTATCTCGCCGGGCGTCTGGCCAAGCTGCCGCGCGACGGCGGCAAGGTGCGCGCGGTGGTGGGCATGCTGTCGGACAAGGACATCGCCGGTACGCTGGCCTGCCTGAGCGAGCAGGTAGATGAATGGTACTGCGCACCGCTCGACGGCCCGCGCGGCGCCAGCGTCGAACTGCTGGCGCAACATCTGGCGGAACCGCGACGCTTTAATGATGTCGAAACTGCCTGGCGGCAGGCTATGCAGGATGCTGATAAACAGGATATTGTGATCGTCTGTGGATCGTTCCACACCGTTGCGCAGGTGATGGCGGCGTCAGACGAGATGCGGGGAGTGTGAGTGGCGAGTAAATTTCAGAACCGACTGGTCGGAACCGTGATTCTGGTGGCGCTGGGGGTGATCATCCTGCCAGGGTTGCTGGACGGCAAAAAGAAGCATTACGAGGATGAATTCGCGGCCATTCCTTTGGTGCCGAAGGCGGGCGACGTCGAAGAGAACGACGTGTTGCCGCCGGTGACGCAGCCGTTGCCGGCGCAGCCGCCGGAAGGGGCGGGGGCGCTGGTCGAGCAGCAGGCGGCCAACGAAGCGGCGGCGCAACAGGCGGTGCGACAGAATGCTCAGCAACCGACGCAGGTGGCGCCGCCGCCGGTCGAGACGCGTCCTCAGCCGGTGCAGCAGCAGCCTAAGCCGAAACCGGTGGAAACCAAACCGGTAGAGGTGAAACCGAAACCGGCGCCGCAGCCGAAGCCGGTGGAAGTGAAACCGACGCCAAAGCCGGAGCCGAAACCTGAACCGACGCCGAAGCCTGAGCCGGCACCGCAGCCGAAACCGGCGGAAGAAAAAGCGCCGGCCGGGCAAGCCTATGTCGTGCAGCTCGGGGCGTTGAAGAATGCCGCCAAGGCGAACGAGATTGTCGCTTCGCTGCGTCTTTCGGGCTATCGCGCCTTCACCGTGCCGTCAACGCCGGTGCAAGGGCAGATCACCCGCATCTACGTCGGCCCGGATGCTTCCAAGCAGAAGCTGCAGGCGGCATTGCCGTCGCTGAACTCGATCAGCGGGCTGAGCGGACAGGTGAAGCCGTACGGTCGTTAAACCCCGCAGGGGCGCAGCAGGATGCGCCCCTGAATTAAGGAGTGGTGGAGAGATCGCTAGAGAAACCGCGCCTTTTACAGGCGAAATCACCTATGTAGGCGCGGCGATTGGGAATTTTTTAATCGCCGCTTTTTATTTGTAACGTGGTAGGAAATCCCCTACGCAAACGTTTTCTTTTTCTGTTAGAATTCGCCGCGAATTGGATGCAGGGGCGATTCATCATTGGAATAGTTCATGGTCTGGATTGATTACGTCATTATAGCGGTGATTGGATTTTCGGCTCTGGTGAGTCTGATCCGAGGGTTTGTTCGCGAAGCATTGTCACTTGTGACATGGGGATGTGCGTTTTTTGTTGCCAGCCATTTCTACTCTTACCTTGCGGTCTATTTCACTCGTTTTGAAGATGAACTGGTGCGAAACGGCATCGCGATCGCGATTTTGTTCATCGCGACCCTGATCGTAGGGGCTATTGTTAACTATGTGATTAGCTCACTGGTAGAGAAAACCGGGCTGTCGGGCACCGACAGGGTGCTGGGCATCTGCTTCGGCGCATTGCGCGGCGTGTTGATCGTTGCGGCGATCCTGTTCTTCCTGGATACCTTTACCGGCTTTTCACAAAGTGCCGACTGGAAACAGTCGCAGCTGATTCCCCAGTTCAGTTACGTCATCAGGTGGTTCTTTGACTACCTGCAGAGCACGTCGAGTTTCTTGCCGACCCAATTGCCGGGGCGGTAGCGCTGATGAGGAAAAGACAACATGTGCGGTATTGTCGGTATCGCCGGTTTTATGCCGGTAAACCAGTCGATTTATGATGCGCTGACGGTGCTTCAGCACCGTGGCCAGGATGCCGCAGGCATCGTCACCATTGACGCCCACAACGGGTTCCGTTTGCGCAAAGCCAACGGCCTGGTGAAGGATGTATTTGAGGCGCGCCATATGCAACGCTTGCAGGGCAACATGGGCATTGGCCATGTGCGTTACCCGACGGCCGGCAGCTCGAGCGCCTCTGAGGCCCAGCCTTTCTACGTCAACTCGCCGTTCGGCATTACGCTGGCCCACAATGGCAACCTGACCAACGCCCATGAGCTGCGCCAAAAGCTGTTCGAAAGCGGCCGCCGCCATGTCAACACCACCTCCGACTCGGAAATCCTGCTGAACGTGCTGGCCAGCGAGCTGGATCGCTTCCCGCATTATCCGCTGGAGGCCGACAACATCTTTACCGCGGTCGCCGCCATGCATCAGCAACTGCGCGGTGCTTACGCCTGCGTGGCGATGATTATCGGCCACGGCCTGCTGGCGTTCCGCGACCCGTACGGCATTCGTCCGCTGGTGATCGGCAAACGCACGCTGGAAGATGGCCGCAGCGAGTATATGGTGGCTTCCGAGAGCGTGGCGCTGGATACCCTGGGCTTTGAATTCCTGCGCGACGTGGCGCCGGGCGAAGCGGTGTATATCACCACCAAAGGCCAGTTGTTCACCCGCCAGTGCGCAGAGAATCCGAAAACCAATCCGTGCCTGTTCGAATACGTCTATTTCGCGCGCCCGGACTCCTTTATGGACAAGATCTCGGTCTACAGCGCCCGCGTGCGCATGGGCCAGAAGCTGGGCGAGAAGATTGCCCGCGAATGGGAAGATCTGGACATCGACGTGGTGATCCCGATTCCGGAAACCTCCTGCGACATCGCGCTGGAGATCGCGCGCATTCTCGACAAACCCTACCGCCAGGGCTTTGTGAAGAACCGCTACGTCGGCCGCACCTTCATCATGCCGGGCCAGCAGGCGCGTCGTCAGTCGGTGCGCCGCAAGCTGAACGCCAACCGCGCCGAGTTCCGCGACAAGAACGTGCTGCTGGTGGATGATTCCATCGTGCGCGGCACGACCTCAGAGCAGATCGTCGAGATGGCGCGCGAAGCGGGCGCCAAGCGCGTGTACCTGGCTTCCGCCGCGCCGGAAGTGCGTTTCCCTAACGTCTACGGCATCGACATGCCGAGCGCCAACGAACTGATCGCCCACGGGCGCGAAGTGGATGAAATCCGCCAAATCATCGGCGCCGATGGGCTGATCTTCCAGGACCTCGACGATCTGATCGAAGCGGTGCGTGAAGAAAACCCGGACATCACCCAGTTCGAATGCTCGGTATTCAACGGCATCTACGTGACCAAAGACGTCGATCAAAGCTATCTGGAATACCTGGAGTCGCTGCGCAACGACGACGCCAAGGCGCTGCGGGGACAAACCGAAGCGGAAAATCTGGAACTGCATAACGAAGGCTAACCGCCTGTGTTGATCCATCAGGGGGCATCGTCGCGTCTGCGGCGGTGCGCCTTGCTCCTGTGAACTTGCTTATCCCTCGCCATTGCGGCAAAGTCTGCCTGATCTTATTTTTTACTTTTTACGGCAGAGGCCATTCTTCATGAAACGACTCATCATCGGCATTTCCGGCGCCAGCGGCGCGATCTACGGCGTGCGCCTGTTGCAGGTCTTGCGCGACGTCGCAGAGGTGGAAACCCATCTGGTGATGAGCAACGCTGCAAGGCAGACGCTGGCGCTGGAAACGCCGTACAGTCTGCGTGAAGTGCAGGCGCTGGCCGATGTGGTTCACGATGCGCGCGATATCGCCGCCGCCATCTCTTCCGGTTCCTTCAAAACACTGGGCATGGCGATTTTGCCTTGTTCAGTCAAAACGCTGTCCGGCATCGTCAACAGCTACAGCGACGGACTGCTGACCCGCGCCGCCGACGTGGTGCTGAAAGAACGCCGCCGCCTGGTATTGTGCGTGCGTGAAACGCCGTTGCACCTTGGGCACCTGCGGCTGATGACGCAGGCGGTGGAAATGGGCGCGGTGATCATGCCCCCGGTGCCGGCGTTTTATCACCAGCCGAAAAGCGTGGAAGACATCATCGATCAGACCGTCAATCGGGTGATCGATCAGTTTGATATCGAATTGCCGGCCGATCTGTTCACCCGTTGGCAGGGTGCTGATTAACATTTTCATCCCCAAATTGGTACATTTGTGCAACACCGCACTGAATTAGGGCGGCGCATGCACCATAATGATCCCACTTCATCACGTTCACTGTTTCATGGCGCCGTCCTGTCGCGGCTGCCAGTGGCGCGGCCCCGAGCGGCCGATTTAATTTTGCGGTTATCGTCCCAGGAAACAGTATTGTGAAGGCCGGAGCCGTTCCCTCCGCCCGTAGCACCTAATGTGGCACGATTACTGCAAATTGATTTGGTGGGGAAAAGTAATGCCCGTAGTGGCATCAAAAAAATCAATTTGAGGGTAATTTATGAAAAAGCTGGTTAAGGTTCTTCCTTTAGTCTTGGCTTTGGCGGCCGCAAACAGCGCATTCGCCGCTATCCCATCGACATTGAAGATTGGCACCGATCCGACTTATGCGCCGTTTGAATCCAAAAACGCCAAAGGCGAGCTGGTCGGCTTCGATATCGATTTGGCCAAAGAGCTGTGCAAACGCATAAATACCCAATGCACCTTCGTGGAGAGCGACTTTGACGCGCTGATCCCATCCCTCAAGGCGAAAAAGATCGACGCTATCATCTCTTCGCTGTCCATCACCGAAAAACGCCAGCAGGAAATCGCCTTTACCGACAAGCTGTATGCCGCCAACGCCCGCCTGATCGCGCCGAAGGGGTCTAAGCTGTTGCCTACCGTGGATGCGTTGAAAGGCAAGAGCGTGGGCGTGCTGCAGGGCACGACCCAGGAAGCCTACGCCAACGCCATGTGGCAGCCGAAGGGCGTCACCGTAGTGCCTTATCAGAACCAGGATCTGGTCTACGCCGATCTGGCCTCCGGGCGTATCGACGCCGCCTTCCAGGATGAAGTGGCGGGCAGCGATGGCTTCCTGAAACAGCCGCCGGGCAAAGACTATGCGTTCGCCGGCGAATCGGTGAAGGATGACAAATTCTTTGGCGTCGGCACCGGCATGGGGCTGCGCAAAACCGATACCGAGCTGAAAGCGGCGCTGGACAAAGCCTTCGCCGAGATGCGCAAAGACGGCACCTACGATAAATACGCGAAAAAGTACTTCGACTTCGACGTCTACGGCGGCTAATCCGCTAACCGTTCCATGCTGTGACTGCGGGGCCGGTGCGCCGGCTCCGATGGTTCGGATCCTAGACGACAGGGTGAAGTAGATGCTGCAAGGCTATTCCCAACTGATTTTCGAGGGGGCTCTGGTGACGCTGGAGTTGGCCCTCAGTTCCGTATTGTTGGCGGTGGTGATCGGGTTGATCGGCGCCGGCGGCAAACTCTCCCACAACCCCCTTATTTCCGGCCTGTTCGGCGCTTACACCACGCTGATCCGCGGCGTGCCCGATCTGGTGCTGATGCTGCTGATTTTTTATGGCCTGCAAATCGCCTTGAACAACATCACCACGCTGCTCGGTTTCTCGCAGATCGATATTGACCCGCTCGGCGCCGGCATCATTACCCTCGGCTTTATTTACGGCGCGTACTTTACCGAAACCTTCCGCGGCGCCTACTTGGCGGTGCCGAAAGGGCAGATTGAGGCGGCGACGGCCTACGGCTTCAGCGGCGCGCAGATCTTTCGGCGCATTTTGTTCCCGGCGATGATGCGCTTCGCCTTGCCGGGCATCGGCAACAACTGGCAGGTGATCCTGAAGGCGACGGCGCTGGTGTCTATCCTTGGCCTGAACGACGTGGTGAAAGCCACGCAGTTGGCGGGGAAAGGCACCTATCAGCCGTTCTTCTTCGCCATCGTAGCCGGCGTGGTTTACCTGATTTTCACTACCGTTTCCAACGGCGTGCTGTTGTGGCTTGAACGGCGTTACTCACTGGGCGTCAAGAGGGCCGAGCTATGATCGAGATTTTGCAACAGTATTGGCAGTCGCTGCTGTGGAGCGACGGCTACCGTTTCACCGGCGTGGCGGTCACGCTGTGGCTGCTGATCGCCTCCGTGGTGATGGGCGGGTTGCTGGCGATCCCGATGGCGGTGGCGCGCGTCTCTTCCCTGCGCTGGGTGCGTTTCCCGGTGTGGCTCTACACCTACGTGTTTCGCGGCACGCCGCTGTACGTGCAGTTGCTGGTGTTCTACTCCGGCATGTACAGCCTGGAAATCGTGCGCGGCAGCGAGTTTCTCAACGCGTTTTTCCGCAGCGGGCTCAACTGCACTATCCTGGCGCTGACGCTCAACACCTGCGCGTATACCACCGAGATCTTCGCCGGGGCGATCCGCTCGGTGCCGCACGGTGAAATCGAGGCCGCCAACGCCTACGGTTTCTCGCGCTTCAAGATGTATCGCTGCATCATTTTGCCTTCGGCGCTGCGCACCGCGCTGCCGGCCTACAGCAACGAAGTGATCCTGATGCTGCACTCCACCGCGCTGGCGTTTACCGCCACCGTGCCGGACCTGCTGAAGATTGCGCGCGACATCAATGCCGCGACCTATCAGCCGTTTTACGCTTTCGGCATTGCGGCGGTGTTGTACCTGATCATCTCCTACGTGTTAATCAGCCTGTTCCGCAAAGCTGAAAAACGCTGGATGGCACACGTTAGTCACTGATAAATGACGGGAAGAAAAACCATGTCTGAGAATAAATTAGCCGTCACGGAACTGCACAAACGCTATGGCGATCACGAGGTGCTGAAGGGCGTCTCGCTGGCGGCCAACGCCGGGGATGTGATCAGCATCATCGGCTCCTCCGGCTCCGGCAAAAGCACCTTTCTGCGCTGCATCAACTTCCTCGAGAAGCCGAGCGAAGGCTCGATCAGCCTGAACAACGAAGATATTCGCATGGTGCGCGACAAGGACGGCCAGCTGAAGGTATTCGACAAGAAGCAGCTGCAGCTGCTGCGCACCCGCCTGACCATGGTGTTCCAGCATTTTAACCTGTGGAGCCATATGACGGTGCTGGAGAACGTGATGGAGGCGCCGGTGCAGGTGTTGGGGCTGAGCAAGGCCGACGCGCACGAGCGCGCGGTGCGCTACCTGGATAAAGTGGGCATCGACGAGCGGGCGCGCGGCAAGTACCCGGTGCACCTGTCGGGCGGCCAGCAGCAGCGCGTCTCCATTGCACGCGCATTGGCGATGGAGCCGGAAGTGCTGCTGTTTGACGAACCGACGTCGGCGCTGGATCCCGAGTTGGTGGGCGAGGTGCTGCGCATCATGCAGAAGCTGGCGGAGGAGGGAAAAACCATGGTGGTGGTGACGCACGAAATGGAATTTGCGCGCCACGTTTCGAACCACGTGATCTTCCTGCACAAAGGGTTGATCGAAGAGCAGGGCCCGCCGGCCGAGCTGTTCGGCAATCCAAAAAGCCCGCGCCTGCAGCAGTTCCTGTCCGGCGCGTTGAAGTAACCTCAGATCAGCGGGCTTCGGCCCGCTGATTGACAACGTCATCCAATGCCTGTTCCAGCTCCAGATAACGGAAGTGGAAACCGGCCTCTTCCAGGCGCTTCGGCACCGCCCGCTGGCCGCCGAGCACCAGCACCGCCGCTTCCCCCATCAACAGCCGCATGACGAACGCCGGCACCCGCAGAAACGCCGGGCGATCGAGCACGTTGGCCAATTGGGCGGCGAATTGCTCGTTGTGCACCGGGTAGGGAGCGACCATGTTGAACGGGCCGCTCAGGGTGGCGTGATCCAGCAGATAAATAATGCCGTTGACCATGTCTTCGAGGTGGATCCACGGCAGGTATTGGCGACCGTCGCCGATCGGGCCGCCGAGCCCGAAGCGGAACGGCGGCAGCATTTTGGCCAGCGCGCCGCCCTGTGGCGCCAGCACCACGCCGGTGCGCAGCAGGCAGACGCGGGTGGCGTCGCTTTGCGCCTGCAGCGCCAGCGCTTCCCAGCGTTGACACAGCTGGTGGGTGAATTCGTCGTGCGGCGGCTCCTCTTCGGTCACCACCGCCTGCCCCTGATCGCCGTAGTAGCCGACGGCGGAACCGGAAATCAGCACGCCGGGGGGCGTGCTGCCGGCCTTGATCAGCTTCGCCAAGCGTTCGGTCAGATCCCAGCGGCTGCGGCACAGCCGCTCTTTCTGCTGCGCGCTCCAGCGCTTGTCGGCGATAGGTTCGCCGGCCAGGTTGATCACCGCGTCGAATTCATCCAGCGATTGCCGGTCGTCCAGCGTTCGCCAATAGCTCGGCCGGTCGCCCAGCCGGGCTCGGGCTCGCCGTTCGTCTCGGGTCAGCACCGTAATGTGGTGAGAAAGCGCCAGCAGTCTTGCCGTCAGGCTGCTGCCTATCAATCCCGTTGCGCCGGTGATCAGGATCCGCATGGTCGACCTCCCTGAATTAGTCCCGGCGGTAGCTCATGGTCATGGAAACCGAGTCGGCGTAGCGCAGGGCCAGAAGTTTATCTATCTCCACTTCAGCATAGGTCACCCAGGCGTGTTCTTTTACGATATCGAGCACATCCTGCGTTAATTTTTCCAGCAACGCGAAACGGTTATCTTCCACATGGCGGATGATCGCTTTGGTGATGGTGCGGTAGTTGAGCGCATCGGCGATATCTTCGCTGTTGCGCGCCTTGTCCGCCGGGTAGTGGATCACCACGTTGATCAGGACGTCCTGTCGGTTGTTGATTTCCTCTTCCTTGATACCGATGAACGTGCGCAGCCGCAGATTTTTAATGCGAATAACGGCGTCGGGTTGACTGAAAGACATCAGAGATTCTCCATAGGTCTGATTATTAGCGTTCAGAATACACGGAAAGTAGGGAAATGATAACGCAGGGACGATGTGACTCCCCGGCCGACGGGGAGTCGGGGGAGGCACTTAGGCTTGTTCGGCCAGTTTGTAGGCGCGCTCGGTCGCCGGGCGATTGCTGATGCGCTCGAACCAGTTGCGCACCGCCGGGTAATCCGCCAGATCGATGCGCTGGCGCGGATGCGACACGACCCACGGGTAGGTGGCGATATCGGCGATGCTGTAGTTATCGCCGCCCAGGTACGGGTGTTTTTGCAGTTCAGCTTCCAGCACGCCGTACAGCCGCTTGGTCTCCAGATGGTAACGCTCGATGGCGTAAGGCACCGGCTGC
This sequence comes from Serratia sp. CY52157, assembly GCF_052168495.1. Classification (NCBI taxonomy): domain Bacteria; kingdom Pseudomonadati; phylum Pseudomonadota; class Gammaproteobacteria; order Enterobacterales; family Yersiniaceae; genus Serratia; species Serratia sp. CY52157. The sequence goes on along the minus strand of NZ_JBJNMO010000001.1, from coordinate 1,849,799 downwards.
GGCGCGTAGTGGTTAAAGTGGTGATTCTGCCCGAGCATCGGCCCGAATCCGGCCACCTGCCAGAACAGCCACTGCAGGGTAGCGGCGCGTTCGCGCAGGCCCTTGCTCAGCAGCTTGCCGGTCTTCTCCGCCAGATACAGCAGGATTTCCCCGGATTCGAACAGGCTGATCGGCGCGCCGCCGTCCACCGGTTGCTGATCGACGATCGCCGGGATTTTGTTGTTGGGAGAAATGCTCAGAAAGTCCGGTTTGAACTGCTCGCCGGCGCTGATGTTTACGCGATGGATACGGTAGGGTAAGCCGACCTCTTCCAAAAACAAGGTGATCTTGTGACCATTGGGAGTAGGCGCGTAATACAGGTCAATCATGTTGCCTCCTGCGGTAAGGTGATCTGTAATTCATTACACGTTGCTGCGGTCTTCGCCGCGCACAAAGGTATATCAGAGATCCAACAATAGCAGCTAAGGATAGCAGGCTATGTGGGATTCGTCCGATGCTATCTGCGCAGTTGGATCACAATTCTCCACCGGGGCGGGCGGCGGTTTGCCGCACGGCGCCGGCGCGGTAAAATGGCGCTTATTTCCCTCTATAGGACAAGGTTATGAAGCTGATGTTCGCCTCGGATATCCACGGTTCGCTGCCGGCGACCGAACGCGTGCTGGAATTGTTCGCACAACACGGCGCCGACTGGTTGATTCTTCTGGGTGATTTGCTGAATCACGGCCCGCGCAACGCGCTGCCCGCCGGGTATCAGCCCGCTCAGGTTGCCGAACGATTGAATCGCTATAGCGACAAGATCATCGCCGTTCGCGGCAATTGCGACAGCGAGGTCGATCAGATGCTGCTGACGTTTCCCATCGAGGCGCCCTGGCAACAGGTTTTACTGCAAAAAAGACGATTGTTTTTGACCCACGGTCACCTTTATCATCCCTCGGCACTGCCGCCGTTATCCTGCGGTGACGTCTTGGCCTATGGCCATACGCATCTGCCGCAGGCGGAGCGGCAGGGTGAGATCTATTGCTTCAATCCGGGCTCGGTCAGCATCCCGAAAGGGGGCTTTCCCGCCAGCTACGGCATGTTGGAAAGCGGCACTTTGCGCGTGCTGACGCTCGACGACGGCAAGGTCGTCGCGGAGGTGGCGTTAACACGCTAAACGCACTAATTTATACACACACAATAAAAATCTTTGAAAAACACTCATTGATTAACCAGCGCGCGGGATTGCATCGCGCCAAAATAGAAGGTTTTAGAGGATGGCGGAACAGGGTCAGGCTGCAGATACCGAGTGGGTTGATATCGTCGACGAGCAAAACGAGGTGATTGCTCAATCCAGTCGTCAACAGATGCGGGCGGAGCGGCTGCGTCATCGTGCTACCTATATTGTGGTGCATGATGGGATGGGAAAAATTCTGGTGCAGCGTCGCACCGAGATCAAGGACTTCTACCCGGGCTGGCTGGACGCGACGGCGGGCGGCGTAGTGCAAAGCGGTGAAAACGTGCTGGATTCGGCGCGCCGCGAGGCGGAAGAGGAGCTGGGCATCGCCGGCGTGCCTTTCGCCGAGCACGGTCTGTTCTACTTCGAGGAAGAGCAGTGCCGGGTGTGGGGGGCGCTGTTCAGCTGCGTATCGCACGGGCCGTTCGCGCTGCAGGAAGAAGAAGTGGCCGAGGTGTGCTGGCTGACGCCGGAAGAGATCACCGCCCGCTGCGACGAGTTTACCCCGGATTCGCTGAAGGCGCTGTCGCTGTGGCTGACGCGCAACAATGAACAGGATTACGGCAAGCCGCTCGACAATCACTGAGCCGCCTGCGCATGGAAAAGCCGGTCATCGACCGGCTTTTTTTTACGGACGGATTCAGCAGCTGTCGCGGCGGCACAGCGTGGCGGGCAGGGAGCCTGGCGGCTGCCAGGGATGCTCGTTCAGCCGCGCCAGCAGCGCCTGGCCGGCCTGAATGCCGATATCGCGATGCGGAATGGTCATGGTGGTCAGCGGCGGCTGGCACACCCGGCTGAACTCGCTGTTGCCGAAGCCCACCACCGCCAGATTATCCGGCACCTTGATGCGCCGCCGCTGGCATTCATACAGTACGCCGCCCGCCAGTTCGTCCGACGCGCACACCAGCGCGTCCAGCTCCGGCCAGGCCAGCAAGAATTCCGGCAGCTGCTGCGCGCCGGTGCTGAAGCTGGCGGGCTGCGCGGCGTTGATGACCCGATGCGGCGACATATGGTTGCGCAGCAGCGCCTTGTGCCAGCCCTGCAGGTGCTGCTGGAAAATCCACTGCTCCTGATTGGCGCACAGCAGCCCGATATTCTGGTAACCGCTGGCGATCACCGTTTGCGTCAGCTGATACATGGCCGCCACGTAATCGATGCCGATGCTCATGTCGATCGGATCGGCGCGTACGGCGCCGATCTCCACCACCGGAATGTTGGCGGCGATCAACGCGTTGCGGGCATTTTGCGAATGCTCGACGCTGAGCAGCACCGCCGCCGCCAGGTTGTAAGAGAGCAGCGTCTCCAGCAGTTTCTCCTCGCGTTCCAGGTGGTGCTGCGACTCCGCCAGCATGATGTGATAGCCGGCGGGCTGCAGCACTTTCTGCAGGCCGGCGAACATCTCGGCGCAGCCGGATTCGGACAGGCTGGGCACCACCATGGCGATGGTGTAGGACGAGGCCGAGGCCAGCGAGCTGGCGGCCAGGTTGGGCAGATAGCCCAGCTCGTTTACCGCCGCGTCTATCTTCTCGCGCAGTTTGTCCGAAACCTGTTCCGGCGTGCGCAGCGCGCGCGACACCGTCATGGTGCCGACGCCCGCCAGCTGCGCTACGTCAGCCAACGTCACCCTGCCTGTGCTGCGGCGTTTTTTACCGATCGACATGCCTAATCCCGACTGAAATGCGCGCGCGGCGCATAAAGATTGTGATGGTGGGAAGCCGACGGCGCGGCTTCGACGATCCCAGTATGCGGCACATTCTACCCCGTAACCCGGAAGAGCGAGAAAAAATTGTGGTTAACGCCGCGCCGCGGCATGGCGTTTTGATAGCGCTATCACAGTTCTGCATGATAGCGCTTTGGTAGCGCTATCTTTGTGATGCCAATCACTGTGCAGCCGAGAGGGGTTGATTAAAGTTTTATCGTCGTCGGTGAATTAATCACCGGCCGAAACCATCAACGCTTGGGAGGGTAACGTGCTGAAAGAATGGCTGACCGCCGATCATATCCAGCTGTGCGAACGGGTGGAGGACTGGCGCCAGGCGGTAACGCTGAGCGCGCAACCGCTGCTGCAACGCGGCGTGATTACGCCGAATTACCTGACGGCCATCTTTCATCAGCAGGAGCAGCTTGGCCCCTACTTCGTCCTGGCGCCGGGCATCGCCATGCCGCACGCGCGGCCGGAGCAGGGCGCCAACGCGCTGGGGCTGTCGCTGTTGAAGATCCACCAGGGCGTGAATTTTCATTCTGCGGATAACGATCCGGTTCAGGTGGTGGTGATGCTTTCCGCACCCGACGGCAACAGTCACATTGAAATGATTTCGCAGTTGGCGGAATTATTTTCCGATAACACGGCGATGGAGGCGTTATTTCACGCCACAGATAAACGGCAAATTGAGGATATTATCGCCCGCTATTAACGTTTAATCACCAGGAACATTATTAATGCCCATAACGCCGGGAATATTCCCGGCGGCGCTACCCTACACGCTAAATTCAACAGGTGGATATCATGAAAATCATGGCGATTTGCGGTTCAGGCCTCGGCAGCAGCTTTATGGTGGAAATGAACATTAAAAAGGTGCTGAAAAAGATGGGGGTGGAGGCCGAGGTCGAACACTCCGATCTGTCGTCCGCCACTCCCGGCGCCGCCGACGTGTTCGTGATGGCGAAAGACATCGCCGACAGCGCCAGCGTACCGGCCGAGCAGCTGGTGGTGATCAGCAACATCATCGACATTAATGAGCTGGAAGCCAAGCTGCGCGCTTACTTCGAAGCCCACTCAATCATCTGAATAAAACGATTGGCGAGGTGGATATGTTTATCCAGGAAACGCTTAAGTTTGTGGTGGATATATTAAAGGTGCCTTCGGTACTGGTCGGGCTTATTGCGCTGATCGGTTTGCTGGCGCAAAAGAAATCGTTTTCCGACGTGGTGAAAGGCACGGTAAAAACCATTCTCGGCTTTATCGTTTTGGGCGGCGGCGCCACGGTATTGGTCGGATCGCTCAATCCGCTGGGCGGCATGTTCGAACACGCGTTTAATATTCAGGGCATCATTCCGAATAACGAAGCCATCGTCTCCATCGCGTTGGAGAAATACGGTGCTTCCACCGCGCTGATCATGGCGTTCGGCATGGTGGCGAATATCGTGGTGGCGCGCTTTACCCGATTGAAATACATCTTCCTCACCGGCCACCACACCTTCTACATGGCCTGCATGATCGGCATCATCCTGACGGTGGCGGGCTTCGAGGGCGTACAGCTGGTGTTCACCGGCGCGCTGACCCTGGGGCTGGTGATGGCGTTCTTCCCGGCGATCGCCCAACGCTATATGCGCCGCATCACCGGCAACGACGATATCGCCTTCGGCCACTTCGGCACCCTGGGCTATGTGCTGTCCGGTTGGATCGGCTCGAAAGTGGGGAAAAACTCGCGCTCGACCGAAGAGATGAACCTGCCGAAAAACCTCAGTTTCCTGCGCGACAGCTCCATTTCGATCTCGATGACCATGATCGTCATCTACCTGATCCTGGCGATCTGCGCCGGGCGGGCCTATGTGGAAAGCGAGCTCAGCGGCGGCCAGAACTACCTGGTGTATTCGATTATCCAGGCCATCACCTTCGCCGCCGGGGTATTCATTATCCTGCAGGGCGTGCGCTTGATTCTGGCGGAGATCGTGCCGGCGTTCACCGGCTTCTCGGAAAAACTGGTGCCTAACGCGCGGCCGGCGCTGGATTGCCCGGTGGTTTACCCCTATGCCCCCAACGCGGTGCTGATCGGCTTCCTGTTCAGCTTCCTCGGCGGGTTGGCCGGGCTGTTCCTGCTGGGGCAACTGAAGATGGTGCTGATCCTGCCCGGCGTAGTGCCGCATTTCTTCACCGGCGCTACCGCCGGGGTGTTCGGCAACGCCACCGGCGGGCGGCGCGGCGCGATGCTGGGCGCTTTCGCCAACGGTCTGCTGATCACCTTCCTGCCGGTGCTGCTGCTGCCGGTGCTGGGGGCGCTGGGCTTTGCCAACACCACCTTCTCCGACGCCGACTTCGGCGCGATCGGCATCCTGCTGGGCAACATGGCGCGCTTTATGTCGAAAGAGATGATCATGCTGGCGATTGTCGCCGTGTTTGCGCTGCTGGTGGCGCATAACTTCCTGGGAAAACGCAAAGGCGCACCGGCCGCTGACCGCGTCGAGAAATAACGAGGGCAGACTGATGAACGACACAACGAACGAAACGGAAATTGAAGAGCTGCACGCCCTGGCGCGGGCGATCCGCCTGGAAACGCTGAAAGCGCTGACCGGGCTGGGCTTCGGTCACTACGGCGGCTGCATGTCGGTGGTGGAGACGCTGGCGGTACTGTACGGCAGCGTGATGCGTATCGATCCGGCGGATCCGGATTGGCCGGAGCGCGATGACTTCGTGCTGTCGAAAGGGCACGCCGGCCCGGCGCTGTACAGCACGCTGGCGATCAAGGGCTACTTCCCGCTGGCGGAGCTGAAAACCCTCAACCAGAACGGCACGCGTCTGCCTAGCCACCCGGACCGATTGCGCACGCGCGGCGTGGATGCCACTACCGGCTCGCTGGGGCAGGGCGTGTCGATCGCCGCCGGCATGGCGTTATCCCATCGGCTGGCGGGGCGTCGTAACCGGGTGTTCAGCATCCTCGGCGACGGTGAGCTGAACGAAGGGCAGTGCTGGGAGGCGTTCCAGTTTATCGCCCACCACAATCTGAACAACCTGACGCTGTTTATCGATTACAACAAACAGCAGCTGGACGGCGCGCTGGACGAGGTGATCCAACCGTTCGATCTGGCCGCCAAGTTCCGCGCCTTCGGCTTTGAAGTACAAACCATCAAGGGAGACGACATCACGGCGCTGCTGGCGGCGGTAGCGCCGGTGCGCGGCGGAGAACAGCGGCCGCTGGCGATCGTGCTCGATAGTATCAAAGGGCAGGGCGTGACCTATCTGGAAAACCTGTCGAACTCACACCACCTGCGCCTGACGCCGGACGTGCAGCTGGAAATCGAAAAAGCCATCGCCGAACTGGAGGCCGCCCATGTTTAACGTAGTGACGCAGTTGGAGAACGACGCCGTCGAAATGCGCAAAGTCTATGCCGGCGCGGTCCGGCGGCAGATTGAAGCGGGCGCGCCGATCATCGCGCTGGAGGCGGATTTGATGAGCTCGATGGCGATGGACGGCGTGCACAAGGATCACCCGCAGCACGTGATCAACTGCGGCATCATGGAGGCCAACGTGATCGGCGTCGCCGCCGGGCTGTCGCTTACCGGCCGGGTGCCGTTCGTGCATACCTTCACCGCCTTCGCCAGCCGCCGCTGTTTCGATCAGCTGTTCATGTCGCTGGATTACCAGCGCAACAACGTCAAAGTGATCGCTTCCGACGCCGGGGTAAGCGCCTGCCACAACGGCGGCACCCACATGTCGTTCGAGGACATGGGCATTGTGCGCGGGCTGGCGCATTCGGTGGTGCTGGAAGTGACCGACGCCACCGTGTTCGCCGACGTTCTGCGCCAACTGATGGATCTGCGCGGCTTCTACTGGGTGCGCACCATTCGCAAGCAGGCGACGCGCATCTACCAGGAAGGCTCGCGCTTTACCATCGGCAAGGGCAACCTGCTGCGCGATGGCGACGACGTCACGCTGATCGCCAACGGCATCATGGTGGCGGAGGCGCTGAAGGCGGCGGAGATGCTGGCGCGGCAGGGCGTCAGCGCGGCGGTGATCGATATGTTCACCCTCAAGCCTATTGACCGTGAACTGATCAAAACCTACGCGGCCAAGACCGGACGCATCGTCACCTGTGAAAACCACAGCATTCATAACGGGCTGGGGTCGGCGGTGGCGGAGGTATTGGCGGAGGAATGCCCGACGCCGATGCGGCGCGTGGGGGTGAAGGAGCGTTACGGCCAGGTGGGCACCCAGGCGTTTTTACAGCAGGAGTACGGCCTGACCGCCGAGCATATTCTGGAGGCTGCTGGGCAGCTGCTGCAAAAATAGTTCTCGAGTCAATAACAACTGCTGTAACGAATGAGGTCTGGTGCTCTGGACAAAGCACATAGCTTCCTGCCCAGTATCTGAGTCATGACTCACGCGTTATCAACTGAGAAGCCCCTTAGGGGGCTTTTTGTTTTTAATGGATAATAGATGGCCAATGCTTAGGTAAAAAGAGATAATAAAAATAGTATAATAAATACAATTAGTTATATTCATGGAGTGAATAATGATAACAGCAAGAGGCTCGTTCAGAAGGCTGACGCTAGGCGAGATCACGCTATCCCGTTCTACGCTCATCATGATGATGTTGCTCAGTGGCTGTATGCTTGAAAAGCAACGTTTTTACACTGCGGATATTACGCTGAGGGGAAATGATCTCTGTTTCTCTTTACCGCAAACCGACCCAACACAGAGTGGCAGGGTCAGTCTGGTCAGTATCGCTATTGAACACCGGTTGGGTAGCCAAACGCATGAACTCTGGCGTAGGACCATTCTACCGCCGAAGCCCGTTGAGACGATTACGCCCGGCCAATGTATCCCATACTCGTTCAAGGCATTTGAGAGCAATGTGCCCTACACCGTGGCAATCAGTACCGTAGATCCTCAGGATGCAGATTCCAAACGTTTCTGGCAGCGCAGTTTCTCGCTGAAAATCAGTGACGGCCAGATTTCGCAGGTTATTGCCAGCGCGAAGTAATAAAGCCAGAGAAGGGATGAATGAGATGACTGGGGCAGCAATGTGTGTGAAGCGGGGTGATTGGTATAACGCTTGAGAAGGAATTGATTATGCAACTCGGCATGGTTACTAAATGGGCTCATCGGCTATTGACGACGGTTTTGTTGGTTATTGTCGTTGGCTTTGCGGGGTATTGGTATGCCACCCGCGATACTTATGACGATAAGCTCTACAGCAAAAAGCAGTTGACCGACGAGATTTGGCTCTATGTCACCGAGTACCAGAATGCGGGGGCCACCGACACGGATGTGTATCGTTACTATTTGAACGGAAGCCTGGATGGCGACCCTATCAACGTGCTGAGTCAAAGCGCGCCAATTTTGACGGCGGATCGGGCTGATGCAACTATCCGCGGCGAGGGCAACCGCGTCACCATCAATTTTTCCGGGAAGGTGTATTCCTTTACGAATTCGGCATTTTTCTATGCCACGAACAGCCAAATCCCCATCATGCCTACCATTGATTTTTCTGCACGGGGCGTCAGCGCTTGGCGATGATGGTGGGTGCTGCGGATTTGGCGGGTATTGTCTAAAACAGCATCATCACCAAGAATATCAGGCATAAAAAAGCCAGTCAGGATTACCTGACTGGCTTTTTTTAACGGTTTATTACGCCTTGGCGGCGGCAGCGTCAGCCTGGGAAGACTGGATCGCCGTCAGCGCGACGGTGTAGACGATATCGTCAACCAGTGCGCCGCGCGACAGGTCGTTCACCGGCTTGCGCATGCCTTGCAGCATCGGGCCGATGGAAACCAGGTCAGCGGAGCGCTGTACCGCTTTGTAGGTGGTGTTGCCGGTGTTCAAATCCGGGAAGATGAACACGGTCGCCTGGCCGGCCACCGGTGAGTTCGGCGCCTTGGACTTGGCAACGTCGGCCATGATGGCGGCGTCGTACTGCAGCGGGCCGTCGATGATCAGATCCGGGCGTTTTTCCTGCGCCAGACGGGTCGCTTCGCGCACTTTCTCTACGTCGCTGCCCGCACCGGAGTTGCCGGTGGAGTAGGAGATCATCGCCACGCGCGGCTCGATGCCGAAGGCCGCGGCGGAATCCGCAGACTGGATGGCGATTTCAGACAGCTGCTCGGCGGTCGGATCCGGGTTGATCGCGCAGTCGCCGTAGACCAGTACCTGGTCAGGCAGCAGCATGAAGAACACGGAGGAGACCAGCGAGCTGCCCGGTGCGGTTTTGATCAGCTGCAACGGCGGACGGATGGTGTTGGCGGTGGTGTGAACCGCACCGGAGACCAGGCCGTCGACTTCGCCTTGTTCCAGCATCAGGGTGCCGAGCACCACGTTGTCTTCCAGCTGCTCGCGCGCGACCACTTCGGTCATGCCCTTGCTCTTGCGCAGCTCAACCAGACGTGGCACGTAGTTTTCACGCACGGCGACCGGATCGACGATTTCGATGCCTTTGCCCAGCTCAACGCCTTGCGCTGCCGCGACGCGCTGGATCTCGTCCGGGTTGCCGAGCAGCACGCATTCCGCGATGCCGCGTTCGGCGCAGATGGCCGCCGCTTTCACGGTGCGCGGCTCGTCGCCTTCCGGCAGCACGATGCGCTTGCCGGCTTTACGCGCCAGCTCGGTCAGCTCGTAACGGAACGCCGGTGGAGACAGGCGGCGTGAACGCTCAGAGGTGGCGGTCAGCGAGTCGATCCACTCGGTGCTGATGTGGCTGGCCACGTAGTTCTGCACTTTCTCGATGCGCTGGTGGTCGTCCGCCGGCACTTCGAGGTTGAAGCTCTGCAGGCTCAGCGAGGTTTGCCAGGTGTTGGTGTCAACCATGAACACCGGCAGGCCGGTCTGGAAGGCGCGTTCGCACAGCTTCTTGATCGGCTCGTCGATGGCGTAGCCGCCGGTCAGCAGGATGGCACCGATTTCCACGCCGTTCATCGCCGCCAGGCAGGCGGAGACCAGCACGTCAGGGCGGTCTGCGGAGGTCACCAGCAGGGAGCCTGGGCGGAAGTGTTCCAGCATGTGCGGGATGCTGCGCGCACAGAAAGTCACGGACTTCACGCGGCGGGTCATGATGTCGCCTTCGTTGACCACGCGGGCCTTCAGGTGGCGAGCCATGTCGATGGCGCGGGTGGCGATCAGATCGAAACTCCACGGCACGCAGCCCAGAACCGGCAGTGGGCTGTTGGCGAACAGCTGTGCAGGATCGACGTGGGCGATGCTGGCCTTGGTGGAGTCGTCGAAGATTTCGGACAGGTCAGGACGGGTGCGGCCCTGATCGTCGACCGGCGCGTTCAGCTTGTTGATGATAACGCCGGTGATGTTTTTGTTCTTGCTGCCGCCGAAGCTGGTGCGCGCCAGTTCGATGCGCTCTTTCAGCTGCGCCGGGGAGTCGTTGCCCAGCGCCAGCACGAAGACGATCTCGGCGTTCAGGGTTTTGGCGATCTCGTAGTTCAGCGCGTTGGCGAACTGATGTTTGCGGGTCGGCACCAGGCCTTCGATCAGCACCACTTCCGCGTCTTTGGTGTTCTCGTGGTAACGCGCCACGATCTCTTCCATCAGCACGTCTTGCTGGTTGGAGCTCAGCAGGCCCTCAACGTAGTCCATGCGCAGCGGTTCGGCCGCCGGAATGGTGGAGTTGCTGCGGATGATGGTGGTGGTCTGGTCGAGTGCGTTGTCGCCGGTGCGCGGTTGAGCGATAGGTTTGAACACGCTCAGACGAACGCCTTTTTGCTCCATGGAGCGGATGACACCCAGGCTGACGCTGGTCAGGCCGACGCTGGTGCCGGTGGGGATCAACATAATAGTACGTGACACAGAATAGTCCTCTTCACGATTAACATGAGGCTAAAACAACACCGTCAGCCTGGGCTGACGGTGTTTTGAGAGCATTACGCGGTCAGGCGGGATGCGTCCTGCGCGATGACCAACTCTTCGTTGGTCGGGATCACCAGCGCCAGGCGGCTGCCGTCTTTGGTGATGGCGCCGGATTTGCCGAAGCGAGCGGCCATGTTGCGATCGTGGTCGATTTCGAAGCCCAGCAGGCCCAGTTTGTTCAGGGTCAGCTCACGCACCATGCCGGCGTTCTCGCCGATGCCGCCGGTGAAGATCACCGCGTCCAGACGGCCTTCCATCAGCGCGCTGTAGGCGCCGACGTATTTGGCCAGACGGTGGCAGAACACGTCCATGGCGCGTTTGGCGTCGGCTTTGCTGTCGTAGTTGTCTTCAACGTAACGGCAGTCGCTGGTGACTTCGGTCAGGCCCAGCAGGCCGGATTCTTTGGTCAGCATCTTGTTGATCTGGTCAACGCTCATGCCCAGAGAATCGTGCAGGTGGAAGATGATAGCCGGATCGATGTCACCGCTGCGGGTGCCCATCACCAGGCCTTCCAGCGGGGTCAGACCCATGGAGGTGTCAACGCACTGGCCGTTGCGCACTGCGGTGACGGAGCCGCCGTTGCCCAGGTGGCAAGTGATCACGTTCACTTCTTCTACCGGCTTGTTCAGCATCTTCGCGGCTTCTTGAGTCACGTAGAAGTGGCTGGTGCCGTGTGCGCCGTAGCGGCGAACGCCGTGGTCGCGGTACAGGCTGTACGGCAGGGCGTACAGGTAAGATTCTTCCGGCATGGTCTGGTGGAACGCGGTGTCGAACACGGCAACGTTCTTGTCAGCCAGGTGAGGGAAGGATTTCAGCGCTTCCGCGATGCCGATCAGGTGAGCTGGGTTGTGCAGTGGTGCAAACGGCACGGAATCTTTGATACCCTGCAGAACTTCGTCGTTGATCACGGCGGAAGCGGTGAACTTCTCGCCGCCGTGCACGATGCGGTGGCCGATAGCGGTCAGCTGCGCAGAAAGCTCTGGTTTTTGTGCCAGAATAGTATTAACAATGAAGTTCAGCGCTTCGCTGTGTGCAGCGCCGGCCCCCAGGGCAGCTTCGTGTTTGGCGCCGTCCATTTTCCACTTGATGCGAGCTTCAGGCAGGTGGAAACACTCGGCCAAACCGGAGAGGAATTCGTCGCCGTTAACGGCATCGATGATGGCGAATTTCAGAGAAGAACTGCCGCAGTTAAGAACCAGTACTAGCTTACTCGACATGGAAGTACCTACTTAAATAGTCGTGTTGTTAAAAGAAAATCGAACACACGTGGTGAATTAATCGTCAATCAGACAACAAGCGTAGCGCATAGTGCCGATGACATTTATGATTAACATCATGTGAAGTGCACAAATCACAGGATGATGGAAAAACCGATGATTTCTCTGCGGTTTAAATAATCTTGATTTTTATAGGGCTAAAAGTTGACAAAATTTACGTCATCTTCTACCGGCCACAAGGCCGGCTTAGGATACCGATAGCCCGGTGCAAACACAAAATAAATTTAAAGCTTCAAATTTTTTAGTATGGGCTCTGGCAGCACGCTTTTAGTTTCTTTACGTGACGTTGAGGTACGCAATGACGAGCAAACCGTCCGGTTCCGTAAGCTGGTTTCAGGTCTTCCAGCGCGGGCAGCATTATATGAAAACCTGGCCGTCAGACAAACGTCTGGCACCGGTCTTTCCGGAGAACCGCGTTGCGCGTGCCACCCGTTTCGCTATCCGTTTCATGCCGCCGTTGGCGATTTTCACGCTGACCTGGCAGATCGCGCTGGGCGGCCAGCTCGGCCCGGCGATCGCCACCGCGCTGTTTGCCTGCAGCCTGCCGATGCAGGGCTTGTGGTGGCTGGGGCGCCGTTCTGTTACGCCGCTGCCGCCGACGCTGCTGCAATGGTTCCATGAGGTGCGCAACAAGCTGACGGAAGCCGGGCAGGCGGTGGCGCCGCTCGAGGGCACGCCCACCTATCAGACGTTGGCCGATCTGCTTAAGCGCGCCTTCAAGCAGTTGGATAAAACCTTCCTCGACGATCTGTAATGAAAAGGCCGCGCTGATGCGGCCTTTCTCGTGAAAGCGCCAATAACCCCGGTTTAAATCAAAGAACGGTCGAGTTGTGATTTCCTGCGTTCTTGCGCTGTGCGATGCTCCCGCCATCATACAGAAATGAGGAAATCCTGATGGAAATGACCCATGCCCAGCGCCTGATCCTGTCGAATCAGTACAAGATGATGACGCTACTCGATCCGGACAACAGCGATCGTTATCGCCGGTTGCAAACCATCGTCGAACGCGGCTTCGGCTTGCAAATGCGCGAGCTGGATCGTGACTTTGGCGAACTGAGCGAAGAGGTGTGCCGCACCATCATCAACGTGATGGAGATGCACCATGCGCTGCAGGTTTCCTGGGGCAATCTGAAAGAGAAACAGGGGCTGGACGAGCGCCGCCTGGCGTTTCTCGGCTTCGACGCCGCCACCGAGGCGCGCTACCTGAGCTATGTGCGTTTCCTGGTCAACACCGAGGGGCGCTATACTCACTTCGATTCCGGCAGCCACGGTTTCAACGCCCAGACCAAAATGTGGGAAAAATACCAGCGTATGCTGGCGATCTGGCTGGCCTGCCCGCGCCAGTATCACTTGAGCGCCGTTGAGATAGCGCAAATCATCAATGCTTGATTAAAAAGAGGTTTTCTGTGGAGTGTAAGGGTTTTCTGTTCGATCTTGATGGCACCCTGGTGGATTCGCTGCCGGCGGTAGAGCGCGCCTGGACGCACTGGGCCGAGCGCCGCGGCGTCGATCCGCAAGCGGTGCTGGACTTCATTCACGGTAAACAGGCCATTACTTCTCTGCGCCACTTTATGCCGGGTGAAAGCGAAGCGGAAATTCAGCGCGAGTTCCAACTGCTGGAGCAGGTGGAAGCGCAGGATACCGAAGGCGTTCGCGCGCTGCCGGGCGCCATCGCGTTGTTGGAGCGCCTGAACGCGCTCGGCATTCCTTGGGCGATCGTCACCTCCGGTTCGGTGCCGGTGGCCGGCGCTCGCCGCCAGGCCGGCGGTTTGCCGCAGCCGGCGGTGTTCATCACCGCCGAGCAGGTTAAACACGGCAAGCCTCAGCCCGATGCCTACCTGCTGGGCGCCGAACGTCTGGGGCTGGCACCGCACGAGTGCGTGGTGGTTGAAGACGCGCCGGCCGGCATTCTTTCGGGGCTGGCGGCGGGCTGCCAGGTGATTGCGGTCAACGCCCCGGCCGACGCGCCGAAGCTGGAGCAGGTTGACCTGCGGCTGGATTCGCTGGCGCAGATCGCCGTTGATAAAACGGCGCAGGGCGCGATCGTTCGCCTACTGGCCTGAGTGGCATTATCTTCACCCTAATTGATTAGACCCCGCCTTTGCGGGGTTTTTTTATGCTATTTTTTAAGCCCTTGGACATTTGCCGGATGAGGCCGTTTTGAACAGCGAATTACTGTGGGTGCTGAGTTTACTGCTGATTGCCATCGTGCTGTTTACCACCAACAAGCTGCGCATGGACGTGGTGGCGCTGTTGGTGATCATCGCCTTCGTGCTGAGCGGCACGCTCAGCCTGCAGGAGGCGACGGTCGGGTTCAGCGATCCCAACGTGATTCTGATTGCCGCGCTGTTCGTGATCGGCGAAGGGTTGGTGCGCACCGGGGTGGCCTATCAGGTGGGCGACTGGCTGGTCAAAGTGGCCGGCAGCAGCGAAACCAAAATGTTGATGCTGCTGATGGTGACGGTCGCCGGGCTGGGGGCATTTATGAGCTCGACCGGCGTGGTGGCGATCTTTATCCCGGTGGTGCTCAGCGTGACGGCCAGAATGAAGATCGCGCCGGGGCGGCTGATGATGCCGCTCAGCTTTGCCGGGCTTATCAGCGGCATGATGACGTTGGTGGCCACGCCACCCAATATGGTGGTCAACAGCGAGCTGGTGCGCGAAGGCATCCATGGTTTCGGTTTCTTCAGCGTGACGCCGATCGGCCTGGTGGTGCTGGCGCTGGGCGTCGGCTACATGCTGATCGCCCGGCGTTGGCTGGGCAGCGGTGACACGGGCAAAGCCGGCGACGGCTGGCAGCGCCGCACCTTCCGCGATCTGATCCGCGATTACAGACTGACCGGCCGCGCGCGGCGGCTGGCTGTCCGCAGCGCTTCGCCGCTGATTGGGCGTTCGCTGGATGAACTGCACCTGCGTGCGCGCTACGGCGCCAACGTGGTGGGCATCGAACGCTGGAAACGCTTTCGGCGGGTGATGGTCAGCGCCTCCGGCAGCACCGAGCTGCGCGAGGGTGACGTTCTCTTGATCGACATGTCGGACAGCCAGATCGATCTGCGCGAATTCTGCGGCGAACAGCGGCTGGAGCCGATGGTGCTGCGCGGCGATTACTTCTCGGAACAGTCGCGCAACGTCGGCATGGCGGAGGTCTCGCTGATCCCTGACTCGGCGCTGCTGGGCAAAAGCCTGCGCGAAGCGGCGTTCCGCAGCTGCTACGATCTGAACGTGGTGGGCATCCGCCGCCACGGCGAGACGCTCGGCGGCAAACTGGTGAACGAGCCGCTGGAGCTGGGCGACATTTTGCTGGTGATCGGCGACTGGAAGGCGATCCGTCAACTGCAGGCCAAAACCCATGACTTTATCGTGCTCAACTTGCCGGCCGAAGTGGACGAAGTGGCGCCGGCCATCACGCAGGCGCCGCACGCGCTGTTTTGCCTGGCGTTGATGGTGGCGATGATGCTGACCGACGAAATCCCCAACCCGATTGCGGCGCTGATCGCCTGTTTGCTGATGGGCAAATTCCGCTGTATCGACATGGAGAGCGCTTATAAATCGATCCATTGGCCGAGCATCATTTTGATAGTCGGCATGATGCCGTTCGCGCAGGCGCTGCAAAAGACCGGCGGGGTTAGTCTGATCGTCAGCGGGCTGATGGATGTCGCCGGCGGCGCGGGGCCGCGCGTGATGCTGCTGTGCCTGTTCGTCTTGTGCGCGACTATCGGGCTGTTTATTTCCAACACCGCGACGGCGGTGCTGATGGCGCCGATCGCCATCGCCGCCGCGCGCGAAATGGGCGTCTCGCCATACCCGTTCGCGATGATTATCGCCATCGCCGCGTCCGCCGCCTTTATGACGCCGGTCTCTTCACCGGTCAACACGCTGGTGCTGGGGCCGGGCAATTACAAGTTCGGCGATTTCGTGCGTCTCGGCGTGCCGTTCACCCTGCTGGTGATGGCGGTCAGCGTGATTGTGGTGCCGTGGCTCTATGGTTTTTAACGGCGCAGCGAGGCTGCGCCGGCGGGGTTACAGCGAACTGTCGAGGCTGATTTCGTCCAGCGACAGGCTGAAGCTGGGAATGAACACTTCCATGAAGTAGTCCATCTCCGGGCTGCGGCGCTGTTCCAGGGTTTTATCCAGCCTCGCCTTGGCCAGGGTGAATTCGTTGTTGCCGGCAGACAGCTCTTCCAGGCATTTCAGGTAGGCGCACAGCGCGTCAGCCTGCTTCACCACCTGCTTTTCATCTTCGCTGTAATAATGCTCATCGAGAATGGTGCGAAAATCGTTGCGCAGCTCCGCCGGGATCATGTCCAGCAGCTTTTGCTGGGCGATCTTTTCGATCTTCTTGTACTCATGGGCGATCTGCGGATTGTAGTATTTGATCGGCGTCGGCATGTCGCCGGTGATCACTTCGCTGGCGTCATGGTACATCGCCAACAGCGCAACGCGGTCGGCGTTGAGGTTGCCGTTGAATTTGCGGTTCTTGATCACCGCCAACGCGTGGGCGACAAAGGCCACCTGCAGACTGTGTTCGGAGACGTTCTCGGTGCGCACGTTGCGCATCAGCGGCCAGCGGTTGATCAGTTTCAGGCGGGACAGATGGGCGAAGAAATGGCTCTGACTCATGGTGCTCTCTTTAACGGCAAGTGAGGGCCCCATTGTGAAGCAGTGTCGGCGAATTTTGCAACCGGGCTGTGAGGAAAGGGCGCAGCGAGGCGCTGCGCCCCTGATGATTATTGGTGATAGCCTTCCAGGAAGCGGCCCAGCTTGCCGACCGCCATTTCCAGTTCGTCTACGCGCGGCAGGGTGACGATGCGCACGTGATCGGGGTAAGGCCAGTTGAACGCGGAGCCCTGCACCAGCAGCACTTTTTCCTGCAGCAACAGATCCAGCACCAGCTTCTGGTCGTCATGGATGTTGAAGCGTTTGGCATCGATGCGCGGGAACATGTACAACGCGCCCTGCGGCTTCACGCAAGAGACGCCCGGGATGTCGTTGAGCAATTCCCAGGTGCGGTTGCGCTGTTCGTACAGGCGGCCGCCGGGCTGAATGAATTCGCTGATGCTCTGATAACCGCCCAGCGCGGTCTGAATCGCGTGCTGCATCGGCACGTTGGCGCACAGGCGCATCGAAGCCAGCATCTCCAGCCCTTCGATATAACCTTTGGCGTGCTTTTTCGGCCCGTTCAGTACCATCCAGCCCTGGCGGAAGCCCGCCACGCGGTAGGTCTTCGACAGGCCGTTGAAGGTCACGGTCAGCAGATCCGGCGCCAGCGCGGCGATAGAGTGGTGCTCTGCTTCGTCGTACAGGATCTTGTCGTAGATCTCGTCGGCGAAGATGATCAGGTTGTGTTGACGGGCGATCTCGACGATCTGCTCAAGCAGCGCTTTGCTGTAGACCGCACCGGTCGGGTTGTTCGGGTTGATGATCACGATGCCGCGGGTGCGCGGGGTGATCTTGCTGATGATGTCGTCCAGATCCGGGAACCAGCCGGCCTGCTCATCGCACAGGTAATGTACGGCCTTGCCGCCGGACAGCGACACTGCGGCGGTCCACAGCGGATAGTCCGGCGCCGGCACCAGCATTTCGTCGCCGCTGTTGAGCAGCGCCTGCATGGACTGAACGATCAGCTCGGAGACGCCGTTGCCAATGTAGATATCCTCAACGGTCACGTCACGCATGTTGCGCGCCTGATAGTGCTGCATGATCGCTTTACGCGCCGAGAAGAGGCCTTTGGAATCGGAGTAGCCTTGCGCCGTGGGCAGATTGCGGATCACGTCGACCAGGATTTCGTCCGGGGCGTCGAAGCCGAACGGGGCAGGGTTGCCGATGTTCAGTTTCAGGACTTTATTGCCTTCTTCTTCAAGACGTTTAGCTTCTTTAAGCACCGGGCCGCGAATGTCATAGCAGACGTTGTCCAGTTTGCTGGATTTCTCAATGGGGGACATAAAAAGTTGAGCCTTTTGCTGGGATAGGGGCGCTCCTACCGTGGGACGCCGCAACCCGCCCAATGTACTCCTGGCGTAGTTGCTTTTGAAGGGTTTTGCACGCCTTTGGTGCAAATGCATGTCGTAACGGGGGGTTTTAGTTATGATAAGCAAAGGTAAAGTTATTTTGTGGTTCATAATTTCATGAACTATAATTTTACTAGGGTTTTGTTCTGTGAAATCGAGCGTCGTTCAACGCGACGCGCTGGCGTCAGCGCTTGGGTGTGGAGAACTGATAAGCCATAAGGGAGAATGGTTTTCAGTAACTGTAAAGGAACGATAATACCGGAGTTGTCTGATAGCGGGTTGTCAGATGACACACCACACTAAGAAAAATGGCATATTTACATAAGCTTTACTTTATATTTTATCTTAAGCATTGTTTATGTGGTTATGAGAATATTATTTAAAGTAAAAATCTTACTGATTGAATTTATTAAATTCATTGCGTGGTGACACGAAGTCGGTGCCGTTAATTATTTATATTTCTTGCTCGTAAATGCAGTCTGAACGCCAGTTGATAAGGGTTATCAGTAGCACGAATGGAGTGGAAATTAGGCAGTATGAATGAGTAAAATCTCAGGCCCGGTGGGGGTTTTCCCCGTATGCCGGCATTTAGTCCCCCGCGTTCTATAAGCAGCATCGATAGATCGCATTTCAAAAAGCGATAGAGGTAACGAATCATAAGTAATTTTTTTGCCCTCCACTTATGAGTGGGGTACTGTCATAACAGGCTCCGTCCTTTTTCAACGGCGTCTGAGAAACACACCAGGGTAGTAGTTCGTAAATTAGAATTTAAAAAAGTGAAGAATACACTATGACAACTGCAAATCGTCCGATACTTAATCTCGACCTCGATCTGCTAAGAACCTTTGTTGCGGTTGCTGATTTGAATACTTTCGCAGCGGCGGCTGTCGCCGTTTGCCGTACTCAATCAGCCGTCAGCCAACAAATGCAGCGATTAGAGCAACTGGTCGGCAAAGAACTGTTTGCCCGCCATGGGCGCAACAAACTTCTGACTGAGCATGGTATTCAGCTTCTCGGTTATGCCAGAAAAATCCTGCGCTTTAACGATGAAGCCTGTACCTCTCTGATGTACAACAATATTAAAGGTGTTCTGACCATCGGCGCTTCCGACGACACCGCCGATACCATTCTGCCTTTCCTGCTGAACCGCGTAACCGCCATCTATCCGAAGCTGGCTATTGACGTGCGCGTGAAGCGCAGCACGACGATGGTCGATCTGCTGGAAGAGGGCGAGATCGATCTGGCGGTGACCACGGCCGATCCCGAAGGGCATCCGCACATCGTGCTGCGCACGTCGCCGACGTTGTGGTACTGCGCCGCCGATTACCATTACCAGGCCGGCGAGCCGATCCCGCTGGTGGTGATGGACGAGCCAAGCCCGTTCCGTTCGCTGGCGATCAAGCAGTTGGACGAAGCAGGCATCCCGTGGCGCATCGCCTACGTCGCTTCCACGCTGTCCGCGGTGCGGGCGGCTTGCAAGGCCGGCCTGGGCGTGACCGCGCGGCCGATCGAGATGATGAGCCCTGACCTGCGGGTGCTGGGCGCGGCGGAAGGTTTGCCGCCGTTGCCGGATACCCAGTATGCGCTGTGCAAAAACGCGCAGTGCAGCAACGAGCTGGCGATGGCCATCTTCAGCGCGATGCAGGGCGGCAATGACGGCTATGGCTTCAACGGCGCGGAAGGCGGTCTCCAGAGCGATCAGGATGACGCCAGCCTGGTGGACGAAGAAGAATAACGCTGCGGCGCGATATCTGCTGCGGCGCGATATCTGATGAAAACCTCTGCTTCGGCGGAGGTTTTTTTTTCCTTTTTTTACCTAAAATTGTATTTATATGTATTTGGTTTGTTTTTTAAATTGAGTTGGCTGTTTTGTTAACTTTTAAGCGTTACTGAAAAGAGAGTTTGGCCGGGTTTAATACGCTAAGTTCGTTTTTTGAGCAATAAGATTGAATGGGTTAAAGGCATGGTAATAGCAGGGTTATTTTGTTAGCTTATAGCGGCCGTTTTTGCGGCTCAATTTGAGGAAAATTGTTAAAGGGCCACACTTTTTTTGAGGATTTATGCTGAAAACGTGTCCTGGATCAAAAAAATACCCCTAGGTAGTGAGTGGAAGAACAGGGAATTCCTGAGACAATGGTATAGTAAAACTGAAATGTGCATGTTGGTTTATATCTATCTGTTTCTACACAAAAATTAACTGACACGATTTAGCCTGTCCCTGGCGCATCAAATGTTAATCAAATGATACGTATGTAAACTAGTGTGTAGATACTTTTGTCAAAGTTGACAAAAGGTTATAGAAAGGAGTAAAAAGCCCACAGAAAAACGCTGCCTAACTCGCTGTAAAAGCAGTTTGTTTGTGTGGTTATTTATCCTTCCCTTAAATCGATGTGGCGCACTAACTGCCGGTGACAAGAGCAGTGCGATCGACGCCACTTTTGATGAGTAAGCATAGAGTATGTCAACAACCACTGAAGTTATCGCTCATCACTGGGCGCTCGCCGTATTTCTCGTTGTGGCTATCGGGCTCTGCGGCTTAATGCTGCTGGGCGCGTTCTTCTTGGGCGGGAGAGCCCGGGCGCGCGCCAAACACACCCCGTTTGAATCAGGCATCGACTCGGTCGGCACGGCGCGCATGCGTTTGTCCGCCAAGTTCTACCTGGTGGCCATGTTCTTCGTTATTTTCGACGTTGAAGCCTTATACCTGTATGCCTGGTCGGTCTCGATTCGCGAGAGCGGCTGGGTAGGCTTTATCGAAGCCGCCATTTTCATTTTGGTGCTATTGGCCGGTCTGGTTTATCTGGTGCGCATCGGCGCGTTGGATTGGACTCCGGCGCGTTCCCAACGCCGCAGCAAACCGAGCACGATCACTAACACCAACAGTCATCCGCAGTAACAGCGAGGCATTAAGATGGACTATACGCTCACCCGCATAGACCCGAACGGTGAGAATGACCGTTATCCCCTGCAAAAACAGGAGATCGTCGCCGATCCCCTGGAACAACAGGTCCACCGCACGGTTTACATGGGTAAACTCGAGCATGCGCTGCATGACATGGTGAACTGGGGGCGTAAAAACTCTATTTGGCCGTATAACTTCGGCCTTTCGTGCTGTTACGTGGAGATGGTGACGTCGTTTACCGCCGTTCACGACGTGGCGCGTTTCGGTGC
This sequence comes from Serratia sp. CY52157, assembly GCF_052168495.1. Lineage (NCBI taxonomy): Bacteria > Pseudomonadati > Pseudomonadota > Gammaproteobacteria > Enterobacterales > Yersiniaceae > Serratia > Serratia sp. CY52157. The sequence continues at coordinate 1,828,561 of NZ_JBJNMO010000001.1, read as the reverse complement.
GGAAGTGTTGCGCGCCTCCCCGCGTCAGGCTGACCTGATGGTGGTGGCCGGCACCTGCTTCACCAAGATGGCCCCGGTCATCCAACGCCTGTACGAGCAGATGCTGGAACCCAAGTGGGTGATCTCGATGGGCGCTTGCGCCAACTCCGGCGGCATGTACGACATCTATTCCGTGGTGCAGGGCGTGGACAAGTTCCTGCCGGTCGACGTGTACATTCCCGGCTGCCCACCGCGTCCGGAAGCCTACATGCAAGCGCTGATGCTGCTGCAGGAATCCATCGGCAAAGAACGTCGCCCACTGTCGTGGGTTGTCGGCGATCAGGGCGTTTACCGCGCCAATATGCAGTCTGAAAGAGAGCGTAAACACGGCGAGCGCATCGCGGTGACCAACCTCCGGACGCCTGACGAGATTTAAGACGTTCATTTAACGTCCATCTTAGTGCGCTATTGGTTAACACAGCGAAAAGTGAAACTTGCGGCGAATAACCCTTTAGTGTGGTGAAAAAAAATTATGACAGATTTGACGACGCACGACGCCTTGCCTGCCTGGCAGACCCGAGATCACCTTGACGACCCGGTGATCGGCGAACTGCGCAACCGTTTTGGGCCGGAAGCCTTTACTGTTCAGGCCACCCGCACCGGCATGCCCGTGGTATGGGTTAAACCTGACCAGTTACTGGAAGTAATGACGTTCCTGAGAAAACAGCCGAAGCCGTATGTCATGCTGTTCGATCTGCATGGCGTGGACGAACGTCTTCGCACCCACCGCGACGGCCTGCCCGCTGCGGATTTCTCCGTTTTCTACCATCTGATTTCCATCGAGCGCAACCGCGACATCATGCTGAAGGTGGCGCTGTCTGAAAAAGACCTGCACGTGCCGACGGCCACCAAGGTGTTCCCAAACGCCAACTGGTATGAGCGCGAGACCTGGGAAATGTTCGGCATCACCTTCGACGGCCACCCGCACCTGTCGCGCATCATGATGCCGCAGACCTGGGAAGGGCACCCGCTGCGCAAGGACTACCCGGCGCGCGCCACCGAATTCGATCCTTTCGTGTTGACCAAGCAGAAAGAAGATCTGGAGATGGAAGCGCTGACCTTCAAACCGGAAGACTGGGGCATGAAGCGCGGCACCGAGAACGAAGACTTCATGTTCCTCAACCTCGGCCCGAACCACCCGTCTGCGCACGGTGCGTTCCGCATCATTCTGCAGCTGGACGGCGAAGAGATCGTCGACTGCGTGCCGGATATCGGCTATCACCACCGCGGCGCTGAGAAGATGGGCGAGCGTCAATCCTGGCACAGCTACATTCCGTACACCGACCGCATCGAATACCTCGGCGGCTGCGTGAACGAAATGCCTTACGTGCTGGCGGTTGAAAAGCTGGCCGGCATCAAGGTGCCGGAGCGCGTTGACACCATTCGCGTGATGCTGTCCGAACTGTTCCGCATCAACAGCCACCTGCTGTACATCTCCACCTTCATTCAGGACGTCGGCGCGATGACCCCGGTGTTCTTCGCCTTTACCGACCGCCAGAAGATCTACGATCTGGTGGAAGCGATCACCGGCTTCCGTATGCACCCGGCCTGGTTCCGCATCGGCGGCGTCGCGCACGATCTGCCGCGCGGCTGGGATCGCCTGCTGCGTGAATTCCTCGAATGGATGCCGAAGCGTCTGGATTCCTACGTGAAAGCGGCGCTGAAGAACAGCATTCTGAAAGGCCGTTCCATCGGCGTCGCGTCTTACAACGCCAAAGAAGCGCTGGAATGGGGCGTGACCGGTGCCGGTCTGCGCGCCACCGGCGTCGAGTTCGACGTGCGTAAATGGCGCCCGTACTCCGGCTACGAGAACTTCGACTTCGAAGTGCCGGTCGGCGACGGCAACAGCGATTGCTACACCCGCGTGATGCTGAAGGTGGAAGAGCTGCGCCAGAGCCTGCGCATCCTCGAACAGTGCCTGAACAATATGCCGGAAGGCCCGTTCAAGGCCGATCACCCGCTGACCACGCCGCCGCCGAAAGAGCGCACGCTGCAGCACATTGAAACGCTGATCACCCACTTCCTGCAGGTTTCCTGGGGCCCGGTGATGCCAGCCAACGAATCATTCCAGATGATTGAAGCCACCAAAGGGATCAACAGCTACTACCTGACCAGCGACGGCAGCACCATGAGCTACCGCACCCGGGTACGTACGCCGAGCTTTGCGCACCTGCAGCAGATCCCATCGGTCATCCGAGGCAGCCTGGTTTCCGACCTGATCGTCTATCTGGGTAGTATCGATTTTGTAATGTCAGATGTGGACCGCTAACTATGGACTCTCAAAAAGACAATCACGCAGTCAACGATGCGCTCGAGCCCATCAATGCAGCCGCTCCTCAGAGCGGCGTTGATGCATTTGTACTGAGCGCGGAAGAACGTGATGCGATCGAGCACGAAAAGCACCATTACGAGGATCCGCGCGCCGCTTCCATCGAAGCACTGAAAATTGTGCAGAAGCAGCGCGGCTGGGTTCCGGACGGTGCGATTTACGCCATCGCGGAAGTGCTGGGCATCCCCGCCAGCGACGTAGAAGGCGTGGCCACGTTCTACAGCCAGATTTTCCGTCAGCCAGTAGGACGTCACGTGATCCGTTATTGTGACAGCGTTGTTTGTCACATCACCGGTTACCAGGGCATTCAGGCCGCTATCGAGAAGAAGCTGAACATCAAACCGGGTCAAACCACCTTTGATGGCCGCTTCACGCTGCTGCCGACCTGCTGTCTGGGCAACTGCGATAAAGGGCCGACCATGATGATTGATGACGACACGCACAGTCAGCTGAAGCCTGAAGATATCGAGACGCTACTGGAGCAGTATCAATGACCAAGCACATTGTACGCACTCCCGAAACGCATCCGCTGACCTGGCGTCTGCGCGATGACAAGCAGCCGCTGTGGCTGGACGAATACCGCAGCAAAAACGGCTATGCCGGCGCAGAGAAGGCCCTCAAAGGCCTGGCCCCGGACGAGATCGTCGGCCTGGTGAAAGATTCCGGGCTGAAGGGCCGCGGCGGCGCGGGCTTCTCCACCGGTTTGAAGTGGAGCCTGATGCCGAAGGACGAATCCATGAACATCCGTTACCTGCTGTGTAACGCCGATGAGATGGAGCCGGGCACCTATAAAGACCGCCTGCTGATGGAGCAGCTGCCGCACCTGCTGGTGGAAGGCATGCTGATCTCCGCGTTCGCGCTGAAAGCCTATCGCGGGTACATCTTCCTGCGCGGCGAGTACATCGAAGCGGCGGCGCACCTGCGTCGCGCCATCGCGGAAGCCACCGAAGCCGGCTATCTGGGCAAGAACATTCTCGGCACCGGGTTTGATTTCGAGCTGATCGTGCACACCGGCGCCGGCCGTTACATCTGCGGCGAAGAAACCGCGCTGATCAACTCGCTGGAAGGCCGCCGCGCCAACCCGCGTTCCAAGCCGCCATTCCCGGCCAGCGCCGGCGTCTGGGGCAAGCCGACTTGCGTCAACAACGTCGAAACGCTGTGCAACGTGCCGGCCATTTTGGCGAACGGCGTGGAGTGGTACACCGGCATCTCCGGCAGTGAAGACAAAGGCACCAAGCTGATGGGCTTCTCCGGCCGGGTGAAAAATCCGGGCGTCTGGGAGCTGCCGTTCGGCACCACCGCGCGCGAAATCCTGGAAGATTACGCCGGCGGCATGCGCGACGGTCTGCGTTTCAAAGCCTGGCAGCCGGGCGGCGCGGGCACCGACTTCCTGACCGCCGATCACCTCGATCTGCCGATGGAATACGGCGCGATCGGCAAAGCCGGCAGCCGTCTCGGCACCGCGTTGGCGATGGCGGTAGACCACGAGATCGGCATGGTGCCGCTGGTGCGCAACCTGGAAGAGTTCTTCGCCCGCGAGTCCTGCGGCTGGTGTACGCCATGCCGCGATGGCCTGCCGTGGAGCGTGAAGATCCTGCGTGCGTTGGAAAACGGCGAAGGGCAGCCGGGGGATATCGAAACCCTCGAACAGCTGTGCCGTTCCCTCGGCCCGGGCAAAACCTTCTGCGCCCACGCGCCAGGTGCCGTAGAGCCACTGCAAAGCGCGATTAAATATTTCCGTGAAGAGTTCGAGGCGGGTATCGCCGTGCAGCACTTCGGCAACGCGCATGCGATTGGCGGCATTCAGCCGAACAATCTGCTGAAGCAACGCTGGTAAGCCGACTCGCCCGAACACGGCCAGAATTTTTGATTAACGCCTGCCGCAAGGCAGGCCACTTGGAAGCATGCTGACTATGGCTACGATTCATGTAGACGGCAAAGAGTATGAGGTAGACGGAGCGGACAACCTGCTGCAGGCTTGTCTCTCCCTCGGCCTTGATATTCCTTACTTTTGCTGGCATCCGGCGCTGGGAAGCGTCGGCGCTTGCCGCCAATGTGCGGTAAAGCAATACCAAAACGCGGAAGATACGCGCGGCCGTTTGGTGATGTCCTGTATGACCCCGGCATCCGATGGCACCTTCATCTCCATCGATGACGGCGAAGCGAAGCAGTTCCGTGAAAGCGTGGTCGAGTGGTTGATGACCAACCACCCGCACGATTGCCCGGTCTGTGAGGAAGGCGGTAACTGTCACCTGCAGGATATGACGGTAATGACCGGCCACAGCTTCCGTCGCTACCGCTTCACCAAGCGCACCCACAACAACCAGGAGCTGGGGCCGTTTATCTCGCACGAGATGAACCGCTGCATCGCCTGCTATCGCTGCGTGCGTTACTACAAAGACTATGCGGACGGCACCGACTTCGGCGTGTACGGCGCGCACGACAACGTCTACTTCGGTCGCCCGGAAAGCGGCACGCTGGAAAGCGAGTTCTCCGGCAACCTGGTGGAAGTGTGCCCGACCGGCGTCTTCACCGACAAAACGCACTCCGAACGCTACAACCGTAAATGGGACATGCAGTTCGCGCCGAGCATTTGCCAGCAGTGCAGCATCGGCTGTAACACCAGCCCGGGCGAGCGCTATGGCGAGCTGCGCCGTATCGAAAACCGTTACAACGGCAGCGTGAACCACTACTTCCTGTGCGACCGCGGCCGTTTCGGTTACGGCTACGTCAACCAGAAAGATCGTCCGCGTCAACCGCAGCAGCTGCGCGGCGACGACTGGATCACCCTGAACGCCGAGCAGGCGATGCAGGGCGCGGCGGACATCCTGCGTCAGGCGAAGAAAACCATCGGCATCGGCTCCCCGCGCGCCAGCCTGGAAAGCAACTTCGCGCTGCGCGAGCTGGTCGGCACCGAGAACTACTACACCGGTATCGCTCAGGCGGAGCAATCACGCCTGGCGCTGATGCTGAACGTGCTGAAGAACGGCGGCGTTCATACGCCGGCGCTGCGTGAGATCGAAGATTACGACGCGGTGCTGGTGCTGGGCGAAGACCTGACGCAAACCGGCGCGCGCATCGCGCTGTCCGTGCGTCAGGCCGTCAAGGGTAAAGCCCGCGCGATGGCGGCGGCGCAGCGCGTTGCCGACTGGCAGATCGCGGCGGTGCAGAACATCGGCCAGCACGCCAAGTACCCGCTGTTCACCACCAACGTCGACAACACCCGCCTGGACGACATCGCCGCCTGGAACTACCGCGCGCCGGTAGACGAGCAGGCGCGCTTCGGCTTCGCCATCGCGCACGCGCTGGATAGCGCAGCGCCGGCGGTGAACGATCTGGCCGATGGCCTGAACAAGAAAGTCGACATCATCGTGCAGGCGCTGACCGGCGCACGCAAACCGCTGATCATTACCGGCAGCAACGCCGGCAGCGAAGCCATCATCGAAGCGGCGGCCAACATCGCCAAAGCGTTGAAGGGCCGCGGTTCCGACGTCGGCATCACCTTCGTGGCGGGCGCCGCCAACAGCATGGGCCTGGCGATGATCGGCGGCGGTTCGCTCGATCAGGCGCTGGAACAGCTGGCGAGCGGCGCAGCCGATACCGCCATCGTGATGGAAAACGATCTCTATCGCCATGCGCCGGCGGCGCAGGTGGACGCAGCGTTGGCTAAGGTCAGCAACCTGATCGTCGCCGATCACCAGCGCACCGCGATCATGGACAAAGCCAACCTGATCCTCTCCTCGGCCAGCTTTGCCGAGAGCGACGGTACGCTGATCAACCAGGAAGGCCGCGCGCAGCGCTTCTTCCAGGTATACGATCCGGCTTACTACGACGACGCCAAGAAGAATCAGTTCACTGTGATGCTGGAAAGCTGGCGCTGGATGCACTCGCTGCACTCCACCTACACCAGCCGCCATGTGGACTGGACTCAGCTCGATGACGTGATCGCCGCTTGCGTCGCCGCGTTGCCGCAGCTGCAGGGCATCGTCGATGCCGCGCCGGACGCGACTTTCCGCATTCGCGGTCAGAAGCTGGCGCGTTCGCCGCACCGTTCCAGCGGCCGTACCGCCATGCGCGCCAACATCAGCGTGCACGAGCCGCGTCAGCCGCAGGATAAAGACACCATGTTCGCCTTCTCGATGGAAGGGAACAACAGCCCGCTGGCCGATCGTCAGCAGATCCCGTTCGCTTGGGCGCCAGGCTGGAACTCACCGCAGGCATGGAACAAGTTCCAGGCCGAAGTGGGCGGCAAACTGCGCCACGGCGATCCGGGCGTGCGCCTGATCGAAGCGGGGGAGGGCAGCCTCGGTTACTTCGACCGCGTACCAGCCGCCTTCAATCCGAACGACGGCTGGCGTGTCGCGCCTTACTACCACCTGTTCGGCAGCGATGAAATGTCGCAGCGCTCTCACGTGATCCAGCAGCGCATGCCGGAAGCCTACGTGATGGTCAACCCGGCCGACGCGGCGACGCTTGGCGTCAACGCGGGCAGCCTGGTGGAGTTCAGCTGTGCGGGCCAGACCTTGCGTCTGCCGGTGCGTCTGAGTGAAACCCTGACCCAGGGCCAGGTTGGTTTGCCGCTCGGCTTGCCAGGGATCCCGCCGATTCTGGTGGGTGCTAAGGTAGACAATCTGCGGGAGGCGGCACGATGAGCTGGTTTATCCCTGAGGTGATCGACATTCTGATCGCCGTTCTTAAAGCGGTCGTGATCCTGTTGGTGGTCGTGGCGTGCGGGGCGTTCATGAGCTTCGGCGAACGCCGCCTGCTCGGCCTGTTCCAGAACCGTTACGGACCGAACCGCGTAGGCTGGGGCGGCTCGCTGCAGCTGGTCGCCGACATGATCAAAATGTTCTTCAAGGAAGACTGGGTGCCGAGATTCTCCGACCGGGTGATCTTCACCCTGGCGCCGATGATCGCCTTTACTTCCCTGTTGCTGGCATTTGCCATCGTACCGGTCAGCCCGACCTGGGCGGTGTCCGATCTCAACATCGGTATTCTGTTCTTCCTGATGATGGCCGGCCTGGCGGTGTACGCCGTGCTGTTCGCCGGCTGGTCGAGCAACAACAAATACTCGCTGTTGGGCGCGATGCGTGCCTCCGCGCAAACCCTGAGCTACGAAGTGTTCATCGGCCTGTCGCTGATGGGCGTGGTGATGCAGGCGGGTTCGTTCAACATGCAGGCTATCGTTGAATCGCAGGCGCACGTCTGGAACGTCATTCCGCAGTTCTTCGGCTTCGTGACCTTCGCGATCGCCGGCGTGGCGGTGTGTCACCGTCACCCGTTTGACCAGCCGGAAGCCGAACAGGAACTGGCTGACGGTTACCACATCGAATATTCCGGCATGAAGTTCGGTCTGTTCTTCGTGGGGGAATACATCGGTATCGTCACCGTGTCCGCCCTGATTGTGACGTTGTTCTTCGGCGGCTGGCAGGGTCCGTTCCTGCCGCCATTCATCTGGTTCGCGTTGAAAACGGCCTTCTTCATGATGATGTTCATCCTGATCCGCGCCGCGCTGCCGCGTCCGCGTTATGACCAGGTGATGTCTTTCGGCTGGAAAGTGTGCCTGCCGCTGACGCTGCTGAACCTGCTGGCAACCGCCGCGGTCATTTTGTACAACGCTCAATAAGGGGTGAATAAACCATGACATTGAAAGAGTTAGTGGTTGGTTTCGGCACCCAGGTGCGCAGCATTTGGATGATTGGCATGCATGCCTTCGCCAAGCGTGAAACCCAGATGTACCCGGAAGAACCGGTTTACCTGCCGCCGCGCTACCGCGGCCGCATCGTGCTGACGCGCGATCCGGACGGCGAAGAGCGCTGCGTCGCCTGTAACCTGTGTGCGGTTGCCTGCCCGGTCGGCTGTATCTCGCTGCAAAAAGCGGAACAGAAAGACGGCCGTTGGTATCCGGAGTTCTTCCGCATCAACTTCTCGCGCTGCATTTTCTGTGGCCTGTGCGAAGAGGCTTGCCCGACTACCGCTATCCAGCTGACGCCGGATTTCGAACTGGGTGAGTACAAGCGTCAGGATCTGGTGTACGAAAAAGAAGATCTGTTGATCTCGGGGCCGGGTAAATATCCGGAATATAACTTCTACCGGATGGCCGGTATGGCGATTGACGGCAAAGCCAAAGGCGAAGCCGAAAACGAAGCCAAACCGATCGACGTCAAAGGTCTGTTGCCCTAAGGAGCCAGCAAGCATGGAAATTGCATTTTATCTGGCAGGTTTGATTGCGGTGGCCGCGACGATTCGCGTGATCACCCATACCAACCCTGTGCATGCGCTGCTGTATCTGATCGTCTCGTTATTGGCGATCTCGGCAGTCTTCTTCTCTCTCGGCGCCTACTTTGCCGCCGCGTTGGAAATCATCGTTTATGCGGGCGCCATCATGGTGCTGTTCGTGTTCGTGGTGATGATGCTGAACCTCGGCAACGTGCAGCAGCAAGAGCGCGACTGGATGAAGCCGACGGTGTGGATCGGGCCTGGCCTGCTGTCGCTGGCGCTGCTGGTGGTATTGATCGTCGCGATCCGCAGCGTATCCGATCAGGGTATCAGCGGTGAGATGGTCGACGCGAAGGCGGTGGGCATCAGCCTGTTCGGGCCTTACGTACTGGCGGTTGAGCTGGCTTCAATGCTGCTGTTGGCGGGTTTGGTTGTCGCCTTCCATATCGGCCGCGAACACAAGCCTGGCGAGGTGCTGAGCAACGCGCCGGCGAGTGGCGAAATGGCGAGAAGAAAATCGGAGGAGCAAGCATGATCCCTCTTCAACACGGCCTGATCCTGGCGGCTATCCTGTTTGTGCTCGGGCTGACCGGGCTGCTGGTGCGCCGCAACCTGCTGTTTATGCTGATCAGCCTGGAAGTGATGATCAACGCTGCGGCGTTGGCGTTTATCGTGGCGGGAAGCTACTGGGGCCAGGCGGACGGACAGGTGATGTACATCCTGGCGATCAGCCTGGCGGCAGCCGAGGCCAGTATCGGCCTGGCGCTGCTGCTGCAGCTCTACCGTCGTCGTCATACCCTGAATATTGATACTGTCAGTGAGATGCGCGGATGAACCTATTATATTTAACAATTCTGCTACCGCTGATCGGGTTCCTGCTGTTGGCATTTTCCCGCGGTCGTTGGTCTGAAAACACGGCGGCCACCGTCGGCGTGGGTTCTATCGGCCTGGCTGCGCTGGTCACGGTCTATGTGGCGATGGATTTCTTCGCCCAGAAAGCCGCCGGCGTGCAGCTGTTCGAGCAAAGCCTGTGGACCTGGATGGCCGTCGGCAACTTCAATATCGGCGTGACCCTGGTGCTGGACGGCCTGTCGCTGACCATGCTGTCGGTGGTCACCGGCGTCGGCTTCTTCATCCACATGTTCGCTTCCTGGTACATGCGCGGTGAAGAGGGCTATTCGCGCTTCTTCGCTTACACCAACCTGTTTATCGCCAGCATGGTGGTATTGGTGCTGGCGGACAACCTGCTGTTGATGTACCTGGGTTGGGAAGGCGTGGGCCTGTGCAGCTACCTGTTGATCGGTTTCTACTACAAAGATCCGGCCAACGGCGCGGCGGCGATGAAAGCCTTTATCGTGACCCGCGTGGGCGACGTGTTCCTGGCGTTCGCGCTGTTCATCCTCTACAACGAGCTGGGCACGCTGAACATCCGCGAGCTGATGATCCTGGCGCCGCAGAAACTGGCGGTGGGCGACACAGCCATCACCTGGGCGACCCTGATGCTGCTGGGCGGCGCGGTCGGTAAATCGGCGCAGCTGCCGTTGCAAACCTGGTTGGCGGACGCGATGGCGGGCCCAACCCCGGTTTCCGCACTGATCCACGCGGCGACCATGGTGACCGCGGGCGTCTATCTGATCGCCCGCACGCACGGCCTGTTCCTGATGGCGCCGGAAGTGCTGCACCTGGTGGGCATCGTCGGTGCGGTCACTCTGCTGCTGGCCGGCTTCGCCGCGCTGGTGCAGACCGACATCAAGCGCGTGCTCGCTTACTCCACCATGAGCCAGATCGGTTACATGTTCCTGGCGCTGGGCGTGCAGGCATGGGACGCGGCGATCTTCCACCTGATGACCCACGCGTTCTTCAAGGCGCTGCTGTTCCTGTCATCCGGTTCGGTGATCCTGGCTTGCCACCACGAGCAAAACATCTTCAAGATGGGCGGCCTGCGCAAGAGCATCCCGCTGGTGTACGTCTGCTTCCTGGTGGGTGGCGCGGCGCTGTCTGCGTTGCCGCTGGTCACGGCCGGCTTCTTCAGTAAGGACGAGATCCTGGCGGGCGCGATGGCCAACGGCCACATCAACCTGATGGTTGCCGGCCTGGTCGGTGCGTTCATGACCTCGCTGTACACCTTCCGTATGATTTTCATCGTGTTCCATGGCGAAGAGAAAATCAAAGCGCATGCCGGTAAAGGCATCACTCACCACTTGCCACTGCTGGTTCTGCTGGTGCTGTCCACCTTCGTCGGCGCGATGATCGTGCCGCCGTTGCAGGGCGTGCTGCCGGAGACCACCGAGCTGGCGCACGGCAGCGTGCTGCGGCTTGAAATCACCTCCGGCGTGGTGGCTATCGTCGGCATTCTGCTGGCGGCCGCGCTGTGGCTGGGCAAACGCAGCCTGGTCAACAGCATCGCCAACAGCGCGCCGGGTCGTTTCTTCTCGACCTGGTGGTTCCATGCCTGGGGCTTCGACTGGCTGTATGACAAAGTGTTCGTCAAGCCGTACCTGGGCATTGCGAAGCTGCTGCAACGCGATCCGCTGAACTCGCTGATGAACCTGCCGGCCGTCTTCTCCCGCTGGGGGAACCGCGGTCTAACGGTGAGCGAGAACGGTCAGGTGCGTTGGTATATAGCGTCTATGGGTGTGGGTGCAGTGGTCGTATTGGCTCTGTTGATTTTGGTTTAATTGAATAATTTAAACAGACGCATTTTTCGGGCGTAGCGCCGGGCAGGCGCTACGTACAAAGTTTGAAATTATTCGTATAAGGGACACAAAACGCCATGCTATTACCTTGGCTAATTCTTATCCCCTTTATCGGCGGTCTGCTGTGCTGGCAGCTTGAGCGCTTCGGTACTAAGGTGCCGCGCTGGATAGCGCTGATCGCAATGGGGCTGACGTTGGCGCTCTCTCTGCAGCTGTGGATGCAGGGCGGCTATACATTGACCACGCCGAAAGGCATTCCGCAGTGGCAGAGCGAATTCCTGCTGCCGTGGATCCCGCGCTTCGGCATCTCCATCCACCTGGCGCTGGACGGTCTGTCGCTGCTGATGGTGGTGTTGACCGGTCTGCTGGGCGTGCTGGCGATCCTCTGTTCCTGGCGTGAAATCCAGAAGTATCAGGGCTTCTTCCACCTCAACCTGCTGTGGATCCTGGGCGGCGTTATCGGCGTGTTCCTCGCCATCGACATGTTCCTGTTCTTCTTCTTCTGGGAAATGATGTTGGTGCCGATGTACTTCCTGATCGCGCTGTGGGGTCACAAGGCGTCGGACGGTAAAACCCGCATCACCGCGGCGACCAAGTTCTTCATCTACACCCAGGCCAGCGGTCTGGTGATGCTGATTGCGATCCTGGGCCTGGTGTTCGTGCACTACAACGCCACCGGCGTGTGGACCTTCGATTACGAAGACCTGCTGCAAACGCCGATGTCCCACAACGTGCAATATATGCTGATGCTGGGCTTCTTCATCGCCTTCGCGGTGAAAATGCCGGTGGTGCCGCTGCACGGCTGGTTGCCGGATGCGCACAGCCAGGCGCCAACCGCAGGTTCCGTCGACCTGGCGGGCATCTTGCTGAAAACCGCGGCCTACGGCCTGCTGCGTTTCAGTCTGCCGCTGTTCCCTGAGGCTTCGCACGAGTTCGCGCCAATCGCCATGTGGCTGGGCGTGATCGGCATCTTCTACGGCGCCTGGATGGCGTTCGCGCAAACCGACATCAAGCGCCTTATCGCTTACACCTCGGTATCGCACATGGGCTTCGTGCTGATCGCCATCTACACCGGCAGCCAGCTGGCTTACCAGGGCGCGGTTATCCAGATGATCGCGCACGGCCTGTCCGCCGCCGGCATGTTTATCATCTGCGGCCAGCTGTATGAACGTCTGCATACGCGCGACATGCGTCAGATGGGCGGCCTGTGGGGGCGCATCAAGTTCATCCCTGCGCTGTCGCTGTTCTTCGCCGTGGCTACGCTGGGGATGCCGGGTACCGGTAACTTCGTCGGCGAATTCATGATTCTGTTCGGCAGCTACCAGGTGGTGCCGGTGATCACCGTGATCTCCACCTTCGGTCTGGTGTTCGCTTCGGTTTACTCGCTGATCATGATGCAGCGCGCTTACTACGGTGCGCCTAAATCCGACCAGCCGCTGCAGGGCATGACCGCGCGCGAACTGTTCATCATTCTGCTGCTGGTGGTGTTGCTGGTTCTGCTGGGGGTTTACCCGCAGCCGATTCTGGATACTTCCAATGCGGCGATGAGCAACGTGCAACACTGGTTTGGTTCGTCAGTTTCAGCAATTTCAACAACAAGGCCGTAATTCGCCATGACAATAACTCCTCAACAACTGATCGCACTGCTGCCGCTGTTGATCGTCGGATTGACGGTGGTGGTTGTGATGCTAGGCATTGCGTGGCGACGCGACCACTTTATCAACGCCACCCTGACCGTGATCGGTCTCAACCTGGCGCTGCTTTCGCTGTACTTTGTCGGCCAGGCAGGCCCAATGGACGTCACCCCGCTGCTGCGGGTTGACGGCTACTCGATGTTCTACACCGGGCTGGTGCTGCTGGCGAGTCTGGCGACCTGCACCTTCGCGTATCCGTGGCTGGTCGGCTATCCGGATAACCGCGAAGAGTTCTACCTGCTGGTGCTGATCGCCGCCATGGGCGGCATCCTGCTGGCGAGCGCCAACCATCTGGCTTCGCTGTTCATCGGTATCGAGCTGATCTCGCTGCCGCTGTTCGGCCTGGTGGGCTACGCCTACCGCCAGAAGCGCCCGCTGGAAGCCGCCATCAAGTACATGCTGCTGTCCGCCGCCGCGTCGTCGTTCCTGCTGTTCGGCATGGCGCTGCTGTACGCCGAATCCGGCGATTTGTCGCTGGCCGGCCTCGGCAAGAGCCTGCAGGAAAACATGATGCACCAGCCGCTGATCCTGGCCGGCATGGGCATGATGATCGTCGGTCTGGGCTTCAAGCTGTCGCTGGTGCCGTTCCAACTGTGGACGCCGGACGTTTATCAGGGCGCGCCTGCGCCGGTCTCGACCTTCCTGGCGACCGCCAGCAAGATCGCGATCTTTGCGGTCGTGATGCGTCTGTTCCTGTATGCCCCGGCCGCCGACAACGAAGCGCTGCGCATGGTATTGTCGATCATCGCGTTCTGCTCCATCTTGTTCGGTAACCTGATGGCCATCAGCCAGACCAACATCAAGCGTCTGCTGGGCTACTCGTCGATCGCTCATCTGGGCTACCTGCTGGTGGCGCTGATTGCGGTGCAAACCCATCAACTGTCGCTGGAAACCGCCGGCGTTTATCTGGCCGGTTACCTGTTCAGCAGCCTGGGCGCCTTCGGCGTGGTCAGCCTGATGTCCAGCCCATACCGCGGCCCGGATGCGGATTCGCTGTTCTCTTACCGTGGTCTGTTCTGGCACAAGCCAATCTTGTCCGCGGTAATGACGGTGATGATGCTGTCGCTGGCCGGTATCCCGATGACGCTGGGCTTTATCGGTAAGTTCTTCGTGATCGCGATGGGCGTCAGCGCGCACCTGTGGTGGCTGACCGGCGCAGTCGTGGTAGGCAGCGCCATCGGCCTGTACTACTACCTGCGCGTGACCGTCAGTCTGTTCCTCAGCGCGCCGGAATCGCTGCAGCGCGACACCCCGAACAACTGGGCGTTGACTGCCGGTGGCGTCGTGGTGCTGATCTCAGCCGCGCTGGTGCTGCTGTTGGGGGTTTATCCTCAGCCGCTGATTTCGCTGGTGCAGATGGCTCAGCCGACGTTCTGATAACGCTTCTGACGGTAAAAAGGTCGCTTCGGCGGCCTTTTTTTATGGAGAAACGGCACTCAGTCGTAATGGGCGCTAAACGACGTTTCCAGCGCCTGCACCACCGCGCGCACGCGAGCGGCGCGTTGCAAATCGGGGTGCAGCACCAGCCAGATATCCACCCAGTCTTTGCTCTCGGGAAAGAGGCGCACCAGTTCCGGGTCGTGGTCGGCCAGGCACGACAAGAGCAGCCCGATGCCCAGCCCGCTGCGGGTGGCCGAACGTAACAACAGCTGCGAATTGCATTGCAGCACGGCGTTGGGCTCGTACAGGGTCTCGCCGCCGAAATTGCTCCAGTGGCGCGGCACCAGTTCGCGCGGGAACATCAGCAGATCGTGGCCGCGCAGCTGCTCGCCTTTGACCGGCATGCCGCGCCGCGTCAGATAGTGCGGGCTGGCGTACAGGCCCATTTCGATAGTGGCTAAGCGTTTGATGATCAGCTCATCGTTATCGGGGCGGGCGCCGCGGATCGCCAGATCCGCGCTGTGGTAAGCGATATCGGTGATGTTCAGCGCCGTCAACAGCGTGACGGTGATGGCCGGATAGCGTTGCCGCAGATCTTGCAGCGCCGGTATCACGAAGGCTTCGGCCAGGGTATCGGTGGTGGCGATGCGCACGTTGCCGCACAGGCTTTCGTCGCCGCCGGCGGCTTTGCGAGCGATCGCCTGCACGGCATTTTCCATCTTCATCATGTCCGCCAGCATGGATTCGCCCAGCGGGCTGAGGGAGAAGGATTTTGGCGTGCGGATAAACAATTTCGAACCCAGCGAGTTTTCCAGGGCGGTGAGACGTCGGCCGACGGTCGCTTGATCAACCTGCAGCTGGTTGGCGGCTTTACGTAACGTGCCGCAGCGTGCGACGGCCAGAAAGAAGCGCGCGTCATCCCAATTCATCATGCCATTTCCTCTCTGCAGATTTGTCGGCGCCAGGGGAGCAGTGCGGGCCGGGCGAACGATACCGGTATCTATCATAAAGCGTTGTTCCGTCTGGAGGGAGAGAAAGACGGTCAACGGCACGCACATCGGCGGTTATTTCTCCGGTGATGCAAGAATGCATCAGGGTGATTCATTCTTGACGATACTTCGCCCGTCGCCGTAACGCTATGATAAGCGCCGTTCCCGGCAGACCGGGTGAGGAAAGACGACGATGGCAGGCCGCCGCCTGCCGACTTTGGGAGTGGAAGCATGTCAGAAAATACCGCCATCCAGGACGCGGCGCCAGCAAACGCACAGGCGTCGCGCACGGCCATTTTACTGTTCCTGGCGCTGGCTTTGATGTCGGCATTGCTGAACAGCAGCGCGCCGACGCCGCTTTATCCGCTGTATCAGCAGCAGCTTGCGCTAAGCTCGGTCAGTCTGACCGTCATCTACGGCGCCTATGCCGCCGGCGTGCTGATCTCTTTGTTCGGCGTCGGCAATCTGGCCGGCAAAGTAAAGGATTTACGCAGCATGATCGTGCCGGCGTTGCTGGTGGTGTTGAGCGGCGCGCTGCTGTTCGCGCTGGCTGATACCTTTGCCATGATGCTGATGGCACGGCTGCTGGCCGGGGTAGGCACCGGGGCGCTGACCGGCGCGGCGAACATCGCGTTGGTGCGGTTTGGGCCGCGCGACGGCGGTAAAAGCGCGGCGTTAATCGCAACGCTGTCATTCACCACCGGATTAGCGCTGGGGCCGATCTTCAGCGGCATCGCTTTGCAGACCGGTTTTCATCCTACGACGCTGCCGTTCGTTTTCATCATGGCCATTGCCGCCATGGCGGCGTTGGGCGTCATGCTGCTGTGGCCGCGTGGCCAGGTTGCGTCGCCGGCCCGCGCTGTGCCGGCCGAACAGGAAAAAAGCACGCTGCTCGATGGCCTGCGCGCTACCGGCGGTAAATTCTTTGTGTGCGCCGGCGCGCTGTTTGTCTGTTGGGCGCTGGCCGCCAGTATTTTGGCAATCGGCCCCGGCGTGGCGGAAACGCTGTTAGGCATGCACCAGCGTGGCGTCTTTGGCTATGCGATTGCGGTGTATCTGCTGATCGCCGGCATCAGCCAGATCCTGAGCCGCCGCGTTAACGCCCGTCATTCGCTGTTGTTCGGTTGCCTGGCGCAGGTGCTGGCGGCAGTGGTGTTCGCCATGGCGATCCAGTGGCATTCTCTGGGGCTGGCGGCGGTGGGGCTGGTGGTGGCCGGCTATGCTTACGGCGCCATTTTCGTCGGCAGCGCGACCCTGGTGAACTTGATTTCGCCGCCGACCAGCCATGCGCGTTTGCTTTCTCTGTTTTACGTTATCGCTTATATCGCCAACTGGGTGCCGATCTTGCTGGGCGTGGTGGTCGATCGCGTCGATCTGCAGCAGGCGACCCATTTGCTGTTCTTGAGCAGCAGCGCAGTGTGCCTGTTGCTGGCATGGAAAACGTCCCGGGTGGGGTTCCCTTGCTAATTATTTTGTGATTAATATCTATTTTTTATAATTAATTATTCTTTAATTACATTTATGATGTGATTTGTATCGCATAAATTGGCCTGTTTTCGGGTAAACTGCGCGCTTTCTTTTTGCTGCAGGTCACTTTATGAACGTTCTTTTCGCCATTGCCGTCACCACCGGGATCCTGTCCGGCGTTTGGGGATGGGTTGCCGTCAGTCTGGGCCTGATCGGTTGGGCCGGTTTTCTCGGCTGCACGGCCTATTTCGCCTGCCCGCAGGGCGGCCTGAAAGGGCTGTTGATCGGCGCGTTGACCTGCTGCAGCGGCGTTTTCTGGGCAATGGTCATCATCCACGGCAGCGAACTGGCGCCGCAATGGAATTTGCTGGGGTATCTGCTGACCGGCGCCGTGGCGTTCTTGATGTGCATACAGGCCAAACAGCAATGGCTGGGGTTCGTGCCCGGCACCTTTATCGGCGCCTGTGCGACCTTCGCCGGCGGCGGCGACTGGCCGCTGGTGACGCTCTCTTTGCTGGTGGGCCTGCTATTCGGCTATGCGATGAAAAACAGCGGGCTGTGGTGGGCGGCGCGCAGCGAAAAAGCCCGCGCCGCACAGCCGGTCAGCCGGCATGCCGGCTCAAACGGTGCCGCCGAGTGAGAGGCGGTAGTGCAGATCGAGACGCTCGGCGCAGGGCTCGCCCGCGATCCGCTGCAGCAACAGTTCACTGGCGGCCTTACCCATCTCAAAGCGCGGCGTGATCACGCTGGCGATGCCCGGCGTGGTCGCCTGGCCGATATCCAGACCGTGAAAACCCGATAGCGCAACCTCCTGCGGCACGCGCACGCCGAGACGCAGGCAGGCCTGCAACACGCCTACCGCCAAATCGTCGTTGGTGCACAGGATACCGTCCAACTGCGGGTAGCGTTCGCGCGCCATTGCCAGCATGTCGGCGCCGATCGAAACCGATGAGACCCGATGCGGCGTGATCTGGCGCGGCGTTTGCCCCTGAGCCGCCATGGCGCGGCAGTAACCCTGGTAACGTTTAATGTCGCGGGCGTCGGACATGGCGCCAAAGTAAACGATATGGCGTTTGCCGCTGGCCAGCAGCGCGGCGGTCATGTCATACCCCGCCTGTTCATTGTCAAATCCCACCGCGATCCGCCCCGGCGGCGCGTCGAGATCCATCACCTGCGCGATGGGAATTTTCGCGGCGGCGAGATAGGTCTCAGCGCGCAAGGTGTGCGCCGAATCGGTGAGGATTAGCCCGGCGATTGGATAAGCCAGCAGCTGTGCAATCTGCTCTTCTTCCCGCTGCGGGCTGTAATCGTAGTTCACCACCAGCGTTTGATAACCCCGCGCCTGGGTGACGGATTCGATGCCGGCCAGCAGATCGGCGAAAATCTGGTTATTGAAAGAGGGGATCAACACGCCGATGCGCGGTTTTCTGCCGGCCTGTGCGGTATCGGCGTCAGTGATGTTCAGCTCCCGCATGACCTGCGCAATGCGTTCAGCGGTGTCGGCCGCCACTTTGTCCGGCGTGCGCAGAAAACGGCTGACGGTCATTTTGGTCACGCCGGCCAATTGCGCGATGTCCTGTAGCGTTACGCGGGGGTGTTTCATTCGGTAGCCTTAACGGGCGGCGCGGCAAGGGTGGATAGCGGTATGTTAACAAATCGATTTGGTGATAACAATGCATGCGATTTTATTGAAAGTGGCTATTTTTCAATTGGATAGATTGGCTTTGTTCTCTCGCTGTCTGCGTGAGTTCACGTTAAGGGTAACAGGGTTTCGTAACATTATTTTCAGTGATTTTCATCACGTTTTTACCGGTAACAATCGGCTGAGATAGAGGCCTGTCCGATTGGAGGCCTGAAGGCCGGGAATCACCATGAACAACCTGTTTTCTCTGGATAACAAAACCGTCTTGATCACCGGCGCCTCGCGCGGCATCGGTTTTCTGCTGGCGCGTGGCCTGGCGCAGCAAGGCGCGCATATTCTGGTCAACGCCACCACCGAAGAACATGCCCGGCACGCCGCCGATCGCCTGCGCGAAGAGGGGCTGCGCGCCGACGCGGCGGCGTTCGACGTCACCGACTCTCAGGCGGTGCATGCCGCCATCGGCCGTATCGAAACGGACATCGGCGCGATAGACGTGTTGATCAACAACGCCGGCATCCAGCGCCGTCATCCCTTCACCGAGTTCCCGGAGCAAGACTGGGACGACATCATCGCCGTCAACCAGAAGGCGGTCTTCATCGTGTCGCAGACCGTGGCCCGTTACATGGTGCCGCGCCGGCGCGGCAAGATAGTCAATATCGGCTCGATGCAAAGCGAGCTGGGGCGGGACACCATCACCCCTTACGCGGCGTCCAAAGGGGCGGTGAAAATGCTGACGCGCGGCATGTGCGTGGAGTTGGCGCGTTACAACATTCAGGTCAACGGCATTGCCCCCGGCTATTTCAAAACCGAGATGACACAGGCGTTGGCCGACGACCCGGCCTTTACCGCCTGGCTAACCCAGCGCACGCCCGCCGCGCGTTGGGGGGATCCGCAGGAGCTGATCGGCGCGGCGGTGTTCCTGGCCGCCGACGCTTCCAGCTTCGTCAACGGGCAGCTGCTGTTTGTCGATGGCGGCATGTCCGCCGCGGTGTAATCCCTCTTTCGTGGAGTGTTGAGATGAAAATTCAAACCCAGTCCTGCATGGTTAACGGCAAACGAGACGTGGCGGTGATCGCGCAAGAAGTGAATTATCAGGGGCAGGGCACGCTGGTGAAAATCCGCCGCGGCGGCATCTGCGGCTCGGATCTGCATTACTTTCAGGAAGGGAAGGTCGGCAATTTTCAGGTACGCCAGCCGATGGTGCTGGGCCACGAGGCGATCGGCGAGGTGGTCGCCAGCGATTCGCCGCAGCTGGCGATCGGGCAGAAGGTGGCGCTCAATCCCAGCAAACCCTGCGGGCAGTGCAAATATTGTCTGGCGCAGCAAAGCAATCAGTGCGTCGAGATGCGCTTTTTCGGCAGCGCGATGTATTTCCCGCACGTCGACGGCGCTTTCACCCAATACAAGGTGGTGGATAGCGCGCAGTGCATTCCTTACGCCGCCGATCGCGACGACAGGGTGATGGTATTCGCCGAACCGCTGGCGGTGGCGATCCACGCGGCGAAACAGCCCGGCGCGGTGAAGGGTAAAACGGTTTTCGTGTCCGGCGTCGGCCCGATCGGCTGTTTGCTGGTGGCGGCGCTGAAAGCGCTGGGCGCCGCCGAGATCGTCTGCGCCGATCTCAGCCCGCGCTGTCTGGCGCTCGCCGGCCAGATGGGGGCGGATCGCTGTCTGCATGCCGCAGACGACGATTTCAGCGTATATCAGCAACACAAAGGCTATTTCGACATCGCTTTCGAGGCAGCAGGGCATCCGACGTCGCTGCAGCGCTGCCTGGAAGTCACGCGCGCCAAGGGCACCGTCGTGCAGGTCGGGATGGGCGGCAGCTTCCCTGATTTCCCGCTGATGCTGTTGATCGCCAAGGAGTTGAATCTGCTCGGCTCCTTCCGCTTCGTGGAGGAATTCGCGCTGGCGGTGGCCTGGCTGGCCGGCGATGTGGTCGATCCGCTGCCGCTGCTGTCGGCGGAGTTCGCCGGGGACCAACTGGCGCAGGCGCTGGAGTTTGCCGGCGACAAGCGCCAGGCCGCCAAGGTGCAATTAGTGTTTTAGGGTAAAAGTCCGATGGCCGCAGGTGACGATCGTTGTCTATAGTGTAGGAACGCTTAATTTTTCAACCACGGAGATCTCACGATGGCAAGACATACGGATGCTGAGCAAACTACGCTGGATGACGATCTGAGAATGCTGACCGAAACGCTGGAAGAAGTGTTGCAATACAGCGGCGATCGCGCGGATCAGGCCTACATCGACATCAAGTCGCACGCCGAGCAGGCGCTGAGTGAGGTCAAGGCGCGCTGGGTGAACACCGGCGAATCCTACTATGCTCGCGCCAAAGAAGCGGTGCACCGCACCGACGACTATGTGCGGGATAAACCCTGGCACAGCGTGGGCATCGGCGCCACCGTCGGGCTGGTGCTGGGGCTGCTGCTGGCCCGCAAATAAATCACGCCCCAGGGGCGGCGCAAGCCGCCTCGTTCTTTTCTGCAGACTGTGTGCTTCATCCCGCTGTTTCTCCGATAGTTCTTCCATATCCCGCCTATACTTTCCGCTAGCCGCCGCAGGCGGGGCGCTATTCCCCTGTTTTTTGTGCGGACGAATTGAGGCCATGTCGCCGCAGGTGTAAAGTGTTTGTGTATTTATTGTTTGTTTTTTGTTCTAAATCAAATAATTATCTGGTGTAAACACCCAGGGATATACGGCGTTTTTGCGCTGGCGCAAAAGCCGTGAAAATAACACCTCATATAATACAGAGCGTAACTACAGGCGCGGCGTCCGTCGGCTGCGCCGGGGACGATCTCTGCTAACTGACTTGTGAGCGAACTATGTCGACAAGTGTTTTTAATCGCCGGTGGGCGGCTGTGCTGCTCGAGGCGCTGGCCCGCCATGGGGTGCGGCATGTTTGTATCGCTCCGGGATCGCGCTCCACGCCGTTGACGCTGGCCGCTGCGGCCAACCGATCTTTTATCTGTCATACCCACTTTGATGAACGCGGGCTTGGCCATTTGGCGCTTGGGCTGGCGAAGGCGGCGCGTGAGCCGGTAGCGGTGATTGTCACGTCCGGCACCGCGGCGGCGAACCTTTACCCGGCTTTAATCGAGGCCGGCCTGACCGGTGAGCGGCTGGTGTTTCTCACCGCCGATCGGCCGCCGGAACTGATCGACTGCGGCGCCAATCAGGCGATCCGTCAAAACGGCCTCTACAGCAGCCACCCGACGTTGGCGATCGATCTGCCGCGTCCTACGCCGGATATTCCGGCCGCGTGGCTGGCCTCCAGCGTCGACAGCGCGATGGCGCGCCTGCAGCACGGCGCGTTGCATATCAACTGCCCGTTCGCCGAACCGCTGTACGGCGGCGATGAACGTCTGTATGCCGATTGGTCCGCCGCGCTGGGCGACTGGTGGCAGAGCGATCGGCCTTGGCTGCAGGAAAGCGAGACGCGTGCGGCGCCGTCGCCGCAGCCGGACTGGTTCTTCTGGCGGCAAAAACGCGGCGTGGTGCTGGCCGGCCGCATGAGCGCGGAAGAGGGCGCACAGGTGGCCGACTGGGCTGAGACGCTGGGCTGGCCGCTGATCGGCGATGTGCTGTCGCAGACCGGGCAACCGCTGCCCTGCGCCGATTTATGGCTCGCTCATCCGCAGGCACAGCGCGTGTTGCAAGACGCGCAGCTGGTGGTGCAGTTCGGCGACAGTCTGACCGGTAAACGCTTGCTGCAGTGGCAGGCGCAGTGTCGGCCGGAAGAGTATTGGGTTATCGACGAGCTGCCGGGGCGGCTCGATCCAGCCCAGCACCGGGGGCGGCGTCTGCGTGCCGGGGTGGCGCAGTGGTTGGCGCAGCATCCGGCGCAACCGCGCGCGCCGTGGGCCGCCGGGCTGGCGGCCTTGGCGGATAAGGCGCTGACGGCGGCGTCCACGCATCTGCACGATAACTTTGGCGAAGCGCAGCTGGCGCACCGCCTGCCGGAACTGCTGCCGGAGAACGGCCAGCTGTTTCTCGGCAACAGCCTGGTGGTGCGACTGATCGACGCGTTAACGACGCTGCCTGTCGCTTACCCGGTATTCAGCAACCGCGGCGCCAGCGGCATCGACGGTCTGATTTCCACCGCCGCCGGCGTACAGCGCGCCACCGCCAGGCCGACGTTGGCGGTGGTGGGCGACCTTTCCGCGTTGTATGACCTCAATGCGCTGGCGTTGTTGCGCCACTGTTCGGCGCCGACGGTGCTGATCGTCGTCAATAACAACGGCGGCCAAATTTTCTCGCTGTTGCCGACGCCGGACGAGGAGCGCCAACGCTTTTACTGCATGCCGCAGAACGTCGAGTTCAGCCACGCGGCGGCGATGTTCCAGCTTGGCTACGCGCGGCCGGAAAACTGGCGCCAACTGCAACAGGCGGTTGAGCAAGGCTGGCGGCGCGGCGGCGCCACGCTGATAGAACTGCAGGTGTCGCCGAGCGCAGGGGCCGAAAGCCTGCAATACCTGGTGCAACAGATGGCGGTGCAATGATGCTGGCGACGCGAATTTTGCAACAGGGCGAAGCGGGGCGTCCGTGGCTGGTATGGCTGCACGGCCTGCTGGGCAACAACAATGAATGGCGGGTGATCGCCGCGCGTTGCCCGGAATGGCCGTCGCTGGCCATCGATCTGCCCGGCCACGGCGATTCCGTGGCGGTGAGCTGCCGCGGCTTCGACGACATCAGCGCGCAAATCGCCGCGACCCTGCAACTGCGCAATATTGAACGTTATTGGTTGGTGGGCTACTCGCTCGGCGGGCGCATCGCCATGTATCACGCTTGCCACGGCCGCCATGACGGCCTGCAAGGCGTGATCGTCGAGGGCGGCAACCCGGGGCTTGAGGACGAACAACAGCGCCGCGATCGTTGCGAGCAGGATGCGCGATGGGCGGCGCGTTTTCGCAGTGAGCCGATTGCCGAAGTCCTGGCGGACTGGTATCAGCAGCCGGTGTTCAAAGAGCTTAGCCATGTGCACCGCCAGGCGCTGATCGCCGCGCGTTCGGTCAACAGCGGCCCGGCGATTGCCGACATGCTCGAAGCCACCTCGCTCGGGAGACAGCCTTATCTGGCGCCGCAGCTGCGCCAACTGACCGTGCCGCTGCGGGTGCTGTGCGGTGAGAACGACCCCAAATTTCAACGGCTGGCGCGCGACGCCGGGTTGCCGTTGCGCATCGTGCCGCAGGCCGGCCACAACGCGCATCTGGCCAATCCGCAGGATTTCGTCGCCGAGCTGCAGACCTTTCTCGTTAACCCTGGTTAAAGGAACCGAACATGCTTTATCCGAATGAAGAACACCTGTATGCCGCTATCGCCTGGCAGGATTGCACCGGCGATTTCGAAGACATTCTGTATCACAAGTCCGCCGACGGCATCGCCAAAATCACCATCAACCGGCCGCAGGTGCGCAACGCGTTTCGTCCGCAAACGGTCAAAGAGATGATCGACGCGCTGGCCAACGCCCGTTACGACGACGGCATCGGCGTCATTATTCTGACCGGCGCCGGCGATAAGGCCTTCTGCTCCGGCGGCGATCAGAAAGTGCGCGGCGACTACGGCGGCTATCGCGACGACAGCGGCGTACATCACCTCAACGTGCTGGACTTCCAGCGCCAGATCCGCACCTGCCCGAAACCGGTGGTGGCGATGGTGGCCGGCTATTCGATCGGCGGCGGCCACGTGCTGCACATGATGTGCGATCTGACCATCGCGGCGGATAACGCCATCTTCGGCCAGACCGGCCCGAAAGTGGGCTCGTTCGACGGCGGCTGGGGCGCGTCTTACATGGCGCGCATCGTCGGCCAGAAGAAGGCGCGCGAAATCTGGTTCCTGTGCCGCCAGTACGACGCCGCCGCCGCGCTGGACATGGGCCTGGTCAATACCGTCGTGCCGCTGGCCGATCTGGAAAAAGAGACGGTGCGCTGGTGCCGCGAAATGCTGCAGAACAGCCCGATGGCGCTGCGCTGCCTGAAGGCGGCGCTGAATGCCGACTGCGACGGCCAGGCCGGTTTGCAGGAGCTGGCGGGCAACGCCACCATGCTGTTCTACATGACCGACGAAGGGCAGGAAGGGCGCAACGCGTTCAACGAGAAGCGCCAACCGGACTTCAGCAAATTCAAGCGTAACCCGTAATGAGCGGGGCAAACCGCAGCGCGGCGCTATACCGTTACAGCCTGCCGATGGAGGCGGGCGTGGTGCTGCGCAATCAACGGTTGAAAACGCGTGACGGATGGGTGGTGCAGCTGCGTCAGGGCGAGCGTGAAGGTTGGGGCGAGATCGCGCCGCTGCCGGAATTCAGCCGGGAAACGCCGGCGCAGGCCGAACAGGCCGCGTTGGGCTGGCTGCAGGCGTGGTTGGCGGGCAACGAACCGGAGCACAGCGCGCTGCCCTCGGTGGCCTTTGGGCTCAGCTGTGCGCAGGCCGAGCTGGAGCAGCGTTTGCCGATGCAGGCGGATTTTCGCAAGGCGCCGCTGTGCACCGGCGATCCGGATGAGCTGTTCGAGACATTGAGCGCTTTGCCGGGCGAGAAAGTCGCCAAGGTGAAGGTGGGGCTGTATGAGGCGGTGCGGGACGGCATGATCGTCAACGTGTTGCTGGAGGCGCTGCCGGATCTGCGGCTGCGGCTGGACGCCAACCGCAGCTGGACCCGCGCCAAGGCCGACGGCTTCGCCAGGTACGTTAACCCGGCGTGGCGCGATCGCATCGCCTTCCTGGAAGAGCCCTGCAAGACCCGTGATGAATCGCGCGACTTCGCCCGGGCGACCGGTATCGCCATCGCCTGGGATGAGAGCGTGCGGGAGGCGGACTTTGTGGTGCAGGCCGAGCCGGGCGTGGCGGCCATCGTGATCAAGCCGACGCTGGTCGGCAGCCTGGCGCGTTGCCAGACGCTGGTGGCGCAGGCGCACGCGGCGGGCCTGACGGCGGTGATCAGTTCCAGCCTCGAATCCAGCCTGGGGTTGACCCAGCTGGCGCGCATCGCCCATTGGCTGACGCCGGATACCGTGCCGGGCCTGGACACGCTGGGGTTGATGCAGGCGCAGGTGCTGCGCCCGTGGCCGGGCAGCGCGTTGCCGCTGCTGGATGTCTCGGCGCTGGAGTGCCTATGGCGCCGTTGAACGATTGGCCGTGGCGACACTGGGCGCGCACTCAGCCGCAGGCGACGGCGCTGATGCTCGGCGAACAACCGCTGAGCTGGCTGGCGTTGCAGAGCCAGGTGGATGAGCTGGCGGCGGATTTCCAGCATCAGGGCGTTGAACCGGGCTGCGGCGTGGCGCTGTGCGGTAAAAACAGCTATCCACTGCTGCTGGCCTATCTGGCGCTGTTGCAGTGCGGCGCACGCCTGTTGCCGCTCAATCCCGCCTTGCCGACGCCGCTGCTGGCGCAGCTGTTGTCGGAATTGGATATGACCTTTGTCTTCGGCCCGGACTCGTTGCCGGCGCTGCCGGAAGACGTGATTCGATTGACCCCGCCGTCGACCGAGCCGCGTTGGCCAGACCTGCCGACGTGGGATGCGCAGCGTCTGGCGACGCTGACGTTGACCTCCGGTTCCAGCGGCATGCCGAAAGCGGCCGCGCACAGCTATGCCAACCATCTGGCCAGCGCCGCCGGGGTGTTGGGGCTGATGGCGTTTCAGCGCGAGGATTGCTGGCTGCTGTCATTGCCGCTGTTTCACGTCTCCGGACAGGGCATTGTCTGGCGCTGGCTGGCGGCGGGCGCCCGGTTGGCGGTGCGCGAGATGCACCCGCTGAACGAGGCGTTGGCGGGATGCACGCATGCCTCGTTGGTGCCGACCCAGCTGTGGCGGCTGCTGGCGCAACCGCTGGCGGACATGACGCTGAAGGCGGTGCTGCTCGGCGGCGCGATGATCCCGGTGGAGCTGACCGAACGGGCGGAGGCGGCGGGGATCCGTTGCTGGTGCGGCTACGGGCTGACCGAACTGGCCTCCACGGTGTGCGCCAAGCGCGCCGATGCGCGGGCGGGCGTCGGCCTGCCGCTCGGCGGCCGCGAGGTAAAACTGGTGGATGAAGAGGTCTGGATCCGCGCCGACAGCCTGGCGCTCGGCTACTGGCGCCATGGGCATCTGCAGCCGTTGGCCGATGAGCAGGGCTGGTTCCCGACCCGCGATCGCGGCGCGATGATCGAGGGGGAACTGCGAATTCTCGGCCGGCTGGACAACCTGTTTTTCAGCGGCGGCGAAGGGGTGCAGCCGGAAGATATCGAACGCGTGCTGGCGGCGCATCCGCAGATCACACAGGCGTTTGTCGTGCCGGTGGCGGACGCCGAATTCGGTCAGCGGCCGGTGGCGGTGATCGACGGCGATCCGTCGCTGTTGCTGGCGACGCTGCTCGCCTGGTCGCAGGATAAGCTCGCCAATTTCCAACGCCCGACGGCATTGCTTCCGCTGCCTGACGAGCTGAAAAACGGCGGCATCAAGATTTCGCGCCGCCGGTTGCAGGCGTGGGTGGCGGAGCGCCTGCGTCAGGCATAAAAAAAGCCGCCCGAAAGGGCGGCTGAGCGAAGGATGACGGCGGGTTATTTCAGTCCCAACGCCTTGGCGACGCCGGCGCCGTAGTCCGGGTGCACCTTGGTGAACAGCTCGACCTGACGGCGCTGGATGTGTTCCGGCACCTGCGACAGTTCGCCGGCGATGCGGGTGAACATGCGCTGGTGCTCTTCGGCGCTCAGCAGGTTGAACAGCGCGCGCGGCTGGCTGTAGTAATCGTCGTCTTCACGATGATTCCAGTGGTCGGCCGCGCCTTCAATGCTCAGCGGCGGTTCGCTGAAGTCCGGCTGCTCTTGGAACAGGCCAAAGCTGTTCGGTTCGTAGGTTGCGCCGTTGCCGCTGTTGCCGTCCACGCGCATCGCGCCGTCGCGATGATAGTTGTGGAACGGGCATTTGGCGCCGTTCACCGGGATCTGGTGGTGGTTGACGCCCAGGCGGTAGCGGTGCGCATCGCCATAGGAGAACAGGCGGCCCTGCAGCATTTTATCCGGCGAGAAACTGATGCCCGGCACCACGTTAGCGGGGTTCATCGCCACTTGCTCAACCTCGGAGAAGTAGTTGTCGGGGTTGCGGTTCAGCTCGAAAAAGCCGACGTCGATCAGCGGGTAGTCGCCGTGCGGCCAGACCTTGGTCAGATCGAACGGGTTATACGGCGTCTGCGAGGCCTCATGTTCCGGCATGATCTGAATTTGCAGTTTCCAGCGCGGGAAGTCGCCGCGTTTGATCGCATCGAACAAATCGCGCTGTGAGCTTTCGCGATCCTTGGCGATGATCGCTTCCGCTTCTTCATCCATCAGGTTTTCAATGCCTTGTTCGCAGCGGAAGTGGAATTTCACCCAGAAGCGCTCGTTGGCGGCATTGATAAAGCTGAAGGTGTGGCTGCCGAAACCGTGCATGTGGCGGTAGGACTTGGGAATGCCGCGATCGCTGAAGTCGATGGTCAACTGGTGCAGCGATTCCGGCAGGTGAGAGAAGAAATCCCACTTGTACACCGGATTACGCAGGTTGGTATGCGGATCGCGTTTCACCACGTGATTAAGGTCGGGGAATTTCAGCGGATCGCGCAGATAGAACACCGGCGTATCGTTACCCACCAAATCCCAGTTGCCTTCTTCGGTATAGAACTTCATGGCGAAACCGCGAATGTCGCGTTCGGCGTCGGCCGCGCCGCGCTCACCGGCGACGGTGGAAAAGCGGATAAACATGTCGGTCTGCTTACCGATTTCGGAGAAGATCTTGGCGCGCGTGTAGCGGGTGATGTCATGGGTGACGGTAAAGGTGCCGTAGGCGCCGGATCCTTTGGCGTGCATGCGGCGCTCGGGGATGACCTCGCGGTCGAAGTGGGCCAGTTTTTCCAGGAACCACACGTCCTGCAACAGCATCGGGCCGCGTTTGCCCGCGGTGATCACGTTATTGTTATCGACAACCGGGGCGCCGGCTGCGGTGGTCAGTCCTTTCTTGCTCATCACTTGCTCCTTATCGTAGTGCAGTTAAGTAAAGACTCGGGCGGTTTAAGCGTTCATCAGCATAGTCCTTTGGCGGGGCTTCTTCCCCTGACCTTGGTCAAAGCCATTACTAGTTGTAGCCCTATTGCCGAGCGACGGCAAATAGGTCTCGGTTATCGTTGGCATCGCCTTGACGAATATGGATTTTTGTTTGCAAATTTTTACATTTATTTGATTATTGAAGAATTTTTTCGCTTTTATCCCTTAAATACTCATTGCGCTTTGGTATAGACTCATGACGTTATTATTTTGCGTTGATTCGATCATTCGGTACGGATGACAAACCAGAGGGAAAGATGATGAAAAAGACTTGGGTCGCGTGCGCGGCAGGATTGCTGTTTGTGACTGGCGCGGCGAACGCCATCAGCGTGTCGGGCGAGGCCGGGCAACACTACACCAACCTGGGCGTTGGCATGAGCACCGGCTCTTCAGGTCTGGGCCTGACCGGCAACTGGGCGCGCAGCGACCACGACGGCAACGTCGGCAGCGTGGGGTTGAACTTCGGCGTGCCGCTGGGGCCGTTGACGGCGACCGTGGGCGCCAAAGCGCTGTACCTCAGCCCGAAAGACGGGAAGAGCGGCGGGGCGGTGGCGCTGGGCGGCGGCCTGGAGTGGGAAATTAACCGTTACTTCAGCCTGCACGGCGAAGGTTACTTTGCCCCTGAGTCTTTCACCAGCGGCGTGAAGGCCTATAACGAAGCCAGCGGCGGCCTGCGCTGGAAGTTCCGTCCGCTGAGCGTGGACGTGGGCTACCGTTACATGCAGATGGAAGGCAAAGACGGGCGTCGCGACAACACCCTGGCCGATGGCCCTTATGTCGGTGTCGGTCTGAGCTTCTGACGCTCAGCAAAAAGGGGCCATTGCGGCCCCTTTCTCTTTATCATTCCTTGTCTTTCGTCGCTTACCCGACCGCCGGCAGCATGCCGCTGGCGATGCCCAGTTGGATGGCGATCACCGTTACCCCACAGACAAACACCAGCGCCAGCGCAGGGGTGCCGCCCCAGACGCGGTACTGCGCCTGATGCTTTTGGCGAGTTTTCCACACCAGCAGCGAAGGCAGCAGCAGCGCCAGCACCGACAGGGCGATGGCGGCGAAACCCAGCGCCAGCACGAAACCGCGCGGATAGAACAGCGCGAAGGCCAGCGGCGGCAGGAAGGTGATGGCGCCGGTTTGCAGGCGGCCACGCACGTTATCTTGCCGCTTGAACAGGTCAGCCAGGAAATCGAACAGCCCAAGCGCAACGCCGAGGAACGAGGTCGCCAGCGCCAGATCGGCGAACAGGTGCACCGCCAGTTCAACGTGCGGCGAAGCTACTGCATCACGCACCGCCTGCAACAGGCCATTCAGCCCGGCCTGCTGCGCCAGAATGCCGACGAAGGTGTCGGAGCTGATACTGCCCAGCGTTGCCAGCTGCCAGAAGATATAGGCGATCAGCGGGATGGCGCTGCCGATGATGAACACCCAACGCAGTTTGCGAATGTTGCCGCCCATGTAGTTGACGATGCTCGGCACGCTGCCGTGGAAGCCGAATGAGGTGAAGATCACCGGAATGGCCGATAACGCCAGGCCTTGCTCCAGCGGCAACGTCATCAGATTGGTCTGGTGGATATTCGGCAACATCAGGCCGAGCATCACCACCAGAAACACCACTTTCGCGCTGAACAGGATGCGGTTGAACAAGTCGACCGAGTGGGTGCCGATGCACACCACGCCGCCGGCCACCAGGGTGAACAGCAGGACGCCGAGCGACACCGGGAAGTCCTGTGATGTCCATTGGCTGATGCTGGTGGCGAGCAGTTCGCCGGCGCCGCTAATGTAGGCGGCGGTGAGGGCGTACATCAGGAACATCATGCTAAAGCTGGTCAGCCACTGGCCGCCGCCGCCGAGATAACGTTTGGCGAGCGTGCCCAGACCGGTATCCGCCTGCTCATGCTGGTAAACCTCTACCAGTAACAGCGCGGTGTAACACATCAACAGCCACAGCCCGACCAGTAAGGCCAGCGTGACGCCGAAACCGACGCCGGCCGCCGCCAGCGGCATCGCCAGCATCCCGGCGCCAATGGTGGTGCCCGCCACGATAAAAACACTGCCAAGAGTGCGATTCTTCACGTTTTTTCTCTACCAGCCGAAAGATTTTGAAAATTATAGGTAACGATTTATGAGGATGGCAGGATAGTGGAAGCCCTAATTTGTGTCAAACCGGCGTTACGCGCATTGTAAATTAAAGTTTACAATCTTGCGAGCAGCATGGCGCATGATGAACGACGCGATGGCGGAAATAATCCGACGGCGGCTAGTGAAAAGTTATTTACGGGCTTCTATAGTGGAATGACCAAAAAATGTGGGAGAGATCAATGTTAAGGGTGGAGATGCTCAGCACCGGCGATGAGGTGCTGCACGGGCAAATTATTGATACCAACGCCGCCTGGCTGGCGGACTACCTGTTCCAGCAGGGCGTGCCGATGAGCGGGCGGGAAACGGTAGGGGACAGCCTCTCTGCTTTGATCGAGATCCTGCAGGAACGCAGCCATATCGCCGATGTGCTGATTGTCAACGGCGGCCTGGGGCCGACCAGCGACGATTTGAGCGCGCTGGCCGCCGCGAAAGCCTGCGGCGTAGAGCTGATTGAACGGGCTGACTGGCTGGCGCGTATGGAAGCCTATTTCGCCGAGCGCGGGCGGCCGATGGCCCCTTCCAACCGCAAGCAGGCGCAGATCCCGGCCAATGCGGAAATGCTGGATAACCCGGTGGGCACCGCCTGCGGTTTCGCGTTGCAGCTGAACCAATGCCTGATGTTTTTCACCCCCGGCGTGCCTTCGGAATTCAAAGTGATGGTCGAACAGCAGATCGTGCCGCGTCTGCGCCAGCGCTTCACTTTGCCGGCGCCGCCGCTGTGCCTGCGCCTGACGACGTTCGGCACCTCCGAGAGCGATCTGGCTGCCGAACTGGATAGCCTGCCGCTGCCGCCGGACGTGGTGCTGGGTTACCGCTCGTCCAGCCCGATCATTGAGCTGAAGCTGACCGGGCCGGAAAGCCGGCGCGCGGAGATGGAGCTGGCCTGGCGACGCGTGCGCGAGGTAGCGGGGGACAACTGCATCTTCGAAGGCACCGTCGGGTTGCCGGCGACGCTGACGCAGCGCTTGAATCAGCAAGGGCTGAAGCTGGCGTTGAGCGAGCAATTCAGCGGCGGCTTGATCAACCTGCAGCTGCAGAGCGAAGGCGCGCCGCTGGCGGGGGGAGAGCTGCTGCCGGCCCACTGCATCGAAACGCTGGAAACGACGCTGGCGCGCGCCCGCTCGCTGGCGGAATTGACCGGCGCGCCGTTGGCGTTGGCGGTCAGCGCCATGCACGATGAGCAGGTGAGCATTGCGCTACACACGCCGCGCGGCGGGATTGGCCAGACCGTGCGTTATCGCGCGTCGCGCCACGGGCTGCGGCTGCGGCAGGAGTCGGTGGCGATGCTGGCGCTGGATATGCTGCGTCGTTGGCTGAATGGGGGCCAGGCGTGCGGTAAAAACGCCTGGCTGGAGGTGGTGGAAATTATCGAGTGACGCTCATGGCGCTGAGTTGTCTGCCTCACTGTTTTGTTGTAGCCGTTCGGACGCCAGGCGTGAAAGACGTATTGCCGCCGCGCCTCGCGTTTGCAGCTCTGTACCGTAGTTCCTTAGCGCCTGCGCGGCGCTGTCTGAGTGCGCCAGATGCGCCGCCAGGCTGGCGGCGTCTACCAGCGCGGTGTTGGCGCCGAGCCCACCTGCCGGGCTCATGGCGTGCACGGCGTCGCCGAGAAAGGCGATGCGTTCGCTGTGCCATTCCGGCATCGCCGCCGTAACCTGTACCGTCCGCACGCTGAGCGACAGGGGATCCGCCAGCGCTAACGCCGTTTGCAAGGCGGGCGCCCATCCTTGCGAGATATGCCGTACGCGCGCCTGCAACGCGGTGTTCTCCTCCAGTCCCGGGGCTCCGCCGAGACGTTCAGCCGAACCGATACAGGCCCAATAGAGATAGTCGTCGACCGGCGAGAGGCGGCAATCGGGCGCGTAGTCGGCCGCCAGTTGCGCCATGGGGGCCTGAAAGCGCATCGGCTCAACCACCAGCGACACGCCGTCGGCGAAGATCACCGATACGCCGTTCAGCAGCTCAGGGGCCAATTGGGCCCGGGTCGCCGCATCGAGCGGCGTTTTGCCGTAGAGGGTGACCGTACCGCTGTCTTCTGGCCCCGCCTCGGGCAGGCAGCGCCGCCGCACCAGCGAGTTGACGCCGTCGGCGGCGATCAGCACATCGACCCGCACGTGTTCGCCGTTGGCGAACTGAAGTTCCACACCCTGCGGCGTTTGTGCAAATTCACGCAAGGTATGGCCGAAACGCACCCGGTCTTGCAGGCCGGCAAGCAGGATCTCGCGCAGCGTTTGGCGATGAATGCCGAGATCGCCGCCCGGTTCTTGCGTTTGGCGCTGGCTGGAGGGCAACCAGTGCTTGGGGCGCCGGCCGGTGAGCGGGGCAAGCTGCGGATCCCATAGATTACTCTCGCCGCTGTTTTGCGCGCTGCCGGCGCAGAGCAAGCGGTAGTGCGCCGGCGGCAGGCAGGCGGCCAGCGCCTGCTGGCCCGACGGATCGATGCGCAGCCGGTAGCCCTGATCGCGTGCTTGCGGTGTGGTGTCGCGTTCAAACACCGTGGCGTGGATGCCAAAGCGGCGCAGTCCCTGAGCCAGACACAGGCCGCCGGGCCCGGCGCCGATAATGCCAATGCTGAGTGTTGTCATCATGTTCCCTCGTGAGTCAGTGGCCGCAGACGGTCGCGGCCGGAAGCATTTCATTATGTCGGTGCAGGAAAAGGTTGGTATAACGGTATCTGGACTAAAAATAGTGATTAGTGGCCAATATGAATGCGAACCTTCACGCCCTCGACGCTGACTGCAGCGAATGGTCGACGGGCCCCTGGCTGATCGCCCTCGGCGGCCGCGACGCGGCAGGCCGGGAGTATCGGTTGGGCACGCGCGAATACGACTGGCATCAGCATGTGCGCGGGCAGTTGCTGTGCGTTGAAAGCGGTTTGCTGTATGTAAGCACGGCGCAGGGCGATTGGGTGCTGCCGCCTCAGCGGGCGGGTTGGATCCCGCCGGCGACGGAGCACCGGGTGCAGGTTTGCGGCGCGCTGAGCGGCTGGAGTTTACTGCTGGCGCCGGAGGCCTGCCACGATCTGTCGAATACACCTTGCGTTATCGGCATCAGCGCAGTGCTACAGGCGCTGGCTCAGCGTGCGGAAGGTTGGGACAAACGCAGCGCGCTTACCCTGGAGCAGGAGCGTATGGCGCAGGTGATGCGTGACGAGATACGGCTGGCGCCGACGGAGCCGCTGTATTTACCGATGTCGTCCCATCCGCGCCTGGCCGGCGTTCTGCAGGCCTTGCTGGCGCAACCGGGGAGCGAACGTTCACTGGAGGCGTGGGCTGAATGGGGGGCGATGTCGCCGCGTACCCTGCGGCGGCTGATGATCGGCGAGACGGGGTTGAGTTTTGCCCAGTGGCGTCAGCAGGCTCGCTTGTCATATGCGTTGGCGAAGCTGGCCGAAGGCGAAACGGTGCTGCAGATTGCGGAGGCGCTGGGGTATGCCTCGCCGAGCAATTTTATCGCCATGTTTCGTAAAGCCTTCGGCGATTCCCCGGCGCGTTATTTTTCCACATCGGCGGGAAAGGGGCGCTAAGGGAAATACTTTGAGGATAGTTATATATCCCTGATTAATCATAATCTTATAGGGGATATTCGCGGTGAGGGAATGCTGTTACTCTCTTGACGGGTGCTTGAGACTGTTCGTCTTGGGCATTGTGTGACAAGGCGGATAGATGAAAGCCCCAGACTGACTCTCAATCAGAATGGGGCTGCACATACCGCCTAGACACCGGTATGGTAGCCCCTTCACAGCAAGGAGGCAAGCATGCGCTTAAGGCATGTGTTTCACTCGCTAACCGTTGTATGTATTACGGTTTTGTTATTTATCTGGATGATAAGAGACTCGCTGTGCGAGCTGAAAATCTACCAGGAAAATATCACTATCCTGATCAGGTTGGCGTGTGAGGTGAAGCGGTAATCCTAGGGCGGGGGCAACCCCGCCTTCTGGTCTCCAGGCGCGGTTTCCGGCACCCGACTTTACATTTCCAGCTCGATATCCGTCAGCGGCATGCAGCAGCAGGGCAGGATTTCACCGGCGTTGATAAACGCCAGCGGCTGTTGGCGGTAGGCCACTTCGCCTTTCACCAGCTTCAGGCGGCAGGCGCCGCAATAGCCGGAGCGGCATTGGTACTCCACCTGCACGTCGTGCAGTTCCAGCACGTCGAGCAGGCAGTTTTCACTGTTAGGGCAAGAGAGCTGCGTGCCGGCGGCGCGCAGCGTTACGGTAGGCGTCGCCATCGCTTACAGTTCGAAGTCGCTCAGGTCGTCGGCGTTGATCTCCGAGTCGATCTGGCCAACCAGGTAAGAGCTCACTTCCACTTCCTGCGGCGCTACCTGCACGTTGTCGGACACCAACCAGGCATTGATCCACGGGATCGGGTTGGAGCGGGTTTCGAACGGCAGACCGAGGCCGACCGCCTGCATGCGGATATTGGTGATGTACTCCACATACTGGCACAGGATGTCTTTGTTCAGGCCAATCATCGAGCCGTCGCGGAACAGGTATTCCGCCCACTCTTTCTCCTGCTGGGCGGCCAGCACGAACAGATCGTAGCACTGCTGCTGACATTCCTCGGCGATCTCCGCCATTTCAGGATCGTCGGCGCCGGAACGCATCAGGTTCAGCATGTGCTGGGTGCCGGTCAGGTGCAGCGCTTCGTCGCGGGCGATCAGTTTGATGATTTTGGCGTTGCCTTCCATCAATTCGCGCTCGGCGAAAGCGAAGGAGCAGGCAAAGCTGACGTAGAAGCGGATCGCTTCCAGCGCGTTCACGCTCATCAGGCACAGGTACAGCTGCTTCTTCAGCGCACGCAGATTGACGGTGACGGTTTTACCGTTCACCTGGTGGGTGCCTTCACCCAGCAGGTGATAGTAGCTGGTCATCTCGATCAGATCGTCGTAGTAGCCGGAAATGTCTTTCGCTCGCTTCTTGATCTCTTCGTTGGTGACGATGTCGTCGAACACCAGCGCCGGATCGTTGACGATGTTGCGGATGATGTGGGTGTAGGAACGGGAGTGGATAGTCTCGGAGAACGACCAGGTTTCCACCCAGGTTTCCAGCTCAGGGATCGAGATCAGCGGCAGCAGGGCGACGTTCGGGCTGCGGCCCTGGATGGAGTCCAGCAGGGTCTGATACTTCAGGTTGCTGATGAAGATGTGCTTCTCATGCTCCGGCAGCGCCTGGTAATCGATGCGATCGCGGGAAACGTCAACCTCTTCCGGGCGCCAGAAGAAGGAGAGCTGTTTTTCGATCAGTTTTTCGAAGATTTCATGCTTTTGCTGGTCGAAACGCGCAACGTTTACCGACTGGCCGAAGAACATCGGCTCTTGCAGCTGGTCGTTTTTGGTCTGAGAAAAAGTGGTGTAAGCCATAAGCCTGAATCCATCGTAACGTGGCTAAATGAAGGGGCCGGAAAATTCCGGCCCGCTAGGTCAAACTTTAGATCTTGCAGGCGCCGCTTTCGCAGTCGTCATCGCCGGCCTTGGCAGGCTGCAAATCTTCCTGGGCGTCTTCCGCACCGTCGCGGGTGTTTTGGTAGTACAGCGTTTTCACGCCGAACTTGTAGGTGGTGAGCAGGTCTTTCAACAGCTGCTTCATCGGCACCTTGCCGCCCGGGAAGCGGGTCGGATCGTAGTTGGTGTTGGCCGAAATCGACTGGTCGATGAATTTCTGCATCAGCCCCACCAGCTGCAGATAGCCGTCGTTGCTCGGCATTTCCCACAGCAGCTCGTAGTTGTCTTTCAGACGCTCATACTCCGGCACCACCTGGCGCAGGATGCCGTCTTTCGACGCCTTGATGCTGATGTGACCGCGCGGCGGCTCGATGCCGTTGGTGGCGTTGGAAATCTGCGAAGAGGTTTCCGACGGCATCAGGGCGGACAGCGTCGAGTTGCGCAGACCGGTTTCCTGGATCTCTTTACGCAGGGTTTCCCAGTCGTAGTGCAGCGGCTCGCTGCAGATCGCATCCAGGTCTTTCTTGTAGGTGTCGATCGGCAGGATGCCCTGCGAATAGGTGGTTTCGTTGAACCACGGGCAAGCGCCTTGTTCCTGCGCCAGACGGTTGGAGGCTTTCAGCAGGTAGTACTGAATGGCTTCGAACGTTTTGTGGGTCAGGTTGTTGGCGCTGCCGTCGGAGTAGCGCACGCCATTCTTCGCCAGATAATAGGCGAAGTTGATGACGCCGATGCCCAGGGTGCGGCGACCCATTGCGCCACGGTGCGCGGCCTTGATCGGATAATCCTGATAATCCAGCAGGGCGTCCAGCGAACGCACCGCCAGGGTCGCCAGCTCTTCCAGATCGTCCAGGCTGTCGATCGCGCCCAGGTTGAAGGCGGACAGGGTGCACAGCGCGATCTCGCCGTTTTCGTCGTTGACGTCTTCCAGCGGCTTGGTCGGCAGGGCGATTTCCAGACACAGGTTGGACTGGCGCACCGGCGCGATCTGCGGATCGAACGGGCTGTGGGTGTTGCAGTGGTCGACGTTCTGGATGTAGATACGGCCGGTAGAGGCGCGTTCTTGCATCATCAGCGAGAACAGCTCAACCGCTTTCACGCGCTTCTGGCGAATGCTGTCGTCTTTCTCGTACTGGGTGTACAGGCGCTCGAATTCGTCCTGATCGGCGAAGAACGCGTCATACAGCCCCGGCACGTCGGACGGGCTGAACAGGGTGATGTCTTCGCCCTTGATCAGGCGCTGGTACATCAGGCGGTTCAACTGCACGCCGTAGTCCATGTGGCGCACGCGGTTGCCTTCAACGCCGCGGTTGTTTTTCAGCACCAGCAGGCTTTCCACTTCCAGGTGCCACATCGGGTAGAACAGCGTTGCCGCGCCACCGCGCACGCCGCCCTGCGAGCAGGATTTGACGGCGGTCTGGAAGTGTTTGTAGAACGGGATGCAGCCGGTATGGAAGGCTTCACCGCCACGGATCGGGCTGCCCAGCGCGCGGATGCGGCCGGCGTTGATGCCGATGCCGGCGCGTTGCGAAACGTATTTCACAATGGCGCTGGAGGTGGCGTTGATGGAGTCCAGGCTGTCGCCGCACTCGATCAGCACGCAGGAGCTGAACTGGCGGGTTGGGGTGCGCACGCCGGACATGATCGGCGTAGGCAGCGAAATCTTGAAGGTGGAAATCGCGTCGTAGAAACGTTTGACGTAATCCAGACGAGTTTCACGCGGGTAGTTGGAGAACAGGCACGCGGACACCAGCATATATAGGAACTGGGCGCTTTCGTAGATCTCGCCGCTGACGCGGTTCTGCACCAGATACTTGCCTTCCAGCTGCTTGACGGCGGCATAAGAGAAGTTCATGTCGCGCCAGTGATCGATAAAGGAGTCCATCTGCTCGAACTCTTCAGCGCTGTAGTCTTCCAGCAGATGTTTATCGTATTTGCCCATCTCGACCATGCGGGTCACGTGAGCGTGCAGCTTCGGCGGTTCGAACTGGCCGTAAGCCTTTTTACGCAGGTGGAAGATCGCCAGGCGAGCGGCCAGGTACTGATAGTCCGGCGCATCGCGGGAGATCAGATCGGCAGCGGCTTTGATGATGGTTTCGTGAATGTCGGCGGTTTTGATGCCGTCATAAAACTGAATGTGGGAACGCAACTCTACTTGAGAAACCGAGACGTTGTGCAATCCTTCTGCGGCCCAATCGATGACCCGGTGGATTTTGTCGAGGTTGATGCGCTCTTTACGGCCATCGCGTTTAGTTACAAGCAGACTTTGGTTCATGTGGTGTTTTACCTGTCCGTATGGTGCCCCTAAGCAGAAGTGTAGTCGCTCTGCTCAGTATGTAAACACTATATATAGGGGTTGTATGTCGGTGAGGTAACAAGATAGTGAGAAAAAACGGCGTTTGCAAGTGAACAAAACCGGCCTAATTTGTGGATAACTTGGGGGTGAAATGTAACTTGCCGTTCGCAGTGCGCGCCGTGACTGGCGCGACAAGCTTGTCAATAAGCGAGATCAGATTTTACTGAAAAACTGAAAAAACCGATCGTTTGGCGTTTTATTAAACGTTAGAAAAAAACGGCATATTGATCTGATTTAATATTCTAAAAAACTGTCTACAACCACGATTTTGATCGAAGTCGCGGAAATTAGGTATTTTTCCTAACACCGCGTTGGCGCCGAACCCCGATAACGCAGGGCCGGCGCGGTTTACAGCGCTCAGCCTTCGTGCTGGGTGTGCACCATGTAGTTCACGTCAACGTTGCGCCCAAGCTTGAAATGATCGGTGATCGGGTTGTAATGCAGGCCGATCATGTGCTTTTCGCGCAGCGGCGTGCCGTCGACCCAGCCGATCAGTTCGGAAGGGCGAATAAACTTCTTATGATCGTGGGTGCCCTGCGGCACCATCTTCAGCACGTACTCCGCGCCGATCACCGCCATCAGCCAGGCTTTGGTGTTGCGGTTGATGGTGGAAAAGAACACGTGGCCGCCCGGTTTCACCAGTTGGGCGCAGGCGCGCACCACCGAGGCCGGATCGGGCACGTGCTCCAGCATTTCCATGCAGGTGACCACGTCGTAGCGCTGCGGGTTGGCCTGAGCGTGGCTTTCCACCGTCTCCTGCACGTAAGTCACGTTCACGCCGCTTTCCAGCGCGTGCAGCCGGGCGACCTGCAGCGGCTCCCCGCCCATGTCCAGGCCGGTCACTTCGGCGCCTTCGCGCGCCATGCTTTCCGCCAGAATGCCGCCGCCGCAGCCCACGTCGAGCACCTGCTTGTCAAAAATGCCGCCGGCGCGCTGCATGATGTAGTTCAGGCGCAGCGGGTTGATGCGGTGCAGCGGTTTGAACTCGCCTTCCAGATCCCACCAGCGGGAGGCGACGGCCTCGAACTTGGCGATTTCCTGGTGGTCAACGTTTTGCACTCGGCTGGATGATTCTGCGTTCATGGGCTTGTCTGGCTCCTTATTCTCGTTGCGCGGATTATACATGTTCCGGCGCGGCATCGTCTGCGTCGATGCGTTTTTAGCGCACTAATCTGTACAATTTCCGTGAAACAGCGGCGGTTATTTTCCCGTAAAGCGTGCTTTGTGATATAGTTTTACACCTTTGCCACTATGGCAGCGGGCAGATGAATCATTAGTAGAGGGATAGCAGCTCCATGAGCGACCTTGCCAGAGAAATCACACCGGTAAACATCGAAGACGAGTTGAAAAACTCGTATCTGGACTACGCGATGTCCGTTATTGTCGGACGTGCGCTGCCAGATGTTCGTGATGGACTGAAGCCGGTTCACCGCCGCGTTCTGTACGCGATGAGTGTATTGGGTAACGACTGGAATAAACCATACAAGAAATCGGCCCGTGTCGTCGGGGACGTGATCGGTAAATATCACCCGCACGGTGACAGCGCGGTTTACGACACTATCGTGCGTATGGCTCAGCCGTTTTCACTGCGCTACATGCTGGTGGACGGTCAGGGTAACTTCGGTTCCGTCGACGGCGACTCCGCCGCGGCGATGCGTTATACCGAAGTGCGCATGTCCAAGATTGCTCACGAACTGTTGGCGGATCTGGAAAAAGAAACCGTCGACTTCGTGCCTAACTATGATGGCACCGAGCAGATCCCGGCCGTTATGCCGACCAAGATCCCGAACCTGCTGGTAAACGGCTCGTCGGGCATCGCCGTGGGCATGGCCACCAATATTCCGCCGCACAACCTGGCTGAAGTCGTCAACGGCTGCCTGGCCTATATCGATGATGAAAACATCAGCATCGAAGGGCTGATGGAACACATCCCGGGGCCGGACTTCCCGACGGCGGCGATCATCAACGGCCGTCGCGGCATTGAAGAGGCCTACCGCACCGGGCGCGGCAAAGTCTACCTGCGCGCGCGCGCGGAAGTGGAAGCCGACGCCAAAACCGGCCGCGAAACCATCATCGTTCACGAGATCCCGTATCAGGTGAACAAGGCGCGTCTGATCGAAAAGATCGCCGAGCTGGTGAAAGAAAAACGCGTAGAAGGCATCAGCGCGCTGCGTGACGAGTCCGATAAAGACGGCATGCGCATCGTGATCGAAGTCAAACGCGACGCGGTCGGCGAAGTGGTGCTGAACAACCTGTATGCGCTGACGCAGCTGCAGGTCACCTTCGGCATCAACATGGTCGCGCTGCATCAGGGGCAGCCTAAGCTGCTGAACCTGAAAGATATCCTCGAAGCCTTCGTGCGCCACCGCCGCGAAGTGGTCACCCGCCGCACCATCTTCGAACTGCGCAAGGCCCGTGACCGCGCCCATATCCTGGAAGCGCTGGCTATCGCGTTGGCTAACATCGATCCGATCATCGAGCTGATTCGCCGTGCGCCGACGCCGGCGGAAGCGAAAGTCGCACTGGTGGCTCAGCCGTGGGATCTGGGCAACGTCAGCGCCATGCTGGAACGCGCCGGTGACGACGCCGCTCGCCCTGAGTGGCTGGAGCCGGAGTTCGGCATCCGCGACGGCAAGTACTACCTGACCGAGCAGCAGGCTCAGGCGATTCTGGATCTGCGTCTGCAGAAACTGACCGGCCTGGAGCACGAAAAGCTGCTGGACGAATATAAAGAGCTGCTCAACTTCATCGCCGAGCTGATCTTTATTCTGGAAAGCCCAGA
This sequence comes from Serratia sp. CY52157, assembly GCF_052168495.1. Lineage (NCBI taxonomy): Bacteria > Pseudomonadati > Pseudomonadota > Gammaproteobacteria > Enterobacterales > Yersiniaceae > Serratia > Serratia sp. CY52157. The sequence goes on along the minus strand of NZ_JBJNMO010000001.1, from coordinate 1,787,337 downwards.
GCGCCTGATGGAAGTGATCCGCGAAGAGCTGGTGGCGGTCAAAGAGCTGTACAACGACGGCCGTCGCACCGAGATCACCGCCAATACTTCCGACATCAACATCGAAGACCTGATCAACCAGGAAGATGTTGTGGTGACCCTGTCTCACCAGGGCTACGTGAAGTATCAGCCGCTGTCCGACTATGAAGCTCAGCGCCGCGGCGGCAAAGGCAAGTCCGCCGCGCGCATTAAAGAAGAAGACTTTATCGATCGCCTGCTGGTGGCCAACACCCACGATACGATCCTGTGCTTCTCCAGCCGTGGCCGCCTGTACTGGATGAAGGTGTATCAACTGCCTGAAGCCAGCCGTGGCGCGCGCGGCCGCCCAATCGTCAACCTGTTGCCGCTGGAAGCCGATGAGCGTATCACCGCCATTCTGCCGGTGCGCGAGTATGAAGAAGGGCGTCACGTGTTCATGGCCACCGCCAGCGGTACCGTGAAGAAAACCGCGCTGACCGAGTTCAGCCGTCCGCGCAGCGCCGGCATTATCGCCGTCAACCTCAACGAGGGCGACGAGCTGATCGGCGTCGATCTGACCGATGGCACCAACGAAGTGATGCTGTTCTCCGCCAACGGTAAAGTGGTGCGCTTCCCGGAAACGCAGGTGCGTTCGATGGGCCGTACCGCGACCGGCGTGCGCGGCATCAACCTCGGCGAAGGCGACAGCGTGATTTCGCTGATCGTGCCGCGCGGCGAGGGCGACATTCTGACCGTCACGCAAAACGGCTTCGGTAAACGTACTGCAGTCACCGAGTACCCGACCAAGTCACGCGCCACCCAGGGGGTTATCTCCATTAAGGTGAGCGAGCGTAATGGCCAGGTGGTCGGCGCCGTGCAGGTGGAAACCAGCGACCAGATCATGATGATCACCGATGCCGGCACGCTGGTGCGTACCCGCGTTTCGGAAGTCAGCGTGGTCGGTCGTAACACCCAGGGCGTGACGCTGATCCGTACGGCGGAAGACGAAAACGTCGTCGGTCTGCAGCGTGTGGCCGAGCCGGTGGAAGACGAAGAGCTGGACAGCCTGGAACCGGGCGCGGAAGCGGTGGAAGAAGACACTACGCCGCTGGACGATGGCGACGACGCGGCTGAGCCGATGGACGACGACAACGTTTAAGCAAGGTGAGGGCGTCGGCATGCCGACACCGTAATGCACTGAGACAAAAGGGCCTGGCAGCGATGCTAGGCCCTTTTTCAGTTATATGGTTTAATTGGCGTACCGAGCCGCCGGCCGCTGCGCCGGCGACAACGCGCGCCGCCACTGACTTTCGTATGGTATCCGATTGAAATATTTAGCCTCTTTTCGAACTACGCTGAAGATATCCCGCTATCTGTTCCGGGTGCTGGCGATTTTGCTGTGGTCGTTGGGAGCGCTGCTCACCACCTTTTATATTCTGAATATCCTGCATCAGAAAGAATCGGACATCCGCCAGGAGTACAACCTCAATTTCGATCAGGCGCAGGGCTATATTCGCCATTCCGCCGACATCATACGCGACATCAAGTACATGGCGGAAAACCGCCTCAACGGTTCGGTCAGCGGCCTGGACATGTTCAGCGGTGTGATCCCCGGCAAGGGCAGCCCACCGCAATTCTATCCGCTGTATCCAGAGTCTAACTGCGCCCTGAGCGCCACTTACCGCAGTTCACTCGATTCGCTGAGCGGCCTGATCCAGTATTGGAAAGAGAACTTCGTGGCGGCCTACGATCTCAACCGGGTGTTCTTTATCGGCGGCGACAGCCTGTGTCTGGCGGAATTCGGCGGCGGCAACGCGGTCGCCAACCGGGAAAACATGCTGAAGTTGCTGCACGAGCGCATTCTGAAATACCGCAACGCCAAGAATCTGGACAAAGACAACAACCTGTATTGGATTAGTCCCAGCGCGCAGCGGCCTGACATCGGTTATCTGTATGTGCTGACGCCTCTCTATATCGGCAACAAGCTGGAGGCGCTGCTGGGCATCGAGCAAACTGTCCGGCTGGAAGATTTCGTCACCGCCGGCAACCTGCCGATCGGCGTCACGCTGTTGGATGAAAACAACGATCCGATACTGCGCCTGGCGGATGGCGATCGCTATGCCGCTGCGCTCAACAGTTACCCGGAAGAGCATGCTTACTTCGGTTATGTCGACAACTATCGCGATCTGATCCTGAAAAAAGCGCTGCCGCCTTCATCGCTGAGCATCGTTTATGCGCTGCCGGTGAAAAGCGTGGTGGAACGCTTCAAAATGCTGATCCTCAATGCGCTGTTGCTGAACCTGTTGTCGGCTATCGTGCTGTTCACGCTGGCGTGGCTGTTTGAGCGCAAGATGTTCCTGCCGGCGGAGGACAATGCCTTCCGGCTGGAAGAACACGAACAGTTCAACCGCAAGATCGTCGCCTCGGCGCCGGTGGGCATCTGTATCCTGCGCATCAGCGATGGCACCAATATTCTGAGTAACGAACTGGCGCACAACTACATCAACCTGTTGACCCACGAAGATCGCGATCGCATTACGCGCATCATCTGCGAACAGCAGGCGAACTTCGTCGATGTGATGACCAGCAACAACAATAACCTGCAGATCAGCTTTGTCCATTCGCGTTACCGCAACGAAGAGGTGGCGATCTGCGTGCTGGTGGACGTCAGCGCGCGCGTGAAAATGGAAGAGTCGCTGCAGGAGATGGCGGCGGCGGCGGAGCAGGCCAGCCAGTCTAAATCGATGTTCCTGGCCACCGTCAGCCATGAGCTGCGTACGCCGCTATACGGCATTATCGGCAACCTCGATCTGCTGCAGACCAAGGCGTTACCGCCAGGGGTCGATCGGCTGGTCAATGCGATGAACAACTCTTCCGGGCTGCTGCTGAAAATCATCAGCGATATCCTCGACTTCTCCAAAATCGAGTCTGAGCAGCTGAAGATTGAACCGCGTGAGTTCTCCTGCCTGGAGGTGATCACCCATATCGCCGGCAACTATTTGCCGTTGGTGGTGAAGAAACGTTTGGGGCTGTACTGCTTTATCGAGCAAAACGTGCCGGAGCGTATCTTCGGCGATCCGGTGCGGCTGCAGCAGGTGCTGTCCAACCTGGTGAACAACGCCATCAAGTTCACCGATACCGGCTGCATCGTCTTGCAGGTCTGCACCCGCGGCAGCTACCTGGAATTTAGCGTGCGCGATACCGGCGTCGGTATTCCGGAGAAGGAGATCTCACGCCTGTTCGATCCGTTCTTCCAGGTGGGCACCGGCGTGCAGCGCCACTTCCAGGGCACCGGTTTGGGGCTGGCGATCTGCGAGAAATTGGTCAACCTGATGGACGGCGACGTCTCCGTCGAGTCCGAACCGGGGCTGGGCAGCTTGTTCAGTATTCGCATTCCATTGTTTAATGCCCAGTTCCCGATCCCGCAGGCCAGCGATACCTGGCAGGGCCGGCGGCTGTGGCTGGATATCCGCAATCAGCGGCTGGAAAGCTACCTGATGGCGATTCTGGGCGGCTACGGCGCCGATATCCAGCGCTATGACGGGCAGGAGACCGCCGCCGACGAAGTGATGCTCAGCGATTATCCGCTGATGCTGAACACGCCGCTGTTGGCTCAGATCCAGTTCTCGACCGAACATATCGGCCCGTCGCTGGAAACCCGGCCAGGCTATTGGATGCACAGCACCTCTACGCCACGTGAAACGCTGACCTTGATCAACCGATTGTTCGGCGTCGGCAACGGCGCGGCAGAGGCGCTGGTGCAGCTGCCGGTACCCGCCAAGGCCAGCGCGGCGGACAACGGCGATATTCATCTGCTGGTGGTCGACGATCATCCGATCAACCGTCGTCTGCTTTCCGATCAGCTGGGGTCGCTGGGGTATCAGGTGGTGACCGCCAACGACGGCGTAGACGCGCTCGCCGTACTGAAACAGCACCACGTCGATATTGTGTTGACCGACGTCAATATGCCGAACATGGACGGCTATCGCCTGACGCAGGCGCTGCGGGAGATGCAGTTCAGCGCGCCGGTGATCGGCGTGACGGCGAACGCGTTGGCGGAGGAGAAGCAGCGCTGTCTCGAGGCGGGCATGGATAATTGCCTGTCGAAACCGGTTACGCTGGAGACGCTGGAGCAGACATTGGCTTATTACAGCCAGCAGGTACGCTACAACCGCAGCGAGGCCTGAAAAGCAAACAGGCACGGCGGATTGCCGTGCCTGTTTGGCGTTAACCTGCCGTGAGGCGGGCTTTAGTCTTTGTCCAACGGCGTCATGCTGACGGACGAGAGGTAGTTGAGCAGGGCGATGTCGTTTTCTACGCCCAGCTTCATCATCGCCGATTTCTTCTGGCTGCTGATGGTTTTGATGCTGCGGTTGAGTTTCTTGGCGATTTCGGTCACCAGGAAACCTTCGGCGAACAGACGCAGCACTTCGCTCTCTTTCGGCGACAGGCGTTTGTCGCCATAGCCGCTGGCGCTGATTTTCTCCAGCAGTTTGGAGACGCTTTCCGGCGTGAACTTCTTGCCTTTCTGCAGGGCGGCCAGCGCCTTCGGCAGATCGGTCGGCGCGCCTTGTTTCAGCACGATGCCTTCGATATCCAGATCCAATACCGCGCTGAGGATCGCCGGGTTGTTGTTCATGGTCAGCACGATGATCGACAACTGCGGATAATGACGCTTGATGTACTTAATCAGCGTGATGCCGTCGCCATACTTGTCACCCGGCATCGACAGATCGGTGATCAGCACGTTGGCATCCAGCTTGGACAGATTGTTGATCAGTGCGGTTGAGTCTTCGAACTCCCCAACGACATTCACCCATTCAATTTGCTCAAGTGACTTCCGGATGCCAAACAGTACGATAGGATGGTCATCAGCAATAATTACGTTCAGGTTATTCATGTTGTTGGCTACCTTGCTTCAGCAGTCTGCTGACGAAAAAATCAATCTGACTGATGTTATTCTCGATCTCGGGCGCATCACCTTCTGCGATGCGCTGTTCTAACGATTCGCACAGCTGCTTGCCGGGAAGCAGATTTAACATGGCAAACACGCCTTTCAGGCGGTGTGCGGTTTGTGACAGCGCATTGAAATCACTGCTGCCCGCCTCAGTATACAGTTTTTTGACATCATCGGGTACTGTATCGACAAACAGCCCATAGTAATCACTTGATTTCAATTGTTTTTCATAGAGTTGGATATCTTCTGAGCTCAATGAAAGCGGACTTTCTTCCTGCTCCAGCGCGGCCATTTGCTGTTCGATCAGCATCAGCACGGCGTCGATTAATGCGCCGTTCAGGTTATAGTTCACCCGAATGTAGCGTTTATCCAGCGCTTGCCAACCCGGTTCATCGGTCGCCAGCAACAGCGTGTAATCATCGGCTCGCTGCGGGTTATCGGTCAGCAGCACGTCATAATCGCGGTTGACCGCGCGATCTTCGGCGACGAGGCAGTCGGCACCGTAAGCCTGCAACAGGCGGGTCACGATGCCGCGCACTTCATCTGACGTGATGTCCAGCAGGGCGGTGACGCCGTCGAGCAGCTTTTCCTGTTCCTGCGGCTCTTTTCTCTCCATCTCCATGGCGACGCGAATGGTATAGCGAGTGCCGATATCCACTTTGCTGCGAATGTCCAACTGGCCGTTAAGCTTTTTGCACAGCTGATTGCACAGGAAGAAAGTGAGGCCGGAACCGTGGTTGAAGCGGTCCACCAGCGTCTGGCTGAGGAACGGGTAATTGAGATTGCTGATCTCTTCGTTGGAGATGCCGGAGCCGGTGTCGTTGATTTGGAAAATCAGGCGATCCGGGTGTTCGGGCTCATGGTCGATGACCAGAGAAATCTTGCCGCAGGCGGTGGTGATAATGGCGTAATGCACCAGCAGTGAGATCACTTTGCGCAGCGCGTTGGCGTCGCCGATGTAGTTCTGTTCGACGTCCAACTGGAAATGCTTGAACAGCGCCAGCCCCTTTTGATTGAGGGCGGGCAGGGCTTCCAGCAGCAACTCGTCGATCATTGCCGCCGGGTTGAACGGCTCGCGCGTCGGTTGCCAGTCCTGGGTTTCCAGCCGCGTCAGCAGAGTGATGTTATCGATCAATCCCAGCACCGACGACGACGCCGCCGTCAGTTGGCCCAGCAGCGCCTGCTGTTGTTCCTCATCCGGCTGGTTGCGCAGGCTGTCGACCAGATCGTACATCTGGCGCACCGGCTGATTCAGTTCGATGCCCAGGTTGTGCAACATCAGTTTGCGCGCCTGCACGTTCTTGTCGTATTCACGCCGTGCCTGCTGCAGCCGCTTGTTCACCATGACCTCTTTATCCTGATCGTGCATCAGGAACAGGTAGGTATCCGGCGACAGTTGGCTGCGGAAAATACGGATTTCATACACCTCGTTGTTGACCGTTGCCTGAATGACGCCGTGGTGCTGTTCGGCCATATGGGCGATTTTTTGCAGGCTGAGGTGCGGCAGCAGGTGCTCGGCGATTTTGTTGCTGGCGATCACCGCATTGTTGGCGAAGCTGTAAACCAGCAGGCCGGAGGGCAGGCTGGAGACGATTTCCTGATTCAGCGCGCGCTCGGCCTCCAGCTCAACCGCCATGTTTTCGCTCGGGCGGATGTACTGGCGGCGGATAAAGTAGATGCTCAGCATCGAGAGCGCCAACAGCAGCAGATTGACCGCGATCAGCCAGATGTTGTTGCGCAGCAGATCGATGGCCAGATTAATGGCCGAAACGCGATACACCACCTTCAGCGGCGCATTGGGCAGGGCGGCGCTGAACTCCACCCAGCCGCCGCTCATCGCCGCCTGGGCGCCGAGGGCGGTTTCCGCCGGGATGGCGCTGTCGTCGAGCTCGACATCGTCCGGCTGCAGCAGGAAATTGGCGCGGGCCAGGTTGGCCGGAATGATGTCGTTGATCGGCAAGTCGAAGGCGATCACCGTCGCCAGATGCCCCGGCTGATTAAAGGTGGTGCGAATCGAGAACGAATAGGCGTTCTGGAAGCGCTGTTTGCGCAGATCGGAAAAGCTCTCGCGTTCGTCGAGCATATTGGCCTGTTGCAGCATCTCGGCGCGGCGTTCGTCCGCCGAAGTGGTCAGGTAGCTTTCCCTAAAGCGCGAAGCCAGCTCTTTGAGCGGCTGAGTGGTGATCAGACTGAGGCTGTTGTCCTGACCATTGAGGTAATACATGGCGTAGCTCTCGGTCTTGGCGCCCCAACGGTTGTCCAGGTAGTCCGAAATGTTGGCGATCATCGCCAGCGTGTTCTCGTCATGGCTGCCGAAGATCACCGCGTCGGTTTTCTTGTGCGGCTTCTCGACATAGTAGACGTCGGGGCGCAGGCGGGTTTCCTGCAAACCGGGATCGACATTCTGCGCCGGCGCGTTGCCGAATTTGTCATAGACCTGATAGGTCATGTAGCGATAGGTATCGATGCGCTTTTGCAGCGAACCGGCGATGCTGTTCAGCGTGTACTTCTTTTCCGCCAGCCAGGCGTTGGTGTAGTTGTAGCCATACAGGCCGATGCCGATCGTCAGCAGCACGATAAACAGCAGGAAGCAGCGAGTGATATTGCTGGAGCTAATGGTCAGTTGTTTATTTTGCATAGTGGCTGCGCATTCCTGAATCAGCGAGTGACGGCCCTGGCGCTGGCGGTCACCGCCAACAGCAGAGCGGCTACGCAGGCGAAGGCCACCGTCAGGCTGGAAAACTGAGCGATAAAGCCGATCAGCGCCGGGCCGGCCAGAATACCGGCATAGCCGACGGTGGTAACGGACGCGATCGCCAAATTGGCCGGCATATCGCGTTGGTTGCCCGCGGCGCTGAACAGAATCGGCACGACGTTGGAAGCGCCCAGGCCAACCAGCATAAAGCCGACCAGCGAAACGGTGGCGTGATTGAAGGCGATAGCCAAGCTGAGACCGACAGCGGCGCACAGGCTGCCCAGCAGCAGCACCCGGTAGCGGCCCAGCGAGTTCACCACCCGATCGCCATTGAGGCGGCCGAGCGTCATGGTGATGGAAAACAGCGCATAGCCCAGCCCGGCCTGGCTGTGTTCGACGCCGCGCAGCGTGGTGAGGAACAGCGCGCTCCAGTCGAGCATCGAGCCTTCCGCCAGGAACATGATAAAGCACAGAATGCCGATAAACATCACCCAACCGCGCGGCAAGACGAACATCGGTCCGCCGTCGTCGGCGCCGCTGTCACGCAGCAGATGGCGGCTGGCGAACGCCAGCAGCACGATCACCGCCAGCACGGTGATCAGGGTGGATTGCAGCGGCGTCAGCCCCAGCCACAGCAGCGCGCTGACGCCGCCTGCGCCGGCGATGCCGCCGATACTGAAGAAGCCGTGAAAGCCGGACATCATCGCCTTGCCGCTGTTGCGCTCGACGATCACCGCCTGCACGTTCATCGCCACATCTATCATGCCGATCGCCGCGCCGAACAACAGCAGCGCCACGGCCATGCCGCCGAGGGAGTCCATCAGCGCCAGCAACGGCAAATCGATGCACAGCCCCAGCCCCGCCATCAGGATCACCGCGCGGCAGCCCAGTTTGCCGGTCAGGAAGCCGGTCAGCGGCATCGCCAACATGGAGCCGGCGCCGATACATAACAACAGCAGGCCGAGCGAGCCGTCATCGAGGCCGATGCGCGTTTTGGCGAAGGGCACCAGCGGCGCCCAGGCGGCCATACCGAGGCCGGCGACGAAAAAGGCCAGGCGGGTGGCGATCTGTTGAGGAACGCCGGGCGTTTGCTGTTCATTGCACAAGGTGGCTGTCATGTAAGCGTCAGGATCTTGGGTCAAAAGAGTGGCGAAAGTTACTGACAGTTTTTATCACAATCCGCGATCCGGGTCGAAAAGATTCGCGCCTGATTCCTCTCTGGCGCCGCCTCGGCGCACCAGCCACAGGGCGATCGCCTGGACAATATAGTCTTTTTGCTGTTCGTCCAGCGCGACGCCCTGCGGTATGCCGTGCCATTTTTCCAGGCAGCTTCGGCAGCAGGTGGCGGTGGCGTGTTGGGCGACGAACACCGGGTGGCCGCGCATCGGCGTCTGCTTGCCATCGTTTTTGGGGTGGGCGGCGGCCAGACGGCGATCGATAAAGTCGCGGGCATGGCTGAGGATCAGCGGCAAGCCTTTGTCGTCAAGATAGCTCTGGTCTTTGGGATTCAAACGGAAACGGGCGCGGAAGGGGGAGCCTTGCAGCCGCCGCCATAGCGCCTCTGGGTGAAATGGCATCATGACTTTACTCGCTGAGGGTGAGCTTTTTTTCAGGCTACCAGAAGTGAAACTCTGCGGCCAATTTTGCCTGCGACACACAATATTCGGCGAGATAAAGCACGAAATGAAAAACAAATTCAATTTGTAGACCAAAATAAGAGAAAAGATTAGCAATTAGTGCGGATGTAAATTGGCGAAACTATATCGCGAGGTTATTTATTTGCGTGCTATTTGTGCGAATTGAAATTGTGAGGACAGTGTGGAGGAAAATAAAAAACCGGCCAGAAGCCGGTTAAAGGTATGCAGAAATTATCTTCGGATAATGAAGGTAATAATGAAAATAATGATGATAGCGAGGTGATTATAGCGGCTGCGTGCAGGCGGCGTTTTGGCACAATGTGCTTATTGTCCAGCACAATTGTATGGTTGGCTTTTTTTTCTTAAAGATTTGTATAACTACATGATTTTTTATCAATTAATCTATTCTTTGTCTTTAAGTGCTTTATTTTGTTTGTCGGTAATGTTTTGTGAAAGTTCGCGCACATTTACATTTTGAAACCTTTATTAATCACGCTGAAACACTATCGGATACTTGGTATCATTTTCTTTCTGGATTAATATAACCCTTGTTACCAGAATGGTAATGCACAGTCGTGCTAATAATGCTCGAAAAGGGCAGTGGCCGTAGCTCGACATAATTAACGAGGATAATAACGATGAAACTTCGAGTACTCTCTCTGATGGTACCCGCACTGCTGGTTGCAGGCACAGCAGGCGCGGCGGAAATCTACAACAAAGACGGTAATAAACTGGATTTGTACGGTAAAGTCGACGGTCTTCACTATTTCTCCAGCAACAACGGCGTGGACGGTGACCAGTCTTATATGCGTTTTGGCCTGCGCGGCGAAACGCAAATCAGCGATCAGCTGACCGGCTACGGCCAGTGGGAATATCAGGCTAACCTGAACCACGCTGAAAACCAGGACAACAAGAACTTCACCCGTTACGGCTTCGCCGGTCTGAAATTCGGCGACTACGGTTCCTTCGACTACGGCCGTAATACCGGCGTGCTGTACGACGTCGCGGCGTATACCGACTTGCAGCCTGAGTTCGACGGTATGACCTACGGCGCCGACCAGTTCATGTTCCAGCGTTCCAGCGGCCTGGCGACCTACCGTAACAACGACTTCTTCGGTCTGGTTGACGGCCTGAACTTCGCCCTGCAGTACCAGGGTAAAAACGGCAATGGCGAAGAGACCAACAACGGTCGCGACGTCCTTGGCCAGAACGGCGAAGGCTACGGTATGTCCATGAGCTATGACATGGGCTACGGCATCAGCGCGGCGGGCGCCTTCTTTAACTCTCGCCGCACCAGCGAGCAGAACGGCGCTAACGGTCACCAGAACATCATGGGCCGCGGCGACAAGGCCGAAGGTTACTCCGGCGGTCTGAAATATGACGCCAACGACGTCTACCTGGCGGTGATGTTCACCCAGTCCTACAACGCGGCGCGTTTCGGCAGCTCCGACAGCAGCGTTTACGGCTACGCCAACAAGGCGCAGAGCTTCGAAGCCTACGCGCACTACCAGTTCGATTTCGGTCTGCGTCCGTTCGTCGGCTATAACCAGACCAAAGGTAAAGACTTGGGCCGCGCCGGTAACGGCAAGGACTACGGCGATCAAGACCTGGTCAAATTCGTCGACCTGGGTGCGACCTACTTCTTCAACAAAAACATGTCTACCTATGTTGATTACAAAATCAACCTGGTGGACAACAACGACTTCACCGACGCTGCCGGGATCAACACCGACAACGTGGTTGCCGTGGGCCTGGTTTACCAGTTCTAAGCACCTCGGTGTGAACGTCATCGCGCGGCCTTCGGGCCGCGTTTTTTTTTGCCTGTAAACCGGTAAAAAAGCACGGATTGATCCGCTATCGGCACGGGAAGCACCGTGGTTTTCCTCCTCTAAGCCTACGCTGTCAGTACAAAAAAGAGGGGGGATGATATGGAACTCAAGATCGATAAGGTGATCGAAACGGTGCTGTACGTCAGCGATATTGAGCGAGCGGACGCCTTCTACCGAGATGTGCTGAAGCTGCCGGCGATGGTCGCCAACGAGCGGTTCCGCGCCTATAACGTTGGCGATCGGAGCGTATTGTTGCTGTTTGTCGAGGGCGATTTGCTGCGTGGGGCGCATTATCCGACCGGCTTTATTCCCGCGCACGATGGCGTGGGGCCGGCGCATATCGGGCTGGCGGTGGCAAAAGACCAACTGCCGCACTGGGAACGGCATCTGACGGCCAACGGCGTGGAAATTGAGGGGCGCATGCGTTGGGATCACGGTGGCGAGAGCATCTACTTTCGCGATCCCGACGCCCACCTGTTGGAACTGGTGACGCCGGGCATCTGGGCCAATTACTGATCGAACCCGCCTTGCGCCAACAACGCCAGCGCGGCATTCAGCACCTGCAACGCCGGCTGCGGCTGGCGCTCAATCTGCACCCTGACGATGGCGCCGTCGATCAGCATCGCCAATATCGCGGCGTGCTGTTCCCGCTGCGGGCCTGCGGGCAGGTGGCGCGCCAGTTCATCCGTCATCTGTTGCTTATGCCGGCCGGCGAGGTGCAGGCTTTCCGGCAGCAGATCGGCGATCTCCACGGCCGTATTGATAAACGCGCAGCCGCGAAAACGCGGATCGTCGAACCATTCCGCCAGGCAGGGCGCCAGCGCCGGCAGTAACCCGCCGCTCTGCGCCACATGTCGATCCAACGCTGTACTGAACCAGGTTAGCCACTGCTGGTGGCGATAGGCCAAAAACGCCGTAATCAAATCGTTCTTGCTGGGAAAGTGGCGATAAAACGTCACCTTAGTGACGCCTGATTCCTTGATGATGCGATCGATGCCGGTGGCGCGGATCCCTTCCTGATAGAACAGATCGTGGGCCGTCAGCAGGATGCGCTGACGGGCGGGCAAGGTATTGCGATCGGTGGTCATCATTTTTCTCCCTGGCTATTTTCGAGTGATTGTAGACAACTCTGTCTACATGCGCTAGCGTAATGATGTAGACAGAGTTGTCTACGCACCTTCACCCAGGAGATGATCATGAGCATTAAACCCCCATTGCCGCCTTTTACCCGTGAATCTGCCATCGAAAAAGTACGGTTGGCGGAAGATGCCTGGAACAGCCGCGATCCTGAGCGGGTGTCGCAGGTCTATTCCCTCGATACCCATTGGCGTAATCGCGCGGAGTTTGTCGACGGCCGCGCGGCGGTGGTCGCATTTTTGCAACGCAAGTGGGCGAAAGAGCTGGAGTATCGGCTGATTAAGGAACTGTGGGCGTTTGACGGCGCGCGCATCGCGGTGCGTTTCGCCTATGAGTGGCGCGACGATTCCGGCAACTGGTATCGCAGCTTCGGCAACGAAAACTGGGAGTTCAATCAGGAAGGGTTGATGATCAACCGCCATGCCTGCATCAACGACATGCCGATTCGCGAACAGGATCGGCGTTTTCATTGGCCGCTGGGTCGGCGCCCGGACGATGTCCCGGCGCTGAGCGATTTCGGCTTTTGAATCCGATGTCGCGCCCGCGCCGGCCGATCGCGAGAAAAAGCGCACCGATCGACAAAGGGGAGTTTGTAGAAAAGCCTTTCCACTTCTAGACTTAGGGGACAACAAACGTACTCCAAGAGGACAAGCTATGACGAAGAAGTTGGTTTTGGCCGTCGGCACTGCGGCGGTATTTTCCATTCTTGCCGGCTGCACCGCCTATGACCGTGCAACCAGTTATGTCAATGAGCCGGTGGTCAGCGATGTCAAAGTAGGGATGACCAAGCAGCAGGTGCGGGCGATTGCCGGTCCGCCGTCGACGTCCGCCACGCTGATCCATGCGCAGGGCACTTGCGACACCTATGCGGTCGCGCCGCGCGATGGCAAAGTGCAAACGTATTTTGTCAGCTACAACGACACGGGCCATGTCATGAACAAGGGCTATCAAACCTGTTCAGACTACGATTCGCAGCCGAAGTAATCGCGTTTCAGCCGAACATAAAAGCCTCGCTTTTGCGGGGCTTTTCATTTTTTAAGCGTTTAAGGCCTGAAGTTTAGGCAACTGCGCCGCCGATGCGATTTTTTTGCATCAAAACGATAGACATTTCATAACGGTATCGCTAATATCAGCGCCCATTGGAAGGATGGCCGAGTGGTTTAAGGCAACGGTCTTGAAAACCGTCGAGTGTAACAGCTCCCAGAGTTCGAATCTCTGTCCTTCCGCCAAATTCAGCCGGCTTAGCTCAGTAGGTAGAGCAACTGACTTGTAATCAGTAGGTCACCAGTTCGATTCCGGTAGCCGGCACCATGATAAAGCAGTACCGGCGCCCTGAGTGCCAAAAAAACCGTCAGCCGTAAGGTTGGCGGTTTTTTGCATTATGTCGTCTCAAACGGGCAGGTCAGGGCAGCCAGGCACCGAGCACCACCCCGAGAATCATGTACTCATCGGCATTCAAAGTCGGACAACCCGGCATGTTCCCCTTAAGCCATTGATGACCGGCTTCCTCAACATACCTTCTAAAGATAAGTTCTGCGCTGTCGCAGCGTTTCGCTATCACCTTATCGCCGGACACGAGCTCGGTTATACCGGCAGTCATGGGTTCGACAAGAATCAATGCTCCCTTTGGGTAATTGGCGCCGGCAGAGCCGCTCATCGTGTCATCCCGCACCGGCAACCAGTAGGCCAGAGCGCTGCATTGCACCATCGCCGGGTAGTGGACGGTCGTTCCTTTGCGCAACTGTTCATGAGACAACGGCAATGTCCACGCCAGCAGCGGCAGCGTTTTAGCCAAGGCCTGTGCGGCCTTCTGCCTGACGGGGCGTTGCCCGGTCTGCTCCAGGCCATCCAGCCAGCCGATTTGCACGGCGAAGTACTGTTCAATCCTTCGCGCCATGTCCCCACTGATGCCCTTTTTACCCTTCTTGCCCGGCGGGTAGAGCAGACGAGAAACATAGTCTGCGGCAATGCCGAGCGCCTCGGCAAGGCGCTTTTGCCCCCCGACGCCGAGGTTATCGATCAGGATGATCAGGCGCTCTCGCCGCATCTCCTGCAGGTGCATTTTTTGCTCGTTTTTCATGAGGCCATCGTACCTAAATTTACCTGCAGGTAAATGGATTTTCGCTATTGAAAAAAAGATACCTCTGGGTATACTTGATACTGGTTATTTGTACAGTATTTTGTGCGATATCCCTCGGTGAGCCCGTCGGGCGGATCGGTTGTTGCGTCTTGGCGCACGCCGAGCAGAAGAACGGCTCGAACGACGTCGGTCAACAACATGGAGCCCTGGCGATATGGCAAACGCCCAAAGGAGGTGGAAGCATGAGAGATATGAATGAAGTTTTGGAGCGGTGGGGCGTATGGGCCAGGGATAACAGCGGCATCGACTATTCCCCCATTGCTGCCGGGTTCAAAGGGCTGTTGTCCTATAAGTCGAATGGCGAGCGTTCCTGCTGCGATGATGACGGCCTGGTGATCGACGGTTGCGTGGGCAGATTGAAGAAATACAAACCCGAAGAGTTCGATCTCATCATTGCCCACCATGTTTATGGCATATCTCTGCGTAAGATCGCCCTGAAAAGGAAATGTTCAGACGGTACGATACGCAAAGAGATGCAAACGGCGGAGGGATTTATCGGGGGATGCCTGGCGATGTTGGATATAAAGTTGAGTATGGATCGCTGAAACGCCTGTCGTTGACGTTGATGAGGGTTTATTTCTTGTTTCCCTATTGCGTCAGGAATAGCAATAGCGCATGCGCGTTGCAATAATTAATAAAAGGCTCACGCGTACGCAAATAAGCGTGTAATCTGATAAAACTGAATTGTTGCCGGCGCCGCCGCACGATAGCTAAACCTCGCTTCGGCGGGGTTTTATTTTTTATAATAAAAGACTCACGCGTACGCAAATAAGCGTGTAATCTGATAAAGCTGAATTGTTGTCGGCGCCGCCGCACGATAGCTAAACCTCGCTTCGGCGGGGTTTTATTTTTTATAATAAAAGACTCACGCGTACGCAAATAAGCGTGTAATCTGATAAAACTGAATTGTTGCCTGCGCCGGCGCACGATAGCTAAACCTCGCTCCGGCGGAGTTTTATTTTTTATGATAAAAGGCTCGCGCGTACGCAAATAAGCGTGTAATCTGATAAAACTGAATTGTTGCCGGCGCCGCCGCACGATAGCTAAACCTCGCTCCGGCGGGGTTTTATTTTTTATGATAAAAGACTCACGCGTACGCAAATAAGCGTGTAATCTGATAAAGCTGAATTATTGCCGGCGCCGCCGCACGACAAATAAACCTCGCTTCGGCGGGGTTTTTCATTTTTAGCCTCCTTGTCAAAACGGTCAATCACTCACTGAATAATGACTGTCGTTGAATGGCCACGACGGGAGGCTAATCCTTCTCCTTTATAAAACGGCGCAATCCTTATTTATCTGCTCAGGTTGGGCAGAACGGACAAGCCATTTTCGACAGCGTAAATGGCCGTTTTTTAAATGGAACAGGAATGACGGTTAGGGGCTGCATTTCGCCGCTCTTTTCCATGACTCCCGACGATCGGGCTATGCCCCGGTAAGGGGAGGGTGATGACTATGCCTTGGAAAAATGAACCAAACATCCTTTCAATGCTGCTTGCTTTCGGTATGACGCTGCTGGGGGCGATCGCCAGCTATTCCTTCAAGGTCTTGAACGGCGAAACCTTTAGCTGGAGGACGCTGTTTTTGCAGCTGTTCGTTTCTATTTTCGCCGGTTTGACCATGGTGATGATTGCGCTGCATTACGACTGGCCTTCGGAGGTGATGGGCGGCGTATGCGGTATGGCGGGATGGTCGGGAGCATCGCTGATCAAGGCATTGGAACGTCGATTTCTCAATAAAGCGTCAGGAGGAAACCATGAAGATAAGTGACGACGGCATGGCGCTGATTAAGCGTTTCGAAGGCCTGCGGTTGCAGGCTTATCAGGACTCGGTCGGCGTTTGGACGATCGGCTACGGGTGGACTCAACCGGTAGCGGGACGAAAAGTTGGGGCCGGCATGGCGATCGATGCCGCAACGGCCGAGCGTTTGCTGGTGTGCGGTGTCGCTCAATTCGAACAGGGCGTCGAACGGCTGGTGGCGGTGACAGTCACGCAGGGGCAGTTCGATGCGCTGGTGAGCTTCGCCTATAACCTGGGCCTGCGCGCGTTGGAAAACTCGACGCTGTTGCGCAGGCTGAACGCCGGCGATCGGCAGGGGGCGGCCGACCAGTTCGGCCGATGGGTGAATGCGGGCGGTGTGCGGCTCGATGGGCTGGTTGCCCGGCGCGCGGCGGAACGCGCGCTATTCCTTTCCTGATGCCCAAATGCATCTGCAGAACGATTCAACTCTCGAAACGACGGAGACCTTGTCCAAATGATTGAAGATGAAATTCAACGCTCGCTGACTGCGCTAACCCATCTGGCGGTTCATCCGCTGATCCTGCCGGATCCGCAGCAAGAAGGCGTGACCTATCAGAAGATCAGCGATCTGAAAGTGAACACCGGTCTGGTTGACAGCTCGCTGGTGCAGAGCCGTTTTCAGGTCGTGTTGTACGTGATCGACGATTACTCCCGGCTGATCGCTCTGGACAAAGCGGTTTTGAATGCCTGGGAAGGGGTTCAACATGGTCATATCGGCGAATGGCCGGTACAAGCGGTCACGCGCAGCACCCTTTTGCAGAGCGCCACGCCCCTGGCGGATAACCGCGTCCAGTATCGGATGGCCCGCGATTACCTCATCACCCATTCCGAGGTGGCGGCGTGATCGCCATAAACGTTACCGGCATGGCGGAATTGACTCGCCGTTTGGAAGCGATTCGGCGCGAGGTAGCCAGTCACATTCTGCCGGAGGCCGGCCACGCCGCATTGGCCCCGGTTCTTGGCACCATGCGGCAGTGCGCCGAACGAGGGGCGCCAAACAGCGAACCCTCGCTGAGCGCCGGTATCGCGATACGCCCGGCCGTTACCGGATGGAACGCGGTGACGTTGCGCGTCGGCCCCAGTAAACAGCATTACCGCAGAGCCCTGGAACAGGAGTACGGCACGGCAACGCAAGCCGCCGCCCCGTTTATTCGCCCTGCGCTGGATCACCACAAGCACCAAGTGTTACGCATCCTGGCGGCTCACGTCCGCTATGGCATCGAAAACCGGTAGCGACCGCTACCATCCTTCATCAAAAAGAGAGAGAAAAACTATGGCTGATAAAACTTCGCCAGAATACGCCATGCTGCCTGCCGGCACTATCGTCAAATGGGGCACCGTCGGGGCTGCAACCACGGCCATGAAGGCGCTGACCAACTGTAAAGCGGTAGGTGAAATGGGGCAAACCGGCGGTTTTGTCGATTGCACCACGCTGCTGGATACCGCCAAGCAGTTTATTTCCGACCTGCCGGAAGGCGCGGAGAAATCCATCGGTTTCATCGACGATCCGTCCAACGCCGATTTTGCGGCGCTGCTGAATGCGGCGGACAAGCGCGAAACGGTGCAGTTCTACGTCGAGTTGCCGAACGGCCGCACCTCCACCTCCATCCTGTCGCTGTCCGGCTGGAAAATGAATGAGATCACCGCCCCGGCGAGCGAAGTCATTCAGATTACCGTCCAGGGCAAGCAAAACAGCAACACCTGGGGCACGGTCACCCCGAAAGTGTGACAAACCGACGGTTCGCGCTGGCTTAACGTCTGAGGGCGTTCGGCGCGAACGCTTCAGCCGCGGGCCATGTGGCCTGCGGCAACCCGCTTATGTACAGAGTAAACCGAATTGAACAAGGAAAAACTGATGACAGAGAAATACGATCTGAAAGCGCTGAAAGCGGCGCTGCTGAAATCCGACGACCACGTGATTGAAACGCAGATCTTTGGCGCCAAAGCCTTTATCCGCCGCCTGAAAGCGGCGGAGCTGCAGGAAAATGAAGACGGCATGAAGGCCGCCATCGACAGCGGTGACATGAACAAAGCCGCGCAGCTTAACGTGCAACTGCTGCTGTCATGCCTGATGACGCCGGACGGCAAACGTATCCCGGCCGGCGCCTTGCCGAGCGTTGACGATCTGCTGGCGGCGCACGATAACCCAACGCTGGTCGAAGCCATCGGCGCCGTCAAGCGCCATGCGGTCGGCAGCCTGGAGGAAGCGGAAAAAAACTGACTGACTCGCCCTGGCTGATGTTGGTGTTCCAACTGGCCGATCGCTGGGGTGAGTCGGATCCTCGCAAGATCGCCGCGATGCCGGCGCACATCCTGAATCACTGGCGGGCATACTTCAAACTGCAAGGCATGACGGCCGATGCGGCGGAGAGTGCCCCCGTTCATCAATCCGGTCAGCCCGCGCAAAGCAGTATTGATATGCAGTGTGCTGACGTTATGCGAGTGCTGGGAAATGGCTGATACCGCACAGTTGGTCGTCGGGTTGCAACTGAATGACACCAACTTTAAAAACAAACTGACGGCGGCTTACCGTACCGCCGGGGAACAATCCGCCAAATTTAACCGCCAGGCTCAGCAGGACGCGAAAAAGACCGACGAGTCCTATCAACGCATCGGCGGCACGCTTGGCGGCCTGGCGGGGAAACTGGCGGGGCTGGCCGGCGTTGAATTGTCGCTGCAGGGCCTCGCCGCCACCTCGCGCCAGTATGGACAGGCGCTCACCGAACTTGCGTCCATCACCGTCGCCGCGACGGCGCAGATGAAGCAGTTGGACGACGCGGCTCGCCAGGCGAGCAGCGCCTCCGGCGACGGCGGCAGCCGCGCGGAGGAGATGCTGAAATTGGCCGGCGGCCTGAATGACAGCGCGGCGGCCTGGCGCGATCAGGCGGCGGCGGCGCGCGGGGCGGCTCAGGCGACATCAGGCGTCGGCGCGGCGTCTCGCGTTGCCAACGTCGCGCTGGGGATGCTTGGCGGCCCGATCGGTGTCGCCATCCAGGCGGGATTGGCGATGCTGTACTTCCATGAGCAAAACCAATTGGCCCGTAAGTCGGCTTTGGCATTGAAAGATGCGGCGGTCGAGACGGCCGAAGATCTCAGCAAGCTCTCCAAGGCAAAGCTCGCCGTCAAAATTGATACCTTCGACGATCAGCTAAAGACGCTCAGTGAGGAAAAAGCCAAGATCGAGAACCAACTGGCGAATCGGAGCGATATCCGACTTGCTCTCTTAGAGCGCCGAAGCAAAGGGATATTGGGATTCCTCTACTCTGATCCAAAAGAGGTGAGGAAAGAACGGAACGCCTTGCAAGCGCAGTTGGAAGATATCATTGAGGGCGAGAAAGCGATCCGGCTTCAGCGAAGCAATGCCGTTAATGCACAAAATGGCAATGACAGCCATGTTGAGACCAAAGCTGATAAGCCTAAGGGCCTTCAAGCAAGTGTCGCTCCTGTTAGCCGTACTTTTAACGATAATGGCAAGCAGCAGGCTCTTGATCAGTACCAACAGCTGCGTCAGGAAATCGAACAGGCGCATCTGAGCAGCCTCGAAAAAATCACCCAGGATGAACAAAGCGCGCAGGCCAGGCTGGCGTCAACGGCCAAGGCAGCCGGTGCCGGGCAGGCCGATGTGCAGCGTGCGATGGCGCTGAACGCCGAGAAGTATCAGCGGCAGCGGCAACAGCTCGCTGAACAATACGCGCCAGGGCAGGCGGCGGTGCGCAAAGAGCAGGAGGTTGGCAAGGAGCTGAAGGCGTTGTATGACGGGCGGCTGTTGACCGAACGCGAGTACCACACCGCCAGCCGGATGCAACAGCAAGAAACGACGCGCCAGCGGCTGAAGGCCGAAACCGATGCGCTTGCCGCGCCGCGTATGAACATTGCCGGTGATGTGGATCCGGTCGCTCGCCTTAACAACCAGCTGGTGCAGCAGCTGGCGCAATACCAGGCTTACCACCAGCAAGGCATTCTGGATAAACAGCGCTATGAACAGCTGATGCAGGCGGCGACGCAAGAATCGTCGGACGCTCAGTATCAGCAGGCGCTGAGCCTGTTCGGCGGGCAGAGCCGCGTGCACAAGATGGCGCTGGGGCTGGTGGACATGACGCGGGAACGGACCTCCGGCATGATGTTCGATCTGCTGACCGGGACGCAAAACTTTAAGCAAAGCATGCTCGGTTTGATGACATCCATGACGCAGTCCATCATTCAGCAACTGATCGATCTGGCGATGCAGGCGCTGTTGACCAGAACCATTCTTTCCACCTTTATGAATATCGGCAGCGGCTTGCTGGGCGGGGCTGCAAGCGCCGGCGCGGGCGCGGCCGGTTCAGGCGCGATGGGCATGCCGACCGGTTGGCAAGGCTATGTCCCCAACGCCAAAGGCGGCGTATACGCCTCGCCTTCGCTGAGCGCATTCAGCGGCCAGATCGTCAGCAATCCCACGTTGTTCGCGTTCGCCAGAGGCGCCGGCTTGATGGGCGAAGCCGGGCCGGAGGCCATTATGCCGCTCAAACGCGGCGCGGACGGTTCGCTCGGCGTGCGGGCGATCGGCGGCGGCCAGCAGTCTGCGGCGGCGCCGAATGTCTACATCACCATCGAGAACGGCGGCAACGTCAGTTCGCAGGCCGATCCGGGATGGGGCGAGTTCGGTAAACGGATGGGCAATATCGCCGCGCAGGAAAGCCAAAAGGTAATCAACCGTAACCTGATGCCGGGCCAGCCGATTTGGAAAGCAATCAAGGGGATGTAATGGGCATTCAGACATTTGAATTTCCGGCGCGCGTCAATGCCGCCGGCGATATGCGCTTTCGCGTCAGAAAGGCGCAGTTCGGCGACGGCTATGCGCAGGTCTCCGGCGACGGCATTAATCCGATCGTGCGCTCCTGGGAGCTGACCTTTGTCGGCAAGTATGACTACATCACGCCGATCATCGTCTTTCTGGAAAATCATCATGGGGTGAAATCTTTCCAATGGACGCCACCGACGCAGGTTCCCGGCCTTTACCGCTGCGAGGGTTATAAGCCGGTCGCGATGGGCGGGGACAACTATTCACTGACGGCCACGTTTACCGAGGCTTTTCACGTTTAACCGGGGGAGATGATGCTGAATTCAGATTTGCAAAAGCTGGAGCCGGGCAACCGCATCCGCCTGATTGAGGTGGATGGCACCCGGTTTGGCGCCGATATTCTGCGCTTTCATTGCGATACCCTGCCGTTTACGCCGCAAGAGCTGGCCGCCGCCGGCGGTGATGAAAGCAAACTGCCGGCGAAATCGGTCTGGTGGCAGGGGCTGGAGTACGGCCCGTGGCCGTTTAGCGTTGAAGGGCTGGAGATTTCCGCCGACAGCCAGGGCAACGCGCCCAAGCTGTCGGTCGCCAATATCAACGGCCTGATCAGCGCGCTCTGCCTGCAGTTTGAGGACATGGCGCAGGCCAAGGTGCGGATCCACGACACGCTGGTGCACTACCTTGATGCCCGCAACTTCCCGCAAGGGAACTCTTCGGCCGATCCGCTGCAGGAAAAGCTGCAGGTGTTCTACATCGATCGCAAGGCGACGGAAAGCGACGAAGCGGTGGAATTCGAACTCTCGAGTCCGGCGGACCTGCGGGGATTGCGCATCCCGACCCGGCAAATCCACAGCCTGTGCACCTGGTGCTCGCGCGGCGGCTATCGCACCGGCAAGGGCTGCGATTACGCCGGTAGCCGTTACTTTGACGACAAGGGCAACCCGGTGGATGACCCGAGCCAGGATCGCTGCGGCGGGCTGTTGAGCGACTGCCAAAAACGCTTTGGCGAGCACGAGCCGCTGCCGTTCGGCGGCTTCCCCGGCGCGGCGTTGATCCGGCAGTAGGGGGCGAGCATGAAAGAAAAAACCGCGGCAGCCATTATGGCGCACGCCAGGACCGAGTATCCGCGCGAATGCTGCGGTGTGGTGGCGCAAAAGTCCCGCGTGGAGCGCTATTTCCCGTGTCGTAACCTGGCGGACAACCCCACCGAGCAGTTTCATCTGGCGCCGGAAGACTACGTGGCCGCCGCCGAATGGGGCACCATCACCCTCATAGTGCACAGCCACCCGGACGCCACCACGCAGCCGAGTGAACTGGACAAAGCGCAGTGCGACGCGATGGAGTTGCCCTGGGCGATAGCCAGCTGGCCGGAGGGGGATTTGCGCACCATTTTGCCGCGCGGCGAACTGCCGCTGGTGGGCCGCCAGTTCGTGCTGGGGCATACCGACTGTTGGGGACTGATCATGAGCTATTTCCGCCAGGAGCACGGCATAACGCTCCAGGATTACCGCGTTGATTACCCGTGGTGGGAGCAGGGTGAAAACCGCTATCTGGAAAACTGGCATGTCTGTGGCTTTCGCGAGTTCGATGGCCCGCCACGCCCAGGCGACATGGCGGTCATGCAGGTTTCGGCGCCGGTGGCCAACCACGCCGGTATTCTGCTGGCAGATGGCCTGTTGCTGCACCATATGTACGGCATGCTTAGCCAGCGGGTGCCTTACGGTGGGTATTGGAAAGAGCGAACGGTGAAGGTGTTGCGCTACAAAGCCCTGATGTGATGCTATCATTCCACTTTTCAGCTTAAGGAAAAGGTAATGAAGAAAATTATCGCTGCAATTGCCACAGTAATTTTGTCTGGCTGTTCAACTACGGCTAACGAACTTCGATTGACAACACCGGCTATCCAAGGCCATACAATTAAAGCAGCGGATGTATATATTGGATGTGTTCTTAATGTTTGGAATGAAAAAAACACCATCTCACCAATTAGCCCACAGCCTGCGGAGCGCGGTTATACAGCTCAGATAAATGATATGTCTAGAGGTGTTGTAATGTTAATTGACGTGAAAAAGACTGACTCTGGTAGCGATTTCTTATTTTATAAAAAACGAGATATGGACTTCTATGAGGCGGCAGTTAATGCATGTAAATAGTATCTTGGTTACACGCTATATACCCGCCTAGGCGGGTTTTTTATTGGGGGTCATATGAGCTTTATCGAGGTGCCATTAAGAGTAGTTCACTTCCACGGCCCGATGGTTAGGTTGTTTGGTAAAAACTTTAAATATCGTGCTCACAATGTTCCAAAAGCTATCGATGCTATGAAAAATCTAATAGACGGATTTGAACGATATATGTTGGAAGCACATAAGCGCGGACTGACCTTCGCTGTATTTGTGGGGAAACGTAACGTTGGTCAAGACGAGATGGAGCTGACGAAAGGCACGGAAGACATTCACCTGGTGCCAGTGGTTATTGGAAGTAAACGTGCAGGGCTTTTTCAAACTATTGCAGGAATAGCATTAATTGCTCTGGCTGCTTGGAACCCAGTTATAGGTGGAGCGGCAATGATGTCGGCAACCACAGCCACTTCCGTTGGCCTGATGGGTGCTTCCCTTGCCCTCGGCGGCGTCGTCCAAATGCTTTCCCCGCAAATGGGCGGGCTGCGCATGCGGCAAGGCCCGGAAAATAAACCGAGCTATGCCTTTGGCGGGCCGGTCAACACCACGGCGCAGGGCAACCCCGTCGGCGTGCTGTACGGCACGCGTGAAATTGGCGGGGCGATTATCTCCGCAGGTATTTATACCGAAGACCAGCAATAACGACATCCGTTTGAACAGACAGCCGCAATAGCGGCTTTTTTTATGGGCGAAATATGGCACAGAACATGATCCGTGGGCGAAAAGGCGGCGGCGGTGGCGGCCACACGCCGGTAGAATCGCCGGACAGCATTCAGTCGATCGCCAGAGCGAAGATGCTGTTCGCATTAGGCGAAGGGGAATTTGCCGGCGGGCTGGATGGCACAAACATTTTTGTTGACGGTACGCCGGTACTGAACATCGACGGCACGGAAAACTTTCCCGGTTTCCGCTGGGAGTTCCGCCCTGGCTCGCAGGCGCAGGAATATATCCAGGGCATTCCCGCCGTTGAAAATGAGATCTCGGTCGGCAGCGAACTGAAAAGCGGCGCGCCGTGGGTGCGCTCCGTCTCGAACCTGCAACTTTCCGCCGTCCGCCTGCGCCTGGGTTGGCCTATGCTGCAAAAACAGGCGGACAACGGCGACGTCAACGGCTATCGCATCGAGTACGCCATCGACGTGGCGACCGACGGCGGCAGCTACCAGGAGGTGCTAACGGCGGCGATCGACGATAAAACCACCTCGCTGTATGAACGCTCGCACCGCATCAATTTGCCGAAGGCCACCACGGGATGGCAGCTGCGCGTGCGCCGGTTGACGCCTAACGCCAACAGCGCCCGGATCGCCGACCGGATGAACATCGAGGCGCTGACCGAAATCATCGACGCCAAGCTGCGCTACCCGAACACTGCGCTGCTTTACGTGGAGTTTGATTCAAAGCAGTTCCCCAACATCCCGAAGATCAGCTGCAAACCGCGCGGCCGCCTGATCCGCGTGCCGGACAACTACGATCCGCAAACGCGCAGTTATACCGGCCTCTGGAGCGGCGGCTTTAAGTGGGCCTACAGCGATAACCCGGCGTGGGTGTTTTACGACATTATTTTGGCCGAGCGCTTTGGCCTGGGCGATCGCATCGACGCCTCCCAGGTCTCCGAGTCCGAACTGTACCGCATCGCGCAGTATTGCGATCAGCCGGTGCCGGACGGGCGCGGCGGCGAGGGCATGGAGCCGCGTTTCACCTGCAACGTTTATCTGCAGTCGCGGGAAGAGGCCTGGACGGTGCTGAGCGATTTGGCCGGCATTTTCCGCGGTATGACCTATTGGGGACAAAACCAAATGGTCGCCCTGGCGGACATGCCGCGCGATATGGACTTCACCTACACCCGCGCCAACGTGATCGACGGCAAGTTTACCTACTCATCCGCCAGCGAACGCACCCGCTACAGTACGGCGATGGTCAGCTGGTCCGATCCGGGCAACCATTACGCCGATGCGATAGAGGCGGTATTCGACAGCGATCTGGTGCGCCGCTACGACGTGAACCAGACCGAGCTGACGGCTATCGGCTGCACCACGCCGAGCGAAGCGAACCGCCGCGGCCGCTGGGCGCTGTTGACTAACAGCAAGGATCGTACGGTCAGCTTTTCCGTGGGGCTGGACGGCATGATCCCCATGCCGGGGCATATCGTCGGCGTGGCAGACCAGATGCTGGCCGGGCGGGTGATTGGCGGGCGCCTCAGCGGCGTGGACGGCCGTAAACTGACGCTGGACAGGACGCCGGGCGCCAAAGCCGGCGATCGCCTGATCGTCAACCTGCCTTCCGGCCGGGCGCAGGCGCGCACCGTGCAGGCGGTGAATGAACGCGTAGTGACCGTCACCACGGCCTACAGCGAGACGCCGGCGCCGGAAGCGGCCTGGTCCATCGACGCGGACGACCTGGCGGTGCAGCTTTACCGCGTGGTGGGTATCGCCGACAACGGCGACAACACCTATACCGTCAACGCGGCGGAACACGATCCGAACAAGTACGCCCGCATCGATACCGGCGCGCGTATCGACGATCGTCCGATCTCCATCATTCCGCCCGGCGTGCAGGCGCCGCCGAAGAACATCATCATCGACAGCTACTCCTTGGTGAGCCAGGGTATCGCCATTACCACCCTGCGCGCCGCCTGGGGCGCGGTTGAAAATGCCATCGCCTATGAGGCGGAATGGCGCAAAGATAACGGCAACTGGGTGTCGGTGCCGCGCACCTCGGCGCTCGGCTTCGAGGTGCCGGGGATTTACGCCGGTCGTTATCGGGTGCGGGTGCGAGCCATCAACGCCAGTGACGTATCGTCTATTTGGGCGACGTCGATGGAAACCTACCTCAAGGGCAAAGAGGGTAAACCGCCGATGCCGGTTGGCTTCAAGGCATCGCCTTTGCTGTGGGGCATCCAGCTCGACTGGGCGTTCCCTGGCGGCGCTGAAGATACGCTCAAGACCGAAATTCAGTATGCGGACAACGCCGCCGGAAATAACGCGATGCTGCTGGCCGATATCCCGTACCCGCTGCACACCCACGCCATGACAGGGTTGAAGGCGGGGCAGGAGTTCTGGTTCCGCGCGCGGTTGCAAGACCGCACCGGCAATCAGGGCGACTGGACAGGCTGGACCGCTGGGCAGGCGAACGCGGACGCCGGCGATTATCTCGAGAACATCGGCGACGATCTCCTGACCGCGAAAGACGGCGAGCGGCTGGTGGGCGATATCGACACCAACATCGACGCTATCTTGCAGAATGCGCTGGCCAACAACGCGACGGTGGATCACCAATGGGCGCAGTACGGTACGGTGCGCGCCGATATCATGGTGGTGAAAACCACCATCGCGGAGGTCGATCGCGGGCTGGCCGAGATGAAAACCCAGGTGCAGGCGCAGATTGACGACGTGGCGGCGGTGCTGGAAGACAAACTGACGGCGACGGTAGACGCCGACGGCGCCACGGCCATCCATACGTTGAAAGCGGGCGTGCGGGTGAACGGCACCTTCTACAACGCCGGCATGTCGATCGCGGTATTGGCGGAAAACGGCAGGCCGGTTACCACCCGCGTGGGCTTTAACGCCAACCAGTTCGTGCTGATGAGCGGCAACAACAGCAATCAGTATTCGCCGTTTGCCGTGGTGGATGGGCAGGTGTTTATTAGCGACGCGTTTATTCGCAATGGTACTATCGATAGCGCAAAGATCGCACAGCATATCCAGTCTTCTAATTGGGTAAGTGGGCAGCGTGGCTGGGCGATAAATAAAGATGGCGGGGCACAATTCAATAACATTAGCGCCCGTGGAGCGATATATGCCGACACTGGTGAGTTTAAAAATGGCGTGATTGGCAATTGCCGGATCCTTGAGAATTGCTCCATTGAGGGAAAACTTTCCGCCGCGAATATCGAAGGCGCGATCATGGATGGCTCGATGTTAAGCTGGACGGGTTATCATACTAATGCGAGTCGGTTATTACGCTTTGGCGGTAATAATGTTATTCCCGTTCGTGTCTTTGGACAGATTCAAATTAAAAGAAGTGGACGAGGCTATCCTCACGGTTATGGCGGGGTTAGGCAAAACACAACCGGCGGAGGCTATATGCCAGAGGTTTCCGTTAGTTCCAGTTCTAGTAGCGGGCAACCTTCAGTATCCATCGTTTATATCGATACATTAATTGGAAAGTCTTCGACTGCCTTTTGGCAGCTTGCCGCAGGAGAGCTTGACCAAGGACAATCGCACTCAACGACTTTTATTGTGAACATCTTTGCCACTCCGCAATATACAGCCTTTGGGCTGGAGTAACCATCATCTCCGTAACGAGGTTTTTATCAGGCTAATTCAGGAGGATATTTATGCCAGCAGGCACTCTCACCCTAACAAATAATTCCACAATAGTAAAAGGTACCGGAACGGCCTTTAATACCGAGCTGAAAGACGGTGATTTCATCGTGAGCGTGGTCGGCGGCGTAACCTATACGCTGCCGGTTAAAACCGTTGATAATGCTAC
The DNA here is from genome assembly GCF_052168495.1 of Serratia sp. CY52157. Lineage (NCBI taxonomy): Bacteria > Pseudomonadati > Pseudomonadota > Gammaproteobacteria > Enterobacterales > Yersiniaceae > Serratia > Serratia sp. CY52157. The sequence continues at coordinate 1,759,700 of NZ_JBJNMO010000001.1, read as the reverse complement.
GCAGGCAACGCTGGTTAAAGCCTATGACGGCTCGACTCAGGTCGGTGTTGCCTGGAATGCTGTACCGCGCGATGCAATGAACGCCATCACTGCCCAGCTGGCTGCCGAGACGGCGAAAGCCCTGCGTGGGTTGAATTCCGATAAAGAGAATTGGCAGCAGGTCTTCAGCGGCAGCGGAAATATTACGGTAACGCTCCCTGATGGCAGCACCTATACCGGTCCAGCCTGGAATAATATTGCAGATTCACTCAATAATAAATTAGACAAGACGATTAGCGCTGCCCAGGAAATTAAAGGTTCACTGTCTTTACAGGGTTCTTTGGTGACAGGGCAAACGGCAAACCTTGACGTGGGGGGATATTCACGCTTCCGTAAGTCAACGACATTTGATGATACCATGATGGGGCGAAATGGGATTCATTTGAACTCTGGTGATACGGGGTCGTCTAATGTCCGTGCTGAAAAGACGTTTACTAGATCTACCGGAACTGTAGATGGCCCGACATTACTATCGGTTATGACAACTGCAGGTGGTGTTGTCACAGCTATGCAAATGTTTTGTCGCCGTGAAATTGGTGTAACTGATTATGGTGCGATTTCATTTAAGGATTATGCCAATGTTTGGCATGAGGTTCGTCTACAGAATAACGGAGACTTTAATAACTTAACTGGAAATTGGGTGACCGGCTCAGATCTTAGAATTAAAACTGAAGTAAAAGAAATTGAAGATCCCATAACACTCATTCGTGGTCTAAAACTCTATACCGGCAAGCGCGATGGCAAGCCCTTTATCGGTGGTATCGCACAAGAAATTGAAAAGAAGCTTCCTCAGGTTGTTGCTGAAGGTGGTTCTTTAGAGTTGCAAAATGGCGAAACCGTTACTCGAGTAAAATCCGTCGATTATTCAACGTTGGGATATGTGGCCTTGGCTGCCTTGAATCAGGCTCTGGATAGAATCGATCGCCAGGATGAATTAATCAAAGAACTCATGGAGAAAGTGCAATGACTTTAATCAGCGGCGTATTAAAAGGGCCTTATGGCGATCCTCGTTCCGGCGTAACCATTACCATGCGCGCAGTCAGAACCTCGTCAACGGTATTGAGCCTGGCTAAATCACAATCGGTGACGGATGACAGCGGTAAATACGCTCTATCCGTGGAGCCGGGCGCTTACGAGGTTATCATCTCTGTCTATGGCGCACAGCCGGAACGGGTGGGGGCTATCGAGGTGTATAGCGATTCCTTGCCCGGCACGCTCAATGATTTCCTGAGCCGGCCAGGGGAAAGCGATATCACGCCGGAGATTGTGCAAACCGTCGATCGTTTGCGTGCAGAGGCGGCCGCCTCCGCAGGCAAGGCTTCTTCCTCCGCTGCGGCGGCGAAAACCAGCGAGCAAAATGCGGCGAAGAGCGCCGCACAGGTGGTGACCGCCTTTGATAATGTGCGGTTCAAGTTCCCGGAAAACAACACCAATATCGCCACTTGGTTCCTGTTGGGGCAGTTTAAAAATGTGGGGCAAAATGGTGTCGGGATCGCGCTCAATTTCTACGGTTCGAACGGCTATAACGGATTTGTTTATAACGCTGGCCTGTCACGCCTGATGCTGAGGACGGGTAATCTTGGCGCCAGCGATACGACCAATAAGGCCAATCGTATCGGCGGCACCTTTCTTAACGATACCGGAACGGCGATCTTGGATATTCAGGTTATTGAATCCAGTCGCGATAATTATGATATCTATGTGAAAGTGAATACTTTCACCATCAACTGCTGGTATACGGTTGAGCAAATCACCTACGCGAACGCGGCCGGCTTGCGCTGGGAGCATAAGGCGGTAAAGCAATCGGTGGAACCGAGCGGGGTGATGAAAATTGATATGCGCACGGGCGTTTCGTTTTCGCAATCCCAGGCGTTACCTGATTATGCTACTGTCGCCCAATCTGCTATCGGTGGTTTTGGTACCGGACCAATTCATACCGAGGATGCATTTGCGAAGGATAATAAATCCTCCATTCAGCGCTACACGGTAGCGACGGCCAATCGGCCGGGCAACGTGTCCGGGGGCATATTAACGCTGCCGGTGGATGGCGGGCCATCTTGCGCGTATTTTGCCACATCGGTTTCGCGGCAGGCTTGGGTGGGGAGTTCATCTACCGCATTGCCTTCGACTATCACCTGGTCGCGATTATTTAGCTCGTCCGATCAACCCACCGTCGCGGATATTGCAAACCTGAAAGATTGGGGCTTGAGTAAAGGTGCTACCGCCGCAAATAAAGGCAACTTCAATGCGCAAATGCAGAGCCGACGGGGTTATGTGAGCACAGATCCCATTGGCAATCCCTTCAAAGATGTCGGCACTCACTTTCTCGATACGCGATCGTGGGCGGTGACGCAGGCGGGAACCGACGACAGTTACCGGACGGTGCAAACCTGTTACGGCTATGGTGTAAGTGCGGCGCAATCGGGGAAAATTGCCGTGCGCAGCTGGAATGGCGCTACGTTTACCCCCTGGGTTTGGATGTGGTCGGAAGCCAACACCACCGTTGACGCCAACGGCTTTATCAAGAAAGCCTCGCCGATCGCCAGATTGTCCGCGGCGCCGCAGCATATGCAAGCGGACTATCTGGACGGCGGCTTTGATTTGGCCGGCTATGTCGCCGTTAATGGCGAAGCGGCCGGGGTGAGCGCGGAACGAATCGCTACCGGACTTTATCAGCTGAATGGATCGCTGGGGTTGGCAAAGGAGGGCTGGACTATCGAAGTGCCGCAGGACGTGAACGGCAACCGCCTGTGCTTTGTGGAAACCGCCACCGATAACGACGGCGTCATTACGGTGAAAATCAGCAAACGTCGTTTTGACATCGATACCGCGACGGTCGTGGCCGGCGAAGCGATGGATATCCCTGAGGGACGCTGGATCGATCTGCGCCTCGCCATGCCGGTGCGTGAAGAGGTGGAAGTGTTGCCGCCGGAGGCGCTGGTGTTAAACGATGACACGCCATCGGAAACCAACGCGGTTTCATAAACTCGAATGGATGCCAGGTAAATAATGCCGGTGCAGTCGGTTTCAGGTATCTGCGCCGGCATCATCGACGCCAGGCTCGGGCAGAGTCACTGCCCGTTCCGCTATGCAGGGTTCCCGCTGAGTGGGAGTTCGCCCCTGCGAATAACGTTCTTTCCCGTCAAATATCAGTGACCAGCCACTGATCCGCTTCTTCGAACATCTCTTCCAACATCCGGTTCAGCTTTTCGCGATCGCTTTTGCTGGCGTCGGAGTTCAGGCCGTTGGCCTGCATCGGTTTCACGCGCACTTCCGCCTCCGGGAACAGCACATGCACGCGTTTTTCCAGCTCGCTGCGAATAATCTCGGCGGCGTTGGGCAGCCCAGCGACGTTGCGTTTGTCGTATACCAATTCTACAAACATGACTCACCTGTAAACACTGATTTAATGTACAGTATTCTGGCCTGAGCCGCTCGGGTTGGCAAGAGGGGGGGACGGAATTTTGCATGATGCGATCATTCTTGCTTGCGCGGCGTGCGGTAAAGCCCGCCGCTGAATCCCCGTTCTGCGAGAAAAGGGAGCCGTCGCGTTAAGGCGATTTTTATCTGGCCTGCGTCAGCAGCTGCAAAAAGCGGCTCAGCGCGGCAAAAGGCGGCTCGCTGTTGCGCCAGAAAACACCCACGCTGCCTTTCTGCTCAATCTTCGGCAGGTTCAGGATCGCCAGTTGCCCCTGGCTGGCATAACGCTGCGCCAGCCGTAGTGAAAGAATGGAGATCATGTCGCTGCTTTGCAGCAGGTTGGTGCTGACGTTCATCGATGCCGATTCAACCGTGTTTTCAGGCAGCATCACGCCGTTATCTGCCAACGCATTATCGATGCTGAGGCGGATTGGCGTGCCGGTCGGCCAGACTATCCAGCGCCAGTGGGTGAGATCGTGCCAGGTGAGGGAGGCGGATTTTGCCAGCGGATGGTGAGGGCGGGCAACGAAGCATACCGGTTCGGTGTAGAGCACTTGATAGTTGAGCGGCAGCTGCAGCGCCCGCCCCCCGACGCGGCCCACGACGACATCCACCGCGCCCGCGAGCAGATCGTGCAGCAGTGGGGTCATCACCTTTTCCTCAATATTGAGATGCAGCGTCGGCATTTCCTGCAGCAGGCTCAATATGGCCTGTGAAACGCAGTCGGTCGCCACCGGCGAGCAGCCGATTTTCAGGCTTCCCACCAGCCCGCCTTGCTTAAAGCGGGCGATTTCAGACTGCGAACGCTCCAGATCATTGATCAAACGCTGCGCATGCTGAAGCAGCAATTTCCCCCCCTCGGAGGGGCGTAGCCCTTTGCTATGCCGCTCAAAGAGCGTGAGCCCAATCTCATCTTCGAGCTGCGACAACCATTTTGACAGAGCGGGTTGGGAGATGTTCATCATCCGCGCAACGTGGGTCAGATTTCCCTGTTCACCCAATGCCACCAACATTTGCAGATGGTGCAGCTTCAATTTCTGCGCCCAGTTCGCCATTTGTTATAACCCTCCGGTTATGTCTCCGCCCGAAAAGCCATTGTACATTTTATCGCTAAAGATACAAATTCGTAACATACCTAAAACAACACAGACATCTCCCTACCTGCTGCGAGGCGCTCACTATGACTCAACGGCGTGATTTACAAGCACTGATCGACGCAGCCCCTATCGGCAAGACGCAGTGGCGCGTCATTCTCTGCTGCTTTTTGGTGGTGATGCTCGATGGTTTTGACACCGCGGCCATTGGTTTCATCGCGCCCGACATCCGTGCCCAGTGGCAGCTGTCCGCCGGTGAGCTGGCGCCGCTGTTTGGCGCGGGGCTGCTGGGGTTGACGGCGGGCGCGCTGCTTTGCGGTCCGCTCTCTGACCGCTTTGGCCGCAAGCGCGTTATCGAACTCTGCGTGGCGCTGTTTGGCGCGCTGAGCCTGATTTCGGCCTTCTCCCCCGATCTGCAAACGCTGGTCGTTTTGCGTTTTCTCACCGGCCTGGGCCTGGGGGGCGCGATGCCGAACACCATCACGATGACCTCTGAATATCTGCCCGCTCGCCGCCGTGGCGCGCTGGTCACGCTGATGTTCTGCGGTTTCACGCTCGGTTCGGCCCTGGGCGGGATCGTCAGCGCCCAACTGGTGCCGAGGGTGGGGTGGTCCGGCATTTTGGTGCTCGGCGGCGTCTTGCCGTTGATGCTCTTTGCGGCGCTGCTGTTTGCCCTGCCGGAATCCCCGCGCTGGCAGGTTCGCCGCCAACTGCCGCAAAAGGTGATTGCCAAAACGGTCAGCGCCATGACTGGCGAGTGCGATGAAGAAACCCATTTTTATCTGAACGAAGCCGCCACGGCGGCCAAAGGCAGCATCAGCCCGCTGTTCGCCGGCCGCCAGTTGCGCATCACCCTCATGCTCTGGGCGGTTTTTTTCATGAGCATGCTGATCATCTACCTGCTCTCCAGCTGGATGCCGACGCTGCTTAACCACCGCGGTATTGATCTGCGGCATGCCTCCTGGGTAACCGCCGCTTTCCAGATAGGCGGCACGGTGGGCGCGCTGGGGCTGGGCGTGTTGATGGACAAATGCAATCCCTTCCGGGTGTTGGCGGTGAGCTACGCCTTGGGCGCCGTGTGTATCGTCATGATTGGCCTGAGCGAGAACGGCCTGTGGCAAATGGCGCTGGCCATCTTCGGCACCGGCATCGGCATCAGCGGGTCGCAGGTCGGGCTGAATGCTTTGACCGCCACGCTCTATCCGACGCAAAGCCGGGCGACGGGCGTCAGCTGGTCCAATGCCATTGGCCGCTGCGGCGCGATTGTCGGCTCGCTTTCCGGCGGCGTGATGATGGCGATGAATTTCTCATTCGATACGCTATTTTTCATTATTGCCCTTCCGGCGGCGCTCAGTACGGTGATGTTAATGCTGTTGACGGCTGTCGTTCGTCTGTCTGCCCCAGCCCCTGACACGTTGCCTCGCGCAGCGTCGTGAATGAAAAAGGAGAATCCCTATGCCTGAACGCCATCAGGATGTTAACCCCAGCCGCCAGCAGTTTTACCGGCAGATTTCCGGGCAGAACCTGACCCCGTTGTGGGAGTCGCTGCACCATCTGGTACCGTCAACGCCGAATGCAAACTGCGCCCCGGCTTACTGGAACTATCAGGAGATTCGCCCGCACCTGCTGGCCAGCGGCGAGTTGATTGGCACCAAAGAAGCAGTGCGCCGCGTGCTGGTGCTGGAAAACCCGATGTTGCGCGGACAAGCCGCCATCACCCCGACGCTGTACGCCGGATTGCAGTTGATCATGCCGGGCGAAATTGCGCCGAGCCATCGCCATAATCAGTCCGCGTTGCGTTTTATCGTCGAAGGGAAAGGGGCGTTTACCGCCGTTGACGGCGAACGAACGCAAATGCATGAAGGCGACTTCATTTTGACGCCGCAGTGGCGCTGGCACGATCACGGCAATCCCGGCGCTGAGCCGGTGGTATGGCTGGACGGGCTGGATTTGCCGCTGGTGAATCTGCTGGGCTGCGGTTTCGCGGAAGACTATCCGCAAGAACAGCAGCCCGTGACGCGCCGGGAGGGGGACTATTTACCGCGTTATGCGGCCAATATGCTGCCGCTGCGCCATCAGAAAGGCAACTCATCGCCCATTTTCAACTACCGCTACGATCGCAGCCGCGAAACGCTGTACGACCTCACCCGCATGGGGGACGCCGACGAGTGGGACGGCTACAAGATGCGCTACGTCAATCCGGTGACCGGCGGCTATCCCATGCCCTCGATGGGCGCCTTCCTGCAACTGTTGCCGAAAGGCTTTTCCTCACGAAAAGCGCGCACCACGGACAGCACCCTCTACCACGTGGTGGAAGGGCGCGGCCAGGTCAGCATCGGCAACGAAACCCTTCACTTTTCGGCAAAAGATATCTTTGTGGCGCCGACCTGGTTCGACGTGTCGTTTCAGGCGCATGAAGACACCGTGTTATTCAGTTTTTCGGACCGGCCGGTTCAGGAAGCCCTGGGGCTGTTCCGTGAAGCACGTTATTAATTTGGGAGAGACAAAATGACGCAATACGTATTTGCACCGCCAGCCCCCGTGACTGTTCCTGTCGTGGGGAGTGATAAACAGTTCCCCGTGCACCGTGTCTACTGCGTCGGGCGCAACTATGCCGCCCATGCTCGCGAAATGGGCTTTGATCCGGATCGTGAGCCGCCGTTCTTCTTCTGCAAGCCTGCCGATGCGGTGGTGCCGGTGGCGGCCGGCGAAACGCTGGCGCTGCCGTATCCGGCGCAAACGGACAACTATCACTACGAAATCGAACTGGTGGTGGCGATTGGTAAACGGGGGAGCGATATTCCGTTGGAAAACACGCATGAATATATCTGGGGATATGCCACGGGCCTGGATATGACCCGCCGCGATCGGCAGATGGACATGCGTCAAATGGGGCGCCCATGGGAAATCGGTAAGTCGTTCGATCTCTCTGCGCCCATCGCGCCACTGCATAAAGCCGGCGACAGCGCAGACGTCAACCATGCGCCTATCTGGCTGCAGGTCAATGGCAGCGATCGTCAGCGCAGCGACATCCGTCATCTGATCTGGTCGGTGAATGAAACCATCAGCTATCTGTCCGGCTTTTTTGAGCTGCAGCCCGGCGATCTGATTTTTACCGGCACGCCGGAAGGGGTGGGGGCGGTGGTGAAAGGCGATGTGATTACCGGGAATGTAGAGGGGCTTACCCCTATCGCCGTGAAGATTGTCTGAGGCTGATTCTGAGGTGAATGATGAAGCTGTACAGTTTTTTTAATAGCTCTGCGTCCTACCGCGTGCGCATTGCGCTGGCGCTGAAAGGTATCCATTACCAGACGGTGGGCGTCAATATTCGCATCGGGCAGCAGAATGAGCTGGCTTATCGGCGTATGAACCCGGTCGGGCTGGTGCCGACGCTGCTCACGGACGACGGCGAGTCTCTCAGCCAGTCGCTGGCGATTACCGACTGGCTGGATCGCCATTTCCCCCAGTCGCCGCTGTTGCCGACGGCCGATCCGGCGCGCAGCCGGGTACTGGAAATCGTTTATGTCATCGCTTGCGATATTCACCCGGTCAATAACCTACGGGTGTTACGCTACCTGAGTGAAGAGCTGAAGGTGAGTGAGGAAGAGAAAAAACGCTGGTATGCGCACTGGATCCGGCAAGGGCTGAGCGCCGTGGAACAGCTGTTGCTCCAGAGGCCGCCAGGGCCCTTCTGCGTTGGCGACAGCCCGACGTTGGCAGATTGCTGTCTGATCCCTCAGTGGGCGAATGCCCTGCGGATGGGGTGCGATCTGAGCGGGTACCCGCGCTGTAAAGCGATTTACGACGCCTGTACTCAGCTACCGGCGTTCATCGCCGCAGCGCCCGAAAACCAACAAGACAAAATCTCAGCCTGAGCCTGGTAAAGAGAAAGGCCGTCGCGAAAGCGAGGCGCGCAATGATCGTTGGGGGAGGCAGGGGGGCAGCGTCTGCGCTCTCATCCTCTCACGTACAGACGAAAAAAAACCTGCTGTTACAGCAGGTTTTCTTGAATTTGGTCGGCATGAGAGGATTATGCGCATCTTCGATGCTTGCCCTGCGGGCCGTTGCTAAAGCAACGTGGTCTCACTACGTTCGGCTCAAACCTCCTTCGGAGATTCTCATCCTCTCACGTACAGACGAAAAAAAACCTGCTGTTACAGCAGGTTTTCTTGAATTTGGTCGGCATGAGAGGATTCGAACCTCCGACCCCCGACACCCCATGACGGTGCGCTACCAGGCTGCGCTACATGCCGACGCTATGAAAAATCATACTACCGATTCTCGATGTTTATGCAAGCGCCTTACCACTTGATTGCTTTAGTTTTAAGCAGTTAGTTGGCGATAAAGCGTTTTACATCGGTCAGCACCTGCAACAGCAGAGCAAGCTGCGGTTTCTCGTCTTTTATTTCATCGCCGTTCTGATCGTAGACGCGATAGTTGCCGCTGTTGTCCAGCATCAGCGTCTGCGTCGGCGTGGTGATCACCAGCTGATTGCCATCGCCGGTGGCGATCCAGTTGTTGCGGCGCTGGGCGGTAAACAGATCTTCGCCTTGCGAATAGTCTTTCGGCGCGGTTTTCACGTGCAGCAGCCGTTGCATCAAGGTACGCATCACGTCGTTATGGCCGGTCAGCTTGTTGATGGTCTGCGCCGGCGTGCCCGGCCAGTGGATCACCAGCGGCACCTGCAGCTGCGCCTGGTTGAAGGCGGTGCCGGCGCCCCATTGGCCTTTGCCGCTGTCGTTGAACTCGACGCCGTGCTCGGCGGTGATCACCACCACGGTTTTATCCAGTAGGCCGCGCTGTTTCAGGGTATCCAGCACCTGGGCTATCTGGGCGTCCACGTCCTGAGCGCCGGTGCGATAGCGTTGGATAAAATCGGCCGGCGCCGGAGTTTTAGCGCCTTCGGCCGGCTCGGCGCCGCTGAAGTTGATATAGGAGAACCACGGCTCTTTGTCGCCCTGATCCGTCAGCCAACGTTGCCATTGCTGCGTGGTTTGCGCGTCGCTTTGCGGCGCCGGCGTCGGCAGCGAGAAGTCGGTCAACAGGGCCTGACGGTACAGGCTGGCGTTGAAGCCGTCGGACGAGAACAGCCCCAGTTGGTAACCCTGCTCGCCGAGCGCGTTGATCAGCGCCGACGGCTTGCGGCCGGCGAGCACGCTGTCCAGATAGGTCGGGGAAATGCCGTAGAACAGGCCGAACAGCCCGGTGTCGGCGTGGTTGCCCGAGCTGTAGTGATCGCTGAAGCGCACGTTTTCCTGGGCGAAACGCGTCAGCGTCGGCATGTCCTGCGCCACGTCTTTGGCGCGAATGCCGTCCACCACGATCATCAGCAGGTTATAGCCGCTGCCTTTATCGCCGTAGCTGAGATCGCTGAGCGGGTACTCCACCGCCACCGCTTCCGGATTGCCCTGTTGCACCAGGCGGCGTTCATATTCCTGCTGATCGAGCAGGCCGTGTTTTTCGAGGAACTTGCGCGCGGTCATCGGGTACGAGAGCGGCAGGTTGGCCCGCTGCATGGTGATCGGGCGATAGAAGTTGGCGTCGGCCCAGATGTAAATCAGGTGCGAGGCGAAAAAGGCGCTGATGAACAGCGCCGCCAGCGGCTTGCCGAAACGGCGGCGGTTCAGGCTGCGCAGCTTCTGCCAGCTCCAGGTGCCGAACAGCATCTCCACCAGGAAGATCACCGGCACGCAGATAAACATCAGCTGCCAGTCGCGCGACAGCTCGCTTTGATCCGGGTTGACCACCAGATCCCACACCACCGGATTGAGGTGCAGGTGGAAATGGGAGAACACCTCGCTGTCGACCAGCAACAGCGTGAGCCCGGCGGTGGCCAGCGCGGCGGAAATAAATCGCAGCAGCCGCTGCGACATCACCACGAAGGTGAGCGGGAAGATCACCAGCAAATAGCCGGCGAATACGATAAAGCTGAAATGCCCCAGCAGGCTGACCAAGGCATAGACCCGGCCCAGCAGGGAAGCGGGCCAGTCGGTGACAAACAGGTAGCGGCTGCCCAGCCCAAGGGCGAGCAGGATGTTGAATAAGGCGAACCAGTGCCCCCAGCTGATCATCTGGGAGACTTTTTCACGATAACGCTGACGGTTTGTCACCATAAATAAATATTAATGCGCTTTATCTTCACGGACAGAAGCCTGCAGGGCTTCCGCGAACGATCTCGCCAGGGTTTTCCGCTGCGCGGGGGCAACGCTGGTGTTGATCAAATTAGTGACCATATTGCCCAGCACCATCAGGGAAAGATCGGTGGGGGTATGGTGTTTTTCCAGAACATTGACCAGCTCTGAGAGCAGTTGTTCAACGTGTTCGTCACTGTAACGGGATGATTGTGGCATAAAATTGCGCTTAGTAATCTGCAAAGTGCCCTATCTTACCGTATAGGACAGTGATTTTCCGCTCTTTTATCACTTCCTGTCATTCGGGAAAGGGTTCGCCCGCGGCGGGGCGGCTCACCGCTGCGCCTTTCCGGTTTGCCGCGGTTTTTTAGTATTGCAGGGCGGGGCCTTCAGTGTTTGAATACGCGCCTAAAGAACAGGAGGATTTACCATGAGTCTGGATATCGACCAGATCGCTCTGCACCAGTTGGTGAAACGCGACGAGCAAACGCTGGACGTGGTGCTGCGCGATTCCTTGCTTCCCACCAACGCGGCGGTGGAAGAAATGATGGCGGAACTGCATCGCGTCTACAGCGCCAAGAGCAAGGCCCTGGGCTTGTTCAACGAGGGCAGCGAGCTGGCGGAAGCGTTGCGCACCTGCCGCAAGGACGATAAGGACTTTCTGGCCTTCAGCCGCGCGGCGACCGGCCGTCTGCGCGACGAACTGGCGAAGTATCCATTCGCCGAAGGCGGCGTGGTGCTGTTCGGTCAATACCGTTATCTGGCGGTCGAGTACCTGCTGATCGCGGTGCTGAACAGCCGTAACAGCATGCGCGTCAACGAAGAGCTGGATATCAACACTACGCACTATCTGGACATCAACAACGCCGATATCGTTGCGCGCATCGATCTGACCGAGTGGGAAACCAACCCGGAATCGACCCGCTATCTGACCTTCCTGCGCGGGCGCGTGGGCCGTAAGGTCGCCGACTTCTTCATGGATTTCCTGGCGGCGTCCGAAGGGTTGGACACCAAGGCGCAAAACCGCGGGCTGCTGCAGGCGGTGGATGACTACTGCGCCGACGCGCAGCTGGACAAGAATGAGCGCCAGTCGGTGCGCCAGCAGGTGTACAGCTACTGCAACGAACAGCTGCAGGCGGGCGAAGAGATCGAACTGCAGGCGCTGTCGCAGGAACTGTCGCCGGTCGGTGAGAAAGACTTCATGCAGTTCTCCAGCGAGCAAGGCTATCAGCTGGAAGACAGCTTCCCGGCGGATCGCGGCACGCTGCGCCAGCTGACCAAATTCGCCGGCAGCGGCGGCGGTATCAGTCTGAACTTCGACGCCATGCTGCTGGGCGAGCGCATTTTCTGGGATGCGGCCACCGACACGCTGACCATCAGAGGCACGCCGCCGAACCTGCGCGATCAGCTGCAGCGCCGGACCGGCAGCGGCAAGTAAGCTTGCCGAATCGCAGACAATAAAAAACGCCGCAATTGCGGCGTTCTTTATTTCGGCGTCCCGAAAGGTTCGAAAACGTAGCGATTAAACGCGAACGAAGTCGATGTGAGCCAGTTTTGGCTTGAACGGGTGACGCTGTACAGCCTGAACCTTAACTTTGGTTTCTTTACCGTCGATAACCAGAGTTACTGCTTCGCTGTAGAATTCTGGTTTAGCTTCCATGTTCTTGACAGAATCATGATCCAATTCGATGGAAACTGCAGCTTCTTTGCCACCGTAAACGATAGCTGGGAATTTGTTTGCTGCACGCAGGCGGCGGCTCGCACCTTTACCCTGGTCTTTACGTACTTCTGCATTGATAGTGAACATTGTTTTTTCTCTTAAAAGAAAATTTACCCTGCTACAGGCGACCCAAGTAGCAAGTTCGGAATTCCGCTTTAACGCTGGGCAGGCCCAGGTAAAGCGCGCGGCATTTTAACGGAAAGCCGCCCACAGGGCAACGAAAACCTGCCCAGATTGAGGGCCGTTCGCTCAGGCCAACTGATTGGCACGGCGGAAACGGCCTTGATAATCGAACACTTTCTCACGCACCTGCCAAAACTGCCCGCGCTTGCGTGCCACCACGAAATCCGGATGGCGCAGCGCTTGCTGTTGCGCCAGCACGTCGGCGGCGGTGTGCCAAGCGAACGGCACGCCCGGCGCGCGCTGGTGCGGGCGCAGGAACAGCATCTCGAACGCTTTGCGCTGCGCCGGCGTCTGCAGGCGGAAGCGCTCGCTGGTGCTGGTGCCGTCCTCGTCGTAATAGGTGGCCTTCAGCCATTCGCCCTTTTCGTCGCGGCCGCTTTGCAACTCCATGCCGCCGCAACGCAGCACCAGCGCGTCTTTCAGCTTCAGCGCCGCCTTCAGCATGTCGTCGGGATCGACCAACACCTCCTGACACTGATGGCAACGGCGCGCGGCGATATCGTTCTCCGCGCCGCAGTGCGGGCAGCTCTTGAACCGGAAGCGGTAATCGCACTGTTCGCGGTGGCCGTCGTCGTCCTCCAGCCAGCCCTGGCAGCGGCGGCCGTAGTGTTCGATGATGTCGCCGTTTTCGGTGCACTTGCCCCAAAACAGGTTGGCGAAACCGCAGGCCGGGCAGAACACCTGCACCGGCTGGCTGTCGCCGTGCGGTTTGCTGACGCCGACCTCCGGCGTAAACAGATCGTGCGGGTTGCCGGCGTAGTCGAGGATCAGGCAATCCTTTTTGTCGGGCGCCAAACGCAGCCCGCGCCCGACGATCTGCTGATACAGGCTGACGGACTCAGTGGGGCGCAGGATAGCGATCAGATCGACGTGCGGCGCGTCGAAGCCGGTGGTTAACACCGCCACGTTGACCAGATAGCGCAGCCGCTGCTGCTTGAACGCCTCAATGAGCGCATCGCGCTCGGCGGGCGGCGTTTCGGCGCTGACCAGCGCGGCTTCGCCGTTCGGCAGCAGGCCGTGGATCTCGCGGGCGTGCTCGACGGTGGCGGCGAAGATCATCACCCCTTTGCGATCGTCGGCATACTCCACAATCTGGCTGATGATGTGCGGCGTGACGCGGTTTTGCCGTTTCAGCTCACGGTTCAGGTCCGCTTCGCTGAACAGGCCGTTGCTCCTGGCCTCCAGACGGCTAAAGTCGTATTGCACGATCGGCATATCCAGCCGCTCCGGCGGCACCAGAAAACCGTGTTTAATCATGTAGCGCAGCGGCAGCTCATAGATGCAGTCGCGAAACAGACTGGCGCTGTCGCCGCGGGTGAAACCGTGGTAGTGGTACTGATAAATCCAGCCTGTGCCCAGCCGGTACGGCGTGGCGGTCAGCCCCAGCAGCCGCAATTGCGGGTTGGTTTTCTGCAGGTGCTGGATGATTTGCTGGTACTGGCTGTCGTCGTCGTCGCTGATGCGATGGCATTCATCGACGATCAGCAGCGAGAAGGCGCCGTCGAACAGCGGCAGGTTGCGCGCCACCGACTGCACGCTGCCGAACACCACCTTGCCTGCGCTCTCTTTTTGTTGCAACCCGGCGGCGAAGATGTCCGCCTCCAGGCCGTAGGCGCAGTATTTGGCGTGGTTTTGCGCCACCAGTTCCTTGACGTGCGCCAACACCAGCACTCGCCCACGGGCGCGCTTCGCCAGCTCGGCGATCACCAGGCTTTTGCCGGCGCCGGTCGGCAGCACGATCAGCGCAGGCTCGGGATGCCGCCGGAAATGGTTGATGGTGGCTTCGACCGCTTCCAGTTGGTAGGGGCGTAGGGTAAAGGCCATAAATGAACGCCGTAGGTTGGAATGGGCCGCGGGGGTTAGGTTTGTCAGCGCTGTTGCCACAGAAACGCTGACATTTTACGCCCCGGGCGACCGAGAAATGTCTATATTATGCCTTCTGAGCGCGCGCGGTGCGAGAAGCGTGAAAATTACCCCTGTCGGGCAACGCGTTGTGCCGCTATACTCGTGTGACAGCAATCGCTGTGCCCCCACGCGATTTCCCCCCTGAGCCTGCCATTTGCACCCGGTGCAACGGCGGGCGTCATATTTTGGCAATACGATCAATGCGATCATAACAATGACAGGCAAAGCAGATCCCATGCGATTGGACAAGTTTTTATCTCAGCAGTTAGGCATCAGCCGTGCGCTGGTCGCGCGCGAACTTCGGGCTAAACGCGTCACCGTAGACGGTGAGGTGGTGAAGAGCGGGGCTGTCAAACTGACCCCGGAGCAAGAAGTTGCGTTCGACGGCAATCCGCTGCAGCAGCAGAATGGCCCGCGCTATTTCATGCTCAACAAACCGCAGGGCTACGTCTGCTCCACCGACGATCCCGATCATCCGACGGTGCTGTACTTCCTCGATGAGCCGGTCGCGTACAAACTGCACGCCGCCGGGCGGCTGGATATCGACACCACCGGGCTGGTGCTGATGACTGACGACGGCCAGTGGTCGCACCGCGTCACCTCGCCGCGCCACCACTGCGAGAAAACCTATCTGGTGACGCTGGAGCACCCGCTGGCGGAAGACACCGCGCAGCGTTTCGCCGCAGGGGTGCAACTGCACAACGAGAAAGATCTGACGCGGCCGGCGACGCTGGAGCAGGTTGACGAGCATGTGGTGCGCCTGACCATCAGCGAAGGGCGCTACCACCAGGTGAAGCGGATGTTCGCTGCGGTGGGCAACCGGGTGATCGAGTTGCACCGTGAGCGCATCGGCGCCATCGTGCTGGATGACGATCTTGCGCCGGGCGAATACCGCCCACTGACTGAAGAAGAGATCGCCAGCGTGGGCGCGCCGCACCTGCAGGACTGATAACCGATCATTGATTGCGGCCGATTAAGGAGTCGTGGAACGTGCAACAGAACCGAACCTCTCATCTCGGTTTGATTTTCATTCTGGGCCTGCTGTCCATGCTGATGCCGCTGGCCATCGACATGTACCTGCCCAGCATGCCGGTGATCGCCGCCCAGTTTGGCGTCGAGTCCGGCAGCGTGCAGATGACGCTCAGCGCCTATATGCTCGGCTTCGCCTTCGGGCAGCTGTTCTATGGGCCGATGTCGGACAGCATCGGCCGCAAACCGGTGATCCTGTGGGGAACGCTGATCTTCGCCATCGCCGGTTGCGCCTGCGCCATGGCGCAGTCGATCGATCAACTGATCGGACTGCGTTTCTTGCACGGCCTGGCCGCCGCCGCCGCCAGCGTGGTGATCAACGCCTTGATGCGCGACATGTTCACCAAGGACGAGTTCTCGCGCATGATGTCGTTCGTCATTCTGGTGATGACCATCGCGCCGCTGCTGGCGCCGATGATCGGCGGGGCGCTGCTGCTGTGGTTCAACTGGCATGCCATCTTCTGGACCATGGGCGCCGCGGCGCTGATCGGTTCACTGCTGGTGGCCTTGTTCATCAAGGAGACGTTGCCGAAAGAGCGGCGACAGCGGTTCCACCTGCGCACTACGCTGGGCAATTTCGGTTCGCTGTTCCGCCACAAGCGGGTGCTGAGCTACATGCTGGCCAGCGCCTTCTCGTTCGCCGGCATGTTCTCGTTCCTCAGCGCCGGGCCGTTCGTCTACATCGAACTGAACCATGTTTCGCCGCAGCACTTCGGTTACTACTTTGCGCTGAATATCGTCTTCCTGTTCCTGACGACGCTGATCAACAGCCGCAACGTGCGGCGGTTCGGCGCGGTCAAGATGTTCAAACTGGGGCTGCTGGTGCAGCTGGCGATGGGGCTGTGGCTGCTGGCGGTGAGCGCCGTCGGGCTGGGCTTCTGGGCGCTGGTGATCGGCGTAGCGGTCTATCTGGGGTGCATCGCGATGATCTCCTCCAACGCCATGGCGGTGATCCTGGATGATTTTCCGCATATGGCGGGCACCGCGTCTTCCCTGGCCGGCACGTTGCGGTTCAGCATCGGCGCGCTGGTGGGCGCGGTGCTGTCGATGGCGCCGGGCAAGAGCGCCTGGCCGATGGTCACCTCGATGGCGCTGTGCAGCATTGTGGCGGTGTTGTTCTATCTGTACGCCAGCCGGCCGCGCGATCGCGCAGCCTGACGTTCCCTGGTTCGGGGCGAAGTTGCCCCGAGCCGTCACAGGGTTGCGCCTTGCCAGTTTGTGGTGCAACCGGCAATGAAAATTTTGTTGCTAAACATATGCCTGCTAATCAATGAGTCATTTACCCTTCTGTGTGCTTTTTGTTAAAAAATACCGTCGCTGAGCTGCCCGATATCCTCCGGTATGCGCGGCGTTTTGCCGGCGGGTCGGTGCGGGCTGTTTGCATTAGGGGTGATGTAAATCAAGGTATTAGCGGAGGAAGGTGCGCTAACGCGACAGGTGAAATGTTTCTTCAATGTAAAAATATGGCGACGAAAAAGTAGTCGCATTGCAAGAAAAAAGAGTTGAGATCGCTGCGGGAAAGGGTTACATATAACGCAAAAATGCGAGCTGAGTCGCAAAATGCCGTGAAATAACACCGCACGGCGCGCCAAAAAATGGCACGGCATCGGCAAGCACGGGGTCAGGTTAATGGCTTGCGGCAAAATTTACATTTAAATAACATTTGTGCGCGGCAGAGTCGGGAGTCAACGGCTATAACTTAGTAACCCTGTCAGGTAAAAGTGTTTCACCTTTTCAAACTAGGGATTTCATGTGGAGAGTATCCAACTTTCGGTAGTGCATCGCTTGCCGCAAAGTTATCGTTGGCTATCCGGTTTCACCGGCGTAAAGGTCGAACCGATTCCGTTTAACGGAATAGACGAGGATAACAACCTGATTGGGCTGAAGCTGCTCAGCCATGAAGGGGCCGAGGCCTGGCAGGTGATGCAACAGCTTAATCTGTCGTTGCAGGAGATTCAGGTCGACTGCGCGATCGTCGAATGGGAAGGGGAACCTTGCCTGTTCGTGCAGCGCAGCGATGAGAGCGCGACGATGTGCCGCCTGAAAAACGTCGGCGCCGCGATCGCCGAACCGCTCAGCGCACAATACCCCTTCTGAATTCGCCTCTAATCCGCCAACTGCAACAGTTGTCGGGTATAGTCGGCTGCGGGCGCCGCGAAAATCGCCCGGCAGTCTCCCTGCTCAACCACTTCTCCCTGTCGCAGCACAATCACCTGGTGGCACAGCGAACGCACCACCTGCAGGTCATGGCTGATGAACAGATAAGCCAGCCGGTGGCGTTGCTGCAGCGATTTCAGCAGCGTCAGGATCTGCGCCTGCACCGATTTATCCAGCGAAGAGGTCGGCTCGTCGAGGATCAGCAACTGCGGCTGCAGGATCAGCGCGCGCGCGATGGCGATGCGCTGGCGCTGGCCGCCGGAAAACTCGGTGGGGTAGCGGTGGCGCAGCTGCGGATCCAGGCCGACCTCCTGCAACACCTCGATCACGCGCTGTTCCCGCTGTTCGGCGTTCAGCCGCTGGTGCACTTCCAGCCCTTCGGCGATGATCTGCTGTACGTTCAGGCGCGGGTTGAGGGCGGAATACGGATCCTGGAAGACGATTTGCATCCGGCTGCGGTAGGGCAGCATTTGTTTCATCGTCAGCGGGTGCAGCGGTTCGCCGTCGAACCAGATGGCCCCTTGCGAGGCCAGCAGACGCAATAGCGCCAGCCCGGTGGTGCTTTTACCCGATCCGGATTCCCCCACCAGCCCCACGCTTTCTCCGGCGCGCAGTTCGAAACTCAATGACTTCAACGCATAGTGATAGTCCACCGTGCGGCGCAGCAGGCCGCGCCGAATGGGGAATCGCACCTGCAGATCTTCCACCTTGAGCAGCGGCCGCTCATCGCCGGGGCGCGCGCTGGCTGCGGCCGGCAGCGGCAGCGGTTCGCCGACGTCCTCGGCGGCCAGCAGTTTCCGTGTGTAGGGATGCTGCGGCCGGCTGAACAGCTGTGCGCGGCCGTTTTGCTCCACGCAACGGCCCTGACGCATCACCGCCACGTTGTCCGCCAGACGGCGCACAATATTCAGGTTATGGGTGATGAACAGCAACCCCATGCCCATTTCTTGTTTCAATTCTTGCAACAGCGTCAGGATCTGCGCCTGGATAGTCACGTCGAGCGCGGTGGTGGGTTCGTCGGCAATCAGCAATTTCGGGCGGGTTAACACCGCCATGGCGATCATCACGCGTTGGCGTTCACCGCCGGAGAGCTGATGCGGATAGTCCTGCAACCGGGTTTTGGCCTGGCGGATGCCGACGCGCTCCAGACAGTCGACGATCTCTGCGCGTGCGGCTTCGCGCCGCAGGCCGCGGTGCAGCATCAGCACTTCCGCCAGTTGCTTCTCAATGGTGTGCAGCGGATTGAGCGACACCATCGGTTCCTGAAAGATCATCGCGATCTGATTGCCGCGCACCTTGCGCAGTTCAGCCTCCGGCGCATGCAACAACGAGTTGCCGTTGAACAGAATATCGCCGCCAGGGTAAACCACCGGCGGCGCGGGCAGCAGTCGCAGTATCGACAGGGCGGTGACGCTTTTGCCGGAGCCGGATTCTCCCACCAGCGCCAGCGTTTCCGCCGGGGCTATTTGCAAAGAAAGTTCGTTGACCACCGGCGTGACGGCGTCGCCCTGGCGGAAGGCGATGCTGAGATCCTGGATGGCGAGCAGAGGTGTAGCCATATCAATGCGCCTTGCTGGGGTCAAAGGCGTCGCGTACCGCTTCGCCGATAAAGATTAATAACGACAGCAGCACTGCCAGCACCAGGAAGGCGGTGATGCCGAGCCACGGCGCCTGCAGATTGTTTTTGCCTTGCAGCAGCAGTTCGCCGAGCGACGGCGAACCGATCGGCAGACCGAAGCCGAGAAAATCGAGCGACGTCAGGGTGGTGATCGAGCCGCAGAGGATAAACGGCAGGAAGGTCAGCGTCGCCACCATGGCGTTGGGCAGCATGTGGCGGGACATGATCACGCGATCCGGCACGCCCATGGCGCGCGCGGCGCGGATATAGTCATAGTTGCGGGTGCGCAGGAACTCGGCGCGCACCACGCCCACCAGGCTCATCCAGCCGAACAGAATAGTGATGCCGAGCAGCCACCAGAAATTGGGCTGGACGATGCTCGACAGCAGAATGATCAGAAACAGCGTCGGCATGCCCGACCACACTTCGATAAAGCGTTGCCCCCACAGATCGAAACGCCCGCCGTAATACCCCTGTGTCGCGCCGACGCACACGCCGATCAGGCTGGAAAACAGCGTCAGCGCCAGGCCGAACAGCATCGAAATGCGAAAACCATACAGCACGCGGGCCAGCACGTCGCCGCCGTTGCTGTCGGTGCCCAGCAGGTTATGGCGCGAAGGCGGGGAGGGGAAGGGCACCTCGGTGGCGAAGTTGATCGTGTCGTAGCTGAAACGGATCGGTGCCCAGATCGCCCAGCCATGCCGGTCGATTTGGCGCTGGACGAACGGATCCTGATAGTCGGCTTCGGTGTTCAGTTCGCCGCCGAACGCGGTTTCGCTGTAGTTGATCATAAACGGCAGGTATAGCCGGCCTTCATAACGCACCAACAGCGGTTTGTCGTTGGCGATAAGATCGGCGGCCAGGCTGAGCGTGAACAGCGCCAGAAAGATCCACAGTGACCAGTAACCGCGGCGGTTGCGGCGAAAACGCGCCCAGCGCGCCTGATTGATTGGGCTAAGGCGGCTCATTGGCGGGCCTCGAAGTCAATGCGCGGATCGACCAGGGTATAGGTGATATCGCTGAGGATGTTCAACAGCAGGCCGATCAGGGTGAAGATATACAACGTGCCGAACATCACCGGGTAGTCGCGCTGCAGCGTGGCGTCGTAACCCAGCAGCCCCAGGCCGTTGAGCGAGAACATCACCTCAATCAGCAGCGAGCCAGTGAAAAACATGCTGATAAAGGTGGCCGGAAAACCGGCGATCACCAGCAGCATGGCGTTGCGGAACACGTGGCGGTACAGGATCTTTTTCTCGTCCAGGCCCTTGGCGCGGGCGGTGGTGACGTACTGTTTGCGGATCTCGTCGAGGAACGAGTTTTTGGTCAGCATGGTCAGGGTGGCGAAACCGCCGATCACCGTCGCCAGCACCGGCAGCGTGATGTGCCACAGATAGTCGGCGATCTTCGCCGGCCACGAGAGGGTATCGAAGTTGCTGGAGACCAGGCCGCGCAGCGGGAACCAGTCGAGATAGCTGCCGCCGGCGAACAGCACGATCAGCAGGATGGCGAACAGGAACGCCGGAATGGCGTAGCCGATAATGATCAGCGTGCTGCTCCAGGTATCGAACGCGCTGCCGTTGTGGACGGCCTTGCGGATGCCGAGCGGGATCGACACCAGATAGATGATCAGCGTGCTCCAAAGGCCCAGCGTGATGGAGACCGGCAGGCTTTGGCCGATCAGTTGCATCACCGAAGCGCCGCGAAACAGGCTGTCGCCGAAGTCAAAACGCATGTAGTTCCACAGCATGGTGAAGTAGCGTTCGTGCAGCGGTTTATCGAAGCCATAACGCTGGGTGATCTCGGCGATCACCTCCGGATCCAGTCCGCGCGAGCCGCGGTATTGCCCTTCGGTCGCGGCCGGGACGCCGGCTCTGGCGTGCCCCAGGCCTTCATTGACCCCGCCGCTGCCGAAACCGCTGCCCTGACCCAGTTCGATGGCGGCGATGGCCTGATCGACCGGGCCGCCGGGGGCGATTTGCACGATAAAAAAGTTGATGGTGATGATCGCCCACAGCGTGGGGATCACCAGCAACAGTCTGCGTATCAGATAGGCTGCCATGCCGACTCCTTATTGCCGTTGAGCCGGCAAGCGCGCCGCCTTGTTGACGTCGTACCACCAGTTGTCGAAGCCGATGGCGTAGGCCGGGCGGATCGGCGGTGTGGAGAACTTGTCCCAATAGGCGTAGCGGTCGTGGTTGGAGTACCACATCGGCAGCATGTAGCGGTTCCAGGTCAACACCCGATCCAACGCGCGGCCGAGCGGCAGCAGCGCTTTTTCGTCGCCCTGATGCTCAGCGATTTGCCTGACCAGGCTGTCGACCGCCGGGTCCTTGACGCCGGGGGTGTTATAGCTGGAGTTGATGTACTCCGAATCCCAAATGATGCGTAAATTGGCGGTGGGGAACGGCATCGCCATGTACACCGTCGGCATCATATCGAAGTCGCGTTCGCGCATGCGGCGCGTATATTGCGAGGCGTCGATCTCGCGGATTGCCATATCGATGCCCAACCGCTGCAGGTTGTGGCGGAACGGCAACACGTACTGGAAGTTGCTGCCGCTCAGCAGCATCAGCTCAAAGGTGAACGGCTGGCCGGTTTTGGCGTTGACCAACTTTTGATTTTTGACCACCCAACCGGCCTCTTTCAACAGTTGGGTCGCCTTCAGCAGATTTTGCCGATCGTTGCCGCTGCCGTCGGAGGCGGGCGGTTGATAGATGCTGGTGAACACCTCAGGCGGCACCTGGCCTTTGAGCGGCGCCAGCAGCGCCAGTTCGGCGGCGTCCGGATAGCCGCGGGCGGCGTAGGCGGTGTTTTGGAAATAGCTGTCGGCGCGTTGATAGGCGTTGTAATACAGCGCCTTGTTCATCCAGTTAAAGTCGAAAGCCAGGGTGATCGCCTCGCGCACGCGCGGGTCGGCAAACAGAGGTTTTTGGATGTTGAACGCCAGCCAGCGGGTGTTTTGCGCCGCCTGGTTGGTCTCGTCCTGTTTGATGATGTAGTTGCGCGCGAAGTTGCCGCCCTGATACTGGGTGGCCCAGCTCTTGGGCGACGGCTCGATGCGGAAATCGTAAGCGCCGGCCTTGAACGCTTCCAGCGCCACTTTATCGTCCAGATAATAATCGTAGCGAATGCTGTCGAAGTTATAGCGGCCGCGGTTCACCGGCAGGTTGGCGGCCCAGTAGTCGCGCACCCGTTGATAGGTGATGTACTGGCCGAGGCGATAATCGCCGATTTTATACGGGCCGCTGGCCAGCGGCGGCGTGTTGAGCGGCTCGTTGAGCTTATGGTTTTGCCAAAAGGCGGCCGGGAGAATAGGCAGGCTGCCGAATAACGACAGCATCGCTTCTTTGTTCGGCTGCGGGAATTCAATGCGCACCGTCAACCGAGAGATGGCTTTGACCGTGACGCCTTTGTAGTAGGAGCGAAACTGCGGCACGCCCTCGGCCATGAATTTGCTGAAGGTGAAGGCCACGTCGGCGGCGGTGATCGGGCTGCCGTCGTGGAAACGCGCGCGGGCGTTGATATCCACTTCCACCCAACGCATGTCGGCCGGGAAGCGCGCCGATTCGGCAATCAGCGGATAAAAGCTGCCGGGTTCGTCGTCGGACGTTGCGAACAGAGTATCGTAGAGTTCGTCGGTACGCGCGCCGGGCACGCCCCGGGTAGCAAAGCGGTTGAAGTTATCGTAGGTGCCGATGGCCGCCAGGCGCACGTCGCCGCCCTTGGGAGCCGCCGGATTGACGTAGTCGAAATGGCTGAAGTCGGCGGCGTATTTCGGTTCACCGAGAAGGGCGAAAGCGTAGCTTTCGTTGAGGGCTTCGGCCTGCGAGGCGAAGCTCAGTGCCGAGAGCACCAGAGCAGCGAAAATGCGCACGGACATCAGACGGTAAGCTCCTGCTGTGGAATAAAGTACAACCGGCGCCCAGCATAACATTCTTCGGGCGGGCGCAGGGTAAAGATGCTTAAAGATTAACTATTTTTTTCCTGATAATCAAAGACCTGATGAGCGTTGCAGTAAGCGACGAAATTAGCGATGCTAAGCGGCTTGCTGAAGTAATAGCCCTGCATGAAGTTAACGCCGCGTTCTTGCAGGAACTGCATCTGCTCGGCGGTTTCCACCCCTTCGGCTACCGTCAGCATTTTCAGCTTTTTCGCCAGCGAAATCACCGCATCCAGCACCGGTGCGGTGACGGTGTCCTGGCCGATGGTGTTGACGAAGCCGCGATCGATCTTCAGGTAATCCATGGTGAAACGCTCAAGATAGATCAACGCGCTGTGGCCGGTGCCAAAATCGTCCACCGCGATCTCGATGCCCTGTTTATGCAGCCAGTCGAACTCCGCCAGCGCGCTCTCTTCTTCCACCATGCCGCGTTCGGTGATTTCAAACACCAGCGTAAAGTAATCGCCCGGCAGCTGCGCCAACAGTTCATACACGTCCTGATGGAATGACGGCGCGCTAAGGTGGGCGGGGGAAATATTGAGGCCGACCTTGCCTCCCCGCGGCAGCGCCTTGGCGAGCTGCGGCGCATCTTCGGCAATCAGCCTGAACAGATGGCGGGTGAGCGGCACGATCAGCCCGTTGCTTTCGGCGTACGGGATAAAGACATCCGGGGGAATGCGGCCCTCGATAGGATGCTGCCAGCGGATCAACGCTTCCAGCCCGCCGATGCTGTTGCTGCCGGTATGGAACACCGGCTGATATTCGATGAAGAACTCGTTGCGCTTAATGCCGCGCAGCAGCGCGCGCTCCGGGCTTTGCCGCAACAGCAGCATGTAGTAGCAGAGCACGCCGATCATCAGCGACAGCACCAGGCTGCCCAGCAGCGTCAGGCGAATATCGTTGGGCGTCAGTTTCTCGTTGTAGAACAGGATGCTCAGCGGCAGATTGGGCAGCGTCAGGGTGTCCGCCTTGTCTTGCGGCAACTGCGCGATCGGCATCAGGTTCGGGCTGAAGGTGGTCAGCGCGCGGTTGCCCATCACGATGGCGATGCCCGGCGCCTGCTCGTCATGCGAAGTGAACAGCAGGTAGGGCATCAAATTGATGTCCAGCGTGGCGAGGATGCCGGTCGCCGATGCGCCAGGATGCCGCAGCCAAACCGCGACCGCCGGCTTGTCCGGCACGATCGGCGTGCCCTGCTGCAGCTTCAGATCCAAAGGCAGGTGGGTATCGATGTCCTGATACAGGTTTTTCATCGGCAGCATCATGTCGCCGGTGGCGGAGGAGCAGTAGGCGTAACCGTCTTTCACCAGCAGGAAGGTGCGTACGCCGCTGGTAAAGGCCGCCTGATAGGTGATGTCCGACTGGCTTGAGAGACAGGGTTTGTCCAGCAGCGGCATCATTTTTTGCATGACATCCGTCAGGTGCGAGATATAACCCAGCGCGAATTTTTGCGTACGCGCTTCAACCTTGTGTTGATATTGCGTGCGCTGGTGGTTGATCAAAGAAAGTGTGACCGCGGTGAATAGCGTAAAAAATAGCAGGGCGGCGACGACGCTTTTGGCCAGACTGCGCTGTCGGTGCGACACGCTGCGAGAGAACGCCCTTTTCAAGCCCATAACCGAGACCTCTGCAACGGGGCGTCAGGCGTGTCGCGCAGCCATTTAATGGATTGTGCCAACGGCTTTTTTTTCATTTTTTGCCTTTTATCCCGTACCCAACCGGCGACGCGTTTAAATACAAGGCGTCGCCGACAGAAATATAATGCACCTATTAAGCGGAAACGTTTTAAATAACGCCGGGCGCGCCGTTGCCGTCATCTGACGATAATAGGCGAGTTTTTCCTCGTCGGCGCGATTTCCGGCCGGCAGTTTATCAAAATAATGGTGTGAGGTGACGATAAGGCCTGGTTCAGCCCCGGTGGCTCGTTCGACAGCCAAAAAAAACGCCGCCCGTAGGCGGCGTTTATCGCTCGTTTGGTATTCAGGATCTTCAGGGCGTTGCGCCGTCAGCCGTTGGTCAACACTCGGCGCGCTTCTCGATAACGTTTATTCCAATAGTTATCGGTCAGCTTGGAAATCATGACGCCACTGCTGGTAGAAGCGTGAACGAACTGATCATTGCCTAAATAGATGCCGACATGGCGCCCGGTAGAACCGGCGCGGAACAGCACCAAATCGCCGGCGCGCAGTTTGGTGCGCTGGATTTTCTTACCGAGATCTTCCTGTTCGTAGGTAGAACGCGGTAAATCCATGCCGAACTGTTCGCGGAAGGTGCGCTGTACAAACGCCGAGCAATCGATGCCGCGCTTGGTGTCACCGCCTAAACGGTAGCGAACGCCTTTCCAGTCCGCGTACTGATCCATAATCTTTGACTTGACGTCAACGTTGCGGACCATCGCTTCGAATTCATCCTGAGAGGCTTGCAGTAAAAGACCGTCTTTGTCATTAACTGCACGCATCTCAGTTTGTGCGTTACTCAAGTTCGAAGTGTGAGTCGAGCTGCACGCTGACAGCATAACCGCAGCGGCAATTGCAGGGACTACCCGCAAAAAATATCTCAGAAACGGTTGAGATTTGACCATTGTTGTTGTTTTCCCTTGAAGTCCTTAACGACGAAAGTCGCTACCTGAAAAATGCCAAACGAAACGAGCCTAGTCCGCACCTGTTGCATCGACAATCAGTTACCGTTGAAAACGTGCGGGAACGCACATTTTTATCGGATTCCGTACTGATTCGACTTAAACCAGGCACAAACGCATCTGAGATTACCGGAACAAATAGGGGATTGCGAGTCTTTTTCCGGTCTTTTTTATATGAATTTGTGATGTAACATAATGTAAATCTTCATATAAAAAACGCCAATTGTCCGATGTATGAATCTGGCGTGAAATCAGGTTGCAAAAGCGTTAACGGGGGGCGGAGAAATTTTGCGCATCGCGAGGGGATAAAACGCGGGAGGCGGGCGCCTCCCGGAATGACTCATAGACGTAAGTTATGGTTGGCCGGGGCGGTGCTTGCCGGGCAACAGGCGATTCAACCGTTCGATAATCCAGTCGCTGCAAGGCGTCATCAGCACCCAACTGGCGCCAACCAAGACCACGGACAGCGAGCCTACGGCGATATCGGTAAACCAGTGGGCGCCAATCATCACGCGTGGCAATGAAAAGATCAGCGTAATCAGCAGGGCGACGGCGAAGGCGCCGCGGCCGAAATAGCGCAGCATAAAGCAGGAAAAAATAATCAGCATCATGCCGTGGTCGCCGGGGAAGCTGTCGCCGGAGGCGTCCTTGGTGGGGATGCCGGTCAATGCGCTGACGCGATTGATATTGTCGAAGGTCAGGGTGGGGCTCGGATGCTTCACCGGCAGCAGGTGGCCAAGCTGATTCAGCACCACGGCGGTCAGCAGCATCACCACGCCGGTGATCACCAGACGGCGGCGGCCGGCGGCGTCCTGCTTCAGGTAGAAGTACAAATACAGCAGGCCCATGGCGAGCAGCGAAATCACATCGAACGCGCGGTTGTTGGTGATGGCGACCAGGTGCAAAAATGCCGGGTCGGTAGCCAGATGGCGGTTAAAGAAGAAGAAGATCGCCGAATCCAGGGTAAACCAGCCGCCGTGATTAGCCGGCAGGAACCAGGACAGAAACAGCGCAACGCCCAGTAAGTTGAAGAAGAGAATGAAGGGTAAATTGCGGCGTGTCATGACATAAACCTGTTGGAAAAATGAAAACGAAACAAAACCGGCCGCCCTGCGGCAACCGGGGGGGCAACGGTACGGGGTTTAACTTAAACGAATCTTAAACAAGGCGGATTGCAGGGCGTTCCAGTCGGCATTTTCGCTGTGGATCAGTTCAACCCGGCTGTCGAGCGGCGCGTTCGGGCGGGTTTCGATGTTGAGATCCTGGCCCTGGCGATTGATCAGCAACGTGCCTTCGGGGATGCGCACCACGCCTTTGGCACGTTCGACCGGCGCCAGCCGCACCCATTCCATAAAGCCGACGGTGTCGAACCGGGTGTCGGCGTCAAAAATCCAGCCGCAGCTGGTGAAGCCTTGCCCTTCGTTCAGCGCTCGCCGCCAACGCGCGTTCTCCGGCAGCCGCAACGCCGCCAGTCCTTGCGTTTTCGCCTGACCATGATGATGTCGTGCGTCCGGCAATTCTGTACGATTTGTGCGAGGAAGTGACAACAACGCGACATCCGCCTCGCCTTGCGCGATGGCGTAGCAGGGCCGCTGCAGCGGATCTTGCGCCGTCCAGGCTTCCAGCGCCCGTCTGTCTTCCGGCCGATAGGTATCGCTTTTGCTCGCCAGGATAACGTCGGCCGCGGCCAGCTGATCGCGGAAGTTTTCGTTGTCGCGGTAGCGGGGCTGACTGAGTTGACGGGCATCCAGCAGGCACAGCGTGGCCTGCAGATCGATCCAGCCGGCATAGCTCTCCTGGGTCAGCAGCGACAGGATTTGCTTCGGATGCCCGAGCCCGGTCGGCTCGATCAGCAGACGGTCCGGTTTGGTCTGCTGCAACAGCATATTCAGACCCACCTGCATCGGCAGGCCGTTGACGCAGCACATGCAGCCGCCGGGGATCTCTTTGAGCACCGCACCGCTGTCCGCCAGCAGCGCGCCGTCGATACCGATCTCGCCGAATTCGTTGACCAGTACCGCCCAGCGTTCATGCTCGGGCTTATGGGCCAGCAAATGGCGGATGGCGGTGGTTTTACCGCTGCCGAGGAAGCCGGTAATCAGATTGGTTTTAGTCATTAATCATTCCTGGGTGCAAAAATCAACCCGCCTAATAAATGAGCGATTCTGCGCGGTCGCGGCGGCGAGCGCGATTTAATTTGTGCTCTACCTCGCAAATTTTGCACGCCCCCCTGCGCTTTTCAACCGGCAAAATCCACTTTTTTTGGCAAGAAAATTCTTAGATAAAACCCTGTATTAGATACGGTTAACTTTTGTTAGTAGCTTGTTTTTACATTGTTAATGACGCGATTAACGATCAAATCTCGTCCCTTTCCTTGCGATTATTCCGAACAAGATCCTCTATGGTTAAATTGGCTTAACTAAAAATGAGGTTGCCATGAATACCTTTCGGTTATTTTTGATCGTAGGAATGTTGTTTTCATGGACGGCAGTGAGTCAGGCAGGAGTGGCCGGCGGGGTAATTCGCTTCGTCGGCTCTATCGTTGAAAGTCCTTGCACGGTCAAGATTGCAGATTCTAAGGCGAATACGCAATGTTACCGCAACGGCCAGCATTATCAGGCCCAGCAAGCGTTGTCAGGTTTTGATACTACACGCAAAGAACTTCCGCTGAATCTTGGCACAACCGAAATGAAGTGGGTAGACCAACAGAAGAAACTTGCTGTTATGACGGTCGTTTATCGTTAAGTCGTTCCGCCATGCCGGCGTAACGTTACGCCGGCATGGTTATTCTCAGCCTGCAGGCACTTCACCGCTTCACCCACTCCTTCACCGTTTCACGCGCACCGCGATCGCGCAGTGACAAATAGGCTTGCGTCACCGCCTCGATAAACGCGGCATGCGTCGCCAGCTGTTCGCCAAACACCGATTTCAGCGCCAGGAGCGCCG
Source organism: Serratia sp. CY52157 (assembly GCF_052168495.1). Lineage (NCBI taxonomy): Bacteria > Pseudomonadati > Pseudomonadota > Gammaproteobacteria > Enterobacterales > Yersiniaceae > Serratia > Serratia sp. CY52157. Next base: position 1,730,880 of record NZ_JBJNMO010000001.1, on the reverse strand, counting down.
TTACGCGCCGCCGATCGTCCGGAGTGGCGGCGATCGTCTGTTGCAGGACATCTGCCAGCGGATCGCGAATGTCGATGGGTTGGCCGGCGTCATCGACACCGCCGACGTACCGCATCCAGCCCGCCACGCCCAGCGCCAGCCCGCTATAGTCGCCGCCGTACCGCAGATGCCAGCGCACGGCGTCCAGCAGGCGCTGCGGCAGCTTTTGCGTGCCGTCCATGGCGATCTGCCAGGTGAGGTGTTGCAGCGCCGGATTGCTGAAACGCGCGATAAGCTGCGCGGCGTAGTCGGGCAGACTGATGCCGGTGACGCTCAGGGTCGGGGCCTGCTCGCACAGCATCAGCCGCTGTGCGGCGCGGCGGTAGTGCTCGTCCGCCATGCACTCGTTGATATAGCGGTAGCCGCCCAGGTAACCGAGATATGCCAGGAACGAGTGGCTGCCGTTCAGCATGCGCAGCTTCATATGCTCAAACGGCAGCACATCGCGGACCAACTGGGCGCCGGCCAGCTCCCACGCCGGGCGTCCGGCGGCGAAATTGTCTTCCACGACCCATTGAATGAAGGGCTCGCAGGCGATGGCGCATTCGTCACGCACGCCGCCCAGCGCGGCGGCGATCTCATCCAGCGTGGCCGGCGTGGCGGCCGGCACGATGCGATCGACCATGGTGCAGGGGAAGGTGGCGGCGGAGGCGATCCAGTCGGCGAGCGACGGATCCCGCGCCTGCGCCAAATCGAGCACCGCCCGGCGCAGCACGTGGCCGTTCTCCGGAATATTGTCGCAGGAGAGCAGGGTGAAGGCGGGCAGCTCGCGTTCACGCCGCAGCCGCAGCGCCTCCACCAAAATGCCGGGCGCGGTCTGCGGCTGATGCGGCGCCGCCAGATCGGCGACGATCCCCGGATGCCGCCGATCCAGCCGCCCGCTGCCGGGTTCGATGCAGTAGCCCTTTTCGGTAATGGTCATCGAGACGATCGCCACCTGCGGCTCGGCCAGCTTCTCCAACACCGCGGCGATGCCCTCCAGCTTGCGGTGCACGCTCTCATGCACTGCGCCGATCACCAGGGCCTGATGGCCGTCCGCGCCTTTCTCCAGCACGCTGTATAAATGATCCTGTTGCCGCAGCGCCTGAAACAGCGGCACGCCGCCGGACAGGCTGATCTCGCAAATGCCCCAGTCGCCGCCCTGGGCGTTCAACACCCGATCGGTCAGCAGCGCCTGATGCGCACGGTGGAACGCGCCGAAACCCAGGTGCACGATGCGGCTGCGCAGGGCCCGGCGATCATAATTCGGTTGCCGGACGGCGCCCGGCAGCGGGGTGTTGGCGATCGTATTCATCTCATCTCCAAAGCGAGTAGACAGCTGGCGGGCCACTTGCGTCAAGTTAGCGGACCAGTTTGCCGACGCATGGGCAGCGTGGCCCGGCGATAAAAAACTGCCACCAGTCTAAAGTTGTCGGCAGGTTAAGGGAATTGGTCAGGCCAAAATAAGCCAGAATCGTGAAGCGGATCAACCAATGAACGGTTCAATTTTGACAGCGCGCGGTGAAAGAGTAAGTTAAAGCTAGCTGACATCTAAATTAAACTGGTATAACAACATCGCGATGCGAGACAGGCATAAGGACACAACATGGAACAAACATGGCGTTGGTATGGCCCGAACGATCCGGTCTCTTTGGATGACGTGCGTCAAGCTGGGGCGACCGGGGTGGTCACGGCGCTGCACCATATTGCGAACGGCGAAGTCTGGCCGATCGACGAGATCCGCGCGCGGCAGGCGCTGCTGGCGGAAAAAGGGCTGGTGTGGTCGGTGGTAGAGAGCGTGCCGGTACATGAAGAGATCAAAACCCACAGCGGCGATTGGCGGCGGCATATCGCCAACTATCAACAGACGCTGCGCAACCTCGCGGCCTGCGGCATCGACACCGTCTGCTACAACTTCATGCCGATCCTCGACTGGACGCGCACCGATCTGGCCTATTCGCTGCCGGACGGCGCCAAAGCGCTGCGTTTCGATCAAATCGCCTTCGCCGCGTTCGAGCTGCATATCCTGCAACGCGCCGGCGCCGAGGCGGACTATACGGCGCAAGAGCGTAGTCAGGCGGCGGCCTATTTCGCCGCCATGAGCGAGGAGGAGAAAGCCACGCTGACGGGCAATATCATCGCCGGGCTGCCGGGGGCGGAAGAAGGCTATACGTTGGAGCAGTTCCGCCGCCGCCTGACGGAATACGACGGCATCGACAAGGCGCAACTGCGCGAAAACATGGCGGTCTTTCTGCGCGCCATCGTGCCGGTGGCGGAAGAGGCCGGCATCCGGCTGGCGGTGCATCCCGACGATCCGCCGCGGCCGATCCTCGGCCTGCCGCGCATCGTCTCCACGATCGAAGACATGCAGTGGCTGAAGCAGACCGTCGACAGTATTCATAACGGCTTCACCCTATGCACCGGTTCCTACGGCGTGCGCGCCGACAACGATCTGGTGCGGATGATTGAAACCTTCGGCGATCGCATTCACTTTACCCACTTACGCGCCACCTGCCGCGAGGAAAACCCGAAAAGCTTCCACGAGGGGGCGCATCTGCAGGGCGATGTGGACATGGTGGCGGTGATCGAAGCGATCCTGACCGAAGAACGGCGTCGGCAGCGGGCGGGCGATCGGCGGCCGATCCCGATGCGCCCCGATCATGGGCATCAGATGCTGGACGATTTGAAAAAGAAAACCAATCCGGGCTATTCGGCCATCGGGCGGTTGAAAGGGCTGGCGGAGCTGCGCGGCGTCGAGCTGGCGCTCAAGCGGCGCTTTTTCCCGGAATTGCCGTAGCGGAAAATGAAACGGGGCCGAGTATCGGCCCCGCTGGCGCGACTAGTCGGCGCGGCTCATGTAGCGGCGTTCGGCGATATGAATGCGGATCTTGTCGCCGGCGCTGAGGTATTCCGGCACATGGATCACCAGACCGGTCGCCATGGTGGCCGGCTTGTTGCGGGCGCTGGCGGAAGCGCCTTTGATGCCCGGCGCGGTCTCGACGATTTCCATATCCACGGTCTGCGGCAGCTCCAGCGCCAGCACCTGGCCGTCCAATGTCAGCACCTGCATGCCCGGCAGGCCGCCTTCCGGAATGAACAGCAGTTCGTCTTCGATCTGGTCTTTCTTGAAGATGTACGGCGTGTAATCTTCGTCATCCATAAACACGTATTCTTCGCCGTCGATATAGGAGAAGTTCACCTTGCGGCGCGACAGGGAAATGGTGTCCAGGATATCGTCGCCCTTGAAGCGTTCTTCTACTTTCAGGCCGGTGCGCACGTCGGAGAAGCGCATTTTGTACAGGGTGCTGGCGCCGCGGGCGCTCGGGCTCTGCACGTCGATATCTTTTACCAGCAGCAGCTTGCCGTTGTAGCTGATCGCCATGCCGCGTTTAATTTCGTTAGCTCTTGCCATTTCAATTCATCCGCAATGAAGAGTATTAGAGAAGTTGCGACAAGGTACTCGCGCCGCCGATTTCAGGCAATAGCCCGGCGCAAAAACAGTGCGGGAAAGGGAGGGCGGCAGCCCTCCCGTCGGGGATTACCGGAAGACCGGCAGCAGGTCGAACAGCGACAGAATATGCGCGGCGGCGTTGATCAGTCCAAACAGGATGACGAACAGGATCACGCCGTTGCCGCCCGGTGCGCGATAACCGGCCTGCGGATAGCGGCGGCGGCTGGCGCGCGCCATCAGCGCCGGCACGATCACCGCCCAGATGGTGGCCGCCAGCCCGGCGAAGCCGATGGCGTACAGGAAACCGTTCGGGAACAGCAGCGCGGCCAGGGTCGGCGGCACAAAGGTCACCAGCGCGGTCTTGCTGCGCCCGACGGCGTCGTCCTTGAATTTGCAGAAGTCCGCCAGGTAGTCGAACAGGCCCAGCGACACGCCGAGGAACGAGCTGGCCAGCGCCATATAGGAGAAAGCGTTCAGCAGTTGGCTGACGGTCTGGCTGCTGGAGACGTTGCCCATTTGCTTGAGCAGGCTGCCGATATTGCCGCCCTCGGCGATCACCTGCTTAAAGGCGTCGCGCGCGATATTGCCCTGAATCACATACTGCCACAGGATGTAGATAGCCAATGCCAACAGGGTGCCGTACACCAGGCTGCGCACCACGGAGCCGCTGTCCTTGTGGTAGTACTTCACCAGCCCGGGAATGTTGCCGTGGTAGCCGAACGAGGTCAGCAGGTAAGGCAACGCCGCCAGGGCATAAGGCAGATAGCTGGCCTGGTCATCGCCGGTATTGAACAGCACCGCAGGCTGCACGTGGGTGAACATGTCGCCCACCGACATCACGAAGGTGATCACCATGCCGCCGATCAGAATGGTGCTCAGGCGGTCGACCGCGCGGGTGGAGAGCCAGACGATAAACGCCACGACCAGCGCGAACACCAGGCCGGCGGTGGTCTGGCCGACGCCGACGATGCCCTCCAGCGTGTGCGCGATGATCGAACCGCCCGCGGAGATATAGGCGTAGGTCAGGATGTACAGCACGAACGCCACCGACAGGCCGTTCACGGCGTTCCAGCCTTTGCCCAGCAGATCCTTGACCATGGTGTTGAAGCTGGCGCCGCTCGGGTAGTGCAGCGTGGCTTCAAGGATCATCAGGCCGGAAAGCAACATGCAGGCCCAGGTATACACCAGCAGCGCGACGGAGCCGCTGAACCAGACACCGGAAGTGACGATCGGAATGGAAAACATGCCGGCGCCTACGGCGGTACCGGCAATGATCATCGCGCCGCCGAGAACGGAAGGGCGGGCCAGCTTCTGGATGGTGTCCGTAGACATGTGCGCTCCTGATGGAAGAGGTTCTTTTGTACTAGCTCAATGGTACATGGGTGCATGGCGCATGTAAAGCGTGGGAATTGCACGCTTCACGCGTTTTTGTCTTTAAATTGCGGCTTTTTGGGCATTTATTCGTCAGGTGGCGAATCCGGCGGGGCAAGACGGTTGCGGGACGAGTGTAAAGATCGCCAAGGCGCAGGGATTCTGCTGGCGGCCGCCGCACGCGGCTGCTATTGTCGCGCTTCTTTTCCCCAGCCCACCAGGAGTAGCGCTGATGGACTGTCGCAGCGACTGCGGCGCCTGCTGTATCGCGCCGTCAATATCCAGCCCGATCCCCGGCATGCCGAACGGCAAGCCCGCCAATACCCGCTGCATTCATTTGGATGAACAGCTGCGCTGCGGCCTGTTTCATTCGCCGCTGCGGCCGAAGGTGTGCGGCAGCCTGCAGCCGAGCCGCGACATGTGCCACGATCACCGCGATCAGGCGCTGATTTATCTCGCCAGGCTGGAAGCGGACACCGCGCCTTAAGCGTCTTTCAACCGCCACAGACACAGCGTCGCGCCTGCGGCCATCGCCAGCGCGGCGTAAAACACCGCATGGTAGTTCCAGATTTCCGCCACCGCGCCGGCGATGGCGCCGGCGATAACCCAGCCGACCCGAATGGTGTTGGTGAACAGCGTGGTGGCCGTGCCGGCCTGACCGGGCATCAAATCCTGGAAGTAGAGCATGCCGATCCCCGCCAGCACGCCGATAAACGCCGCATTCAACAGCTGCAGAGCGATGAGTTGCCCACTGCCGGTGATAAACAGCAGGCCGCAGTAGAACAGTACGCCGGCGACGGCGGCGCCGAGCATCAAACACCGTTTGCCGCAGCGTTTCGCCACCATGCCGGCGATCAGCATGATCGGGATTTCCAGCCCGGCGGCGGTGCCCATCAGCACGCCGACCAGCCGCTCCGGCAGCCGCAGTTCGTGCACCATATACAGCGGCATGTTGATCAGGTACATGCTGTTGGCGGTCCACATCAGGGTGCTGGCGCCAAACAGCAGCAGCGCGTCGCGGCGATGCTGCCGCGGTGCGGCCAGAGGCGCGCTCGCCACGGCGCTTTTCGGCATGGAGGGCAGCCGTTTCCACACCAGCAGGCCGCACAGGACAAAGGCCGCCGCGCCCGCCAGATACAGGGTTTTGAAGCCGAAACCCAGCGCCAGCGCGAAGGCGATCGGCGGGCCTATCACCCAGGCGAGCGAGACCTGCGCGCGCATGATGGAGGTGAACATCACCGCCTCGCGCCCGGTGCGATCGGCGTGTTCGCGCGCCAGGGCGAACATTTGCGGGTTAGCGGTGGAACCGAAGCTGGTGAGCAGCACGCCGACGAGCAGCAACAGGGAGTAATTACGGCTCCAGGCGAACAGCGTGAACCCCAGCGCACCCAGCATACAGCAGAGGAAGATCAGCGATTTGCGGTCGCCTTTTTTATCCGAGCGGCCGGCGAGAAACTGGCTGACCAGAATGCCGATCACCGCGCTGCCGGTGAAGAACAGGCCAACCAGCGCCGGCCGCACCTTGACTTCGGTTTCCAGAAACAGGCTCAGCGTCGGGGTTTGCAACGCGCCGGCGATGCCGGTCAGGAAGGCCACCGCCAAAAAGGCCAGCGAAGTGAGATCGGGCGTGCGTCGCGTTACTGCGGATGAAGTCGGCATGGCGATGGAGAATTCGTCGAAAAAGTGAGGTCGCGCGCATCATACGCCCGTTGAAAAGAAACGCAAACCGCTATCCCTCGGCGGAGGGTAAGCGGCTATGTCGCGCGGCGACGAGGAAAACAGGGGGCGCGTTGCGCCCTCTGTTTATCGCGGGATCAGGCGCCTTGCGGCACGGCGTGCGCGGTATTTTTCAGCGCCGGCCCCTGATACTTCTCGATCTGCAGCTGCGCCATCTGCCCGCAGTTGCCCTGCGCCAGGCTGGAGGAGCCGATGTCGAAGGTCAGGCAGTTGACGTTGCCGTTCTTGCACAGTGAGCCGGGCTGCGCCGGATCGGCCGGATCGAACCAGGCGCCTTCGCTGATGCGCACCACGCCAGGCCGCACGTCTTCGCTGACCACCGCCCCCACCAGGATCTGGCCGCGATCGTTAAACGCCCGCACCAGATCGCCGCCGGTAATGCCGCGCGGCTGCGCGTCCTGCGGGTGGATCAGGATCGCTTCACGATCCGCCACCGCGTATTTCTTGCGCAGCGGCGTATTGTCGAGCTGGGAGTGCAGCCGGTTGGTCGGGTGCGCGGTATTGAGCGACAGCGGATACTTGGCCGCTTCCGGTCCGCGATACCACTCGTGCGGCGGCATCCAGGTCGGGATGCCGGGGCAATCCGCATAATGCATTTTGGCGATGGCGTCGGAGTAGATTTCGATCTTGCCCGACGGCGTGCCCAGCGGGTTCAGCAGCGGGTTGTCGCGGTAATCGGCGAAGCGCACCCACTGCTTATTGGCCTCCGGCACCGGGAAACGCACGTAGTTATTGGATTGCCAGAACATGTCGAACGGCGGCAGCGCCACCCGCGCGGCGCGCGCCTGGTTTTTCATGTCGTCGTACATGCCTTTCAGCCACTGGGTTTCATCCTTGCCCTCGGTAAAGGCCTCCTGCACGCCCAGCCTGGCCGCCATCGCCGAGAAGATGTCGAAGTCGCTGCGCGACTCGTGCTGCGGCGGCACGCATTGATGCATCGGGAACACGTAGAGCTGCGAATAGTCGCCGCCCATTTCCAGATCGTTGCGCTCGTAGCTGGTGGTGGCCGGCAGGACGATATCGGCATGCTTGGCGGTGGCGGTCCAGTAAGGCTCGTTGACCACGATGGTGTCCGGCCGCTGCCAGGCTTTGACCAGGTTATTGGTGTCCTGATGCTGGTGGAAGGTGTTGCCGCCCGCCACATACACCATTTTCACCTCGGGGTAGGTGACCTTGGCGCCGTTGAAGTCGATGGTTTTGCCCGGATTGCTCAGGCATTCGGCGATGCGCGCTACCGGGATCGGCGCCGGCGAGTTCTTCGGCGCGTTGCCGGCGGAGATGCCGGCGATGATGCCGCCCTTGGCGGTCGGGCTGCCGCCGGACGAATAGTGGTAGCTGAAGCCGAAGCCGCCGCCCGGCAGGCCGATCTGGCCGAGCATCGCCGCCACCGTCACCAGCAGCCAGTGCTGCTGTTCGCCGTGATGCTGGCGCTGAATGCCCCAGCCGCCCATGATCATGGTGCGGTGCTTCGCCATCTCGCGCGCCAGCGCGCGCAGCGTGTCGGCATCGACGCCGCTGATGTCGGCCGCCCATTCGGCGGTTTTCGCCACGCCGTCGCTCTCGCCCAGCAGGTAGGCCTGGAACTTGTCGAAGCCGACGGTATAGGTTTTCAGGAAGTCCGGGTTATGCAGCTTCTCGGTCAGCAGCGTATGGGCGATGCCGATCAGCATGGCGCCGTCGGTGTATGGGCGCGGGGCGATCCACTGCGCATTGACGAACTTGGCGCTGTCGTTGTGTACCGGATCGATGCTGATCACCCGGGTGCCTTTTTTCTTCAGCGCCTCGAAGCCGGTCTGGCCGACGTGATCCGGCACGTTCCAGCTGTTTTTCAGCGTGACCATCGGGTTGCAGCCCCACAGGATCACCAGCTCGCTGTTCTCGATCACGTTCGGCCAGGCGGTCTGCTGTTCGTAGACCTCCATCGAGCCGACCACGTGCGACATGATCACCTGCGCCGCGCCGGTGGAGTAGTCGCCGGCGTAGCCGAGGAAGCCGCCGGTCAGGTTCATCAGGCGCTGCAGCAGCGTGCGGCTGTTGTGCAGCATGCCGACGCTTTTCCAGCCGTAGGAACCGGCGTAGATCGACTGCGGGCCGTGATCTTTTTGCAGGCGGGTGATCTCATTGCACACCAGCTCGGTCGCTTTGTCCCAGCTGACGCGCACCCACTCGTCGCGGCCGCGCAGCTCGGTGCGGCTGCCGGGGCCGCCTTCCAGCCAGCTTTTGCGCACCATCGGGTATTTGATGCGGTTCTCGGCGTGCACCTGATAAGGCGCCATGGTGATCAGCTCATTGGGATACGGATCGTCCTGCACCGGCTGCACGCCGACCATCTTGCCGTCCTGCACGATGGCTTCAAACGCGCCCCAGTGGGCGCCGGTCAGGATGCCTTTCTGCGCCTGACGCAAGACGATGAACTGCGGCAGCGCTTCGCTGATGGCCTGCGCCAGCGCCGCTTTGGGCCATAATCCCGCCAACAGCGGGGCGGCGGTGAGCGCGGCGGCGCCGGTCAGGAAGCGGCGGCGGCTCATGGTTAACGGTTTTTGGTTGCTCATTGCGCTTCTCCCTTAAAGCTTGGCCGGTGCGGCAGGTGGCATGTCGCTGGCGTGTTTTTGTACGTATTGTGTCAGCACGCGCAGCTGTTCCTGCGTCAGCGAGGTACGCGGCGCCATGCCTTTGATGACGCCGATCCATTGGTTGGCGTTGAAGCGATCGAGCGCGGTCAGCCCGTGGCAGCCGGTGCAGTTGGCCGACATCATGTCCGCGGCGTAGCGCCAGATTTTTTGCTGATCGTCGATCAGCTGCTTGCGCGGCAGCCACACCTGCAGAGAGACCTGATGCCAGACCAGGCCGGTTTCCGCATCGGTCTGGGTGGACGCGGTCTTCAGCTGTTTACGCGCGTCTTCACCCAGCAGCACGCTGAGGATGCGCTTACCCTGCGCGGCGTAGAACACTTCGCTGACCCCGTCTTGCTGCCAGCCGCTCACGGTGGCCAGCACCTTGTCGCCATCCTGTTTCACCACCTGCACTTCGGTGGACGGCATCAGGTTGCCGGCATTATGGCTGTCGTCTGCGCTGAGGAAGAACGGTTCGGTGGCGATGGTGTAGAGGGTGGTGGCGCCCGGTGCGGTCAGCGCCGCGGCCTTGGCCAGCTCGGCGGCGCCGGCCTGGGTTTCGCCGCTCATGTCCGGCAGGATGTGGGCCACGCCTTTATGGCAGTCGATGCAGGTTTCGCCCTGTTTGATCGCCACCGGGTGCTGCAGGCGCGCCTCAGGGCGCTGGGCGGTGATGTCCATGGCGTCGTAGCTGTGGCAGGAGCGGCAGGTGGCCGAGTCGTTCTCTTTCAGCGTCTTCCAGACCGACTGCGCCATCGCCAGCTTGTGCGCTTCATATTTTTCCGGCGTATCGATGGTGCCGACCATCTCGCCGTAGATGTCTTTTACCGCGCGGATTTTGGTCCACAGGTAATCGATCGGCTGGTGCGGCACGTGGCAGTCGGCGCACTCGGCGCGGATACCCTTGGTGTTTTGGAAGTGGACGCTGCCCTGATATTCGGCCAGCGGTTGTTGCATGGTGTGGCAGGAAACGCAGAAGGCGGTATCGCTGGTTTTATGGAATACGGTGGCGGTCCCGGCCAACAGCGCCGCGCCGAGGATAATCCCCAGCAGCAAAAGCCATAGCCATCCCCACCGGCGCTTTTTTTCAAAGCCAGTCAGTTTTTTGCTCATGGTAAACCCGCTTATAATTATGAATTTAAAATAAAATCTTGCCAAAAGGCCGCCGACCGGAGGTCAGAATGCCACGTCGATTGCAGGGGTAATGATAGAAGAGGGTTAACCCCATGGGGTTATCCGTAGTCAAAAAAATGGCGTATATCGCAAAAAATAGCGTTATATTCTATTTTATATAGCGATGGGCTGTGAGGCAGGCAACGCGAACGCCGCGCGCTCGCGAAGGGCTCAGGCCGTTGGCAAGTAGGTTTGGCCGCTCAGCCACAGGCGGATCGCCGTGCGGCTGGCTTCGAAATGGGGTTCCGGCAGAGAGTCTGGCGCGCACCAGCGCCATTCGGCGCATTTTTCGGGTTCTTTCAGCTCGGCTTCGCCGCCGGGATGCGCCACCTGCAGACAGATGGACACCGTGTGTTTGCCTTCGGCGCGCCAGGTTTGCAGATTGTTGCTGACGCCAACGAAGCGCGGCGGATCGATGATCAACCCGGTTTCTTCGGCAATTTCGCGCTGGGCGCACTGCTCGAAGGTTTCACCGGCATCCAGATGCCCGCCGGGGATCGACCAAAAGGGCGCGTGGGAGCCGCAGCGTTTGCCCAGCAAAATCTCGCCTTGCGGGTTCACGATGATCACCCCGACGCCCGTCACTACATTCATGCTTTTCTCCGTCAGCAAAGTTTCAGCACAGTATGTCATTTTGCCCCGGCGCTGACCAATGCGCCGATGAAAGTGTGCGTAAGCTCAAAAATCTGCAATGGCGAAAGGGAGAAAACTTGCTTTCATCTTGCGCTGCTTACACACTCCTTGAAACGTTTCAGCGTTATCCGACCGCTTGTGGGCAGCGGGTAACGCTCCTTTTTCTCAATGAAGCTGAAACGATTCAATTCAGCAGGAGAGGAGAATCATGTTCCAGTTGTCACCGCAAGACATTCATCTGGGCGCCGCTGCCGCCGATAAGCAGGAGGCCATCCGTCAGGTGGCCGCCGCGCTGACCGACGCCGGCTGCGTCAGCGCCGGTTATGTGGACGGCATGCTGCAGCGCGAACTGCAGACGTCCACCTACCTGGGCAACGGCATCGCCATTCCGCACGGCACCACCGATACCCGCGATCTGGTGTTGAAAACCGGCGTGCAGGTGTTCCAGTTCCCGCAGGGCATCGCGTGGGGGGAGGGCCAGACCGCCTATGTGGCGATCGGCATCGCCGCCCGTTCCGACGAGCATTTGGCGCTGCTGCGTCAGCTCACCCACGTGCTGAGCGATGACAGCGTGGCGGAGCGGCTGGCGAAAACCACCTCCGCGGAAGAGCTGCGCAGCCTGTTGATGGGCGAACGGCAGAGCGCCGAATTCCAGTTCGACGTTTCGCTGATTGCGCTCGACGTCGCCGCCGACAGCCTGATGACGCTGCAGGCGCTGAACGCCGGCCGTCTGCAAAAAATCGGGGCGGTCAACGCGCAGTTCGTCAGCGATGCCATCACCCGCAAACCGCTGAATCTGGGGCAGGGCATTTGGCTCAGCGACAGCGTTGAAGGCAACCTGGCCAGCGCGGCCACCGTCAGCCGCCCGGCGCAGGCTTTCGTGGAAGACGGCGAGCCGGTGGCGCTGCTGCTGACGGTGTCGGTCGCCGATGCGCAGCCGCTGGCGGTGATCAACTACCTCAGCGATCTGCTGCTGGCCAACAAAGCTGAACGCTTGCTGAAGGCGGATGCCGCCGGCGTGCTGGCGCTGCTGACCAGCGACGTGGCGGAAGAGAGCAGCGTGCTGAGCGCCGAATTCGTGATCCGCAACGAGCACGGTCTGCACGCGCGGCCGGGCACGGCGCTGGTCAACGTGATCAAAAGTTTCAACAGTGACATCACCGTCACCAACCTGGACGGCAGCGGCAAGCCGGCCAACGGGCGCAGCCTGATGAAGGTGGTGGCGTTGGGCGTGAAGAAAGGGCATCACCTGCGCTTTACCGCCAATGGAGAAGATGCTGAAGCCGCGCTGAAGGCGATTGGCGAAGCGATTAATGAAGGACTGGGCGAGGGCGCAGCATGAGCAGAAGAGTAGCAACAATCACCCTGAACCCGGCGTACGATCTGGTGGGTTTCTGCCCGCAGATTGAACGCGGGGAAGTCAACCGGGTAAAAACCGCCGGCCTGCACGCCGCCGGTAAGGGCATCAACGTCGCCAAAGTGTTGAAAGATTTAGGCATCGACGTCACCGTCGGCGGCTTCCTGGGCAAAGATAATCAGGACGGTTTCCAGCTGCTGTTCAGCGATCTGGGGATCGCCAACCGCTTTCAGGTGGTGCCGGGGCGCACCCGCATCAACGTCAAGCTGACGGAAAAAGACGGCGAAGTCACTGACTTCAACTTCTCCGGCTTCGAAGTGACGCCGCAGGACTGGGATCGCTTCGTCAGCGACTCGCTGAGCTGGCTGGGCCAGTTTGACATGGTGGCGGTGAGCGGCAGCCTGCCGGCCGGCGTCGATCCTGACGCGTTTACCGACTGGATGACCCAACTGCGCGCCAAGTGCCCGTGCATCATTTTCGACAGCAGCCGCGAAGCGCTGGTCGCCGGGCTGAAGGCCTCGCCGTGGCTGGTCAAACCGAACCGCCGCGAGCTGGAAATCTGGGCCGGGCGCCCGCTGCCGACGCTGGCAGACGTGGTCGAGGCCGCGCATGCGCTGCGCGAACAGGGCATCGCCCACGTGGTCATCTCCCTCGGCGCGGAAGGCGCGCTGTGGGTTAACGCATCCGGCGCCTGGATCGCCAAACCGCCGTCCTGTGAGGTGGTCAGCACCGTGGGCGCCGGCGATTCGATGGTCGGCGGCCTGATTTATGGCCTGCTGATGCGCGAATCCAGCGAACACACCCTGCGTCTGGCCACGGCGGTAGCGGCGCTGGCGGTCAGCCAGAGCAATGTCGGCGTGACCGATCGTCCCCAGTTGGCCGCGATGATGGCGCGCGTCGATCTGAAACCTTTCAATCAATAGCAGGAGGCAGAATGAAAACGCTGCTGATGGTAGACAGTTCGCAGGGACAGGCCCGTGGCCACCTGGCGAAACGCATGCTGGAGGCCGCCGCGGCCAAAGCCGGCCTGACGCTGGTCGAGTCGCTGCAGGACGCCGAACTGGTGGCGGTGGCGGGGCAGGCTGCTCCTGCTGACGCCGCGCTGAACGGCAAATTGATCTATGTGGGCGAGGTAGAACAGGCGGTACGTGAACCGGACGCGTTTCTGGCGCGCGCCCAGGCCGAAGCTGAAACCTATCAGGCGCCGCAGGCGGCTGCGGTGAAAGCCGATGGACAAAAACGCATCGTGGCGATCACCGCTTGCCCAACCGGCGTGGCGCACACCTTTATGGCGGCCGAAGCCATTGAAAGTGAAGCCAAGAAACGCGGATGGTGGGTGAAGGTGGAAACGCGCGGCTCCGTCGGTGCCGGCAACGCCATCACCCCGGAAGAAGTGGCGGCGGCGGATCTGGTGATCGTCGCGGCGGACATCGAAGTGGATCTGGACAAGTTTGCCGGTAAGCCGATGTATCGTACTTCCACCGGTCTGGCGCTGAAGAAAACCGCGCAGGAACTGGACAAGGCGCTGGCCGAAGCCGAAGTGTTCCAGCCGCAGCAGCGCAGCGGCGCGGCGCCGACGGCGAAGAAGAAAGAGGGCAACGGCCCGTATCGTCACCTGCTGACCGGCGTGTCCTACATGCTGCCGATGGTGGTGGCGGGCGGTTTGTGCATCGCGCTGTCGTTCGTGTTCGGCATCAAGGCCTTTGAGGTCAAGGGCACCCTGGCGGCGGCGCTGATGCAGATCGGCGGCGGCTCCGCCTTCGCGCTGATGGTGCCGGTGTTGGCCGGTTTCATCGCCTTCTCCATTGCGGATCGTCCGGGCCTGACGCCGGGCCTGATCGGCGGCATGCTGGCGGTGAGCACCGGCGCCGGGTTCCTTGGCGGCATCATCGCCGGTTTTCTGGCGGGTTACGTCGCCAAGGCGATCAGCAGCAAGCTGCGTCTGCCGCAGAGTATGGAAGCGCTGAAGCCCATCTTGATCATTCCGCTGGTGGCCAGCCTGATCACCGGTCTCATCATGATTTACGTGGTTGGTACGCCGGTGGCGAAAATCATGGAAGGCCTGACCCATTGGCTGCAATCGCTGGGCACCGCCAACGCCGTACTGCTGGGGGCGATCCTGGGCGGCATGATGTGCACCGACATGGGCGGCCCGGTGAACAAAGCGGCCTACGCGTTCGGCGTGGCGCTGCTCAGCTCCTCGGTGTATGCGCCGATGGCGGCCATCATGGCGGCGGGCATGGTGCCACCGCTGGCGATGGGCCTGGCGACGCTGCTGGCGCGCCGCAAGTTCCCGAAATCCGAACAGGAAGGCGGCAAGGCGGCGTTGGTGCTGGGGCTGTGCTTCATCACCGAAGGGGCGATTCCGTTCGCCGCCCGCGATCCGATGCGCGTGTTGCCGTGCTGCATCGCCGGCGGGGCGCTGACCGGCGCGCTGTCGATGGCCTTCGGCGCCAAGCTGATGGCGCCGCACGGCGGCTTGTTCGTGCTGCTGATCCCGGGCGCGATTTCGCCGGTGTTGCTGTACCTGGTGGCGATCGCCGCCGGCACGCTGTTGGCCGGGGGGGCTTATGCCCTGCTGAAACGTGCTGAAACGCCGGTCGCCGCCGCGGCGTAAGCCTCGCCGATACCGCAAAACGCGCAGCCCAGAGCTGCGCGTTTTTATTTGTGTCTTAGGCAGTTAGCACGATTTACCCCTGGTCAGAAACCACAAGGCTTTCTAAGCTGATAGCGCGACTTTGTTCCTGCGAACAAGGAATGACTCAAGGAGATTCATCAGTGGCTAAAAAAGTGGCGATCGTACTGACATCCGGTTTCGCCGATTGGGAATACGCGCTGATTGCCGGCGTTGGCGGCCCGTTTTATGGGCTGGATGTGGCGTTTTTTGCGCCGCGGGCCGGAACGCTTCGCTCACAGGGCGGGTTGACGGTGGACGTTGCTCACGGCGTGGCTGAATTGGCGGACTGGCGCCCCGAGGTGCTGGTGGTGGTCGGCGGCACCCTGTGGGAAACCGAACGGGCGCCGGATATCCGCGCGTTGCTCAATGAGCAGCGTCAACGCGGCGCGACCCTGGCGGGCATTTGCGGCGGGACGTTGGCGTTGGCGCGGGCCGGCCTGTTGAACAGCAGGGCGCATACCTCCAACGATGCTGAGTTCTTGACGCGCAACGTTGCGGGCTACAGCGGGCAGCGCCATTACGTTGCGAGCGCCGTCGCCGTTGTGGATGACCGCGTCATTACGTCACCGGGATCGGCGCCGGTCAGTTTTACCACCGCGGTGTTCAGGGCTGCGGGCCTGGATGAAGAAACGCTGCGTCAGTTCGGCGCCATGCTGGCGGCGGAGCACGCGGTGGGGGAAACCGCTCGCGCTTAAGCGAGCGGCCAGGGGGGTTACTGCTGCGCCTTCAGCCAGGCGATCTCTTCGGCCCAGATATCCGGATTTACCGTTTCCAGAATCAGCGGGATGTTGTCGAAACGCGGATCGCGCATGATGTAGCTGAACACCGTTTTGCCGATGTTGCCTTCCCCCAGGCTGTGATGGCGGTCGACGCGGCTGTTGAACTCGCTCTTGGCGTCGTTCAGGTGCATGCCGCGCAGGTAGTTGAAACCGACGATGTCGCCCAACTGCTTGAAGGTGCGCTCGCACTCTTCTTCGGTGCGCAGATCGTACCCGGCGGCGAAGGCGTGGCAGGTGTCGATGCAAACGCCGACGCGGCTTTTGTCTTCGACGCCGTCGATGATCGCCGCCAGGTGCTCGAATTTGAAGCCCAGGTTGCTGCCCTGGCCGGCGGTGTTCTCGATCACGGCCGTCACGCCGGCGGTTTTATCCAGCGCGATGTTGATCGATTCGGCGATGCGCGCCAGGCACTTATCTTCGTCGATTTGCAGCAGGTGGCTGCCGGGGTGGAAGTTCAGCAGCGTCAGCCCCAGCTGTTCGCAGCGCTGCAGCTCGTCGATAAACGCCTCGCGCGATTTTTCCAACGCGTCGGCTACCGGGTGCCCCAGATTGATCAGGTAGCTGTCGTGCGGCAGGATTTGCCCCGGCCCGTAACCGTACTGGGCGCAGGCGCTCTTGAACTTATCGATCACGTCGGCGGCCAGCGGGGCGGCCTTCCATTGACGCTGATTTTTGGTGAACAGGGCGAACGCGGTCGCCTCCAATTCGTGCGCGCGGATAACCGCCTGATCCACGCCGCCTGACGCGCTGACATGTGCACCGACAAACTTCATCTTCATTCTCCTGTGTTATCGGTGACATTATGGCATTGATGGCGGGCGGATTGAATGGCGAAAAGCGGCGGCCTGCCGAAGCGGGCCGCCGAGGGAGATTACAGCAGGTGTTGCACCAGTTGGTTTATCGCGCCGCCGCCGACCAGCAGCCAGACGAACAGCAGCGTCGCCAGCAGAATCGGTTTCATCCCGGCCTGGCGCACGGCGCTGATGTGGGTGGTCAGCCCCAGCGCCGCCATCGCCATCGCCAGCATCCAGGTGTCGGCGGTGATCAGGTGCCGCACCAGCGTGGCTGGCAGCAGGTTGAAGGAGTTCAGCCCGGCGACGGCGATAAACAGCACGGCGAACCACGGAATGGTGATGGCGGATTTTTCCGCCTTTCCTGCGCTGCCGCGGCTGATGTAGCCCGACAGCAGCAGCAGGAACGGCGCCAGCATCATCACGCGGATCATCTTGGCGATCACCGCCGCATTTTCGGCGTCAGGCCCGATGGCGTGCCCGGCGGCGACCACCTGAGCCACTTCGTGGATGGTGGAGCCGGCGTAGATGCCGAAGGTTTCCTGGCTGAACGGCAGCCACTGGAAGTGCTCATTCAACTGATACAGCCACGGATAGGCGAAGATCGCCAGGGTGCCGAACACCACCACGGTCGAAACCGCCACCGCCACTTTGCTGGAATCGGCCTTCAGCACCGGCTCGGTGGCCATCACCGCCGCCGCGCCGCAAATGCTGCTGCCGGCGCCAATCAGTATCGCGGTTTGGCTGTCGATGCCGAACACTTTCTTGCCGAGCCAGCAGGCCAGCAGGAAAGTGGTGATCAGGGTCAGCGCATCGATGATGATGCCGCTGGCGCCCACGTCGGCGATCTGCTGAAAGGTCAGCCGGAAGCCGTAAAGGATAATGCCCAGACGCAGCAGGCGCTGTTTGGCCAGCTGTACGCCGCTGTGACAAACGGTTTGCCAGCGGGGGTACAGCGTGTTGCCCACCAGAATGCCGAGCAGGATCGCCAGCGTCAGCGCCCCCAGCCCCAGCTCCGCCACCCAGGGAATGTCGCCGGCCCAGACGGCCAGCGCGGTGAGCGCGCCGGTCAGCGCCAGCCCCGGCACCAGCCGCGGCAGGCCGAACAGCGGGAAGCGTCGCTCGGGGTAAGTGTGAGTGGTATCAGTCGCCATATAAAGTCAGTCCTTCAGTCTGTTTCTTGCGGTCAAGAGTACGTTTGGGCTGAATAAAAGAGAAATTGATTATATATTTATAACCTATCTGAATAAGTGGTATGGGGTCAGCCATTGGCATAACGCCGCATTGCGGCTAGGGTGTGGAGGAGCGGCGAGCCGCCGTCAATTTTCCAACTAACAGGAGCAGGCGATGGATACCGACGATCAACGCAGAGAGCAGGTAGATCAGGAAGTGGGCCGCGCGGTGCGGCGGTTGATTGAAGAAAACAAGGCGATCGACCGCGACCATCTCGCGGCGATGCTGCAATTGATACTGCGGGACGAAACCGGCACGCCGCGAGAGCCGGTGCTGGCTGAGGCGGCGCAGCTGGTTGCGTTGGGCAAATAGCGCGTCGATCTGGCCGCAAACAGGGGTAGCCTGGCCGGGCTGCCCACAACACCATGTTGGGGTTCTCTGGCAGAACCTTCTTTCAATACCGGGACAGCTATGCATATCACGTTGCGTCAACTGGAAGTCTTTACCGAAGTGCTGAAAAGCGGTTCGACCACGCAGGCCTCTGTGGTGCTGGCGCTGTCGCAGTCGGCGGTCAGCGCGGCGCTGGCGGATCTGGAGGGGCAATTGGGCGTGCAGCTGTTCGATCGCGTCGGTAAACGGCTGGTGATCAACGAGCACGGCCGGTTGCTGTATCCCAAGGCGCTGGCGCTGTTGGAACAGGCGGGGGAGATAGAGCAGCTGTTTCGCCATGACGGCGGGGCGTTGCGCATCGCCGCCAGCAGCACCATCGGCAACTACATGCTGCCGGAGATGATCGCCCGCTACCGCCGGGATTTTCCCGCCACGCCGCTGGAGCTGAACGTCGGCAACAGCCAGGACGTGATCGTGGCGGTGGCGGATTTTCGCGTCGATCTGGGGCTGATCGAAGGGCCTTGCCATATGCCGGAGCTGGTGACGCAGCCGTGGCTGGAGGACGAGCTGGTGGTGTTCGCCGCGCCGGATAACCCGCTGACCCGTCAACCGCCGACGCTGGAGGCGCTGGCCAATGCGCCGTGGATCCTGCGCGAGCGCGGTTCCGGCACTCGTGAGGTGTTGGACCATCTGCTGTTGGCGCATTTGCCGCACTTCCAACTGGTGATGGAGCTGGGCAACTCGGAGGCGATCAAGCATGCGGTGAGGCACGGCATCGGCATCAGCTGCCTGTCGCGGCGGGTGGTGGCGGAACAGCTGGCCAGCGGCGCGCTGGTGGAACTGCCGGTGCCGTTGCCGCCGCTGCGCCGCACCCTGTACCTGATCCGCCATCGGCAAAAGCACGTCTCCAACGCGTTGCAACGTTTTCTCAGCTATTGCGTGCTGTAACCGGCGGCACGTCAAGCGCTCTGCTGCCGCGCAGGCCGGAAAAAGCATAAAAACCTGCGCGCGCTCACATTAATGAGAGTAAGTAAGGCTATAAGGGCCGCAGCTAATAATTGCCTCTGAATTATGAAGCTATCTTATATCGGTGCAATGTTGCTAGTTCACCGGCGGGTATTTGTTACAATCCGCCCTCATTTTTCGAAGAGCAGATAGATAGGGAACGAATGGCTCAGCAGGATATAAAAACATCGGGGCAGCAAGCACCCGGATTGCGCCGTGAATTGAAAGCCCGGCATTTGACCATGATCGCCATCGGCGGCTCCATCGGCACCGGCCTCTTCGTCGCCTCGGGCGCCACGGTTTCTCAGGCAGGCCCCGGCGGGGCGCTGCTGTCTTACGCTCTGATCGGTTTGATGGTGTACTTCCTGATGACCAGCCTGGGCGAACTGGCGGCCTTTATGCCGGTCTCCGGTTCATTCTCCACCTACGGCGCCAAATACGTAGAAGAAGGCTTCGGCTTCGCGCTGGGCTGGAACTACTGGTACAACTGGGCGGTGACCATCGCCGTTGACCTGGTGGCCTCGCAGTTGGTGATGAGCTACTGGTTCCCGGACACCCCGGGTTGGATCTGGAGCGCGCTGTTCCTCGGCCTGATGTTCCTGCTGAACTACATTTCGGTGAAAGGGTTCGGCGAGGCGGAATACTGGTTCGCGCTGATCAAGGTCAGCACCGTGATTATCTTCATCGCCGTCGGCGTGATGATGATCGTCGGCATTCTGAAGGGCGGCGAGCATGCCGGCTGGCAGAACTGGACAATAGGAGACGCGCCGTTTGCCGGTGGCTTCTCGGCGATGATCGGCGTGGCCATGATCGTCGGCTTCTCGTTCCAGGGCACCGAACTTATCGGCATCGCGGCCGGCGAATCGGAAAACCCGGGTAAAAACATCCCGCGCGCGGTGCGTCAGGTATTTTGGCGTATCCTGCTGTTCTATATCTTCGCCATTCTGATCATCAGCCTGATCATTCCGTACACCGATCCGAGCCTGCTGCGCAACGACGTGAAAGACATCAGCGTCAGCCCGTTCACGCTGGTGTTCCAACATGCCGGCCTGCTGTCGGCGGCGGCGGTGATGAACGCGGTGATCCTGACGGCGGTGCTGTCGGCCGGTAACTCGGGCATGTATGCGTCGACCCGAATGCTGTACACCCTGGCTTCGGAAGGCAAGGCGCCGCGCATCTTCGCCAAGCTGTCGAAAGGCGGCGTGCCGCGCAACGCGCTGTACGCGACCTGCGTGGTGGCCGGCCTGTGCTTCCTGACGTCGATGTTCGGTAACCAGTCGGTTTACCTGTGGCTGCTGAATACCTCGGGCATGACCGGTTTCATCGCCTGGTTGGGCATCGCCATCAGCCACTACCGTTTCCGTCGCGGCTACATGCTGCAGGGGCGCGATCTGAACGATTTGCCGTACCGTTCCGGTTTCTTCCCGCTGGGGCCGATCTTCGCCTTCGTGCTGTGTCTGATCATCACCCTGGGGCAGAACTACCAGGCCTTCCTGCAAGACAAGATCGACTGGTACGGCGTGACCGCGACCTACATCGGTATTCCGCTGTTCCTGCTGATTTGGTTTGGTTACAAGCTGTCGCAAGGCACCCGTGTCGTGAAGTACAGCGAGATGGAATTCCCGAAGATGGACGTGAAGTAATTTTCGGTGAGTGACACGCGGCGGGGGCTCCCGCCGCGTTTTGTTTTACTTTTTCCCGCCTTTGGCTTCCGCCAGCGCCTGCTGCGCCGAGCTCATCAAACTCTCTACCGTCGCGTAATCCTGCGTCAGCGCCACAATGCCGGCGTTAAGCTGCATGTTCACCTCGCCGAACGCGCCAAAATCGTAGGGCGCCTCCAGCGGCGGCACAATGCGCGCCAGAAACTCGCTTTCCGCGCCGTAGGGCAGATCGTGCACCAGAATCAGAAACTGGCCGCCGGTATAGCGGCAGATATAGTCGCTGGGGCGGATCAGCGTCTTGAGGCGCTCGCCGACGGTGCGCAGCACGTCGTCGCCGATCTGGACGCCGTGGCTTTGGTAGAGCGCCGCCAGCGGGCCGAATTCAAGAATGAACAGGTGGGAGATCGGCTGCGCCGTTCCGGGACGGCAGATGCTGCGCATCACCGTCTCGCCGCCTGCGCGGTTGAGAAAGCCGGTCAGGCGATCGCGGTGCGACGCCTGCTGCTTCTCCCACGCCAGCGTGACGTGCTGCACCAGCTGGCGGTGGTAGCGCGCGATCATGCCGTGGGCCAGCACCAGCCACAGCGGCGCGAGGTCCGCCAGGACAAACAGGTTTTGCACGCGCGACAGCGGCGCCGCCAGCAGGTAAGGCAGAGTCAGAGCGATCACCTCAAGCAGCGCGAAGCGCGGGGCGGCGGCGTGGCGTTGCATCAGCCAGCAGGCCAGGGCGGTGATCGTCAGGCCGGCGAACAGCATTAAGACGAAGCGGCCCGAGAGCATCGCCAGAGCGGCGCTGGCGCCGACCAGCAGCGCCCACAGCAGCACCGTCACCAGCATGGCGTTCGGCCAGGCCGGTTGACGCCGGCGCGCCAGCCAGGCTCGCCCGGCGGTCAACAACAACAGCAGCAGCAACAAACCGATGCCGAGCGGCCGCTGGACCAGCCAGGCGTACCCCGCCAGCAGCGCGGCCGGCCCCGCGGCATTCAGCCAGGGCGTGAGAGGAGAGGGCGTCAGCGTGAGACGCAGCTGGCGTTGAAACGGCTCGTCATCGGCGTGCAGCGGGCTGTATAACAGCCAGTTCAGCAGCGCCGGGCGTTTGGGCGTTACCGCCGGAGATGGACTTCTCATTACAGCCTCGTCAATCAATAAGGCCGCTCTTGCGGCGGCCTGAAGTTTTTTTGCACGCGCGGTGCTGTGATTTTGGATTCTATGTGGTTTTGCCGTTATTTGTCAGAGTCTGGTCGGATCAGGAAGAATTTTCAGAATAATTAACCTACTGGCCGTTGGCGGGGGAAAGCGTGGTGGTTTGAAAAATGGCGATAAAAAACAAATTATTACATTTCGACAACGCCGTTTTCACCTATTGATATGATTGATAAGTATTATCGTTTGTTTTATTGTTAACGGCTGTGCAGCAGGCTGCTGCCGCACACTTTTCGGTTCACGGCGGCCGCTTTCGCGCCGCTGTCATGATGGTTGCAACAGGTATCTTAACTAATGAGCGTATCCACCGATCCCATGACTGAAGCCAAGGGGCAACCCGACGCCGGCGTGATGGGGCGTTATCAGCATATTCTTCGCCATCGCCTGTTGATGATGGGCGTATTGGCATTGGCGATCCTGGGCTCGCTGCTGCTGGATTTCACCATGGGGCCGTCCGGCCTGTCGTTGTCATCCTTATGGCAAACGCTGCTTGATCCCGCCGCGGCCGATGCCGGCACGCGGGTGATCGTCTGGGACATCCGTTTGCCCTATGCGTTGATGGCGGTGGTGGTGGGCTTTGCGCTCGGCCTGGCCGGGGCGGAAATGCAGACCATCCTGAATAACCCGCTGGCCAGCCCCTTCACCCTCGGGGTGTCTTCCGCCGCGGCCTTTGGCGCCGCGCTGGCGATCGTGCTCGGCATCGGCATTCCGGGGATCCCCGATCAGTGGTTCATCTCCGCCAACGCCTTTATCTTCGCGCTGTTCGCCGCGCTGATGCTGGACGGCATCACGCGCTGGACGCGGGTCGCCACCTCCGGCGTGGTGCTGTTCGGCATCGCGCTGGTGTTTACCTTCAACGCGCTGGTCTCGATGATGCAGTTCATCGCCAGCGAGGACACGCTGCAGGGGCTGGTGTTCTGGACCATGGGCAGCCTGGCGCGCGCCTCGTGGGACAAGCTGGGCATTCTGTTCGGGGTGTTCGCCGTGCTGCTGCCGCTGTCGATGATGAGCTCGTGGAAACTGACCGCGCTGCGTCTGGGTGAAGACCGGGCGGTGAGCTTCGGCATCGACGTGCGTCGGCTGCGTTTGACCACGCTGCTGCGCATCAGCATGCTCTCGGCGCTGGCGGTGGCTTTCGTCGGGCCGATCGGCTTTATCGGTCTGGTGGCGCCGCACATCGCCCGCATGATCTTCGGCGAAGATCACCGTTTCTACCTGCCGGCCAGTGCGCTGATTGGCGCGCTGGTGCTGTCGATGGCCTCGGTGGCGTCGAAAAACCTGGTGCCTGGGGTAATCATCCCGGTGGGGATCGTGACGTCGTTGGTCGGGGTGCCGTTCTTCCTGAGCATTATTCTGCGCCACCGGGGGAACGTATGAGCCAGGGTTTACGGATAGAAAACTTCTCGGCGGGTTACCCGAAACGCCAGGTGATCGACAATCTCTCGGTGCCGATGCTGCCGCGCGGGCAAATCACCGTGTTGCTGGGGCCGAACGGCAGCGGCAAATCGACATTGCTGCGCTCGCTGGCCGGGCTGAACCCGGCGCAGGGCAAGCTGTGGCTGGACGACGGCGATTTGATGCAGATGCCGTTCGCCCGTCGGGCGGAGAAAGTGGTGTACCTGCCGCAGTCGCTGCCCGCCGGGGTGCATCTGCACGTGCTGGAGTCGATCATCGTGGCGCAGCGCGCCTCGGGCGGCCGCAGCAACGCCGGCAGCGAAGCGGAAGTGATGGCTTTGCTGGAACAGCTGGGCATCGCCCACCTGGCGCTGAGTTATCTCGATCAGCTGTCCGGCGGCCAGAAACAGTTGGTGGGGTTGGCGCAGTCGCTGATCCGTCAGCCGTCGCTGCTGCTGCTGGATGAGCCGCTGAGCGCGCTCGATCTCAACTACCAGTTCCACGTGATGGATTTGGTGCGCCGCGAAACCCGCAAGCGCGATATCGTGACGGTGGTGGTGGTGCATGACATCAACATTGCGCTGCGTCACGGCGACCACGTGCTGATGCTGCAGGATGGCGATCTGATCGCCGACGGCGCGCCGGATCAGGTGATTACGCCGCAGAGCCTGGCGCGGGTCTATGGCGTGCGCGGGCGCATCGAGCGTTGCTCGCAGGGCACGCCGCAGGTGCTGATAGACGGTCTGGTGAACCAGCCGACGATATAGTCCAAGAAAAGCCCGGCATCACCGGGCTTTTTTTATCGCGCAGCGCGGTTCAGTGCTTCGCTCACGCGTTCGACGACGTGCTGGGCGGTGACGATGCCGCCGGACAGATAGACCTCGGCCGCCGGCAGGTAAACCACCTGGCCTTTTTTCACCGCCGTGGTTTTCTTCAGCGCGGTGCCGGTGAGGATTTTCTGCGGCGCCACCGCGTTCGGCCGACCGGTCGCGGCATCTCTGTCGATGACGAACAGCCAGTCCGGGTTCAGTTTGGCGACCTGCTCAGGCGTCAGCTTATTGCCGCGCACGTCTTTTTCATCGGAGTGCAGCGCGGACGAGAAGCCGAGGGCGTCATAGACGAAGCTGAAACGGCTCTTGGGGGCGTAAGCGCTGATCTTGCCGCCGGAGAACAGCACCACCAGCCCGCGTCCGGCCTGGGCGGCCTGCGGTTTGACCGCCGCGATCTGCGCATCCAGCTTATCGATCGCTGCCTGCGCCTGTTGCGGTTTATCGAACAGCTCGCCCAGCTGGCGGGTGCGCTGTTTCAGGCTGCCCAACTGATCCTGCTGATCGACGGACATGTTCAACGTCGGCGCCAGCGCGTTCAGCTCGTCATAGGCTTTGGACGCCCGGCCGGCGATCAGGATCAGATCCGGTTTGGCGGCGCGCAGCACGGCCATATCCGGTTCGAACAGGGTGCCGGCATTGAGGTATTTGTCATCCTGATAGCGCTTCAGGCTATCCGGCAAGTTCTTACGGTTGCCGGGTAGCGCCAGCGGCTCGACGCCCAGCAGCTGCAGCGTTTCCAGCGAGGCGTAATCCAGCACCACGATGCGCTGCGGGTGCTTCTTCACCTCGGTGCTGCCGTTCAGGTGCTGGACGTTGACGGTGGCCGAGGCCGCCGGTGCGTCGGTTTTACTGTGGCAACCCGCCAGCGCCATCGCGGCCAGCAGGGCGATCATCAGGGGGGAGCGGCGTAATCTCATGGGGCTTCCTCTCGGTGATGGAATGAAAAGGGCGCGCAGCGCGCGCCCGGGGGCATCAGAAGTTGTAGGTCATGCCGACGGTGTAACGGCGGCCGTCCAGCGTGGTGCGGTAGTGATCGTAATCCACGGTCTTGTCGAGAATGTTGTAGACCCCGCCGGTCAGCTGCAGGTTTTTCGCCGCCTGGTAGCTCAGGCCCGCATCGACGAAGGTGTAGGATGGGGTGCTGGTCTCCATCGACGTGCGGCTCAGGTAGTCTGAGGTGCGGCTGCGGAAGTTAACGCGCGACCACAGGCTGAGGTCTTGCGTGGCCTGCCAGTCCAGCACGGTGTTGATCATGTGCTTAGGCATCTGGTTCAGCGCCTTGCCCTGGAACTCGCCGCTCTTCTGCTCGGAAGCGGTGTAGGTGTAATTGGTGTTCCACTTCCAGTCTTTATTGATCTGCCAGCCGAAGGTGGCCTCTACGCCGCGCATATTGGCTTTGTCGACGTTGACGCGATCGCTGATAAAGTCGTAGGGCGTACCGCCGATGGTGCAATCCGGCGTGTCTTCGCAGCGGCGCACTTCGGTGATCTTGTTCTTGAAGTCGGTGTTGAAGACCGTCACCCCGGCATTGACGCCTTTCAGGCTATCCCACATCAGGCCGATCTCTTCGCTCAGGCTCTTCTCCGGCTGCAGATCCGGGTTGCCGACGATGATGCCTTTACGCACGCCGCCGCCCGTCGACTGGCCCCAGCTGGCGGAGGATTGGCGCAGATCCGGCGAACGGTAGCCGGCGGAGACGCCGCCTTTCATTGTCCACTGTTCGGTCAGGTGCCACACGCCGTACATGCGCGGCGACCAGTGGCTGCCGAAGTTCTGATCGCGATCCATACGGATGCCGCTGGTCAGACTGAAGTCGTTGGTCAGCGCCCATTCGTCTTCGGCGAACAGCGCCCAGCTCCAGCGCGTCAGCTGGTTGACGTCTTGCGCCGAGCTCAGCTGGTTGCCGCTGTCGCCCAGTTTCTCATAGCGGTATTGGCCGCCGAGGTTCAGCATGTGGGCACCCAGCTCGAACTGGTTCTGGGTGTTGAAGATGGTGTTGTACATCTTCATCTTGCGGCCCGGGTTGTTGGTCTCTTCGCGCTGAACGTAGCTGGTGGAGTTGCCGAAGTCGTAATAACCGTTGTGGGTCAGCGAGTAGTTGGTGCGGGTGTAGAGATCTTCGCTGCGTGAGGACGGTTTGCACTTGCCTCTGCTGCAGCGCTCCGCCGCCACCGATTTGCCCGGCGTGCTGTTGCGATCCTGCAGCGAGCGGCCGATTTCAAAGTCGAATTCGTTTTTCTCGTCCGGGGTCAGGGTGAACACCGCGGTGCCGCTGCGCATGCGCTGTTCGTTGTAACCGTTGGCGATTTTATCTTCCGCGCGGCGCGACAGCAGGCCGTTGACCCGCACGCCGAGCAGGCCTTCAATCAGTGGGCCGGAGGCGTAGGCGTTGGTCTGGAACAGATCGCCGGAATCGCGGTTTTCCTGAAGGGTGGCGTCGCCGTGCAGCGAGCCTTTCCACTCGGTGCGGGAAGTCTTGCGGGTGATGACGTTGATCACGCCGCCCATGGCGTCGGAACCGTACAGCGAAGACATCGGCCCGCGCACCACTTCGATGCGCTCGATGGCTTCCATCGGCGGCAGCCAGCCCTGTTCGATGCCGGCGTTATCGCTGTTCGGCCGGGTGCCGCGGGTGTCAACGCGCTTGCCGTCCACCAGGATCAGCGTGTACTTGGAGGACATGCCGCGGATGCTGATGTCGCTGCTGCTGGCGCCGCCGGTGACGACCACGCCCGGCACGTCTTTCAGCGCGTCGGTCACGTCGCGATAGGCCTTATCTTCGATCTGCTGGCGCGGGATCACCGAGATGGAGGCGGCGGAGTCCTGAATTTTTTGCTGGAAGCCGGAGGCGGTGACGACCATGGTGTCTTGGGTGTCGTCCTGCGGCGCGGCCAGTGCGGCGGTGGCGCTGAGTGAGGCGATCACCAGAGCGGCGAGCTTGCTGTAACGTGGCGTTTCCATGAGGTAAACCTTTCCTGGATTGAAGTGAAAGTAATTAACCAATTGAATTTCTAATGAAATAATTCATCGTTCGCTGAGAAATCCGTCGCTTCGTCAGCGTTGCGTGAGGCCATTGTAAGGATTTTTTACTGAATGTAAACGCTAATGATAATTCATATCATTTGTATGCTTGTTATTCTGGCGGGAAAGAGTAACCGGATGAATTAAAGGGAAAAGCGGCGCAGCAGACGTGCGCCGGAGAGGATCAGCGTTTCTGGATATAGGTGATGGCCAGCGCCAGCGCCAACACCAGGCCTTTGATAATGTCCATGGCGTAGTAGGGCACCGACAGCATCACCAGGCCGTTTTGCAGCACGCCGAGGATCACCGCGCCGATCAGGGTGCCGAGCGCATTGGGTTTGCCGGCGCCGGCCAGCGAGAAGCCGATGTAGGCCGCCGCCACCGCATCCATCAGATAGCCACCGCCGGCATTGACCTGCGAAGAGCCGATACGTGACGCCAGCAGGATGCCGCCAAGCGCCGCCAGCCAAGAAGAAATGACGTAAGCGGCAACCCTGTAACGTACGGTGCGAATGCCCGACAGGCGTGCCGCCTCGGGGTTGCCGCCGATGGCGTACATGCGGCGGCCGTGCTTGGTCAACGACAGGAACAGCTGTACCGCCACGGTGACCGCCAGCATGATCAGCACGATCACCGGCACCTGGCCGAGGGCGGAAAACACTTCCGGGATCAGGCCTTCCGCCATGTCGCCATTCGGCAGCACCATGTTTTGGGTGATGGAGCCGCCGTAGCTGTAGGTCATCGCCACGCCCTGGATCACGAACAGGCTGGCCAGCGTCGCCAGCATATCGGGGATTTTGAGCACCACTATTAGCAGGGCGTTGAACAGGCCGACCAGCGTGCACAGCAACAGCGTCACCACGATGGCGCCGGCGGTGCCGAACCCGTGCCAGACGAACAGGGAAATCACCAGCGCGTTGGCCAGCGAGGCGGTCGAGCCGACCGACAGATCGAAACCGCCGACCGACAGCGAGATAGAGACGCCGATGGCGATCACCGTCACGATGGCGATCGAACGCAGGATATTGATGATGTTGTTGGCATCGAGAAAGTTGTCCGACGCCAGGCCAAACAGGGCGACCAGCGCCGCGACGGTCAGCAGCATGCCCCACTTGTAGAGGAAATCAAACAGCTGTTGGCGCCAGGGCAGCGCAGGCCGCAAGGCAAATTCTTTACTCACGCAGGGGTTCCTCCGGTGGAATAGAGCAATAAGGTTTCTTCGTCGGTATCGGCGGCGTTCAGCTCCGCCACGATGCGGCCATCCCACAGCACGCAGATGCGATCGCACAGGCCAACCAGCTCGGCGAACTCGCCGGAGGCGTAAATCACGCCTTTGCCGGCGCGGGCCAGGCCGTCGATTAGGCTGAACAGTTCCTGTTTGGCCTTGATGTCCACGCCCTTGGTCGGCTCATCGAAGATCAGCACGTCGGCGTCGCCGCGCAGCCACTTGCCGATCGCCACTTTTTGCTGATTGCCGCCGGACAGGCGCGCCAGCCGCTGTTGCGGACCGGAGGCGCGAATGTTCAGACGCTGCATGATCTCGCGCGCCCAGCGCAGCTCTTGCCGCCGGCTGAACAGGCTCCAGCGCGAGAAGCTGTCATCGGCGCTGACGCTCAGGTTCATCGGGATCGCCTCATCGATAAAAATGCCTTCTTTGCGGCGTTCTTCCGGCACCAGCGCCAGCCCCTGTTCGACCGACAGATGCGGCGCACGCGGCGCCCAGGGCTGCCCGCGCAGTTCGCCGCGTTCCAGCAGCGCGGCGCCGGCGCCGAACAATGCCTTGCACAGCTCGCTTTTCCCGGCCCCGGCCAGCCCGGCGATGCCGAGGATCTCGCCTTCATGCAGCCGCAGCGAAACGTCGCGCAGCTTATGGCGATCGCGCAAGCCCTCCACCTGCAGCAGCGTACGCTCCGCGTGCGGCGGGCGCGGCGGCGGGAAAATGTCGTCCAGCCGGTGGCCGAGCATTTTCTCGACGATCTGTTCGCCGCCGAGGCCGCGCATGGCGTCTTCGCTGACGCGGCGGCCGTCGCGCAGCACCGTCAGCCGATCGCAAATGTCGCTCAGTTCGTGGATGCGGTGAGAAATGAACACGATGCCGATGCCTTCAGATTGCAGGCGGCGCACCACGTTGAACAGGCGCTCGCTCTCGGCGCGATCGAGCGGCGCGGTCGGTTCATCGAGCACCAGAAAACGGCAGCGGTGCGACAGCGCGCGCGCCAGCAGCACCTGCTGTTTTTCCGCCAGCGTGCAGTCCGCCAGGCGTCTGCGCGGGTTGAGTGGCAGCGCCCATTGCTGCAGCAGCTGTGCGGCGCGGCGGTGCAGCTCCGCCCAGTTCAGCCAGTGGCCCGGTTCGTTCAGCCAGTCCAGCATGATGTTTTCCGCCACCGACAGCGTGGGGATCAGCGCGACATCGACTTCTTGCTGCACCACGTGGATGCCGTGGCGGCGCGCCTGCAGCGGGGAATGAATTTCCACTGCCCGGCCGTCGATCAGGATCTCGCCGCGGTAGTGATCGTGGGCGCCGGAGAGGATCGCCATTAGCGTCGATTTGCCCGCGCCGTTGGCGCCGACCAGCGCGTGGATTGAGCCGCCGTGCAGCGTGAAGTCCACGTCCTGCAGCGCGTTGAAGCCGGCGAAGGCGATCGAGATATTGCGCATCTCGAGGCGCGAAGGCGTTGCGGTTGACATTGCGTAGTGAGGCCGTTTAGATGTTTAGATGGCTGTTTTGCTCTGTTGTAACACAGATTGCGCCGTTGGCAACCAACAAAATGGCATAACGGCGATGAAAAGCGTGGGCGGACAGGGGCGCAACCCGCGTCAGGCTGCGCCGGAGCGATAAACGGTCAGAAGGTGGTGGGGGTGTGTGCGCTGACGATGCGGCAGATGCGCGCCGAGGTATTGCTGAAGCTGTGCGGAATGCCGGTGTTGATGGCGTAGCTCTGACCGGCGGTCAGGCAGTAACTCTGGCCGTTGATGGTCAGCACGATCTCGCCCTCCAGCAGGGTGCCTATCTCTTCGCCCTGATGCTTGATCTTTTCGCCGGTGGTGGTGCCGGGCTGGTAGGTTTCCAGCATCATCGCCAGGTTGCGCGTCGGGCTGCCGTTGTGCACCAGCTTCATCGACACCCCCTGGCTGCCGATCTCAATCAGATCCTCGGCGTCGATCACCACGCGCGGCTCGTCGACGGCCTCCGGTTCGGCAAAGAATTCCGACAGCGACAGGCCATACACCTTAAGCAACTTTTGCAGCGTGCTGATGGCCGGGCTGACTTTGTCCTGTTCGATGGTGCTGATCGCACTGTGGGTTAACCCGGACAGTTCGGCGACCCGGCGCTGCGACAAACCCAATTGCTGGCGGATCTGCGACAGGCGTTTGCCCGGTGCCAAGCTGGCTTCGCTCATAGCGGTACTTCCTTCTGGTAAGGGCGACAGGCTGAAATGACGATCGGTATCGGGCGCCTGCCTGGTCGATAACGATGCTGCATGATATCGGTAGTTAGGGTAGGTTTGGAAAATATATTGCCCATGCTCACCGTCGGCGCGGCGGACAAAATAGTTGACGTGAAAATGGCGGCAAGGCCTTTTCGGTCAATATTTTATCAATTTAGCAGCCGGTGGCGAATAATCAAACAGGATTGTAACATTTGCAAACCCATTCTGTTAAGACTATGTTTCATGTTGTGGATGTTATTTTGAGCGCCCGCAGCGGCGCGACCTGGCGAGAAATCCAATCATGTGTTGAATCGAACGGCGGACGGGCGCCAACGCGCCTTAAGAGCATAATGGCGGGTGACGTATGCAAACCAATAGCGCAGCAGTTGAACATTTTGCACAGCATCATGAAGAGAGGCGAAGTAGCGCGTTCCAAAATGAGGTCGCTCATTATTTGGAACGCCATCCCGCCACGCAGTATATCGATATCCTTCTCACCGATCTCAATGGTTCCTTCCGCGGCAAACGCATACCCGTCTCAGGGTTGAAAAAACTGGAAAAAGGCAGCTACTTCCCCGCGTCGGTGTTCGCTATGGACATCCTCGGCAACGTGGTGGAGGAGGCCGGCCTTGGGCAGGAACTCGGCGAACCGGATCGCGTATGCCTGCCGGTGCCCGGTTCGCTGACGCCGTCGGCGGCCGATCCGCAGCACATCGGCCAGGTGCTGCTCACCATGCTGGATGAAGATGGCACTCCCTTTGACGTTGAACCCCGCAATGTGCTGAACCGCGTGTGGCAGGCGCTGCGACAGCGCGGCTTGTTCCCGGTGGCAGCGGTAGAGCTGGAGTTTTATCTCATCGATCGGCAGCGCGACGCGGAAGGCGATTTGCAACCGCCGTGTGCGCCCGGCACGCAGGAGCGCAACACCCAAAGCCAGGTGTACTCCGTCGATAACCTGAACCATTTCGCCGAGGTGCTGAACGATATCGACGCGCTGGCGAAGCTGCAGGGGCTGCCGGCGGACGGCGCGGTGGCGGAGGCCTCGCCGGGGCAGTTCGAGGTCAACCTGCGCCATACCGACGATATCTTGCAGGCCTGCGACCACGCGCTGGCGCTGAAGCGGCTGGTGCGGCTGGTGGCCGAGAACCACGGCATGCACGCCACCTTTATGGCCAAGCCCTATGAGGATTACGCCGGCAGCGGCATGCACGTGCACGTCAGCATGCAGGATGGCGCGGGCAACAACCTGTTCGCCGACGGCGAAGGCGAGGATTCGCCGCTCTTGAAACAGGCGCTGGCCGGGATGATCACCCTGATGCCGGCGTCGATGGCGCTGTTGGCGCCGAACGTCAATGCCTATCGGCGTTTCCAGCCGGGGATGTATGTGCCGATCCAGGCCGCCTGGGGCCACAATAACCGCACCGTGGCGCTGCGCATTCCCTGCGGCGAACCGGAGAACCATCGGGTGGAGTATCGCGTGGCCGGCGCCGACGCCAATCCGTATCTGGTGATGGCGGCGATCCTGGCCGGCATGCTGTACGGGCTGGACAACCTACTGCCGCTGCCTGAGCCGGTGACCGGCAACGGGCTGGAGCAAGAGGGGCTGCCGCTGCCGATCCGCCAGAGCGACGCGCTGTACGAGTTTGAACATCAGCACGCGCTGACGCACTATCTCGGCGAGCGTTTCACCCGCGTTTATCACGCCTGCAAGACCGACGAACTGCTGCAGTTTGAACGGCGAGTGACGGAAACCGAGATCGACTGGATGTTGAAAAATGCCTGAATAGGCGTATAAAGTAAGAGGTATGTGCGGGCGACTGGCCTGCCGGCAGCGGATTAATTCGCCTGCCGGGCTGGTTTTCCGTGCGATCGACAAAAAGAATTTGTATTTGAGGGTTTCCGGATCTTGTCATTCGGAGGCATTCTGGTGCAAAATATCTCAAATGCAGATAGCCGACGTTTTGAAAGCGTCGGTTATTTTTTTTGCATTATGTTTTACCAACGTAGCGTTTCATACACCAAGCGAGGCCGGACACCGATCCGGATAGATAAATAGTTTCGTGCACGATCAAACAAAACTTTATGGTCGTGACTCATGAGGATTAGAAAGATGGGGCAATTTTTCACTTTAGCGCCGGTGCCCGCCGGTTTCCGCTGTGGCCGCAGCGACTATGGAGCAGCCGAGGTTACCTCGACCCGTTATCCAGCTTACAACCCCCTTCTTTTAGAATTAAGTCGCTCGTTGCGAAGTTTCCCCGCAACCTTAAGTCTTGGCGTGTCCGCCATCCGCAAGGCTCAAGGTAAGGGGGGGCTGAACAATGTCCGATAACACTATCAACGCCGCTCCGGCTCAGCGCACTCAGCTGCGTAAAACCCTGACTTTAGTTCCGGTAGTGATGATGGGCTTGGCTTACCTGCAGCCAATGACCATTTTCGATACCTTCGGCATCGTATCCGGCCTGACCGATGGTCACGTCGCGACCGCGTACGCCTTCGCTCTGCTGGCGATCCTGTTTACCGCCCTGAGCTACGGCAAGCTGGTGAAGAAGTTCCCTTCCGCCGGTTCCGCCTACACCTACGCCCAGAAAGCCATCAGCCCGCACGTCGGCTTTATGGTGGGCTGGTCATCGCTGCTGGACTACCTGTTCATGCCGATGATCAACATTTTGCTGGCCAAGATTTACCTGGAAGCGATCTTCCCGGGCGTACCGTCCTGGATCTTCGTGGCGGTGCTGGTCGGCTTGATGACGATTTTCAACCTGCGCGGCATCAAGCTGGTGGCTAACCTGAACTCCATCATCGTGGTGGTGCAGGTGGCGATCATGATCGTGTTCCTCGGCCTGGTGATCAACGGCATTTACCACGGCGAAGGCGCCGGTACGCTGGTCAGCAGCCGCCCGTTCTGGTCCGATAACGCTCACGTGGTGCCGATGATTACCGGCGCGACCATCCTGTGCTTCTCGTTCTTGGGCTTCGACGGCATCAGCTCGCTGTCCGAAGAGACCAAAGACGCGGAAAAAGTGATCCCGAAAGCCATCTTCCTGACGGCGCTGATCGGCGGCATCATCTTTATCGTGGTGTCTTACTTCGTGCAGCTGTACTTCCCGGACATTTCGCGCTTCAAGGATCCGGACGCGTCGCAGCCTGAAATCATGCTGTACGTGGCGGGCAAGTTCTTCCAGTCGGTGATCCTGGTGTTCTCCTGCGTGACGGTATTGGCGTCGGGCATGGCGGCGCACGCGGGCGTTTCGCGTCTGATGTACGTGATGGGCCGCGACGGCGTGTTCCCGACTCGCTTCTTCGGCTATGTGCATCCGAAGTGGCGTACCCCGGCGCTGAATGTGCTGCTGGTAGGCGCCATCGCGTTGTCCGCGGTGTCGTTTGACCTGGTGACCGCGACCGCGCTGATCAACTTCGGTGCGCTGGTGGCCTTCACCTTCGTTAACCTGTCGGTGATCTCGCAGTTCTATATTCGCGACAAGATGAACCGCACCGTGAAGGACACGTTCAACTACCTGATCCTGCCGGTGATGGGCGCACTGACCGTCGGCGCGCTGTGGATCAACCTGGAAGCCAGCTCGATGACGCTGGGCCTGGTTTGGGCGGCCATCGGCCTGATCTACCTGGCCTTCGTCACCCGCAGCTTCCGTCTGCCGGTGCCGCAAGCGAGCGAAGACGCCGCCTAAGCGCGAGCCGTCTCCTCAGCCACAAAAAAGGCCGCTTTCGCGGCCTTTTCCTTTTCTGCTGCGGCGGATTTTATCCCACCAACTCTTTGCCGTAATCGAACAGCGCTTTCAGCAGGGCGGTTTTCTCTTTGTCGCCTTCGTGCAGGTTATACAGCGATTCGAGCTGCAGCAGATAGCTCTGCACGCGCTCCGCGCTCAAGGCTTCCTGACGATGTTGCAGCCAGCGGCGCTGCTCGGCGTCGTCCAGCGTATTCGGGTAGTTGCGCGCGCGGAAGCGGAACAGCAGCTCTTTCATGCGGCCGTCGCTGAAGGCCAGATCCAGCGCCGGCAGGTTCTGCGGCTTGGTCTGCTGGATAATCCTCATCGCCGCCTTGTCGGCGTCGCTGAAGAAACCGTCGTACAAGCGGGCGTCGACGTCCTCGGAACCTTTGAACGGCTCGGCTTCGGCGAACAGCGCGACCACTTTCTCGCGCACTTCCGGATGCTGTTTCAGCAGCTGCAGATTTTGCAGGCACGCCTGACGATCGATGCCCAGCCGCTCGGCGTTCTCCGGCAGCAGGGTTTTGGCCGGCGCCAGCACCGGGCATTTGTTGATGTGCACCAGCTTGATCGGCACCGGCGCCTGATCCGGCGCCAGATCGTCGCGGCGGGTGTACAGCCGCTCACGCAGCTGCTCGGCGCTCAACGTCAACAGCGGCGTCATGTCGCCGGCCAGATCGCACATGATCACCGCATTCTTGTTGTCCGGGTGCCAGGCCAGCGGCGACACCCAGCTGGTATTGCCGCGCGCCGCGCCGAACATGCCGGAGACATGCACCAGCGGCGTCATGTCGGCGACGTCGATCAGGGCGTTCAGCTTGTGTTTATTGCGGTGCTGCAACAGGAAATCGAACAGCCGCGGCTGCGCCTGCTTGACCAGCTTGGCCATGGCGATGGTGGCGTAAACGTCCGACATCGCGTCGTGAGCCTGCGTGTGCTCGACGCCGTTGGCGCGCGTCAGGTGTTCCAGGCGGAAGCTGGGGAAACCGTCTTCGTTTTCCGGCCAAACGATGCCGTCCGGGCGCAGAGCGTAGCAGGCGCGCATCACATCCAGCAGATCCCAGCGCGAGTTGCCGTTTTGCCAGCTGTAGGCGTAGGGATCGTAGAAGTTGCGATAGAAGATATTGCGGCTCACTTCGTCATCGAAGCGGATGTTGTTGTAACCGAGAATGCAGGTGCTGGCCACGCTGAAGGCCTGATGGATTTGGCGGGTGAATTCGGCTTCGTTAACGCCTTTGGCGCGCGCCACCTGCGGCGTGATGCCGGTGATCATCACCGCCTCCGGTTCCGGCAGGTAATCGTCGGCCGGGGCGCAGTAGATGACCAGCGGCTCTTCGATAATGTTGAAATCCATATCGGTGCGCACGCCGGCGAACTGCGCCGGGCGGTCCAGCGACGGGCTCTTGCCGAAGGTCTCGTAATCGTGAATGTAAAATGTGGCCGTTGCCTTGCTGCTCAAAATCGCGTCTCTTCAGTGGCGGATACAATATGCCTCTATTGTAACGGCGTGGGGAGCGATGCCAAGCGGCGGTTAGCGAAATGCGCGCAATTACGCACGGCGATAATAATTCAGCCGTTGATGAAAGTAGGGGAGCAGGTGGTCGGGGACCTGTTGTTCTGTTTCCGCCTGAGTGGAGGCGATGCCGTAGCGTTCGTTGTAGATCACGCTGATGGCCAGCAAATCGGTTTCTATTTTCTCGCGTTGCGCCTGCGGTAAGCTATCCAGCTTTCGAGCCATCGTTATCTCCCTGTTAACCTTAGGGCATAATAGGATCGTTAGCGGATATTGTCCCTACCCATTCCGGGGGGCAGTCGACGCCTGAGCGCCGGGTTGCGCGCAAGGCGCCTGGCCGTGGCGGGCGGCGAACTCGCTCTCTGCGTGATGTGCCTGGAAGCGATCCACGCGTTGATACAGCGAACAGGCGCCGCCGATCACCGCCACCCAAAACAGGGTGCATAGCAGCAAAACCCCCAACCAGATTTTTTGGTTATAGGTCATAAGTCCTCCACGGACGAAAAGAGAAATAACATTGACCGTTAAATTAAATCAGGGGTTACATCAATGGTATTTAAACAGCAGGGATTAATCGTAATCTTGTCCCGACTCTTTTGTTACTAAACCCATGATGGATGTTTCAAAAGATTCCTTAAGATAATATTAAGAAAAGTGTTTAAGGGCGCCGTAATTCTATTTAATAATTGTTTAATTATCCGCAGATACAATCTTCCACATTCAATGCCAATGTGGGTGACAATTATGAAAACGCTGCTGTTGACCGGCGCTACCGGCTTTCTCGGTGGTGCGGTTCTTGAAAAATTATTGATTGAAAATCAGTCTATTAATTATCTTTTACTGGTGCGCGCCGACGATGCGCAGCAAGGGCTGGCCCGTATTCGCGCGAATATGGAAAAATTTAATATCGACGCGAATCTGCTGTCTAAAATTACGATAGAAAATATATTGTTGGGCGACCTTTCCGAGCCGGCCGACTTTTTAACTGACGCACGCATTAACAAAGTCACGCACGTTATTAACTGCGCGGCCGTTGCTTCTTTCGGTAATAACCCGCTCATTTGGAAGGTAAACGTAGAAGGCACACTGGCCTTTGCCGAAAGAATGGCGCAGGTGCCGGGATTAAAACGCTTCCTGCACGT
Source organism: Serratia sp. CY52157 (assembly GCF_052168495.1). Taxonomy (NCBI): domain Bacteria; kingdom Pseudomonadati; phylum Pseudomonadota; class Gammaproteobacteria; order Enterobacterales; family Yersiniaceae; genus Serratia; species Serratia sp. CY52157. The sequence continues at coordinate 1,693,792 of NZ_JBJNMO010000001.1, read as the reverse complement.
CGGTACCGCCATGTCCTGTTCGCCGGAGCCGGGTTCGCTGGTGTCGGAGAGCGGCGAGTTTGAGGAAGACGCCGAGCACCTGGTGGAATATACGCGTTCCAAATCCACCATCGAACAGCTGATGCGCCAGCGCTGCCCGCACATGCCGCTGACCATCGCCCGTCCGTCGATCGTCGTTGGCCACACTCGCCTGGGCTGCCAGCCTTCCAGCAGCATTTTCTGGGTGTTCGGCATGGCGCTGATGCTGCGCAAGTTCATGTGTTCGCTGCAGGACAATATCGATGTGATCCCGGCGGACTACTGTGCGGATGCGTTGGTGATGTTGATGAACAGCGAAACGCTCGAGAACGACGTTTATCATATCTCCGCCGGTGAGGAGAGCAGCGTCAGCTTTGCCGAAATCGACCGCGCCATGGCGGCGGCGCTGGAAAAGGCGCCGGTGAGCGATGAGTATGCGCAGGTGACGTATGACGCGCTGGTGAAAATGCGCCGTCAGCTGAAAGACATTTTCGGCCCGTGCAACGAGCGGCTGATGCTCAAAGCGATGCGCCTGTACGGATCGTTCGCCATGCTCAACGTGCGTTTCAGCAACGAGAAAATCCTCAAGCTGGGCATGCCGAAACCGCCGCGCTTCACCGACTACATCGCCGGCTGCGTGCAGTCGACCCGCGGGTTGTCCATTCAGCAACAGATGGTGGTGGACTTCAAATAACCGCCGGGCGCCCTGGGCGCCCGACGCTGTGGTCCGTTACCAGGACGAAGATGACCAGAAGACGCGGCCGAGCACCACCAGTTGCTCTTTGCGCTGCTGATAGCTGAGATGCTCGTCCTGGTACTCTTCCCGGTTGAGGGAGCGGATGATGACGCCGCCGTCCGGCTGCTCGATAAGCACCTTCACCCGCAGCAAATTGCCGTGGCGGATGGCGTAGGTCTTGCCCTCGCGGATGCGCGTGTCGTCGGTGTTGATGCCGACCACGTCGCCGTCCTGCAGGCGCGGTTCCATGCTGGAGCCGGAGATGCGGATAATGCGCGCGGCGTTGACCGCCACCCCCATCTTGTGCAGATAGTAACGGCGAAAGATCAGCGAAAACTCCTCGCGATCGACGATTTCGTAGCAGCCGTCGCCGGCGGAAAAATCGATATCCAGCAGCGGGATCTCCACAAACTCTTCCTTGTCTTGTTCGGTATCTTCCCATACCACCGGTTTCAAGCGGGCGGGTTGGAAGTCCGACTCCGCCGCCACGTTGTCAAACGGGCGCACCAGCTGCTTTTCATGAAACACGTCGAACCAGCCCTTGGGCAAATTCAGCTTGGCCTCGATCCGCCTGGCCAGATTGTCGCCAAGATTGCGGGAGGATTTCTCCCCGATGATTTGGCTCAGCGTCGGCGCGGAAGACTCAACCAGCGTGGCGAATTCATTCTGGTTGACGCCTTGCCGGGCGTAGCGGGCCATCAATTCGCGCAGATTGTTGCGCCTGATTTCTTTAGTTTCCATCGTGCAATGATCGCACTCTTTAGCAAAAAGGTAAATAACGATTTTGCTAAAAAAGACTTGCGCATTATTTAGCAATTAGCTAAAACAAAAAGGGTGAGCCAAGGGTTCACCCGTGCGGGGCGGTCTGTCATGATGAGGGGCCGCTCAGTGAAATCAAACGAGAGAGGGACTTTACGATGTACAAGATTGATTACAATAGCTACCGATCGGTCGCCAGCTTCGGCCACCGCGTGCGCTTTCTGGTGCTGCACTACACGGCGCAAAACTTCGCCGACTCGGTGAAGTCGTTGACCGGAAAATCGGTCAGCGCGCACTATCTGGTGCCGGATCCGACCGAGGCGACCTATCAGGCGGCCGGCTTCAGCGGTGTGCGCATCTTCAACCTGGTGGACGAGAATGAGCGCGCCTGGCATGCCGGCAGCAGCCAATGGGGCACCCGCAGCAATATCAACGACACCTCGATCGGCATCGAGATCGTCAACCTGGCGAGCGGCGACGGTGGAAACATCACCTTCCCGCCGTTCAATCCGCAGCAGATCGAGGCCGTCACCCAGCTGGCGCAGAACATCCTGCAGCGTTATCCGGACATCTCGCCGGTGAACGTGGTGGCGCACTCTGACATCGCACCGGGCCGCAAGAGCGATCCGGGCCCGCAGTTCCCGTGGCAGCAGCTGTATCAGGCCGGCGTCGGCGCCTGGTATGACGAAGCGACCAAGCAGCAGCGCCAGCAGGAATACTGCAGCCAGGGCCTGCCGGCGCAGGCCGATCTGCTGAAACTGTTCGCCCAATATGGCTACGACACCTCGGCGGCGAACACCGCAGAAGGCTATCGCCAGCTGGTGCGCGCGTTCCAGCTGCACTTCCGTCAGCAGAAGTATGACGGCGTGATGGATGTTGAAACCGCCGCCGTTCTGCGCGCGCTGGTCGACAAGTACGTCGCCTGAGCCTGAAGGTGAATGGGGGACGCCTCATTCGCCTTTTCCTCGCCGGGCTTCCTCCGCTAAAATAGCGGCCTGGCTGGTCTTTATCGGAGGCACTGTGCGCCTCGATCGAAAAATCTCTTCCCTTGAACTGCTGACCTATCGCCACTATCGCATCGTACACGGCGTGCGCATCGGGCTGGCGTTTATCCTGACCTTTCTGCTGATCCGCCTGCTGGCGGTGCCCGAAGGCACCTGGCCGCTGATCACCCTGGTGGTGGTGATGGGGCCGATCTCGTTTTGGGGCAACGTGCTGCAGCGCGCGCTGCAACGCATTGCCGGCACGGTGTTCGGCGCCGCCTCCGGCCTGATCGCCCTGTATCTGGAGCTCTATTCGCTGCCGCTGATGCTGGTTTGGTGCGGCGTGGTGATGTTCGTCTGCGGTTACCTGACGCTCGGCAAACGGCCGTATATGGCGCTGCTGGTGGGGATCACGCTGGCGGTGGTGTGCGGCGCGGGCGCCGGCGACATGCACACCGCGCTGTGGCGCAGCGGCGACGTGATCTTCGGCTCGCTGTTGGCATTGCTGTTCACCAGCATCTACCCGCAACGCGCCTACATTCTGTGGCGCATGCAAATGGCGGACTGCCTGCAAACCGCCGCCCGCCTCTACGGCGCGTATTTTTCGCCGAACGTTATCGAGCGGCCGCGGCTGGAGCCGCAGCTCAAGGATCTGTTGAATCAGGTGGTGAAGTTGCGCAGCCTGATCGTGCCCGCCAGCAAGGAAACCCGCATCCCCAAAGCGGTGTTCGAAGCGGTGCAAACCCTCAGCCGCAATCTGGTGTGCACGCTGGAGCTGATGGCCGATGCTTACTGGGCCTCGCGCGAAACGCACTTCATCATGCTGAATGCCCGCACGCTGCGCAGCACCCAGCTGCTGACGCTGAGCTCGCTGGAGTCGCTGGCGGTGCTGATGCGCGAAGGGCCGCAGGCGCAGCGCCAGGCGGCGGCGGGGCAGCTGGCGGAAATCGCCGGCGAGCTGAAAACGCTGATGCAGGAAGTCAGCGTCGGCCAACACGGCGAAGCGCCGATTTACGGCTACGTTTGGCTCAGCATGGAGCTGGCGCAGCAGTTGGAAGAGTTGGGGGATTTGCTCCAGGTTTGCACCGCCGCCGGGCGCGAATAAGGGGTCAGATCATGAAGGCGGCGCTTTGGGTTTTGGCCGCCGGGGCAAAGTGGGTAAGATAAGCCAATCACTGTTGTGCCGGACCGCCACAAACCTGTATCTTGGTGCCATGTGGCCGTAAGCAAATGAATCTGTGTATTACTAAAGCAAGGGTATAAAGATGGATAATGCAAATAAGCCGAGTTTCCAGGACGTGCTGGAGTTTGTGCGTATGTTCCGCCGCAAAAACAAACTGCAACGCGAGATCGTCGACAACGAAAAGAAAATTCGTGATAACCAGAAGCGCGTGCTGCTGCTCGACAACCTGAGTGAGTACATCAAGCCCGGCATGAGCATTGAAGACATTCAGGGCATCATCGCCAACATGCGCAGCGACTACGAAGATCGCGTTGATGACTACATCATCAAAAATGCCGATCTGTCCAAAGAGCGCCGCGAGCTGTCCAAAAAGCTGAAAGCGATGGGCGAAGTGAAGTAACCCGCTTTATCGGGCCGGGCGCGATGCCTGGCCCGCATTCCTGCCAATCATTCTCTTCCCGCCGTTTCGATCATCTCCCGATCCTCATCGATCCTGTAAATGGGATCGCGATCCGCATTTGTAGCATTTTTAGCCGCAATGTTAACGAACTGTGATTTTGCTCAAACAATTCTTTTTGCAGCTTTGGTTATATGTCGATCAATGTTCACGTTGTCATTTTGAGTTTTCGGGATGTGTGATGATTAATTCATTGAAATTTAACATGTTGTGTCGTTACTCATTTTTTGTTGAATAAAAATGACAACGTCAACATTAATAAAATTCAAACGTTTAACGAATGTATTGGAGGAAGAGATGAGCCAGTTGCCGGAAAAAATGCGCGCGGTCGTTTGCCATGGCCCGCAGGATTATCGTTTCGAACAGGTGCCTACGCCGCTGCCGAAGGCGCGCGAGCTGGTGATCAAGGTGGAAGGCTGCGGCATCTGCGCCGGCGACTGCAAATGCAAGAACGGTGCGCAGATGTTTTGGGGGGAGAACCCGTGGGTTAAACCGCCGGTGGTGCCGGGCCACGAGTTCTACGGCCGCATCGCCGCGCTGGGCGAGGGCGCGGAAGGCAAATACCGGATCGGCGAGCGGGTGATCGCCGAGCAGATCGTGCCGTGCTGGGAGTGCCGCTACTGCAAATCCGGCAGCTACTGGATGTGTGAGACGCATAACATTTACGGTTTCCAAAAAGACGTGGCGGAGGGCGGCATGGCGGAGTACATGCGCTTTTCCGAGAACGCCATCGTGCACAAGATCCCGGAAAGCCTGAGCCATGAAGACGCGGTACTGATCGAACCGATGGCCTGCGCCATCCACACCGTGGCGCGCGGCGACATCCAGCTGGACGACGTGGTGGTGCTGGCCGGCGCCGGGCCGCTCGGGCTGTGCATGGTGCAGGTGGCGCGCCTGAAGACGCCAAAGAAACTGATCGTGATCGACGCCATCGACGAGCGACTGGCGCTGGCGAAGGAATTCGGCGCCGACGTGGTGATCAACCCGCTGAAGGAAGACGCCGACCAGATCGTCAAATCGCTAACCGGCGGCTACGGCTGCGACGTGTATATCGAGGCCACCGGCGCGCCGATCGGCGTCACCCAGGGGCTGCAGATGATCCGCAAGTTGGGCCGCTTCGTGGAGTTCAGCGTGTTCGGCAAGGAAACCACCGTCGACTGGTCCATCATCGGCGATCGCAAGGAGCTGGACATTCGCGGCGCGCACCTGGCGCCCTACAGCTACGAAATCGCCATCGATCTGTTCGAACGCGGGCTGGTGACTTCCAACGGCGTGGTCACCCACAGCTATTCATTGAACGACTGGGACGAAGCCTTCGCCCTGGCGGACTCGACCGACTCCATCAAGGTGATCCTGGTTCCCTGACCCTCCCGCCGTACCGCTGTTGCAGTCACGACCGTCGGCCCGCTCGCAATGGGGGCCGGCCGGTCGGCCAAACGTAAAGACATGCTGTTGCTCTGATAACCACAACAAGAAGCTTCCCTACAGGAGAATTGGCTATGTTTTCATTATTCAAAAAGACCCTGCCTTTTATCGTCGCCGGTGGAATGTTGGCGGCCAGCCAGGTGGCGCTGGCCAAGCAAATCACGATCGGTATGTCGTTCCAGGAAATGAACAACGACTACTTCGTCACCATGAAACAGGCGCTGGATCAGGCGGCGGCGGATATCGGCGCCAAGGTGTACGTGGCCGATGCGCGCCATGACGTCGCCAAACAGATCGGCGACGTGGAGGACATGCTGCAGAAGAAGGTGGATATCCTGCTGATCAACCCGACCGATTCGGTGGGGGTGCAGTCGGCGGTGATCTCCGCCCATAAGGCCGGCGCGGTGGTGGTGGCGATCGACGCGCAGGCGGAAGGGCCGCTGGATTCATTCGTCGGCTCGGAAAACTACGACGCCGGCTTCCAGGCGGGCGAGTACCTGGCGAAAGCGCTGGGCGGCAAAGGCAAGGTGGCGATCCTCGACGGCATCCCGGTGGTGCCGATCCTGGAGCGCGTGCGCGGCTTTGAAGCGGCGATGAAGAAATACCCCGACATCAAGATCGTCACCAAGCAAAACGGCAAGCAGGAGCGGGACACCGCGCTGACCGTGACCGAAAACATGCTGCAGTCGGCGCCGGATCTGGCGGGCATCTTCAGTGTCAACGACGTCGGCGCGCTCGGCGCCCTGGCGGCGATCGAAAGCAACGGCGCCAAGGTCAAGCTGGTGAGCGTCGACGGCCAGCCGGAAGCCATCAAAGAGATCCTCAAGCCGAATTCGCCGTTCATCGCCACTTCGGCGCAGTTCCCGCGCGACCAGCTGCGCATTGCGCTCGGCATTGCGCTGGCCCGCTACTGGGGCGCCACGGTGCCGAAAACCGTGCCGGTCAAAGTGAAGCTGATCGACCGCAGCAATGCGGCCGGCTTTAGCTGGTAACAGCGGCCGGGTTCGCCCCGCTGCGGCGGGGCGTTCGGCGCGGAGGGCAATGCGGTGACACCTTTACTGGAACTGAAGCGAATCAAGAAAAGCTTTCCCGGCGTGAAGGCGCTGGACGGCATCGATCTGGCCATTCAACGCGGCGAGGTGCACGCCCTGCTGGGCGAAAACGGCGCCGGCAAATCGACGCTGGTGAAAATCATGTGCGGCATCTATCAGCCGGACGAGGGCGATATTTTTATCGACGGCGAGCAGCGCCGCTTTAACAACTATCGCCAGGCGATCGAGGCCGGCGTCGGCATTATTTTTCAGGAATTCTCGTTGATTCCGTACATGAGCGCCATCGACAACATCTTCCTCAACCGGGAGATCAGGAACCGCTGGGGCCTGCTGGATCGCCGGGCGATGCGGCGCAAGGCCGAGGCGATCTTCAAGCGGCTGACGGTGGCTATCGATCTCGATTGCCCGGTGGAGCATCTGAGCGTGGCGCAGCAGCAGTTCGTTGAGATCGCCAAGGCGCTGTCGCTGGAGGCGCGGGTGCTGGTGCTGGATGAACCGACCGCCACGCTGATGCCGGGCGAGGCCGAACACCTGTTCAGCGTAATGAACGATCTGCGGCTGCTGGGCGTCGGCATGGTGTTTATCTCGCACCACCTGGACGAAATCTTCACCATCTGCGATCGCATCACCGTGCTGCGCGACGGCGCCTACATCGAAACGCTGGCCACCGGCGACACCAACGTGGAAGAGCTGGTGCGGCTGATGGTCGGGCGCAAAATCGAGAACGCCTTCCCGGTGAAACAGCACCCGGTCGATACCGCGACGGTGCTGCTGGAGGCGGAGATCCAGCGCGAGAAGCACGGCGCGACCGACCGCTTCCACCTGCACAAGGGCGAGATCCTCGGCTTCGCCGGGCTGGTGGGCTCGGGGCGTACCGAGACCGTCTCGGCGCTGATCGGCGCCAGCCGCTGCCACCGCAAACGCGTCCGCCTCGGCGGCCAACCGGCGGCGCTGCGCTCCCCGGCGCAGGCGCTGGCGCAGGGCATCGGCCTGCTGCCGGAGAGCCGCAAAACCGAGGGCCTGGTGCTGCCGTTCTCGGTGGCGCAGAACATCACCCTCAACCGGCACCACCGGCGCGGCAAGATCTTCGTCAGCGCCCGCAAGGATCGCGACGTGGTGCAGCGACTGATCCGCGCCGTGGGCGTGAAAACCCCGGACGCCGAGACCGCCGTCAGCACCCTGAGCGGCGGCAACCAGCAGAAGGTGGTGATCGCCCGCTGGCTTAACAATGACTGCAACATCCTGATCTTCGACGAGCCGACGCGCGGCATCGACGTGGGCGCCAAGGCCGAGATCTACCAGCTGATGCAGCAACTGACCCAGCAGGGCATCTCCATCATCATGATTTCTTCCGAACTGCCGGAGATCATCGGCGTGTGCGACCGCGTGCTGGTGTTTCGCGGCGGCCACATCGTCGCCGAGCTGACCGGCGACGGCATCGAATCCAACCACATCATGCTTCACGCGACCGGGAGTGCCTTATGATCGGAATTGAACAACCCGCCGTGGCGCGCCGCGCCGCCGGCCCCAGCCTCGGCAAGCGCTGGGAAAAACTGCTGCATCACCCTGCGGTCTTGCCGTTTATCGGCTTCGTTGTCCTGTTCGTGCTGATGAGCCTGCTGAACGACAGCTTCCTCAGCGTCAACAACCTGACCAACGTGGCGCGCCAGGTGTCTATCAACGCCATCATCGCGGTGGGCATGACCTGCGCCATCCTGACCGGCGGCATCGATCTCTCGGTGGGGCCGGTGATGGCGCTGGCCGGTTCGGTCGCCGCCGGGCTGATGCTGGCGGCGGTGCCCATCCCGCTGGCGATGGTGGTGGCGCTGGCGGTTGGCGCGCTGTTCGGCCTGGCCAATGGCGCCTGCATTGCCTACCTGCGCATGCCGCCGATCATCGTCACCCTGGCGTCGATGGGCATCGCCCGCGGCCTGGCGCTGCTCTATACCGGCGGCTACCCGATCTCCGGCCTGCCCGACGTCTTCTCCTTCTTTGGCCGCGGCACGCTGCTGGGCATCCAGGTGCCGATCCTGATCATGCTCGGCGTGTACGTGCTGGCCTGGCTGATGCTCAACCAGCTGCCGTTCGGCCGCTACGTCTATGCCATGGGCGGCAACGAAGAGGCGGCGCGCCTGAGCGGCATCCGCGTGCCGCGCTACAAGATGCTGGTGTACGTGATCAGCGGCCTGACCGCCGCGCTGGCCGGGCTGGTGCTGACCTCGCGCCTGATGAGCGGGCAGCCCAACGCCGGCGAAGGCTTCGAGCTGGACGCTATCGCCGCCGTAGTGCTGGGCGGGGCGGCGATTTCCGGCGGGCGCGGCGCCATCGTCGGCACGCTGGTGGGGGCGATGATGCTCGGGGTGCTCAACAACGGCCTCAATCTGATGAACGTATCGCCGTATATCCAGAACGTGGTGAAGGGCGGCATCATCCTGGCCGCCATCTACCTCAGCTCCGTGCGGCGCAAATAGGAGGCGCGATGTCAGTCTTTCTTGGCATAGACGTCGGTGGCACGGTGATCAAGGCCGGGCTGTACCGGGCAAGCGGCGAAGAGCTGGCGATCGCCGAGCGCGACGGCGCGGCGATTGCCGCCCAGCCGGGCTTCAGCGAACGCAATATGGACGCGTTGTGGGATGACGTTTGCGCGGCGATCCGCCAGACGCTGCATGCGGCGGGGCTGGCGGCCGGGCAGGTGCGCGGCGTCAGCTTTTCGGCGCACGGCAAAGGGCTGTACGCCATCGACCGCCATGGCAAACCGGTCGGCAACGGCATCCTCTCTTCGGACAACCGCGCGGCGGCAACAGTGGCTGAGCTGCGCCGCGCCGGGGTGGACGCGCAGACCTACCCGCGCAGCCTGCAGCCGCTGTGGCCCAGCCACCCGGCGCTGCTGCTGCGCTGGCTGAAGCAGCGGCAACCGGCGCAGTACGCCGCCGTCGATCGCATCCTGATGGCGCACGACTACCTGCGCTTTCGCCTCACCGGCGAGGCGGCGGCCGAAGTGACCAACATCTCCGGCAGCAACCTGTTTAACCAGCGCAGCGGCGCTTACGATCCGGCGCTGATGGCGGCTTTCGGCATCGAAGAGGCGCAGGAGAAGACCGCGCCAACGATCGGCTCGGCGCAGCTGGCCGGGCGGGTGACGGCCGCGGCGGCGGCGCAGTGCGGCCTGCGAACGGGCACCGCGGTGTACGGCGGCCTGTTCGACGTGGTGGGCGCGGCGCTCAGCTCCGGCGTGGCCGACGATCGCACGCTCAGCGCGGTGGCGGGCACCTGGTCGATCGCCACCTGCGTGACCGAGCGCATCATTCCCGCCGATTACCCCTACGCCTGGGGGCGCTACTGCATCGACGGCCGCTATTTCGTGCACGAAGGCAGCCCGACCTCGGCCGGCAACCTGGCCTGGTTCCTGCGCCAGTTCTGCGCCGACGACCGGCAGCGCTACGCCCAGTTCAACGCCTGGGTGGCCGAGCGCCGCGAGCAGCCGAGCGGGCTGCTGTTCCTGCCTTATCTGTACGGCTCCAACCTCGGCGGCAACACGCCGGGCGGGCTGATCGGCCTGAGCGCCCACCACGAGATGGCGGACGTGGTGCAGGCGATCTACCAGGGCATCGTGTTCTCGCACCTGATCCATCAGGAGCGCATGGTGCAGCTGAACCCGCGTATCGAGCGGGTGCGCATGACCGGCGGGCCGACGCAGTCCGAGGTCTGGATGCAGATGTACGCCGACGCCGGCAACCTGCCGCTCGAGGTGGTGGAAACGCGCCAGAGCGGCTGCCGCGCCGCCGCCCTGTGCGCCGCCGTCGGCGCCGGGGAGTACGCCGGGTTCGCCGAAGCGATCGCCGCCGCGCCGCCCAAACTGCGCTGTTATTATCCCGCGACCGCCGCCCATCGGCGCCTGCGCGCCCAGCAGGCGCGCTATCTGGCGGTCGCTCAGGCTTTGAGTGAGGTGACTGATGCAAACGACTAACGCCGCCTGTCTGGGGCTGTATGAAAAGGCGCTGCCCGCCGATCTGAGCTGGCCGCAGCGGCTGGCCACCGCCGCCGAGCTGGGCTTTGAATTTGTGGAGATGTCTATAGACGAACAGCCGGCGCGCCAGCAGCGGCTGGACTGGGATCGCCGCCAGCGGCTGGCGTTTATCCAGGCGCGGCTCGACAGCGGGGTGACGGTGCCGAGCCTGTGCCTGTCGGCGCACCGGCGCGATCCGTTCGGCAGCCATGATGCCGCCATCCGCGAACGGGCGCGGGTGCTGATGAGCAAGGCGCTGGAACTGGCGACGGATCTCGGCATCCGTAACATCCAGCTGGCGGGTTACGACGTCTATTACGAACCTGCCGATCGCCACAGCCGCGAGCGCTTTATCGAGGGCATGCAGTGGGCGGCGGCGCAGGCCGCCAGGGCGCAGGTGATGCTGTCGGTGGAGGTGATGGACACGCCGTTCATCAACAGCATCAGCAAATGGCGCGACATCGCCCGCCACGTCAACAGCCCGTGGTTCAAGGTGTATCCCGATCTCGGCAACCTCAGCGCCTGGGGCAACGACGTCGCCGCCGAGCTGGCGCTGGGCATCGGCAGCATCACCGCTATACACCTCAAAGACACCGTCGCGGTGGGGCCGGGCAGCGCCGGGCAGTTTCGCGACGTGCCGTTCGGCGAGGGCTGCGTGGATTTCGCCCACGCCTTTACCGTGCTCAACACGCTCGGCTATCGCGGCCCCTACCTGCTGGAGATGTGGGCGCGCGAAGACGGGCAGGACAAGCAACGCATCGCCCAGGCCAAGGCCTGGATCGAACAACAGATGAATGAGGGAGGCATCGCATGCTGAACGAACTCAAGCGGCAGGTGCTGGCCGCCAACCTCAGCCTGCCGGCATACGGGCTGGTGACTTTTACCTGGGGCAACGTCTCGGCGATCGATCGCCAGAGCGGGCTGGTGGTGATCAAGCCTTCGGGCATCGCCTACGAGGCGATGACGCTGGCGGATCTGGTGGTGGTGGATCTGGAGGGCAAGGTGCGCGAAGGGCACCGCAAGCCCTCATCCGACACCGCCACCCACCTGGCGCTGTACCGCGCCTTTGCCGATATCGGCGGCGTGGTGCACACCCACAGCCGCAACGCCACCATCTGGGCGCAGGCCGGGCAGCCGATCCCGGCGCTGGGCACCACCCACGCCGACTACTTTTACGGTGACATTCCCTGTACCCGGCCGATGAGCGAGGCGGAGATCGCCGGGGATTACGAGGGGGAAACCGGCAAGGTGATTATCGAGACCTTCAATCAGGCGGGGCGCGATCCGCAGCAGGTGCCGGGGGTATTGGTTTACTCCCACGGCCCGTTCGCCTGGGGCAAGGACGCGGCGGATGCGGTGCACAACGCGGTGGTGCTGGAAGAGGTGGCGATCATGGCGATGGCGACGCGCCAGCTGGCACCGGCCATCGCCCCGATGCAGCCGGAGCTGCTGGACAAACATTTCCTGCGCAAGCACGGCAAACACGCCTACTACGGGCAATAGCGCCCGTCAGCGATTCAACAGCGAGCCGGTGAAGAACTCTCTGCGCACCGGCAACTCGCCGCGCGGGCTGTTAATGGCGCTGAACAGCAGCTCCGCGGCGATCTCCCCCAGTTTCTGCGTATCGTGATACACCCCCGGAATGTGCAGGCCGTAAGCGCCGGCGCGCGGCGGCTCGTCTATTGAGAAGAACTTCACCTGCTGATAGAGCCCCATCTCGTGGCAGATGGCGATGGCGCCCAGCGTGATGATGCCGTTCAGGCCGATGATGTAATCCGGGCGGTTCTCCGGCTGCGCCAGATAGGCGCGCACTTCGCTCTCTTGCGAGGTGAAATCGTAGTCGCCGTTGATGATATGAATCTCACGGCCGCTGCCCTGCAAGGCCGCGACGATGCCGGCGGTGCGCGTTAAGGTGATCTCCGAATCCGCCGGGCCGCCGATAATCAGCAACTTCTGCTCCGGCTGTTCCGCCAGATAGCGCCCGGCCAGCACGCCGATCTCGCGGTTATCGAGGAACACGCCGCTCAGCTGCTGATCGTAGAGATCGCGGTCGATCAGGATCAGCGGCACGCCGTACACCTCGGCCAGCTCGAGATAGGCGGGGCGGTAGCGCTTGTCGTCGCGCACCGCCGACAGCAGGATGCCGCGCGCCTTATAGCCGAACAGCGCCTGAATGGCGCGCATTTCCGCCTCTTCGCTGCCGTCGGTGTCGAACAGCATGATCTGGTAGCCCTGCTGGCGCGCAATGCGCGACACGGTCTTGATCAGGCCGGAATAGAACGGGTTGTACATGCTGCTGGTGACGATGCCGATAATCTGGCTGCTGCTGCTTTTCAGCCCCTGTGCGAACGCGTTGGGCACATAGTTCAGCTCTTTGGCGATGGCGTGAATGCGCTCGCGGGTTTCCGGCTTGACCAGCTCGGGCTTATTGAAGGCGCGGGAAACGGTGATATTGGTCACCCTGGCGCGGCGGGCGATATCCACGATAGTGGCATTGGGATTGGCTTTCGACACCGTCTTTCCTTGCGTTATGCCTCAACAGATCCCTTATTGTAGGGAAAGGGCGGGGGCGGTGCTAGGGGGGAGTGGGGGGGAGGGAAAATAATGGAATAAAAATATATGTAATAATGTCGTTGGTTTATTAATTATGAATTTAATCATTTTATGTGGCTATATTTTGTTGCGGGGGAATTTGATAAGGTGTGTTTCATGTTCGAAGCTAGGTATCAATGGCAGCTTTGTGCCAGGAGCAGACATTGCTAACACCAAGATGTACTAATCTGCGGGGAACAGGTTACAGTTGACAGAGGATGCATGTTTTATATATGCCGTTACAATAAATTCTCAACTTAACTAAAGTGAGCAATATAGATGGGCATGAAATTTACTGTGGGTGACTTGCGACATGAGCTGTCAGGGCTCTCAGATGAAACCGAGCTTAGCTTTGATGGAGGGCTTACCTTTGGCCGACTTAAGCAATGGGGTGATGATCACTTTGTACTTCTGTTTGCTGAGTCACAGACTGCCGTAAGCGAAGACTTCAAGAGAAAACATGATAATATCTTGGTGAGCTTTTGCAAGCTTGATACTTTCGACGAGCTTTGATCAGGACGAGCTTTCTGGCCTATATAAGTTCAGAAAGCTATCCCGAGACTCTTAATAATCTAATTTATTAGTTTTAATCTATTTGATGAAATTTGTAAAGATGCAGTGCTTTATACAATAGATTCGAAATACATCTCATTATAGCGGGGGGAGGTTATGAAATTTAGAAAAGTAAAAAACATGCCAGATAAGTCAGAAAAAGACACGGTTTACCTAGTTAAAGACTCTTGGAATGACTGGTTTTACTGGGAAACTCTTTTTACTATGTTTTATAGTAATGATACGGGTGAATTATACAAAATTGGTAACACAAAAATAGCTAGCAAAGGTATGAAGGAGTTATCTGCTCTTTCAGAAGATGAAAAGGGACAGCCTTTTTATACACCTGACTTACCTGAGGAATTCCCTTCATTAGATGAAAATTTTTTCTCTCTAGGGCAGAGCGAGAACTTTTATGAAACACTCAATCAGATCTCAATCAATATAAGAATTGAAATATTAAAGGGCATTAGGGATTGTGCTTATAATTTGGGGATTTATGAAAATTACAAATCTCACCCTGCCATGAAGGAGTCTCTTTTAAGGGACGTCAGTGAAAGAAATATTAAAGAATCTTTGCACGCAATAGCTTATGAAGAAGATCACAATAAGCCTTTCAACTTCTCATATCTTTTCCCAAACAAAGATGTCAATGAGAGTGAAATTAGATTGGAATTTAGCGTAAATAATAAAGACATGCCACAGAGCAATATCCAAGCTGTAATTGGCAGAAACGGAGTAGGGAAAACCACCTTATTTTCAGGATTTATTAAAGGTATAATAAAACTTAATACAGGCAATGAAAATCCTGTTGGCTCACTTCAAGTAAAGGAAGGTGTCACGTGGGAGGATAATAGTACTTATTTTAACTCCCTCAACTTATGTTCATATAGCCCATTTGACAGATTTGGTCCTGTAGGATCGAATATACTACCCTCTGGCGTTAAATATCAGTATATAGGCTTGATGGTACTAGACTTGAGAGGGAATGATAAAGAACAGAAACTAAGACCGAAAAGTTCAGATGAACTGCACGTAGAGTTTTGCAGTAGTATGCAGGAATGTTTAGTAGGAGTACGAAGGAAAAGATGGGAGGAATGTCTAAATATTTTAGAGAATGACCCTCTTTTTTCTGAAGCAGGGGTTTCGAAACTCGCGCAATTCGAGGATAAAGACTATACAAAGGACTGGAGAGAGATTGTAAAAACATTTTTGAATAAGTTGAGCTCAGGTCATCTTGTTACGCTACTCAGCATCACTAAATTGGTTGAGGTAACAGAAGACAGATCCCTGACTCTCATTGACGAACCAGAGGCTCACCTGCACCCTCCGTTGATTTCTGCTTATATCCGTGCTGTGTCACATCTTATGAGTGAAAGAAACGGAGTAGCAATTGTTGCTACACACTCTCCGGTAGTTCTTCAGGAGGTTCGCTCAGACTGTGTATGGATATTAAACAGGACAGGTCAGTATGTCAGTGCCGACCGGCCGCAAATTGAGACGTTTGGGGAAAATGTCGGAACTCTGACACGTGAAGTATTCAGCCATGAAGTCGTGAACACTGGCTTTTATAAAATGATAGCGGACGCCTGTGAAAAATCTGCTACATTTGATGAAGTAAATAATTATTTTAGCAATAAATTAGGTGGAGAAGCACGAGCGTTAGCCCGGTCCCTTATAAATAATAAAAAAAGGGATAGCGATGATTAATATAAATAAGCCAACAATCAATGATATAAACATACTTACTAACTGTGCTTTAGTTTGTACTGATGATTTATTAGCACAGGAATTGATGGGTGCAATTCCATATTTCACACAGATTTATCAAGACTATGATCGTTTGATGACTGCGAGTACGGGCTATACGATCCCGCGTTCACTGGCATATGGAAATCTGAACGCAGATTTTATGAAAAGTCTTTACACCAAACAACTTGTAGGCAAAACAGGCCGTTGCCGCGATGACTATGATAGAATTTTGGCTTCGGCGCCAAGAAAAAAATGTCCTATGTGTTCGGAAAGTATAGTAACAGCCTTAGACCATCATGTGCCCAAATCAAGTTATTTTCTTTATTCTGTCTTCCCAAAAAACCTCGTGCCTATCTGCTCCAGATGTAACGAAGCTAAAAAACACACGATGCCTAACCAACTGAATAAACAATTCATTCATCCTTATTATGATGACTTTTCACAAGCACAATGGTTTGAAGTTAGATTCACAAGCATTAACCCTATTGAGTTGACTTACGTATGTAAAAATAACCTTCACTTAGGAAACGGTGCAGACGAGAAACTTAAAAGCCATTTCAGACGTTTGAAACTAGATGAGCTTTATTCTTCAAATGCAATAGTCAGATTAGAGGATATGAAAAACAACTTCCAGCCGCTTCTGGAAATTAATGATTGGGATTCGGTTTATGAGGAACTTATTGATCAACAAAGAATGGTCAGTCGTCGACCTGACTCTTGGGAGTATGCATTATTTAGCAAGTTAATTAACGAAAGATGGTATATAGAAGGTGGATTTTCAAATATTTAATATGATGTTCTATTTGTATCACTTTAATACACGATTAGAGTGAATAAAAAACAATCGCTTCAGTGATTTAACTATTAAAGTAACGCAATACTTCTAGCTAGCGTCATCTGACACCCGTCAGGTGACCTGCTCCCCGTTGATTAACACGCAGCAGTGTTAGTAATGCGACTATTTGGCTGCAAGATCAACTGTGAACTTCCGATGTTCGCTCATAAGGGACAACCATACTCAAATCTCCCACATTGCAGGAGATTTGAGTATGAACACGTCACCGTGGAACAAAGACCGTATCATCGGCCAAAAAAGACCACTTCAGTTATCTCATATCTGGGGGATCCGAATACGGCTTGAACTGGAAGGTAAAACGCGCGATTTGGCTCTGTTCAATATGGCCTTGGACAGTAAGCTCCGAGGCTGTGATCTGTTCAAACTCAAAGTATCTGATGTTGCATATGGTAGCTCTGTTTCAAGCAGAGCTACGGTGTTGCAACAGAAAACCGGTAGCCCTGTGCAATTTGAGATAACCAAAGGGACAAGAGAAGCTGTTGCTGCATTGATAAAGCATGACAATTTGCATAGTAAAGACTTCTTGTTTCGGTCCCGAGTCGGAACTAACCAGTCCATATCAACCCGGCAATACAACCGAATTTTTCATGGGTGGGTAGAAAAGCTTGGTCTTGATGATTCACTTTACAGCACACATTCCATGAGAAGAACAAAACCTTACCTAATCTACAAGAAAACCAAGAATCTCCGGGTGATCCAACTTCTGTTGGGCCATAAGAAACTGGAAAGCACAGTCCGTTATCTGGGCATTGAAGTCGATGATGCATTAGAGATCTCTGAATCAATCGAAGTCTAAGGTTGTCAGGGCTGCAACAGCAGCCCTGTGCCAAGAGCTCACATAATCAACGGGTTAGCAGAAAAGTAACGTGGAATCATAACTGTTGCACATATAAGCTAACTATAGACTATAGAAGTCATATTATTCTTAGTTAGGCTGTATATTAACGAAGGTCATTCGTTTACGTGAAATTAAATCAAGGTTTTGTAAGTAATCATGTTGAATCAAAACCAAGATACTTCGTTAATGTTATATCATTTTTTCATTGGAGCATAAAAACGGTTATGATATCATTTAATAATGAGTGTTATTAAATGCCAAAAACCAATTTTAAAGCATAGAAAATTAGAGGGGTGTGCATGAAGGTCCTAATTGATTATTTGCAACTAGGAACAAATGGAATAGTTTTGACTGTTTTGGGCTGGCTTTATCTTGCTTATGTAAAAAATATAAAAGCAGAAATAAAGTTAAAAGATGAACAAATCAAAGTTTCAGAAAAAAACTTGATTTTTTGGAAAGACAAAGCTACCGAATTAGAGAAAAAGTCTCCTGAGTTTTTTGAGGGAGTATTGGCTAATAGAATAAAACTAAGAGAGCAAGAATTATTAAGGTTAAATGAAGATACGATAAAAAACAAGAGCGAAATTGAAGATAAAAACAGACAATTAGACAAACTAAATTCAGAACTTGAAAAAGCAAAATATTTTAGTAGAGCACTAACCTACTATGACTTAGATATTGATGATGAAGTTATAATCCCAGAATCAGAAGTTGAATTGATAGATTTAGGTGAAGTTTTTGTTGACTCTGGCTCTCTAATGATTACAGATCCGTGCTATATTGATACGGAATGGAAAAATATTGAATATGTTAGAGAGGATTCATATATAGACCCTCAATCTGGAGATGTATTTAAATTTGGACGTGATTTTAATAGGTTTGATGAAATTCTCTCGCCGTACAACAAAGATATAAATCAGCTAATAAAAGACGGGAGTCTATCTTTAATAAAAGAAAATCGTCAATTATCGTATTCTTATGCAGGTGCAGCATACGCTACTCTTACAAATGCAGGTTTTGATATTCTCCCATTTGATAATGGGAATTTAGGTGCAGCCCTATGTATAAAAACTGTTTTTGGCGATGGTGCATATAGGATAATGGGAGAGCAATATAAAGGAAGAATTATAAGAATATATATAGACCTACAATAGTTTTATAAGGCGTTCTAAATTGCCAAATATTTGATGAATCATTGAGGAGTCGTTTATGGCTCGACCATAATCTCCTCAACAAAAAAGGACGTTAACAACGTCTGCTCCTCGCTCAAAGCCGCCCCTCTAATGCCGCGTATCAAATCAATAAACCAGCGCCAGTAGCGCTGGAGCGATGGTGGTGAGGGACTCTCATTGGGGAAAACAGCGTGCCCCGCTTAAGAACGTTCGGATAAACAACGCAGCTGATGAGCTCTACTCTCGATTACCAGTAAAAACACCGCTAATCTAGCCGCGACTTTTCACCCCCAACCCCCGCCACAACCCCGGCAACAGCGCCAGCGTCTCATCAATCAGCGCCCGCCGGTCATTGCCCGGCTTCCAGATGGTCACCATGGTTTGGCTGATCCCCTGGCTGCCGACTTCGGTGCGCAGCGTGTTGACGTTTTTCCACTGTTCGGCATGCATATGCGTCGGCAGGAATCCCCAGCCGCAGCCCTGTTCGAGCAGGGCGCGCAGCATTTCCAGCTCGTTGGTAAATATTGTGTGCCCGGAAATTTGCAGGCGGCGCGCCACCGGTTCGTCAGAATCCGGGTGCATGATCACCTGCGGCGCGAGCGAGAGCTCCAGCAGTGAAAGCGGCTGTTCCGCGCCGGGGAAAAGCGTTTCGGCGGCGTAAAAATCCATCTCTATCGCCCCTAAGGCGCGCCACTCCATGGTGTCGCCCACGCTGCGGTGGCGCGCCTGGCAGATGCCCAGATCGGCCTGGCCGCTTGCCAGCAGCCTTTCCGCCTCGTCGCGCGAGGCGTTAATCAGGCTCAGGCGCGTGTTGCGCTGGGCCATAGCGGCAATCAGCGCCTGCAGCAACGCGCGGGGGGTAAAGGGATCGTAGACCAGCGAGATTTCCTGCGCCGCGCTCTTGGGCACGTCTTTGGCAAATGCCTCAAACGCTTTCACCTGGCGCATAAGCAGGTGCGCCTGGCGCTGCAGCTGTTCGCCTTCCGGCGTCAGGTGCAGGCTGCGCCCCTCGCGCAGGAACAGCGCATAGCCCAGCCCATCCTCGAGAAAATCAATCAAATCGCGCAGCGTCGTGCGGTCTTTGCCCAGCTTGAGCGCGGCTTTCGCCAGGCTGCCGTGCTCGGCCACGGCGGTGAAGGCTTCCAGTTGGGCAAAGGAATAAATCAGGCTCGGCACGCGGTTCCCCCGTCGATTTTGCGGGGGATTTTCCCCCATCAGGCGTTTTTTATTATAGGCCGCGTTTTTTTAAGCTGAACGCCTTCCTGAGCTAAGCGAGAAAAAATATGAAAAGCAAAGTGTTTAACCGCAGCCTGCTGGCGGGCGTTGTCATCAGTCTCTGCAGCGGCCTGCTGGCACCCGCCGCGCTGGCCGCCTGTGCGGGTACCGAACTCAGCGCCTGTCCCGCGCCTTTCGATGCGCAATTGCCGGACGCGCACAAGATGCTCACCTGGAGCCAGAGCGACCGGGTGATCGGTTTTCGTAACGACTACCGCAACTATGCCGGGGATGTGTTTCATCACGGCAATGCCATACCGCTGGTGGCTGCCGCTAAACAGCTAACGGACGCCAGCTATCGGGTGAATGGCAAAACCTACCACCTGCAGGATTACCTGCAGCGCCAGAACGTCAGCGGCATGCTGGTGCTGAAAGACGGCAAAATCGCCTGGAAATATCTGGGGCAGGGCAATACCGACGCCACCCTGTGGACGTCGCGCTCGGTGGGCAAATCCGTGGTCGCCACGCTGGTGGGCGTGGCGATTAAACAGGGCAAGATCCGCTCGCTCGACGATCTCATCACGCAATACGAACCCGATCTGAAAGGCACCGCGTGGGATGGCGTGACCCTCAGGCAGCTGATTACCCACACCTCCGGCGTGGCGTGGAATGAGGATTACACTAACCCGAAATCGGACTTCGCGCAGCTGACCGAGTGTGAAGCCAGGCCCGGCGCCTATGCCTGCGTGCGCAAGCTGGTGGCCGGTTTGCAGCGTGCGCATCCGGCCGGGCAGAACTGGTCTTACTCCTCCGGCGGTGCCTGGCTGCTGGGCGACGTGTTGGAACGCGCCACCGGCATGCCGCTGGCGGCCTATCTTGAGCAAAGCATCTGGCAGCCGTACGGCATGGCCAGCGACGGCGTGTGGCATGCCTACGCCAAAGGCCAGCACGACGTGGGCGCGCACGGGTTCAACGCCACGCTGGAAGACTGGGGGCGCTTCGGTGAGTTCATTCTGCATAACGGGACGTTGCCGAACGGCAAACAGATCCTGCCGGCCGATTGGGTAGCCCAGTCGTCCAACTGGACGCGGGCGGCGGGCTCGGTATCGGCGGCGCATCCCAACGGCATTTACGGCTTCCAATGGTGGAACAACGAAGTGCCGGCCAATGCGACTAATGTAGAACCCGCTCCGCAGGCGTCCCTCAAGCATTCCCTGTGGGCGCTGGGGATCTTCGGCCAGATGATCATGGTGAATCAGGCGGAGAATCTGGTGATCGTCCAGTGGTCCACCTGGCCGCAGGCGGAGCCTTCTTTCAGCGCGCAACCGCTGGAGGCGTCGCTGATGTTTAGCGCGATAGCGAAGGAGTTGCGTTAACGTCGGCAACTATCGGCAGAGCGAGCAGGGGCGGTTGCCATTTCGCCCCTGAGCGGTATATTACATGTCTTCGACGTCGACCTATCCATGCCGTAGGGTAGGGGAGTATCAATTCTCTACAGGTAGAGGAGGCCAGTCTCCACCGTTTTTAATTAATAACTCTTTTATCTTGTTAATTTTCTCCTTATCCTCGGCATCGCCTACCCCTCTATCTATAAAGCGTTGGAGCTGATTGCCCATAGTCCAACCAAACTTACCCTTGATTTTATTATCTGCACCTCTTTCCAATAAAAGAATCGTATGATCAAACGAGCGATAGTCTAGGGAGTTTATTAACAAGGTATTCCCCAATGAATCCATTGTATTTATATCCGCACCATAATCCAGCATCACCTTTAACGTTTCAGGGTTTTTCGCTTCTAACGCTTCGAATATAATGGGTTGATTGAATACCTTATCTTTTGCGTTTGGCGGTAAACCACCGTCGAGCATGGCCTTGATCCAAATTCCCTTGTCGGCTTTCATGACAAATTCCGCCGGGCTGCTTCCCCCTTCCGGTCTGGGCTGCAACGGGTCTGCACCCGCTTTAACCAACTCAGTAATAATCCTCAGTCTTTTTGGCGTATTTTTATCGTAGATTGCGTTTAGCACCGACCAAAACAGCAGGGTCATGTCTGCTTTCACTGGTCGATTCAGTTCTTCCTTGCTTATAGAGGGAAGCTTCTCTTTCAGTTTCACTTCATCGCCATCATAAATCAGCTGTGCGATGTCCAGCTGCCGGCCTTCAAAAAAATCCTGTGGCTCATATTCCATGCTTTTGTTGCATCCTTGCACCATGAGGACAGTAAACAGTAGCGCTATTGCCATTATCAATTTGCTCATACTCTCCCCCTGAGAATGGTGACACCCTCGTCTCTTCAATCAGTTTTATTTGTGTGGTCTATAGCGTGTGTATCGGAAAACAGATGCAATCTGACAGCCCCGGTATAAATACCCGGCAGCTGTCAGAACCGAGTTGGTGAAATTACTGCGTTTCCTTTGCCCCTTTCAAAAGCATGAGTTCGAGTATTTTCTTACACTGTTCATTGTATTCTGAGCCATCTTGGCTGTCTTTTATTTGCCGATTCACTGCTGTTAACAGCGAAAGATTGTTTATATTTACTGGGTTAGGATTCGCACCCCGATTGAGCAGTAGGGTCATGTGCTCAAAGGCTGAGCTAAAAAAAGCATCCATTAATAAGGTTTGTTGCAAAGAGTCTCTGATATTTATGTCCGCTCCGTACTCCAGCATCACCTTTAACGTTTCAGTGTTTTTGGCTTTGATTGTTTGGAATACAATGGGTTCATTGAATACCTTATCTTTTGCGTTTGGCGGTAAACCGCCGTCGAGCATGGCTTTGACCCAAATCCCCTTGTCGGCTTTCATGACGAACTCCGCTGGGCTGCTTCCCCCTTCTGGTCTGGGTTGCAGCGGGTCTGCGCCCGCTTTTACCAGGTCGGTTATTATTTTCAGCCTTTCCGGCGTGTTTTTATCGTAGATTGAGTTCAACACCGACCAAAACAGCAGGGTCATGTCCGCCTTAACCTGTCGGTTCAGTTCTTCCTTGCTGACAGAGGGAAGTTTCTCTTTCAGTTTCACTTCATCGCCATCATAAATCAGCTGCGCGACTTCCAGTTGACGGCCTTCAAAAAAATCCTGTGGCTCATATTCCATGTTTTTTTTGCATCCTTGCATCATGAGAACAGTAAACAGTAACGCCATGGCCATCATCAACTTGCTCATATTCTCCCCCTGATAGTGGCGACGTCCTCGTCTTTCTGATCTTCAATCAACTTTATTGTCTGGTCTATACCGTGTTTATCGAGCAGGGTTCCTGTCCCACCGGCAAGCGTGTGCGGTATGCCGGCGGCATCAGGCATCGCCAGCGATGACCACTCTTTCAAGGTGAAAGGCAATGCTACGCCCCAGGGTTTTTGCAAAGAGTCGGGCAGGGCATTTTTTATAAGCTCATAATCACTTTCGTTATTAACCTCCTGTAACGTGGTTAACAGCTCACCTTCCACTCGATAGGCCTGTATGTTCTTGGCTGAACCAATCATCTCAGCTCCGTATTTCCCTACAGTTCCATGATGGAGTCCGGCTGCATTAAACGTCCAGGCGGGTTTCCCACTGGTCATTGATGCAGCTGAGGCCATTCCCCCGCCCAATGAATGACCAGAAATATCGACGCCGGAGGAGTGCTTTACTTGTAATCCTATTTTAACCGCCTGCTTATAATAATCAGAGCTCGCCCCCATCCCCTGCGCGCCATTATTTATCCAGTCATTCACATTCTTAATTCCTGACAAATCGCCCCTAAGGGCCTTTTTGGCGGCGCTGCCGATTCCCTCCGGGAATTCTGGCGCTCTTGAACCTCTGAACACGACCGTCGGATTCATCTCTTTACCAAAAACACGGCTATCCGGTTGATATACCCTTGCCAAAAAATCCGGCGATTCATCTCTGTCGAAGAGCATATTTCTGTTTAGCCCAATTTTACTGAGGGCCGCATTATCGTTACTGATATCTTTCCAGCCCTCAGGAACGCCGGGAGTCTCCTTTAGCGGATTCGTGGTCTTGTAGATATTCTCCGCCAGCTTTGCCTTCTCGACGGCGACATTATTTGCCGCCAAGCGTTCCGAGGCGATTCGGGCGTCCGGGTAGATACTCCGTTGCCCGCGGCCAATGAGGTATTTTCGCTCTTGCCAGCGTTGCGCCTTGGTCAAGGGCCCAGACACGACCTGCTGTGAAGCTCTTCCACCTTGCGCCGGGATATCCGGGCCAAGGGCCGGTTTGGCCCGCGTGACTTGTGCGGGGAAGACGGACGGGCGCGCCCGGCGGCCACCGTAAGACTTCACGGCCTCTTCGTACCGCCTCACTATCTTGTCCACCGGGTAGTTTGGCTCTTGTTTCTCCTGCGGTATCAGGTAGCCGTCGATGTCGGCGTAAAATGGCCCCATCGTCGCCAACACGCCGGGCCGGGTTTCGACCGCTACGACAACGCCGCTCATCAGGTCGCTCTGCACTCTTGCGCGCAAGTTAGAGCTTATTCCGTTTTGCGTAACGCCAACTTCACGGCGGATCCGCTCACCACCGCGAAAACCAGAAAAAAGCGACAGAATGTCTTTGTCCGGCATGTATGAAAGGCCGTGACAGGCGCGGGAAGGGCTGACTATACGGGGGAATTCATCAGGTGAAATAATATCATCGGCGATATACAGCAGTTTCAAACTGGAAAACATTGCGTGTCTCTTCCTTTGCTTGCTGCACCTTGGCCTGTTCAGGCGGGCGCTCGCACTCCTTGCACTCGATGGGCCCTGAGTGGGCATGTTATCGAACGGCAGTCAGCGGTAGCTAACGGCGCATAGGACACCAGATAAGGGATGATAACGGCTCAAGCCAATTTGTAAAGCCGGCCAAATGTTAACCGGAAAGTTCTTGTTTTCCAAAGGCTGCTGTGGGTTTTTAACCCCGCCGATCAAACCGATAAACCAGCGCCAGCGCCAACGCCAGGAGCAACAGCGGCGGGGCAAGGGCGGTGAAGGGCGCGTTGAGGGCGAACAGCAACCCCAGATTGAGGACGATCTGGTAAGCGATGTAGGTCAGCAGCCCGATGATGACGCCGAGCGCTAATCGGCTGCCCATGCCGGGCGCGCGCGGGGCGGTGAAGGTAAACGGGATGGCCAGCAGAATCATCGCCAGCACCAGCAGGGGCTGGCCGAGTTTTTTCCACAGCGCCAGGCGGTATTCGGTGCTGGGCTGCCCTGAGCCCTGCAGGTAATCGATATAGCGATCCAGCTGTTGGAGCGAGAAGCTGCCCGCCGGCAGGGTCAGCTCTTTCAGGCTCGGCACGGCGAACAGCGAGCGCCACGGCAGGCTGCTTTGCCGCTCAATCGTCTCCTTTCCGCCTTGCCAGCGTTTCTGCATCACGTTGTGCAGCAGCCAGCTGCCGTCGGCGGCGGTGCTGGCGCTGTCGGCGTAAAGGTAAGATTCCAGCGCGCGGTTGGCCTGATAACGGAAGATCTCTATGCCGTGGGGCTGGTCGTTCTCATCGACGGTTTTGACCGTAACAAACTCGTTGCCGCGCCGCGCCCACAGCGGGTTAACGGTAACATCATTACTGTTCGACTGCGCCAGCGCGTTGTTCTTCATCTGCAGCGCGCGTTGCTGCAGCGGCGAAGCGGCCCATTCATCGAGGGCGCCGAGCGAGAGGTTCATCAGCAGCCCGGCGGCGAGCATCACCAGCGCGATGCGGAATATCGACATCCCGACGGAGCGGATCGCGGTCAGCTCCAGAGTTTTCGACAGCTGTCCCAGCCCGACGATGCCGCCGAGCAGCGCGATAAACGGCCCCAGATCGACCAGGCTGCGCGGCAGGGTCATCACGGTCACCAGCAGCGCCTGCTGCCAGCGGTAGCCGCCCGGGGTCACGTCCTCCAGCTCGTTGATCAGCGTAAAGGTGGTGAACAGCGGGATGAGCAGCCCGGCCGCGGCGGCGAAGCCGATGAACACGTTGCGGATCAGGTAACGGCTAAAAATAGTCATCGGGAGGGTGTCCGCAGCAGGGATAAGTCGCGCGCCAGCAGCAGGGCGATGCCGACAGCCATCGCTATCGGCACCAGCCAAACGCCGGGGATCGTCGGCAGAGAGCCGTTGGCCACCAGCGTGCGGCAAATGTTGCCGCCATAGAAAATCACGGTAAACAGCACCGTCAGGGGCAGCAGCGCGGCGTAGCGTCCCTGTCGCGGCTTGATGCGGCTAAAGGGGATCGCCAGCAGCACCATCAGCACGGTGGTCAGCCCGCGGCTCTCGCGCCATTGCAGTTCGGCTGCGTCGCCCGGATCGGCGGAGCGCGCCAGCTCCGCCGGCGAGGCCGACTTGTGCCGGCTCTCGGCGCTGGGTACGAACGGTTTGAGCGCGATGTCGAAGTTGTCGTAGTTCTGCCCGTTGTCGTCGGCGCCCTCACGATCCAGCACATAGGCGGTGCCGGTTTTCAGCCGCACGGCGGGGCTGGCGGGGGAGGCGTCGAGCACCTCCACCGACTGCGCGCGATACAGGTTGGTGTGATGGCCGCCGCGCACATAAATCAGGGCGTCCGTCAGGTGGTTGGCCGTTTTATCGACGTGACTGGCGAGGATCATGCGGCCGTTGCCGCTGACGTTGAATTTGTCGGCCTGCAGGTGGCTCACGTCCAGCACCGACTGCGACTGTTGTTGCAGCTGATAAATATTGGCGTACGCCCAGGGCCTGCCATACAGCGACAGCAGCGTGACCGCTATCGCCAGCGGCACGGCGAGCAGCAGCACCGCCTTGTACAGCCGCAACGGGCTGGCGCCGGCGGCCAGCATGGCGGTGATCTCCGCATCGCTGTACAGCTGGCTCAGCGCCACCGCCACCGAGACATACAGCGCGACGGGCAATATCATCTCCAGCGCGATCAGCGACTTATAGAAAACCACGTCGGCCACCACCCGCAGCGCCAGCGTGCCGTTGGCGGCGTCGGTCAGGTAGCGCTGGGCGGAGTAGCTGGCGAACATGAAGATCAGAAACCCGGCGATCATCATCACCAGGCGGCGGATCTCAACCGTGATATAGCGTTCAATCAAAGGCATGCGTCATCGGCTCCCGGCGGCGTGCGCTTCATGGCGCCTCCTGCGCGATGAGCGCGCGCAGCAGGGCGATCACCTGGTCAACTTCCTGCGGGGTGAGTGCGCCGTCCTTCGCCCACTGCACGCGCCCGGCCTTGTCCAGCACCACGATGGTTGAGCTCTCCTCCGGCAGCCGCCAGGCCATGCGCCCCAGCCCGTCGCTGTCGACGATAAATTGCGCCCAGGGATAATGCCGTTTGTTTTTCTCGATCTTGCCGCGCACGAAGAAGCCGGAGCCCGGTATCGCATCGTCGGTGTTGACGATGGTGGTGGGCTGGAAGCGGTCGCCCGGCAGGTTCGCGTCATTGACTGCGTTGATCAGCAGCGAGTTCTTCTTTTTGGCGGAGGTGCGCCCGGCGATGTACTGGATCACCCGCACCTTGCCCGCCAGTTTTGCGCTGTTCCACGGCCGGTAGCTGAAATCGCCGTTGCGCAGCAGCAGCTCGCCGCGATCGGCGATGGCGATCGGCGCCACCGGCCGGCCATGCACGAAGTTATGCGCCGGCGCCGCCAGCGGCGACAGCAGCAGCGCAAGGGCCAGCAAGCGAGGTAACGTCATCATGGCTACGGGCAACGCGCTTATCTGCCGGCCGCGACGGCCGACGGGGAAAACGACAGCGGAAAACGCGCCAGCAGCAGCTCCAGGCGCTGGCGGATGTCGATGTCCAGCGTCGCCGGCCGGTCATAGATATCGCCGCCGGCCAGCTTGTCCGCCACCATCACGTCGTGCCGGTCGCCCATCAGGCCGTTAATCGCCGCCAGGAAGCGCGAGATCTGCCGGGCCTCGCGGTTGTCCGGATCGATCGATCTCAGCGTGTCGTAAAACGACACCTGGCGGCTGACGATTTTGCGCACGTCGTGGAACTGATGCCCGGTCAGCGCCGGGCCGGCGATCAGCGTCTGCAGCTGGCGCATCTGCTCCTGGCGGTAGGCGATAAAGCCCTGTGCGCTTTCCAGACGGGTGTGGCGCAGCGCATAGCGCACGTAAGACCATACCGGCTTGCTGAGCAGCAGCCGCAGCAGGTTGCCGTACAGCGTCAGGTTCTTCTGGTTGCCGTTGCGAAACGCGTCCTGAAAATGGCCGAGCACCACGGTGGTGGTGTGGAACAGGCGGTTGGCGCGGTGGGGCGCGCCGTACAGCTGCTGGGCGAAGCGCAGGTGCTTATAGCGGGCGCGGATATATTTGTAGCGCATGCGCGTTGCCGCCGCCAACTGCGGGTCTTGCAGGAAACCGTTCACCAGTTGCAGCAGCTCGCGGCGGGAAAAGCCGTCTTCCCAAAACTGCAGGCACAGCGCGTAGTTGTCCCGGATGCTCTCGGGGGAGCATTCCAGATCGATCTGCTGCGGCAGGCTGATATTCGCCTCGACCAGGTCATCCTCTTCCACGGCGACAAACAGCGCCTGGGTGGTTTCGGCGGAGAACTTCTTCCAATTCGTGTTAGCGGTCATTGATTACTCTCTTTGGGCACATTCAGCCCCAACATAAAGCGATTGCGGTAGGCGCCGATCGTCGGTATCAGGGATAACAGCACGTCTAAACATTGCCCCAGTAAATAAGCGAAGGCGGCGCCCTGCACGCCGAAGGCATACGCCATCGACACCAGCAGCGCAATGTAGGCCGCCGAGGCCGTCGCCTGCGCGATCAGGAAAGCGCGCTGCTTGCCCGCCATAAACAGCAAGGATTCCTGCGGGAAGCCCATCATCGAGACGATGATCGCGCCCAGCATGATTTGAATCAGGTCATAGGCTTCCAGGTATTGCTGCCCGAAGACCGCGGAAATAAGCGGCTTGCCCACCAGCAACATCAACACCGCGACGGCCAGACCGATGCCGCCGGCCAGCAGCGAAGAGCGCAGGCCCAGCAGCCACGGGGTCTTGGTGCGCGGATCCAGACGCATGATCTCGGGATAGAAGCTTTTCTCCAGCAGCTTGGCCGGGGTGCCGGTCGCATCGAAGAAGGTCATGGCGATCTTGAACAGCCCGGCGGCGGCCGGCCCGAGCACCACGCCCACCAGCACGGTGGTGCAGGAGTTGCGCGCGGCCCAGATGGTGTGGGCGATGTTGGTGGTCCAGACGAAGTTCCAGGCGCCCTCGATGCGGCGCGCGACGTTGAACAGGCGCGGTCTCAGCGCGCCGTGGATATCGCGGCGGCGCAGCTCGCGCGCGGTGAACCACCAAAACAGCGTGCCGCCGATCAGGTTAGAGGCGTACCAGGTGACGATAAAGCCGGGGAACCCCAGATCGAAATAATAGGAGATGACGCTGCCCACCGCCTGCAGGAACGGCTTGATCGCCTGCTGGATGGCGATGAGATCGAAGCGGTTGAAGGCGCGCAGCACGCCGGTCGGCGTGGACGAGGTCATCGACGGGATCAGGGTGCAGTACAGCATGGCGAGCCAGAAGCTTTCGCTATCCAGCCCCAGGGCGTGTGACAAGAACGGCAGCATGATCATGCCGCCCAGCACGGCGATGACGCCGCTGGCGATATCCAGGCCGAAGGAGAACGCGACGACGTCGCGGAAGCGCCCGGTATTTTGATGCTCCAGCGCCGGGGTGCCGAATTGCACCACAAACTGCCAGGTCTGGAATTTGATGAAATCGCTGACCGCTTTGGTATAGGCCTGGATCACCACCAGCACGCCGAACATTTCAGGCGACATGCCTTTACCGGCGCAGGAGAGCGCCAGCAGGCCAAGCAGTGCGCTGGCGACGCTGCCGGAGCCTAAATAGGCGGCATTACGTAAAATGGAACGAAACGCGCCATCGGAAAACCATCGTTTCATAACTTAAACCAGCCATCATCGTTATTTTTGTGCATCTTGTGTTCCGCACTCATGCGCTTGCCCTGTCTCTTTTTAATAAACCTGAGTTTCTTTACCGGCGTTTTCGCCGGGTTGCCCGATGTCGCTCTGTGGGCGCTTCGCGGGATTCACTACGGCGGAAATGGCGTTGAGCGCGTTGCTCAGCACCTCGTCGTAAGGGGCTCTGGCATCCAGCTCGATGATGCGCGCGCCGTTGTACTGCAGGCGCACCATGGCGGAAATCTTGTCTTTCAGCTCTTCATAGCTGTGATCGGGCTTGCGGGTAAACGCCGTATCGACGTCGATATCCAGGCGAATGATCAGCTCCGGCCGATAGACGGCCATGCGTTGATATAAACGGCGTTCGCGCGCCGCCAGGCGGCGCAATAGCCGGCCTTTTGCGCGTTCCACGCCGATGCCGGGCCCATCGTAGTAAAAACCGGAAATTTCCGCCTGCGGGTAGCGATCGCTGATCACCAGCACGCCGCTCTGCGCCAGCCGCCGCACCTTGCGCAGGTTGGCGGCGCGCCACAGCGAAAAGCCGTACATGATCAGCGCCGCCCACAGCGCCGGCGGCCTGTTGCTCATGCGCTGGGTTTTATCTGATTTGGCCGCCAGGCGCCGCTCCAGCCACACGCCGATGAACGGCAATTTCTTGATTTTGTCGCCGTCTTCGCCGGAGATCAGCCCTAAATAGCGGCGCTGCGTGGGGCGATGCTGCTGCAGGTTTTTCACCAGATCGGCGGTCAGCGTGGACTTGCCCGTGCCGTCGCTGCCCACCACGGCAATCAGCCCGGTGATGCAGCTGTGAGAGGTATCCTGCTCGGCAGTGAGTTTATTTTTTTTCATCTGTTTCGGTACGAAAAGGTTATTTGGCGGCTAGGCATTGGCGGCCCTCAGCGATATTTTAACGGCGCGCAGCGAAGCATCGAAAATATGCTTGGCCGGCTCGCGGCCGTCCAAATCCAATATGTTAGCGCCGTTAAACGTCAGGTGCGGGATGACGGCGATCTTTTCACGCAACGCCGCCAACGAGTGATCGGGTTTGCGTGAATAGGCCGTTTGCTCGTCAATATCCAACCGAATTAATAATAAGGGCTGATAAGACGCCATCCAGTGGTACAGACGTTGTTCGCGTTTTCTCAGCCAGCGTATCCAGCGATTGCCGCCGGCGGTTTTCGCCAGCTGCGGGCCATCGAAACGAAATCCCGCCACTTCGGCCTGCGGATAACGATCGGTAATCAGCAATGCGCCGCGGCGACTTTTCTTCAGCATGCGGCGGAATTTAAAAACGCGCCAATAGGAAAGTAAAAAGATCACCAGCGCCGTGGCATTATCAGGCGGCGTAGCAGGGCGATCGTGCACGCGCTGCGATTTCTTCAGCAAATAACGCCCGAAGGGCGCGCCAATAATCGGCAGCGAACTGATCCATTCGCCGATACGCCCGGAAGACTGGCCGAGATAAAGCAGTTCGGCAGGTTCTTGCGCCGATAAGGCATCGACCAGACTGGCGGCCAGGGTGGATTTTCCCGAGCCGTCACAGCCGGTTATCGCTATTACGCGCACGGGCGAGCGATCAGATGAAGGTCTTATCTGCTGACTCACAATAATTAATCCAATGCGAAAAAAACTATTGTATTCCAATACGCCTTGGGTTCAAGATATTTATTGTGCTTTGCTGCGATAAAATAATGGGTTCGGTATTCCTGTTTGTTATTTGAATTGATATTTATGGCGTTCGTTCTTGTTATTTTGTGCTAATTGGCCGGGCGTGAGCTGGTTTCGCTTTTTATGTTAACTTTCGGCCTGGCTGACGGCGAAAAAAAAGCAGAGGTTTTCCATTTTCGCTTAATCTTTTGTGCGGTTTGGCGCGGCGTCATGGCAATTATCTTCGCGCTGCCGTCGCGGCCGTGAGCGATATTTCGTTTCAAATAGGGCATGCCGTTTCTGGTGTATTGAAAGAGAGTCTGATTATGAATGCAAAATTTCCGCCGCTGATTGCGGTTATCGGCAGCGACGGATCGGGTAAGTCCACCGTTTGTGAACATCTGATCGAATATGTGAAACATTATGGCCCGGCGGTGCAGGTGCATCTGGGCAAACAGGCGGGCAACGTCGGGCGGGCGGCGGCGAAACTGCCGCTGCTCGGGCGTTCGGTGGGCAAGGCTATCGAAAGCAATACCAAAAAAGTCAAAACGAAGAAATCCCGCATCGGCCTGTTGCCGTCGGCGGTGATCATCGCCTTCGTGGGGCGGCGGCTGCTGCGGTTTCGCCGCATGCTGGCGTTTCGGCGGCAGGGGTATATCGTGCTGACCGACCGTTTTCCGCAGGCGCAAATCCCCGGCGCTTATGACGGCACGGTATTTCCCGTCGATGTTGAAGGCAGCCGTTTCGTCCGTTGGCTGGCGGCGCGGGAGCGGGCGGCGTTCCAGTGGATGGCGAAGCAAAAACCGGATCTGGTGCTCAAGCTGAATGTCAGTCTGGACGTGGCCTGCGCCCGTAAACCCGATCACCGCAAAGCGGCGCTGGAGAAGAAGATCGCCGTCACGCCGTTATTGACCTTCGAAGGCGCCGACATCGTGGATCTCGATGCCGATCGGCCGATCGAGGAGGTGCTTTCGGCGGCGGAAAAAGCCATCTCGGAATTTATGGCGGTGCAGGGGTATCGCTATTCGGCTGATGGGGCATCACCGGCTGCGCGCTGAGGCGCAGCAATTCGGCAGGGCGGCGATGGCGTTTTCGCCGCCGCCGCGGCCGAGAGGGAAGGCTTTATTTTTTCAGCGCCGCAAAGGCGCGCACGATGGTGTCTATTTCTTCATCGCTGTGCGCGGCATTGACGCTGCAGCGCAGCAGGGTGACGCCCGCCGGCGCGGCCGGCGGCAGCACCAGATTCACATACACGCCGTGGGCGATCAGCTCACGCCAGAAACGCAGGCCGTCCTCCTTCGAACCGATCATCACCGGCACTACCGGGCTGATGCGCGGCCCCAGGGTATAGCCCAGCTCGGCGAGGCCGTGATACAGGCGGTGTGCGTTGCTCCACAGTTTTTCCCGCAGCTCGGGATGGCGCGCGATTTTTTGCAGCGCCGTGCGCACCGACGCGATGCTGGACGGCGACGGCGAAGCGGTAAAGATATACGGCCGGCTGCTGTAGCGCAGCACGTCCATCCCCTTGCCGCCGACGGCGAAACCGCCGATCGAAGCCAGGCTTTTGCTGAAGGTGCCCATGATGATATCCACGTCTTGCTCGACGCCCAGCGCTTCGGCCAGGCCGCGGCCGTTTTCGCCCATTACGCCGAAGGAATGCGCTTCGTCGACCAGCAGATACCCGCCCAGCCGCCGCTTGATATCGACGATTTCCACCAGCGGGGCGACGTCGCCCAGCATGCTGTAGATGCCTTCCACGATAATGAGCGCCTCGCGCGCGCGTTCGCCCAGGCGCACCATGCGGCGCTCCAGATCGGCGGCGTCATTGTGGCGAAAGCGAATAATCTCCGCGCCGCCGAGGGCGCAGGCGTCGTAAATGCTCGCGTGGCTGTCCGCGTCGATCAACACCACGGATCCCGGCCCCGCCAGCGTGCTGATGACGCCCAGGTTGGCGGTGTAGCCGGTGGAGAACACGATGGCGCTCGGGCGATCGAAGAATGCCGTCAGCTCCCGTTCGAGCGCCAGGTGCGATCCGTAGCTGCCGTTCGCCATGCGCGAGCCGGTGGTGCCGGTGCCGAGTGCGGCCAGGGCTGATTGGCCGGCGGCGATCGCCTGCGCATCGAACGTCAGGCCAAGGTAGTTATTGGTGCCGGCGAGGACAATCTTTTGATCGCCGATGCGCCCCTGAGTGGCGGAATAGACTTCGTCGATGCAGGTGCCGAACGGATTCAGGCCGGAGGTTTGAAACTGTTCGCGATCGCCCGCGAGCCGCGCAAACTTATCATACAGTCCCATGGTTTTTCTCCAGATAAGGGCGCAGCGCGTCAAGCAGTTGCTCAGGCGTTCTGACATCAAGCAATATATTGATCGGAATGGAGATATCTAATTCATCTTCCAGCATCATCAGCAGATCCAAAACTCTGATGGATTCCAGGCCAAGATCATTGACGAGATCGCTATCAGGTTTTATTTCCACTCCGCCTTCGACGATACCTTGCAAACACGTCAGGATATAATCCATTACAGCATCGCGATTTAGCATAAGAACGTTGACACACCTCTACTTGGAATAATTAAAACAGCCCTTCACGCAGCGCGCGTTCCAAACTCACCTGTGGAAACCAATTAATCTGTTGCGACAGCGCCTGATTGTTGGCGGACCAGTCTTGATGGGTTAATTCGCGTATTTTGCTGCGCGTCAGCATCGGTTCCTGTTTTATCAGGCGGTTCCACACCACGCTGATATCCGCCAGGGCTTTCAGCAGCGGCAGCGGAATGCCCACCAGCCGCACCGGCCCGTGACGCACGGCGGCGCCGATGTCCCGCAGGCGCAGCCAGTCATAGCCTTCGGCCACGCCGTCGCACAGTTCGTAAATATTCGGCTGCGCGGGCTGCGCCAATAACCATTGGCTGACCGCCTTCGCCAAATCGCTCACGTGCAGAAAAGAGAGTCTGGCGTCAGGCGCGCCCAGCCGGGGCAGCACGCCGCGCAGCAGGCCGTTGAACAGCGGTTTCAGCTCTTTATCGCCCGGCCCGTAAACCGCCGTCGGGCGGAAAATCCCCAGCGCGATCTCGCCCGAGGCGGCGATCAACTGCTGCTCGGCGGCCTGTTTTGAATGGGCGTACCACGACAGCGCCGGATGGCGCGCCGCCAGCGATGACATGAACAAGAAACGATTGCAGCGGCCGTTTTGCCTGGCCGCCTGCATCAGGTTCAGGCTACCGGTCACGTTGCAGCGGGTGAACACCGCTTCCGCATGTCCGCGCACCTGGCCCGCACAGTGCACGACGCACTCGGCGCCGCGCACCAGTTCGGTGAGCGAAGGCCGATCTTCCAGCGCGCCGGGGATCCACTGCAGGTTGTCCGCGGCGGCTTTGTCGGCTTGCCGCGTCAGGGCGCGCACGCTAAACCCCTGCGCCAGCAGTTCTCGGACGATATGCCGGCCGATAAAGCCGGTCGCGCCCGTCACCGCCACGGTGCCGCTCATTGCGCGAAACCGGCCAACTGCGGCATTTGCGGGTAGAGCGAAGCGCTCAGCCAGCGTTTCTTGGCTTCGGCGCGGGCGGGTTTGCCCGACGACGTGCGGGGAATGCTGTGCGGCGGCAGCAGCTCGATGTCCACCGCGATGCCGAATTCGCTTTGAATGCGCGCGCTCAGCGAATGCACGATCTGCTCCCGGCGCTCTTCCGAACTGACTCGGCATTGGATCTGCAAAATGATCCTGGCCGCTTCGTCGTGTTCTTCGGTCACGAAGGCGATCGCATCGCCGGAACGGATTTCCGGTTCGGATTCCGCGACGTACTCGATATCCTGCGGCCAGATATTGCGGCCGCGAATGATGATCAAATCCTTCTTGCGGCCGGTGACGTACAGATAGCCGTCCAGCAGGTAGCCCAGATCGCCGGTATCCATCCAGCCGGTCACCTGAATTTGCTGCTGGGACTCAGCATCGCAAAAATAGCCGTTCATCAGGCTGGGGCCGGAAATCGTGATATGGCCGACCTGGCGCTCCGGCAGCGGTTGCCCGGTTTCGCTGCGGATCTCGATGCGGTGGCCAGGCAGCGCACGGCCGCAGTTGACGAAGGTCGAGACGGCGCGGGTTTTTTTGCCCGGCGCGACCGCTTTACCCTCGTACTCCAAAATATCGCGGTCGACCGCGTTGGTTTGCGGGCCGGAGCAAGGATCGGAAAAGCTCACCGCCAGGGTGTTCTCGGCCAGCCCGTAGCACGGCATGAAGGCCTTGCTGTCGAAGTTGATGCTGCTGAAGTGTTCGCCAAACTGGCTGAGCAGCTCGGCCGGGATCGGCTCGGCGCCCACGCCGGCGACCCGCCAACTGGAGAGATCCAGATCGGCCAGCTCTTTGGCGTTGCTGCGGCGCAGACACAGATCGTAGCCGAACGGCGGGGCGACGGACACCGTGCCGCGATTCTTGGCGATCAGTTTCAGCCACTGCATCGGGCGCATGGCGAAATCTTGCGTGCGCAGATAATCGACGGACAGCTGGGTCGCCACCGGCGTCAGCAGGAAACCGACCAGGCCCATATCGTGATAGAAGGGCAGCCACGACACGCAGCGATCGCCCGCGCGCAGCTTGATGCCGTCGCGACTGATCGCATTCAGGTTCGCCATCGCCGCCCGCTGGGTGATGATCACGCCGCGCGGGAAGCGGGTGCTGCCCGAAGTGTATTGGAGATAGGCGATATCGTCGGGCGAAGGCGCCGGCAGCGCGATCTCCGGCTCCGGCAATGCGTTGAAATCCGCGTCGCTGAGGATGTGCATCGCTGACGCGTTTTCCGTGGCGGAGGCGATGAGCGGCGTCCACTCTTCGCTGCTGATGATAGCCGCCGGGTTGCAGCTGGCGATCAGCCCTTTCAGTTTGGCGGTGTAGGAGTCGCGCTGGCCCACGCCCATCGGGATCGCCAACGGCACCGCCACCAGGCCGGCATATTGGCAAGCGAAAAAGGCTTCGACGAACCCCGCGCTGGTTTCGGCGATAAGCGCCACGCGATCGCCTTTCTTGAGCTTCAGGGACAATAAACGCCGCGCGCCCGAGATCGCTTTTTGCTGCAGCGTGCGATAATCGAGAACGGTCACGAGTTGATTGCGCCGATCGTAAAAATTCATTCCCGTATTACCGAGCGCCGCGTAATCCAACGCGTCCACTAAAGTGGGGAAGTCCGCATAGCGCATGGGAAGAGAATGAACGGAACTTGTTTCAGACATAGACAAACTTAGCCATAGATTAAAAATCACCAAAAGAGTTAAATCACTCTTGGCGAGGTAATTGATGTTTTACTATGAATAGGTTTTGAATAAGTTTGTTATTCAACCATCTTCATTCCGCGAATTGCGTATATTGCCGTACTTGAGCGGCACGCCGGTTATTAACCCGGTAGCGCGTGAGCGGCCTGCATTATCAGCCTTGAGCGGCGACCTGGAGATATACGAGAGGTGATTGTAATACCCGAGGTTCGCCGTTCTTTAGTCTGCATCTGTCGGGCAGGAAATACCTGTCTGCTCATAGGTTATGACCTCATGCATGGCTATCTTCGAACTTAAACACTTCCTAAACAGTATGCCGCAAGAAATCAAAAAGTGAATGCCTCATTTAAGTTGATTCTTAAAAAGAGCATTAAGTGGTAAAAATGGCGGCGCGCCACCTGATTAAAGTCGGTACACTTAAAGCGGCGGGTTTCTTTCGCCCAAATAGCACTAAATAATAAAAGAGCACGCATAGCGTAGCATGTCAGCGCCGCTTTGGGCTTTCCTTTTTTTGTTTAATCACGCCGCCTCAGTGCGCGTGATAGGCAAATAATGCGCTGGTTCACAGGGGGGAATATTCGGTTTTTCTTATCGTTGAACCGGAGGCGATACACAATCCAATAAAAGAGAACAGCATAAAAAATGCTAAAGGCGTTGTCGCGCTCATATTTAATTATTTTATTAAAACGTAAGGCTATTTATGATCCGTATTGAGAAAGTTCTGGATAAACGCGAACTTAAAGAATTTATTGCTTTCCCTTCGTTACTGTTTCGTGATGACCCGAACTGGATTGAGCCGCTGTATTTAGAGCGCGAAGAGCACCTGTCAAAGAAGAATCCCGGCACCGATCATATCGAATGGCAG
This sequence comes from Serratia sp. CY52157, assembly GCF_052168495.1. Classification (NCBI taxonomy): domain Bacteria; kingdom Pseudomonadati; phylum Pseudomonadota; class Gammaproteobacteria; order Enterobacterales; family Yersiniaceae; genus Serratia; species Serratia sp. CY52157. The sequence continues at coordinate 1,656,556 of NZ_JBJNMO010000001.1, read as the reverse complement.
GCGTGGGTGGCGAAAAAGCAGGGGAAGGTCGTCGGGCGCATCACCGCGCAAATCGATTCTCTGCACCGGGCGCTGCACGGAGAAGATTCCGGTCACTTCGGCATGATCGACGCCGTTGACGATCCCGCCGTGTTCAGCGCGTTATTCACGGCGGCGGAGGAGTGGTTGCGGTCCAAGGGCACGCGGAAAATCACCGGGCCGTTCAGCCTCAATATCAATCAGGAAAGCGGCCTGCTGGTCGAAGGGTTCGACACGCCGCCGTCGGCCCTGATGACCCATGCCAAACCTTACTACGCGGCCCAGATAGCGCAGCAAGGGTATAGCGAAGGGATTGATTTGCTTGCTTATTGGATGAAAAGAACCGACCTGCATTTTTCGCCGTCGCTGACCCGGATGATGGATCAGGTGCGCAAAAAGGTGACCGTTCGCCGCCTCAACCGCAAGCGCTTTCGCGAGGAGATGCAGGTGCTGCGCGAGGTGTTCAACTCGGGGTGGCAGCATAACTGGGGGTTTGTTCCGTTCACCGAGCATGAGTTCGCCACCATGGGGGATCAGCTGAAGTTCCTGGTGCCCGACGATATGATCCATATCGCCGAGGTGGATGGCGCGCCCTGCGCCTTTATCGTCGGGTTGCCGAACATTAATGAGGCGATTGCCGATCTGCAGGGGCGGTTATTGCCGTTCGGTTGGGCGAAGTTATTGTGGCGGCTGAAAGTCAGCGGCGTTCGCACCGCGCGCGTGCCGCTGATGGGCGTTCGCCAGGAATATCAATTCAGCCGCATCGGGCCGATTATTGCATTGCTGTTGATTGAGGCGCTGCGCGAGCCGTTCGCCAAGCGCAATATCGACGCGCTGGAAATGTCCTGGATCCTGGAAACCAATACCGGCATGCGGACGATTTTAGAACGTATCGGCGCGGTGCCTTATAAGCGCTACCGTTTGTACGAAAAGACGCTTTGATCGACTGATATCGCATCGCCTTTTAACGCCATCAGGATAATAAGCGCATTGCGTGCGGCGCCGTTCGTTTGGGGTGACTGAGCGTGAGTGAAAGCATTGTCCCCAGAGTGGAACGGTTAAGGCCGTTAATTAATAAACCCGAGATAAATTCACGGCGCGTGATTTATTGAACCGCGATCGCCGTGATGCTGAAGAGAGCAGAATGCATGCCTGTGGAAAAGAAAAAGGGAATAAGCCGATTAACCTACAGCATAAGGAACTCCTGGGCCGGCTTTATTGACGCCGCGCTGACCGAAAATGCGTTTCGTGAATTATTGGTTATTAACGCCATTTTACTGGTTGTTACATTTACTTTGGATATTACAAAAATGGAGCGGCTGTTATTAATCGCCTGCAGTTTCCTGCTACTGGTGGTTGAGCTGCTGAATACGGCGATTGAAACCGTGGTCGATCGCATTTCGCTGGCGTTGCATCCGTTATCCAAACGCGCCAAAGATCTGGGCGGCGCAGCGCAGCTGGTGGCGGTGATAATGACCATCATTATTTGGGGGACGGTGCTGCTGGGGGGATAACGGCGAGGCGCGCTCCGGCGTTAAACCGGTTGCTGCGGCTAAATAAGCGGCTATTATCGTTGCTTTACGCCTTTGGCGCCATGGTAAGGATAGGTTGCCGTTATGCCCGTGAATTTTGATCTCAACGATCTTTATGCGTTTCGCGCGCTGGTGGAGTACGGCAATTTTCGGCTGGCCGCAGAGTCCATCTGCCTGTCGCAGTCGGCATTGAGCCGCAGGATTGAGAAGCTGGAAAACGCGCTGGGCATCAAACTGTTCGATCGCACCACCCGGCGCGTGACCTTGACGCTGTACGGGCAGGCCTTCGCCGAACGTTCGGAGCAGCTGCTGATGAACGTCGAAGCGGTGATGGCTGATATCGATAAGGTCAGCCAGGAGCGGGTGGGGCTGGTCACCGTCGCCACGGTGCCGTCGGCGGCCTACTATTTCATGCCCGACGTGATACGCCGTTTCCGGCTTCGCTATCCGCGCGTGCGCGTTAAACTGATCGACGGCAGCGCAGGCAATGTCATCGAGGCGGTCACCGGCGGCCAGGCCGATTTCGGCATCTGCTTCGCCGGGCGGCTGCAGCCTAATCTTGAGTTTGTGCCGTTGGTGGGGGACGTCTACGTGGCCGCCTGCCGGCGAGACCATCCGCTCGCCGGTAAAAAGAGCCTCACCTGGCGGGAGTTTTATCAGCAGGATTACGTGTCGCTGGATAAAACCTCCGGCAATCGCAATCTGCTCGATCAGCGCCTGGAACACCTCGTGCCGGAACGCCCCAGCGTGTGTGAAACTCGCCATGTGACGACCATGCTGGGCATGGTTGAGGCGGGCATCGGCATTGCCGCCGTGCCCGCCATGTCGATGCCCGCTTCAGAGCACTCGGTGTTGACGTCGGTGCCGCTGGTCGATCCGGTGGTGAAACGCACCGTAGGCCTCATCAGACGCGGCGGCCGCATGCAGTCTTTCGTCGCCGCCGAGCTGGAAAAGCTGATTACTGAACAGTATCACTCTGCCTGACCGGCTGCGGCGCCGGTACGGTTCGCATGCCGGTCGCGCGAATGGTCGGCTGCGCCTGAGAGGAGGCGAGGAAGTCCAGCAGCGCTTTGCCTTCGCGGCGGTGTTCCGCCCTGGCGGTCACCGCGCCCGCGAAACGGGTGATGTACTGAACGTTTTCAGGCAGCTCGCCGATAAAGGTCACGCCCGCCACGGGCAGCAATTCGCTGACCTGCTGGAAGCCCAGCGCGTATTTCCCCTGCGCCACTTCAGAGGCCACCGGAATGCGCTCAACCTTATGCGCTTTCCCTTTCACCTGTTCCTCGATGCCCAGCTTTTTGAACAGTTGGCCGCTGACATAGCGGCCGCTGGCGCTGTCGGAATAGGCGAAAGAGTCCGCCTGCAGCAAGATATTGCGCAGGTCGGCATCCGTTTTTATCACAGGCTTGGGCGCGCCCTGTTTGACCACCATGCCGATCGGCGAATCGGCCAGCTCCACGCGCGAATCCGGCTGGGTCCAGCGCTCTTTTTCCAGTTGGGTGAGCGCGTCGCCCACCATGATCAGCACATCGGCTTGCTCTCCGCGCGCCAGCCGTGCGGGGATCGCCTGCGGCGTTTTGCCCATCGAGGGGCCGGACACCAGAATGATTTTGTCGCCGCTTTGGGCTTCATACTCCGGGGCCAGCTTCTCCAGCGCGGCTTTGAAGCCGCCGGAGATCATGACGGTCACGTCTTTGGCCAGCGCCGCCGTACTGCAGGAGGCGCACACCAGCGCGGCGAGGATCGAACGAGTGAGTTTTTGCATGGCATCATTCCTTTTGAGATGGCGGCTTAGCGCGCGGTTTGCAGCGGCATGGCGATGCGGCGATACATATACAGCGTCGCCAGCAGGGCGCACAGCGCGGCGAAGCTCATCCAGTAGCCCGGTGAAGCCTTGTCGCCGGTGTATTCGATCAACGCGGTGGAGACTACCGGCGTAAAGCCGCCGAACACCGCCGTCGCCAGGCTGTAGGCCAGCGAGAACCCGGCCACTCGCACTTCCGTTGGCATGATCTCCGTCAAGGCCGGGATCATGGCACCGTTGTAGAGGCCGTAAATGAAGGACAGCCACAGCAGCACGGCCAGCATCATGCTGAAGCTGGGGGCGGCGGCGAGCAGGCTCAGCGCCGGGTAGGCGGTGGCCAACGTCAGCAACGTCATGGCGACCAGCACCGGTTTGCGGCCGAAACGGTCCGACAGCGCGCCGCCGATGGGCAGCCAGATGAAGTTGGAGATCGCCACCAGCAGGGTGACCAGCAAGCTGTCGGAAGCGCTGAGCAGCAGCACCTTTTTGCCGAAGGTCGGCGCATAGACGGTGATCAGGTAAAACGCGGTGGTGGTCATGGCGACCATCAGCATGCCGGCGATCACCACCGGCCAGTTTTTCAGCAGGGTTTTAAACACGTCGCGCATCGCCAGGTGGTGACGGCGAGCGGTAAATTCCTGCGTCTCTTCCAGCTTGCGGCGCAGGAAGAAGATAAAGGGAACGATCAGGCAGCCGAACAGGAAAGGCAGGCGCCAGCCCCATTCGCGAATGGCGCTTTCTTCCAGCGCCGCATTGAGCGCGAAGCCCATGGCCGCCGCCACCATGATAGCCACCTGCTGGCTGCCGGACTGCCAGCTGGTGTAGAAGCCTTTACGGCCCGGCGTGGCGATTTCAGCCAGATAGACGGACACGCCGCCCAGCTCCGCGCCCGCCGAGAAGCCTTGCAACAGACGCCCGCACAGCACCAGCAGCGGCGCCCAAAGCCCGATGCTTTGGTAAGAGGGGATCAGCACGATCAGGAAGGTGCCCGCGGCCATGATCGACAGGGTCACGATCAACCCTTTGCGGCGGCCGACTTTATCGATGTAAGCGCCCAGCACGATGGCGCCGATCGGGCGCATCAGAAAACCTGCGCCGAATACCGCGAAGGTCATCATTAGCGAGGCGAACTCGCTGCTGGCCGGGAAAAAGGTGTGTGCGATGTAGGTAGCGTAAAAGCCGAACAGGAAAAAATCGAACTGCTCTAAAAAGTTGCCGGAGGTGACGCGCAGTATCGCGCCGGTTCTGGCCCGGGTGGTCATGGGTGAGGTAGAGGAATGCATCTTTATCTCCAGTTTGTTATTGGCGCTTGACGCCGCGCCTGTTGCTGAAGACTCGCTCAGGAAAATAAAGTAAATAAGCGCAATAAACTCATGGCGTGATGCGTTTGACGCATCAATCGGCGTTAACAATGTTGCCTAACCCGATGTAACGTGGCGTTAACAAGTTTGTCGCTCATCGCCCGCTGCGCAGAACGCCGAAAACGTTATGCGCTTTTTGTGACAGGGTTCATAAAGGGGCGGCGGGGAAGCGCCCCGTGCCTCTGAATGATTGTTCGATACCGTGCGTAAAAAGATGAATACCTCGCACTGCGTTTGCAAAATACGTGGATGTACGTTCAGCCTTGCAGTATCCACGCATGCCTTTGCATGCTATCCCAGTGCCTCTCTGCTATAGCTTTACATCTATATAGTTACTGATCTATATTTTAGGGAGATCCCGTGTGGGAAATTAAAACAACGGATGCATTTGATCATGGGTTCAGATCGCTCAGCGATGCCGATCGGGCCGGCGTACTTGCCGCATTGATGGTCCTGCGGGAAAAGGGGCCGGGGCTGCCCAGACCCTATGCCGATACGGTTAAAGGCTCACGTTACAGCAATATGAAAGAGTTGCGCATTCAGTGCCGAGGCGAACCGTTGCGGGCATTCTTCGCTTTCGATCCGTACCGTATTGGCATTGTGCTTTGCGCGGGCAATAAAGCCGGTAATGAAAAGCGTTTTTACGATCGGATGATCCAGGTTGCCGATCGGGAATTCACGAACTGGCTGAACACATTAAACGAGAAGGAGTGACGCGATGGGCAGAACGTTGGAACAGCTTATTGCGGATGAAAAGCCCGAGGTCGTGGCCAAAGCGCAGGCGCTGGCGGCGGACATCATGCTGAACATTCACCTTGCCGAGCTGCGTGAAAAAGTACAGAAAACGCAGGTTGAAATGGCGCAGGCGCTGGGGATCAGGCAACCGACCGTTGCCGTGATGGAAAAACCGGGCCGCGATCTGAAACTGTCTTCGCTTAAACGCTATGTTGAGGCGGCCGGCGGCAAACTGCGCCTGGACATTGAACTGCCGGACGGCTCTCACTACGAGTTTGTGCTGTAAGCGCTAACGGCAGAAAGGCACAAAGCCCGCTCAGATTCCCCGGTGCGGGCTTTGTGCACCAGGGCTCCTTTGACACAAGCAGGCGGCCGTCAAAGCAAAGAGGCTCAAGACGGGCAGGCTGTCTGAGCGCTTTCGTTTTGGGCCGGATAGCGTTAAACAAGCCACCCGCACTCCCTTCGCGATGTCTTGCTTGCCCGTAACTGTCTCCTTGCTCCTTAGCTGAAACGATACAAATTATGTTGATAAGTAGCTCGTTTCATGTGCAAAAACTCAACGTCTTTCATTAAAACTGCGATGGAATTCGTATTTTTATCGCGCTATTTCTTCAAATACTCACCCGGTGAAGCTCATCACATTTCTTTAACCTGCTTAACAGTAGATTTTCCTTGTTTAGAAAAAAATCGATTCAGCTAAAGGGGAAGGGAAATGAAAAAGGCATGGGTTATGGCGGTGTTTTCGGCCCTGATTTCAGGGCAGGCGGCGGCGCAGAGTTGGGTGCTGACCAGCGCTGAAGATGGGGTGGAGAAAGGAAACTGGAAGATTTCGAGTGAGGCGCTGAAGGTGAAGGATAAAACGTTCAGCATTGAGCAGAAAGTGTTGCACGGCGGCAAGCAAGAAGGCAGCAAAGTCGTCATTATCCGCAGCGAGGATGGCCTGACCATCACGCTGAGCCCCACCCGCGGCATGAACCTCCTGCGGGCAGAAGGATTTGGCGCGAAAATGGGATGGGATTCTCCGGTCAAAGAGGTGGTCAACCCCGCCTTTATCAACCTGGAAAGCCGCAATGGGCTCGGCTGGCTGGAAGGTTTCAATGAGATGATGGTGCGTTGTGGCTATGAGTGGACCGGGCATCCGGTGACCGACGCAGGGCAAATTTACACGTTGCACGGCAAAGCGGGCAATACGCCGGCCTCGCGGGTTGAGGTTGAGGTAGCGGATACGGCGCCGTATGAAATTCGTATTCGCGGCCTGATCAAAGAGAGCACATTCAAAAAAGCCGATCTGCAAACCCTGACCGAATTGCGCTATGTGCCCGGCAGCAACAGTTTCAGCCTGCATGATGTGTTAACCAATCGGGCGGATTATCCCCATGACTACCAGATTATTTATCACAGCAATTTCGGCGCGCCGATTCTGGAAAATGGTGCCCGCTTCCTGGCGCCGATCGCCAGCATCAGCCCGTTTAACGACTATGCCAAAGCCGGGCTGAAGACCTGGGGAACCTATGCCGGTCCAACCAAAGGGTTCGATGAAATGGTCTTTAACATTAAGCCATTATCGGATCCGAATCATCAAACGCTGGCGGCGCTGGTCAATAACGCAGGCGACAAAGGGGTGGCAATTCAGTTCGATACCCGCCAGCTGCCCGTCCTGACGCTGTGGAAGAATACCGATACGTTAAAACAGGGGTATGTGACGGGGATTGAGCCGGGCACCAGCTATGCCTACCCGGTCACTATTGAGCGCGAACAAAAACGCGTTAAGCAGCTGCAGCCTGGCGCCAGTGCGCAGTTTGATCTGACCTATACCTTGCTGCACAGCAAAGCGCAGGTGGCGGATCTGGAGAAGAAGATTGCGGATATTCAGGGCAAGGTAAAAATTGAAGAGAATGACGCGCCGATAGCCAAGGAGTAACGCTGCCTGTCCATGCATTCAGCGTTAAAGCAAAAAGCCCGCTTAAGTTTCCTTAAGCGGGCTTCTCTAAATATGGCTCCTCTGACTGGACTCGAACCAGTGACATACGGATTAACAGTCCGCCGTTCTACCGACTGAACTACAGAGGAATCGTTGGAACGGGGCGAATAATAGCGGGGCATCCGGGGTTTGTCAAAGCGCTAAACTGCAAAAAAAGCGCGTTTGCTGAGGGAATGAGCACCTTGCGCTGTTTTTCGGCATTTTCCATCGCTATGCGTTGATTTTTGCATCCCCAATCGTTTTGACGCCGCTTGCACACGCCTTTGCACGGCGATGGTGCAGGGCCGTTCTCCCACCCATACTTCCACTCGCGCTAACCGTATTGGCCAGATCCTGGTTAACGCCGCCACACGCCGCGCCGCAACTGATATGTAGGATGAATAAGCAAACAATATGTATTCGTCGTCACAATGGCTGGATTTTTGCTTACCCATTTTTGGGGAATGCGACTGCGCTCTCAAGAAAATTATTTTCCCCGTCTACACATAAAGTGACTGATCCGCGCCCCAGGGCGTTTCGCTACAACAGTGCTGAGGAAGATAACAATGTCATCGAAATTGATAAAAAGTCCGCTCGCTGCTTTGCTCATCGGTTGTCTAGGTACGGCTTTTTCCGCGCAGGCCGATATCGTCATCGGCGTTGCCGGGCCGTTCTCCGGGCCGAACGCCACCTATGGCGATCAGTATTGGCGCGGGGCTTCGCAGGCGGCGGCGGACATCAACGCCGCCGGCGGGATCAAAGGGGAAAAAATCAAACTGGTGCAGGGGGATGACGCCTGCGAACCGAAACAGGCGGTCGCGGTCGCCAACCGGCTGGTGGATCAGGACAAGGTGTCGGCGGTGGTCGGCCACTTCTGTTCCTCATCCACCATGCCCGCCTCCGAGGTGTATGACGAGGCCGGCATCATCGCCATTACCCCCGGCTCCACCAACCCGCAAATCACCGAGCGCGGCATGAAGACCATGTTCCGCATGTGCGGGCGCGACGATCAGCAGGGCGTCATCGCCACCAACTACATGCTGGATACCCTGAAGGCCAAACGCATCGCGGTGATCCACGATAAAGACACCTACGGCCAGGGGCTGGCGGACGCCGCCAAGGCGGCAATGAACAAGCGCGGGGTTAAAGAGGTGCTGTATGAGGGGCTGTCGCGCGGCGAGAAAGACTTCAACGCCCTGGTGACCAAGATCGCCTCGGTCAAGCCGGACGTGGTCTACTTCGGCGGCTGCCATCCCGAAGCCGGGCCGCTGGTGCGCCAGATGCGCGAGCAGGGCGTGACCGCCAAGTTCTTCTCCGGCGACTGCGTGGTGACCGAAGAGCTGGTGACCGCCGCCGGCGGGCCGCAGTACACCAACGGCGTGCTGATGACCTTCGGCAACGATCCGCGCCAGATCGCGGAAGGCAAGGCGGTGATCGCCAAGTTCCGCGCCAGCGGCTTTGAGCCGGAAGGGTACACCCTTTACTCCTACGCTTCGATCCAGGCGATCGCCGCCGCCTTCAACGCCACCGGCGGCAAAGACAGCGCCAAGGCCGCCGAATGGCTGAAGTCGCACGATGTTGACACCGTGATGGGTAAAAAAGCCTGGGATCAGAAGGGCGATCTGAAGGTCTCGGATTACGTGGTCTATCAATGGGATGACAAGGGCAAATATCACCAACTGTAAACGGCCGAACATTGAGGGTGTGACCCTATGACCGACGGGCCGCCGCCTTGGCGCGCCCGTTCCGCGACTACCTTTGGGCCGCGTCGGACTGCGTTGGCGGCCTTACCAGGCGAGACTGCTCATTATGGATGTATTCTTTCTGCAACAGCTGATCAACGGCCTGACCCTCGGCGCGGTGTATGGCCTGATCGCCATCGGCTACACCATGGTTTACGGCATCATCGGCATGATCAACTTCGCCCACGGCGAGGTGTACATGATCTCCGCCTACCTGTGCGCCATCGGTCTGGCGCTGCTGTCGTTCTTCGGGCTGCAATCGTTCCCGCTGCTGATCCTCGGCACGCTGGTATTCACCATCGTCATCACCGGGGTGTACGGCTGGGTGATCGAGCGTATCGCCTACAGGCCGCTGCGCAACTCCACCCGCCTGGCGCCGCTGATCTCCGCCATCGGCATGTCGTTAATCCTGCAAAACTATGCGCAGATAAGCCAGGGGCCGCGCCAGCAGGGCATCCCGACGCTGCTGAGCGGCGTGTTCCGCCTGGAATTCGACGGCGGCGTGGTGCAGATCACTTATACCAAGGTGTTCATTCTGGTGGCGTCGCTGCTCGGCATGGCGATCCTCACCTACATCATTCAGCGCACCCGGCTGGGGCGCATCTGCCGCGCCACCCAGCAGGATCGCAAAATGGCCTCGATTCTCGGCATCAATACCGATCGGGTGATCTCGCTGGTGTTCGTGATCGGCGCCGCCATGGCCGGGCTGGCCGGGGTACTGATCACCATGAACTATGGCACCTTCGATTTTTACGTCGGCTTTATCATCGGCATCAAGGCCTTCACCGCCGCGGTGTTGGGCGGCATCGGCTCGCTGCCGGGCGCGATGCTGGGCGGGCTGCTGCTCGGCGTGGCGGAGGCGCAGTTCGCCGGCATGGTGAATTCGGATTACAAGGACGTGTTCTCCTTCGGGTTGCTGGTGGCGATCCTGATCTTCCGCCCGCAGGGCCTGCTCGGCAGGCCGCTGGTCGCCAAGGTTTAAGGAGAACGCCATGTCGCAATCCGCAATCAACGGCGGGCTGAACGTCAAACGCAGCCTGCTGGATGCCGTTTTGGCCGGGCTGATCGCCCTGATCGTGTTCGGGCCGATCGTCGGCATCGTGCTGAACGGCTACAGCTTTAACTTCGAGCCGCACCGGCTGGTGTGGATCATCGTCGCGGTGATGGCCGGGCGGCTGCTGCTGAGCCTGTTCCTGCAAACCGCGCCGGGTCGCAAGGTGCTGGCGCGCTTCGACGGCGGCAACGACGGCGTGTACGTGCGTCCGCTGGGGTATAAATCCAATCTGCGCTGGTTCCTGCCGCTGATGGCGGCGATCGCGCTGCTGTTCCCGTTCGTCGCCACCAAATACCTGCTGACGGTGGCGATCCTCGGCCTGATCTACGTGCTGCTCGGACTGGGGCTGAACATTGTGGTCGGGTTGGCGGGGCTGCTCGATCTGGGGTACGTGGCGTTTTACGCCATCGGCGCCTACGGGCTGGCGTTGGGCTACCAGTATCTCGGGCTCGGTTTTTGGGCGATGCTGCCGCTCGGGGCGCTGATGGCGGCGTTGGCGGGCGCGCTGCTGGGCTTTCCGGTGCTGCGGATGCACGGCGACTATCTTGCCATCGTCACGCTCGGGTTCGGCGAGATCATCCGGCTGGTGCTGAACAACTGGATGTCGCTCACCGGCGGGCCGAACGGCATTTCGGTGCCGGCGCCGACGGTGTTCGGCCTGGAGTTCGGCCGGCGCGCTAAAGACGGCGGGGTGCCGATCCACGAGTTTCTCGGCATCGATTACAATCCCAATCTCAAGTTCATCTTCATCTACGCGATGCTGTTTTTGGTGGTGCTGCTGGTGCTGTACATCAAGCACCGGCTGACGCGCATGCCGATCGGCCGCGCCTGGGAGGCGCTGCGCGAGGACGAGATCGCCTGCCGCTCCCTCGGGCTGAACCACGTGCTGGTGAAGCTGTCGGCGTTTATGCTGGGCGCTTCCACCGCCGGGCTGGCGGGGGTGTTTTTCGCCACTTACCAGGGGTTCGTCAACCCGACCTCGTTCACCTTTTTCGAGTCGGCCCTGATTCTGGCGATCGTGGTGTTGGGCGGCATGGGCTCCACCCTCGGCGTGGTGCTGGCGGCCTTTGTGCTGACGGTGGCACCGGAGCTGCTGCGCAGCTTCGCCGAATACCGGGTGCTGCTGTTTGGCGTGCTGATGGTGGCGATGATGATCTGGCGGCCGCGCGGGCTGGTGCGCATCAGCCGCGCCAGCTTTGCGGAACGCAAGGGGGTGGCGCCATGAGCGACGCCATTTTGCGGGTGGAACACCTGATGATGCGCTTTGGCGGCATCAAGGCGCTGAACGACGTCAATCTGGAGGTGGAGCGCGGTTCCATCACCGCCCTGATCGGCCCCAACGGCGCCGGCAAGACCACGGTGTTCAACTGCCTGACCGGTTTCTATCGCGCCACCGGCGGTGCGATCCTGCTCAATACCCACAAGCGGCCGACCGACGTGATCCAGGTGCTGGGGCAGAAGTTCCGCGCCGGCGACTGGATACGCCCGAAGCGGCTCGGTTCGCGCCTCTATTACAAGATGTTCGGCGGCACCCACCTGGTCAACCGCGCCGGGCTGGCGCGCACCTTCCAGAATATCCGCCTGTTCCGCGAAATGTCGGTGGTGGAGAACCTGCTGGTGGCGCAGCACATGCAGAGCAACCGCAACCTGATCGCCGGGGTGCTGAATACGCCGGGCTACCGCCGGGCGGAAAGCGCCGCGCTCGATCACGCCTTCTATTGGTTGGAGGTGGTGGATCTGGCGGACTGCGCCAACCGGCTGGCGGGGGAGATGTCCTACGGCCAGCAGCGGCGGCTGGAGATCGCGCGCGCCATGTGCACCGCGCCGGAGATGATCTGCCTCGACGAACCGGCCGCCGGGCTGAACCCGGTGGAGACGGCCGCGCTGAGTCGCATCATCCGCTTCCTGCGCCAGCATCACGGCATCACGGTGCTGCTGATCGAGCATGACATGGGCATGGTAATGGAGATCTCCGATCGGGTGATCGTGCTCGATCACGGCGATGTGATCGCCCGCGGCACGCCGCAAGAGATCCAGCACAACGAGGCGGTGATCGCCGCCTACCTGGGCGCGGACGAAGAGGAGCTGGCGGGATGAGCGAAGCGATGTTGGAATTTCGCGAAGTGGACGTGTTTTACGGGCCGATCCAGGCGCTGCGCCAGGTGTCGCTGCAGGTGAACGCCGGGGAGACGGTGGCGCTGATCGGCGCCAACGGCGCGGGCAAGTCCACGCTGTTGATGTCGATCTTCGGCCAGCCGCGCATCGCCGGCGGGCAGATCCTGTTTGGCGGCGAGGACATCAGCCGCCGCTCCACGCACTTTGTTGCCAGCAGCGGCATCGCGCAGGCGCCGGAGGGGCGGCGCATCTTTCCGGACATGAGCGTGGAGGAGAACCTGCTGATGGGCACCATCACCGTCGGCAATCGCTACCTGGAAGAGGATTTGCCGCGCATGTTCGAACTGTTTCCGCGCCTGAAAGAGCGGCGCAACCAGCGGGCGATGACCATGTCCGGCGGCGAACAGCAGATGCTGGCGATCGCCCGCGCGCTGATGAGCCGGCCGAAGCTGTTGCTGCTGGACGAGCCGAGCCTGGGGCTGGCGCCGATCGTGGTGCGGCAGATCTTCGGGGTGCTGCGTGAACTGACCCGCAGCGGCATGACGCTGTTTCTGGTGGAGCAGAACGCCAACCATGCGCTGAAACTGTCCGATCGCGGCTATGTGATGGTCAACGGCCAGATCCGCCTCACCGGCAGCGGGGAAGAACTGTTGAACGATCCGCAGGTGAGAAAGGCGTATCTGGGCGGCGGCTGACAGCCGCCTGCGGGCAGGGAAGCCCGCGTTCATTTTTCGGCGTCGCGCTCTTGGCCATCGTACTGCGAGCGGGCTGCCCTGAAGGCGTCGGCGGAGGAGATAATCCACGACCAGAGCGGCAGCATGTTGAGCAGCATTTCTTCCCCGGCCTCGGTGATGGTGTAAACCACGCGGGGCAGTTTTTCCTGATAATCGCAGCGCGATATCAACCCATCCCGCTCGAGATGGCGCAGCGTCCGCGTCAGCATTCTCTGCGTCACGCCCGCTAATTGGCGGCCTAGTTCGCCGTGGCGCAGCGGCCCGTGGGTACCCAGGAGATGCAATACGCCCAGCGACCAACGGTTGCCCGCATGCGCGAGGATCTCGCGCTTCAGCCCTTCATCGTCGTTGCTCAATGCTTCACAGAACGCTTGCGAAAATTGCAGCAGCGCTTCCCGATCGCTCGTCATATTCCTCCCCGGTATCACGCGTGTACCTAATTGAACCCGTTTTTGTCAGCTGTCAGGATGACGCAGTGTCAAGACAGGAGGCAAGCATGAAATCCACCAATCCATCCATCAATACCGTGCTCATACTCGGCGCCGGCGAACTGGGGCTGCCGGTACTGCGAGCGATGAGCCGGCAGGCTCGGTTATCTCCATCTTTAAAAATCAGCGTACTGCTCCGGCCGGAGGCCGCCCGCGCCGTGAGCGGCCCGCTCCGGGCGCGGCGGGATGAGCTGGCGCGGCTCGGGATCGCCGTGGTGGAAGGCGATCTGCAGCAAAACGGCGTGGAGGCGCTGAGTGCGCTATTCCGTTCCTTCGACGCGGTGATCAACTGCAGCGGCTTTGTCGGCGGGGCGGGCACGCAGATAAAGATCACCCAGGCCGTCTTGCAAGCGGGCGTGGCGCGCTACTTCCCGTGGCAGTTCGGCGTGGACTACGATGTTGTCGGCAAAGGCAGCGGGCAGCCGGTGTGGGATGAACAGCTCGAGGTGCGTCACCTGCTGCGCGCGCAGAGCGCAACGGAGTGGGTGATTGTTTCCACGGGCATTTTCACCAGCTACCTGTTTGACTCGGGTTTTGGCGTGGTGGATGCGGAACGCAAAACCGTGCGCGCGCTGGGCGACTGGCAGTATGCGGTGACGCTGACCACTCCCGAGGACATTGGCCGGCTGACGGCCGCGATTTTTTTCCATCGGCCCGCGTTTCGCAACCAGGTGGTCTATATCGCCGGGGACACGCTGACCTACCGTGAGCTTGCCGATCTTATGCAGGCGCACTGGGGTGTGGAGGTCAACAGAGTCCTGTTGGACAAAAAGCGGCTGCAGGCGGAGGTGCGGAATCATCCGCATGACGTTGGCGCAAAATACCGGCTGGCTTTCGCCCGACCCGACGGCGTGGCCTGGGATAAGGCGAACACCTTCAATGCGCGCCAGGGCATGGCCGTCACTACCGCCGGCCAGTGGCTGGCTTCTCAGGGCGGTTAATCGCCTGTGCGCCGCAGTCAGAACTGGCGCTGCATCCAGCGCACGTTCAGCCGCACCAGCGCGATGATGGCGCTGGAGAGCAGCCGCAGCCCGCCGGGCATGTCGCGGCGGCGAATATCCAGCAGCAGCACGGTGCGCACCTGCGGGCTGTCGTTCCATACCTCGTGCTCGAAGGTATCGTCCCACAGCATGAACTCCCCCTCGTGCAGCCGGTATTCGCGGCCGTCCACCTTCAGCACCGCCGCCGGCGCGCCGTCGGCGCGTTTGGGCATGTCCAGCACCAGATAGCCGCGCAGAATGCCGCGGAACGGGCCGCGATGGGGCGGCACCTGTTTGCCGGGCGCCAGGAAGGAGAGCGACGCGGACAGCACGTCCGGCGAGGAGGCGATCAGCGCCGCCAGCGTCGGACAGCGTGCCAGGTTGCGGGGGATGGGCTGGCCATAGGCCTTCATGATGAACATGCGCCAGTCGCGCGCGTCGTTGGCGGAGATGGACGCCTGCTGGCTCATGATCTCGTGGAAGCGCGGGATATTGTGCAGATCGTGGGCGACCGTCAGCGCCTCTTCGCGGATCTGCCGCCATTGGGCGGTAAAGCGTTCGGCGTCGGGGAAGAGGGCCGCGCTGTCAAGCACCGGCTGGCCCTGGATGCGGCGATCGTAAACATTGCGCAGGGCAAGTACGGACCAATCATAAATCGCGGACATCATAATGACCTCGCCTCAGGAAATGCCAAAGGGACACTGCGCGGGTCTTCGGCGCGGCGCGTGGACGGCCGGGGAAGAGCGGCAGGAAAAATTGGTACGCTTCAATAGATTAGCACAGCATTTTGGCAACCGTGCGTCGGTGGGCGTGTCGATGGGCGGTGAAAAAAACCACACAATTAAAATGTGACGCGTATCGCATTTAGCGGGCCGGTTGGTTAAAATATCGCGACTTGCCCGCACCTGTCCGGATTTTTTTACCATGGAACACGCTCCCGTTTCCCGCTCAACCGCCTGGTTGCGCGTGGTCATCCTCGCCGTCTCGGCCTTTATATTCAACACCACCGAGTTTATTCCGGTCGGTCTGCTGAGCGATATCGCCGCCAGCTTTTCGATGCAAACCGAACAGGTCGGCTTGATCATTACCATTTACGCCTGGATCGTTGCCGCCGCCTCGCTGGCGTGCATGCTGCTGACCAGCAAGATCGAGCGCCGCAAACTGTTGATCGGCGTGTTCATGCTGTTTATCGCCAGCCACATACTGACCGCTGTGGCCTGGAACTTTACCACGCTGGTTATCTCGCGCGCCGGCGTGGCGCTGGCGCACTCGGTGTTCTGGTCGATCACCGCCTCGCTGGCGATCCGCGTGGCGCCGCCGGGCAAGAAAGCCCAGGCGCTGAGCCTGCTGGCGGGCGGCACCGCGCTGGCGATGGTGCTCGGGTTGCCGCTCGGGCGGGTGGTGGGGCAGTTGCTCGGCTGGCGCATGACCTTTATCGGCATCGCGGTGTGCGCCACCCTGGCGCTGGTGCTGCTGTGGCGCCTGTTGCCGGTGCTGAAAAGCGAGCACTCCGGTTCGCTGGCCAGCGTGCCGCTGCTGTTCAAGCGCCCGGCGCTGGTGGCGCTGTACATGCTGACCATCATTGTGGTGACGGCGCACTTCACCGCCTACAGCTACATCGAGCCGTTTATCCAGACCGTGGCCGGGCTGTCGGAGAACTTCACCACGCTGATGCTGCTGCTGTTCGGCGCCGCCGGCATCGTCGGCAGCCTGCTGTTCAGCCGCTACAGCGAGCGTTTTCCTTCCGGCTTCTTTATCGGCGCCATTACGCTGCTGGCCCTGAGCCTGCTGCTGCTGTTGCCGGCCGCCGGCAGCGAAAGCCATCTGACGGTGCTGTGCATCTTCTGGGGCATGGCGATCATGGCGATCGGTCTGTCGATGCAGGCCAGGGTCTTGAGCCTGGCGCCGGACGCCACCGACGTGGCGATGGCGATCTTCTCCGGCCTGTACAACTTCGGCATCGGCAGCGGCGCGCTGCTGGGCAACCAGGTGAGCCTGCATCTGGGCATGGGCAACATCGGCTTCGTCGCCGCGCCGCTGGCGCTGATCGCCCTTGGCTGGTGCTTGCTGAGCGCCTACCGCAGCGAACGGCTGCAGCACCACCACAGCCGTTAAGCGGCCGCGTTTCCCTGTCTTCCTGAGCCGGCGGCTGCGCCGGCCTCTTCAGCAAAAAAACTCGCGATCATGCGAAAATTATTCCGTTATCACTGCCTTTGCGCCTGCCGTACTGTTAACCCGTCCAAAATCCAATTCGATACCGAGCGGGGAACACGTCATGAGCACTCTTACCGCGCCCGATGGCGCACGCATTTTCTATAAGGATTGGGGCCGCGGCCAGCCGATCCTGTTCTCGCACGGTTGGCCGCTGTCCGCCGATGCCTGGGACAACCAGATGCTGTTTTTCGGCCAAAGCGGGTTCCGCGTGATCGCCCACGATCGCCGCGGCCACGGCCGTTCTGATCAAACCTGGCACGGCAACGACATCAACCAATACGCCGACGATCTGGCCCTGCTGATCGAAACGCTGGATCTGCGCGATCTGATCCTGGTCGGCCATTCCACCGGCGGCGGCGAAGTGGCGCGCTACATCGGCCGTCACGGCAGCGATCGGGTGGCGAAAGTGGTGCTGGTCGGCGCCGTACCGCCGCTGATGCTGCAGACGCCGGTCAACCCAGAGGGCACGCCGATGGCGGCGTTTGACGGCATTCGCAGCGGCGTGGCGGGCAACCGCTCGCAGTTCTTCAAAGAGCTGGCGGTGCCGTTCTACGGCTTCCAGTGCGACGAGGTGGAGAGCAACGCGGGGCTGATCGACAGCTTCTGGCTGATGGGCATGCAGGGCGGCGTGAAAGGGCAGTACGACTGCGTGCGCGCGTTCTCCGAAGTGGATTACACCGCCGATCTGCTGGCGATCGACAAGCCGACGCTGCTGGTGCACGGCGACGCCGATCAGATCGTGCCGATCGGCGCCTCGGCGCTGAAAGCCGCTAAGCTTATGCAACAGGCGGAGCTGAATGTTTACGCCGGCGGCTCTCACGGTTTGGCGCAGGCCGATCCCGATCGCTTCAACGCCGATCTGCTGGCCTTCATCCAGAATTCGCCGTTTTAAGGGGGCGCGATGAACCTGACTGTTATCGCCGCCCGCTGCGCGCAGCGGCTGCACGCGCCTGCGGTGCGCTGGGTGTTGCTGCTCGCGATCTGCGCCGCCTATATTCAGGGCGGGCTGGTCAAGGCGCTGAACGTTGAGGGCGCCATCGCCGAGATGGCCCACTTCGGCCTGCAGCCGGCGGCGCTGTTCGCCGTGCTGGTGACGCTGCTGGAACTGGCGGCGTCGGCGCTGATCCTGAGCGGTTTTTATCGCTGGCTCGGCGCGTTGGCGCTGGCCGGTTTTACCCTGATGGCGACGCTGATGGCCAATCCGTTCTGGCAGTTCGACGGGGCGGAGCGCGGCCAGATGATGAACGGATTTTTTGAACACCTCGGGCTGGCCGGCGCGCTGTTGCTGGTGGCATTTAACGATTTGAAGGAGCGAACGGATGGCTGAACAGACGGAGAACAAGGCGGCGGCGGGCGGCTTCGCGCCGCTGAAAATTCCATTATTTGCGGTGCTGTGGGGCGCCACGGTGCTCGGCAACGTCGGCAGTTTTATGCGCGACGTCGCCAGCTCGTGGCTGATCACCGACCTGTCGAGCAACCCTTCGGCGGTGGCGCTGATGCAAACCGCCGCCACGCTGCCGGTGTTCCTGCTGGCCATCCCGGCCGGGGTGCTGTCGGACATTCTCGACCGGCGACGCTTTCTGATCTTCGTGCAAATTCTGCTGGCCTGCGTCAGCGGCAGCCTGCTGGTGCTGTCGCAGACCGGCGCGCTGACGGTGGAATACCTGCTGGCGCTGACCTTCGTCGGCGGTATCGGCGCGGCGCTGATGGGGCCGACCTGGCAGGCGATCGTGCCGGAGCTGGTGCCGCGCGCCGAGCTGAAAAACGCCGTGGCGCTGAACTCGCTGGGCATCAACATCGCCCGCTCCATCGGCCCGGCGGCCGGCGGTTTGCTGCTGGCCAGCTTCGGCGCCGGCGCGGCCTACGGCGCGGACGTGATGAGCTATGTGCTGGTGATCGCGGCGCTGCTGTGGTGGAAGCGGCCGAAGGTTGAGGACAGCGGCCTGTCGGAACACTTCTTCGGCGCCTTCCGCGCCGGGCTGCGCTATGCCCGTTCCAGCCGCGAGCTGCACGTGGTGCTGCTGCGGGCGGCGGTGTTCTTCGCCTTCTCCAGCTCGGTCTGGGCGCTGCTGCCGCTGGTGGCGCGCCGCATGCTGGGCGGCAGCGCCGGTTTTTACGGTGTCCTGCTGGGGGCGGTAGGCGCCGGGGCGATCATCGGGGCTATTGTGCTGCCGCGCCTGCGCCAGCGGCTAAACGCCGACGGGCTGGTGTTGCTGGCGGCGGTACTGACGGCGGCGGTAATGGCGGCCCTGTCGTTGGCGCCGCCGCAGTGGCTGGCGGTGGTGCTGCTGTTGGTGCTGGGCGCCGGCTGGATCATTGCGCTGACCACGCTCAACGGCGCGGCGCAGGGCGTGCTGCCTAACTGGGTGCGCGGCCGCGGCCTGGCCATCTATCTGATGGTGTTCAACGGCGCGATGGCGGCGGGCAGCCTGTTGTGGGGGCTGGTGGCGCAGGAGCTGGGCGTGGCCGCCACGCTGCTGGTCGGCGGCGTCGGCCTGTTGGCGGCGGGGCTGCTGTTCCACCGCCTGCGTCTGCCGACCGGCGAGGCCGATCTGCAGCCGTCGAACCATTGGCCGGAGCCGTTGGTTAACACGCCGGTCGAGAACGATCGCGGCCCGGTGATGATTCAGGTGGAGTACCGCATTCGCGAGCAGGATCGGCCGCAGTTCTTGCGCACGCTGCTGATGCTGGAGCGGGCGCGTCGCCGCGATGGCGCTTACGCCTGGGGCATCACCGAGCACACCGGCGATCCGGAATGCATCATGGAGTGGTTCCTGGTGGAGTCCTGGGCGGAGCATCTGCGGCAGCACCAGCGGGTATCGCACGCCGACGCCGATCTGCAGCAGGAGGCGCTGCGCTTCCATATCGGCCCTGAGAAACCGGTGGTGCATCACTTCCTGTCGCTCGACCGGCGTCAGGTGAAGCATTAACTGCACGGCCAGGCGGTGAGAAGGTGCTATGCTTTTGGTCGGTTCGGCGGCGCGGCCGCCGTAAGACGAATGTAGTCAGCACAGGGAGACATATTGATGACGGCACCTTCTGCTTTTGCCCGCGAGCTTGGGCTGCGCTATCCGATCGTTCAGGGGCCGATGAACGGCGCGTCGCCGCCGGCGCTGGCGGTGGCGGTGAGCAACGCCGGGGCGCTGGGATCGTGCGCGGCGGCGCTGTTTTCCCCGGCGGTGATCCTCGAGCGCGTGCAGCAGATCCGCGCGCAGACCGCCGCGCCGTTCAACATCAATCTGTTTCTGCTCGATGAGCAGCACCCGGATCTCGCCGAGCTCAAGCGCGCCCAGCACCTGCTGCGGCCGTTCCGCGAAGCGCTGGGGCTGAGCGAGCCGCCCATGCCGGCCCAATTCGCCGAAAACAACCGCGACCAGATCGCGGCCCTGCTGGAGGCTGCGCCGCCGGTGGTCAGCTTCACCTTCGGCGTGCTGCCGCGCGCCACGGTCACGCAGTTCAAGAAGGCCGGCTCGCGGGTGATCGGCACCGCCACCACGGTGGCGGAAGCCCGCGCCTGGGAAGAGGCGGGCGCCGACTTCGTCTGCGTCTCGGGCGCGGAGGCGGGGGGGCATCGCCCGACCTTCCTTGGCGATATCGAACAGTCCTGCGTCGGCCTGATGGCCCTGTTGCCGCAGGTGGTGGCGGCGGTGAAGATCCCGGCGATTGCCGCAGGCGGCATCATGAACGGGCGCGGCATCGCGGCGGCACAATTGCTGGGCGCGCAGGCGGCGCAGCTGGGCACCGCGTTTCTGTGCAGCCCGGAGTCGGGCATCGCCGAAGCCTGGCGAGCGGCGCTGCGCAACGCCGGCGATGACAGCACGCGCTTGACGCGCGCCTTCAGCGGCCGCCCGGCGCGCGGCATCGTCAATGATTTCATGCGGCAGATGCGCGCGGAAGAGGCGCAGATCCTGCCTTATCCGGTGCAGAACGCGCTCACCGGCGATATTCGCCAGGCGGCGGCCAAGGCCGGACGCGCGGAGTTTATGTCGCTGTGGGCCGGGCAGGGCGTAGGCCTGGCGCGGCCGATGCCGGCGGCGGAGCTGGTCGCCACGCTGGCGGCGGAGCTGGAAGCGGTGTGACCTCGTCGGCGCGATTTATTGCTGTGGCAATGTAAAAAGACGCCGGGGTGAGGCCTGAGAGAGATAAACAGTCCGGCGTGAAGGCCGGACTGCGGGTTTGCCTTGGCTAGACGAGAATATCGGCGGAAGCGTCGACATGCCCAACGATTTTGACAAGGAAATCAGGCAATTGATTGCCGGAGAGATTGATGGCCAGATCGGTGACATTCTGCTGCGCGTCATAATTCAGCGCCGCTTCATACAACGAGCCGCTTAAACTATCCACGAAGTGCAATTCGCTCCCTTCGGCCTTAGCCGTCTGGTTGAGCCACGACAGGTCGATTTTATCCACCGCCGTCTGGAAATCGCGGATCCAATCCGGCGCGGCGGCTTGGCTGTCGCCGGCTTCGCGGAAGACGAAGGTGTCCGCGCCTGCATTGCCCCAGAGCTGATCGGCGCCGCCGGCACCGTAAATGATGTCGTTGCCTGCACCGCCTTTTAACGTATTGTTCAGCGCGTTGCCCACAAGAATGTCGGCGCCGCTGCCGCCGATGATATTTTCAATCTGCGCGCCGTAGGCGATGGCGATATTCGCCTTCAAGCCGCCTACATCAGAGAATGCGCCTTCGTTAATGTTGATGCGCTGATCCTGGCTGTAGCCTGAAAAATCCAGCGTGTCATTGCCGCCGGCATCCCAGATAGCCGCCACGATTTTGTCCGTGGACGCCTTAACGCTCAAAAAGTCTCTGTCCGTATTCGAGTTGAAACCATAGGTGGTATCGCCGGTGCGCGTGGTGGTATTCGCGCCGTAAAGCTTCTGTATGGCGGTAATATCATCCAGCTGCGGCCCCGATGGCCAAACGCCTTTATAGTCAGCGCTGGTGTATTGTTCGTTAAAATAGCTCATCAAAGAATATTGATGGTCGTCTTCATAATACTTCGCCGAGTTGGCGTAGGTGGGGTAGGTGGCATTTGACGCATCATAATTGCCGGGATGAGAAAGCCCCAACGCATGCCCTATTTCATGGGTGAGTGTATCCCTGGCGTAATTATTGGTTTGCGGATTGGAGGCGTCGTAGCCGTTATTGCCGCTGATCCAAATGGTGCTTTTGAGATTGCTCTGCGTACTTTCATACGAGGTGTAATTGCCCCCGCTGGCCGCCTTATAAAAACCAAACTTTATATCTGCATTTTTCGCGTCGTTGCCTTTAACCTCGGTGAACGTGATGTTGGCCACATCCGACCAGGATTGCAATGAAAGCTTGGTTTGGGCTTGCTGGGCGGCGGTAAGCTGCGCGGCGCCCGTCTTGTCGCTGCCCGTATAGACGGGGAAAGAGTAGGTCAAGGTAGCCGCATGGTCGGTCACGCCTTTGCCATTGGCGGAATAATGGCTCCTCAGCAGCAGATCTGAAACCTCTTGCGTGGTATATGACGGTTTACTGTTCCCCGCGTGATCGCCTCTTTCATAATGGGTTAAATAATCGGAAATTTTATCGGTCGCTAATGACATATCAAACTCCTTTGGACGTTGACAATATTGCACCTAACGCTCTATATGCTCGTACACAGGTTTGAAAATCAGGGGTAATTAAAGTGATATCATTGGCTTGCCTCCTTGGTCTGGCTTGAATATTGCGTTCAAGCGGAATATATCCTTATCATTAATCACGGTGAGGAATTAATTGTGCACTGTGATTGAGTTAAAGCAGTATAAACACAATTATTTTATTAATGAGTTATTCTTATATGAATCTTTTACATAAGATATGAGTAAAAGACGTGTTTAAATAACTCGTTGGAATTAAATCTTTATTTAATATTTCTCTGTAATCGGCGCGCGTCGTTTGCGTCGCTGATTTATCTTTCTGCTTTTCCAGCTTTTTATCTGTGAAATGCGGTGAGTAGCTGCCATTGCCGTAACGCATAGAGGCGGCCGCACGCCGGCTGTCGTCATTAATCGGATACGGGATTATTGAGGGCGCCCGCGTACACCGATTAACTTGCCTGATGCTTAAAAACTGTAGGTGCCCTGCGCCAGGACGAAGTTCATGCTTTTCAGCCCGGCATGGTGCTGCAGGCTGTTGCTGACGTCGAAGTAAACATAGGCCACCTTGAACTGAAGATCGCTGCGCGGTGTCCAGGTTGTTTCGACCTGATACTGGTTGCCGATAAAGCGCGAGCCCTGCGCGCTGCCTTTCACCGGGCGCATCGGGCCGAGGTAGAAGGCATCCTCGCGGCGTTGCCGCCATAGCGCGTCCCAGCTGAAGTCGATGGACAGGGTTTGCCACGGCGTGATCGTGACCGAAGGATGGATGGCGATCAGGTTCGCCGGCGCCACCAGCCCGTTCTCGGTCAGGTAGGGCAGCTTGGGATACATGGCGTTAAAGGTATTGAGTTGTCCGTCGTGACCGTTTTTATCGCCGCTGGCGATGCCAATCTTGCCGCCGAAGCGCGGCCGCCAGCGCCAGCCGTTCGCCGTATAGCCGGCGTGCGCCGACGCCGACCAGGCGCGGATGTTGCGCTGTTCCGCGCTGCCGAACTGCCAGGCGGCCTCATTGTCCCAGTCGAAGCCCTGCGCCGCGCCGAAAATGCGCGCGCCGACGGTGTAGCGCCGCTCTTGCCCGCTGAGCTGCGTGTAGTGGGCGTCGTTATCTTCAAAGCCGAAGGTATAAAGATCGAGCGAGGAAGCCAGCGGCGTCAGCGGTGTGGTGCCGTACAGCCCCCATACCTTTTGGCTGTTGTCGGTATCGTCGTCGAAACTGCCGGTTTTGAGCGTAATGGGGTGGCCGATAAAGGCGTCGAGGCGGTTTTTGTCCTTGACCCAGCTGGCGCGGATAGCGTCGAAGGAGCGGCGTACGTTGGGCCCGTCGCGGGTGCCCAGCAGGTGCAGCGAGCCCAGCGCAATCTCCTGGCGGCCGATCCGCAGGGTGCCGAGGCCGTAGGCGGTGGGCAGTTTCATATCCACATAGCCCTGGCCGAGGTAGGCATGATCTTCGTCGGTCGGCTTGCGCCCGCGGTCGCGCGGCGTGGCCAGCGACGATCCCACCTGCACATAGGCGCCGACATAGTCGCCGTAGTCGAGGCGCGCGCCAACCAGCAAGCGCTGCATGAAGGTGTCGTCGCGTCCGCCGTTCAGATCCCGCTGATCCGTCCATTCATAGCGCTCGCGCAGTGAACCGTCGAAAGACAACGTGGCCGCATCGCCCAACGGGATGTTTTTCCAGGGGGAAGCGGCGGGCTCCGCCGCCAGCGCGGGGAGCGTGGAGAACAGCAACAGTGCGGGTAGCGTGCGTTTCATCATGGATATCCGAAGAAAAA
This sequence comes from Serratia sp. CY52157, assembly GCF_052168495.1. Lineage (NCBI taxonomy): Bacteria > Pseudomonadati > Pseudomonadota > Gammaproteobacteria > Enterobacterales > Yersiniaceae > Serratia > Serratia sp. CY52157. The sequence continues at coordinate 1,632,443 of NZ_JBJNMO010000001.1, read as the reverse complement.
AGCGCGCCGCAGCGCGCCTTGGGTTTATTTAGCCGTCTGGTGAATTTCTGCGATATAGCCGCCGGGGAAACTCACCAGCGCCGAGGCGCGGCGTTCCGCCGCCGTCGAACGCCACAGCACCTGCGCGCCGCTGGCCGTCGCTTTGGCCAACGTGGCCGACAGATCGTCGACGCCATAGCCGGTGCGCTCATGGCCGAACGGATAAGGCAGATGCCCGTCGGTGACGAAAATGCGCGTTTTGCCGAAGCGGGAGTCCAGTTCGATCTGGCGGATCTTGCCGTTGCCGTTACGGCCGATCGCCGCATCGCTGACTTGCGCGTCGCTCGCCACCTTGGCGTGCGAGAATGCCCGATAGCTGTTCAGGAAGTCGTCGACGCGATAGGCGGAGAGGTACAGGCGGTTTTCCGGCACGCTCAGCAGCGGCTTGTAGTTGGGCGCTTTGGTGTGCCAATAAAGCTGCATGTTGACGCCGCCGGGCCACTGGATCACCGCGTCGCGGCCAATCGGATCGTCGAAGGGTTCGACCTGCACATCGGCGCCGGCGGCCTTGGCTTGCCGAATGGCGGCGTCCATATCCCTGACCAGAAAACCGTTGCGCTCAGCGCCAAACGGATGCGGGATCGGCGTTTTGAAATCGAACACCGAGAAGCTGCCGGCCGGCGTCAGTATCAGCTGGGAGTAGGTTTCGCTGGGCGTGGGCGTGACGTTGACCAGCACGCGTTCGGTGCTGGTGCCGCCGAAGGTTTTCAGGATGCTGTCGACAAAGGCATCCATCTTGCCGCGTTCGACGTAGACATGGGTGGTGTCATACTGCGGCCCTACGGCGACAGACGCCGTATCGGCCGCCCATGACATCGCCGGGAGCAGCAGCGCAAGGGCCGATATCCTCAGCCGACGAGAAGAAATGCCGATAATATGTTGCATGTTGACCTCCAGGTAGCGGTTATTTTCCTGAGTGAAGCGTAATTTCCCATGAGCTTTCCCGTCGGCTGAAAAATAAAAACGAAAAGCGCAATGCGCGCCGTGAAACATTAACGAAGGGCGAACGTCAGGCGCCCAGGCGAATATCGCGCAGGTGCATAACATCTATTTTTATGGCGTAAAACGATGGGGCGCCTTTGCCGGCCAAACCCGCTGCCGCTAAGGGACGGCGATGATGAGACCCGCCTCGCCGCGTGTTGAGGTGTATCGAGGATAATCCATAACGGTCATCTCCTTGATGGGATATATCGCATTAACGATGTGAGTTTACGCTCTTCATTGCCCTCTAAATATAAATACAGCATTAAAAGAATTGCCGCCCATCAAATTTTTATATGACTTGTTGAGTAAATACGAATAAGCGGGAAAAGAGAATATCGCGGCGCCTGACAGGGCTCGCCGAAGCAGGCCGTTGAGGGGGCTTACGCCAGGTTTGGGCGATCGTCGTAAGGGTTGTTGAGGTTCTTTGCGGGAAGGAACAGCGCGAAGATCAGCATCACATAGGGTGTGAAGCAGAACCAGGTCAGGCACCAACCACCGGAGTAACCCGCATCGTGCAAACGGCGCACATTGGCCGCTAGCATAGGCAGCAAAAACGCTGCAAGCGCGAAAATGGAAATCTCATTCATCTTGCTGGCGATAACAGCGAGATAAAGCAGAAACCAAACGTGCTGGCACAAAAGCAGCATTGAGTAAGGCCCACGGCTTTCGCGGCCTGAGTAGGTGAAGGTCTTTTTGTAACAGTTGAGTAGACTATTCAGGATTCTCGGTTGTTTAGACATTGCGTGCTGATTGTCCTGACTTGTTGACGAGCCATAGCGACGAACAGGTTAAAACCAGAGAAATAAGCGCTGGGCCAGCAAGGTTAAACTGTTCAATAGCAATTGCATCCATCGGGATTTTGTTGAGAGGTTCCAGGAACTTGCTCTTAAGTATCAAGATGACGAGAAGGTAGACGAAGTGGATACCCACCCAAGTGCTATAGATAACGGCATATCGTCTAAGGGATTTTGATTTTTTTGTCAGTACGATCTGCGTCAGGATGATGACACCGCACAAAATGAAAATCCCGGCGGCCTTAAACTGGGTAACGACCGTTGCTGCAACGTCAGAAACAAACAATGTTTTCCCGGCAAAGTAGAGCTTTGCCATTGGGAGGTGCAGAAAATAACCAATAAAACCATAAATGACTATCAGACTAATGAACAGCATCGTTTTCTTCATTTTTTTAGCTCCTTGGCGCTGCTCAAGGATAACATCAAATTTTTCATTTCTAGTTCAGTACGAATCATTATCAGATTCTTGGTCGTCTTGTTGTATTTTGCCATTGCAGTAGGGGCTGATTGTCCACCGTTGCTCATAATGAATGAGACGTCTTTCCTGCCATAGAGCTTCATCTCTGGGATAGGATCTTGGCCATAAATGTAAGGTGTGGGTACGTTAATCTTATAGGACTTTCCTAAAAATTCGGGGAGGGGTGCTTTTGCTCCATCCAGAGGTGTTATTCTTGTTTCAAATCCGGCGAACTCCAGTGAATAGAGCGTGCTGCCCCCTTGTTTGTCTCTACTGACCAAGTCGTTGCCCATCAGTATCTTAAATTTTTCCCAAATGCCGAGCTGTGTATAGTCGATCTTTCGCCCCTCCCATAAAACCTCTTGTTCCTTACGCAATTGGTAGACGTAGCGCTGGATTTGTACAGCAGAAGGAGAGAAGTGTCCTATGGACGGGAGTCCATTTTTGCTGAAAATTTGTTCTTTAATGATAAATATTCCTGTTTCTCCGTAAACATTAATATCGTCCATGATTACTCCTATTTTATTGATTTTTAATATTTTTAAATTGTCTTCGTATACATTTAATCGCCTAACCTATCATGGGGTTATAAATTTTATCAATCAGTTAGTCATTTTTATGTGTTGTGTCGTCGGTTTTTACCCTCAAATAAAAAAGCCCGCCGACTTACCGTGGCGGGCTTTGTGCTGTCGCTAAGTTACGCCAGATCGAAACGATCGAGGTTCATCACTTTGTTCCAGGCGGCGACGAAGTCGTGGGCGAACTTCTCTTGCCCGTCGGCGCTGCCGTAGACTTCGGCCAGCGCGCGCAGCTGCGCGTGCGAACCGAACACCAGATCGACGCGGGTGCCGGTCCATTTAACCGCGCCGCTGCGGCGATCGCGGCCTTCGAACAGGCCGTCTTCACCGACCGGGTGCCAGGTGGTGCCCATGTCGAGCAGGTTGACGAAGAAGTCGTTGGTCAGCGCCTGCGGGCGATGGGTGAACACGCCGTGCTGCGTGCCGCCGACGTTGGCGCCGAGCACGCGCAGCCCGCCGATCAGCACCGTCATTTCCGGCGCGGTCAGGGTCAACAGCTGCGCCTTGTCGACCAGCAGCGTTTCGGCCGGCACGCGGTATTTGCCCTTCAGGAAGTTGCGGAAACCGTCGGCGAGCGGCTCCATCGCCTCGAAGGAGTCCACGTCGGTCTGTTCCTGCGAGGCGTCCATGCGGCCCGGGGCGAACGGCACCGTCAGGGTGAAACCGGCGTTCTTCGCCGCCTGTTCCACGCCCGCCGCGCCGGCCAGCACGATCAGGTCCGCCAGCGAGACGCGCTTGCCGCCGGTCTGTGCATCGTTGAAGGCGCGTTGGATGCTCTCCAGCTTGGCCAGCGTCGCGGCGAGCTGCGCAGGTTGGTTGACCGCCCAGTCCTTTTGCGGCGCCAGGCGAATGCGCGCGCCGTTGGCGCCGCCGCGCTTGTCTGAGCCGCGGAAGCTGGAAGCGGAAGCCCAGGCGGTGGAGACCAGCGCCGACACCGACAGGCCGGAAGCCAGCACGGCGTTTTTCAGCGCGGCGATGTCCTGCTCATCGATCAGCGGATGATCGACCGCCGGGATCGGATCCTGCCAAATCAACGCTTCCTGCGGTACTTCCGGGCCGAGGTAGCGCGCGCGCGGCCCCATGTCGCGGTGGGTCAGCTTGAACCAGGCGCGGGCGAAGGCGTCGGCCAGCTCCTCCGGGTGCTCATAGAAGCGGCGCGAAATCTTCTCGTAGGCCGGATCGAAGCGCAGCGACAGGTCGGTGGTCAGCATGGTTGGGCGGCGTTTTTTGTTGGGATCGAAGGCGTCGGGAATGGTTTCACCGATGTCTTTCGCCACCCACTGGTGCGCGCCGGCCGGGCTTTGGCTCAGCTCCCATTCGTATTCGAACAGGTGGCGGAAGAAGTCGTGGTTCCACTGGGTCGGGGTGGTGGTCCAGGTGACTTCCAGGCCGCTGGTGATGGCGTCTTTGCCGACGCCGGTGCCGAAGGTGCTGTGCCAGCCGAGGCCCTGCGCTTCCAGTCCGGCGGCTTCCGGATCGGCGCCGACGTGAGACGCCGGGCCGGCGCCGTGGGTCTTGCCGAAGGTGTGGCCGCCGGCGATCAGCGCCACGGTTTCTTCGTCGTTCATCGCCATGCGGGCGAAGGTTTCACGGATGTCGCGCGCGGCGGCCACCGGATCGGGATTGCCGTCCGGGCCTTCCGGGTTGACGTAAATCAGGCCCATCTGCACCGCCGCCAGCGGGTTTTCCAGATCGCGGTCGCCAGAGTAGCGGCTGTTCGGCCCGCCGCTCAGTTCCAGCCAGATCTTCTCAGAGCCCCAGTAGACGTCGTCCGGCTCCCAAGTGTCGGCGCGGCCGCCGGCGTAGCCGAAGGTTTTGAAGCCCATCGATTCCAGCGCCACGTTGCCGGTCAGGATAATCAGGTCGGCCCAGGAGATGTTGCGGCCGTATTTCTGCTTGATAGGCCACAGCAAACGGCGCGCCTTGTCGAGGCTGACGTTGTCCGGCCAGCTGTTGAGCGGGGCGAAGCGCTGCTGGCCTTCGCCTGCGCCGCCGCGGCCGTCGCCGATGCGGTAGGTGCCGGCGCTGTGCCAGGCCATGCGGATGAACAGGCCGCCGTAGTGGCCGAAGTCCGCCGGCCACCATTCCTGCGAGTCGGTCATCAGGGCGTGCAGATCCTGTTTGACCGCCGCCAGATCGAGGCTGTTGAAGGCATCGGCGTAGTTGAAGTCTTTATCCATCGGATCGGACAGGGGGGAGTGCTGGTGCAGTGGTTTCAGGCTGAGCTGATTAGGCCACCAATCCTGATTGGTGGGGCCGTTCTGCGGTGCGGGCTGCTTGCCGCCCGAAAACGGGCATTTGCTTTCAGTTGTCATAATGCGCTCTCTGCTTCCGTAAAGATGCTCCAGCCGCCGGGCGTGGAGCGGTTAACAAGGCATGTGGGTAAGGCTTGCGTCGGGTGTTGCGCTAAATAACTGAACTCAATCGATTTACGTCACCCTCGCCGCCAACGGGCAAAGGGGGACATAGGGCTAAGCTTAGTCAGCGGCGGCGGAGAGATAAAATAGGAATGAGTGAATATTGTGATAGCTTGCGGCGATTTATGGGTGTGCTATTGATAGTCAACGCGCCGCGTTATCGGCGCCGCAACATGAACGCGAGCACCGCGTCCGCCAGCTTGCCGAACGGCGCGCGCAGCAGGTCGGTAAAGCGCCAGCGGCTCTGGATGAAAACGCCTTTGGCGTGGCTCAGCGCCCGAAATCCTTCGATGCCGTGACAGGCTCCCATGCCGCTGGGGCCGATGCCGCCGAACGGCAGATCGTCCTGGGCGAAGTGCAGCAGGGTGGCGTTGATGCTGACGTTGCCGGAGGCGGTGCGCGCCAGCAGCCGGTCCCGATCCTCGCCCGGCGGGCCGAAGTAGTAGAGCGCGAGCGGGCGGGGCGCGGCGTTGATAACGTCGATCGTTTCATCAAAGGCGGCGTAGGTGCGCACCGGCAGCAGCGGCCCGAAGATCTCTTCTTGCATGATCGCGCTGTCATCGGGGGCGCCGACGATAAGCGTAGGGGCCAGCGTGTTCGGCCGTTCAGACGCCGAGTCCGGTCGGTGGCCGACCGGATGGAGTTGCGCGCCGCGCGCCTGTGCGTCGGCAAGCAGCGCTTGCAAGCGGTGGTAGTGCCTGTCGTTGATGATGGCGCCGTAGTCGTCGCCGGTTGGCCCGTCGGGATAAAAGCTTTTAACCGCCGCGTCATAGAGCGCCATGAAGCTTGCCAGATCGTCCTGATGAACCAGCAGGTAATCGGGCGCGATACAGGTTTGGCCCGCGTTCGACAGCTTGCCGAACGCCACGCTCTTGACGTTTCTGGCGTTAACCGCGCCGCGCGCCATGACGGCAGGGCTTTTACCGCCCAGTTCGAGCGTTAACGGCACCAGATGTTTGCCGGCCGCCTGCATGACCTGACGGCCGATCGCCGTGCTGCCGGTGAACACCAGATGGTCGAACGCCAGCTCGCTGAATCTGGCCCCGACGTCCGGCCCGCCGGTCACGACGGCGACCTCATCGGTGGGAAACAGCGCCGCCAGCATCGTTTCGATGAGGCGGCTGGTATGCGGCGTGAGCTCCGAAGGTTTCAGCATCACGCGGTTGCCGGCGGCCAGGGCGGTGGCCAGCGGGATGAAGGTCAACGAAAACGGGTAGTTCCACGGCGCCATGATGCCAATCACGCCCTTGGGCTGATATTGCACATAGGCGCGTGCGGCCTGATACGGCAGGGCGACGTGGCGGCGCTCCGGCTTCATGAAGCGTTTCAGGTTGCGTAGCAGGTAATCGATCGCCTGAACGGTGACCAGAATCTCCAGAATGTCGGTTTCGTAAGGCGAACGGTGGCCGAAGTCCGCGCTGACGGCCGCCGCCAGCGCGGCGCGCTGGGCCAGAATGGCGCTCCGCAAGCGGCGCAGGGCGGCCTTGCGCTGTTGCATCGTCGGCGCGCCGTCGCGCAGGAAGGCGTGGCGCTGGGCGGCAAGCCGCGGCTCCATCGTCATGAGGATGTCATCTCCCTGCACTTGAATTCTCCTGATGCCGAGTGAAAGCGGGAATGCGGTTTGCCGAATTGTGTTTGACCTTAAAGTGAACTTTAAACCTATACTCGTTAAACGATCAACGCAAGATCGTCGGCCAACCGGGATGAGGGAGCCAGAGATCCCGGCGCCGTGCGCAGTATAAACCTTCTTTTTTAACCATAGTGTAAATGGGAGAAACGACATGGGTTATGTAACGACCAGCGATGGCGTCGAGATTTTCTACAAGGATTGGGGCCCAAAAAACGGCAAGGTTATCTACTTCCACCACGGCTGGCCGCTGTCCAGCGATGACTGGGATGCCCAGATGCTGTTCTTCGTGAACAAAGGGTTCCGCGTGGTTGCGCACGATCGCCGCGGCCACGGCCGCTCCAGCCAGGTGTGGGAAGGGCACGACATGGATCACTACGCCGATGATGTCGCCGCGGTGGTAAAACACCTCGGCGTACAGGGCGCCATGCACGTGGGCCACTCGACCGGCGGCGGCGAGGTGGTGCGCTACATCGTGCGCCACGGCGAGGACAAGGTGTCCAAAGCGGTGCTGATCAGCGCGGTGCCGCCGCTGATGGTGAAAACGGACAGTAACCCGCAGGGCACCCCAAAATCGGTATTCGATGATTTCCAGGCGCAGCTGGCCGCCAACCGGGCGCAATTCTATTACGACGTGCCCGCCGGCCCGTTCTACGGCTATAACCGTCCGGGCGCCAAACCGTCGGAGGCCATTATCTGGAACTGGTGGCGGCAGGGCATGATGGGCGGCGCCAAGGCGCACTATGACGGCATCGTCGCCTTCTCGCAGACCGATTTCACCGAAGATCTCAAGAAGATTGCCATTCCGGTGCTGGTGATCCACGGCGACGACGACCAGGTGGTGCCTTATCAGGATTCCGGCGCGCTGTCGGCCAAGCTGGTGCAAAACGGCACGCTCCATACCTATAAGGGCGCGCCGCACGGCATACCGACCACCCATGCCGATCAGGTCAACGCCGATCTGCTGGCGTTCGTGAACAGTTAAGCGCGAACAAGCACTTTTGCTCCGCCCTGAGTGGGCGGAGTTTTTTTCATTGCGATGAGGAACGCCAATGCAAACGATCCTGGGCGCCAGTGGCCAGATCGCCCAAGAGCTGGCGCGTGAACTGAAGCGCGCGTACACCGATGATTTAAGATTGGTCAGCCGCAACCCGAGGAAGGTCAACGACAGCGATACGCTGGTCGCGGCCGACCTGCTCGATGCACAGCAGACCCTGGCGGCGGTGAAGGGCAGCGACGTGGTGTATTTCGCCGCCGGCCTGCCGCCGGATTCGGCGCTGTGGGAGCGGCAATTTCCGACCATGCTGCAGAATGCGTTGGACGCCAGCCGTACCGCGGGCGTGCCCTTTGTTTATTTCGACAATACCTATATGTATCCGCAGAACGGCGAGCCGCAGACGGAATCGACGCCGTTCGCGCCTCGGGGGCGCAAGGGACGGGTGCGCGCCCTGATGACCGAGAAGGTGCTCGACGAGATGGAGCGCAAGCAGATCCCCGTGCTGATCGGCCGTGCGCCCGAGTTTTATGGGCCGGGAAAAACGCAGAGCTTCACCAATGCGCTGATCGTCGACAGGCTGAAAGCGGGGGAAAAACCGCGCGTGCCGGTTCGCGACGACAGGCTGCGCACGCTGATCTGGACGCCCGACGCCAGCCGTGGGTTAGCCCGGCTCGGCAATACGCCCGACGCGTTCGGCCAGACGTGGCATCTCCCGTGCTGCGACGAGCGGCTCACCTATGCGCAGTTCGCCGCGTTGGCCTGCGAGGTGTTTGGGAAGGACATTTCATATTCCGTTATCGGCAAATGGGCGTTGATCGCCGCGGGGTTGGTTTCGTCCGGGGCGCGAGAGATGCGCGAGCTGCTGCCGCGCTACGAGCACGATAACCTGTTCGACTCGACCAAGTTCAAACAGCGTTTTCCCGACTTCGCCGTCACGACGTATCGCGCCGGGCTGGAAACGATTTGGCGGGAGTGGAAAAACGCGCAAGCGCCGCGCTGAGGCGTCCGTCGCGCCATGAGCAGGCGCATTCGGCACCCTGTCATCACTCTGCCCTCATGATCCTCTCGCACCGTCTCGATCGGCGCGAGCGAGCCTCGCCCTTCACCGGGCGGGGCTTTTTATTGGCTGCGGCAGCGCGTCACCAGTGATAGCTGATGCCCATATCGAGTTTGTCCGACGCATCGACGCCGGGGGCGTGCCGAGAAAGGTTATTGAATTCATAGTTAATAAACACCTGCATGTTGCTATTGAGCAACCAGGTCACGCCCAACTCCTCGTAGTTCAATAAGTCGGTGTTGCGGCCTGCCCGGGCCTGTATCAAACGGGTATAGCCGATGTTGGGCTGAATATGGTCCGTCAGCCGGTATTTGGCGAGCGCTTCATAACTGGACGCCGAGCCGCGGTTAGCGGTTTGTTGCGGGCTGATGGCGTTGTCGCTTTGGGTGAACACGGCCGCGAGATAGATTTTTTTCGACGCATAGAGAACCCCCTCGGCCAGCGTATCGATGCGCCGACGATAGCCGGCGGCGCGTTGCTGCCGCTGCGTGGTTTGAGACGCCGAAGCGGCGGCGATGAGGCTGAGCGTCGGCGTCAGCGCATAGCGGAAGGAGGCGCCGAACCCGTTGCCGTTTTGTTTGCCCAGCGCCTGTCGATCGTCGCCGTCTTTGAACTGATACTGCAGCGCGAGGGCGGCGTGCCGCTGAAACAGGCTGAAAGGTTTGCGGTAAGTGAGCAGGTTGTGCGCCCGGCCGCGCATAAAGTTGTCGATGTAGTTGTAGGCCATTTCTCTGAACAGCGGGGAGCGATCGGTCAGGGCGGTCACATCATAGAGCACGCCCCAGTTGCGGCCGATATCGAGGCTGCCCAGAGCGGCGTTCTGCACGCCGAGGTAGGCGAGCCGGGTGCTGTTTCGGGTGGCGTCGGCGAAGCTGACGGTATATTCCCAATGGGCGTAGGCCCGCCAGCGCGGCGCGATCTTTTTTTTGCCGATCAGGCCGAAATAGAGATAGCTGCGGTCGCCGTCGTCGCGTTCGCTTTGGCCGCTGTAGCGTCTGGCGATAATCGTGCCGTAGAAATTCAGGCTGCTGTGTTGCGATACCGTCAGCGGCACGGCGAAGGCGCTGCGCGGCAACAGGGCCAGCAGCGGGAGCCACAGGCTCGCCGAAAAAGCGCGAGGATTGCATTTTATCATGATGACGCCGTCCCTGTGCGCGGCAAGCCGGCCGGCTTGCCGTCCTGGTGAAGCTTAAGCGTGCGTGACGTGTTTAAAGTAGCTGACGATCCCCTGCGTGATGGCGGTGGCGATTTTATTTCGGAATGCAGGGGTGCCCAGCAGCCTTTCTTCCTCGGGGTTGGTGATGAACGAGGTTTCCACCAATACCGAAGGAATGTACGGGGATTTCAACACCACGAAGGCCGCCTGTTCGGTATTTTTGGCATGCAAATGATGGATGGGCGCAATATGTTGGATCAGGTGCGAGCCCAGCGTCAGGCTTTCTTTGATGGTTTCCGTTTGTTCCAAATCAAACAGTATCTTCTGCAAATAGCGATCTTTCTTGATGACGTGGGGGCCGGCGAGATCGTCCGCCGCGTTTTCACTGTTCGATAAGTATTTCGCCATCGCGCTGCTGGCGCCCTTAGTGGAAAGCGCAAAGACCGAAGCGCCGCAGGCGCTGGGGCAGGTAAAGCCGTCGGCGTGAATCGACATGAAAAGATCCGCGCCGTGCCGGTGCGCGATCTCCACTCGATCGTACAGCGGAATAAAAACGTCGCTGTCGCGCGTCAGGCGGGCATCGATGCCGTGTCGATCGAGCTGCGCCCGCACGTTTCTGGCGATCGCCAGAACGACATGTTTTTCCAGCGAACCGGTGTGGCCAATGGCGCCGGAGTCGATGCCGCCATGGCCGGGATCCAACATGACCAGGAATCGTTTTCGCGCACCCTGAGGGCCCGCCTGTTTTTTGGGGCGTGGCAAGCCGTGGGCGCTAGCCAGCGGAGAAACGGCGCTATTGAGCGCCAGAGCCGCCAGCCCGGCCAGCATCATTCTGCGGCGGGACAAGCGCGTGTTCAAAAGGTCCTTCTTAGCCATAAGGTTAACCCGCATAAAGGGAAGGTTGATTTGTTATAACATAACAATTTATGCCGGCATCATCGTTGTCTGTTAGCGCCTGTTACTTTTAATGTCATTCTATAAATAAACCGGTTTTTTATACCGAGTATGGTTATTTAATTGGGTATTTATATTGTGATTTATTTGTATTGCATTTGTTAATTCTTATTTTGAAACACTATGCAATCCAATATTTCAAATGAGATTTATTACCATCCAGTAATGATATGTTATAACGTAATTACAAAAATTGATAAAAACGGCGTCTTTGCCGCCGGCATGCCGGCATAAAGACACCCACGTTTTTGGAGCGTTAACATGACTTTTAAACACCAGGAAAAAGAGACGCTAAATCTATTCGCGGTTCTCGCCGTCTCGTTAAGCACGGTCATCGCCATGCTCGACAGCACCATCGCCAACGTAGCGCTGCCGGTGATCGCGAAAGATTTCGCCGTTTCCGAATCGGCTTCCATCATGATTATCAATGCCTACCAGTTTGCCGTCGTCGCGTCGTTGATGCCCTTTGCGGCGCTGGGCAGAGCGGTGGGCAATAAAAAAATCTTTATGGCCGGGGTGGTGCTGTTTGCTTTCTCCTCGTTGGGTTGCGCGCTTTCCGACACGCTGGCGATGCTGACGGCGTTCCGAGTGATACAGGGCTTCGGCGCGGCGGCGGTGCTCAGCGTCAATGCGGCGCTGATCAAGGAGATCTACCCGGCAAGGCTGCTGGGGCGCGGCCTGGGGATTAACGTGATGGTGGTGTCGGTTTCCGCCGCCGCCGGGCCGTCCATCGCCTCGGCGATACTTTCTCAAACGAGCTGGAACTGGCTGTTCACCATCAATGTTCCCATCGCCTGCCTGTCGCTGCTGCTGAGCATGATATTTCTGGGCTCCCGCGAGCGGCGCAGCGTTGGCTTCGACAGCGGGGGCGCCCTGTTGGTGTTTGTGCTGTTTATCGCTTTCTCGCTCAGCACGATGAGCATGACCACCCGCCATCTGCCGGCGGCGGCGCTGAGCTTTGCGGTATTCGCCGGACTGGCCGGGTGGCTGTACATCAATCAGAAAAGAAAGGCCAACGCCGCGCTGATCCCGGTCGCGATGCTGCATAACCCGACGCTGTCATTGTCTTTGCTGATGTCGATGCTGTCTTACAGCACCCAGCTTTTGGCTTTTGTATCGCTGCCTTTTTATTTCCACAATGTCCTGCAAAGAAACGTGGTGGAAATCGGTCTGCTGCTGACCGCCTGGCCGCTGGCCACCATGGTGTCGTCGTTGATTTCCGGCGATTTGACCAAGAAATACGATCCCAATCTCGTCGCCCTGTCAGGCCTCGCCTGCTTGTTGGCCGGCATGCTGCTGATGGCCAACCTGCCGGCCGATCCGTCGAATGGGGCGATCGTATGGCGTGTGGCGCTGTGCGGCATCGGTTTCGGCCTGTTTCAATCACCGAACAACCTGCTGATCATGACCTCGGTCTCTCATGAAAACAGCAGCATCGCCAGCGGTCTGTTGGGCAGTTCCCGGTTGATCGGGCAAATCGTCGGTTCGGCGTTAGTGGCGATTTTCTTCAATATGCGCGGCGCGCAAGCGACGACTATCAGCTTAATGGCGGGGGCGGCGTTCTCGTTTCTCTCTCTGGCCGTGAGCTATATGCGCTTCAAGTCCGCCGTTACGTTAAAAACCAGCAAATAAGCACGTTCGAGGTTTCCCATGCGATTCATCCACCTGGTGCCGCTCATTATCGGGATGGCGGCGTTTTCCCTCAGCGGCTGCTCGACCTACCACGACGTGGCGCTGCAACAAAAAGAGGCGGGGCTCAATAGCCCGTATTATCTGTTGCAGCCGCCGGTGTATGTCGGCGATCGGCTGAAATACGGCCTGAAGGACGGCAGCGGCGGCGAGCTGACGGTTGCGAAGGTTGAACCGAAAGACATCGTTGCCGACAGCGGAAAAATCATTCCCCTGTCGCAACTCTCTTTCCTGCAGCGAAAAGAGATTTCCGAAGGAAAAACCGCCGCGTTGGTCGGCGGCGGCGCGGTCGCCACCGCGGCGATCGTTTTCGTTGCCGGGATCACCATCATGGCCGCCGGCATCGCCGCCTCGGCCTGACACCGCTCATCGACGCGCGCCATTGCGCGTGCGCGCAGGAGGCCTCATGGCCGTAAAACTGACATTCATCGCCACCGCCTTGCTGGCGATAGCCGCTTTGCCGATGCTGCCTTGCGCCGGCGCCAGCCAGCCGGAAGCGACCGCGCTGCCGCAGAGCGTGGCGGCGCAAACGCTGCCCGGCAGCTACCCGCGGATCGTCATCACCGGCAACTGCCCCTTCGGCGTGATCCTGGCCAACGAGGCGGCCTATCGGCACGTCGTCGGCGTCGGCCCCTGGGCATTCATGCATGCCGATATGCATGTGTTGAAAGACATGAAGCCTGACATCGGCAGGATCACGTCCGATTTCATCAATAAGGACTATCGGGTCAACATGGAGTCGTTAATGAATCTGCGGCCCGACATCATTTATTACTACGGCAAAAGCCAGGACGATCGGCTGGAAAGGGCGGGCGTGATGACGGTCGATCTGGACGCCGGCGGGAAGACCAAATACCAGCCGATGGTCACCCAGGTGTATTGGGAAAATACCTTCGCCGACACCCTCGGCCTGCCGCGCACGCATAAATTCAAAGACGCCTGGGAAAGGACCCTGAAGCAGATCCGCCCCTATGCCGCAGCCATCCGCGCGCAGCACGTCAGGGCGTTATATCTGGAAGAAAGCGACGGCAGGCAGCTGAAGGTGAGCGGCCCGCACACCTACGGCGACACCTATCTCAAAATGGCCGGCATGGATAACGTCGCCGGGGATTTGCCGGTGAAGGGCGATGCCGGCAGGTACATCAACGTGTCGATGGAGCAGATCATGGCCTGGGATCCGGATGTGATTTTCGTGGTGTTCGGCAGCGCAAAAGCGCTGCTGCACGGGGGGATCCCCGGCCAGGCGTGGGAGACGCTCAGGGCTGTGAAAAACGGCAAGGTTTTCTCGACGCCGGTGGGCATTCACAACTGGGGGGGCCTGTCGGCGGAAACGTCACTGTTGCCGCTGTTCATGATCAACCGATACGCGCCCGAAGACATTAGCGACAAGACGCTGCGGCAGGAGACGCGTCGTTATTATCGGACGATGTTCTCCTACGCGATCCCGGACCGGTTGCTGGATGAGGTGCTGGCGCAACGCTAGCGCCACGGTTGAATAGCGTTAATCCATTGGAGGAGCTTGGGGATGCCGGGCAGAGGAAAATATGCGGCGATCATGGCGGGATTGTTCATTTCGCTGTGTGCAGTCGCCTTCGCATCGCTGTTTGCCGGCCGCTACGCCTTGTCGGCCCATGATGTGGCGCAGATTTTATGGCAGGGGAACATGCCGGGGGAAAACCAGGCCCGCTATTCGGTGATTTTTAACCTGCGCGCGCCGCGGGTAGTGGCGGTGATGCTGGTGGGCGGCGGGTTGGCGGTCGCCGGCGCGACCTTTCAGGCGGTGCTGAAAAACGCATTGGCCAGCCCGGACGTGCTGGGCACGTCTTCCGCCTCCGCCTTTGGCGCTGCGCTGGGCATTCTATTGAGTTTGCCTTTTGCCCTGAGTTCGCTGCTGTCGTTTCTTTTCGGCGTGGTGAGCCTGTTGCTGGTGCTCGGCATCTGCCGCCTCAAACGCCGGCAGGATGCGCTCACCACGCTTTTGTCCGGCATGATTATCGCGTCGCTGTTTATCGCGTTTGTCTCGGTCATAAAATATGTCGCCGATCCGCAGGATACCTTGCCGGCGATCGTCTTCTGGCTGATGGGCAGCTTCGCTTCGGTAGCGAAAGCGCAAGTTTATTGGCTGATCCCGCTGTTTGCGGCGTGTTACCTGACTATCTACCGGCTCAGGTGGAATATGAACATTCTCTCGCTGGGAGACGACGAGGCGCGCATCGCCGGTCTGAATCCGCCCCGGCTGAAGATCCTGTTGCTGATCGCCGCCTCTCTGCTGGTTTCCGCCTCGGTGAGCTTGGCCGGCGTGGTGGGGTGGGTCGGCTTGGTGATCCCGCATTTGGTGCGAAGCGTATTGGGGTATAACCACGGTCGCCTGATCCCGGCTTCGGCGCTGAGCGGGGCGCTGTTTTTGCTGGTGATCGACAATATCGCCAGAGGCGCCACCTACGCTGAAATCCCGATCGGCATCCTGACCGCGCTGATCGGCGCGCCGCTTTTCGCCCTCCTTTTTATTATGAGCAGCAAACATGATCACCGTTAGCCAGTTGACCCTGGGGTTCAAAGGGTGTGAGCCCATTCTCGACAACGTCAGTTTTCATCTGAAACGCGGTGAGATCCTCAGCGTGCTCGGGCCGAACGGCGCCGGTAAAACCACGCTGCTGAGACATGTCGCGGGCCTGTGCCGGCCCTTGTCAGGCGTGTGCCAGATCGGCCATATCGACAATCGGCCCGCCCGACTGGCCTATGTGCCGCAGGCGAAAACGCCGCATTTCGCGTATGGCGTGCTCGATTTTGTCACTTTCGGCTGCGCTCGCCAGGCGGGGTGGTTCGCCGGGCCGCGGCGGCAAGATTTCGCCAAGGCGCAGGCGGTGTTGCACGCGCTGGAGATCGCGCCGCTGGCGCAGAAAAACATCAATCAGATCAGCGGCGGGGAACTACAGATGTGTTATTTCGCCAAGGCGCTGGCGGCGGACCCCGACGTCATGATCCTCGACGAACCGGAGTCGAACCTGGATTTTTACAATCAGGCAAAAATGATCGAGATGCTCTGGCGTCTCGCCAAAGAGCGGCAGATGACGATCGTGCTGAATACGCATTTTCTGCATTACGCCGATCGCATCTCCGACAAGTGCCTGCTGATGAATAAGCGACAGTGCGTGTTTGGCGATAAAAACGCCTTGCTGCAAGAGGATATCCTGGAGCGCTACTTCCAGGTGCCGGTGAGAAAGTGCCGGTACGAATATGCCGGCGTCAGCGAAGAAACGTTCATTGTCGCGCTACGGCACCCCGCTTGAGCGCCGCCAGTGCGAGGGCGATTGAGGGATATCCCTCATTGCGGCCCCGCCGGCGGTTATTTAAGCTGAAAGAGAAATGCAACGGTGAATATGGAGATAATCATGACTGATTCAGTATCCAACGATCGTAATCCCACCCCGGATGTGGCGGAAGACAACGCGTTCTTCCCATCACCTTACTCCCTCAGCCAGTACACCTCGTCCAAAACCGACTTCACGGGCGCCAGCTACCCGAACGCCTATCGCGGCGGCAAGTGGAAGGTGCTGATGATCGCCTCGCAGGAGCGCTACCTGCTGATGCAAAACGGCAAGTTCTTCTCCACCGGCAACCATCCGGTCGAGATGCTGCTGCCGATGTATCACCTGGATCTGGCCGGTTTCGAGATCGACATCGCCACGCCGTCCGGCGATCCGGTGAAGCTGGAGATGTGGGCGTTCCCGCATGAAGACCCAGCGGTCAAGGCCACCTATGAGAAGTACCGCAGCCAACTCAAGCAGCCGAAAAAGCTGACGGAAGTCGTGAAGGATCTGGATGGCGGCAACTACCTCGGCGTTTTCATTCCCGGCGGCCACGGCGTGCTCAATGATATCCCGTTCAGTGAAGAGGTGAAAAAGACGCTGCACTGGGCCCATGACAACGATCGCTACGTGATCTCGCTGTGCCACGGGCCGGCCGGTTTGCTGGCGGCGGGCATCGGTGAGAGCAAAGACGATTTCCTCTATCGCGGCTATGAGATGTGCGTGTTCCCGGATGCTCTCGATACCGGCGCCAACATCGACATCGGCTATATCCCCGGCCCGATGCCCTGGCTGGTGGGCGAACGCCTGCGTGAGCTGGGCGTGAAGATCGTCAATGCCGACATCACCGGCAAGGTGCATAAAGATCGGCGCCTGCTGACCGGCGACAGCCCGCTGGCTTCCAACAACCTCGGCAAACTGGCGGCGGAGACGCTGCTGGCCGACGTCGCCGCGCGATGAGCGACGAGATCGCGCAGCGCGCTTTCCAGACGGCGTTGGCGATGGACCACGAGCGAACCCTGTCCGCCATTCAGGGGCGGGTTCGCGCCTTCGCCGCGCCGTTCGGCTTCGATCGCTTTGTACTGTTTTCCGCTTCCGCCACGGCGGAGGCGGGGATCGAGCATATCTATTGGGTCGAAGGCGACTGGTTCGGCGAGGGGGAGGCGGTCGATGCGCTGACCTACGTGCGGCACTGCCCGGTGACTCGCCACATGCTGCGGGCCAGCGAGCCGTTCTTCTGGACCAAGACCCGGGCGCAGCAGGGAGAGCGCTACCGGATTGTGCGCACGCCGCGCGGCGCGGGCCTGCACGGCGTGCAAATCCCGGTGTTCGGCCCCGCCGGCCTGGAGGGCGCCGTCAGCCTGGGAGGCGAGCGCATCGACGCCTCGCCGCCGGTGCGGTTGGCGCTGTCGCTGGTGGGCACGGCGGCCTTTTTGGCGGCGCGGCGGCTGTTTGAACCGGCGGCCGGCAAAGAAGAAGGCCGGCTGTCGGCGCGCGAGCGTGAGGTGCTGAGCTGGACCGCCATCGGCCGACGACAGGCGGATATCGCCGCGATGCTCGGCCTGTCTGAACGCACGGTGGAAAACCACCTGCGCCGCATTCGCCGGCGCCTTGGCGCCGCCACCACCGCGCAGGCGATCAGCGTGGCGATCCGCCTGGGCGAAATTGCCCCCGAGAGCCGTTAGCCTGCCGCCATTTGCCGCAGCAGCCACTCGCGCAGCGCAATGATATCGGGGCGCTGCGCGGTCTCTTCGGTGGCCACCAGATAGTAGTTGGCGCCGGGTAACGCCATCTCGAACGGCGCGGCCAGCACGCCGCGCTGCAACAAATCGCGCGCCAGCAGCCGGCTGGCGATCACCACCCCCTGGCCGGCCACCGCCGCCTGCAGCGCATGGGTTTCGTCGCTGAAGGTCAGCCCGGCTTCCACGTTCAACCCTTCCGGCCCGTAGCGCCGCCGCCAGTTCTCCCAGGTCGGCGAGTCGGCGGGCACCTGCCGATGCGCCACGTGAAACAACGTCACCCGCTGCAAATCCTCGATGCGCGCCAGCGCCAGCGCCGGGCTGGCGACCACGATAAAGCGATCCTCATGCAGCAGGGTGCAGTGCAGATCGCTTTCCGGCGTTTCGCGGTAGCGGATGGCGACGTCCACGGTGCGCTGGCTGAGATCCACCCGTTCGACGCTGGTGTGCAGGCGCAGATCGATGGCGGGAAACTCCGCCTTGAAATCCGCCAGGCGCGGCACCAGCCAGTGGGTGAGAAAATTGGAGGTGGTGGTGACGGTCAGCGCCGGCGGCTGCCGGGCGCGAGTGATTTGGGCGACGGACTGTTCCAGCGCGGCAAAGGCGCGCTGGGTGCCGGCATACAGGATCTCGCCGGTCTCGGTCAGGCTGACGCCCTGCGCGCTGCGCTCGCACACCCGGCATTCCAGCACCGATTCCAGCAGTTTGATCTGGTGGCTGACCGCCGTCGCGCTCACGCCCAGCGCCTCGGCGGCCAGTTTGAAGCTGCGGCAGCCGGCCACGGCGTGGAAAGCGCGCAGCGCGCCCAGCGGCGGCAAACGGGGTTTTCTCATGGCTGAGTTATTCTCATCTAAGGCTGAAAACTATGAGTTTGTCTGACCGATTATACAAGAGATAGGCTACTGATATGTGAACAGGGAAATGAATTTATTTCATCATTTCCACCCTATCGGGAGTGAGCGATGAGCCTTTCTATCAACAACGGCGCCCTGGGCGCCATGACACACACGGGAACGGCGGCGAGCGCCCTGGCGCTCAGCGTGCCGGTCGCGGCGGGCGCTTTGCTGCTGGAGGCGGAGAGCCTGCAGGGCATCGGCGCGACCCTGATGCTGCTGACGGCATTGGCGCTGGCGTTTCTCGGCGGCGCCGCACTGGCCCGCTGGCAGCCGCTGCGGAACCGGCCTGCGCTGGCGATTCTCCGCCACGGCTTTTTGCTGGCGGCGGTGGGATGGCTATTCACATTGCTGATGCTGTTCGGCGGCCATGACTGGCCGGCTCTGCTGGCGGGCCTCGCCCTCGGCGGCCTGGGGCAGGGCGTTGCCTACCGCACGGCGGTGGAGGTGAAAGCGGCGTTCACCGTGGCGTGCAGGTTGACGACGGTGGTGACTATCGTGGCCGTAGTGATTGCCGCTTCGCTGGTGCAAGCCTACGCCGCGCCGGGCGTGAGGGGGAGCTGTTTCGCGCTGGCGTTGCTGGTCGACCTGGCGTTGCTGGGGGCGTTGCTGGCGCGGGTGGCGGAACGGGATGGGGCCTGAGCCGTCGCGCCGCAGGTAAACAACCCGCCGGTAAACCGGCGGGCTTCGCTTAGGCGGCCGCCAGTTCTTGCGGCGTAACGGTTTGCAAACCGACAAGCTGAATGGCCGGCTGCTCCAGATTGATGCCAAAGTATCCTTGATCCCAATTGTAGATATTGACGACGTGCTGATTGAGCGCGCTTTCGCCCTGCATGAATATCGACAGATCCTGCGTATGGGTTTGCGCATTGTAGTTCAGTGAGAAGCTGCTGTTTGATCCTTCGGCGCCGAAGGCCAGCAGGTGGTTGTCGATAGACAGGGAGGAGGCCTGTAAAAAGCCCAGCTCGAAGCTGTCGTCGATGTAGATATTGTGGGTCTGCTTCACGGGAATATTCAGCAGGCTGTTGGGGAAAGGCACATCGTTGGACAGCATGCTCAGGTTCACGCCGAGATAATCCTGCGGCGCGCTCCCTCCCGGCGCAGTGGTATAACCGTGCTCGAAACGAATCTCGCTGGAGCCTTTGCCCAGGCTGACCTCCAGGCCGTTGGCCGGCGTCAGCACCCGATCGTTAAAGGTGACGTTGTCCTTAAAGTCGGTCAGTTTCACCGCTTCGATGTTGTACAGCCCGTCCTTAAAGCCATACAGCCCGATGCCGTTTTTCTCGATCACCCCGCGTCCGCCGTAGCTGCCCTGGGCGTCAAACTTCAGGTTTACCCCGTGCGACAGGCTGGAATAATCGACCGTATCGTGGCCGCTGCCGCCGTCGATCACCGTCCAGCCATAGTTGCCGGCGTTGTTTTGCCAGCCGCGCGGCACGCTGATGGTGTCGTCGCCGCTGCCGGTGTTAACGGCGATATTGCCGAACGCCAGCGTGAAATCGTCGTCATGCAGCGTACCGACGCGGTACAGATTCGGCGTGGACAGCACGTCGGCAATGTCGTTGAAAATCGCCGAGCCGATATCCAGCTTGCCGGGAATGAGGCTGCCGCCGCCGGTCACGCTGCTGCCGTAGGATTCGGTGTAGAAATCACGCGCTGCTTCGGCGGCGAGGCGGATGGTCTCGTGGCCAATGCCGAGGGTGGTCAAATAGGTGGGCACTTCGCCCGCCAGCAGCGTTTCAACCACGTAACTGAGGTTTTTCATCTGCATGGAGACCTGCGCCGCCGCAATCAAATCGTAGGTGCCGCTTTCGACCTTAAAAGGCGAGGTATCGTTGGTGGCCACCCATTCGGTAAAGAACGAGGTATCGCCTAAATAAGAGAACAGCGTGGTGCCTGCCCAGGGGGAATAGTTGGGGGCGCCGGTCGAGGAAGCATCGGTGAACACCTCGGACGCCGCCGCGCCGGCGTCGATCAGGCCGACCTCGTGAATGTCCGGCACTTTGGCGCTGGTGGGCGGGGCATCCGGCAGCGGCGCGTTGGGATCGCTGCTCAGATCGACGCCAAACAGCGTTTTGGCGAAGTTTTTGGCGATGTTGTCGGAGGCATTCTGAATGCGCGCCTCCCAGTCATCGGGCACATGCCCGGTGCGCAGCTCATACTGCAGCTTGGTTTGGTCGCGAATGTAATGGGCAAACGCCCCCTGATTCGAGTTCACGCCATAGGCGCCTTTGATCCAGGTATAGACCGCGATATCCACGCCTTGAATAGGTTGGTTGGCATGGTTGGGATCGGTGAGCGCATCGACGGATGCGGCATATACCGCTGGCCAGTCGCCGGCTTTGGCGGCCTCCCAAATCGCTTGCAGTTTTTCTCGGTCGGTAATGACGTAAGCCATATAAACACTCCTTGTTGCTGAGAGATTGCTGTGAAATTCAACATGATGAATGGAAGCGCGCGATGGAATAAAACCGAAACCCGAACAGCCAGAAACGCGCATGCCGCGATCTGCAGCGAACGATGGGCGGCAGGCGCCCATAGCGAAAGGATAGACGCAACTTGCTGAGCGAGAGAGATTGGCTTATCGATTGTTTTTACAGAATTATTGCTGTAAATCGGCGGGTAAATCCGCGTATTGGCGTCAGGAAGGCATTTCCGTCAGCTTGGTTGGGAATCTTCTTAGGTAAAAGAGTGGGTTTCGCTGGGGGAAGGGGCCGGATAGTTTCCGACAGCTGCGTTTATCTCCTTGCCGCCGTATCATTTACCTTGGCGCCCGCTTATCCTGCATCAGCATTAGCGCGTAACAGAAACCGCGGGCTGATGAACGGTTAATCCAACCTGGAGGACTCGCTATGTCCGATCGCCCTACTATTGCGCTTATTGGCCCCGGCGCCATCGGCACCGCCATCGCTGCGGCGCTTCATGAAGTGGGCCGCACGCCGCTGCTTTGCGGGCGTACGGCCCATCCGCAATTAATTCTGCGCCACGATGAGGGAGAAGTGGTGGTGCCGGGGCCGGTTTTAAGCGATCCGCGTACCGTCGCCCATCCCTACGATCTGGTTTTTGTCGCCGTAAAAACCACGCAGGTAACCGACAGCGCGGGCTGGCTGGCGGCGTTGTGCAATAAAAACACCGTCGTGTGTGCGCTGCAAAACGGCGTCGAGCAGCAATCTCTGCTGGCGCCTTACGTCAATGGGGCGACGGTGCTGCCCTCCGTGGTGTGGTTTCCGGCGCAGCGCGAGCAAGATGCGTCCGTCAGGCTACGCGCCACGCCGCGCCTGACACTGCCGGATGCGCCACAGGCGCAAGCGATCGCCGACGCGCTCAGCGGTTCACGCTGTGCGGTTGAGCTGTCATCGGATTTTCTCTCGATTGCCTGGCGTAAGCTGTTGCAGAATGCGGCTGCGGGGCTGATGGTGCTGGCCAATCGCCGCGCAGGCATGTTTTCGCGCGCCGACATAACGCAACTGGCCCTGGCTTATCTGCGTGAATGCCTGGCCGTCGCGCGCGCGCAGGGTGCGGTGCTTCACGATAACGTGCCGGAGGCGATCGTGGACGGCTTTCAGCGTGCGCCCGCGGATTTGGGCACCTCTATTCTTGCCGACCGGCAGGCCAACCGGCCACTGGAGTGGGACATACGCAATGGTGTCGTGCAGCGTTATGGGCGCTTGCAGGGCATCCCTACGCCGATTAGCGATATCCTGGTGCCGCTGCTGGCCGCGGGCAGTGAAGGGCCGGGGTGATAGCCGGCGGCGCAGGCGTTCGTCGGGCAAGGGTATTTTCGCTGTCAATACGGTTGGCATTCAGACAGCCGGTTGCCTGCCGCAGCCCAAACCCGCCAACAGCAAAAAGCCCGCTCAGGTTTCCCTGAGCGGGCTTCTCTAAATATGGCTCCTCTGACTGGACTCGAACCAGTGACATACGGATTAACAGTCCGCCGTTCTACCGACTGAACTACAGAGGAATCGTGTGAACGGGGCGAATAATAGCGAGGCGCCGTCGGCATGTCAAAGGCGGATTACACATTCTGTGACTGTTTGCTTACAGAATGCGCAACCCGTTGAGTTTTTTGGCAGATTTAGCCCTCGGGCGCCCGCTGCAGGCGCAGCTGATAGCGGTAAACGCCGGCGGTGAGCAGATAATCCCGGTGCACGCTCGGGCTCCAGGAATCGTCGCCACCCACCCCCATGTGGAAGCCGTCCAGATGCAGCCAGGTGCCTGCTTCCGGCTGCAGCAGATGCTGGTGGCTGCGGGCCATCAGCTGTTGCAGGCCGTAGCGGCTGAGCGAGAAGTGGAAGCGGCCGTCGATGCGCCAGCCGCCGTAGCGCAGGCTGCGGGTGTCGCAGCGCAGGCCATTCTCGCCGGGGAAAATATACGGCGTGTGCAGATCTGCCAGCGGCAGGCGCCAGCGCCCGTGCTGCGCGGCCAGGCGGCGATCCGGGTAGTTCTCGTGCGGGCCCAGGCCCAGCCATTCCGCCTGCGGCTGCACCGTCGCCAGTTGACAGTTCAGGCCGATGCGCGCCGGCGGTGGCAGGGCGTCGGCCACCTCGACCTCCACGTTCACGCTCACCGCGCCCAGCGCGTCGAACAGCCACTGCTTGCGGCTGATCAGCAAAATCTGCCCGTCCACGCCGAACTGGTGTTCGCTCACCACCCGCACGCCGTTTTGCAGCGCATCGGCCTGCAGCTGCGTGCAGCGCTCCTCCAGCCGGTACAGGCCCGCCAGCTTCCAGCGTTCGACCCAGGCGTTGGGATCGATATGGTCCGCCTCACTGACGCCGATGTCGTTATCGATCGGCGCGCGCGCAAAACCGTCGCGCAGCGGCGTCAGCAGCTGTGGCTGCTCGTTCTGCCACCACTGCGTCAGGTGGCCGCTGCTGCGCTCGAAGCGCCAACGCTGGTCGCCGTGGGTGAGCGTCAGCCCCTGATCGTCTTCAATCAGCATTGGCGGCACGCCCTGCGCCGGCGGCGGCGCGGGATGCAGCGCGCGCGGCACCCGCCACTGATCCCAGGCGCAGCGGTGGTGCGCTTCGGACCAGTCGGTGGCCTGCGGCTGCACCACCTCCACGTTCAGCCACAGCTCGCCGGGCTGATGCAGCATCGGCAGGCGGTCGAGCAGGGTGAAGCTAGCACTGCCCTGCGGCGGCAGCGCCAGATCGAGGCTGCCGCTGGCGCGCTCCACGCCGTCCAGCTCCAGCCGCCAGTTGAGCTGTTCGTTGTCGGTGTGGCGGAACAGGTAATCGCTGGTGACGGTCAGCGTCAGCGAGGCGGCATCGAAGGCGAAGCGGAACAGCTGCTGCGCCCGCTGCGCTTCGAACAGCGCCGGGTGCGGGGTGCGATCCGCGAACACCAGCCCGTTCAGGCAGAACTGGCGATCGTTGGGGGTATCGCCGAAGTCGCCGCCGTAGGCCCAGAACTCTTCGCCGCGATCGTCGCGTTTGATCAGCGCCTGATCGACCCAGTCCCAGACAAAGCCGCCCTGCAGGCGCGGATGTGCGTGGAACGCGCGCCAGTAGCGCTCGAAACCGCCGAAACTGTTGCCCATCGCGTGGGCGTATTCGCACAGGATCAGCGGGCGCGGCTCCTCCGGCAGGCCGATCCACTTGCCGATCGCCCATTTGGGCACCGCCGGGAACGGCTGATCCTGATCCACTCGCGCATACATCGGGCAGATGATGTCGGTGGCGGCGGTGTCGGCGCCGCCGCCTTCATATTGCACCGGGCGGGTCGGATCCTGGCTTTTCACCCAGCGGTACAGCGCGTCGTGGTTCGCGCCGTGGCCGGACTCGTTGCCCAGCGACCAGATAATGATGCAAGGATGGTTGCGATCGCGTTGCACCATGCGGGTGAGGCGCTCGCTCATCGCCGGCAGCCACAGCGGATCGTCAGTCAGGCGGTTCATCGGCTGCATGCCGTGGGTCTCGATATTGGCTTCGTCCACCACGTACAGCCCGTAGCGGTCGCACAACCGGTACCACAGCGGGTGGTTGGGGTAATGCGAGCAGCGCACCGCGTTGAAGTTGTGCTGCTTCATCAGCAGGATGTCGTGGCGCATCGTCGCCTCGTCCATCACCTGGCCGTGGCGCGGATGATGCTCGTGGCGGTTAACGCCGCGGATCAGCAGCGGCTGCCCGTTGAGCTTCAATAGCCCGCCGCTGATCTCTACCTGGCGGAAGCCGACGTCATAGGCCTCCACCTCGATAATCTCCCCTTCGGGCGAGAGCAGGGCGACGGTGGCGCGATACAGCGCGGGCGTTTCGGCGCTCCACAGCGCCGGGCGCTCCACCGGCAGCCGCAGGGTGACGCGATCGTCATAGGCCCCGCGCTCGTCCACGATCTCGCTGCCGAGCGGTTGGGTGCGTTCGGCCACTCGCGCGCCGTCGCGCCACAGCTGAATCTGCACCTGCAGCGGGCCGGGCCGGCTGGCGCGCGCCGTCACCACCAGTTCGCCGCGGGTAAAGCTGTCATGCAGCGGCGTGGTGATGCGCACATCGCTAAGGTGCGCGGCGGGTTTGTGCAGCAGGCTGACGTCGCGGAAGATGCCGCTCATGCGCCACATGTCCTGATCTTCCAGATAGCTGCCGTCGCACCAGCGCAGCACCATCACCGCCAGCCGGTTTTCACCCGGCCGCAGCCACGGGCTGAGATCGAACTCCGCCGGCAGGCGGCTATCCTGCGAATAGCCGACCCAGTGGCCGTTGCACCATAAATAGAACGCCGAGTTGACGCCGTCGAAGATGACGCGCGTCTGGCCGGCGGCCAGCCAGGCCGGATCGACGCTGAAGGCGCGCGAGTAGCAGCCGGTCGGGTTGTCTTCCGGCACGCGCGGCGGATCGACCGGGAACGGGTAGCGCACGTTGGTGTAGATCGGCGCGTCGTAGCCGGCGAGCTGCCAGTTGCCCGGCACCGCCAGCGGGGCGGCGTCCGGCAGATCCTGCTGCAGCCAGTTCTCCGGCGCGGCCTCTGGGCGCGGGAAATAGCTGAAGCGCCACTCGCCGTTCAGCGATCGGCGGCTGGCGCTGGGGGCGTCGTCGCGCGCGTCTTCCACCGTGCGCCAGCTGGCGAACGGCGGGTGGGCCTCCAGCCGGCGGTAGTGGGTGCAGGCCGGGTTTTGCCAGTCACGGCGGGCGAGGATCTCGGTCAGGGAAGCTAGGGGCGCAGCAGGCATCGGCGATCGTCCAGTCGGCTAGGTGATGCTCACCAAGATGCTGACCGGCGCATAAAAAGTAAAGCGGTTACACGCAACCTTGCAAGGGCGATCAAATAACCGTTAATGCGGCTCGCCGGCGCGATAGATCCGCTGTGGGCGGCCTACCTTGCCGTAAATGATCTCGGCGCGCAGCTGCTGCGCGGCGGTGCAAAACTCCAGATAACGGCGAGCGGTGGTGCGGCTGAGCCCCATTTTTTGCGCAACGCTTTCAGCGGTGTGCCGCGCGGCGGGTTCGGCGAACAGCGCGCGGACCTTGCCCAGCGTCAGCTCGTCGATGCCGGCGGGCAGCGCCGCCTGCTGCTCGCCGCGGGCGTAGGTATTGAACATCTCGTCGATGCGGCGCTGGTTGAGGCGCGCTTTGTCCTTCAACGCTTCGCGGCGCTGGCTGAAGCGCAGCAGCGTCTGGCTCAGCCGGTCATAGGCCAGCGGTTTGATCAGGTAGTCGAACACGCCGTAGCGCAACGCCTCGGCCACGGTGGCCATGTCGCTGGCGGCGGTGATGAACACGATGCCGCCGCGATACCCGCTCAGCGTCAGTTCGCGCAGCAGGGTGATGCCCTGGCCGTCCGGCAGAAAGTTGTCCAGCAGGATCAGATCCGGCTTGAAGCGTTCGGTCATGGCGCGCGCCTGCGCCAGCGTGCCGGCCAGCCAAATCTGGCGGCAGCCGCCGTTCTGGCGGATAAACTCCGCGTGCATCTCCGCCAGCGGCGTTTCGTCTTCAACGATCAGGATGTTCAGCCATTCCATAGTGCGACCCGTAATTGCAATAAAAATGCTAAGTGAATGTAAGTGAATTGCGGCGCCAAATAAAGATTATCTCAATAATAAACACCATAAGATTAATTAAGCAAATAAAGAACATTAAATAACTTATTAACCGGGATCGGTTTGTGAAATAGGTCAATAATCCGCGTTTTTTTTCTGCTTACCATGGGTTTATCGAACGAGAGGATGATTTTATCTTAATGGTTTTTAAGGTTTTAATTGCCATTTTTGATGTTAATTAAAATGCCTTTTTGTATTTCATTTGTTGTTTGCCAGTTAACCCAGAGAGCGTGTTATGTTAGGCGATGCCGTATTTAATCGGGTAAAGCGATCGGATCATAAAGCGATTTCGGAAATAAGCGCCTTCTTGCGCAGTAACGATCTGAATATCGATACCACGGTTGAAATATTTATTACCGTTACCCAGCACGACAAATTGGTCGCCTGCGGCGGCATCGCCGACAATATTATCAAATGCGTCGCCATCAGCCCGCTGATGCGCGGCGAAGGGTTGGCGCTGGCGCTGGCGACCGAGCTGGTGAACCTGGCTTACGAGCGCCATCACACCCAGCTGTTTATCTACACCAAGGTGCAGAACGAGCCGCTGTTCCGCCAGTGCGGTTTCTACCCGATCGCCACCGTGCCGGGCATCGTGGTGCTGATGGAAAACAGCCCGTGCCGCCTGAAGCGCTACGCCGCCCAACTGGCGAGCCAACGTCGGCCGGGCGACACCATCGGCAGCATCGTGATGAACGCCAACCCCTTTACCCGCGGGCACCAGTATCTGGTGCGTCAGGCGGCCAAGCGCTGCGACTGGCTGCACCTGTTTCTGGTGAAGGAAAACACCTCGCGCTTCAGCTATGAAGATCGGCGCCGGCTGGTGCTGGCCGGCACCGCCGATATCCCCAACCTCACGGTACACGAAGGCTCGCAGTACGTGATCTCGCGCGCCACCTTCCCCTGTTACTTCATCAAGGACCAGGGCGTGGCCGACGACTGTTACACCGAAATCGATCTGAAGATCTTCCGCCAGTATCTGGCGCCCGCGCTGGGCATCACCCACCGCTTCGTCGGCAACGAGCCGTTCTGCGCGGTGACCGCGAAGTACAACCGCGACATGCGCTACTGGCTGGAAACGCCGGCGCTGCCCAGCCCGCCGATCGCGCTGGTGGAAATCGAGCGTTTGCAATATCAGGGCACGGCGATCTCCGCCTCCTGGGTGCGCAAGCTGCTGGCGGCGGGGGACTTCCACGCCGCCGCGCCGCTGGTGCCGCCGGACACCCTGTACTACCTGCAGGATCTGCAAACGCAGCGCCGGGCCAAGGCGGCCCCGCATCCTTTTGAGTCCGCACAATCAGGTGAATGATGAAAATTATCCGAGAAGCAATGGCCGGCACGCTGGAATCCAGCGATGTCATGGTGCGCATCGCGCCCGCCGAGGGGCCGCAGCACGATCTGTTGATCGCCAGCAGCGTGGAAAAACAGTTCGGCGCGGCGATCCGCCGCACCCTGCTGGAGGTGCTGCAGCGTTATGAGGTGGAGCCGGTGCAGGTGATCGTCGACGACAAAGGAGCGCTGGACTGCGTGCTGCGCGCCCGGCTGGAAACCGCGCTGATGCGCGCCTGCGAGAGCGGCCAACTGCCGTGGGAGGCGAAAGATGAAAACGCTGAATAAAACCCGGCTGCGCCGCAGCATGCTGTTCGTTCCCGGCGCTAACGCGGCGATGGTCAGCAACGCCTTTATCTATCAGGCCGATGCGCTGATGTTCGATCTGGAAGACTCGGTGATCCTGCGTGAAAAAGACGCGGCGCGCCGGCTGGTGTACCACGCGCTGCAGCATCCGCTGTACCAGGAGGTGGAAACCATCGTGCGCGTCAATGCGCTCGATTCCGCCTACGGCCTGGCGGACTTGCAGGCGGTGGTGCGCGGCGGCGCGGACATCGTGCGCCTGCCGAAGACCGACAGCGCGCAGGACGTTGTCGACATGGAGCGCGAGATCGCCGCCATCGAGGCGGCCTGCGGTCGGCCGGTCGGCAGCACCGGGCTGCTGGCGGCGATCGAATCGGCGCAGGGCATCACCAACGCGGTGGCGATCGCGCACGCTTCGCCGCGTCTTATCGGCATCGCGCTGGGGGCGGAAGACTACGTGCGCAACCTGCGCACCGAACGCTCGCCGGAGGGCATCGAGCTGCTGTTCGCCCGCTGCTCGCTGCTGCAGGCGGCGCGCGCCGCCGGCATTCAGGCGTTCGACACCGTCTACTCCGACGCCAACAACGAGGCCGGCTTCCTGCAGGAAGCGGCGCTGATCAAACAGCTCGGCTTCGACGGCAAATCGCTGATCAACCCGCGCCAGATTGAGCTGCTGCACAACCTGTACGCGCCGACCGCCAAAGAGGTGGCGCACGCGCAGCGGGTGGTGGACGCCGCCGAAGCGGCGGAGCGGGAAGGGCGCGGCGTGGTGTCGCTCAACGGAAAAATGGTCGACAGCCCGGTGATTGAACGCGCCCGGCTGGTGCTGGAGCGCGCCGCGCTGTCCGGCTTACGGGAAGAACCGGCGCAGCACGGGGAGGAAGCATGATGAACCGCCAACAACGATTGATGACCTTCGCCAACCCGGCGGATCTGCCGGGCTATCAGGACGTGTCCAAAGCCAACCTGCAGGCGCGTAAACCGCGCGATCTCAAGCTGTGCGACTCCTTGCAGGAAGCGGTGCGCCGCAGCGGGCTGCAGGACGGCATGACCATCTCCTTCCACCATGCATTTCGCGGCGGCGATCTGGCGCTCAATCAGGTGATGGAGACGCTGGCGGCGATGGGGTTCCGCAACCTGACGCTGGCCTCCAGCTCGCTGACCGACTGCCATGCGCCGTTGGTTGAGCATATCCGCCACGGCGTGGTGAGCCGCATTTACACCTCCGGGCTGCGCGGCCCGCTGGCGGACGCCGTATCGCGCGGGCTGCTGGCGGAGCCGGTGCAAATTCACTCGCACGGCGGCCGGGTCAATCTGATCGAATCCGGCGAGCTGAAGATAGACGTGGCCTTCCTCGGCGTGCCGGCCTGCGATGAGTTCGGCAACGCCAACGGCTACAGCGGAGAAGCCTGCTGCGGCTCGCTCGGCTATGCGCGGGTGGACGCCGAGGCGGCGGGCACCGTGGTGCTGCTGACCGAGCAGCTGGTGCCGTATCCGCATCATCCCGCCAGCCTGGCACAGGATCGGGTGGATCTGATCGTGCAGCTGGAGCGGGTGGGCGACGCCGACAAGATCGGCGCCGACGCCACGCGCATGACCTCGAACCCGCGCGAGCTGTTGATCGCCCGCCGCGCCGCCGAGGTGATCGCCGGTTCCGGCTACTTCACCGAAGGGTTCTCGCTGCAAACCGGCACCGGCGGCGCCTCGCTGGCGGTGACCCGGTTCCTGGAGGACAAGATGCGCACCCGCGGCATTCGCGCCGCGTTCGCCCTCGGCGGCATCACCTCGACCATGGTGGATCTGCACGAGAAAGGGTTGATCGGCAAGCTGCTGGACGTGCAGAGCTTCGATCGGGCGGCGGCGACCTCGCTGGCGCGCAACCCGCGCCATATCGAAATCAGCGCCAATCAGTACGCCAACTTCAGCTCCAAGGGCGCGTCGGTCGATCGGCTCGACGTGGTGGTGCTGAGCGCGCTGGAAATCGACACCGGCTTCAACGTTAACGTGCTGACCGGCTCCGACGGCGTGCTGCGCGGCGCGTCCGGCGGCCACTGCGACACCGCCGCCGCCGCGCGGCTGGCGATCATCGTCGCGCCGTTGGTGCGCGGGCGCATCCCGACGCTGGTGGAGCAGGTGACCACCTGCGTCACGCCGGGCTCCAGCATCGACATTCTGGTGACTGACCACGGCATCGCCGTCAACCCGGCGCGGCCGGAGCTGGCGCAGCGCCTGCGGGAGGCCGGGCTTGAGGTGGTGAGCATCGACTGGCTGCGCGCCCGCGCGCTGCAGCTGACCGGCGAACCGCAGCCGATCGCGTTTACCGACAAGGTGGTGGCGGTGGTGCGCTACCGCGACGGCTCGGTGATCGACGTGGTGCATCAGGTGGCGGAGTAAACGATGGCCGCCGTCGATCCTCAACTGGCCGCCGAACGTGCGGTCAGCCTGCCTGAGCTGCTCACCAGCCGCGAATGCCGTCAGGCGCGCCAGCAGGCGTGGCTGGCGCAGCACGAGTGCACGCTGCTGGTGCTGACGCTGGTGGTGCCCGGCCCGGTGAAGGACAGCGCGTTGACGCGCGGCATCTTCAACCTCGGGTGGGCGGCGCTGCTGCGGCTGTGCGCCGAACAGGGCTGGCCGAGCCCGCAGGCCGAGGCGCTGGCGCTCGCCACCGGCTGCGAAGGGTTTGTGGCGCTGCGCGCCGACGCCCAACGGGTAAAAGATTGCGCCATGCAGCTGGAGGTGAGCCGCCCGATCGGCCGGCTGTGGGATATCGACGTGCTGGATGCGCAGGGGCGAATCCTGTCGCGCCGCGACATCGGCCTGCCGGCGCGGCGCTGCCTGCTGTGCGGCCAACCGGCCAAGATCTGCGCCCGCCAGCGGCGGCATGGCAGCGAGCAGCTGCTGCAAGAAATGGAAAGGATGTTCAACGATGCGATCTCTGCCGATTAATCCACCCGCCCGCCGAGCCGAGCCGGCATGCGACTTCGCCCGCGCCGCCTTTCGCGCGCTGTTGGTGGAGGTCAACCTCACGCCCAAACCGGGGCTGGTGGATCGCCATAACACCGGTGCCCATCGCGACATGGATCTTGGGCATTTCTACCGCAGCGCCCGCGCCATCGGCGTGTGGCTGCCGCGTTTTATCCAGCGCGGACGGGAAGACGCGGCTTTGCCGGCCGAGCGGCAGCTGGCGCGGCTGCGGCCGCTCGGCCTGGCCTGTGAAAACCAGATGTTTCGCGCCACCGGCGGCATTAACACCCATAAGGGCAGCGTGTTCTCACTCGGGTTGCTGTGCGCCGCCTTCGGCCGCCTGCAGCAGCAGGGCCGGGCCATCAGCGCCGCATCGTTATGCGCCGAAGTGGCGGCGATGTGCCGAGGGCTGGTGGACAGCGAGCTGCGATGCAACAACGCCGGGCAGACCGCCGGCCAGCGCTTGTTCGCTGCGTATGGCCTCAGCGGCGCGCGCGGCGAGGCGGAATCCGGTTTTCGGTTGGTGCTTGACGGCGCGCTGCCGCTGTATCGGCAACGGCTGGCCGCCGGCGGTGACGAACAGCGGGCGCTGCTGGACAGCCTGCTGTGGCTGATGGCCCACAACGATGACACCAACGTCGCCTCGCGCGGCGGCCTGCGCGGGCTGCGCTGGCTGCGGCGCCGGGCGGCTTTGCTGCTGGCGCAGGGCGGCTCGGCGGGGGAGGCGGGCCTGGCGCGCCTGCGGCGCTTCGATGCCGATTGCATTGCCCGCAATCTCAGCCCCGGCGGCAGCGCCGACTTGTTGATAGTGACCTGGCTGCTGGCGCAGTTGGGTGCCCAAGAATAATAACCAAGCCTTCAGGAGAGTCCCTATGTCCCAAACCCAGGAAAAGATCTGGAAAGCGATAGCGCCGCTGGCGGTGCTCGCGATCCTGTTATTGATACCGGTGCCCGACGGCATGCCGCCGCAGGCGTGGCACTATTTCGCCATCTTTGTGGCGATGATCGTCGGCATGATTCTGGAGCCGATCCCGGCCACCGCCATCAGCTTTATCGCGGTGACCGTCAGCGTGCTGAGCGCCAACTGGGTGCTGTTCGGCGCGCAGGAACTGGCGGAGCCGGGCTTCAAGGCCGGTAAAGAGGCGCTGAAATGGGGGCTGGCAGGCTTCTCCAGCACCACCGTCTGGCTGGTGTTCGGCGCCTTTATCTTCGCGCTGGGCTACGAGGCCACCGGGCTGGGGCGGCGCATCGCGCTGTTCCTGGTGAAATTCATGGGCAAGCGCACGCTGACGCTGGGCTATGCGGTGGTGATCATCGATATCCTGCTGGCGCCGTTCACGCCGTCCAACACCGCGCGCACCGGCGGCACGGTGTTCCCGGTGGTGAAAAACCTGCCGCCGCTGTTCGATTCCTTCCCTAACGATCCCTCTTCGCGCCGCATCGGCGGCTACCTGATGTGGATGATGGTGGTCGGCACCAGCATCAGCTCCTCGATGTTCGTCACCGGCGCCGCGCCGAACGTGCTGGGCATCGAGTTCGTCGGCAAGATAGCCGGGGTGCACATCAGCTGGATGCAGTGGTTCCTGGCGTTCCTGCCGGTCGGCCTGCTGCTGCTGATCATCGCGCCGCTGATCTCCTACTACCTCTACAAGCCGGGCGTGACCCACAGCAGCGAAGTGGCCGCCTGGGCGAATACCGCGCTGGGGGAAATGGGTAAGCTGACGCGCAAGGAGTACACCCTGATCGGCCTGGTGCTGCTCAGCCTGTGCCTGTGGGTGTTCGGCGGCAAGGTGCTGGACGCCACCGCGGTGTGCCTGTTGGCGGTGTCGCTGATGCTGGCGCTGCACGTGGTGTCGTGGAAAGACATTACCAAATACTCCAGCGCCTGGAATACGCTGGTTAACCTGGCGACGCTGGTGGTGATGGCCAACGGCCTGACGCGCTCCGGCTTTATCGATTGGTTCGCCCAGACCATGAGCACCCACCTGGACGGCTTCTCGCCGAACATGACGGTAGTGGCGCTGGTGCTGGTGTTCTACTTCGCCCACTACCTGTTCGCCAGCCTGTCGGCGCACACCGCCACCATGCTGCCGGTGATCCTGGCGGTCGGCAAAGGGTTGCCGGGCGTGCCGATGGAGCAGCTGTCGATGCTGTTGGTGCTGTCGATCGGCATCATGGGCGTGCTGACGCCGTACGCCACCGGGCCGGGGGTGATCATCTACGGCTGCGGCTATGTGAAGTCGAAAGACTACTGGCGCCTGGGCGGCATTCTCGGCGTGGTGTACATCGCCGCGCTGCTGCTGATCGGCTGGCCAATCATGAGCCTGTGGTACTGAGTTGACGCACAGCGGCCGCCGCCCGGTGGCCGCTGGTACGATCTTTTCCCGTGAACCCTGTCACACACTTGTCACACTAACCCCGCCATCATACGCAGGCAAACGCTAACACCTTAAAAATAATCATTTTCCGGGAGCCTCTGCGGATGAGAAAAAAAACGTTATTGCTGTGCCTGCCTTTGATATTCACCGGGAACGCGCTGGCGGACGCCGGCGGTTATCAACTGGAACAGGTGCTGGTGATGAGCCGCCATAACCTGCGCGCGCCGCTGGCCAACAACGGCAGCGTGCTGGCGCAGTCCACGCCGAAGGTCTGGCCGGCCTGGGAAACGCCGGGCGGCCAGCTGACCACCAAGGGCGGGGTGCTGGAAGTGTATATGGGGCACTATTTCAACGCCTGGCTGAAGCAGACCGGCCTGTTGCCGCAAGAAGGCTGCCCGACCGCCGGCAGCGTATACGTTTACGCCAACAGCCTGCAACGCACGGTGGCCACCGCGCAGTTCTTCAGCAACGGCGCGTTCCCCGGCTGCGACGTCAGCGTGCACCATCAGGACAAGATGGGCGAGATGGATCCGACCTTCAACCCGATCATCACCGACACCAGCGAAGCCTTCAACCAGCAGGCGCTGGCGGCGATGAACGCCGCGCTGGGATCGCTGAAGCTGGATGCCTCTTATCAGCAGTTGGCGAAGATCATCGACTACAAGGATTCCGCCGCCTGCAAGACCGACAAACACTGCGACCTGACCAAAGAAGCCAGCGTGATGAGCGCGGTGCCGGGCAAAGAGCCGGGCGTCACCGGCCCGCTGCGGGTGGGCAACTCGCTGGTGGACGCCTTTATGCTGCAGTACTACGAAGGTTTCCCGATGAAAGAGGTGGCCTGGGGCAAAATCGCCACGCCGCACCAGTGGCAGCAGCTGGCGCAGTTGAAAGACGGCTATCAGGATTCGCTGTTCACCTCGCCGGTGGTGGCGCAGAACGTCGCCAAGCCGCTGCTGACCTACATCAACAACGCGCTGCTGGGCGAGCGTAAACCGGACGCGCCGAAGCTGACGGTGCTGGTGGGCCACGACTCCAATATCGCCTCGCTGCTGTCGGCCATGCAGTTCCAGCCGTATCAGCTGCCGCAGCAGTACGAGAAAACGCCGATCGGCGGCAAACTGGTATTCCAGCGCTGGCGCGACGCGCAGAACGACCGTGAATTGCTGAAGATCGAGTACGTCTATCAGTCCACCGAACAGCTGCGCAAGGCGACGCCGCTGACGCTGCAAACCCCGCCGCAGCGCGTGACGCTGGCGCTGAAAGGCTGCCCGATCGATAAAGACGGCTTCTGCGCCTGGAGCGATTTCGAGAAGACCATGAAAGGCATCTTGTAATGCCCGGCCTCTCTCCCGAATGCGGGAGAGAGGCCTTTTCCCACTTCGCCCAACGCGCCTCCGCGCGGGACTTAACGCCATTTATTTTGCCCTGGGTCATTGTTGCAGGCCGTTTCGGGGGCTAACATCTTCAGCCTGCCTGCTTATCATGGATACCGCCGTTGCCCACTTTTATCCGCAATATCGAATTTTTCACGCCGGACGGCTATCCGGGCCAGGTGGCGCGCTGCCAGTTTGCGCTGGCGGAGTATCGCGACGACAGTTTTCCCGAGGCGGGATTTGCGCTGCCGGACCATCTGGCGCGCGCGGTGCCGAAACGCCGTGCGGAGTATCTGGCCGGGCGTGTGCTGGCGCGGCAGCTGCTGGCGCCGCTCGGTTTCGCCGATTTCACCCTGGCGCGCGGCGAAGATCGCGCGCCGCAGTGGCCGACGGGCATCGCCGGGGCGCTGAGCCATAATTCGCATACCGCGCTGTGTGCCGTACACCGAGAGAGCGGGCTGGGCGGCGTTGGGCTGGATGTGGAGACGCTGCTGTCCGTGGCGCGAGCGGAGGAGCTGTGGAGCGCGATCGTTTCACCGGCGGAGCGCGAGACGTTGCTGGGCGAAACGCTGCCGTTCAACGAGCTGCTGACGCTGACGTTTTCCGCCAAAGAGAGCCTGTTCAAAGCGCTGTACCCGCAGGTGCGCCGATATTTCGATTTTCTTGATGCGCGGATGGTGGCGGTGGATGCGCAGCGGCAGACGTTCGAATTGGCGCTGCTCACCACGTTGACGCCGCATTGCTGCGCCGGACGGCGTTTCGCCGGGCGGTTTTGGCGTGAAGGTGACGATGTCACGACTTTTATTTTTTGCTAAAACACAATAATAACAGTGTGTTATTTCTTGTTGTGGCGTAACGCGAATTTGCCGCGGCGTGCGGAAAGATTCATTCATCGGAGATTGACCGACGGTGGGGATCCGGTGTAATTTACCCACCCTTTACAGCTAATGATAATTATTCGCATAAACATTATCATTGGTGAGGCGCAACAAAGGAGTGGTCTTGTGGCGACACTGACGACAGAAAACCAAACCTTCTCCGGGTTTGAGTACGCCGAACAATCGACCTTTTTGTACCGGTCAGAATTCCGTTCCCTCTCCGCCCACGGCGTGTTTGAGCGTATCGAGACGCCGGCGTTCGGCGGCGAGCAGGAAGGCAGCGCGCTGGCGCAGCATATTCGCCAGGCGCTGGCGCGCGCCAAAGCCGCCGGCCAGGCGGCCCCGGTGGTGGTGGGCGCCATTCCGTTCGACACGCGCCGGCCTTCCTGCCTGTATATACCTGAAGAAAGCCGATTCGTCGCCAACGACAGCTTTATCCGCGCCGCGCGCCCGATGCTGCAACAGCCGCATCGCCTGGTCGCCTGCACCAGTATTCCAGACGAACCGCGATTCAAACACGCGGTCGCGGAAGCGGTCAGCCGCTTTAAACAAGGCAAGCTGGACAAGGCGGTGCTGTCGCGCATCCTCGATATCGAGCTGGAACAACCGGTGGCCGGCCACCGGATCCTCAATAACCTGATGGTGCAGAACCCGACCGGTTACCACTTCTCCCTGCCGCTGGCCGATGGCAGCGTGTTGATCGGCGCCAGCCCTGAACTGCTGATCCGCAAGCAGGGCGGCGAGATCCACACCAATCCGCTGGCGGGCTCGGCGCGCCGGCAGGACGATCCGCAGCAGGATCGCCTCGGCAGCGAGCGCCTGATGCGCTCGACCAAAGACAAATACGAACACAAGCTGGTGATCGACGATATTCGTCGGCATCTGGCGCCGCTGTGCGCCACCCTGAGCGTACCCAGCGGCCCGTCGCTGCTCAGCACCGGCACCATGTGGCACCTGTCCACCCGCATTCGCGGCGAGCTGCTGAACCCGAATCTCAACGTGATGCAGCTGGCCTGCCTGCTGCATCCGACGCCGGCGCTGTGCGGCTTCCCGACCGAAAGCGCCCGCCAGCTGATCGCCGCTCTGGAACCGCACGATCGCGGCTTGTTCAGCGGCATTGTCGGCTGGTGCGACGCCAACGGCGACGGCGAGTGGGCGATCGTCATCCGCAGCGGGCTGCTGCGCGGCAACCGGGTGCGGCTGTTCGCCGGCGCGGGCATCGTCGCCGCCTCGACGCCGCAGTCCGAGTGGATGGAAACCACCGCCAAACTGGGCACCATGCTCAACGCTTTCGGCCTGAACAGCGGCGCGCTGTAGGCCTCTTTGCGGCGCAGTCCGCGCCGCGTCATAGCCTTTCGCAGGAGACAACGATGAACAACAACATGACCCGGCGGTGCGCCCGGATGGCGGTGCGCGCATGAGCATTCAGATGGATTTCACCGGCAAACGCGTGTGGGTGACCGGCGCGGCGCGCGGCATCGGCGAGCAGATCGCCCGCCACTTTTTAACCCAGGGCGCCGAGGTGGTGGGGTTTGACCGAGAATTCGCCAATCCGGATCTGCCTTACCCCTGCGTGACGTTGGACATCAGCCGGCCTGAGCAGGTGGAGGCGGTGTGCCGCCAACAGCTGGCGGAGAACCCGCGACTGGACGTGTTGGTCAACGCCGCCGGTATTCTGCGCATGGGCAATACCGAAGATCTGAGCGTGGATGACTGGCACCAGTGCATCAACGTCAACGCCTCGGGGGCGTTTTACCTGTTCCGCGCCGTGCTGCCGCACTTCAAGGCGCAGCGCAGCGGGGCGATCGTCAGCATCGGCTCCAACGCCGCGCACGTGCCGCGCGCGCAGATGGCGGCCTACTGCGCCTCCAAGGCGGCGCTGACCAGCCTGAACCACTGCGTGGGGTTGGAGATGGCGCCGTTCGGCGTGCGGTGCAATCTGGTGTCGCCGGGCTCGACCGACACGCCGATGCAGCGCGGCATGTGGCAGACCGACGATGCGCAGCAACGCACCATCGCCGGCTTCCCCGAGATGTTCAAGCTGGGGATCCCGCTGGGTAAAATCGCGCGTCCGGACGAAATCGCCAACGCGGTGCTGTTTCTGGCCTCGGATTTGGCCAGCCACATCACCATGCAGGACATCGTGATCGACGGCGGCGCCACGCTGGCCGCCTGAGTCAGACCCGCTGGCGGCGCAGCAGGTGCCGCGCGCCCTCCGCCGCCAGCAGCAGCACCGCCAGCCAGATCGCCAGATAGGTTGGCCATTCGCTTTGGCTGATGCTCTCGCCGAGCAGCAGCGCGACAAGCACCAGCAGCACCGGTTCCACATAGCTCAGCAGGCCGAACAGGCTGAACGGCAGCATGCGGCTGGCGAGGATGTAACACACCAGCGCCACGGCGCTGATGACGCCGAGCAGCGGAATGCGCCAATACAGCTCGGCATTGATCTGCAGGGCCGCCGCGCCGCCGTCGCCGAAGGCGAACCAGGCCGCCGCCGGCAGCATCAGCGTCAGCTCGCACCACAGGCCGCCGAGATTGTCGGTGCCGAAACGCCGCCGCAAAATAAAGTAGAGCGGATACCCCAGCGCCACCACCAGCGTCGGCCACGATACGCCGCCCGCCTGATACAGCTCATTGCCCACCCCCGCCACGGCGCACGCCACCGCCAGTTTTTGCAGCAGCGACAGCCGATCGCGGTAGATCAAACGGCCCGCCAGCACCATGGTCAGCGGCAGCAGAAAATAGCCGAGCGACACGTCGAGCGCCTTGCCGTGCAGCGGCGCCCACAGGAACAGCCACAGCTGCACCCCCAGCAGCGCCGAGGTGAGCAGCAGGCCCAGCAGACGCGGCGGCCGTTGGCCTATCCCGACCAGCGTGTCGCTCACCTTGCGCCAATCGCCGGACAGCGCCATGAACAGCGTCAGGAACGGCAGCGTCAGCAGCGTGCGCCAGCCGTAGACCTGTTCGCCGTTCAGCGGGGTGAGGGTAGAGGTGAAGTAATACATCGCGCCGAACAAGATGGAGGCGACGACCGAAAGAGTGATGCCCTTAATCACACGCATTCCTGGTGAGTGATTGATTTTATGGCGGCTACTGTAGAGAAATTTGCCGCCAACGACAATGGCGCAGCCGGGCGCTGGACAA
Source organism: Serratia sp. CY52157 (assembly GCF_052168495.1). Taxonomy (NCBI): domain Bacteria; kingdom Pseudomonadati; phylum Pseudomonadota; class Gammaproteobacteria; order Enterobacterales; family Yersiniaceae; genus Serratia; species Serratia sp. CY52157. Next base: position 1,593,353 of record NZ_JBJNMO010000001.1, on the reverse strand, counting down.
TCGGCGGCGGCGGGTTACAATGAATGCTGTGTATTCATACAGGTTTTGGCGATGACAATCGATCTTTTTGAAGACGCGCTGCCGCCGCCGTGGCGTGAAGAGATCGCCCCCGGCGCGGTGGTGATGCACGGCTTTGTGCGCGATCACGGGCCGGCACTGCTGGCGGCGGTGCAGGGCGTGGTGGCGCAGGTGCCGTGGCAGCATTTGACCACCCCCGGCGGGCACGTGATGTCGGTGGCGATGAGCTGGTGCGGCAACGGCTGGACCAGCGACAGCCGCGGCTACCGTTACTCGGAACGCGACGCGCGCAGCGGCAAACGCTGGCCGCCGATCCCGCCTATTCTGATGGCGTTGGCGGACGAAGCCGCGCAGCAGGCGGGCTTTGGCCCCTTCGTGCCGGATTCCTGTTTGATGAACCGTTACGATCCGGGCAGCAAGCTGTCGCTGCATCAGGATAAAGACGAGCACGACTTCGGCGCGCCGATCGTCTCGGTGTCGCTCGGGTTGCCGGCAGTGTTTCAGTTCGGCGGGCTGCAACGCAGCGACCGGGCGCGGCGCATCCCATTGGCGCACGGCGACGTGGTGGTGTGGGGCGGCCCGTCGCGGCTCTGTTTCCACGGCATCCTGCCGGTCAAGGAAGGCTACCACTCGCTGGTGGGGCCGCACCGCATCAACATCACGCTACGCAAGGCGCTTTAGCTGCGGCTCCTGCGCCAGGCAGGCGACGAGATAGTCGATAAACACCCGCAGTTTGGGCGGCAGATACTGGTTGGGCGCGTAAAGCAACCACAGGCCGCCGTGATAGCTGCTGAGGAAATCCCATTCCGGCAGTACCTGCACGATCTCGCCCTCGTCGAGCGCCTGGCGGGCGGTAAAGTACGGCAGGCTGCCGATGCCGATATGCCGTTTCACCGCGTCCAGCCGCACGCCGGTGTGGTTGGCGGCGTAGCGGCCGCGCACGTTGACCGTCACCGTTTTGCCGCTGCGGCGGAACTTCCATTGCGCGTCGCTCGGCGTTTCTCCCAGATAGATGCAGCTGTGCGCCGCCAGATCGTGCGGGTGCTGCGGCGCGCCGTGCTGCGCCAGATAGTGCGGCGTGGCGCACAGCAGGTGGTCTATTCGCATCAGCTGACGGCCGATCAAGCCCGGCGACGGGCGATCGGTAATGCGTAGCGCCAGATCGACGCGGTCGTCGATCAGATCCATATAACGATCTTCCAGCCGCAGCCTCACGTCCACCTTCGGATAACGTCGCAGGAACTCCGGCATGTGCGGATGCAGCACGAAACGGCCTACCGCCTTGGGCACGCTGACGCTGACCAGCCCTTCGGGCTCTGCGGCGCCGCGCCCGCCGATCGCCATCACCGCGTCGGCCGCCGCCAGCAGGGTGCGGCAGTGCGCAAACGCCTCTTCGCCGCTTTCGCTCAGCCGCAGTTTACGGGTGGTGCGATGCAGCAGCTGCAGCGCCAGCGCCTGTTCGAGCTTCGCCACGCTGCGGCTGACGGCGGAAGGTGAAGCGCCCAGTTTGCGGGCGGCGGCGGAAAAGCTGCCGCTCTCCACGACCTGGACGAAAACGGCCATTTCGGCCAACAGCGCGTAAGAAAGATTTGTGCTCATGACGCAAAGGTCCATTGTGATGGCGACGGATTATGCTCCGATTATGACATGAATATAATGGCTCTTCGAACCGAGGAGAAAAATGATGACCGAGCGACGTTATTACTACAGCGACGATTTACAGGGCCAGGCGCAGGTATTGAGCTGTGAGCCGGCCGAGGCGGGCGCTTACGCCGTGGAACTGGACGCCACGCTGTTTCACCCGCAGGGCGGCGGGCAGCCGGCCGACGTGGGAGCGTTGAACGGCGTCGCCGTGTTGCGGGTGCAGCAGCAGGGGGATAGGGTGTTGCACTATACCGCGGCGCCGCTGCCGATCGGGCCGGTCAATATGCAGGTCGACGAAGCGCAACGCCGGCTGCACGCCCGCTGGCACTCCGGCGGCCATCTGATCGGCTGGCTGGGGGAAACCCGCGGTTGGCGGCCGATGAAAGCGCATCATTGGCCGGGAGAAGGGCGCATCACGTTCACGCCGGGGCCGGACGTACAGACGCTGGAGGCGGCGTTTTTACACGCGGAGCTGGCGCGCCTGATCGCCGCCGATTTGCCGCGTCGCCAACAGGCGGTGGACGGGATGCGCCAGATCGGTTTCGGCGATCTGCCCGCCTACGGCTGCGGCGGCACGCATGTCGCCACGTTGGGCGAGGTGGGCGCGATCGCGATTACCGGCGTAAAGATGAAGAAAGGGCAGCTGATCGTGCAGTATGCGCTGGAATAAAAGCGTCAGCGCCCGGCCTGCCGCAGCTGGGTGCAGAAGGCGCACTGACATCCGGCCACCGGCACCGCCTCACAGCGGCCGATATTCACCGGCTGGGCGTCCATAGCGTGAAAGCCGTAAAACAGATTTTCGATGTTCTGTTCCGCCGCACGCGCCTGTTCGGTGCGCGGCTCGGGCACTTTTGACTGAAACGCCGCAGCCTTGCCGGCCAACAGGCTGAGAAACAGCAGCGACAGCTGGATTTTCATCGTCGTCTTCCCTTTGCTTTTTTTGATACGTTATAACAAAACCAAAGCGCCGCCAAGCGCCGCTCTCGCGCTCGGCGCCCGCCGGCGCGTGAGCCGGTGCGGTGAACGCCCGCGTTTAATCCGCCTTTCTATTTGATTTCATTGAAATTGATGAAATAGTCAGATGCCATCATCCAGGGCATGACAGGGCAGCCAATATTCTAAATACTTAATTGAAGAGGCGCTCGGGGCAGGAGAAGCGCTTTGGGTGCGCGCTTTTGCACGGCGCGCCTGCCGTTTTTGGCATGGACTGCATTTTCTCAGTGTCGTGGATTGTAAAATGGATTTTTGTAACCGGATTTCCGTGTGTTTATTGACGTTTAATTCATCGCGCCTGCTGCGTGACGTGTTGCAACCTGTGGCGGCGTTCGCCGATGAAATCATCGTGGTGGATTCGGGCAGTACTGACGGCACCTTGGCCATTTGCGACGGCTTCAATATCAAGCCTCTTTATCACCCGTTTGAAACCCATGGCCGGCAAATGAATTACGCCATATCCCGCGCGCGACATGACTGGGTTTTGTGCCTGGACAGCGATGAGATCATGGATGATGAAGCGGTTGACGCGATGCGGCTTTTCAAGCGCACCCCAGGCCCCGACAAAAATAACGCCTATCGCATTCGTCGCGATTGGTTTGTGTTGGGACAGGCGGTCAGAACGCTTTATCCCGTCTCGTCACCGGATTTCCCCATTCGCTTTTTTCATCGCCAGGTGGTGAAGTTCAATGATGCGCCGGTAGATGATGCGGCGGAAGGGGGCGCATCCACCTTGATACTGGCCGGGCACGTTAAACACGACACTTTTTTCTCAATCGAGGAAGTGTTTGCCAAGCTGAACAGCTATACGGCGCGCGTGGTGAAATACAAGGCGATAAGGCCATCGATTCTCCGAGGGGTGATTAGCGCCATCGGCGCATTTTTCAAGTGGTACATTTTCAGCGGTGCCTGGAAAGCGGGCCGGGTCGGGGCCGTGACCGGCGTTTACGCGGTGTCCTACAGCTTTTTGAAGTATTTCAAGGCGTGGTACCACAGATAGCCGAACGGCGGGCGTGGCGTGAGCTCCCGTTCGATTGCGGCGCGCGATTGCGGCGTTGGGCCGGCAACCGCGCGCCGAAGGCGGGGGGCGAACCGCCTTCATCTCCTCGTTTAAACGCTGTCTTCAGCGATCAGCACCTCAGTAATATCAATGCGATGCAGCAGCTTTCTCTGTTTCTCATGGCTGATTTTCTTCATGCGGCGCAGCCGGTACAGCTCTTCTCTTTCCGCGTGCAACGAGGCTAAGTACAGCTGCTTTTCCAGCCGCTTCAGCGCCACGATATTCTTAACGTCTTCTTTGGTCAGAATTTTACGTTGCAGCACGTCCAGCATCCGCCGCGTCGTTTCTTCAATCAGTTCCGGCGTGGCGTCGTCCGGCGGGGCGACGAGCAGCTTTTCCTTGGTTTCGTTGACGGCCTTGGTCGCCGCGCTCGCCAAGGCTTCTGAAACGGAGAAAGCCTCTTCCTGATCTTCTTCCGGCGGCAGATTGCCGCGCAACAGGAAGGGCAGCGTGACGATGCCGACGACGATCGACAGCAAGATGACTCCCGAGGCGATAAACACCAGCTGATACCGCCCCGGGAATGGCGAGCCATCCAATAGAAACAGCGGAATTGACAGCACGCCCGCCAGGGTCACCGCCCCTCGCACCCCGGCAAAGGCGGCGACGAACAGATCGCGCGTGCTGAATTTCGAAAATAACAGCGGATCTTTGCGCATCAGGGTCGCGCTGCCGACCTTCATCAGCCACAGCCAAATCAAACGCACGGCGATCAAACTAAAATAGATGATCACCACGTAAGCCAGCAGCGTCTTCAGGCTGATGGAATGATCGATACCGGTTTGCGCCACGGTGAAGTTCAAGATGCCCGGCAGCTGCAGCCCAAGCAGAATAAACACCATGCCGTTAAACACGAACTCGAGCATTTCCCAAATATTATTGGTGCGTAAACGCACCAGCGGCATGCTGCGATTCACTTTGGATTGGCCAATCATCATGCCGGCGCTGACGGCGGCCAGGATGCCGGATACGCCGATTCTTTCCGCAATCAGGTAGCAGGAAAAGGGCAGTAACAGCGAGAAAATAATCTGGGTGGCGGAATCGTTATACATCCATTTATGGATGAACTTAACCATTTGATTATAGAGAAAGACAATAATGATGCCGCACAGCACCCCGCCAATCGATACCTGAAGAAAGGTCAGAAAGGCGCTCTCGAAGGTAAACGCCATCGCGCCGAGCGCGACAGCGATGGAGAAGTTGAGGGAAACCAACCCGGAGGCGTCGTTCATCAGCGCCTCCCCTTCAATTACGCTCATCACGGGTTTGGGCATGCGTCCTTTACCGACGATGCCGGACAGCGCCACGGCGTCCGTTGGCGACAGAACGGCGGCCAGGGCAAACGCGGCGGCGAGGGGGATTGACGGGAGCAGGAAGTGAATCAGATAACCCACCCCGACGACCGTGATGATCACCAGCACCAGGGCCAGACAAAGGATTTCTCTGCCGTAATGGATGAACTCTTGCGCCGGCGTTTTCCAACCGTCGGCGAACAGCAACGGGGGAATAAACAGCATCAAGAAAAGCTCGGGATTGAAGTCGATATGCAACCCAAACTGCGGCCAGGCCAACACGGCGCCAACGATGATTTGCATCAGCGGAAGCGGGATCTGGAAGGGCAATATGCGCGTCACGACGCCGGACAACGAGACGGTGAGCAATAAGATCAATATGGTGAAGAATGTTTCCATCGTGAACCTTTTGTGGATTTAATTTTTCTCGCCGTTATCAAACGGTTTTTCTGCATGCCGCCCCTCAGGCGGGCTCGTCGGCCAAGGCTGAACAGCGGCCACGGCGGCCGCTGTCGATAAAGAAAGCGCAGTTGAGCAAGGCCGGTCTTCGCCCCCGCTTGCCTGTGTGATGGCGCAGGCAAACGGGGCAAAGGGTTAAGGCAGCGCAAACGCCATCACGTAATCGCCGGTTTCTGACGAATGCGCGGCGCCGCCGACCACAATAACGATGTATTGCTTGCCGGTTTTAGGCGAAACGTAGCTCATCGGCGTCGCGCTCGCGCCGACCGGCAGCGCATATTTCCAGACTTCTTTGCCGGTGCTGCTGTTATAGGCGCGCAGATAATAGTCCTGGAAGCCGGCGAAGAAGACCAGGCCGCCGGCGGTCGTCATGGTGCCCGCGTAGGTGGGCATGCCAACCGGCATCGGCAGGTGCGATCTGATGCCCAGCGGCCCCATTTTTTCGGCGGTGCCGGCCGGTATCTGCCAGGCGATCTTTTTGTTTTTGTAATCGACGGCGGTGATCGTGCCGTAAGGGGGTTGGTTGCAAGGCACTTCGAGCGGCGACATCCACATCAACGTGATCATGCCGTATGGCGTGCCGATCATGGGGGAAGGCCCGTGGCCATCGATCACTTTTTGCGGGTACTGCTTCGCGACGCGTTCATAGCTGTCGCGCGCCACTAACCAAAACACATTCGGGATGCGCACATCGTTCATGTAAGCCATATGGTTCACAGGATCAATCGACATGCTCCCCCAGTTGAGTCCGCCTAAATTGCCGGGCTGCTCGAGCGTTGGGCGGGTGCCGATCGGGGTCATGTCGCCCTGGTAATTCATCTGTTTGAACAGGATGCGGCAGGCCATCTGGTCAAACAGGGTGGTGCCCCACATTTTTTCTTCGGTCAGGCGTTCGGCACCAATGGTCGGCATGCCGACGGAGAACGGCTGGGTTGGCGAGAGGCGCTCTTCCTCTGCGGCGCCTTGCGTCGGCACGGCTTTCTCTTCAACCTGCGCCAACGGTTTGCCGGTCTCCCGGTTCAGGTAGAAAATCTGCCCGCGTTTGGTGCCGAGCAAAAGGGCGGGCACCGGGCGATGTTGCTCATCAAAACCGTCCACCAGCGCGGGTTGGGACGCGAGGTCATAATCCCAAATGTCGTGATGCGTGGTTTGGAATTTCCAGCGCTCACGGCCTGTTTCAATATCAATGGCGACCAGGGCAGAGTTGTACGCATCCGAATTTTCCGGGCGATTCATGCCGTAATAGTCGGGCGTTGCATTGCCAAGCGGCGCATACAACAAGCCTAATTTGTCGTCATAGGCGGCGGTGGTCCACATATTCGGCGTGCCGCGCGTATAGGTGCTTCCGGCCGGCGGAGCCTTGGTGATGCCCGGGTTGCCTAAGTCCCACGCCCAGTCCAACTCGCCGGTTTTGGCGTCGAACGCCCTGATGACGCCGGAAGGCTCGCCTTTCATTACGTTATCGATAACCCAGCCGCCGACGATAATCTTCCCTCTGGCGATGGTCGGCGCCGAGGTTTGGAAGTAATAACCCGGTTTGACTTCCCCCATATGCTGGCCGAGATTCACCTCACCGTTTTGACCGAAGGCGGGGCATTTCTGGCCCGTTTTGGCATCCAGCGCAATGAGGCGGGCATCGATCGTGGTGTGAACGATCGTTTTCTCGCACAGAGCGCCTGGCGCAACCTCCTCATTTTTGTAGTAGCCAAGCCCGCGGCAGCGTTGCCAAACGGGGGAGGTGGAATGCGAGTCAAATTTCCAGCGCGCTTTACCCGTATCGGCATCGATAGCGGTGATAAGACCGTTGGGCGTGCAGCTATACACCACATCATCAATCGCGAGCGGGGTATTTTGGTCCACGCCCGGCCGGAAATCGCCGGTGCGATACACCCAGGCGAGTTTCAGATCTTTGACGGTTGAACGGTTCACCTGATTGAACGGCGCGTAGCGCGTTCCTTCCGTCGTGCGGCCATAGGCGCTCCAATCGGCAGGCACATTGTCGCTTTTGCTCTCGATAAACGTCACGTCGCCAGCAGGGGTAATTTCGCCATGGGGAAAGAAGGCGCCGATAAAGAAAGCGACAAAGGCCACGGATAATGCCGAACCGGCGATGTAAGCCTGCTTTCGACTCTTGGCGCCGTGCAGGTACGAGGGAAGTAAAAACGCGGCGATAATAGAGAGGCCGGCGGGCACCAGCAGACGAGGGAACAATGCCCAGTAGTTAAGCCCCGATTCCCAAAGCGCCCACAGCACCGTCATCAAAAACAGCAGGCCGGTTAAGTAACAAGCCGATTTGCTGCGCTTGAGGACCAGCACTGCGGCGGCGATGTAGCCTATCCCGGTAATGGCATAGTAGAACGATCCGCCGAGGGCGATCAGCCAAATTCCCCCCACGGTTAACGCGACGCCAGAAAAAACCAGCAAGCAAAAGAACGTGATTATTGCGGCTCTCTTACCAAACGATGTTCTAATCATATGTTTTCCTTTGACTTTAAAATCCACATTGGATCACCATCCCATCGCTGCCAACGCGTAAAATGCCGGCGCGAAAGGCAAGGCATGTCCCGCCTTGAGACTTTTTATTCTTTAACGCTTTAGGGGCATTGAGTTGTCGTTTTGATATCCATTTCAACAGTGGCCATTGCGGCTTGGATCAGTCGCCAGACCAAGATAAGGGGTTTTTATTGGGCGATGACAGAACGCGCGCGATAAAAATAACCATCAACATTTTTATTTAATACCGGGTTGTAACCGTCTCGCAGAGATACGGTTTTGGGTGCGCTGGGCAATCCGATATTTTATTGCAGTGATAAGCGCATTGAATGAAAGAGCCTCTCTGGACTAATTATTTAGAGTGATGATGAATGCGAAATTGCTTTTAATCACGAGGTTGCGTAGAGGTTTATCCTGCGTTGAGTTCAGGGTGAAACGTCATTCTTTATCAAGCCGGTGTCGATAGAAACGGCGAAAAAAATGATTTAATGCCATTCTTTCCCCATCGACATAGACAATATAACCTTTCCCGCGTTCGCCGACGGTGACTTTTTCAACATTAACATTAGGATAGTGTTTTTTTAGGTTTTTAGACCATACTTGAATACTCATAATTCTATTTTCCTGACGCACTTTATTCTTGTTTAAGGCATATTGATAGCACCCGTAAAAATAAGTCTCGTAGAAATAAAATATCGTCACTACCTGGGGATGTCTACAAGCGTGCGGGCGGGATAAAGCGAAAAATGCCGGTTGCGCTCAGGCGGGGTATTTAGCGCAAATGTAATAAAAACAATAAGTTACCCAATCGGCCGCACAAAAAGCAAATGTGGGTAACATATTGATATTTAAGGTTTTGGTACGTAAGTCATATCGAAGTCAACGCTTAACGGATAAGCGGTGATTCCTTGTGGGGGCGAGAAGAACTCATCTTGGCGCGATCTTCAGGGCGATATCGATGTGTTTTCCAATTAGATAAGTCTTAAAGTTGGCGCTTTGCAGCGAGTGGGTAATGAGTGGTTTTGAGCCTAATTTCATCATAACTCTTTATTGTTTAATATAAATCATTACCCTTTTTAATAAATAGCAACGCCGATAGTGACAGGGTTACCGCGCTGGCCCTGGCGCTACCTCTTTCTCTCTGTGCTTGATAGGGAAGACAATGGGGATATAGGTCTTCATCTCTATTCTATCGCCGCCTTTGGGGGTGATAATTTCAATGAGAAAGCGATCGATCATGCCAACTTTATTTATCGGGAATGATTTGGTGTAGATACTTTGCGTGAATTTTTGCGCCTCATCGCTTGCGCCGTCAAAACAGAACTCTGCATAAAGTTGCATGTCTTTTTTTCCCTGGGCGTCGGCCAGAGAGGCAAGCACGCTGCCAAGACAGTCTTCTTCAGAAATATAGAGGGTCTTCAAATAGATGCTGACGTAATTTTCTTTCTTGATGCTCGCGCCAAAATTGAAAAAGTTAATCACGCCGCTATCCGTTTTTTTCATGTTATCAATTGCCGCCAATCGCAGCGCGGAAACCGCAGGATGGAAGTGATCTATCTCTGCATCAACGCCATCCCCTGAATCGTCGAAAAATTTTGGCAGGTGCACATAGCGATGCTCGGGAATGCCGTCGAGAAACAGCAATGGGATGGCGGAGGACACGTCCCACGATTTACTTTTGCGATACTGCATCGGCGAGGTTCTGAATTGCTTGCGAAACGCCCGTTCAAAGGATTGATATGACTGAAAGTTCAGCGCTTTAACGATATCGGAAATAGAGAGGTTCGTCGCTTTCAACATAAATGCGGCGCGAATGAGTTTTCTGCCCCTCACATAGCTCCCGAAAGTCATCCCTGTTTCATCTTTAAACGCTTTTTGGATATGCCCGCGTGAATATCCGCTTTTTTCTGACAGCATCTCAACGGTGAGCTTCTCATTGAACCCACTTTCTTCCACCCAGGCGAGCAGCTCCTCAATGACTTTGGTTATAAACATGCAGGAGCTCCCTTTTAGTTATCTGCCTAATGGTTGCGTTGGGTAAAATAACGCGTTATCGGTATTCAGCGATAAGTCCCCAATTTATCCGTTCTTTTAGGAAATATCCTGAGTATAGAACGCTTGCAATATTAACGCGGTAAATTAAAAAAAATGTACTTAAAAGTGTCATTTACCAAATAGCAGCGTATGGCGAAGAAGGAGAAAGTGCAGGGATACATTTTAAGTGTATTAATTTATTGATTTTTATAAATTTGCATGAATGAATCAAGGTAGTGGGAGCACATTTTTTGCTCATTGATAGATAAAAACTCTATATGGCTGTCAATTTATTGACAGTAACATCTTTTCGAATCGAAATAATTAACTATTCTATGTTTAAGAGTGGGTGGTTAAGCGGCAAATAGGCCAGGCAGGGGATTGCGCAATTAAATAATGGTTAATCCAAGGGGGTATCAAGGATAATGACATTCAGGGAGGAGTATGAGGGGGGTATTTTCACGAAAAATAGCGTTTGCTATTTATCTTCTGGCTGTGGCCTGCGTTTTTTGAGGCAGAATAAACGCTGAGCGTTGTTCTGTCTTGGCGTCCGTGGTTTATCAGCGTTTTTCCACACGACTTCTTTGTGAATCTCATCTTGTGCGAGAGGTGAATCGGCATCTTTCGCCCTGGAAATGATTTCAGTGCAACGTGATGCGTGGATATATTTGAACGGATATGGGAATGCCATTCTTCGAAAGAAAGCAAGCCGGACAGCTTTTGGTTCCGCAAGAAGAGAGATGCATTCAATAATAAAAATAGCAAGATGACAGGCTTTACTATGGATTGTTCTAACAAGTTCAGACGCAATATTTTAGATGAGATAATCGCTATCATTGAAAAAGCCATTGATACACAAATCCATGTATCAATAAGGGCGCTATCCATTAAGTCAGGGTATTCCATCGGGCATTTACAGCGGATGTTCTATTTGTATGAAGGGATGAAGATAGGGACCTATATCAGAAAGCGCAGACTAAGCCGCGCGACGTTATTGCTGAAATGTACCGATATGAAGATCTATGAAATCGCGTTGCTCTCCGGATTTAGTTCTCAGCAATCATTTAGCCGTGCGTTTTCAAATCAATTCGGTTGCCCGCCAAGAACATTCAGAACCCTGCGCGATTGGCCTTTTCTCAATTATCAACCGATTATTGGCTTCGATAAAGAGCCTTTCCCCAGCAGCATCGTGTACTTGAATCTGCATGAGTATTACGAGAATAAAAGGATCGTGCAACTGCTTTCGCCGGTAATCAGCCGGGGGCAGATGAAGGTAAACGTAAAGAATCCAATAACCTGTAGCCTGTACAACGCATCGGCAAAGTACATTGCGATCAGACGCAATGAAAAAAAGATGAGCGAAAACGAGTTCATCCTATCGCTCTATGAGGGGGTGTTGGCTTCCCTGGATATCTTCATCACGCAAAGCGTAATCTTTAAAATTCACGATCACTGCCCCGGTGAAAAGGAAAATGTCAGCATGTGGTATTTCATCCCGATAAAATGAGCTCTGTTTATCGCGCGCGGCAGCAGGTTGCCTGATCACAACGGAAAGCTTGGGTTATGCCATCGATATTTTGATGGCGCCCTCCCGTCAACGCCCCATAAGCCTGTTGCCGCCAACGGAACGGTTGGTGAAGAAGAAAAAAAACCGACCGCGAGGGTCGGTAAGCATGGGGTATTCAATAGGTATGACAACACTACAATTAAATAATAGCGCGCGTTGAGGTTTTGTCTTTACCGAAAAGTGTTATCTCACGGAACAATAGACTCGGCATGCGCGCATCCTCTTTGGCAATAAGACGTGGGGCCTGCGACGCGCAGGCGTCATGAAATGAAGATAAAAAAAGCCGGCGATTAACGCCGGCCAATGAAACATCGACAATCTCTCTGAGATGCACGGCCCTACACGGGAAATAAGGCCATGCAGTTGCTATGTAATCCTACCTGGCGCGCTTTTTTTTACCAAAAAACGATATTTTTGGCAGGGAAGCGGGGAAATAAAAAAGCCGGTCGTGACGACCGGCGAATGCGAAAATAACAGGGTAACGTTAATTGAAAGTGCACATAAAATGATAGCGAATTAATCCTAGCACTGACATCGGCGGTATATTTTACCTAAAAATGTCTTTGCGGCATTGGCATTACCGCCCGGCTCCGACGGCGGAATGAGTTTGTGCGCAGAGGAGAAAGGGCGGCCGATGCTACGCCCTCCGAAGCCAGGCTAAGATCCCAGCGGCCAAACCGCCTCGCGCACGGCGATCGCTTTGGGCAACAGCCCCAGGGCGTAGAAGCGGTCGGCGATGCTTTGCTGCTGGCGGATCACCTGCAAATCCATGGCGCGGATCTCGTGGCTGCGGCGCGACAGCGCGAGTTCCAGCGAGGCGCTCGCCAGCCCCAGTTCGTCGGAAAGGTGACGAGCGGCTTCTCTCGGCTGCGCGGCAATGTAGCGGCCGGTGTGCTGCAATGCTTGCATCAGCGGCTGCAACAGATCGCCCGAGCGCTCGGCGAACTCGCGGCGCGCCAGATAGAATTGCTGATTGAGCACCCGTTGGGTGCCGTCGGCGATCACGCGCAGTTCCCCGCTGCGCTGCGCGTCGCTGAGCAGCGGATCCCACATCATCCAGGCGTCCACCGCCTGCAGGTCGGTCGCCGACAGCGGATACTTCGGCGGCGCATAGACGATGCGCACATCGTTCAACGTCAGTCCCTGTTCGTCCAACATCTGCAGCAATAAATAGTGCACGTTAGAGCCTTTGTTGAGCGCGATGCGTTTGCCGCGCAGATCGGCGGCGCTGCGTATCGGGCTGTCTTGCGGCACCACCATCGCCACGCTTTGCGGCGCCGGCGGCTCAAACCCGACATACACCAGCGCGTTGCCCTGCGCCTGCGCGAAGATCGGCGGCACTTCGCCGGTGGTGCCGAAGTCTATCTCATCGCCGTCGAGCGCGTGCAGCAGCTGCGGCCCGGCGGGAAACTCGCTCCACAGTACGCTGATGCGCTGTGCGGCGAAGTGCTGTTCCAGGCTTTGCCGCGCCTTGAGCACGCCGAGGTTGCCAAATTTTTGATAGCCGATGCGCAGTTCGCGTTCGGGCAGCGGCGCTGCTCTGATGGCCGGCGAATGCGCGGGCGCGCGGGCGCTGCGGCGGCGCGGTTTGATCAGGCCAAGATGCGCCAAATGGGTGCGCAGGGTATTGCGGCTGACGCCGAGCAAGGCCGCCGCCTGCAGCTGGTTGCCGCCGCTGCGTTCGAAGGCGTTGCGCACCAGCGCATCCAGCACCCGTTGGTAGAGCTGGGTACTGTCGCCTTGTAACTGCTGCTGCACGAAGCGATCGATGGCGTCGTCACCGCCGCCGCCGTGATCCGTCAGGCGTTGCGTGAGCCGCAGTTGCTGCGGGGCGATCGGCCCCTCCTGGCTCAGCAAGACCGCATTATGCAGCGTGTTCTCCAGCTCGCGCACGTTGCCGGGCCAGGGGTAGTCCAGCAGCGCCTGCTGCGCCTCCACCGTCAACTGCAGCGGCGGCCGTCCCAGCCGGTGGGCGTACAGCGCAAGAAAGTGTCTGGTCAGCGCCGGAATGTCCTCCGGCCGCTGGCGCAACGGGGGTAAGGTCACCGCCGCGACGTTCAGCCGGTAATAGAGATCTTCGCGGAAGCGCCGTTGGCGGATTGCGCCGGCCAGATCGACGTGGGTGGCGGCGATGACCCGCACATCGATCTTCAGCGGTTTGCGCGAACCGACGCGGGTGATTTCTCGTTCCTGCAACACGCGCAGCAGCTTGACCTGCAGCGACAGGTTGAGTTCGCCGATCTCGTCCAGCAGCAGGGTGCCGCCTTCCGCCGCTTCGAACCAGCCCTGATGGGTGCCGACGGCGCCGGTGAAGGCGCCTTTCTCATGGCCGAACAATTCGGCTTCCGCCAGGCTTTCCGTCAGCGCGCCGCAGTTGACCGCCAAAAAAGGGCGATGGCGGCGCGCGCTGTGGTGGTGCAGATAGCGCGCCACCACCTCTTTGCCGGTGCCGGTTTCGCCGACGATCAGTACGGTGGCATCGGTGGGGGCCAGCCGATCGAGCACGCTTTGCAGAGCGAGCGACGCCGGATCGATCAGCACCGGTTTGTCGGCGGCGAACGGTTGGGGATCGTACATGGGCGTCTCCTGGCTGACGGCGAAGGGGGAAAAAAATCTTATCCCAACCCATGAGCGGCCGCGAGAGGGTAAAAGGCGCACGGTGCTGCATTGGCAACAGCTTTTCGCCGCCGCCTGCTGCCAATGCAGCAGCGTTTGGGCGGTGATATCTTTTCAACGTATTGATATATATTGATTTTTAAAATCCGCCACTGTGGCATGCATCCTGCTTTTCGTTTTATAACCAAGCAAGATTTTTCTATCGATAAATATTGAGAATAGTTATATAGGAAAAGCATAAATGACTGAGTCAGCGAAAGAACGCATCAACGTTTTCTGGTTTCTGCCGACCCACGGCGATGGCCGCTATCTGGGCACGGCGCAGGGCGGGCGCCCGGTAGACTTGCCTTACTTGCAGCAAGTGGCGCTGGCCGCCGATAACCTCGGCTATTACGGCGTGCTGATCCCAACCGGTAAAAGCTGCGAGGATTCCTGGTTGGTGGCGGCGGCGCTGGCACCGCTCACCCGTCGGTTGCGCTATCTGGTGGCGGTGCGCCCCGGCCTGCAGCCGCCGAGCCTGGCGGCGCGCATGGCCGCGACGCTGGACCGGTTGTCGGACGGGCGCCTGCTGATCAACGTGGTGACCGGCGGCGATCCGGTGGAAAACAAAGGGGATGGCATCTTCCTCAGCCATGCCGAACGCTACGAGGTGACACAGGAATTTCTCACGGTGTATCAACGGCTGCTGCAAGGGGAGAAGGTGGATTTCAGCGGTAAGCATATTCGCGTCGAAGGCGCCGAGTTGCTGTTCCCGCCGGTGCAGGAAAACGGCCCGCCGCTCTATTTCGGCGGCTCCTCGCCGGAAGCGATCGACATCGCCGCCGGGCAGATCGACACCTACCTGACCTGGGGCGAGCCGCTGGCTCAGGTGGCGGAAAAGCTGGCGGCGGTGCGCCAGCGCGCCGAGCGGCAGGGACGTAAACTCAGCTACGGCATTCGCCTGCACGTTATCGTGCGCGAAACCGAAGACGAAGCCTGGGCGGCGGCTGAGCGCCTGATCGCGCATCTGGATGACGACACCATCGCGGCGGCGCAGCAGATCTTTGCGCGCATGGACTCCACCGGCCAGCGCCGCATGAGCGAGCTGCATGGCGGCTCGCGCGAGAGTCTGCGCATCGGCCCCAACCTGTGGGCCGGCGTCGGCCTGGTGCGCGGCGGCGCCGGCACCGCGTTGGTGGGCAATCCGCAGCAGGTGGCGGCGCGCATACGCGAGTATCAGGCGCTGGGCATCGACAATTTCATCCTTTCCGGCTATCCGCATCTGGAAGAGGCCCACCGCTTCGCCGAACTGGTGATGCCGCTGTTGCCGCTGGCGCAGCCGGCCCATCAGACGGCCCGCACGATCAATACCGGCCCGTTCGGCGAAACCATCGGCGGCGATCGTCGTCCCGGCCCGGTACAGCGGGAGGGCTGATGGCGAAGCGTGCCCATATTATCGTTATCGGCGGCGGTTTCACCGGCGCGGCGCTGGCGATCCAGCTGGCGCGCGGAGCGGTGGATGTCACGGTGATCGAACCGCGCGCGGCGCCGGGCTATGGCGTGGCCTACTCGACCACTGAACCGACCCACCGCATCAACGTCCCGGCCGATCGGATGCAGCTGGCGGATGAGCCGGCGGGGGATTTTGACCGCTGGTATCGCCTGGGCGGCGGATTGGTGGCCGATCCACAGGCGTTGTGGCGCGACGGTAAAGCCTATCCGCAGCGCGGCGCCTTCGGCCGCTATGTCGAGGAACGTTTCCATCAGGCGGCGCAGTCGGGCCGGGCCCGCTTGCGGCACCTGCGCGATCGGGCGCTGCACCTGCAGCCGCAGGCGCAGGGCGCGACCGTCATCACCGCCGGCGGCGAACGGCTGTGGGGCGACTATGTGGTGTTGGCGACCAGCCATCCGCCGCCCGCGCTGCCGCGGCAGATCGCCCCGGAGCTGGCGCGCGATGCGCGTCTGATCGCCAATCCCTGGGCGGCGGAGGCGCTGGACGAAGTTGAACCCGGTGAGGCGTTGGCGATCGTCGGCACTGGGCTGACGATGGCCGATACGGTGGCGGCGTTGCACCGCCGCGGGCATCGCGGGCCGATTACCGCCTTCTCTCGTCACGGCCTGCTGCCGCGCCCCAATGCCGAAGGGGAGTACCCGACATGGTCGTTTGCCCCGTCCGCCGGACTGCGCGCTGGGGTGCGGCAGGTGCGCCTTGAGGTGGCGCGCGCCGCTCGGCAACGGGTGCCGTGGCAGGCGGTGTTGGACGCGGTGCGCGCCCAGGGGCAGCGCCTGTGGCAAGCGTTGACGCCGACCGAACAGCAGCGCTTTCTGCGGCATTTGCGCGCCTATTGGGACGTGCATCGCTATCGCCTTGCGCCGCAGGTGAGCACGTTGCTGGCGGAGCAACAGGCGGCGGGCACGCTGCAGGTATTGGCCGCTCGTTTGCGGCGGGCGGAGCGAACGCCGCAGGGCGTAAGGTTGACGATTTTGCCGCGCCAAGGCGCAGAGCGGGCGCTGCAGGCGCAGCGGCTGCTGATCACCACGGGCCCGGCCCATGCCGGGCTGATCGCCGCCAGCCCCTTGCTCCGTTCACTGGCGGAGCAGGGGGCGCTGCGCGCCGATCCGCTGGGGCTGGGGCTGTGGGTCAATGCCGACAGCCAGGCGATCGGCGGCGACGGCCTGGCCAACCCGCGCCTGCTGGTGGCCGGCCCGGCGGCGCGCGGCCGCTTTGGCGAACTGATGGGGCTGCCGCAGGTGGCGGAACACGCCGAAAGCGTCGCGCGTCATCTGCTGGCGGCGATCGCCGCCGGAGGGTGACAGTGCGATTTGCCGGCAGGCTCAAGCGTCAGTCCGCCCACACCTGCGTGCTGCGCGGGCTGTCCATCTGATAATCCGAATAGGGGCGGGTGAAGAACTCGCGCCCCAACTCGCGGGCGGCCCGCAGCGGGTTGCGCGGATCGCGGGCGATCTCGCCGCGCTGGTTGCCGGCGCCGTGCACCAGCCCAACGAAGGCGGAATGGGTGTAACGGCTGAACTCCTGGATCTGATGCACGATGCCCAACGCCGCGCCGGGGTAGGTCTCTTCCGACGCCACCGCCAGCCCGATGCGCTTGCCGCTCATGCGTTGGTGCACGTCCGCCGCCTGAGGGTAGGCATTGGAATAGAAGCTGAATGAGCGATCGAAAAAGGCCTTGGTTTGCGCCGACATGCCGTACCAGTAAATCGGCGTGCAAAATACCGCGCCGTCGGCCGGCAGGAAGTGCTCCAGGAACAACTCGGCGTAGCGATCGGCCGGCGGAGGCGTATGGCGTTCATCGCTCAGAAAACCGCTCAGGTAATCGTCGAGAAAATGCAGGCTGGCGACGGTGCCGGCTTCGGCGGCGCCCGCCATGATCGCCTGTGCCAGCGTGGCGCTGTTGCCGTCGCGGCGCGGGCTGCCGACCAGCACCGCCAAACGCTTGGGTTGATGAGTTGCATTCATGTCATATTCCTCTGTGTGAAATGAATTCAGCCTTACTCTAGAAACAAATCCCGGCGGGCGACAAATGACGGCTTTTCTGCCAGGATGAATTCAACTCATCTGGAGAGGCTTCACCATGTTCGCTACGCTGCCCGTCAACGCATTACGCACCTTCGAATCCGCCGCTCGCCTGCGCAGCTTCAAACTGGCGGCGGCCGAACTGGCGGTGACGCCGACGGCGATATCACACCAGATCAAAGCGCTGGAGCAGCAGTTGGGGTTTGCGCTGTTCGAGCGGGTACCGCGCGGCGTGCGGCTGACACCGAAGGGGGAAACGCTGTTTGCCGGGGTGCACGGCGCGCTGCTGGACGTCGCCGCCACGCTCGAAGGCCTGCGGCCGCAGCACAGCGCAGGATCGCTGTGCGTTTCGGTGACGCACTCGTTCGCGGCGCTGTGGCTGGTGCCGCGCCTGGGGCGCTTCTATCAGGCGTATCCGCACTATCTGGTGCGCCTGGAGGCCTGCGCCGAGGTGATCGATCTGCAGCAAGACGCCAGCGTGGACGTGGCGGTGCGCTACAGCCGCGCGCACTATCCCGCGCTGCATCAGGCGGCGCGGCTGGAGGAAAGCTTTGGCGTCTACGCCGCGCCGGGGCTGGCCGCTGCCGAGCCGGAAAATCCGGTGCTGATCACCGTCAAGTGGGGGGATTCGGCGCTGTACGACAGCGGCTGGCATGACTGGTGCCGGGCCGCCGGGGTCGATTGGTGGCGGCGCCATGCGGCGATGCGCAGCTATCACGAGGAGCATTACGCCCTGCAGGCGGCGGTGGCCGGGCAAGGGTGGGTGCTCGCCAGCTCGGTGATGGTGTCCGAGATGGTGGACAACGGCCTGCTGGCGGCGTACCGGCCCGAGGTGCGCGTACCGGGCGCCGCATACAGCGTACTGTGCGCGCCGGGGCGCGAGCGGCATCCGCCGGTCAGGGCGTTTCTGGCCTGGCTGCAGCAGGAATTGCCGCAGGACAATGGCACGAAATAAAAGTTTTACCGTCCTAAGCTGTGGGAATATCAGCGAACTTTTGTTTTTACTTCACTGCGAGAACCTATCATGAGCCAGCCAAGAATCTCCGATTACCCGATTGACGCGCAATTTATCGAGCGCTGGTCGCCGCGCGCGATGACCAACGACGCCATCGACGATCAAACGCTGCTGAGCTTCTTTGAAGCGGCGCGCTGGTCGCCTTCGGCCTACAACATTCAGCCGTGGCGTTTTGCCTACAGCAAGCATGGCTCCGACAGCTGGGAGAACTACCTGGAGTTCCTGATCGACTTCAACCGCGGCTGGGCGCAACACGCCTCGGCGCTGGTGGTGATCGTCTCCAAAACCACCAGCCTGAACGGCGAGCGGCTGGTGGACAACCCGACCCACGCGTTCGACACCGGCGCCGCCTGGGCCAACCTGGCGCATCAGGCGCACCTGAAAGGCTGGCTGACCCACTGCATGAGCGGCATTCACCACGACAAGATCAAAGCGGCGCTGCAGCTGCCGGACGACTATGCGGTGCACGCCATGGTGGCGATCGGCAAACCGGGCGACAAATCCCGCCTGCCGGATTTCCTGCAGGAAAAAGAGGCGCCGTCGGGCCGCCTGCCGCTGGGCAACACCGTCAGCGAAGGGCTGAATTTCACGCTGTGATCGCGCGTTCTCGCCGAGGCCCGCTTGGCGGGCCTTTTTTATGCTGCGAGTAAAACTTTGGGAGTATGTTCGCGTTCGCCTATTCGCTGTATATTTTGTTATATAGCGATTGCGTGATAAGGAGGAACCGATGGGGGATCATTTTGGCAAAGGGCTGTTGGCGGGATTAAAAGCGGACAACCTGAAACCGGAGGCGGAGCTGTCGCGCTTTTGCTCCGACTACAAGCGCGGTTTCGTGCTCGGCTATGCGCACCATTTGGCGCAGCGCTGCGGCGACGAGAACCGGGCGGCGTTCGAGGCCGGGCAGCTCAGCCGCGCCTATGGGCTTGGCAGCGAGCCGATGAGCGAGTTCTTCTCCGGCGGCGACAGCCGGTTGGCGGAGAAGTTTTTCCGCGCCGGCTATAACCGCCCGGCGCAGGGTTAGGACAGACGGCCGTCAGGCGGCGCTCAGCACCGCCACCATATACACGCACGGTTGGTCGCTCTGATTTTCAAATCGGCAGTCCGCCGGCGGGCCGAGCTCAAGGCAGTCTCCCTCGGCCATCTCATGGCGCGCGTCACCCTCGATAAAGACCAGTGCGCCGGATAAGACCCAGATCAGCTGACGTTTGAACGCGTACACCGAAGCCGGCATCGGGATAGCCGCGCCGGCCGGCAGTTCGATGCGCACCAGATCGAGCGGCAAATCGGTGCGGGGCGACACGTGGCGCCGCACGTAACCGCTCTCGGGATCGACCCAGACCGGTTGATCTTCCCGGCGCAGCAGCCGGCCTTCCTGCGTTTCCGCTCGGGCGATCAGCTTGGACATGCTGAGGCCGAACGCGCCCGCCAGTCTGCCCAACAGCATCGCCGTCGGGCTGCTCTCGCCGCGCTCGATCTTATGAACCATCGCCCGTGAGACGCCCGCCCGTTCGGCCAAATCGGACAGCGACCAGTGGCGCGCCTCGCGTTCAATGCGAATGCGTGCGCCGATCAGCTGATTTAGATTGTCTAATTTAATATTCATATCGTAGTATTATAGTGGACAATTGGCCGGGGTAAACCATGATTATACGAAATGCGACGTTCAACGATAGCGCGGCGATTGCCGCTATCTATAACGACGCGGTGTTGAACAGCACCGCCATCTGGAATGAACAAACCGTGGATGCGGCCAATCGCGCGGCGTGGATCGGCGAACGGCAGGCGGCGGGTTACCCGGTGCTGGTGGCGGTGAACGCCGAGGACGAAGCGATCGGCTACGCGTCGTTCGGCGACTGGCGCGCCTGGGACGGCTATCGCCACACCGTGGAACATTCGGTGTATGTCCATCAGGCGCATCGCGGCGCAGGGATTGGCAAGGCGCTGCTGCTGGCGCTGATCGCACGGGCGCGGGAAATCGGCAAACATGTGATGGTGGCCGGCATCGAATCCGGCAATCGGGCCTCGATTAAGCTGCATCTGGCGCTGGGTTTCCGCGACGTGGGGCGCATGGAACAGGTGGGCGCTAAATTCGGCCAATGGCTGGATCTGACGTTCCTGCAACTGAGGCTCGACGAACGGGCGACGCCGCCCGCGCGCTGATCCCGGGAGACAGGGCGATGAATATGCTGTTACTGCTGATCGCGGCCGGGATGGGGCTGGTGGTGCAGAATCTGCTGATGGTGCGCATCACCGAAAGCGTCTCGACCATCCTCATTACGCTGGTGATCAACTCCAGCGTCGGTTTGCTGCTGCTGGTGGGGTTGCTGCTGGCCAAAAATGGCCTCGGCGCGGTGGCGGAAGTGACCGGCGCCGCCAAATGGTGGATGCTGTTGCCAGGGCTGCTGGGATCGCTGTTCGTGTTCGCCGGCATCCTGGGCTACCAAAAACTGGGCGCGGCGGCCACCATCTCGATCCTGGTCGCCAGCCAGCTGTGCATGGGGCTGTTGGTGGACGTCTACCGCGCCGGCCCGGCGGCGCTGCGCGAGAATCTGCCGGCGCTGTTCGGCGCCTTGTTGCTGGTGGCGGGCGCCTATCTGGTGGCGAAGCGCAGCTTTTGACGGCGGCTGAAAGGCAAAAAGCCCGCTCGGGTTTCCCTGAGCGGGCTTCTCTAAATATGGCTCCTCTGACTGGACTCGAACCAGTGACATACGGATTAACAGTCCGCCGTTCTACCGACTGAACTACAGAGGAATCGTGTGAACGGGGCGAATAATAGCGGGGCGGTTGCGGCTTGTAAAGCGCGAAAACGCCCGGCGCGCGCGTTTGCTGTAAGATTGCCCAACCTGCTGCTTTTTCTCGCTTTTATCGCTTATCTCACGCGCAGCGCCGCCGGATTGCCCGCTGAGGCGGCGCCGTTGCCTGCCGGTGGTGCAACGCGTGCCCTGCGTTGTGGCGCGCCTCGCCCGATAATCGGCCATTTGCCGCCGTTTTTGGCCTTTTGACGACTCTGGCCTGGATCTTGCTGCGGTTGCATGACCGGATTTCGGCATTCTCAATTTAGCGGCTCGCTGGAGGCACTATGAATCTCAGACGTCTGAAGTACTTCGTGAAAATCGTCGATGTCGGCAGCCTGACCCAGGCGGCGGAGGTGTTGCATATCGCCCAGCCGGCGCTCAGCCAGCAGTTGGCGACGCTGGAGGGGGAGCTGAAGCAACAGCTGCTGATCCGCACCAAGCGCGGGGTGCAGCCGACCGAGGCCGGCAACATTCTGTATGCCCACGCGCAAACCATTTTGCGCCAGTGCGAGCAGGCGCAGAGCGCGGTCAACAGCGCCGGGCAGGCGATGAGCGGCCAGGTGTCTCTCGGGTTGGCGTCGGGGAGCACCGCAGCGCAGCTGGCGCTGCCGCTGCTGCAAACCCTGCGCGATCAGCAGCCGGGCATTTTGCTCAGCCTGCATGAAAACAGCGGCGCGGCGCTGGCCGGACAGGTGGCCAACCAGACGCTGGACATGGCGATGGTCTACGGCGCCAAAATGCCCGCCGGTCTGCACACCGTCGCGCTGATGCGAGAGGATCTCTATCTGGTGGCGACGCGCGCGGTGCCGCATCCCGGCAACAGCGTCGAGCTGCTGGACGTGGCGCGGCTGAACCTGTTCCTGCCGCGCGAGGGGGATGCGGTGCGCAACCAACTGGAGGAGGCGATGGCGCTGCGCAAGCTGGCTGTCAACGTGGTGGGGGAGATTGAATCCTCGGGCGCGCTGAGCGCCGCGATCGCCGGCGGGTTGGGGGCGACCGTATTGCCGGAGTCGGTGGCGCGCGCGATGATCGGCCCGGCCAAGGCCTGGATGGCGCGCATCAATGCGCCGACGATGTCGGTGCCGCTGTCGCTGTGCATGTCGGGCCAACAGTCGCTGTCCGCCCCGGCGCTGCTGGTGAAAGACCTGCTGCTGTCGATCGCCGGTGGCCGCAGCCAGGAGAAGCGCGCGCTGGCGCTGGTGCGTTGAGGAAAAAACGGCCCGCCGCAGCGGGCCTGAGCACCGTTATCGGAACGGCGGTTCGTTGAAGGTGCGCAGCTTGCGCGAGTGCAGGCGATCGCCCTCGGCGCGCAACAGATCGATGGCGCAGATGCCGATCTGCAGGTGCTCGGAGATTGCCCCTTCATAGAAGCGGTTGGCCTGGCCCGGCAGTTTTATTTCACCGTGCAGCGGTTTGTCGGAGACGCACAGCAGCGTGCCGTACGGCACCCGGAAGCGGTAACCCTGAGCGGCGATGGTGGCGCTCTCCATGTCGACCGCCACCGCGCGGCTGAGGTTGAAGCGGCGCGCCGAAGCGGAGTAACGCAGCTCCCAGTTGCGATCGTCGGTGGTGACCACCGTGCCGGTGCGCAAACGCTGTTTGACCTCTTCACCGGGCATGCCGCTGACCATCTTGGTGGCGTCGTACAGGGCGCGCTGCACCTCGGCGATGCTCGGGATCGGGATATCCGGCGGCAGCACCGCATCCAGCACGTGATCGTCGCGCAGATAGGCGTGGGCCAGCACGTAATCGCCGATCTTCTGGCTTTCGCGCAGGCCGCCGCAGTGGCCGATCATCAGCCAGGCGCTCGGGCGCAGCACCGCCAGATGATCGCAAATGGTTTTGGCGTTGGACGGGCCGACGCCGATGTTGATCAGCGTGATCCCTTGGCCGGTGCGCGAGATCAGGTGATAGGCCGGCATCTGGTGGTTTTTCCACGCCAGATCGGACACCGCCTGTTCGGGCGCGCTGGTTTCCGGCGTGATGTAGGTACCGCCGGCGCTGGAGAGCGCGATGTACGGGCTGGCCGGATCGGCGATCTGCGCGCAGGCCCAGCGCACGAACTCGTCCACATAGCGGGTGTAGTTGGTGAACAGCACGAACGGCTGGAAATGCTCCACCGGGGTGCCGGTGTAGTGCCGCAGACGCGCCAGCGAGAAATCCGCGCGCAGCGCATCGAAATGCGACAGCGGGAAATGGTTGTCGGTGGTGTGATACAGGCCGTCGGCGGTCTCGTCACCGATCTGTGCCAGCTCGGTGGTGGGGAAATGCTGCGCGATACCGGCGCTCATTGAGCGATCGAGCGCCAGGCTGGAGCCGTCGATCACATAAGGGAACGGGATCTCCTGCTGCGACGGCGCCACTTCGATATGGGCGGCGTAGTCGTGTTCCAGCATCGCCAGCTGTTCGGCCAGATAGTGGCGGAACAGCTGCGGCCGGGTCACGGTGGTGCTGTAGCTGCCGGGATGGGTAAAGCGGCCGAAGGCGCGGGTTTTGTTCGGGCCGGACTGCTGCCCGTCCCAGCTGACGCGCAGCTCGGGATACACGAACAGCCCTGCGGCGCGCGCCTGCGGGTCCGGCAGGGTGCCGTGGCTGATAAAGTCACTGACCGCCTGCCGCAGCGCGTCTACCGCGGCGTCATACAAGGCTTCCAGTTGATCGAGTGCCTGATCGGCGCTGAGGCCGCTGCGAGGTGGGGCATAGCTCATACTTTCTCCTTCGATGTCCCGGCTCTGGGGCGGGATTGGCGGCGTTTCACCGTCACAGGTTAGCCGAAGCAGGGCGTAAAAGCTTGGTCGAAATGACGGGCGCGGCAAAGAAATTACCGCGCCCGTGAAGGCGGGGGAATCAGGAGGCGGGAGCGGCCGCTTCGACCTTCAGCGATACCAGGCCGATGCCCAGCTTCTTCGGCGTGAAGCCGCCGCTGGCGCTCTCTTTCGGCTCGGTCGGTGCCGGCGGGGTAATGCTGATCTTCTGCGCGCCACGCGGGTTGTCGAAACGCAGGGTGACGGTGCTGTCCTGCTCGCCGAGCGACACGAAGCGCTCTTCGTCGCCGACGCGCACCGAAATCGGTTCGCCGACGTTGTTGCCGTAGGCGCGGGCGCGCAGCACCAGATCGAAGGTTTTCGGCAGCGGATCGACATAATCGATGTCGACCGCCGGCGCCAGGTTGGCGTCGGACCAGCGGCCCCACTCCTCGACGGCGGAGACGCCGGTAATGGCTTTCACCTGTTCCGGCATGCCGGGCAGCATGAACTCGATGGCGTCCGCCCGGTACTTCATCGCCGCGTCGTCCACCTGCAGGCGGGCGACGGCGTTTTGGTAATCGGCGACGCTGTCCGCCGCCGGGCCGGTAAAGTTCACCTTGCCGCGGAAGCGCTCGCCGCTGGCCTGCACGATCTGCGGCGGCGAGGCCAGGGTGCCGGCGGCCACGCAGATGTCGGTGCTCAGCGCCAGCTGCGGCGCCCAGACCCGGCCGATCTCGTAGCATTTATCGACCCAGACGAATTTCTCCCCCGCCCCCAGCCCGGCCAGCTGCTTGCGCAGCGGGGTGGAGAGGTAGACGTTGAACATCGGTTCGATGCGGTTGTCGCCCACCCGCAGAATGAACGGCACCTTGTAGGTGACGCCGGAGAAGCTGAAGCTGCGCTGGCGCGTGTCCACGCTGTAGTCGCTGATGTGGTTCGGCAGGCCCCACTGATTGATCACCGCCGGTTTCCAGCCGTTGATTTTCTCTTCGATATTCAGGAACACCGTAGACAGCGACGGCGCCGACAGGCTGCTGCGGCCGAGGCCGATATAGTTGTCACCGCCCATCACGTCCAGCACCGTGGCGCCGTTATCCAGCGTGCTGCGTTTCTCGTTGCGCTGCTCCGCCTGCGGCCGGGTGCCGTCGATGATAAAGAACAGGTTGCGGCGCTTCTGTTTGGTCAGGATGTCGTAGGCGGTGTTGTTCATCGCCAGATGATCGGAGGACACCACGATCACGGTGTTGCTGAAATAGGGCGAGCGTTTGATTTTGTCGATCAGCGCGGCGATGTGTTGCTGGCTGCAGGCTACCGCGCTCAGCGAGCGGTTTTCCTTGTTCTGCCAGGCGTAGCTTTTCTTGCTGCAGCCGGCGGAGATAAAACCGTCCGGGTGATGGGTATCGACGGTCAGGGTAAACAGCGAGAACGGCTGGCGCTGTTTGGACAGCTCGACGAACTTGCCGTACACCACGTCCAGCACACTGTCGTCGTACCAGCCCCAGTCGTTTTTGTAGCTCGGATCGGCGACCTGTTCGCGCAGCTCTTTGAAACCGTAAACGTGGTCGAAGCCGTGGGATTTCAGGAAGGTGTCTTTACCGGCGAACGCCAGCTCGGCGCCCTGATAGAAAAAGTTGCTGTAGCCGGCGGCCTTCAGCACGTCGCCCAGGCAGACGTTCTCCGGGTAGAAGGTGGAGACCGCGCTGGAGGCGTTGCCGTCGAAGGGTGCGAACAGCGGAATGCCGCACTGTGAGGCGACCATGCCGGCGATGGTGTAACCGGTGCCCGGCAGCTGCTGGGTGTTGCTGAAATCGATGCTGTCTGCGCGCAGGGCGTTCAGCTCGTCGGCCAGGCCGGGAAACAGCTCGGTATCGAAGTAGGTGCGCTCCAGGCTCTCGGCATAGATGTACACCAGGTTCGGCCGTTTGCCCTGCACGGTCTTTTTCGGCGCCTTGTAGTAGGTGGTGAAATCGGCGGTATCGCCGACGATCTGGCTCTTGACCAGCAGCGAGATGTCCTGAAACGCCGGGGTGGTGCCGACCGAGAACAGCGCCAGCAGCACGGCGACGAGGCTGTAGGCCACGCTGCTGCCTTTGGCCTTGCGGCGCAGCAGGCTGCGGGCCAGCACCGCGAAGATAAGCCCCAGCGCCGCCAGCAGGCCGATGAACGGCAGCACGTATTTGCTGATGCCCGCGCCTTTGAGGCTGCTGGTGACGGTGTAGATCACCGCATCGGTGATGCCGTCGCCGGTGAAGTAGTTGCTGGCGATCAGAATGACGTTCAGCACCAGATAGCTGCCGAGCAGCGTCAGCAGAATGGCGAACCACCAGCGGTTGGCGGCGGCCCGGGTGCGATAAATCAAAATCGACGCCAAAAAAAGAACAAACGAAACGACTGCGAGAACCATCCGCCAAACCTTGTCTGATTGGAAAAAAACGTTGCTGCCCTGGTCTGCGCCGCCGACCGTGCCGCGGCGCGAAAAGTGAAGGGTATAGCCTATTGTCGGCGGCGGAACAACGCGCGATGTCCCGCTCCGGCCGACGGTCGGCGGCTATTGTACATTTTTATGACAATAGTGTGACGTTAATCACGTCGGCGGCGGCCGCGGCGGCGAAATCTTGCTGGTCGGAGGTTTCGCTCTACGCTTAATGAGCGCCACGACGGCGCGTCCATCAGCCATTCAGGAGGAAGTATGCAGACGGTTTCCGCAGCGGTACTCGACGATCTGGCCCCGCAAGGCGTGTTGCGCGCGGCGATCAATCTCGGCAATCCGGTGCTGGCGCAGGCCGGGCCCGGCGGTAAACCGCAAGGCGCTTCGGTGGAGCTGGCCGCCGCGCTGGCTCGCGAACTGGACGTGGCGCTGGAGCTGGTGACCTATGACGCGGCCGGCAAGGTGTTCGCCGACCTGGACAGCGGCGCCTGGAACCTGGCGTTTATGGCCATCGAACCGGTGCGCGCGGCGCAAATTGCCTTCAGCGAACCCTACGTGATCATTGAGGGGACTTACCTGGTGGCGAACGACGCGCCTTACTTTGAGGTGGCGCAGCTCGACAGGCCGGAGGTGCGCATTGCGGTCGGCCAGGGCGCCGCGTACGATCTGTTTTTGTCGCGCACGCTGCAGCAGGCGCAGCTGGTGCGAGCGGCTACTTCCGCCGAGGCGATCGCGCTGTTTTTCGAACGCGGGCTGGAGGCGGCGGCCGGCGTGCGTCAACCGCTGCTGGCCGCCGCGGCCGCCCATCCCGGCTACCGAGTGCTGGATGGGCATTTCACCGCCATTCGCCAGGCGATGGCGGTGCCGAGGCAAAAAACGCAGGGCGCCGCCTACGTGAACGCGTTTATCGAACGCTGCAAGGCCAACGGGCTGGTGAAGGCGGCCTTGCAGCGCAGCGGCCAGGGCGAGGTGACGGTGGCGCCGCCGGCCGCCTCGGCGTGATCAGTTCAGCTCCACCGCATACTGGTCTACCGGGGTGATTTTCTTGATCAGCTTGTTGTCGAACAGGAATTGCTCGTAAGCCTCATAGCGGGCCCGATCCAACTTGGCCGGATCGCGCGCGAACAGCGGCAGGCTGGCTTGCCACGCCTGTTTGTTCAGCTCGGTATTCAGCTCCGGGTGCGCCTTGGCGAACGCCAGCCAGGTGTCCTGCGGGTGTGCATGCAGGTAGTCGCTGCCTTGCTTCAGCGCGGCGAGGAATTTGCGGATTTTCGGCTCGTTCACCGCATCGCGGTTGGCGACGATAATCAGCTCGTCGTAGGCCGGCACGCCGTAGTCTTCGACGTTGAACACCACCGGCTTTTTGCCCTGCAGCTTCAGCTCCAGCGCTTCGATATTGCGATAGCCGCCGATCACCGCATCGACCTGGCCCGCCAGCAGGGCGCTGGTCAGCTGGAAGTTGACGTTGATGAGCTTGATGTCCTGCGGCTTGAGGTGCTCGTGCTCGACCATGGTGGCCAGCGTCGCCTGTTCGATGCCGCTGACCGAGTAGCCCACCGTTTTGCCCTTGAGATCCGCCGGCGACGTGATGTTTTTGTCCAGCGCGATCACCGTATTCAGCGGCGTGTTGATCAGCGTGCCGACGCGCATCAGCGGCAGGCCCTGATCGGCGAAGAAATGCAGCTGCGGCTGATAGGTGATGGCGAGGTCGGCCTGTTTGGCGGCCACCAGCCGCGGCGGCAGCGCCGGATCGGACGGCGGCACGATCTTGACGTCCAGCCCTGCGGCCTTGAAGGCGCCGATCTGCTCGGCCACCATAATCGGCGCGTGATCGGGGTTGATGTACCAGTCGAGCACCAGCGTCAGCTTGTCGGCCGCGCCGACCTGGCCGGTGAGGGCGGCGCCGAGCAGCAGCCCGCAAACGGTTTGTTTGATCATGGTCGTTCCTTTATCCCTGGTTATGGTTGCAATCATCAGTCGTTTTCCGGCGCCCAGGCGATCAGGCGCCGCAGCAGCGCATCCACCGCGGCCCACAGCAGCACGGTCATCAGCACCAAAATAAACAGCGCGGCGAAGCAGACGTCGGTCTGCATGCGCGCGTTGGCGTTCAGCATCACGTAGCCCAGCCCTTCGGCCGAGCCGACCCATTCGCCGATGATGGCGCCGATCGGCGCGACGGCGGCGGCCATGCGCAGGCCGGAGCCGAAGGCCGGCAGCGCCGCCATCAGCCGCACGTGCCGCAGCTGCGCCCAACGCGAAGCGCGCATCGTGCGCGCCAGATCGAGATAGTCGTTGTTGACCCGGCGCAGCCCGTCGAAAAAGGCCGACACCACCGGGAAGAAGATCACCAGCACCGCCATCGCCACTTTGGCGCTCATGCCGAAGCCGAACCACAGCACCAGCAATGGGGCCAGGGCGAACACCGGTATCGCCTGGCTGGTGAGCACCAGCGGCATCAGCCAGCGCTGCAGGCGCGGCGAGAAGATCATGCACAGCGCCAGCGCCGCGCCGAGCAGCACGCCGAGCGCCAGCCCGCTGACGATCTCCGAAGCCGTGACCAGCGTGTGCCAGGCGAGATAGCCGCGTCCGTCCCACAGCGCCTGCGCCACCGCGCCCGGCGTGGGCAGCAGAAAGGCCGGAATGCCGCTTTGCGCCGCCAGCCACCACAGCAGCAGCAGGCCGATGAAGACCGTCAACCCACGCCGCAGGCGGGTGAAGCCGCGCTCTTTGGCGATATTCATTGCGCCGCCCTCACCATTTGCAGCAGCAGCTCGGCCTGGCTTTTCAGCAGGTCGGCGTCATCCGGCGCGCGCGGCGGTTGCCCGCTGATGCGGTGGGTATCGTCGAGGCCCAGCGGCCAGGGCGACAGCACCAGCAGCCGGTGGCTCAGGCGGCAAGCCTCCATCGGATCGTGGGTGATCAGCAGCACGGTGTTTTGCGCCAGCAGCTCGGCGGCCAGGCTCTGGATCTCGGCGCGGGTAATGGCGTCCAGCGCGGAAAAGGGTTCGTCCATCAGCACGATTGGCTGGCGTTCGTAGAGCGTGCGGGCGATGGCGGCGCGCTGGCGCATGCCGCCGGACAGCGCGGCGGGCAGGCTGCGGCTATGCGCGGCCAGGCCTACGCGCTCGAGCAGGTGCGCGGTCCATGCCCGATCCGGCGCTTCGCCGCGCAGCCGCGAGCCGAGGGCGACATTGTCTTCGACGCTCAGCCACGGATAGAGCAGGTCTTTTTGCCCCATGTAGGCGATGCGCCCGGCGATCGGCAGGCCGTCGCTGTCGCTCACCGTACCCGAGCTGGCCTGCGCCAGCCCGGCGATGATCTTCAGCAGGCTGGTTTTGCCGGCGCCGCTGGCGCCGAGCAGGGAGACGAAGCTGCCGCCGGCGATATCGAAGCTCAGCCGCTCAAAGATCGTCTGTTGATCGAAGCGCAGAGTGAGATCCCGCACCTGGATGCCGGGCGGGAGGCGCGGGGAGGTCATGAGGCGTTCAGCCCCATTTGCCAAAATGCCGCTTCCAGCTGGGTGGCGGTGGTGAAAATCTGCGCCAGCTCGGTAAAGCGGCTTTGTGCGCCGCGCTGGTGGCCGACGGTTTCCAGCAGTTCGATGGCGGCGCGCACGCCGGCCAGATAGCCCTCGTCGCCGTAGTTGCGGATCCAGGAGGCGTAAGGATTGCCCTCCATTTGCGTGGCGGGATCGTGCAGCAGCCGCAGGCCGATTTCGGCATAACCGGCCACGCAGGGCAGCAGGCCGGCCAGCAGATCGAGGGCGTCGCCGGCATGGCCGATGTCCAGCACGTAGCGGGTGTAGTTCATGGTTTCCGCCGCCTCCGGCTGGGCGGCGATCTGCGCTTCGCTCAGCCCCCATTCGGCGCAGTAGGCCACGTGCAGCGGCAGCTCGGCGACGATGCCGTTGAGCGAGGCGGTGGCGGCGCGCATTTCCGGCAAGGTGCGCAGCTTGCTGACCAGCAGCGCGTAGGCGCGGGCGAAGTGCAGCAGGAACAGGTAGTCTTGGGTCAGGTAACGGCGAAAAGCGCGTTCAGGCAAGGTGCCGGCGGCCAACTGCTGCAGAAACGGGTGTTCGACGTAATTTTGCCAGTGGCTGCCGGCCTGTTGGCGCAGCCGGCCGTAAAGACCGCTTTCGAACAGGGTGGTGATGGACATGGGACCTCCTTGAGTCAGTGGAGATCCGGGCACGCTGAGGTATGAACAGGCAACGGGTGATCGCGCGGTTGCCTAACCGTCCCTTCGCTGGCATGACCCAGATCAGGTTCAAAGGGTTCGGCTTGCGCCATCTCAGCCCGTAACAGGACACCCCTCGGAGCTGCCTGTTATACGACATTTGTTTTTTGATTACAATCGCCGGGCAGCGCGGCGGCAATCGGTTCGTTTAGTGCGATCGGGGGCGATTTTGCTGGCGCAAAGCGCGCGATTTTTGTCACTGTAGGCCCATGTTTTGCCTTTGAGGATGATGCCCGATGAAAAAGATTGGTTTTCTCTCGTTTGGCCACTGGACGCCTTCCGCCCAGTCCGGCACCCGTTCAGCGGCGGATGCGCTGCTGCAGTCCATCGATCTGGCGGTCGCCGCCGAAGATCTGGGCGCGGACGGCGCCTATTTTCGCGTGCACCATTTCGCGCGTCAGTTGGGATCGCCGTTCCCGCTGCTGGCCGCCATCGGCGCCAAAACCCAACGCATCGAGATCGGCACCGGCGTGATCGACATGCGCTATGAAAATCCGCTGTACATGGTGGAAGACGCCGGCGCGGCGGATCTGATCGCCGGCGGGCGGCTGCAGCTTGGCATCAGCCGCGGCTCGCCGGAGCAGGTCATCGACGGCTGGCGCTATTTCGGCTATGCCCCGGCCGACGGCGAAACCGACGCGGACATGGCCCGCCGCCATACCGAAGTGTTCCTGGAAGCGCTGCGCGGCGAAGGGTTCGCCGAACCCAATCCGCAGCCGATGTTCCCGAATCCGCCCGGGCTGCTGCGGCCGGAGCCGTTTTCCGCCGGGCTGCGCGACCGTATCTGGTGGGGCGCCGGTTCGAACGCCACCGCCGTCTGGGCGGCGAAGCTGGGCATGAACCTGCAAAGCTCGACGCTCAAGAACGACGAAACCGGCGAACCCTTCCATATCCAGCAGGCCAAGCAGATCCGCGCCTATCGCGCGGCCTGGCAAGAGGCGGGCCATGCGCGCGAGCCGCGGGTTTCCGTCAGCCGCAGCATCTTCGCGCTGGTGGATCAGCGGGATCGCAACTACTTCGGCGGCAGTGGTAAGGAAGGCGACCAACTGGGGTATATCGATGCGCAAACCCGGGCGATCTTTGGCCGCAGTTACGCCGCAGAACCTGACGCGCTGATCGAACAGCTGGCGCAGGACGAGGCCATCGCCGAAGCGGATACGTTGCTGCTGACCGTGCCTAATCAGCTGGGCGTGGAATACAACGCGCACGTCATCGAATCGATTTTAACCCATGTCGCGCCGGCGCTCGGCTGGCGCTAAACGGAGGGTGGCATGTCACGCATTTTCATTACCGGTTCGGTGGACGGGCTGGGCCGCGCCGCCGCGCAAACGCTGTTGGACGAAGGGCATCAGGTGATTCTGCATGCGCGCGCACCCGGCCGTCTGGACGCGGTGCGCGATCTGCTGGATCGCGGTGCACAGGCGGCGATCGGCGATTTGTCCGATGTGCAGCAGACTCGGCAGCTTGCCGAGCAGGTCAATCGCCTCGGCCGTCCGGACGCGGTGATCCACAATGCCGGTATGTTTACCGGGCCGCAGGTGATGCCGGTGAACGTCATAGCGCCTTACCTGCTGACGGCCCTGATCGAACGTCCCAAGCGTATCGTCTACCTGAGCAGCAGTATGCACTTTGACGGCGTGGCGGAGCTGAATGGCGTAGACTGGCTTGGCGGTGCTGCCGGTTCTTATTCGGACAGCAAGCTGTTCGTCACCACGCTGGCCGCCGCCGTGGCGCGCCAGTGGCCCGACGTCATCAGCAGCGCGGTCGATCCCGGCTGGGTGCCGACCAAAATGGGCGGCGCGGACGCGCCCGACGATCTGGCGCTGGGGCATGTGACGCAGGCATGGCTGGTGAGCAGCGATGAACCTCAGGCCCTGGCGTCCGGCGGCTATTGGCATCATCAGCAGCGGTTCGAGCCTCACGCGGCGGTACACGACGAGGCGTTTCAAACGGCGCTGCTGGCGCAATTGGCGCGCGCCGGCGGGGTGACTCTGCCACAGATTTAAATGACTATTCCTTCCAGGCCCGTCGGGGTTATCGGCGGGCTTTTTTATGCCCGCAGGGTGAACCGGTGGCGCTTTTCTTATACAGTGGCTTCCTGACCTGTTTTGACCGTTCTCTCTATTATCGCCATGCACACATTCCTGATTATCGTCCCTGAAGGGGGCATGCTGTTCGAAGCGGCGGGCATCGCCGATATCCTGATGCAGGCTAATCGCCTGAGTGCTGCCGAGACGCCGCTGTATCAGATCGCGGTCGCCACTACGCAATCTCACCGAGTGGTGCACGGCCTGTCAGGCCTGAGCCTGCTGGCCGACCATCGCCTGGCGGATCTCGATCCGTTCCTGCCGCGCGATACCGTGATCGTCGCCGGCAAAGGGGCGAGCGAAGAAGAGGGCGCCCTGGTGGCGGATTGGCTGCGCCGCGCGGCGCCGCAGACGCGCCGTATCGCCTCCGTTTGCGGCGGCGCACTGTTGCTGGCCGAAGCCGGGTTGCTGGATGGACGGCGGGCGACCACCCACTGGCGACTGGCGGAAACGCTGCAGGCGCGCTTCCCGCAGGTGCAGGTCGAAAACGGCCCGATCTACGTGCAGGACGGGCCGATTTGGACCTCCGGCGGCGTCAGCTCCGGCTTCGACCTGACGCTGGCGCTGGTGGAGGACGACTACGGCTTCGTGCAGGCGCGTGAAGTGGCGCAGGATCTGGTGATGTTTCTGCGCCGCCCCGGCGGGCAGGCGCAGTTCAGCCGCTACCCGCTCAACCAGGCCAAATCGCCGGGCCCGATCCGCGACCTGCAGTCCTGGATCCTGGAGAATCTCGCCGACGATCTCAGCGTTGAACGGTTGGCCGAACGCGTGGCGATGAGCCCGCGCAACTTTACCCGCGTGTTCACCCGCGAGACGGGCATTTCTCCCGCCAAATTCGTCGAAGAAGGGCGGTTGCATACCGCCAGACAGCGCCTGGAGCAGAGTGCGCAAGGCATCGAACAGATCGCCTTGGCCACCGGCTTTGGCAACGGCCTTAACCTGCGGCGGGTGTTTGAGCGAAAACTGCAACTGACCCCGAGCGAATACCGCGAACGCTTTCATGCGCGCAATTTGGCGTAAATTGATCGGTAAACGTCATTTACGCCGCTTCGGGGCAGGGCTAGAGTTGAGGCAAAGCCCAAAACGAGGAGTGCATCATGGTGAGAGTAGGCATTAATGGATTCGGCAGGATCGGACGCAACGTGCTGCGCGCGGCGCTGGGGCGCAGCGATTTTGAAGTGGTGGCGATCAACGATCTGACCGACAGCAAGACGCTGGCGCACCTGCTGAAATACGACACGCTTTCCGGCACCTTGGCCGCCAGGGTCGAAGCCGGCGACAACCAGCTGCTGCTGGACGGCCGGCCGATTCAGGTGTTTTCGCAGCGCGATCCCGCCGAGATCCCCTGGCACAGCGTGGGCGTGGACGTGGTGATCGAAGCGACGGGCTTCTTTACCGACAAGGCCAAGGCGGAAGTGCACATCACGCACGGCGGCGCCAAGCGGGTGATTATCTCGGCGCCGGCCAAGAATGACGACATCACGCTGGTGATGGGGGTTAACGATCACCTCTACGATCCGGCGCTGCATAAGGTGGTCAGCAACGGCAGCTGCACCACCAACGGGCTGGCGCCCGCCGCACAGGTGCTGCATCAGGCGTTCGGCATCGAATACGGGTTGATGAACACTACGCATGCCTATACCAATAGCCAGGCGCTGCACGATCAGCCGGAAAAAGATCTGCGCGGCGCGCGGGCGGCGGCGGAATCGATCGTGCCTTACTCCAGCGGCGCGGCCAAGGCGCTCGGCAAGGTGATCCCCGAACTGGACGGCCGCCTGACCGGTTACTCATTACGGGTGCCGGTGCCGGTGGTTTCCATCGTCGATCTGACGGTGACGCTGAAACGCCCGGCGACGACGGAGGAGATCAACGCGGCGTTCCGCGCGGCGGCGGCGTCCGGCCCGCTGAAAGGGATCCTGGGGTACAGCGATGAGCCGCTGGTGTCGAGCGACTACCGGGGCGATGCGCGCTCGTCGATCATCGACGGCCTGTCCACGCTGGTGATCGGCGGCAATCTGGTGAAGGTGCTCGCCTGGTATGACAACGAGTGGGGCTTCTCCAATCGGTTGGTCGATCTGGCGCTGCTGATGGAAAAGCGCGGGCTGTAAACGCCCCATAGCAAAAAGCCCGCTTAAGTTGCCTTAAGCGGGCTTTTCTAAATATGGCTCCTCTGACTGGACTCGAACCAGTGACATACGGATTAACAGTCCGCCGTTCTACCGACTGAACTACAGAGGAATCGTGTGAACGGGGCGCATCATATCCAGCTGCCCCAGGTGTGTCAACGCTAAATTGCCCCAGGCGGTGCGACTGCTCGGTATCTGAGCAATAAGCCTGTCAATCAGCCCATTGCGCGTCGTTTTCTGCCTGGGCGCGCAGCAGGCGCGCCAGCGGATCCTGGCGGTAGAAGCGGCAAAAGTGCTGATACAGCGCCGGGAAGCGTTCGGCCAGCAGCTCGGGGGCGCTGAAGAAGTACTCCGACAGCACGGCGAAGCACTCGGCCGCATCGGTGGCGGCGTAGGCATCCATGCTGGCGGCCTCTTCGCCGACCATGTCGATCTCGTCCTGCAGGCTTTCCATCGCGGCGTGCAGATCATGTTCCCAGGCGGCCACCTCGCGCAGCGGGATCGGCGGCACGCCGGTGGCGACGCCGCCGTTGCGCATATCCAGCTTGTGCACCGCTTCGTGGATCACCAGATTGAAACCGGAAAGGTCAAAAGAGTCCTGCACGTCTTGCCAGTTGAGCACGATCGGCCCCTGTTCCCAGCTTTGGCCGGACTGCACCACCGGCCCCGAGTGCACCAGGCCGATCTCGTCCTGCCATTCGTCTTCCACCACGAAGGGGGTGGGGTAGAGCAGAATTTCGTTGAAGCCGTCGAGGCACTCCGCGCCCAGCTCCAGCACCGGCAAGGCGAACAGCAGGGCGATGCGCGCCTGCATCTGCGAGGTGAGCTGTAGCCCCTGCAGCGGCACGATGCGCTTTTGCTGCAAAATCTGCCCGGCGACGGCCACCAGCCGCTGCCGCTCTTGCTCATTCAGCGGCGAGAGCAGCGGGATCGCCAGCGCGTCCCGCCACTGTGCCTGGGTATCCGCCTCGGGTTGAGAAGGTTGAGTCGCTTTCCACGGCCATTTAATCATCAGGTTGCTCGTAAAGTCGTCACTTGAACGTTCAGCGGTATGCTAATGCTGTAAAAATGCCGTAAAAGCGGGCATGATAGCAAGCGTTGTCAGGAGAGATGCCGGAGCGGCTGAACGGACCAGTCTCGAAAACTGGAGTAGGGGCAACTCTACCGGGGGTTCAAATCCCCCTCTCTCCGCCATTATTCAATCACTTACGAAAAAATCTTTCAACGATCCCCATCACAGTTAAAGCGCCCCGGCCCTGCAGGCCGACACGCCTTCCCCTTTGTTCTCGATTATTTCCCGACGCAATCAAACATCATTCGAACGCGCATCCAGATAGGCGGCATATTGATGCTCTGTCGCTTGACGCGCCTGATGACGCCGCTTGGCGACGATCATCGCCACCGTCAGCAGGGCGGGAAGCGCCAGGACGGCGAAAATGGTGCTGAAGCTCCAACCGAGCGCCAGCATTTCAGCCCCGGCCAGCGCGCTTAAGATAGCGCCCAAACGGCCGATGCCGTGCATCCAGCTGGAGCCGGTGGCCCGCGCTTCGGTGGGGTAAAAGCTGGCCGACAACGCGTTCATGCCGGTGTTGGCGCCCCCGATGCAGAACCCGATGGCCATCGCGCAGCCGCCCATCAGGAGGGGGTAACCCATCGCCATCCCCATCAGCAGAGTGAACAGCGCCCCCAACCCATAAATCGACGCCAACGCGCGATGCGGTTCGGATCTGTCCATCAACCACCCGGAAAATAGCGACCCTAATGTCCCGCCCGCCTGAAACAGCGCGGTGATGACCGCCGCTTGCGCGATGTTGAAACCGCTGTCTTTAATCAGCAGCGGCAGCCAACTGCCTAAGGTGTAGTACAGAAACAGCGCGCTAAAATACGCGCCCCACAGCATTAAACTGCCGAAGCGGTACCGTGCGCTCACCACCAGTTTAACCGGATGAGTGCAGACCTGGCCCGGCGGGGGCAGAACGACGGTAGAATGTCGAAAATCGCGATCGGGTGCCAGTTTCGCCAGAATGCGCTGAATACCGCCCTGATCTGCCCGTTTCGCCACCAGGAAACACACCGATTCGGGTAACGCCGCCATCAGCACGGGCGCGAACAGCAGGGGCAAGATCCCGCCGAGCAGCAGCACGGCATGCCAGCCGAAGCGCGGCATCAGCCAGGACGCGGCGAATCCGCCCAAGGCGGCGCCAAAGGTGAAGCCGCAGAAAACCACGGTAATCAAGAAAGCGCGGCGTCGGGCGGGCGCGAACTCCGCCACCAGGGTGCCGACATTCGGCATGGCGGCGCCGAGCCCCAATCCGGTGAGCAGGCGAAATAACATCATCTGCTCCATATTTTGAGAAAACGCCGTCACCAGCGTCCAAACGCCAAAAAAGAATACGCTGTTGATGATGACGACTTTGCGGCCGAATCTGTCTGACAATGGCCCGGATAGCATCGCGCCCAGCGACAGGCCAATCAGCGCCGCGCTGATCACCAGCCCCAGTTCGCGGTTAGTGATTTGCCAATCCGCCTTAAGCTCTGGCGCGATAAATCCCATGATAACGATATCGAATCCATCCAGAGCAATGATGCAAAAGCCGAGCAGCACGATCATCTTTTGCCATTTGCCTAACGGGCGGTCGTCGATCAGCGCCCGAACATTGATTGCGTTGTTTCCCGACATGGGGTGCTCCCGGTGCAGTAGTTGAGTGTCATCACTATAAGCAGCCCCTGGGCGGACGTTAAACGGCGATAATCGAAAAAATGTGCGTTTATCGGACAGCTGAGCCGGCGGTGAATGACGAGGCAGTGTTAACTTCATGTTATGAAAAGGGATTGCCGTGAGAATGGCGGCGCCGGAGGCCACTGAGAGTGTGAGCGCGATCATTAACCTTTTCAGTAAGATGGAAGAACAGGCGG
This sequence comes from Serratia sp. CY52157, assembly GCF_052168495.1. Lineage (NCBI taxonomy): Bacteria > Pseudomonadati > Pseudomonadota > Gammaproteobacteria > Enterobacterales > Yersiniaceae > Serratia > Serratia sp. CY52157. Next base: position 1,555,313 of record NZ_JBJNMO010000001.1, on the reverse strand, counting down.
GCCTTGATGGCCCGCGCGATTAACGCATGGCGGTGAGCCGAACCGGGGCGTTGGCGGCCCCAAAGCCGCGGTAGCCGCCTCGGCGCTCCAGAAGTTCGAAGAAGAAGCGGCCTTTTTCATAGGGAACGGTGTAGACATGCAGCAATTCACCGCCCTGATCGTCTCGATCGTAGAGCACATTGCCCGCTTGCAGCTGTGAGAGGAAAGCGGGGTCCAGATCGAAACGCGCTCTGAGATCGTGATAGTAGTTATCGGGAATACGCAGCGTTTTTAATCCGCGCGCCTGCGCCGCTTTCACCATGCTGAACAGATCCTCGCAGCCAAAGGCGACGTGCTGCAAGCCTGCGCCCTGATAGGCGGTTAGCGCCTGGGCGATTTGCGTTTCCCGGCTCACCGACATATTCAGCGGCAGCCGGATGGCGTCGTTGGGGCTGCGCAAGACGCGGCTGCGAACCAAACCCAGCGGATCGGGCAATTCCCACTCGTTGTCCTGCACAAAACCCGGCACGCTGCGCAGGAACATGATCCAGTTGCCGCTCGATTCATCAGCCAGCGCAATCGCCAGGTGATCGATGCTTTGCAGCGCGGGCGGCGGCGCGCTGCGATGCGTCAGATGAAAATCGGCGTGATAAATATCGTTCTTGGGATCTTCGTCCGCTTCCACCAGATAAATCAGGCTGCCGTCCGGTGCGCACAGCGCGGGGATTTGCCGCTCGTTGGGGCCGGTTTCTCCTTGCCAGATGGCGTACCCGTAGTCTTGCGCCCGTTGCAGTAAACGCGCTACGCCGCGCACCCGCCACGCCACGGCGCACAGGGAAATGCCGTGCAGGTGATAATAGCCGCTCGCTTGGCTTTCCGGCTGGGCATTCAGAATGACATTCACTTTGCCGTTGCGATAGAGGGCGACGCTTTTGGAGCGGTGCTCGCCGGCGTGAACCAATCCCAGCTGCGTCAGCCATTGGCCCATCGCCAGCCCGTCGTTGTGCGAGACGGCAAATTCGATAAACTCCAGCGCCAGCAAGGGCGGATGCGGCTGCGAATGGAATAAGGAACGTTCCATGAGCGAGGCCATGGCGTTGGGCAGCAGAGGCTGTTTGGCCAACCAGTCATAGGTTTGCTCCTCCAGCCACAACAACGATCGGAAACCGTCCTGGGCCGTGGGGAGCACCGGCGAGGCGCGGAAACCATCGTTAAATATCTCCAGCGACCAGGCGCCGCGATAGCCATGCGCGGAAAGTTGGGTCATGAACTGGGTCAGATTCAGCTCCCCCTGGCCGGGGAAGCAGCGGAAATGGCGACTCCAGGCGAGCACATCCATCTTCAACAGCGGGGCGTCCGCCAGTTGGACAAACACGATTTTTTCGGGCGGCACGTCCTCGAGGCCATCGAGGTTATCGCCGCGCGACAGGATATGAAAACTATCGAGAATGATCCCCAACGCCGGATGATCTACGGCCTTCACGCGCGCCCAGGCGTCGCGCCACATATTCACGTGACGTCCCCAGGCCAGCGCTTCATAACCGACAGTAATATCATACTCGGCGGCCAACTCCGCCAACGCGCGCAAATCGCTCACTTGCGTGGCCATGTCTTCGCTGCTGTCGGGCGAGACATTGCTGCAGAGCAGCATGCGAGAACAGCCCAGTTGCTGCATGACTTCGAACTTGCGCGCCGCGCGGGAAAGGTTCTGCGCCAGCGTTTCGCGCGGGCCTCCTTCGAAGTCCCGAAACGGTTGGAACAGTAAAATTTCCAGGCCCAGTTCGGCGCACAATTCACGGATTTCCGCCGGTGAGCCGGGGTAGTAGACCAGATCGTTATCGAAAATTTCGACGCCATCAAAGCCTGCGGCGGCGATAGCCCGCAGTTTTTCCGGCAGCGAACCCGATACCGAGACCGTCGCGATAGAACGTTTCATCATTGCCTCCAGTTAAGCGGTCATGGATGACCTGAAAGCGACCATTCAGCAGCGAGGCGGACCACCGACGGGAATTGAATCATGTTATGGACCAAATGAAATGTTTCGTCAATTCAGAACATTCCATTACTTTTTGTTATATAAAGCGATCGTTTTTCTCACTTTACTTTTACATATTGCGCTTCCTACACTCTGACGACATGTACCCTCAAATAATAAGGATACCGGGATGAAAAGTGATTGGATGGCGCGAGAACTGGTGCATCGAGATTACAGTCATCACCCGCCGGCGCTGGCGCCGCTGTATAAAACCAGCGTGCTGCGGTCGCCGCGCAATGCATTAATTTCATTGCAAAACTCGCTGTCTGAACTGACCGCCCCCGTCTTCACGCCAACGGATATCGGCCCACTGGATCACGATCTGATTCTGAATTACGCCAAAGAAGGCTTACCGATCGGCGAGCGGATCATCGTGCATGGATTTGTGCGGGATGCCTTCGGGGCGCCGGTGCGCAACGCCCTGGTCGAGGTATGGCAGGCCAATGCGGGAGGGCGCTATCGCCACAAGAAAGATCAGTATCTGGCGCCTATCGATCCCAACTTTGGCGGCTGCGGCAGGATGCTGACCGACGACAACGGGTATTACTGTTTTCGTACGATCAAGCCGGGCCCGTATCCCTGGCGCAATCAGGTCAGCGACTGGCGTCCGGCGCATATTCACTTCTCGCTCTCCGGCGAGGCGTTCGCGCAGCGCTTGATCACGCAGATGTATTTCGAAGGCGATCCGTTGCTCGTTCGCTGCCCCATCTTGCAGTCGGTAGGCAGTGACGATGCGATGCGCACGCTGATTGCCGAGCTGGATATGCACGCCGCCGTGCCGCTGGACAGTCTGGCTTACCGCTTCGATCTGGTGCTGCGGGGCCATCGAGCCACGTGGTTTGAGAACCGTACACAGGGAGCCGCGTGATGAAAAAGTATTTGTCTGAAACGGCCTCGCAAACCGCCGGGCCTTATGTGCACATCGGTTTGGCGCCGCATGCCGCCGGCTTTGATATTTTCGAGCGTAATTTTACCCATGTGTTGACGCAACCGGAGACGCGCGGGGAGCGCATCGTGGTGGAAGGGCATGTCTATGACGGCTCCGGCACGCCGGTTCGAGACGCGCTGGTCGAAGTCTGGCAGGCCAACGCCGCCGGGCGATATCAGCACCCCGCCGACGGCCAGTTGGATAAGCCCGACGATCCGGCGTTTCGCGGCTGGGGGCGAACCTGTTCGGACTTCACCAGCGGCCTGTGGCAATTCGAAACGATTAAACCGGGGCGCGTGACGGGGCGCGACGGCCGGCTGATGGCGCCCCATCTCAATCTGTGGATAGTGGCCCGCGGCATCAACATCGGGTTGAACACGCGTCTCTACTTTGCCGACGAACAGGCGGCCAATGCCGAAGATCCGGTGTTGAATCTCATCGAGTGGGAAAAACGGCGCAGCACGTTATTGGCGCAAAGGCGGCAGCGCGGGGATCAGACGGTGTACCATTTCGACATCTGGTTACAGGGCGAGAACGAAACCGTTTTTTTTGATATTTGATCCTCCGTTCGCCCTGACAATGAGCTTGCCGCGCCGGCGGCAAGTTAATACTATAAATCATGAACATGACTTCTCGCTTTAGCCAACGCATCCGCCTTCGTCATCTGCACGCCTTTGTCGCTACCGCACAACAGGGGACGTTGGTGCGCGCCGCACAGCAATTGGGCATCACGCAGCCCGCGCTCTCTAAAACGCTCAACGAACTGGAAAGCCTGGCCGGCGAGCGCCTTTTTTCGCGCAATCGGCAGGGGGCGGAACTGACCGCCGCCGGAACGCGTTTCCTGCAGGATGCCAGCCGCGTTTTGGATGCGCTGAATGTGTTGGGGCGCACGCTTGCCTCGGACAGCGAGGCGCTGCCGGCGCCGCTGCATATCGGCGCGCTGCCCACCACGCTGGTGAGCCTGGTCGCGCCGGTCGTGGTGGGGTTGCAGCAGCAATCCCCCGGCTGGCGCATGCAGGTTACGACGCTGGCCAACGATGCGCTGATGATGGCGGTGAGATCGGGGCAATTAACGTTAGGCATCGGGCGCATGTCAGACCCCTCCCGCATGGAGGGGCTCAACTTCGAGCTGCTGTACCATGAAACGCTGCGGCTGGTGGTTGCTCCTCATCATCCGCTGTTGCATTCGGATGTCTCGCTGGCGGAGGCGTTGAGCTGGCCATTGGTGCTCTCCCCGCGGGGTACCGTGCCGCGTCAGAATGCGGAGGCGCTCATTGTCAGCCACGGGCTGGCGGTGCCGGAAGGGTGCGTCGAGACGTTGTCGGTCACGCTGGCGCGCTGCCTGACGCTACAGTATGGCTATGTGTGGCTGGTGCCTTACGGCGCGGTGCGTGACGACTTGTTCAGCAATCACCTGCGTGCGCTGCCGTTGCCTACCCAGGGCATGGCCGAGCCGCTGGGCATCATTACCCGGCAAGAGGCGCTCTCGTCCCCTGAGCAGCAGCGCCTGATTGCTGCGCTGCGCCAAAGGGTACTGGATGTGCCGGTATAACCGCGTCTTCTAGTCGTCCGATCGCCGCCCGGCGTCGTGTTCGGCAAAGACGGATTGCGCCAGATGAAAAGCGGCGTTCGAGGCGGGTAAGCCGCAGTAAAGCGCCGCATGCATCAGAACTTCTTTGATCTCTTCACGCGTGACGCCGTTATTGAAGGCGGCCCGGATATGCATTTTCAGCTCAGCTTCGCGATTCAAGGCGATCAGCATCGCGATGGTGATCAGGCTGCGGGTATGGCGCGACAAGCCCGGACGCGTCCATATTTCCCCCCAGGCGTAGCGAGTGATGAAATGCTGAAACTCCTCGTTGAGCGGCGACAGCGCCGCGAGGGTATTATCGACATGCTCATCGCCCAGCACCGCTCTGCGCACCGTCAGGCCTTGCTGATAACGTTGCCGCTGCGTGAGCTGCTCATCCAAAAAGGCCCGGAACGCGCGGTTAAATGCCCGCCAGGCTTCGATGCTGGACAGGTGGGCGGCGGGCAGGATGACGCATTGCGCGTCGGGAATGCCTGCCGCCAAGGCTTTTGCATCGTCGACGGTCGTTACCGCATCCTCATGTCCGGCGATAACCAGCGTCGGAACGCGGATGCCTGCCAGCTCGGCGCGTAAATCGGCGGTCGCCAGCGCGTCGCAGCAAGCGGCATAGCCCTCGGGATCGCAGGCGGTGAGCTGTTGCACGACGGTTTGCACCTTGACGGGGGCGGATTGGCAAAATGCCGGGGTGAACCAGCGCGCTGCCGCGCCATCGCTGACGGCGGACATGCCGCGCTGGCGCACCTGCGCGGCGCGTTCTCGCCAATGCTCCGTCACCCCGATTTTCGCGGCGCTATTGGCGATCGTCAGCGTCAGCAAGCGATCGGCATGAAAGCGCGCCAGCCATAACCCCGTCAGCCCCCCCATGGAGATGCCGCAGAAATGCACCCGATCAATCGCCAGAGTGTCCAGCAGGGACAGCACCTGTTCGCCCAGTCGCGCCAGCGAGCCGGGCTGTTCATCGGGCGCAGAGTCGCCGTGGCCGGCAACGTCGTAGCGCAGAATGCGATAGTGGGCGATGAACGCGTCGCGCTGCGGCTGCCACATTGATAATGAGGTGCCCAGCGAGTTGCCAAACAGAATAACCGGGGCGTTTTCAGGCCCCTCAAGGACATAATTCAACATGATTGCTCCCTCTCGGCCATCGCCAGGACTTGTTGAATGAAACGCTGCGTGCTGCCGGTGGCATTGGCCGGATCGAGCAAGGTTTCCAGGGTTTCCCGGCTGAGTCGGGAAGAGACTTCCGCATCGGCGCACAGAAGGGTTAACAGGGGTTGCTGGGTGGCCAGGGCTTGCCGGCAGCACCGTTCTATATGATGGTGCGCCTGTTGACGGCCGAGGGAGGGGGCTAAGGCCAGGGTAACCGATTCAGCCATGATCAGCCCCTGCGTCAGCGCCAGATTGCGCCTCATCGCCGCTTCATGCACCTCCAGACCGTTAATGAGATCCAGGCTTTGCGCCAATGCCGCCCCGCTCAGCACCAGGAGCTGCGGCAGGCTTTGCCACTCGGCCTGCCAGCCGCCCAGCGCGCGTTCGTGCTCCTGCACCAGGCCGGCATACAATCCGGACATCAACGCAGGCAGACGGTTGGCCGCGCTGAGGATGGCGGCGCAAAGTACCGGATTGCGCTTATGCGGCATCGTGGAGGAGCCGCCGCGTCCGGGGGCCGACGGCTCGCTGATTTCAGCGACTTCGGTCTGCATCAACAAAGACATGTCGCGCGCCAGCTTGCCGAGCGAGCCCGTCAGGCCGGCATACCAACTCGCCAGCTCCAACAACCGATCGCGTTGGGTATGCCACGGCGTGGCGCTGCGCGGCAGGGCCAGCGCTTGCGCCAGCGCCCGCTCAACGCGCTCACCCTGTTCGCCGAGCGAGGCGAGCGTGCCGGCCGCGCCGCCGAATTGCAACGCGAGCACGCGTGGCCGCATTTCAGCCAGACGCGCCCGATAGCGCAGCAAGGCGTCCAGCGTGCCGGCCAGCTTCAGCCCCAGCGTCGTTGGCAAAGCGTGTTGCAGCCAGGTGCGGCCCACCATTAACGTTGCGCTATGGCGCCGGCATTGCGCCGTCAGCGCCGCAATCAGCTGATTGAGCAGCGCGTCGGTTTTATCGAGCGCGCTGCGCAGTTGCAGCATCAGCCCGCTGTCAATCGCATCCTGACTGGTCGCCCCCCAGTGAACGAAACGCGCCGCTTCCGGTGAGGTTTGCGCCACCAACGCCGTCAATTGTTTGACGAGGGGAATAGCTAAATTGCCCGCCAATCCGGCGGACTGCGTCAGCGCGGCGGCGTCGAGCTTTTCCGCCTGGCAGTGGCTGCGTATGATCTTCGCGGACGCGTCATCGGTAATCCCTGCAGACGCCAGGGCCTGCGCCAGACCGGCTTCGAAATCAAGCATGCCCTGCAGCAGCGCCGTGTCGCTGAAGCAGGGCGTTAATGGCGAAGCCATAAACATTGCGCTATAGAGAGACATTCGTTATATCCGTTCCAGAATCAAGGCGACGCCTTGCCCGACACCGACGCACATGGTGCACAGGGCAAAACGCCCGCCGGTGCGCCGCAGTTGATAAGCGGCGGTCATGGCCAACCTGCCGCCGGATGCCCCCAGGGGATGCCCCAGCGCGATAGCGCCGCCGTTAGGGTTGACCTGTTCCGCGTCATCCGGCAGTCCCAGAGCGCGCGTCACGGCCAGCGCCTGGGCGGCAAAGGCTTCATTCAACTCGATGACGTCCATTTGCGCCAGGCTCAAACCGGTTTGCGCCAGCACTTTGCGGACCGCGGGAACCGGCCCGTAACCCATGATGCGCGGCTCTACGCCGCAGGCGGACATGCCGACCACACGCGCCAGCGGGGCGAGTCCATACTGCACCGCCGCGCGTTCGCTGGCAATGAGCAGGGCGCTGGCCCCGTCGTTGATGCCCGAGGCGTTGCCGGCGGTGACGCTCCCCTCGGGGCGCACGACGCCTTTCAGGGCGGACAGCGCGGCCAAAGAAGTGCTGCGGGGATGTTCGTCGCGAACCAGGCTGAGCGGCTCGCCTTTGCGTTGCGGAATGCTGACGGCGATCAGTTCCTCATCAAACAGGCCCAGCTCCTGAGCGCGGGCGGTGCGCTGTTGGCTGCGCAATGCAAAGGCGTCTTGATCGGCGCGGCTGACGGCGAAATCGCGAGCCACATTTTCGGCGGTTTCAGGCATGGTTTCGACACCGAACCGCGCGCGCATCTGCGGGTTGATAAAGCGCCATCCCATCGTCGTATCTTCCATTTTCAGCGATCGGCTGAAGGCGCTGTCCGCTTTGCCTGTGACAAAGGGCGCGCGCGACATGCTTTCCACGCCGCCCGCGATGATGACCTCCGCTTCGCCGCATTTAATGGCGCGCGCCGCCATGCCTACCGCGTCCAATCCCGAACCGCACAGGCGATTGAGGGTGGTGCCCGGCACGGTGTGGGGCAATCCGGCCAACAGCAGCGCCATTCGCGCCACGTTGCGGTTGTCTTCACCGGCTTGGTTGGCGCACCCCAGAATAACGTCATCAATGGCGTGGGGATCCAACTGCGGCAGTCGGGCAAGCAGCGCCTTCAGGGGCAGAGCGGCCAAATCGTCGGCGCGCAGCGCGGATAATGCGCCGCCGTAACGGCCGAATGGCGTACGAACGGCATCGCAGATAAAAGCCTGTTGCATGGCGATTTCCTCAAGCGGGGATCAAGTCAGATTGCAGTAAACGTATCGGGGTTAACGCTTGCAGCGCGTCAAAGGTGAGCCCCGGACACAGCTCCCGCACCTGCGGGCCGTCCGGGGTGATATCAATGATTGCCATATCCGTATAAATGCGGCTGACGCAGGCCAACCCGGTCAACGGGTAGTTGCACTGTTCCACCAGCTTGCATTCGCCGGTCTTGGTCAGATAGTCCATCATCACATAGACTTTGCGCGCGCCGATGGCCAGATCCATGGCGCCGCCCACCGCCGGGATCGCGTCTTCGGCGCCGGTGCTCCAGTTGGCCAGATCGCCGGCAGCCGAGACCTGATATGCCCCCATCACACAGATATCGAGGTGGCCGCCGCGCATCATGGTAAAAGAGTCGGCGTGATGGAAATAACTGCCGCCGGGCAGCAAGGTCACCAGTTCTTTACCGGCGTTGATGAGTTCCGGATCTTCTTCGCCCGGCGCGGGTGACGGCCCCATGCCGAGCAGGCCGTTTTCGCTGTGCAGAATCACCTCTTTGTCGGCGGGCAGGTAGTTAGCGATGCGGGTCGGCAGCCCAATCCCGAGGTTGACGTAGGCGCCTTCCGGAATATCGCGCGCTACCCGTTGGGCTAATTGGTCGCGGGTTAATTTTTGCATGTTATGACTCCTCAGGCAGAGAGGGAAAAGGTCGCGGGGTGCGCCACCGCCACCAGGCGCTGGACGAAGATGCCCGGCGTTATCACGTTTTCCGGATCCAGTGCGCCAAGCGGCACCAATTCAGCGACCTGCGCTATCGTCGTGGCGGCGGCCATCGCCATCACCGGGCCAAAATTACGCGCCGCTTTGCGGTAAACCAGATTGCCCCAGCGGTCACCCCGATGGGCCTTTATCAAGGCGAAATCCGCCTTTAAGGGCGTTTCAAACACGTAATGCCGTCCGTCGATTTCACGCGTTTCTTTGCCTTGCGCCAGCGGCGTGCCAAAGGCGGTTGGGGTGAAAATGCCGCCCAACCCGCTGCCGGCGGCCTGCATGCGGGCGGCAAGGTTGCCCTGAGGCACCAGTTCCAGTTCGATCGCGCCGCGGCGATAAAGGTCGTCAAAGACCCACGAATCGGCCTGGCGCGGGAAGGAACAAATCATCTTTCGCACACAGCCGGTCTTGAGCAGCGCCGCGAGGCCGCTGTCGCCGTTGCCGGCGTTATTGCTGATTACCGTCAGCTCGCGGGCACCGTGTTCAATCAGCGCATCGATCAGTTCCAGCGGCTGTCCCGCGGGGCCAAAGCCGCCAATCATGATGCTCGCGCCGTCCGGAATGATGGACACGGCGTCTTCCAGGGTGGCCACACTTTTATCGATCATCTGTTGTTCCTTTCATTCGGCGCCCGCCGGGGGAGTGTTTATCGTCAATGGGAAAAGTAGATCGTCCCTTTCAGGCAAACAATACCGATTATCGAAAAAGTGTGCGATTATCGGCTATTCTTTAATGGGCATTCGCAGGTGTGATCGTCAGCACACCGATATTTCAGGCAGACAGCGGGGTAACGAGAATGGAAAAAGAACAGGAAATTACGCGCAGCAGCACCGATCCCTGGAAGGGGGATCCCGACTTTATGGCCTCTTTGGCGCGAGGATTGGAGGTCCTGCAGGCTTTTACGCCGCAGCGGCGGCTGATGTCGGTGTCGCAGATTAGCCAGCGTACCGGCATTCCGCGCGCGGCGGTGCGCCGCTGCCTTTACACCCTGAGTAAGCTGGGCTTTGTGTACGCGGAAGACGGCAAAAATTATGAGCTGCGCCCGCGCGTCTTGTCGCTGGGTCACAACTGGCTGGGGGCTTCGCCGTTGGCCAACGCCGCGCAGCCGGTGTTGAGGCAACTCAGCCAGACGCTCAATGAGTCCTGTTCCATGGCCATATTGGACGGCGATGACATTCTTTATATCGCCCGCGCATCAACTTCGCGGATCATGACCATCGATTTGCACGTCGGCAGTCGCTTACCCGCCAGCACGACGTCGATGGGGCGGGTGCTGCTCAGCGGGCTCGCCAGTGAGACGTTGAACGACTATTTGGCGCGATTGACTCAACTGCGTTACACCAGCCATACCCTGGTGAGCGTCAGCGCATTGCGGGAAGAGCTGGCGCGAGTGCGTCAGCAGGGATATGCCATCAACGATCAGGAACTGGAGATTGGCCTGCGTTCACTGGCGGTGCCGCTCACCACGCCGGACGGCCGCATCGCCGCGGCGTTGAACGTCGGCGTGCATGCCGGTCAGGTTTCCGCAGAGCGTTTGCACCAGCACCACCTGCCTTTGTTGCGCTCGGCCGCCGAAGAGATATCGCTGCTGTTGCACGACTCACCTTGAGCGAGCGCGCAGGGGGCGTATGCGCCCGATTTTTTCCGCATCTTGCGGCGCGATGCGGTGTTGTATTGTGGGCTGCGGGTAAGGTAATTTGCTGAGGGCATGATGACTGACGCGGGGGCCAACGGACATGAACGAAAGAATCGACTACCACATCGAGAAATACCATTTCGCGCCGCTGGATGAAGCCCCGCGGCTTGCGCGCCAGTGGAGCGAGGTGTTGAACGAGTGTCGCCAGACGCAGGCGGGCGCGGAAGAGCGCCTGCGCATTGCGTTGCTCAACGTGGACTATGTGACCAGTTTCGAATTGCCGTTTCGCTTATTGCTGGTGCGGGCGCCGCAGCTGATTGCCGGCCTGCGCGATGAGCTGTCGATCAGTCAAAAAAATGTGGTGTTCAACGGCAAGCGCTTTGGCTGCGTTTACAGCCTGAAGAGCGATTTAAGCGACGTGCCCGAGGCCTTCCAATACGGTCTGTCGACCCGCATTCACCGAACCTCGGCGTCGGGCGTGGACGCGCTGCCCTACCGTGAAATCGCCAAGGCGCTCAAGGCGCCGCGTGAGCGGCTTAAGCTGGCGCTGGAGCAGGGGCTGCGCGTCACGGCGCTGGACGGACTGTTCTGGTTCGGCATACAGCGCATCGCCGCCGAAGTGCGCAGGCTAAGAAAAACCGGCATGACGATCGTGACAGCGGAAACGGAGATTTTCGACACCCTGACCGGCACGACGCGCAAGGTACCGGTTTACCGGCTGGCCGACCGTTAATGGCCGTTATAGATAAAGAGGAGGCTCAGACCAGAAACCTCCTTATTGATAGCGCGGTTTATCGATAGGCTTCATTGCGCGCGATGGCATACTTCCCGCTGCCCAGCAGCAGTATGGCGACCCCACCCATAAAGAACACCAGTTCGTTTTCAATGCCCCAGGCGCCGACGTCGGTGACGGTGAAGACCTTGCCGGTGCCTACCATCAAAAACGCCACCACCAGCGTGAGGGCGTAAACCCCTGCGGCGGGGCGGGTGAACAGCCCCAAAACGATCAGTATCGGCGCCAGGATCTCCCCAATATATACGCCATAGGCGATGAAGGCGGGCAGCCCTTGTTGTTGTAACGCATCGGCGATCCAGCCGACGCCATGCTGAATTTTCGCGACGCCGTGAAACAGCATCAGCCCGCCGAAGGTTAGCCTGAGCGCCAATTTGCCTGCGTCCGGGTGGTCAAAAAAGCGAGTGAATGCCGCATTGAGTGACTTAACCATGGCTTTTTCTCCTGAATAGGAATGATTTTCAATCAATATATCAGTCGAATGAATGCGAAAGCTGTTCTGGATCAGGAAAACGGCGGGCTTGGCGTTAAATCGCCGGACGAGGCCAGCGATGCGGCCTGATTTTTAGGCGGAATAACCTGTGCGCACGGGCCGAACCGGGGATGAGAAAAGTCATCGGCAGGGTTGGCCCGCCGCGTAGCCCATCTCTTTTCTGTATGTGTTGGCTACCTGATTTGCGTTTTCATCAATGATTGTCAAAGGACAGGCAACGTAAAGATTCATAAGGTTTTTTTGCAGCAATGAAAAGGTGCGCGTTTTCGCTTTAATCACCCAATAGAGTTACCTTTATTTTTATTTTGAACCGCTAAATCATTAAGGCTTTTTTACGGCCTTTTTATTGGGAATTATCTTGCTTATTTTGCCTTGCGAAAGTTGATCCTGTGGGGCGCACGGCCAGTGGCGGGTTTTATTTTTATAGATTTTCTTATTTTTTGATGACAATTCAATGCCGAAGAGAATGAGTGAGATTGACTGAGGGGGTTATGAGTGGGTGTAAATTTCCATGAACTATTTTTCCTGGCGTAAAAGTAATCGATTCAGCGCTGTTTTAAGTTATTGAATTGTTTGTTTTATGTATATTGATTTGTTATTTTTTTATTAAAAAAATAATATTTTTTCTTGATATTGGGTTTGCCTTTGCTAGTATCAAATTAGTGGTCTTATCAGTTAGGGAAACATTTCTTGTATATGGAACAGATCGCTGGTCTTAACACGGTTACTGTCATTGCAGCGCTTACGTGGTTATTTCGCGGTTATAGTAAATGATATCTCTAATGCCACTTTAGTCTGCGAGACCCTTTACCGCAGTGGTGCTTTTGCCGCGGTAAGACGTATGAGAACACACATGAAGGGGAATTGAATCTTAAATTATTCTGATCATTACCCTGAGTTAACTATAAAAGAACGATACTTTATCCACCAGGCTGTTTGTGTACCAATAGGTATTCGGTGCACCACGGCGGAATGTTAATCTGTGCTTTAGCTTTAAAATTAATAATCAAAACTCTCGCCAAATTGTTTATTTTCACACCAGGTTTCGCATGTGTAAGTACTGAGTGCTGGAAATGAAAGTCACACTGCCATCGTTTTCTATTGATCATTGCGTGCTACCCGCTTGCAAGAAACGACTGGCTGTCATGGTTTTATGAAAAAATTTCACTATTTACCGTGGTTATCATTTGCTAATTAAATTATTTGTATCCAGTGGTATTACTGGAATTATCCTACCAAGGATGAAACGTTGTTTTTAGGGCAGTTTTTGATTTTTTTCCTATTCTTAGCTTGCATAATTATCGTTTGCAATTTATTGATTTTAAAAGGAAAAAATAAATATGTAAATGTAAAATAGTTTAAACCGATCACTGCGATTCTATTGATAGGTTCAATCTATTATTGTTGTTAATATTAATACATCTAAACAATTTGCGAGCTTGGTGACGACTAACTTACGCTAAAAGGACTCTGGGAAAGACTGGCGAACGTAAAAGCCCGCTTTATTAGGCTTTATGTTTCTAGTGCTGATTGAAAAGGATATCAGGCCATGAATGAAGTCATCTCAACGGAAGTGAATGGCGTCGAATTTGATCCACGATACAGTGAAATTGAATTCACGCTTTCGGAATATGACAGCCAAACCGATCCGCTTAATGCCGTAGACAATGCGCGTGATATCAATTGGCACGCCATTCGCGAGCAGTCTGCCGCGTTGCTGGAACAGTGCTTCGATTTACATGTCGTGCTGTGGTTTATGCGTGCCAATCTTCATATCGACGGTTTTTCGGCCTTCTACCAGGGCATTAAGGATATTGACGCCAAATATGCCGAGGAGGGCGCCACCATTTTCCCTCAGGCGGATATGGAACCCTCATCGGACAGCTTTCATGCGGCCGCATTAGGGTGGCTCGCCACATCGTCCTGTCTGCACGAAATCAAGAACAGCAAGATTTTTCCCGACACGCCGTTAACCACCGACGAGCTGCTGAATATGCGACTTGACGAGCAGGAAGGCAAAAGCCTGCATTTTTCGGAGGTGGTAAAGGTGCTGGGGCAAGCCGACAGTTATTTTGCCGGCAGAAATCTGCCTTCGCTGAAAGAGCAATTGGCGCTGGAAATCGATGCGCTGGAGCGCGTCGAGAATTACGCCAATCTGCAGGCCGAAGATTATCGTTTGGACTGCCGGCAGGTGCGCGACTATTTGAAACAGTTCAACCGCCAGCTGGCTTCACTGGAACAGCAGGAATTGCCGGCTGAACGGGATGACGCGGAGATTGACTCGCCGGATGCTGACGCGCCTGTCGCCATGCCCGGCAAATATATCCGTTCCCGGCAGGATGTCATCTTGCTGTTGGATCAGGTTTTGGACTATTTCCAAAACTATGAGCCCAGCCATCCGGCCCCCATTCTTATTCGACGTTCACAAAAAATGATCGGTATGGACTTCGCGACGATTGTTGAGGAGCTTTTGCCGGAATCTCTGGCCTCGTTAAATCAATTGTCCGGGAAGTAATTTTTATCACAAAGGAGTTTTCCAATGGCTAAGGACTCAAGCTCTCAGAAATTTATCGGTAAAAATAACGCGCCGCGCGTGCAAATTGAATATGACGTAGAGCTTTACGGTTCACAAAAGAAAGTGGAGTTGCCCTTTGTTACGGGGGTCATGTCCGATCTCTCTGGGCATCGGAAAAAGCCTTTGCTGCCGATCGAAGAGCGGAAATTCCTGACCTTTGATCAGGACAACTTCAACGATCGCATGCGCGCCATCAAGCCTCGTCTGCAATTTTACGTAGAGAACACCCTGAGCGAAGACGATGCGTTGCTGGACGTGGAATTGGAGTTTGAATCGATGGATGACTTCACGCCTGGCGCCATCGCCAAACGGGTTCCGCAGATGCAACGCCTGCTTGAAGCCCGGGAGCATCTCACGGAGCTGATCACCTATATGGATGGTAAATCCAGCGCGGAAGAAGTGGTGAAGAATCTGCTGGAGAAACCCGATTTTCTGCATCGTTTGGTGACGGATGCGCGTAAAACGGTCGCGGATGCGGAACAGGATGTGCAGGATTCCGGCAATAAAGGAGATGAGGAATGAGAGCGAGGCAACGACGCTATTCGGCTAAGCAGCAGGCTACGGCAGTCGCTGAAGTTGAAACGCAGGAAACGGAAAATGAGCTTGACGGTTTGCTCAAGCGTTCATTCCGGCCCAGAACGAACGAGGCTTCGGAAGCGGTTCGTCGGGCTATCGGCACGCTGTCCGAATATGCCAATAAAGGCAAGGTCAAGGTCAGCCAGGATGTCGTATTGACCATTGAATCGTTGATTGCCCAGATCGACGAACAGCTTTCGCAACAGATGAACAATATCTTGCACCACAAGGAGTTCCAGAAGCTGGAGTCCGCCTGGCAAGGTCTGAGTTATCTGGTCGATAACACCAACGTCAGCGAAACGCTCAAGATCCGGGTGTTGAACATCAGTCAGGATGAGCTGACGCGCAATTTGCGCCGCTATCGGGGCTCCGCCTGGGATCAAAGCCCGGTGTTCAAACAGATTTACGAACAGGAATATGGTCAGTTCGGCGGCGAGCCTTTCGGTTGCATCATCGGCGATTTTGAATTCGATCACAGCCCGATGAGCGTCACGCTGCTGACCGAGCTGGCGAAAATTTCCGCGGCGTCGCACTGTCCGTTCATTTCCGCCGCGTCGCCGTCGCTGCTGCAGATGAGCAAGTGGAACGAACTGGGCAACCCGCGGGATATCGGCAAGATTTTCACCACGCCGGAATATGCGTCCTGGCGCCGCCTGCGCGAAAGCAACGACTCGCGTTACCTGGTGTTGACGATGCCGCGTTTCCTGTCGCGTTTGCCTTATGGGGCGAAAACCAACCCGATCGAAGAGTTCGCTTTCGAGGAGTCTGTCAGGCCGGATGTGGATGATGATTTTTCCTGGGCCAACTCGGCGTATGCGATGGGCGTCAACATCAACCGCGCGTTCCATGAGTACGGCTGGTGTTCGAAGATTCGCGGCATCGAATCCGGCGGCTCGGTGGAAGAACTGCCCGCCTACGCGTTTCCTTCCGATGAGGGCGGATATGAACTGACGTGCCCGACGGAAGTGGCCATTTCCGATCGGCGCGAGCAAGAGCTTTCCGACGCCGGGTTCTTGCCCCTGGTCTATCGCAAGCATTCCGATTTCGCCGCTTTTATCGGTTCTTGCACCATGCACGCGCCGGCGAAATACGAGGATCCCGACGCGACGGCCAACGCCAAGCTGTCTTCGCGCTTGCCTTATATTTTCGCCACGTGCCGATTCGCGCACTATTTGAAATGCATCGTGCGCGACAAAATCGGTTCTTTTCGGTCCAGGGACGATATGCAGCTGTGGCTGAATGACTGGCTGATGAACTACGTCGATGGCGATCCTTCCGTCTCGACCGAGGCGACCAAGGCGCGTCGTCCATTAGCCGCCGCCGAGGTGCGCGTTGAGGATGTGGAAGACGATCCGGGTTATTACCGCGCGCATTTCTATTTGCGCCCGCATTACCAGTTGGAAGGCATGACCGTGTCCTTGCGACTTGTATCAAAACTTCCGTCAGCCAAAAAAGATGGGAGCAGATAAGTTACGGCTGGTCATTGGTTTGGATATTGCCGACGTTAATTATTAAATGGCGTTGGTGGGAATTGATATTTCATTGAAATTTAGTGGCGCTGTTTTTTACGCTATTGCTATTTATTAATGGCTAATGGGTTCTCATTGTCGCTATTTCAATGATCGCGTAGGCAATATAACGACTTATCTGAATAGACTTTTCAATTAACGAAGTAGACCTATCAGTCAAGGAGACAAAAAATGAGCACGAAAGCTTTAGTAGACTATTTTTTGAAAATTGAGGGTGTTGATGGTGAATCACCCGACCAAACCTACCCTGGCTGGATTCAGCTGCAAGCCTGGCAATGGGCGGAAGAAAACGCCGGCCGTTGGGGGTTCGGGAGCGGCGGCGGTTCAGGCAAAGTCGAGATGAAAGACTTTGAGTTTCGCATGGTGAGCAATAAGGCTTCGCCGAAACTGTTCCTGATGTGCGCCACCGGCGAGCATATTCCTCAGGCAAAACTTGTTTGCCGTAAATCAGGCCAGGGTCAGCAAGACTTCATTGCCGTGACCTTCAGCAACTGCCTGGTTTCCTCATTCAAGACCGTGGGTAATATGCCGCTGAATTCCACCATCGGTACTGAAATCGATACCGTGCTGCCAACCGACGTTATCAAGCTGAATTTCGCACGTATCGAAGTTGAGTACAAAGAGCAAAACAATGATGGCTCCATGGGTGCGGTAATTAAGACGGGGTATGACCTCAAGCTTAATGCCCGTATCTGATCATTGATGTCACAACACTAATTGCAGGCTGTCTGCCCGCAGCGATTGCGGGCAGACATAAGCCTTATCGCGAGGTGTTAAATGAAAGCGTCATTGCCCATGCTATTCGATAAGCTCAGCGTGAGACATCAAAGCGCCAGCGCCGATAATTGGCGGCGTGTTTTGGTGCGTGATATCGAATTTTTACTGAATGACGCATCGCGCAGCGCTGATTTGAAACTTCATGATTATGCGCACAGCGAAAGTTCGGTATTGAATTATGGCCTGCCGTCGCTGAGCCAACGCATACCGATTAATACCGATCCGTTAACGCTGGCGAGACATATACAAAGAATCATTACTTCGTTTGAGCCGCGTCTGGATCCGAAAACGATTCGTGTGGTGCCTGTAGTGAATGAACGCCAATCGTATGTGCTGGCGATTTTATTCGATATTTATGGCACCTGCTCATTACCGGGTGACGAAATGCTGGTTAATTTGCGCATCGCTCTTGATTATTCCTGTGGCGCCGTACACGTATTTGATTAATAGGGGTGACTATGTTCAGTGAGCGCTTTCTCCAATTATATAATGATGAGCTGCGTTATTTTCGCGAGGCCGGTCGTCAGTTCGCCTCTTCTCATCCCCAGGTCGCCCAGCATTTAGGCATGCATATCGACGGCGTGCTGGATCCTTTCGTTGAGCGTCTGTTGGAGGGCTCCGCGTTCCTTTGCACCCGCATCCAGGAAAAGCTGAACAATGAGCAGCCGGAATTTGCCCTGCAAATGCTCTCACGCCTGGCGCCGCTGTGGTATACGCCGGTTCCCGCGATCGCTACCGTCGCGATTAAGCCCGATCTCTCTTTTCCCCAGTGGCACAGCCAGGTTGACCTGCCGCGCGGGAGCCGCATGACCCTCAACGATATCTCGCTGAACAACAAACCCGCCACGTTCACCACGGCGCGGCATATTAAAGTGCAGCCCGTTGAGATTTCACTGGCGGAATGTGAGATTTTGCCGCCGCACCATTTGCCTGACGGCGCCGCCAGACACATGCAGGATTGCTCGGCCTACGTCAGGATATGCCTGACGACGCACGGCGTGCTTCCCGTCTCGGAGCTGGATCTCGAGCCGCTGCACCTGACGCTGGCGGAAGATACGGTGCGGGCCAATCAACTGCTGGCCGCGTTGCTTAATCGCACCTTGCGCATCGTGCTATGGGCGAAAAGCGACGACCGGCCAATCGTCAAAGTCTTGCAGCCGGACAGCTTGCGCCTGGGCGGCGTCAGCGATGAAGAAGCCTTGTTGCCCACCGTGGTGGGGGAACTGCCCGGCAACCGGCTGATGCGCGAATACTTCGCCGCGCCAAGCCGCTTCTTCAGCCTGGAGCTGCATGGCGTGCAGGATTTTCTGCGCCAATGTGAACGCGTTCACGAGTTCGAGATCTTGTTCGCGCTGGAGCAACGCCCACTTACTCTGATCGGTCGCGTCAACGCCAGGGATTTTCATCTTTTCGCGACCCCGGTCATCAACCTGTATCGCCGCCATTGCTCGCCGGTGCTGCTGACGGATGAGCGCACGGAGCACCAGCTGGTGGTCGATCGTTTGAACACCTCGCTGTATGAGATACACAGCGTAAAACAAGTGAAAGGCATGCTGCCCGACGGCAACCCGGTGATTTTCTCTTCACTGCAGGCCGACGTGCAGTACGACTGCGAGCGGGAGCCGGCCGGTTATACGCTGCACCGTCGCCGGGAGCCGTCGCCCTCCAAGTACAATAATCCGCACCTGCCCAACGAAGATACCTTCATCGCCATCTCGCCGGGCAAAAGCGGCATCGACATCGACGACATCACGTCGCTCAGCGTCGAGGCGCTGGTATGCGAACGGCATCTGGTGCCGGCGCACCTTCAGCAGCCGCATTTCCAGCTGGAAACGGCGATGCCGATCCACCAGGTGGAGATCGTCCGCTACCCGAGCAACCCGGTCGCGGTGCCGAACATCAGCCAGGCGTGGCAGGCGATCCAGATGCTGGCCTCCAATCCTTTGCGCCATGCGCGCCCCGACGTTCAGGATTGTTCGGCGCTGTTGCGCGACTGGCTGTCGTTGTTCTGCCATCAGGATGACTCCAGCCAGCGCAAGCGCATCGCCAGCATCAAAAACGCCTGGGTGGAGCACCACTTCGAACGCAATCAGGGGCCGGGGCCGCTGGCCTGGATCCGCGGAGCCGAGATCGCCGTCAACTTAAGTGCCAACCATCATGCCGACCACGGCGCCTATCTGTTCGGCAAAATATTGCACCACGCGTTGAGCCAATACGGCGACCTGAACCAAACGTTAAGCATGAAGCTGTTGCTGGATGGGGAAACCCACGCCGACTGGGGGGCGCTCTACTATGGCTGATATGTCGTTGATGCGTGAAACGGCGCTCTCGTTGGAGCCGGCGCCGACGCCGGGGGCGCAAAGCGAAAGCGCGGGCCAGGCCGAAATCCGCGGGCTGTCCAATCGACAGGATTTTTTCGAGCTGCTGCGGCGTATCGAACGCGCGCAGCCGGATGCGCCGCGGCTCGGCGTCTCCAACGATCGCAGCCGCGAAAGGCTCTGCATTACCCAGCCGGCGGATATGGCGTTCGCTTCGCGTGAAATCGCCTCTATCGTGCAGCGCCCTAAGCAAGTGCTGATTCAGGCGCGGCATTTCGGCATGTTCGCCCCCTACGGCCCGCTGCCGATCCATGTGACCGAGCACGCGCGCACCGAAGTCATCGCCAGACGCAACCAGGCGTTCCAGCAGTTCGTCGGCATCGTCAGCCAGCGCTTCGCCGTATTGCACTACCGGGCCTGGGCGCAGCTGAAGGCGATGATCGGCCATGAGCATGACGATGATAAAAACCCGTTCTTGCGCCATTTGCGCCAGACGGTGGGCGTCGATACGGCGCTGACGGTGAACCCGCATATCCAGCGCCTGCGCGAGGCGTATCCCGGCACTTATCTGCCCGGTCGCCGCTCGCTGCGGCAACTCAACAAGATGTTGGCGGCCTATTTCGCCGTTCCCATCACGATTACGCCGCGCTACGCCAAGTGGATCGACGACGGCAAGCAAAGCGACAGCCAAAAGCTGGGCAAGTTGGGTAGCACGCGCATCGGCAGCCGCTTTTTCGATGCCCAGTACGGCGCGCATATTCAGATCGGCCCGCTGGGGGCCCCGCAGTATCAGCAGTATCAGCGCGGCAGCCGGCGGCTGCAGGCGTTGGTGAGCATCTGTCATGACTTTACGAGCCATCAGCTGATGCTGGATGTCAGCCTGCTGATTGCCACGGAGCCGGGCATGGCGGCGCAGCTGGGCGGCAAGTCGCTGAGTAAAGACAGCTGGCTGAAACCTAAGACAGGGACGTTTAGGCAGCTGGTTTATCAATCAACAACTTAATATAAGGAAATTTAAGGTGTATCAACGAGAACGTCTTTTTTCGCGATTGGGCCACTTTGCCTATCAGTCGTTCGTCGAAGCGACCAAGCTGTGCCGAACCTTCAGGCACGAATACGTGGAGCTGGAACACTGGCTGAAAGTCCTGGTGGACAAGGAGCGCGGCGACTTGCCGATGATCCTGGCGCACTACGCCATCAACAGTCAGCGCATCAGCGATGCGTTGGATCGCATTCTTCATACCTTGCCTAACCGGACGAATGCGGTGGTGGATCTGTCGACGCAACTGGAAACGGTGGTGGAAAGAGGGCTGCTGATGAGCCAGCTCGCCGAAACGCCGTCCGGCGGGGTGCGCACCATTCATATCCTGGTCGGCATTCTGCAGGATCCCACGTTGCAGCGCAGCCTGTACCGGCTGAGCGACGAGTTCAAAAAACTGCCGATCCCGCAGCTGTTCGACGATTATCCGGCGATTCTGGCGGAGTCCGTCGAGCATGAGGAAGAGGAAGAAGAGGTCTACAGCGCCCACGGCGATGCGCCGGAGGCGTCCGAGACGGTCGATATTCTCGATAAATGGTGCGCCGATCTGACCCGCCAGGCGCGCGACGGTGAAATCGACCCGGTGATTGGCCGCGAAGCGGAGCTGCGCCAGGTGATCGACATCTTGCTGCGTCGCCGGCAGAACAACCCGATTTTGGTGGGCGAAGCCGGGGTCGGCAAAACGGCGGTGGCAGAAGCGCTGGCCTGCAAGATAGCCCAGGGGCAGGTGCCGCCGCTGCTGCAGGGCGCCCGGCTGCTGTCTTTGGATCTGGGGCGCATGCAGGCCGGGGCGAGCATGAGGGGCGAATTCGAATCGCGCCTGAAAGCGCTGATCGACGCCATCGCGCATTCGGCGGTGCCGGTGATCCTGTTTTGCGACGAGGCGCATACGCTGGTGGGCGCCGGCGGGCAGGCCGGCACCGGCGACGCCGTCAACCTGTTGAAACCGATGCTGGCCAGGGGGGCGCTGCGCATGGTGGCGGCGACGACCTGGTCGGAATACAAACAGTTCATCGAGCCGGACGCCGCGCTGACGCGCCGTTTCCAGTACGTGTTGGTTTCTGAACCCGACGAAGAGAATGCGGTGAACATGATGCGCGCCATCGCCCCGCATTTTGCGCAGCACCACAGCGTCAAGATCCGCGAGTCGGCGCTGCAGGCGGCGGTGCATTTGTCGCTGCGCCATCTGCCGTCGCGACAACTGCCGGACAAAGCCATCAGCTTGCTGGACACCGCCTGCGCGCGGGTGGCGCTGAGCCAGCATGCGCTGCCTGAAAAAATCGAGTCGCTCGAGGCCGGGTTGGCGGTGAAGCGCACCGAAATGAACGGCCTGCAGGAGGAAAGCAAATTCGACGATCTGGCGCTCACCCGCATCACTGAATTGCAGCAGACCCTCAGCGATATGGAAGGTGAACTGGATGCGTTGCGTCAGCGGCAGGCGCAGGAGCAACAGGCGGTCACCACCTTGCTCGACGCGGAGCGGCAGTCGCCGGAGCGCTTGCCGCAGTTGGCCTCCGAGCTGGGAGCCTTGCAAGACGGTGGCCTGCCGTTGGTGTATCCGTGGGTGGATGACCGCGTCGTGGCGGAGGTGTTGTCGGATTGGACCGGCATCCCCACCGGCCGCATGCTGCAAAGCGATCTGGACAATGCGCTCAATCTCAACCAACTGCTGAGCCGCCAGATATTCGGCCAGCAGACGGCGATCGATGAAATCGCGCAGGCGGTGCGCATCTCCCGCGCCGGCATTCAGGCGCACGATCGGCCATTGGGCGTTTTCATGCTGTCCGGCCCGAGCGGCGTCGGCAAAACGGAGACCGCGTTTGCGCTGGCGGAGGCGATGTACGGCGGCGCGCATAACCTGATCGTCTTCAATATGAGCGAGTTTCAGGAATCGCATACCGTTTCCACCCTGAAAGGGGCGCCGCCGGGCTATGTCGGCTACGGCAAGGGCGGCAAGTTGACGGAGGCGGTGCGCCGCAAACCTTATTCCATCGTCTTGCTCGACGAATTCGACAAGGCGCATCCCGATATCCACGAGGCGTTTTATCAAGTCTTCGACAAGGGCGTGATGGAAGACGGTGAGGGCCGCATGATCAGCTTCCGCCAGTGTTTCATTTTAATGACGAGCAATATCGGCGCCGGCGAAATAGAAGCGACGCTGGCGGAAACGCCGGATCTGAAAACCGAAGCGCTGCGGCCGATGCTGCATGACGTGCTGGCGCGCTTCTTCCCGGCGGCGCTGTTGGCGCGCATGAACGTCATTCCCTACGTGCCGCTTTCTACCGAAGCGATAACCCATATCGCCACCAAACAGATTTCGCGTTTACAACAGCGTTTGCACAAAGAAGTGGGCGTGTCGCTGGTGCTGGAAGGCGACATTCCAGGCTGGATAGCCAAACGCATCAGCGCCCATCCTTCGCGCGGCAGAGCGGTCGAGTCGCTGCTGCAGCAGGCGATTTTGCCGCCCATCAGCAATGAAGTGCTGCAGCGCAAACGGACGGGACAGGAACTGCAGAATATCCAACTCATGGTCGAGAACGATAGTTTAAGTGTTTATTTCGACTGATTTTTAATTTGCCGCCGGCCCGCAAACGCGGGGCGGGGTTCGATATCGGATCAGAGAGGTTGTTATGCCTTTAATCGAAATTGATAACCCGGTGTTAGCCGAATTAAATGCGTTTCCACTCAGCTTCACCACCAAAGAAGGGTTGTCGAGCAACTCGCAATATACGCTCGAATTCGAATGTGAACAGGCGGACGTTGATTATGAATCTCTGCTGGGTCAAGGGATCAGCATTCAAATAGAAAGGCCGGATTTCGGCGCGCGGCCGTTTTACGCTTACGTGATCGGCGCCTCCGATTCGGGGCAGCATCAGGATAAGTTCGTTTATAAGCTGGAGCTGAGCACCTGGCTGTGGTTTTTGATGCAGAACCGCAACAGCCGCATTTTCCAGGATTTGAACGTGCTCGACATCATCGAGCAAATCTTCTCGCGCTACGGTTTTGCCGACTACCGTCTGGATATTCAAGGCACTTATCCGACGCGTGAATATTGCGTGCAGTTTTCCGAAACGGATTTCGCGTTTATCAGCCGCCTGCTTGAAGACGAAGGCATCTGGTATTACTTCGATCACGCCGAGGATAAACACACGCTGGTGATCACCGACCGGCAGAATTTCGACGATCTGGATTTCGGTTACGCCGTGTTGCCGTTCATGCCGGACAGCGAAGAAAACCGCGCCATCCGCGAAGGGATCCAGCGCATCCAGCGTTCACGCAAAGTGCGCCCGAATGAAATCGTGCTGCGCGACTTCGACTTCCAGAACCCGCGCAAGAACCTGCAAACCAAGGTGGAAGAGAGCCGCCTTGGCCTGCAGAACACCCCGTTGGAGTGGTACGACTACGCGGCGGGTTATGTGGATACCGAACGCGGTGAAAACCTGGCGCGGCTGCGCCTTGAAGAAATGCAAAGCGACGGCCATCTGCTGTTTGGCGAGAGCAACGCCGTCGGGCTGATGGCCGGCAAGGATTTCTCCTTGATTTTGCACCCGGACGCCAACCGCAACCGCCGCTTCAAGCTGACTCGCTGCGACTATGTGTTCGTGCAAGACGGCCCGGACAGCAGCAGCGACGGCCGCAACGTCACCTGCCGTTTCAATGCGTTGAACGACGACGTGCCGTTCCGCCCGCTGCGCGAAACGCCAAAGCCGCAGATGCCGGGCATCCAGAGCGCCACCGTGGTCGGCGCGCCCAACTCCGAAGTGCATACCGACAAATTTGCGCGCATCCGCGTGCATTTCCACTGGGATCGCTACAAAACCACCGAGGAAGACAGCTCTTGCTGGATCCGCGTGGTGCAGGCCTGGGCCGGGAAAGGCTGGGGCGTGATCGCCATGCCGCGCGTCGGTCAGGAAGTGCTGGTGACCTATGTCGACGGCGATCTCGATCGTCCGATGGTGACCGGGATTGTGTATAACGGCGACAACCCGCCGCCTTATCAGTTACCTGAATACATCAACTACTCGGGCATGGTGTCGCGTTCGCTGCGCTTCGGCAAGCCGCAGCATGCCAGCCAGTTGACCTTCGATGACAACCGCAACAACGAACGCGTCATGCTGCATGCCGAACGCGATCTGCAAACCACGGTGGAGCGCAACCAGGCCACCGAGGTGGGAATGGACAAGTTCGACATCATCCGCCGCACCTTTACCGACTGGTTCACCAACCACGTCTCTTACAAGGATTACGTCTTCAGCATTACCGGGTTTGACGCCTCGATTAAAGGCGTCAGCGCGTCGATGACCGGCGTCAGCCTCACCGCCACCGGCGTGAGCACCTCGTTTACCGGCGTCAGCACCTCGTTCACCGGCGTGAGCACGTCATTTACCGGCGTGAGCACTTCGTTCACCGGGCTGAGCACCTCGTTCACCGGGCAGAGCACCAGCTGCACCGGCGTATCAAACTCGATGACCGGCGAAAGCAACTCCTTCACCAGCATCAGCAACAGCATGACCGGCGAAAGCAACAGCTACACCACGGTCAGCACCAGCCAGACCGGCAGCAGCACCAGCTTTACCGGCGTCAGCGTCAGCACCACCGGCTCGTCGACCAGCACCACCGGCTGCAGCATCAGCACCACCGGATCGTCGACCAGCACCACCGGCTGCAGCATCAGCACCACCGGCAGCAGCGTGAGCACCACCGGCAGCAGCGTCGGCACCACCGGCAGCAGCGTCAGCAGCACCGGCAGCAGCGTCAGCAATACCGGCAGCAGCGTCAGCAATACCGGCAGCAGCACCAGCACGACAGGGGTGTCGATCAGCTATACCGGCGCGTCACTGTCCGAGACCGGCGTCGATTTGAAAAAAGTCGGGATGCAAAGCAAAAACTAACGAGGCGCGGCAATGAGAATCATACGGCCACAGCAATTGGTGGCGATTAAAGGAAGTTACCAGATCGGGACAGACAGCCGGCTCGGCATCAGCGTCGTGGCCGGATGCTACCTGTCCCGGCCTGAGCACTTCGTGAACGAAGCCGAAATCTGGGAGGCATGGAAGCGCGTGCCGCTCAGCCTGCCGATATTGGATGTTGCCGAGCCGAAGCCGTTCGCCGAATACCTGATCGTCGGCCATGCCGGCATCGGTCAGCCGGTGAAAACGCTGAATGTCAGCGCCGACATCGGCGGGCTGAAGCGCCGTTGGCGGGTCGAGGGCGAGGGACGGCGCGGCGCGATGGAGGTGGAACCCTTCCTCAGCGTGCCGCTGGATCACACCTCCGCCTGGGGCGGCAAAGACAACAAGGAGAACCCGTTTGGCCGCGGCTGCAATGACGGGCTGCGGCCGCTGCTGATGACGCTGTCCCCCGAGGGGACCGCGCAGGAGCGCTCTCCGCTGGCGGCGCCGGCGCCGGTGCCGCACGAGTTTGCGCTGCGCAAGGCGCACATCGATAAGGTGGCGGGCCAGATCGCCGGCAAAGCCTATCTCGAGACGGCATTCCCCGGGCTGCCGGCCAATATCGATCGGCGTTATTTCCAGATGGCGCCGCCGGCGCAGTGGTTGCCGGAAGCGGCGTGGCCGGATCGGGTGCCCTTCGAGCTGCAGGGCGTCGGCGCGCAAAGCGAGGCGATTCGCGGCGAGCTGCCGGCGGTGCGCGGACGGGCGTTCATCCGCCGTCACGATAGCGACAGCCTCGAGGAAATCGAGCTGCAGCGCAAAACGCTGTGGTTCCTGCCCGACAGCGACATCGCTTTGCTTATCTTCACCGGCAATGCGCCGTTGACGCATCTGCTGGACGAGTCCATCGAGTCCGTCATGCTGGCGTTGGATCGCTGCGATGCGCCGCGCTCGTTCGACTATTTCCAACAGGTATTCCGCAAGCGCAGCGACGATGACGCCTCGCCCTTTGAGTTTCTGTTCGATCCGGATCTGATGCCGGCGGAGATGGGATTGAACGTCATCCAGGCGGTGTCGGATCACCCCAGCGATTTGCGTTACGATCCGTCGCCCACCTCTCTGGGCGATTCCGCCGTGTTCTATCAACGCATCCGCGAGGCGATCGCCTTGCACCAGCAACAAGCGGCGGCGGAGCCCGCTTCCGTGACGTTGCCCGATCTGCCGGATCTTCCCGCTGAAGACGGCAATGACGCGTTTTTCCCCGATAGCGCGACCGTGGAAGGGAAGACTTTCACCGGTTTGCGCTGCGAGGCGCTGTCGGGCCGGCATTTTCTGCAGTGCCGCTTTGAGCGCTGCGATTTCTCGCAGGCTTCCCTCGACGGCTGCACCTTCGAAAACTGCGTTTTTGATGCGGTCAATTTGACGCAGGCGGCGCTGCGCCAGATCCGCATGATCTCGTGCACGCTGCAAAAGCCGTTGCTGGCGGAAAGCGTGTGGCAAGAGGCGGTCTTCGAACGGGTGACGCTGGCGGAGCCTCAGGGGCAAGGGCTGCGCGCCGACCACGTGAAGCTGGATAACTGCGTTTTCGAACGGGGCGATTTCACCGCGAGCCGCTTTGAACACGCGGCGATCGGCAACGGCATGTTTAATGGCGCGACGCTGATCCGCGCGCAGTTTCTGCAAGGCGAGCTGGACGCGTGCGTGTTTAACCGCTGCCTCGCCGAAGAGGCGGTTGCGCTGGAGATGACGCTCACCAAAAACTCGTTCCTTGGCGGCAACTGGCGCGGCGTGCGCTTCGAACGCTGCCGCGTCGAGAGCCTGACGGCGGGCATGCAGGCGAACTTTTCCCACGCCGTGTTCAGCGATAGCTGTTTCACCAAAGTGGGATTGAAAGCGGCGCGCATGGAGAGGTGCCAACTGCTGTACAGCGTTTTCACTGAATGCAACTTTGACGAGGCCGATCTGACGGCCTGCGCGATCGCCAGCTGCGATCTGGCCGGCGTGCGGTTTAAAGACAGCCTGTTGACGCACTCACGTTGGCAAAACAGCAGCGCTCAGCAAGGCCTGTTTTATAACGCCGATCTGCGCGATGCGGAATTTGACCAGTGCAATCTGGCGGCGGCGCATCTGGCGATGACCTGGCAGGACGCCGGCACGCGGTTCAGCGGTTGTCTGCTGGAGCGCGCGTGTTGGGTGCCGCGCAGAATCATTCATGGGGACTATGTGCATGAAAACTGAAAGCCGCGTGATTCAACAGGCGCTGCCTGACCGAGAGGCGATCGAACTGGAGGTCGCCCAGGCGGTGGCGCAGACGCCGCCCATGCCGCGGATCTTCAAGAAACGCCGGTTTCACGATCGCGAGCTGAAAGGGTTGACGCTGAGCGACTGCTTTTTCATCGACTGTCATTTCGAACGCGTCACGTTTGAAGGCTGTGATTTGCGGGCGGTGCGCTTTGAGGGCTGCACCCTGCAGCAGGTCAACGTGGTCGGCGGCAGCCTGATGCGCCTGTCGTTCAACGAATGCCGGTTTGAGAACCTGATGCTGCAACAGGGGCTGCTGTGCAATTTGGCGTGCAACGACACCACGCTGCAGGGGTGTTACGTCGGCGATTGTCTGCTGGATGACTGCGGTTTGATCCGGTGCGAGGTCAACGGCGCGGAAATTGAACGCAGCAGCCTGGGGCATCTGGCCGTGCAGTCCAGCACCCTGACCAACCTGATGTTTCACCAGGACGTGATACAGGACGCCAACTGGTACGCCTGCCAACTCACGCAGTGCCTGTGGCAGGCGTCGACCCTCGAGCGCCACATCATGGGGAGCTGCCGGCTGGAGACGTGCAGCTGGCAGACGATCGCGGGGCAGGCGCGCATCTGGTTCACCTGCCGCCTGTCGGGCTGCACTTTGGCTCAGCTACAGCTGCAGGGCGCCAGTTTTCACCGTAGCGAGCTGGAGGGGTGTTCGTTCGCCGACAGCGATCTGACCTCGGCGATCTTCGCTGAAGCGCAGGCGCTGCGCTGCGATTTCGAGCGCGCGACGCTGATCCTGGCGCAGGGGCAGAAGGCCCGGTTCAGCGAATGTGCGATGGGCGGCGCCAACTGGGGGCGCGCCATCTTGCCGCAAGCGGAATTCAGGGCGTGCGATCTGGCGTTAGCCAATCTTGAGCAGGCCGAGCTGCGGGAAGCGAACCTGATCGAACAGCCGTTGACCGCCGCTCAGCAACAGAGCGCTCGCCTGCATGGCGCGCAGCGTCATCGCGCCGAAAACGTGCCGCTTACCGCCGATCCGTTCTTGAGCGCGATCGACGCCTGGTATGCGCATCAACAACCGGGGCCGCGGCAACCGTCGTATCAACGGCCAACAGGAGTAAGCAGATATGTATAAATCCAGAAGAGAGCATCAGAAGGTCTATGCCAACGCCAGGGTGACGCCTTTGCAGTTGGTGCGCAGCGCTCCGCTTCCCGAACAAGGGGGGCGCAAGGTGGTGACGCTGGCGGCCGACGCCAACGGCGGTCTGTATGTCGACGGCATGCGCGCGCATTGTCTGGCGGTCGCCACCAGCTGCCTGGTTCAGCCGCTGGCGGGCGATCGCGTTTGCGTCATCGCCGACGGCGACAAGTTGGTCATCACCGAGATCCTGTCGCGGCAACAGGCGAACGCCGTTATGACGCTGGACAGCCGCTGCGCCAACTTGCGCATCGTGGCGCCGGAGATAGAGCTGCAGGGCGGCAAGCGGCTGACGCTGCGCAGCCCGCACTTCACGCTGCTGACGCGCAGCAGCCGTTGGGTTGCCGAAACGCTGCACCAAATCTCTCAACGCCTGTTTGTGCGCAGCAAGCACGCGAGCCGGCGGGTGGAGGAAACCGACGAGGTGCTGGCCAAGCACATCATTCAGGATGCGCGGCAATCCCTCGTCATCAACAGTGAAATTGGTTCCCTGAAGTCTTCGGCGGTGCTGAAGATCGACGGTGGCCAGATACATATGGGGTAAACCACCATGACTGCAGCCAATACCAACATGGGCGGGATCGGCTTTGCCGGCTGCGACCCGATGATACCGGCGCCGGGCCCGAACACCTCGCCCAACAACACCGGCATACCGAACGTGCCTAACATTTTCATTTCCGGCGGCAATGAACAAAACCTCGGCACCACTCGTGTGGCCACCGCCGATTCGGGCGGAGTGATCGGCGCTGCCTCGGGGACGCATTCGGCCCAGGCGCAGCCGGTGCAGGGATCGGGTAAGTATTTCTCCGGCGGCATGCCGGTCACGCGGCTAGGTGATTCCAGCACGACGAACAACAACAACATGGTCTGCACTCAGGTCGCGCCGAGCCAGACCAAATGTTTCGTTAATGCATAGGAGTTCAGCATGGTGAAAACGCTCCGGGGGATTGCGACAGGGGGACTGTTGGCGGTGGGGATGCTCGGCGGATGCAGCTGGTTTTCTCACGATGAGGCTGCGGATGCGGGGCGTCGGTTGCGGTTTATCGACGTCGAGGTGACCGCCAACGACAACGTGAACCCGAATGCCGCCGGGGAGGCGCAGCCGGTCAAGGTGTGCGTGATAGAAACCAATCGCTCGGGGTGGATGCCTGAGGGAATTGGCGACGGCGCCCCTTGCCGCGAGACGGCGCCGTCGGAAGGGGCGCTGAGCCGGCACCAGAGCATTTTGCAACCGAGGGAGACGTTGCGTTATCGCTTCGAGGTGCCGGCGGGGCAAGAGCGATGGGTCGTCGTCGGGGCGGAGTTTCAGCAAATCAGCGGCGTACTGCCGCTCGCCGAGCAAAAGTCCCCTGCGCAGGCTGATTCGCAAATGAAGGTGATGGTGGGGATGACGTCACTCAGCATAGTGACTAACGACAAAATGGATGAATGACATGTTACCTAAACAACGCGTCGCCTGGGTAGAAGGCATGTTGATGGAACCGCAGCATTTCCAGCAGCAGGAACGTTTTTTCGAGCACTTGATTGAAGCGCGCTTGCGCAGCGTCGAAACCTTCACCTGGGGGTTCCTGACGCTGGAGATCGACAACGGGCTATTGGAACAGGGCAAGTTTGCGCTGAAGAAAGCCAAGGGCGTTTTCCCCGACGGCACGGCGTTCAGCATGCCTGAGGATATTCCGCTGCCGCCGCCGCTGGTGCTGGGAGAAGGCTGCCAGGGGAAAGTGGTGTGCCTGTCCGTGCTGATGGACATCGCCGGCAACGCCCAGATCGATCTTATCCAGGATGCGCGAAAAAGCAGCCGTTTTCGCACCATGGACGCCGAGGTGCCGGATCGCAACCACGGCGTCAGCCTGGAGGGGACCCCGCGCGTGTGCACGATGCAACTGGGCAGCCTGGTGACGCGGCTAAGCCTGGAGGACGCGGTCAGCAGCGCGGAAAGCGTGCTGCCGGTCGGTTTCGTGCGCGAGCTGACCAGCGATCGTCGGGTGCTGCTGGATGAGCGCGCCTTGCCGCCGATGCTGGATTTCCGCGCCATCGGCTGGCTGCCCGCTTTCACCACCGAATTGCTTGGGCTGATCAGCCAGCGTCTGGAGTCGGTTTTCCGCCCGGACGTGCATATGACGATCGGCGGGCTTTCCGAGCTGCTGGAGCTGCTGGAACTGCTGCTGCTGCAAACCTTGAGCGAGTTCAATTTGCGCATCAGCCAACTGCTGGCCAGCCCGCAGGTGCATCCTGAAACCCTGTTCGACACGTTGCTGAGCCTGCTGGGGCGGCTCAGCATCATTCCCGGCGGCGAACGCCTCTGGGATCGGGCCGATTTGGTGTATCTGCACGATGAACCGCACAACTGCTACTTCCAGCTGTTCGCCTCGATTCGCCGCGCGCTGTCGCTGGTGATCGAAGCGCCGGCGGTGGCGTTGCCGTTTATCGATCGCGGCGACAGCATTTATCTGTGCCCGAACGACTCGCAGCTGCGCCTGGAAAAACTGGTGTTCGCCGTCAGCTGCGGTTTGTCCATCGAGCATCTGCGCTCGTATTTCCCCGCGCAGGTCAAACTGGGGCCGGTCGAGAAAATCATTCAGCTGATCGATCTGCAATTACCGGGCGCTCGCTTGCTGCCGATGGCCTCGCCGCCGCGGCACATACCGTATTACCCGAACAGCATCTATTTCGAGGTTGATCATGCCGACCCGATTTATAAGGAAATGATGGCCGGCTCGGCGATGGCGCTCAGCATCGTGGGTGATTTCCCCGACCTGCGTTTTGACGTCTGGGGATTAAGGCAAGGGAGGGTGGGATGAACGAATTCGAGAGAAAAATACGCGAGGCGATGGCGGTAACGCGCAACAACGCGACGCCGCGCCTTCCCGCGTCCGGCTCGGTGGGCAAAACGACGGCGGAGATCGCCGCGCTGTCCTTCGGCGCGCGGGCGCTGGCCGCCAAGCTGCGGCCGGGAAGCGCCGGGGTGGCGACGCCCCCCGAACCCAAGCCTTATGAAGCGGAAAGCGTTGCGCCGGAAAGCAGCGAGCCCGCGCCGGGCGAGCGCCCGGCCGAGGCGGCGCCGACCTCGAGCGGGCTGTTCGGCCGCGCCGCGCTGAGCAAGCCCGGCGTGATGATGGGCCATTGGGACAACCCGCTGATCGCCGCCGCTATCCCGGTCCTGCTGCAGGTGGAGCGGGTGCGCGATCAGAAACAGCTGAATCCGGGCGCGGTGCGCGCGCAGATCGTGCGTGAGATCCAACAGTTTCAGCAGACGCTGCTGGCGGATCACATCGCGCCGAGCGATGTGGACAAGCTGGCCTATCTGCTGTGCTCCTACGTGGATGAGTGCTGCATGAGCACGCTCGAATCCGGCGAACTGAATCTCAGCCTGCTGGTGGAGTTTTATCGCGACGCCTGGGGCGGGGAAAAATGCTTCGAGCACCTGCAGGCCTATCTGGCCGCCTCGCCGCGCAACAAGGAGATCCTGGCGTTTTACGATCTGATCCTGTCGCTGGGCTTCGAAGGGCAATACCACGTAATGGAACGCGGCGCGGTGCTGTTGGCCGACGTGCGCAACCGTCTTGACGGCTATCTGTACAGCCAGAACCCGACGCAGACGCTGGCCGATGCCGAGCCGAGCAACGTGGTGCGCAAGGCGACCCGCATCACGCCGCTGAAGCTGCTGTGCTACGGCCTGGCCATCGCGCTGCTGGCGTATGCCTCGGCCGCCTGGTATCTGCACGATCAGTCCCGCGCGCTGCGCAACGCCATTTTGGCCTGGACGCCGCCGCAGCCGCGCAAAATCAACATCATGGAGACGCTGCCGCAGCCGCTGCCGCAAATCCTCAGCGAAGGGTGGCTGGAGGTGCGCGCCGATCCGCGCGGCTGGCTGTTGATCTTCACCTCCGACGGCGCATTCGCCACCGGGCAGTCGAAGCTGTCGGAAGAGTTTAAAAAGAAACGCAACATTGAGCGTTTGGGGGAAGCGCTGGCGCCGTGGCCGGGCGATCTGGAGGTCATCGGGCATACCGACAACAAACCGTATCGCAACACCTCCAACAACTCCAACCTGAAACTGTCCGAGGCTCGCGCGCAGACGGTCGCCGACAAGCTGCGCGAATCCTTGGCCAACAGTAAATACAACCGCACCGTGACATCGGTCGGCAAGGGCGATCAGGAGCCGCTGGACGACAACGCGACGGAAGAAGGGCGCCGCCGCAACCGCCGCGTGGACATCCTTTGGAAAATCGGCGAGAGGGAGATGGCTTCACCGTCTGCAACGTTAAATCAGGCAGGGGTAGCCGCCGAGGTCCCCGAGGATAACTAAGACATCCGCCGGCGTAGAGATAATAAGGAAATTATATGATACGTAGATCATTCATATTGGTGATTGCCTTGCTGCTGTGTGCGGTGGTGTGGTGGATTGGGCCGTTGATCGCCATCGGCACCTATCGGCCGCTGCTGTCGGTCTGGGTCAGGGGCATCATCATCACGCTGATCCTGTGCTGGGCGCTGTGGCCGTTCGTGGCGACGTTCTTATCCTGGGTGTTCCGCCACGCGCGAGCGCCGGCCCCGGCCAAACGCAAGACCGCCCAGCGAGATCGCGTGACCTCGCGCTTTTACGACGCCTTGCGCACCTTGCAGTACGTCGGCACGGCGAAGCAGCGCACCCCTTGGCAGCGCTTCAAATACCGCCTGACGCGCCGTTACGTCAGCGAAAAGCCGTGGTTTCTGGTCATCGGGCCGCCGGGCAGCGGCAAAACCTCGCTGATCGGCGAAAGCGGCGAACGCTTCTTGCTGGCCGAGCACTATGGCCTGCAGCAGACGGTGGACGTCGGGCCGACCCAGGATTGCAACTGGTGGCTGGCGGAGAATTCGGTGTATGTCGACACCTCCGGCGAATGGCTGCAGTTGAACGGCCTGGGGGAAGAGGGCGCCAGGGCGCGCGACACCCTGTTCAAACTGATCCGCCGCCATCGCCGCCATCCGGGCATCGACGGCATCATGCTGTGTCTGGATGCGCGTTGGTTGCTGCACGCCTCGCTGACGGAGAGAAAGTCGGTCGCCGACGCGCTGCGCGTGCGCCTGCTGGAGATGGCCTCGTGGTTCCGCAGCGAGCTGCCGGTCTATCTCACCATCAGCCACCTCGATCAACTGGTCGGCGGCGAGACCTTCCTGTCCATGCTGGGCGACGATCTGTTGCAAAAAGGCATGGGCTTCAGCCTGAACCGCGCCGAACAGGGAGAAACCCCCTTCGAGCAGTATGAAACCCTCTACCGGGAGATGGTGGCGCGCGTCAGCCATCACGTGCTCGAACTGTTGCACGATGCGCCGGACGGCCAAAACCGCCAACAGCTGCTGTTCTTCACTGAATCGCTGGGGTCGCTGGGCAACCCGCTGTATTCCCTGTTAGAGCAGATCTTCCCGCAAACGCCGGTGGGCTACGCCTGCCATCTGCAGCAGGTGTGGCTGGGCAGCACCATCGCCTTGCCGCCGCAGGGGGCGATCTACAACGCGGAAGCGGCGGATATCTATGAAGCTCGCCCGACCGGGCGCATTTATCACCCGGAGCTGGATTATGCCCGGCAAGAACGCGGGGTGATGCAGCAGTCTTCGCACGCCAGGCCGCTCGGCAGCCGCATGAGCTCCCTGGGCCGCTATGTGCTGGTGCTCATTCTGTTGGCGGTCTCGTTTAACCTGCTGGCGATGCGTTACCTGTGGGAGAGCGATTACATCTCCTACATTGCGGCGCGCTTCGATGAGACAAAGCGCATCGTGCGCGAAATTCCGGTGACTAACCGCGTCAGCGACGATGTCATTTCCGCCTATGAGCAGCTGGGGTACATGAACGCGCAATTGGGCGGCGAAGTGTCGCCGGTGCCGAATCCCTATTTCGAGCACAAGCTGATCAACAGCGCGGCGCAAAAAACCTACCAACGCCATTTGCTGCAGATCTTCTGGCCGGCGGTGGAAAACTATATCGCGGACGAACTCAAGAATGACGTCTCGGCGTCCAACAAGGACGTCTACGGCACCCTGAAAGTGTACCTGATGATGGGCGAACCCTCGCACCGCTCCGCCGAAGCCTTGGTCGACTGGTTCATGGCGCGCTGGGAAACCTTTATGCCGCAGGGTTACACCGACATGAACAAAGGCATCTTCGCTTACCATCTGCGGGAGATGTTCTCTTTGCCGGACGCGCCGGTCATGAAGATGAACGGCGATCTGCTGCGCCTGGCGCGGGTGAAAGCGATGAACATTCCGATGCAAGTGCGGGTGGTGCGCCGCATCGAAGAGAAACCGTTGCCGGCGGCGATCAACGATATTTCGTTAGCCGACGCCGCCGGGCCGAACGTCTCCTTGATGCTGCGCCGCAAGAGCCAGGCGACGGTCACCGATACCGCCGTGCCGGGGTTCTATACCCGCGCCAGCTATCGCGACGTTTTCCTGGCGCAGCTCGATGACGCCGCCAAGGACATGATCGAAGAAGAGTCCTGGGTGCTGCGCGACAGCGCGGAAGGGAAAAACGCGGTGAACTCGCTGGCTTCGGCGCAGAAGCTGGCCGACGAGGCGAGGAAGCTATACCTCATCGAGTATGCCGACAAATGGGATGCTTTCATGCGCGACGTGCGCGCCCGGCCGGTCAACGGGCTTGAGGATGCGGCGATCCTGGCGCGTCAACTGTCCGACCCTTCTTCCCCGCTGGCCAATCTGGTGCGCTTCGCCGCGCGCGAAACCAGCATGACCGGCACCAACCAGGGCGATGCGGCAAGCTGGTTCGATCGCCAGCGCAACCGCATCGAGCAGCAGCGGCGCGACATCCTCGGCGAGATTTCCGGCGAGCGCGCGCGTTTTCGTCTCACGCCGGAACGCGCGGTGGAAGATCGCTTCGAGCTGCTGCGCCGCCTGGGCTATCAGCTGTTGCAGACCACCAACGCCAGCAACGATCCGCTGAGCCGCAGTTTCGAAGCGCTGTACAGCCAGTTGACCACCTTGTCCACCTCGCTGCGCGGCGGCCAGGTGGTGCCCGCCGGAGGCACGCTGAAGCGTCTGCAGTTGGATGCGGCGCGCCAGCCGGAACCGGTGCGCAGCGTGATGATGGATCTGTTGCAGGTCGGGGACAGCCAGACTATTCAGCAGAGCCAAAAGAACCTGAGCAAAGGCGCTTCGTCGCTGGCCTCCGGCTTGTGCAAGAGCAGTATCAGCGGGCGTTATCCGTTCTCGCGCAACGCCAGAGCGGAGGTCGGCATCGAGGACTTCTCGCGCATGTTTGGCCAAAGCGGCGCGATGCAGCAGTTCTTCGATGAGAACCTGGCCCCTTATGTGGACGTCAACGCGCAGAAATGGAATGCCAAACCGGGTTCAGAGGGGATCGTCAATGCCAGCACGCTGGGCGCGTTTGAAAATGCACGCCTGATCCGCGACACCTTCTTCACCGCCGGCGACAAGCTGTCCTTCTCCATGTTCATCAGGCCGTTGTCCCTGACGCCGACCATTACGGAAGCGACCCTGGATATCGATGGGCAGGTGATTAACTACAGCCATGGCTTCAGCCAGCCTACCCGTATCGATTGGCCGGGCCCGAAAGGCGGCAGCTATGTTCGACTCACCTTCCGCACCGGCACCGGCCAGATCCAGGTCGCCAGTTTCGACGGGCCCTGGGCCTTGTTCCGGATGTTCGACGCCAGCAATCCCGTGCCGCTCGCCAGCGACAGGCGAGAGCTGACGATGTCGATGTCGTCGGTGGTGGGCGTGCTCAAACTGGAATTGCGCTCGACGATGAAAGATTTCCCACTTTGGTCACGGGCTTTGCGAGGATTCTCGTGCCCGAAAGCGATGTAAACACAACCGTAAAGAGGTGATAAACATGTTAGATCCAGCCAAAATTTTAGAAACCATGAAGGCCGGCGGCAATTTGGGCACCAATTCCCAATCGTCGCTGAGTCAACCGTTTATGCAAGGCGTCAGCAATATTCAAATGTCGGGGCCGGATGCGGCCAAGTCGGTCATGAGTAATGTGACAAAATCTTGCGATGATATGTTCGGCAATATGAAGGGAATTTTTAATGGTCTGCAATCGAATGTGAACGCACACCAAAAAATGCAAACGAGTGAGCAGCCGAAAGATTTTAATGTTTCCATGGACGATCTTCGTCCGGCGATTGCGAAAGGGTTCCCGCACGAAATGGCGGACTTCTTTTCCAAAGTGCCGAAACTGTAATCAAAAACTCGATGGATAAAATACCGGGAGGCGGAAATGCCTCCTGGTATTCACAAGGAGTGTTGCGATGATCTATGACTGGATGCTCAAAAACGCCAATAAACGCATGGGTTTTTTTATCAT
The DNA here is from genome assembly GCF_052168495.1 of Serratia sp. CY52157. NCBI lineage: Bacteria > Pseudomonadati > Pseudomonadota > Gammaproteobacteria > Enterobacterales > Yersiniaceae > Serratia > Serratia sp. CY52157. The sequence goes on along the minus strand of NZ_JBJNMO010000001.1, from coordinate 1,517,953 downwards.
GGTGATACCCAGCCTGTTTTTTTGGATATTGGTTTTTCTGACCTTATCTATTTTTTGATTCTTTGGTGTAAAAAAAAGCACCCGCGAAGGTGCTTAAAATGAAGCGAATTAAAAAATAGGAAGGGATGATTATGAGTTGTTATTACAGTTTAGAGATGATCTGCAATCCGCTGGAAATCAGCGCATCGACGGCCAGACCAATACCTTTACCGATGGTGCCGACAACGGTTTTGGCATCCGGGTTAACACCGGCAATCGCGGAAATGGTATCAATACCTGTACCTACCGCACTGCCAATCAGTGTGCCTACGTCACCAAAAAAACCAGCACCGTTAACTTGTTCAATTTCTACTGCGGATAGTTCTTTCATGATTGAAACTCCTTTTTCAGTTAGCCCTTTACTTCAGGCAATTTCATTATTGCAAATCAGGTCGTTTTTTCAATAAAACTCGTGCTGTTTTTTTATACTATTGTGTTTTTTGTTAGATTGATTTTGCATCGTTAGATTATATATTGCCGAAGCCTGGGTTTTTATATCTTACTCGCCTTGAACGGCGGCGGTTTTATGAGGTTATTATTTTAAATCGGAATGATATATACCAGAAGGGAGACCTTATGAAGGTATTGACGACGCCGGAAAGACCTTTCCGGTATGATGAGCTTGCGGATAAAATCATCCGGGAGGCCAGGAGCCGCTTGGGCTGCGCCGTTCTGCGGTTTTTAGACTGCATGATCCTGGGTTATGGCCCGCCGGTGATAGTCTTTGATATCTATAATAATCACGGTAAGTTGCAAACGTTCAAAGTCATTCTTCCTCTTGGGAGCGACAAGCAGCTAAAAAAAGATCACCTCGGGTTGGTTTCCTGCCTGGAGGCTAAAAAATTGATGAGGATAAAAAAAATATAAATCATCCCGCTCGTCAACGATGCCGCGTTATCTTTCTGCGCTGCGCATCACTCCTGAAAAATCTTTACTCCTACCAGGCATTTCTTGCGCGGGCGGCCGATGGGTTCGCCTTCTTCTTTTTTGTTGCCGTCTACATGAAAGGGCGGGAATCACTTACTGCCATAAAGTGTAGCTTTTTTTTATGCAATTTTTTTACAATAAAATGAATATGGTTATACTCTGTTTAATAGGGTCTGCGATGACCCCACCGCCTCGCGCGAAAAAAGCATTATCCTGCCTTTATCATAAGTAAATTCCTAATGCATAAACGGATTCTCTTAACAATCAATGTCGCGCAATGTTATGTTCTATATTATGTGTTTTTTCGATATTTATCTGGATATATTGCGCTCTTGGAGTAAAATTAACGTATCAGAGAAAAATCTTAGCACCGTGATGCTGATGGCAATGATGCCTTATAAATATATCTTACGATAACAATTTCCCTTGCGAAGCGCGGCAGCTTACCGCGTCTTGCTTTTGTATGCTCTCCAGGGCAGATGATTTATATAACCCTATATATAAAATGCACTTTTGCGAGGCAAGGTCTTTTTTGCTTCGCCTATAACGCTTTTTTATTAAAAAGCACGTTAAAACAAAAAATAATCACAGCAATGATATTGCAGTAAGGAGAGTGAGCAAGCGTAGTCAAAAGGGAGGTTTGTTAATGGAGCGCGTCAATATCGCTATTGTGGATAAAAATCAATTCTTCAAGCTGGGGTTGAGTCTTGCCTTGCAAGAAGGTTTTCTCACGAATGGCATTAAGGCCAAGATCACGGGAGAAGAACGTGCCAACATCATATTCAGGGCGCCGGACAAGCGGGTGTCCATAAATTTTTGTCATACCCAGCTTTTGCAGGGCAACTTTTCTTCTATTCCGCTCTATTTTTCAATATTGGAGCATAAAAAGACATTCCCTAAAATTCATTGCAATTTGGAAGCCGGAAGTATTACGCGCAAAGACAGCGTGGCGGCGATCGTGGACAAGGTCATGTTCTGCTATCGCAAGAAAAATAGTTTGGTTTCAAGCTATTGCCCGCGTTGTCGTACCCAGTTGACCTTTAGCGAGGGGAAAGTGTGCCGTTTAATCCATCTGGGCTATTCACAAAACCAAACGGCGATGTTGCTCGGCATCAGCCCGAAGACGGTGAGTATTCATAAACGTTCGGCCATGAGAAAACTGAACATTGATAATAATATTGAATTCTTGCGCTGGTTAAAAATGCACAGCGACTCTTGTTAATCAGGGAAAGGAAGCGAACGGTCCGGCGCCGTATTATCAGCGGCGCTGAGCGGTCATCTTTTATTGATTTCCGCCCGGCATGGAATCGGTTTTATAGGGAGATAAAACATGGCTGTCTTTGTGAGAGAAGCGGTTTCTCATAATCATTTCAAATTATTGCAAGAGCTTTATGGCAGAGATTTGGGCGGGGAGCGTTTCCTGCACTGGAAGCATTTGCTCGATCCGCATTGTGGGGCGCCGATGGAAAAAACGGGCATATTTTACAAGGATCAAGAACGTTATCTCGGGATGTTTGTATCCAGTTTTTATCCTTTTAAAATCAATGGGTTGTCTTTTGATGTCAATATGCTTGGCGATCTTGGGATCCACCGTCAGGTCAAATCTTCCACCGTCTTGAAAGATTTTTTCCTGCAGGCCAGGCGTTCGGATGTGGCGGCGGATATCTGCTTTTCCGATGACAGGAAGATCAGGGTTTATGAAAAGATTTTTAGAAAGTATTTAACGACCAATACGCAAATCTATCCCTTCGTCGAATTAACCTTAAAGCCTGATAAGTTTATGGCCTTTCGTTTTACCGAGGGCGACCAAGCGCGGCAGGCCAGCTTTATCAATAATCTGGGGCGAGAAAAAGATCATCGCGCATTTGAATATATTGAAAAACATCCTCTGTATCATAAAATTCATTATATCAATAAAGGCAATCTCTACGCTGTGATTGGCTGTTCCAGTGAGTGTGCCGAACTTTTGGATATTTCCAATCCTTCCAGGGAGTGTTTTTCCTGGGCCATCGGCGTTTGTCGGCACCTGCATAGCCGTTGCAAAGTGATGATCCCTATTGGTTTTTACAAGTCGATTTGCGCTCAGGCGGCGGAGGTCATTGCAGAAAAGCGCATCAACATGCTGATCGGTTATTACTCAGAAAAGATAAGCGAGCTGATGCCGAAAGAGGTTTGGGTATGCCGCATGGATCGCCGTTAAGCAGGGCACGTGTATTCTAAATGGAGTGTTTGTCATGGAAGAGATTCCTGTATCACCCTATTCAAAAGTTTTTATCGATGAATATGACCGCCATCCAGAGGGCTGTAATTACAACGTATTGGTGCTGCAGCGTATTGAGGGCGCGCTGGATCCCATCAGATTACAAGCTGCGCTGAATGCGCTGGTGCAAGATCATGTCCTGCTGAACAGCCATATTCATGAACGGAATGGCGAACTGTATTGGCGTCGCAATGACGCAATCCATCCTTTGCAGCATTACACGGACCGCACGCTGCTGACCCAAGTGATTCGCCAGCCCTTCGACATTTACCGCGGGCCGCTTTATCGTTGGGCGCTTTTCGCCGAGGGGCCGGGGCGCTATACCCTGGCGCTGGTGGGCCATCATCTGGTGATCGACGGCGCGTCTTCCGACGAGTTTTTCTCATTGGTGAGCCAGTACTATGGTCAACAGCGGCTATCGACCCGCCTCGAGGCGGCCGAGATTGCCGCCATCAACCGGCAGCTGCAGCGCGAGGTGGAACAACTGGCCGCCGATGGAGCGCTGGCCCACTGGCGGGCCGAAGCGGCAAATTTGGGCGCGATAGACGTGCCCTTTGAGAAAAGCGGCGCCGTGCGAAACGATGAGGCGGCCGAGCTGCGTTTCCAGGTGCCCAAAGCGCAATGGAAAGCGCTGAAGCAGAGCGCGGGAATACGGCGAATGAATGACTTTCTGGCGTTGCTGGTGCTGTGGGGCATCTTGATGGCGCGCAGCGGCAATCAGGAAACGGTCTATATCAGCTATCCGGTGTCGATTAAAAAGGGGCAAAGATTTGCGCTTGGCGGGCATGTCAACACCAGCGTGATGCCCCTCGCGCTGCGTGACGGCGAAGGCTTCGCCGCCGTTTATCAACGCGCGCTGGCGTTTATTACCGCCGCGGCGCCGCACTCGCGCCAACGGTTTAACCAACTGCCCACGCAACAGGTGGTGCAGGCGTTGGGGATCCGCGCGATGCCGATTTCCTTTGCCCAAACCAACCTGCGCGATGCGGCATTGGCGCTGGCCGATTGCGCCACTTCGCCGTTGTTTGAAGCCAACCACGATATGGCCAGCGCGTCGCTTTCCCTGGAATATGAGGATCGGGCCGACAGCGATGCCTTGCAGTTCCGGCTGCGTTTTCGTCAGGACATGTTTGACGAAGATGACATGCGCGACTGCGCGGAACATTTCATGCGTTTGATGCAAGCGGCGATGCGCGCGCCTGACGCGCCTTTACGCCACCTCGCCTTTTATCCCGCCGCCGACATGCCGCCAGATGACGACGCGGTCCCTGCGTTGCCGAGAGAAACCCTCAGCGCCCGGTTTGAGGCGATCGCGCTGCGTTATCCGGATAAGATTGCGATGGAGTTTGAGGGGCTGCATGTCAGCTACCGTGAGCTGAACGGCATGGCGAATAGCCTGGCGCGCGAAATTACGCTCCGCTACCAAGCGCTGACCGGGGGCGCCCCTCAGGCGGACACGCTGATTGCGCTGTACAGCGAGAAAAGCCTGGAAATGGTGGTGGCGCTGCTGGCGGTGCTGAAAACCGGTGCGGCCTATGTGCCGCTCTCCTGCAATTATCCTCAGGCGCGCATTCGGCATATTCTCGAAGAAACGCGTGCGCCGGTGCTCATCGCCGGGGAAAGCCTGCAGTCGGCCGCCGAGGCGCTGGCGGCGATGATGCCGCACGCCGTGTCCGTCCTCACGCTGGGCGATCTGAACCGCCTGCCGCACGAGCGGCAGAATCTGCCGGCCGTCACCGGCGCCGACCGGCTCGGCGCGGTGATCTATACCTCGGGATCGACGGGGATCCCGAAAGGCGTGATGCTCGAGCAACACGCGATGTGCGGGTTGGCGACCGCATCCGGCATCGCTGTCACGCCCGATGACGTGTTGCTCTTCCTCTCGAGCCCGGCGTTCGACGCGGCGACGTTCGAGGTGTGGGGCGCATTGCTCAACGGCGCCAAATTGGTCGTCGTGCGCGATACGGAGGATATCGCCGGCGATGTGCCGCAGTTGGAGGCCTTGCTGCGTCGGCAGCAGGTATCGATTCTGTGGGCGACGCGCAGCCTGTTCGATCATCTTTACCTCAGTCACCCCGACCTGTTCGCCGGGCTGCGCTGTCTGCTGGTGGGCGGGGAGGCGCTGACCGCCACGCTGATGCAGCGCCTGGTGCGGCAAGCCAACCGCCCGCAGCAGGTCATCAATGGCTATGGCCCGACGGAATGCACCACGTTCACCACGATGTACGCCATCGCGGCGGACGAAACCCGCAGCAGCATCCCGATTGGGCGAGCCATACCGGGGCGCGAACTTCATGTGCTGGATCGCTGGCTGCAGCCGTTGCCGCCAGGGCTGGCCGGCGAGCTGTATATCGGCGGAGACGCGCTGGCGCGCGGCTATCTCAACCAGCCGCAGCAGACGCAAGAGCGTTTCATTACGCTGAACGGGCGACGCTTGTATAAAAGCGGCGATCGGGTGCGAGAGTTGCGCGACGGCAATCTGGAGTATCTCGGCAGAAACGATTGCCAGGTAAAAATCCGCGGTTTCAGAATTGAACTCAGCGAAATAGAAAATACGATCAATGCGCTGGAGGGCGTCGAGAAATGCGTCGTGGTGGATGTCGTCCATCGCGATAGCAAGCGCCTTGCCGCGTATGTGCTGATGGCGCGGGGCGAGCCGCTGGATCCTGCCGATTTGCGCGCCCGGCTGGAGCGGATCCTGCCGGATTACATGGTGCCGTCCAGCTATGTTGCGCTCGACGAGATACCGCTGACGGTGAACGGCAAGCTGGATCGCACGGCGCTGCCCGCTCCGCAATTCGCGCAAAGCGAGCGATATGCCGCGCCGCAGAATGCGCTGGAGGCGTTGATTTGCGCCCTGTGGGCGGAGATCCTCGGCGTTGAACGGGTTGGGGTGGATGACGACTTCTTTCGTCTGGGCGGCGATTCGATCCAAAGCATCGTGTTCACCAGCGAATTGAGCAAGTCGGGCTATCACAGCAACTCGCGTGCGGTGTTCGAAACCCGGAATGCGCGGGCACTGGCCAAGCGCATCTTGCAGCAACGGGACGCGATTGCGCCGCTCAATGAACAGGGCGAGCTGCAGGGCGAATTCGAATTGTTGCCGATTCAGCGCTGGTACAACGAGCAGCCGCCGCAACATCGCGCCTTCTTCAACCAGACTTTTTTGGTGCGGGTGCCGCCGATGTCCGCCGAGCGCGTGGCCGATCTGGTGAACGGGCTGGCGTCGCGCCATGACATGCTGCGCGCGCGGTTTAGCGCCGACGATGCCGGCGCGCTGGTCGCGCAGCGCTATCTGTCGGTGGCCGACGGCGGCCCTTCATGGGGATACTATGACCTGGCGCTTTGTCGCCAAAGCCGCGCCGAACTTCTGCATCAATGGCAATCGGGGTTTGATCCGGTAGAAGGGCCGCTGTGCCGCTTCGTCTACATTTTCGACAGCAGCGCGCCCGGCTACGCGTTGATGTTCTGCGCATTCCATCATCTGATCATCGACGTGGTGTCCTGGCGCATCATCGTCAGAGACATGCGACGGTTGCATCAGGGCGAATCGCTGTCGGCGAAAGGCACCAGCTACCGGCAGTGGGGCGAGACGTTAAGGCACTACGCGGCGAGCCGGCATGACCAATGCGCTTACTGGTTGGCGATGATCGCCGGGCAACCCGATTACGCCACGCTCAGCGAGGGGGCGCAGAGTCCGGCGTTTTGCCGCTTAGAGTGCGACGCGGCGTTGACGACGCTGTTGATGGACACCTGTCATCAGGCCTACCGTACCTCGACCCGCGAGGTGTTGCTGGCGGCGCTGGCGCCGGTGCTGCAGGCCTGGCATGGCCGTGCGGACAGTTACCTGACGCTCGAACACCATGGCCGCGATATCAATGACGATAAGATCCAGCTCGACGACACTGTCGGCTGGTTCACCGCCTTACTGCCTTTGCGCATCACCGCGCATCAGAGCCCAAAACACACGCTGCGCGCCATCAAGGACACATTAAGAAAGATGCCGGATCACGGCATCGGCTATTCGGCGCTGAAATACGGTTCAGCGTCGGACGACGAAGCGATAGCCTGTCTGCGGCGCCACCGCTTGCCGGCCATTTCATTCAACTATCTCGGCGTCTTTAACGAACAGACTGACGACGCCTTGTGGGCCTTGATCGACCAAACGGCGGATCTGGAAAACGGCGCGCTGCCGGCGAGCGACAATGTGCTGGATCTGGTGCTCTACGTGCACGGCGACCGGCTGAGCATCGTGATGTCGGGCTTATTGCCGCAGGCGACGCTGGCCCGGATCGGTTCGCACTATAGGGAGAGCGTGTCGGCGCTGGTCGAACACTGTTGCCACGAGGCGAGCCAGGGCGTTCGCCTCGCCAGCCCGGGGGACTTCCCCCATGCCGACGTCAGCCTCGCCGAGTTGGACCACTGGCAGCAACGTCATCGCATCGCCGCCGTTTTCGAGGCTACGGTTACGCAGCGGGAACTGATGTATTTCAACCGGCTTAACCGCGAGTATCAGATCGATCAGGCCGTTTATGAGGTGGCCGGCCCGCTGCAGCCGGAGCTGTTGAACCAGGCCTGGTCGCTGGCGCTGCAGCGATTTGAAATGCTGCGCGCCGGGTTTGGCGATCAAACCCGCCGTGGGCGGCCCAACGTCTTCATCTGCGAGACGCTGCAGGCGCCGATCGCGATCGAGGATTGGACCGATGCGCCGCCGTCCTCGCTGGAAGAAAGGATGGAAGCGCTGTTGGCCCGGGAACGAGAAACCTCGTTTGAGCTGGATGCGCCGCCGTTGATCCGCTGGCGCCTGATCAAGTTGAACGCCGATGAGCACTATTTGGTGCAGACCTTTAACCATATCTTGTTCGACGGTTGGTCCCTCGGCGTTCTGTTCGAACACTGGTTCAACGACTACCTCACCTTGCTGGAAGGGGGCGCGCCGACGCTGGAAATTAACCGATTTGAGCCGTTCGCCGCTTATGTGCGCGCGCACGGCGACGATCCCGAAGCGCAGGCGTTCTGGGCGGACTATTTGCGCGGAGCGCCGGTCAACCAACGTTTGCCGTTGAGCGCTGCGCCGGATGCCGCGCCGCAGGGGCGACGCATGCGGCAATATGGCGCGGAATTCACCGCGGAACAGGTGGCAAGCCTCACCGCGTTTTGCCGGCGCCAGGGGATCACGGTCAATCAACTGACGCAGCTGGCCTGGATGCTGGCGCTGGCCGAAGCGCTGGCCTGTGACGATATCGCGATCGGCACGACCATGAGCGAGCGCCCGGCGGATATTGAGCAGGTGCAGACGCTGTTTGGCCTGTGTGTCGCCAGCCCGGTGCTGCGCCTGCAGGCGATTCGCCGCCGGCCCATTTATGCGTTGCTGGCCGATATCGCGGACTCCCAGACGCTGAGGCAGAAGTACGCCTTTTCCGAACTGAACCGCTACGACGAACAATGGGTGCCCACTTCGCCGTTCGGCAGCCTGTTTGTGTTTGAAAACATGCCGCAACCGCAGAAGGATCCGCGCTTGCCGTTTACGTTCCGGGTGACGGATATCGTCAGCGGCAGCAACCACCAAACGGTGCTGTGCTTGTTCCCCGAAGCGGAACGGCTCGCCATTTCACTGTTTTATGATTCTCACGAGATAGCTCAGGAGACCATCGTTGCGGTAGGACGCCGTTTTCAGGCCATTGCGCTCGCGATCGCCCACCTTCCGCCCGACAGCGAAATCCGCGCCGAAGACGGGATTATCCAGGCGGAGGAGGCATGATATGTGGCTTGCTATCGACGGCAAAATAAAATACCGGGCGATCGTGAGCGATCTTGACGGAACCTTGCTGGATCCTGCCGGGAATCTGTCTGATCTGACGGTGGAAACGCTCAATATCCTGCATGCCCGCGGGCTGGAAATCGTCATCGCGACAGGCCGTTGCGATGCGGATGCGCGCGGGATTGTGGATGGCTTGGGGTTCTCGCCGGCGATCGTCTCCTGCAATGGCGCGATGGTCAATATCGAGGGGCGGCCGGTGGCGGATAAACGCTATTTCCTGCCTCGCGACAGCCAAATGATGTTGATGGATTACCTCTTCGCCTGTCCGCTCCACGTGACGTTGTTCACCCAGGAAGGATGGATGATGGCCGAAGAGAATCCGCATTTTGCCGACTATATCAAGACCTCGGGCGTCGCTTGCCGCTATGTCGAGCCGGAGGCGATGAAACGGCAACCGATCCTGAAAGTGCTGCTGCAGGGTGAAGCGGCGCTGATCGAGCGGTTTTACGACGAGGTCAGTCAGGCTTTCGGAAAAACGCTGTCCATCTGTAAGTCCTCTGCGGAAACGATAGACATCATGGATAAGCATATTTCCAAGGCCAGAAGCGTGGCCGACTATCTGAGCGCCAAACAGATAGCGATGCGCGATTGCCTCTCTTTCGGCGATGCGATGAACGATTTGGACATGCTGCGCTGGGCCGGAACGGGGGTGGTGATGGGCAATGCCATGGGCGAATTGAAGCGCGCGCTGCCGTTTAACCCGATTGCGCTGCCCAACAGCCGCAATGGCGTCGCCGATTATCTCTGCCGTGAGTTCGGCCTGTTCTGACATTGTCACCGCCGCGCGGGTGAACGCATTGGCAACAGGGTCTTTCGTGGGCAGATAACAAGGAGGTGAACAAACAGTGAGGGTTTCATTTTTTCATTACTAAACATGTCGATAAATACAAAGGAGACAGTATGAAAGAACTGACTGAAGCAGAAGTCATGGCGGTTTCCGGCGCAGGCATCGCTTCCGATGCCGGCAAAATCCTGGGCAATGGCATTGGCGCCATCGTAGATGCCGGTACCGGTCTATTCGGGATCCACGCGGATGCGGCGGGCGCCGGCGCCAAACTCGGTGAGGGCATTGGCGCCGTCATCGATGCCGGGATTAGCGCCTTCTCGCAGCTGTTTGGCCGTAAATCGTCATAAGCCCGGCCCTTAATGAAAAGTGCCCGCAAGGGCACTTTTACCTCGCTCATGTCGGGAGCCGGAAGAACGGCAAAGGGAGAGTTCATGGCGAATAAAATCATCTTGATCATGGTCATCAATCTGTTCGTGGCGGTGGCGTTGGCGGTGTTTAACTTTATTTATATCCAAAAGAAGGTGGATATACGCGCCCCCAATGACGCCACGCCCTTTCAGGTGACCGAGAAAGCGCAGGGCAGGATCGTCTCCATGCAGCAGACCTCGGTATTTCTGAACAACAATCCTGTGGTGGCGTTTACCTTGGAAATCAACGCCAGGCGCAAACAGTTTACGATCGCTGACCATCGGGAGGTCGTGCTGTATATCGCCATGAGCCGTTATGAGGAAAACGGCGTTTACAGCCTATTGCTGGGCGAGAACGACAGAGACGTGGCGTTCGAAAAGGACAGCTTTGGCTATCCGATACGCTTTCATCAGGTGCTCTAGGCGCGCGGAAGGTTTCCTGCCGCCAGGCGGCGTAAAAGGGATTTGCCACGGACAAAGGGGGAGGAAAAAATGCTGAAACGCATCGGATACATCGCGCTGATTTGCTTGGCCTTAATCGGCGGCCGGCAGGCCATGGCGGCAGAGGAAGACCGCTGCTTTGCGGACGAACATCCCGCCTTGCACACCGTTATTCCTTGTTATAACAATCAGTTGGCCATATTGCCTCTGTCATATTCGTTAAAGGGCGTGGATAACGGCCATGACGTGTCGATACGCCATTATCGGTTGATGTCGCAATCCTGGTCGCCGCAAGACGCCATCCGGCCGACGCAATGGTGGCACGATGTGGATATTTATATCCCCAACGGGGCGCTTGCCCGTAAAGCGTTGGTGCTGATGAGCGATGACTGCGCTTGCGCCGCCGCAGGGGCGAGCGGGCCAGGCAAGCAAAATGCGGCGTTTTCCGTCGCTACGCCGGCGGCCTTGGCGGCGGAAAGTCACACCATCGTGATTGTCGTCAACCGGCTGCCTTATCCGTACCTGGAATATCAAAATGAGGGGCGGCGTCGTGCGGGGGAGGACAGCCAGGCCCGAGGCTGGCGATTGTTCCTGGACGATGCGGATGAATACTTGATGATGCCGCTGGCGATCCCCATGACGGCGGCCTTGTCGCAAACCATGACGCTGGCGCAGCGCGAATTGAGCCGATGGGGGATAGATCAATTCATCGTGGCGGGCGCGGCGAGCGGCGCAACCGCGGCGTGGCTGGCGTCATTGTCGGATGAGCGCATCGATGCCGTCGTCGCCATGTTCCCGGATGGGGTCGCGGCGCGGCAGGTCTTGAAGCATACCTATCGTACGTATGGCGGCCGTTGGCCGTTGGCGTTTCATCCTTATTACCAACTCGGCATCGATCGGCGCATAGAGACGCCGGCGTTCGACAAACTGATGCAAATAGCGGATCCCACCGCTTATCCGCCGCCGACGGCGGGTGAGCGGCCAGCGGCGGCGAAATATGTCATCATCGCCAGCGGCGACGAACGTTATCCGCCGGACAGCACGCGATTCTATTTCAGCGCCTCACCGGGTGAGGCTTCGCTGCGCGCGATTGCCGACGGGGATCGCGCGGCAAGCCGGCCGGCCGCCGAACGCGCCATACTGGCGATGATCAAGCGCCGCCAGCGCGATATCGCGTTGCCGACGATCGAGGTGCAAGGCAGCGCCGCGGATGCTGCGGTGCGCACGCTGCGTTTTTCCGAACCGCCGGCCACCGTGCGGCGTTGGAGCGCGCACAACCGCACGGCCCGAGATTTTCGTTATTCGTGCGGCGTACGCTTTACCCCGGAGCCGTTGGCTACAGCGGAGGCCGATCGCGGCGAGTTTCGTCTGGCCGCCCCGGCGCAAGGCTGGGAGGCCACCTTTATCGAGGCGGTGTTCAACGATGGGTTTATCGCGACCACACCGGTCTTTATCACGCCTGACGATAACTATCCGTCCGCCGTTCCCGCGGGCGATGGTCTGGCGTGTGAAACTTTACCTGGCAGAGGGTTGGGTGAAGATTATCGCCATGACGATTAATTAGCGGCGCCGAAAAACAATAAGGCGGCAATGCGTTATTCTGCGCGACAGAGCGCATTGTCGCCTTGTTTTCGAAATAGTGAACGGCGCCAGACAGAATATTTCTGCGTAACGCCATTTTCTCGTTGTCACATGACCGCGCCGGTTTCACGAACGGCGAATGCCTTATTCTCCCTCCTGTTCGATAAACCGCTATCGCCATGCTTTTCCTATTCTTTCCGCCCCTCTCGCTGCCGCCGCGTCGTGATGCCTTTCGTAATATAAATGTCATTTATTTCAGGGCGAGTTTTATCGCCCGGCTTTCATTTTACGGCGATGTCGCCCGATTTTCCGGCTGAGGGGGAAATGAGGGGGATCTGGCGAAAGCGCCTTCGAATAGCGCGAGAATAAATTCCCTGGCGGCCAGAGGATTGAATCAAGAAACGCCGATTTGGCGGTTTTTTCAAAATAAAATTAAGAATGATGCTAATTCTATTTGGGGTAATTATCTTTTCTCATCTTTACATTGATTTTATGTATTGCTAAAGGGGGAAAGCTAAGCATAATTAACTGTGAAAGGAGCGGAGCTCCTATTCTCCCTGTCCGGGTTCTCCGTGGCGGGGATATTTTGAAGTCTGTCTAATCAAAAGGAGAAGTACCCATGATGGAAAAAAAAGTGATTATGTTGGCATTTGTCGCGGCAGCGTGTTCAAGCGCTTTACCTGCTCTGGCAGCAGATGGTCAGGTTAATTTTACCGGGAATATTGTCGATGCTGCGTGCAAGGTCACGAATGACTTGAGTAATCCATTAAATGTTGTTTTGGGTGATGTGGCCCGAACGGCATTTGCGGGTGGCAAGGGATCAACGTCCAGCGCGACAAAATTCACGCTGGAAGTCACCGATTGTCCGGATACGGTAAAAAGCGCCACCGTTAAGTTCGACGGCGCGGCCGATAACGGCGACAGCAACGTATTGCAGCTGACCCAGGAAACGGATGTCGCTACCGGCGTCGGTATCCAACTGTCTGATATTTCTAACAGTGTTCTGCCGCTTTACACGGCGTCGACGGCTTATCCGTTGGCTTCCGGTAGCGGCGTGAAAAATAACCTCGATTTTACCGCCCGCTATATTTCCACGCAGGCAGATGTTACCGCCGGTAAAGCTAATAGCGTCGCCACCTTTACGCTGAATTATAACTGATAATATTTTCTTGCCCGCTGGTTCACAGCGGGCTGTATTGCCTCGGAGATAATATTATGCGTTTTAATCGCTACGGCGCCTTAGCGGCTTTCATTATTTTATTGTTTGCGTCTACGGTTCACGCCGGCGTGGTGATTGGCGGGACGCGGGTGATATTCAACGGCGAAAAAAAAGAAGCGTCAATCAGCGTGGAGAATCCGGATAAAGAACCGTATTTGATTCAGTCCTGGCTGGAGAATCAACAAAGCGGGGTGGATAAAATCGCGTTTATCGTTACGCCGCCTTTATTTCGGCTGGACGGCAACCAGGAAAATATGCTGCGCATCGTGAAAGTGGGCGATGACTTACCGAAAGATAAAGAAAGCTTGTATTGGATGAATATTAAATCCATTCCTTCAACAACCCAGGCGGGTAAATCGAATACGCTGCAAATAGCGGTCAAGACCCGCATTAAATTGATTTATCGGCCGGCGCCGCTGCTCCGCCAGGTGCCCGAAGAAGTGACGCAGCAGCTGAAATGGCAGCGTGTCGGTTCAGAATTAAAACTCACCAACCCAACGCCTTATTATATGAACTTTCATTATGTCCGCATCGGGGGGCGGGAAATGAAAGAGGTGGCGTATATCGCGCCGATGAGCAGCGAAATGTTTGCATTGCCCGTGGCGGGCGCAACGTCGGTAAGCTGGAAATTAATTAATGATTATGGCGGCACAGGGAAAGAACATCAGTCAGGTATTTAATCTGTAAGGGAAGGCAGACAGAGGGATAAAACATTTCAATAATGGAGCTAATGAATGATAACTCAAAAGCGTATATTAGCGAAGCGGGATGCTTGGCTGAAACGCATAGCCTTATTCACGGCAACAACGGCGGTATGCGGCAACATGGCTAATCCCGCCTTCTCTCGTGACTATTTTAATCCGGCGTTGCTGGAAACCGGGCGCTCAGGTCAGCAGCACGTCGATCTGTCGATTTTTGAAAATGGCCAGCAGGTTCCCGGCACGTATCGGGTCGATATTTGGGTGAACGACATGCTGCTGGAAACGCGCGAGGTGTCGTTCGCTCGGCGGGCCGGCAGCGACGAGAAGGCCGATCTGCAGCCTTGTCTGACGCGGGAAGATCTGAAACGGCTTGGGGTGAAAGTTGAGCTGTTTCCCGGTTTGGCCGGTGCCGATCGCTGCGCGAATTTGGCCGCGATCCCGCAGGCCTCGGCGCAATTTCAATTTAACCGCCAACGCCTGATGCTGAGTATCCCCCAGGCGGCGTTGGAAAATAAGGTGCGTGGATACGTTCCGCCGGAACAATGGGATGAAGGCCTGCCGGCGATGCTGCTGAACTATGGCTTCACCGGCAGCAACAGCAAGGGGCGCGATCGATTCACCCAGAGCGCAAGCAGTTATTACCTCAACCTGCGGCCGGGCTTCAACCTGGGCGCCTGGCGAGTGCGGAACTACACCACCTGGAGCTACAACAGCGCCGGCGGCGGGCGAGCGTCGGAGGATCGTTGGGACTCCGTCTATACCTACGCCCAGCGCAATATCATCCGCCTGAAAAGCTTGCTGACGCTCGGCGAAAGCAGCAGCCCGTCCGATGTGTTTGACAGCGTGTCGTTTCGCGGCGCGCAGCTGGCTTCCGATGACGACATGTTGCCGGAAAGCCTGCGTGGTTATGCGCCGGTGGTGCGCGGCATCGCGCGCAGCAATGCGCAAGTGGTCATTCGCCAAAACGGCTATGTCATCTACCAGAGTTACGTTGCGCCGGGCGCGTTTGAAATTTCGGACATGTACCCGACCGGCGGCAGCGGCGATTTGGAGGTGACTATCAAGGAGGCGGACGGCAGCGAACAGCACCTGACCGTTCCCTTCGCCAGCCTGCCGGTGCTGCAACGCGAAGGGCGGCTGAAATATGCGCTGACCTCGGGGCAATACCGCACTTACGATCACAGCGTGGATAAAAAGATCTTCTCGCAGGCCAGCCTGATTTATGGCTTGCCCGCCGGTTTCACCCTGTATGGCGGCGGCCAATTCGCCGGGCCGTATCAATCGCTGGCATTGGGTCTGGGCAAGAACCTGGGCGAGTTCGGCGCCCTGTCGGCCGACGTCACCCAGGCGTGGGCAAAGCAGGAGCATCAACCGAAAAGCGATGGTCAGTCGTGGCGCGTGCGGTACAGCAAAAATATCGTCGAGACGGGGACGAACTTCGCCATCGCCGGCTACCGCTATTCGACCAGCGGCTACTATGGGCTGCAGGAAGTGCTGGACACCTATCGCAGCGGCAACCGTTACGCCCCGATAGACCGCCGCAAAAATCGCGGCGAAATCACGCTGAACCAGAATTTATGGGAAGGGGCGGGGTCGCTTTCACTCAGCGCGGTCTCCGAAGACTATTGGGGCTCCGAGCGCAATATGCAGTCGCTGAGCGCGGGTTACAACAATAGTTGGAATGGCATCAGCTACGGTTTTAACTACAGCTACAGCCGGAATTCACAGGCTACTTACGGCGATTCGAACCGCGGGCGCATTTACGATCGCGATCAGATCTTCGCTTTCAACATCAGCGTGCCATTAGAGAAATGGCTGAGCAACACCTACGCCACCTACAACCTCAACACCAGCAAAAAAGGCAATACCAGCCATACGGCGGGCCTCAACGGCACGGCGCTGGCCGGCGGCAACCTCAGCTGGAGCGTACAGGAAGGGTATGGCAGCCAGGGCCAGGGCAACAGCGGCAACGCCAACGCCGACTGGCGCGCGACGTACGGCGAACTCACGGCGGGCTATGCCTACGATCGCAGTCAACAGCGCGTCAACTACGGGGTGAAGGGCGGGGTGATCGCCCATGAAGACGGTGTGACCTTCGGTCAACCGTTCGGCGAAACCGTCGCCCTGGTACAGGCGGCCGGCGCGAGCGATGTGGCGGTCGGCAATCAGGTCGGGGTGAAAACCGACTGGCGCGGCTACGCGATCGTTCCTTACGCCACGCCTTATCGCAACAATTCGATTCGCCTCGATGTCGACAGCTTGCCGGATGATGTCGATCTCGAGTTGACGAACCAGTCGGTCACGCCGACTCGCGGCGCGGTGAGCCGGGCGAATTTCAAAGCCAACGTCGGCAGACGGATTTTGATGAAGGTGACGGACTCGCAGGGGGCACCCCTGCCGCTGGGCGCCAGCCTGCGTCTTGCCGAGGGGGCGACTCAGCCGTTCCTGGTCGGCGGCGACGGCGTGGTCTATCTGAGCGGCATGGCGGAAAAGGGCCTGCTCATCGCGCAGTGGGGCAGGAATGGCGAGAACCAATGCCGCATCCGTTACCAGTTGCCGGCGGAGCCGCCGTCAGCGGGTCTCCAAACCCTAAACGGCGTTTGCCAATAGATCTCGCTCTATTTCCATCATGACTTTTAAGTGAGAGTGAAAATGAACGTTTTTCTCAGGATATTCGGTTACGGCGCCCTGGTGTGGCTGGCGACGCTCACGACGGCGGTTTATGCCGGCACCTGTACCACCAACGCGAAAACCGCCCGTATGGGATTGCTGACGCTGGCCGTGGATCCGCGCATTGAAGTCGGCGAGCAGTTGGCTGTTCGAACGGAGAACAGCATTAACGGCACGACGTTTTCTTTTCTTTGTTCCGGTTCGGTCGCCTATCGCTCCATGTCGCCGCTGACGCCGAGCGCGCTGCCCGGCGTATTTGAAACGGGCATCGAGGGCGTGGGGGTGACGATTTCAGACTTATGGCAGAGCAATAAGAACGTGCCCGTCAACACGGCGATTTCGCCCAACTTGCTGACGCCGTGGATCAATCGAAACGATGTTCGGCTGACGTTTATTAAAACCGGCCCGATCAAAACCGGCGGCGATATGGGCGGGAAAATTATCGCCAGATATTATCTGGATTCGACCTCCATTTTGGATATCAGTATTTCCGGCATGAAGGTCATTCAGAAAAGTTGCCTGGTTGATTTGAACTATAAAAATCAAACGGTAAATCTGGGCAGCCCTAAACGCAGCGAGTTTAACGGCGTCGGCAGCACGGCGGCGTCTTCCGAACGCAATTTTTCCGTGGTTCTGCAATGTCAGGAGGACAATATTCCGGTTCAGGTCACGTTCGAGGCGGCCGGAAATTCGCCAGGCGTGGGAATGATTGATATCGCCGACGGCGCCGATGCGGCGAAGGGCGTCGCCGTGGAAGTGTTGGATGAGAACCGTAATCCATTAACGTTTTCCAGACCGATCAATTACCACACCGCGGCTGAAAAAGAGATCAGGATCCCCTTGATGGCGCGCTATAAGCAAACGGGAGCCATTAGCCCCGGACAGGCCGACGCGGTGATGACATTCACCATTACGCAGAATTAAAGAGACCCCTATTAAAAATATAATGTCGTCTGTTCGCGCGACATTATTGGTGGCATCAGGCGCTGCAGGCCGATGCCAATGCAATGACAACACGCATGTATGGCAGTGTTTGTCCGTTTAAATATGGAGATTAACCAATGAAAGAACTGTCTGTTATCGAAATGAATGAAGTGTCAGGCGCTTATTCCTGGGATATGAGCAATGGACTGTCGGGGCTGATTGGCAGCGCCGTCTCCAATGCCGCGGAAGCCGTTTCATCCATCGCTCTGGGCGCCTCCGTGGGCAGCATGGCGGGCGCCGTCATCGGCGGTAAGCACGGCGGCGACGGCGGCGGCCTGCTGGGCGTCGGCTCGATTGGCCAGGGCGTCGGCATGGTCGCCGGCGGCATCCTGGGCGGCGTAGCCAGCGGCGTGGCCGCAGCCGTTATTGGCTGGGACACCACGCTGGAATACTCCAAAAAAGGCCTCGATGGGCTGATTAACGGCACCATCAGCTAAATCCATACGCGGTCCAAAGCCGCAGCGTTCTCGCTGCGGCTGTCTCCCGGTCAGGCAAGCGCAGGTTCTTCCTATGAGTGATAATAAGAGCAGGAATATTTTCCGCCAGGAGGCGGTCAATTATCAACGTCAAAGATGGACCGGCAGGGCGCTGTTAATTTCCGGCGCGTCGAGCCATGTGATTGCCGCCACCTGTTTCACTTTTATTCTGATCCTGGCGGGCGCACTCTATTTTTGCGAGTACACGCGCCGGGTCGATGTTGAAGGCGAGGTGATCAGCATCCCGCATTCCACCAATGTGTTTTCCTCCCAATACGGTTACGTGAGCCAGGCATTCCATAAAGCCGGTGACGTCGTGGAAAAGGACGAGCCGCTGTATGTGATTGATGTCTCGAGAAGCACCACGTCCGGCAATGTCAGCCATATCGCGGCCAGCGAAATAAGCAAACAGATTAGCAATCTGGATTCGATAATCAGCAAGCTGAATAAAAATAAAACCGCCATGCTGGATAATTTGCGCAAACAGATCAATAGCTATGAAAACGCCTATAAAGAAACCGAGAAACTGAACCTCAGCGCCAAAGAGGGGATGGATAAAATGCGCGATAGCCTGAAAAATTACGAACACTATTTGACGAAAGGCCTGATCACCAAAGATCAGTTAAATTATCAGCGCTCGCTCTTTCAACAACAGCAAAGCTCGTATCAGGCGCTCTACAGCCAAAAGATCCAGCAAAATATTCAACTGTCGCAGTTGCGCAGCGATTTGCTGATTCGCGCCGCCGATTACGACAATCAGATATCGCAAAGCGAATCGCAACGCAGTGATTTACAACGCCAGCTGGCGGAGTCCAATGCCGGCGGCCAGGTCATTATCAAAGCGCCGCTCAAGGGGAAAATCGAGTCGCTGAGCGTGACCGCCGGGCAGGTGGTCGAGAGCGGCAGCAGTCTGGCGCAAATCAAACCGATTGATAACATCAAATATTATCTGGTTCTATGGCTGCCGAATAACAGTTTGCCCTACGTGAAAATCGGCGATGGCATCAACATTCGCTATGAAGCCTTCCCGTCGGATAAATTCGGTCAGTTTCCGGGAAAAATAGAATCCATCTCGTCGGTCCCCGCCTCCCCGCAGGAAATGTCGGAATACAGCAGCGGAAATAAAAGGGAAAGGAACGCCTACTACAAAGTGCTGGCGTCCATCAGCGACACGCAATTCAGCGATAAAGGCAAATATCTCGAAATCAGCAGCGGGCTGCAGGCCAGGGTCATCGTCTTCCTGGATAAGAAACCGCTTTATCAGTGGGCGATCGCGCCTTTGTATGACATAAAAAACAGCGTCGTGGGGCGAGTCGATGAAGGACAATAATCTCTTTGAACGGATCAACGAGAAGTTAACATTCTCACTGCGCAAGCGGGTGCCGAGCATCTTGCAGTCGGAGTCATCGGAATGCGGCCTGGCGTGCCTCGCCATGATCGCCTCCTATTACGGGTTTAATGTGGATATGCTGAGCCTGCGGCAGCGATTCGGCATTTCCACCCAGGGCGCGACTCTGGGGACGATCTCTCAAATCGCGTCGCAAATCCAGCTGAAGACGCGCGCCTTGTCCTTGGACATCGACGAAATCAATCAGCTGAAAACGCCCTGCATACTGCACTGGAATATGAATCACTTCGTGGTGTTGGTTAAGGTGCAGCGCGCCGGTTTTGTCATTCACGATCCGGCCTTCGGGCGCAGAGTGATCGGGCTGCAGGAGATGTCGAATCATTTTACCGGCATCGCGTTGGAGCTGTGGCCCGACAGGGCCTTTCAAAAAGAGACCCTCAAGACCCGTTTGCGCCTGCTGGATTTGATGAAAAACATCGAGGGCCTGCCGGGGACGCTGCTCAAGATCTTTGCGTTATCGATAGTCATCGAATCGGTCAACCTGCTGCTGCCGGTGGGAACCCAACTGGTGACCGACCATGTCATTCAAGCGCATGACTACAGCCTGCTGACGGTCATCTGTTTGGGGCTGATCTTCTTCACCTTGTTCCGCGCGGTGGTCAGCATCGCCAGGGCCTGGATCTCCATCGTGCTCGGGACGCTGACCGATATTCAGTGGAAGACGACGCTGTTTGAACACCTGATGAAGCTGCCGCTGGATTTTTTCGAGAAACGGCACCTGGGGGACATTCAATCGCGCTTTTCCTCGCTGGATGCGATCAGAACCACCTTTACCAATAATATCGTCAGCGGGATCATCGACGGCATCATGACGGTCGGGCTGTTCGCGATGATGATGGTCTACGGCGGCTGGCTGGTCTGGGTCGTGGCGGGCTTCACTCTGATCTACATCCTCATCAGGATGATGACTTACAGAACCTACCGTCAATTCTCGGAGGAGCAGATCGTCAAGGCGGCCAAGGCCAACTCGCATTTCATGGAGACGCTGTACGGCATCTCGACCGTCAAGGCGCTGGGCATCAAGGAAACGCGCTCCAGCTATTGGCTCAATCTGAACGTCGACGCCGCCAATACCAATATCAAAATCACCCGATTCAATATGATGTTCGGCGGGATCAATACCTTTATCACGACGCTCGATCAGGTGGCGATCCTGTGGCTTGGCGCCATGATGGTCATCGACAATTCCATGACGCTCGGCATGTTCATGGCGTTCAATGCCTATCGCGGCCAGTTCTCTCAGCGGGCCTCGAGCCTGATCGACCTGGCGATCGGCTTGCGCATGCTGTCGCTGCACAATGAGAGGATATCCGACATCGTCTTTACCGATGCGGAGACGGAGTCCGCGCCGCGACAGGTTTTCCCCTCGGGCACGGGGATTGCCATTGAGGTAAAAAATCTTACGTATCAATATGACGCGCTGTCGCGGCCGATCTTCAAAGACCTGAACATGCGTATTGCGGCCGGCGAAAGCGTGGCCGTCGTGGGCGCCTCCGGCGCGGGCAAGACCACCTTGCTGAAGGTGATGTGCGGTTTGCTCAGCCCCACTTCCGGCCAGGTTTTGGCCGACGCGATGGATATCCATAAAGTCGGGGTGAATAACTACCGTAACGCGATCGCCTGCGTGCTGCAGGACGACCGGCTGTTCTCCGGGTCCATTGCGGAAAACATCAGCGGGTTTGAGGTCAATGCCAATAAAGAGCTGATCATGGCCTGCGCGATACACAGCAATATCCACGATGAAATCATGCAGATGCCGATGGGCTACGAAACCCTGATCGGCGAGTTGGGTAACGGCATCTCCGGCGGGCAAAAGCAACGTTTGTTTATCGCGCGCGCCCTCTATCGCCGCCCGAGCGTGCTGTTTATGGATGAAGCGACCAGCCATCTGGACGTTGAGAATGAGTCGGCGATCAACCGGGCGATATCTTCGCTGAATATTACGCGCGTGATCGTCGCCCACAGAAAGTCGACCATCGACTCGGCCGACAGGGTAGTGGTGCTGGGGGCCGAGAACGGCGCGCCGGCAGGCGGCGGTGAATAAAGGGCGCTTGCCGGCGCCGGGGCGAAGCCGGCAATGCAGGCTGTCCCCATGGCGAAAATCGCGGTAAAATGCAGCAGTTGACCCTATCGCATTCCATCAGGCCGTCGAACCCGCTATGAAAACGCGCAAACCGCGCCGCCCGCCCGGGCGGTGGATCTATTACATCCTGCATGAAGACATGCTGTGGCCTTGCCCGGTCAAATGGGAGTGGGAGAGCGGCTATAACGCCTGGCTGCCGTTTTACTATTCCCCCACGCTGGAATTCGTCGCCGGCAATCCCGCCCGCGCCACCAAGGTCAGCAGCGGCCGACGTTAAGCGGGCCGCGCGTGCTGCTCGCCTTGCCGCCCGACGTCCGCCCACCTAAGATCATCT
Source organism: Serratia sp. CY52157 (assembly GCF_052168495.1). Lineage (NCBI taxonomy): Bacteria > Pseudomonadati > Pseudomonadota > Gammaproteobacteria > Enterobacterales > Yersiniaceae > Serratia > Serratia sp. CY52157. The sequence goes on along the minus strand of NZ_JBJNMO010000001.1, from coordinate 1,495,815 downwards.
CATCACCCACAGGTTTTCCCGGAGCCCCCATGTCGACTCTGTTTCGCACGTCTCTTTGCGGCGCGGTGGCATTGCTGCTGCTCGCCGGTTGTCAGCAGACGGCGCATAAACCGGCGCCGCCGCTGCAGGCGCAGCTGGATCACATCGCTTCGATGCTGGCCGGCGGACACTTCCTGCGCGTGGACTGCGGGCGCAGCGAGATACCGGACGATGTGAAGCTGCAGCGCACCGCAATGCGCGCGGCGCAGCGCCGCGGCTGGGACACGCAGGCGGCAGGGTATCGGCAGTTGCCGGCGCTTACCCAGGCGCGTTACCTGACCCTGCAACAGGACAATCAGCTGCTGACGGAAAAATGCGCTGCGCTCAGCCGCAGCACCGCCCGCTTTATCGCGGCGGCGCAGGCCGATCAGGAAGATTACATGGAGTAGCGCGCCGGCATGCCTTTCGGGCGCGCTTTATGGGCGCCCCAAAATTCTTTGCAGGATAACGATTTATCGATCATCATTTGAAATGATGTTTCACTTTTACCCATCGAGCCCATCTTGAACCTGTATGCCGCACTGCGTCAGCGCGTGGAAAATACGCGCTGGTACGCCAAACGGAAAAGCTACCGCGTGCTGTTCTGGCGCGAGATCACGCCACTGGCGGTGCCCATCTTTCTGGAGAACGCCTGTGTCCTGCTGATGGGGGTGCTGAGCACCTTTCTGGTGAGCTGGCTCGGCAAAGAGGCGATGGCTGGGGTGGGGCTGGCGGACAGTTTCAACATGGTGATCATCGCCTTTTTCGCCGCGGTGGATCTCGGCACCACCGTGGTGGTGGCCTTCAGCCTCGGCAAGCGCGATCGCCGGCGGGCGCGAGCGGCGGCGCGTCAGTCGCTGGTGCTGATGACCGGCGTGGCGCTGCTGTTGGCGGCGGGCATTCACCTGGCGGGCGAGCCTATCATTGATGTGATCGCCGGCGCGGCCTCGCCGGAGGTGAAAGCGCTGGCGCTCTCTTACCTGCAAACCACGGTGTGGAGCTACCCGGCGGCGGCGATTGCGTTGATCGGCAGCGGCGCCCTGCGCGGCGCGGGCAACACCAAGATCCCGCTGCTTATCAATGGCGGCATGAATATCCTCAATATCATCATCAGCAGCATCCTGATTTACGGCATGCTGGGTTGGCATGGCCTGGGGTTCGTCGGCGCCGGGCTGGGGCTGACGATTTCCCGCTATATCGGCGCCATCGCCATACTCTACGTGCTGGCGATCGGCTTTAATCCGGCGCTGCACATCACGTTGAAAAGCTATTTCACGCCGCTCAAGATGAGTATCCTGTGGGAAGTGTTGGGGATCGGCATTCCCGCCAGCGTCGAGTCGGTACTGTTTAACGGCGGCAAGCTGTTGACGCAGATGTTTGTCGCCGGCATGGGCACCAACGTGATCGCCGGCAACTTTATCGCTTTCTCCATCGCTTCGTTGATCAACCTGCCGGGCAACGCGTTGGGATCGGCCTCGACCATTATCGTCGGCCGGCGGCTCGGCAAAGGCGAGATCGGCCAGGCGGAGCGGCAGCTGCGCCATATTTTCTGGCTGTCGACCCTTGGGCTGACCGCCATCGCCTGGGGCACCGCGCCGCTGGCCGGGGTGTTCGCCGCGTTTTATACCTCGCAGGATGATGTGAAAACGGTGGTGAAAACCCTGATCTGGCTCAACGCCGCCTTTATGCCGATCTGGGCCGCTTCCTGGGTCTTGCCCGCCGGGTTGAAAGGCGCGCGCGATGCCCGCTTCGCCATGTGGGTGACGATGCTCGGCATGTGGGGGTGCCGCGTGGTGGCCGGCTACGCGTTGGGCATCGAACTGGGCATGGGCGTGGTGGGCGTCTGGTTGGGGATGTTCCTCGATTGGGCGGTGCGCGGCGCCTTATTCTACTGGCGCATGGTCAGCGGGCGCTGGCTGTGGAAATATCCGCGGGCCAGGCGCTCGGACGCCGAATAAGCTCGCCTGCGCGCAGCCTGCCGGCGGCCTGAGAGGCACCGGCAGGAAGAACCTCTATTCAGAGGGAAGGGTACCAACGCAATGACTTCTTGACCGGCCCCGGTGTGACCAACACCTTACCTCGGCCGACCAGATTCAACAGCAGATTGCGCGCCTGATAGATCGTGATGTCGTTAGACTCCGCCAACTGGCGGGTCGTGGGCCACTCGCCGGGAGGGGGAGGCGCCGTGCCGTTGGCCGAAGGGCAGAGGCGGTGCAGCGTCGTTAATAAATGCTGCTGCAGGTTTTGTAATTCTTGTTGTTTTGACGTGCGTTTTATCATGTCAGCCTCCCTTAAACTTCAGCCGAATTTTGATATAACGATAAGCGTCGCCCGGAAAATAATGCCCTGTCCCGGCAATACTCTTCCTGAACCGGTAGCGAACACTTGCCTGAACCCGATATTTCCACTGCAATAAACCAGCGGCGTTCACGGATCGGGAGCGGTAATGAGGTGGCCAAATTTTCAGCCTGCTGTGCGTAATGGCTGTACTTCATCGTTTTTCTCCATGGTTTACTGCCCGGTGCTGGTTTTTACCAGACCGAATTGATAAGCCTCCCTTTTCTTTTCCAAATCATTATACCGCAAATAGAAAAAAGGCGATCAATAATGTCGTGTGATATATATTTTACGAGATAATCTACTATCGTTATTAATTTTACGATCTGTTGTCTCGAAAAAATATAGTTGTCTTGTGGTTTTTGGGCTTATATCTCGTATTTATTACTTTTGCCTTGAATGACTTTTCAAATTACAACGATTTTTGTAACAATATTTGGGCCAAAACAAGCGGTAAGTTGAATCTTAGTGTAATTCCCATGGCAAGGGTTAAAATCTTGCGGGAATTTACTGGTTCGGTTGTTTTCTTTCTCATCAGTGTGGTTTTCGTTGAATACCTAAAATGGGTGATGATGAAATAAAGGTCGCGATTTAATTATCGTGAGGGTTTGCTTTGGCTGCGGGTAATACCGTTTTCATTCTGGATTGTATAAATAACCGTTAAAGGAACGGGAGCGATCCTGCGCTTTTTACATAAATTAAAGGAATAAGTGAATTATGAAACTGAACAAAATCATGCTGACAGCAGTTCTGGCGTTTGGCGTTTCTTCTCTGGCGCATGCCGCCGACCAAGGGCATGGCAAAGTGACGTTTACCGGTTCCATTATTGATGCGCCTTGCTCCATTTCTCCTGAGACCGTGGACCAGACCGTGGATATGGGCCAGGTATCCAACGTTGCGTTGAAAAATGGCGGTAAATCAGCGCCGCGTCAGTTCGATATCAAACTGGAACAGTGCGACAACTCGACGCTGAAAACCGTCACCACCACCTTCGAAGGCAAAGCCTCTACCGCCAATAAGGATCTGCTGGGCATCGTCGGGACCGCCAGCGGCGCCAGCATCGCCATCACCGACACCGCCAGCAACCCGATCAAACTGGGCAACGCAACGGCCCCACAGAACCTGGGCACCGGCACCAACACGCTGCGCTTCGCGGCTTACCTGCAGGGTGACGGCGCTTCCGCCACCGTCGTTCCGGGTGATTTCACCGCCGTTGCCGATTTCAAGCTGGCATACCAGTAAGCCTGCGCCATTGGCGTGACGTTTTGCATGCGGGGCTTCCCCGCATGCTTTTTCCCAGACGGAAGGTCTGTGTCAGGAGGTTCAATGCGCCGGTTTATTCACCCTTTAGTGTCTCCTTGCATATTGACGGCTACGCTGATGAGCCCGGCCGCGCCGGCGGCATCCGGTTCTCAGGGCTGGGGACGCGTAAATATGCAAGGAGCCATTATTGATACCGCTTGCGCTATTGCCGCCGGCAGCCGCGAGCAGACTATCGATATGGCCGTGATGCCGACGGGAAATATCATGCGTGATGGCTTAGGCAATACGCATCCGTTCACCATCGAATTAATCAACTGCACGCTTGAACGCCCGAAACCGAATTTGCCGGACTGGCGACAATTTCAGGTGGTTTTCGATGGCGATGCCGATGGCGACTTATTCGGCGTGCACGGGGAGGCGAAAGGCATCGCGCTGCAAATATCCGATGATATGGGGAATATCGCCGCGCCCGGTCGTCCGTTGCCGCTGGGGGATATAACGCCAGGCAGCATGTCGCTTAATTACTCCATTAAATTGGTTGCCAATAATCAACCGATGCATGCGGGGGACTATTTTTCCGCCGTGCGGTTCAAGCTGGATTATTACTGAGCGCTGTTATTGCGGCAAGCCGCAACGCCAGAATTATACGATATAAGGTTAGGGATATGATGTTGTCGCCTGCTGGGAAGCTATTTCGTTTTCAGGTACTGGGGTTATGTATCACGCTGGCGGTGGGAAGTTCATCAACGTGGGTATATGCCGAAGACGGTATTCAATTTAATGCCGACATTTTGGACGTGAACGATCGCAAAAATATCGACCTAAGCCAATTTTCCCGCAGCGGATACATTATGCCGGGAAGTTACGGCATGGTGGTCCATCTCAATAAAAGCGAGTTGCCCGAACAGAAGATCCCTTTTTATCCCCCGGACAACGCTCCTGACGGCAGCCGCGCCTGCGTGGGCAAAGCGCTGGTCGAGCAGTTGGGGTTGAAGCCAGCGGCATTGCAAGCGCTGACCTGGTGGCATCAGGGGGAATGTCTGGATGAGTCCAGCCTGAAAGGCATGGTGTCGCGTGGCGATCTGGCGACGGGCTCGCTGTATCTGAGCGTCCCGCAGGCTTATCTGGAATACAGCTCCGACGACTGGGATCCGCCGTCGCGCTGGGATGAAGGCATCCCGGGCTTGCTGTTCGATTACAACGTCAACGCCCAGAGTCGGCAGCAGCAGCAGGGCGGCACGCGCGGGTACAGCGTCAGTGGCAACGGCACCGCCGGCGCCAACCTGGGCGCCTGGCGTCTGCGTGCCGACTGGCAGGGGCAGATCAATCACCAGACCGGCAGCGGGCAATCCACCGACAAACGCCTGGACTGGAGCCGTTACTACGCCTATCGGGCCATTTCTGCGCTGCGCTCGCGCCTGACGCTGGGTGAAGACTATCTGGATTCGGGGATTTTCGACAGCTTCCGTTTTTCCGGCGCGAGCCTGGTATCGGACGACAACATGCTGCCGCCGAACCTGCGCGGCTATGCGCCTGAGGTGGTCGGGATCGCCAAGACCAACGCCAAGGTGACGATCAGCCAGCAGGGGCGGGTGATCTATGAAACCCAGGTGGCGGCGGGGCCGTTTCGCATTCAGGACATCAACGATGCCATCACCGGCGAACTGGATGTGCGGGTCGAGGAGCAGGACGGCAGCGTACAGGCGTTCAAGGTCAACACCGCCAGCATTCCGTACCTGACGCGGCCCGGATCGTGGCGCTTCAAGCTGGCCGCCGGCAAACCGTCGGATTGGCAGCACCATTCGCGCGGGCCGCTGTTCGGCACCGGGGAGTTCTCCTGGGGCGTCAGCAACGGTTGGTCGCTGTATGGCGGCGCACTGCTGGGCGGCGACTATAACGCGCTGTCGCTGGGGATAGGCCGCGATCTGATGATGTTCGGCGCGCTCTCGTTCGACGCCACCCAATCGCGGGCGCGGTTGCCGCAGCGGGAGGAGACGCTCAGCGGTGGCTCTTATCGGGTGAGCTATTCGAAGACGTTCGATGAACTGGACAGCCAGGTCACCTTTGCCGGTTATCGCTTCTCGGAAGAGGACTTCATGAGCATGAGCGAATATCTCGACGCGCGTTATTACGGCAGCCGGGTCGGCAACAACAAGGAGATGTACACCATCACCTTCAACAAACAGTTCCGCGACTGGGGCCTGAGCAGCTATCTCAACTACAGCCACCAGACCTATTGGGATCGCCCGTCCAACGACCGTTACAACCTGACGCTGTCGCGCTATTTCGATCTCGGCGAAATAAAAAACCTGAACCTGTCGTTGTCGGCTTATCGCAACCGTTACAACGATACCAACGATGACGGCATGTATCTGTCGCTGTCGATGCCGTGGGGCAACGGCGCCACGCTCAGCTACAACAGCACGGTGAACCGCAACGACACCACGAACCGGGTGGGGTACTACCAGCGAATCGATGAACACAACAACTACCAACTGAGCGCCGGCAGCGCCCGCCGCGGCGCTAACCTGAGCGGCTACTACAACCACGAGGGCGATGCGGCGCGCCTGAGCGCCAACGCCAGCTATCAGGAAGGGCGCTACAGCGCCGTGGGGCTGTCTGCGCAGGGCGGCATGACGCTGACGCCGGAGGGCGGCGCGTTGCACCGCGTCGGCATGATCGGCGGTACGCGCCTGTTGGTGGACACCAACGGCGTGGCCGGTGTGCCGGTGCGCGGCTACGGCAGCACCGTCAGCACCAACCGCTTCGGCAAGGCGGTGGTGGCGGACGTCAATAGCTACTACCGCAACAAGGCCAGCATCGATCTGGACAAACTGGGCGACAACGCCGAAGCCACCCGTTCGGTGGTGCAGGCCACCCTGACCGAAGGGGCGATTGGCTACCGTCAGTTTGACGTTATCGCGGGCGAAAAAGCGATGGCGATCGTCAAACTGGCGGACGGCAGTACACCGCCGTTCGGCGCCACGGTGCTGAACGCCCGCAAACAAGAAACCGGCATCGTCAACGATGGCGGCAGCGTGTACCTGAGCGGCATCAACGCCGGGGAGATCATGACGCTGCACTGGAGCGGCGCGGCACAGTGTCAGGTGCAGCTGCCCGCAACGCTGCCGGCCGACATGCTGACGCGTACGCTGCTGCTGCCGTGTCGGCCGATCGCCGCGGCACCATCGGCCCCGGTTGAATAAACCCATCACCCTGAATTTGGAGTTATCGACAACATGCAAACTTTTTCTCTTAAAACCGCCGCGGCGCTCGCGCTGTTGGGCGGCACGGCGGCGCAGCACGCGCAGGCGGCAATCGCGCTCGATCGCACCCGGGTGATCTTCGACGGCGGCCAGAACTCGGTCAGCCTGAATCTCAGCAACCAGAACAAGCAGCTGCCGTACCTGGCGCAGGGCTGGCTGGAGGACGAGCAGGGCAACAAGATCCAGAGCCCGCTGGTGGTGTTGCCGCCGGTGCAGCGCATCGAGCCGGGCAAGCCGAGCCAGATCAAGATTCAGGCGCTGCCGGCGGCCAAACAGCTGCCGCAGGATCGGGAGACGTTGTACTACTTCAACCTGCGCGAGATACCGCCGAAGAGCAACAAGCCCAATACGTTGCAGATCGCGCTGCAGACGCGCATCAAGCTGTTCTATCGCCCGGCGGCGATCGTGCCGAACCGCACCGATATGGCGACGCCATGGCAAGAGCAGCTGACGTTGACGCGGCAAGGGGAGAGCTATCAGGTCAATAACCCGACGCCGTACTACATCACGATCGTCGATGCGGGCAGCAAAAAAGGGGGGGAGGGCGTAAAGGGATTTGAGCCTTTCATGATCGCACCGAAGAGCCAGGCGCGCCTGACCGTGGGCGCAGCGGGGCTGGGCGGTAGCCCGGTGCTGACCTACATCAACGATTACGGCGGCCGGCCGCAGCTGAGCTTCAGCTGCAGCGGCGTGAGCTGCAAGGTGGTGCCGGAGAAACGGACGGCGTCATAACCCGCCGCAGGCGGTGCCGACGGGAGAGCCATTCAGGGGGAAAGGATGAAACGAGAACGGAAAAAGGCCGGCGGGAGCGCGTTGATGCTGGCGCTCAGCCTGGGTGTGATAGCGATGCCGCCGGCGAAGGCCGACGTGGTGGACAACTGGCAGGTGGAGGGCGCCAATGGCGTACTGCAGGTATATGGCGCGCTGACGGAAAGCGCCTGCCGGCTGGAGATGAGCAGTGCGCGGCAGGACATCTGGCTAGGTGAGACCGGCACCGCGCGCTTGCGTCAGGCCGGCGATCGCGGGCAGCCGGTGGCGTTCGAGCTGCGTTTGCAGGATTGCCTGCGCACGCCGGGGGGCCAGCGAGATGCGCGTACCGGCGCGTTGGTCTGGGCGCCGAATCAACCGGCGGTGACGGTCAGCTTCGGTTCGACGGCGGACAGCGACAATCCGCAGCTGGTGAAAGCGCAGGGCACTTCAGGGCTGGGGTTGCGCCTGCTGGACGGCCGCGGTCGCGACGTTCGGTTGGGCAGCCGCGGCGAGCCGCTGCTGCTGACGCCAGGGCAAGAGGCGTTGAGCTACAGCGTGGCACCGGAGCGAACCGCGGCGCCGCTGATGGCCGGCGCGTATCGGGCGACGGTGGATTTTAGGCTGAATTATGACTGAGGCGAGGCGATGGTACCGAGGATAAGACGCGGCCGGGTGCCTTTCTGGCTGGCGGGAGTGCTGGCGCTGGGCCAACTGCCGGCGCAGGCGACCACGGTGAACGTACGGGTCACCGTGCTTTCTCCCCCCTGCATCATCAACGGCGGACGCCCGATCGAGGTGGACTTTGGCGATGAAGTGATGACCACCCGCATTGATGGCGCCAACTATCGGCGGGCGGTGAGTTACACGCTGACGTGCAGCGGGCAGAGCAGCAACGGGCTCAAACTGCAGGTGCAGGGGGCGGCGAGCGGCTTCGACGGCCAACTGCTGCGCACCAGCAAAGACGGCTTGGGCATTGCGTTGCTGAACGGCGGCCGCCGTTGGCCGATCAACCAGTGGTTGAGCTTTACCTATCCGGCCGCGCCGACGCTTGAGGCGGTACCGGTGAAATCGGCCACCGCCAGGCTGGCGGCGGGTGAATTCACCGCGGGCGCCACCATGAAGGTGGATTATCAGTAACGCGGGAGCGAGAGCATGAAACAACGTTTTACGGCGAGCGTGCTGCTGTGCGCAGGGATGGCATGCCATCTCGCCTGGGCGGAGAAAACGGTCGACATGCAGTTTCGCGGCACGTTGATCGAGCCGCCGCCCTGCACCATCAACGATGACGGGATCATTGACGTGAACTTCGGCGATCGTGTCGGCATTAACAAGGTCGATGGTGCGAACTATCGGCAAAGCATCGGCTACCGCATTCGCTGCGAGCCGGGGATCGGCAAATGGGACATGTTGCTGAGTCTGACCGGCAACGCCGCAACGTTTGACGAAGCGGCGGTGCAAACCAACCGGCGCTATCTCGGCATCCGCATTTACCAGAACGCACAGCCGTTCAAAGTGGGCAGCGCGCTGCCTATCGATCCGGCCAAACCGCCGGTGCTGGAAGCGGTGCCGGTCGGCAAATCGGGCGAAACCCTGACGGAAGGCGCGTTCGAGGCCACGGCGACGCTGCGGGCCGACTATCAATGAAGGAGGAGGCGAGCGTGAAAACAACACAAGGCGGCTGGGGCGTTATCGGCCTGTTGCTGTTGGCGCTGGCCGTGAACGGCGCAGCGCAAGCCGCGGACAATCTGCGCATGCGCGGGGCGCTGGTGGCGGAACCTTGCGTCATTCAGCCGGGCGACGAGAGCATCGCGCTGGATTTCGGCACGCTGGTCGACAAGTACCTGTACCTGAACCAGCGCACGCAGGGGCAACCGTTCGAGTTGCGGCTGGCGGAGTGCGATCTCAGCCTGGGCAAGACGGTGTCGATCACCTTCAAAGGGACGGAGAATGCGCAGCTGCCGGGGCTTTTGGCTTTGGCGGCGAGCAGCCAGGCGCGCGGGATCGCCATCGGCATGGAGACGCTGCAGGGGCAGCCTTTACCGCTCAACAGCGCAGGCGGCAAGTACCCGTTGCAGGACGGCGGCACGGTGATTGGCGTGCAGGCCTATGTGCGCGGCGAACCGGAAGCGCTGGCAAAGCGAACCATCGGTCGCGGTGCTTTCAGCGCCATTGCGACGTTCAGCCTGGACTACCAATGAGCGCCGGGCTTCGGCAAAACAGAATAAGGATATGACGCGATGCAGCGTTTTCACTTCAGAGGGATGTATTTACTGCTCGGCCTGCTGCCGGGGCTGTGCTCGGCGCAAATTTATTCCTATGTGACCAAGAGTACCGGCTCTCCCAGCAATGCGGCTTATGAGTATGTGCTTGAGAGCTGGGATAAGGATGACTCATCGCCTAATCCTTGCTACCAGCAAAGCATGTGCGCTGTGGGGATCAACCACCGGCACACCAGCGCCAATACGGGCGGCAGCACGGCCGTGACGCCTTCGGCCTCTATCGTCGGGTCGGGGCGCTACCCGCAGATTACCCAACTGCGGACGATGGGTGAACTCAGCCGCTTCTACCAGAGCATTTATCCGTTGCCGATCGTCGGTGCGACTTCTCATGTGGGGGATGCCATCACTCAGGAGTGTGTCGGGCTGTTTTATACCACCTCGTCCTCCTCCGCCGTTGAAGGCAACAGCGCACGGTTGATGCCGAGCAGCGTCTGCGGCATCGCGCCGCCGCCGGTCGGGGTCTGCGGCATCGATGAGCAACAGCTCGATCTGAACCACGGCGTGTTGCCGGATACCGACCTGGTAGGCAATACGGCGCGCGGCAGCCTGCGCGTAGTGTGCTCGCAGAAGATGAACATCGTCATGTATATCCGCGTCGGCAGCAATGGCCGCCTGGATCTGGGGAATTCCGGCGTCTACAGCACGCTGCGCATCAACGGCGCCCTGGGCAACCTGGGTTATCAGTTCACCGCGGATACGCGCGGGGTCACGGTGCCGATCACTTCCACCCTTGGCGTGACGGGAACGATCAAGGCTGGCAATTACTCGGGGCAATCGGTCGCCATTCTGGCGTTGCCGTAGCCGCATTACCCGCGCCGCGCGCCGTTGCATTATGCCGTTGAGTCACCCGCCATCAGGGGGGGGAATCGCGCTCGGCGGCGACCGGGAAGGATGATTTCAAAGGGAGCGTGCCGATGGAAACTACCATCACTCTGGCGTTTATCGATAATGACCGTTTCTTTATTGAAGGATTGCAGCAGCTGCTGCTGGCGTATTTTGCGCGCCGCGGCATGCGGGTTCAGGTGCTCGACGCCACACAGGCGCATCGGGCGGATGTGGTGTTCCAGTCCGTAGAGCGTGATTGGCAGGCGCGTTTCTGCCTGCGTTCAGTGAGCGGCGGCCAACCGCTCAACTTTGCGCTGCGTGAACCCGGCGATACCCGCTGGCGCGATAACCCGCGTTGCATCAGTGAGGCGGGCGTTATTTTCCGCAACGACTCGCCGGACAGCGTATTAAGCCAGCTGGAGCGGGCATTGGCGGCGCGGACGAACCGCGACGCAGAGCACCGGTGCTATTGGTGTGAACGGCAGCGCATTACCCGCCGTGAGCAGGATGTCATGCGCTACCTGGCCTGTGAATTGCCGCAGACCGCCATCGCGCGCAACCTGCATCTGAGCGTGAAAACCGTCAGCAATCACAAACAGGCGGCGATGCGAAAACTGGGATTTAAACGCAATGCGGATCTCTACCATTGGTTGCGGTTGGGCGGGTTGAAAACCGTAGAGCGGGCGCGCGGATGAGAGGGCGGCTCAGGCGCTCAATTTGGCGCCTGAGGGGCAGGAAGCGTCAATACAGCAGCGTCATCGCGCTGAAGAACAACAGCGTCAAGGCGATGATGATGAGATTTTGCGTGGCTTTGCGCACCAGTTTGCTGGCGCTCAGGCGGCTGTCGATGACGTAGAGCAGCGGCACCATCAGCAGCACATAGGCGAACATCAGCATGGCGGTAAAGGGCTGCAGGTTCATTCATGTTCCTCCTGGGCGTCATCATGGCCGATCAGGTGTATCAGTACGGCTTGCGTCTGGCGGTGCTGGCCGATAAAGGGCGAAGTGGCTGGCGATGCCGGCGCGAACGTCAGGCCGGCGCGTCGCGTTTTCACCGCCGCTTGCAAAATCTTCTTTCGATGCTTCCGAGTATGGTCGACCATGCGCCTCCGAATAGGGCCGCCCAAAGGCGGCCGATCGTTGTATTGCCCATTAAGCTGGAGAGGATCGCAGCCGCTGCCGGGGCCGCAGAGGTATAATATTGCGAATGATAACCATTATCAATAATGGAGATGAAAAAATTAAGGGTATTGCGAGGGGGCAGCCGGCGGGGCGGGAAAAGAAAAAGCACGCCTTGCGGCGTGCTTTGCGGGGTACTAACGGCGGTGGTTACTTCTGATCGGGCAGGGCGTAAGCGACCACGTAGTCGCCCAGCTTGGTGCCGAAGGAACCGTGGCCGCCGGCGTAGATCAGCACGTACTGCTTGCCGTTGACCTCATAGGTCATCGGCGTCGCCTGGCCGCCGGCCGGCAAGCGCGCTTCCCACAGTTTTTCACCGTTGGTCACGCTGAAGGCGCGCAGGTAGTTGTCCGCGGTGGCGCCGATGAAGAACACGTTACCGGCGGTGGTCACCGGGCCGCCCAGCATCGGCATGCCCATTTTGAACGGCAGCGGCAACGGTGAGCTGTCGCGCACGGTGCCGATGCGTTTTTTCCACACGATGTCGTTGGTTTTCAGATCCACGGCGGAAATGTAACCCCAGGCCGGCTGTTTGCACGGCAGGCCGAACGGCGACAGGAACGGGTTCAGGGTGACGCCGAACGGCACGCCATACTGCGGCTGTACGCCGGACTCGGTGCCGCTGCCGCCTTTGTCGCCTTCCGGCGGCTCAATCGGGTTGCCTGGGCCGCGCGGGATCAGTTTGGAGACGAACGGCAGCGCGATCGGGTTGGCGATGGCGATTTCGCGATCGGTATCGACGGCCAGGCCGCCCCATTCGAACATGCCCAGGTTACCCGGGAACACCAGCGTGCCTTGCTCGGAAGGCGGGGTGAAGGTGCCTTCATAACGCAGGCTGTGGAACATCACGCGGCAGACCAGCTGATCATAGATGGTCGCGCCCCACATGTCGGCGCCGGTCAGTTTCTTCTCAGGACGGAAGGTCAACTCGGAGAACGGCTGGGTCGGTGACAGGCGATCGCCCTTGGCCGGGCCTTGCGGTACCGGTTTCTCCGGCGCCGGCACCACCAGTTCGCCGTTGGTGCGGTTCAGCACGAAGATGTTGCCGGTTTTGGTCGGCACATAGATGACCGGCACTTTTTTACCGCTCTTGTCGGTAATGTCCGCCAGGGTCGGCTGCGCCGGCACGTCCATATCCCACAGGTCATGGTGGACCGTCTGATAGAACCAGGCCAGTTTGCCGGTGGAGGCGTTCAGCGCCAACAGGCCGCTGGCGTAGCGTTCCATTTCCGGGGTGCGATCGCCGCCCCAGATGTCCGGAGTGGAAACGCCCATCGGCAGGTAAACGATATCCAGCTTGGCGTCATAGGCGGCAGGCGCCCAGGAGTTCGGCGAGTTCGGCACGAAGTGGTGCTCGTCCGCCGGGATGGCGTTCGGATCTTTCGCGCCCGGATCGAAGGCCCACAGCAGCTTGCCGCTGTTGACGTCGAAGCCGCGGATCACGCCGGAAGGCTCGCGGTTGGAGTAGTTGTCGGTCACGGCACCGGCGACGACGATCACTTTATCGGTGATCACCGGCGGCGAGGTCGGCTCGTAGTGGCCCGGCGTCGCATACGGCATATTGCTCTGCAGGTTCAGCTCACCGTTGTTGGCGAAGTCCGGGCAGGGTTTGCCGGTTTCGGCGTCCAGTGCGAACAGACGGCCGTCGTTGACCGGCAGAATGATGCGGCGTGCGCACATCGCCGGAGCGGCGTCGCCGGCGGCGCCTGCGGCTGCGGCGGTTTCGTGGTAAGACACGCCGCGACAGGTGATGTGCTGGAAGGTTGGGTTGTATTTCAGCTGCGGATCAAACTTCCATTTTTCTTTACCGGTGGCGGCATCCAGCGCGAACAGCTTCTGGTGCGGCGTACACATGTAAAGGGTATCGCGGATCTTGATCGGCGTGACTTCGTTGGTGATCTCACCCGGATCGTTGGCGGTCTTCAGATCGCCGGTCTGGAAACGCCAAACCTCTTGCAGCTGGCCAACGTTTTTGTCGTTGATCTGGCTCAGCGGCGAGTAACGGGTGCCTTCCTGGGTGCGGCCATAGGCCGGCCAGTCGGCGCCGGTGGCGTCTTTCGGTTGTACCTGGGCGGCGTCGAGGGTGCCGTTAATCTCTTGCGGATCGTTGAACACGGCATAGGCCAGCGCGATGACGGTGATCGCCAGCGCCGCGCTCAGCGCGCCGTAGGCGAATTTGCCGTTGGCCACCAGCTTGCGGTAGATAAACGGCAACACCAGCCACAGGCCGAAGAAGAAGGTGACGTCCAGGCGCGGCGTCAGCGCCCAGAAGTCCGGGCCCACTTCCCACAGGGCCCAAATCGTGGTGCCCAGCAGGAATACCGCGTACAGCAGCAGCGCGGTGGCGCGGCGGCGGAACAGCAGCCAGGAAGTCGCCAGCAGCACCAGCCCGGCGATGATGTAATACAGCGAACCGCCCAACTTGGCCAGCCAGATGCCGCCGCCGAGCAGATAAAGCCCGCTCAGCGCGGCAAACAGCGCCGTTATGACGATAAGCGGCGATAGTGACGCTTTATTTTGCATAGCAATACCCTTACCAAAAATGAAAGTCCCCGATTTAGAGATTAAGCCAAATCGGAAAAAACACGCGGTTTCTCCCTATTATTTCAGCGAGAAGCCGCTAGGGTGACGTAAAACCCATCCCGTTTTTTAACCTTAAGGTGCTTTGCCTTATTCAAAGCGATAAGACAAGGTGGCGCCGCCACCCCAGTTGCGCCCCGGCGCCGGCTCGAAGTAGCGGCCGTTGCCTTCGTTGACGATCACCGAACCGACGTATCGGCGATCGAAAACATTGTCCACCCGGCTGAACACGTCCAGCGCCCAGCGGTTCCAGGTAAAGCGATAACCGGCGTTTACGCCGGCCACGGTGTAAGAGGGAGCCTGCGCGCTGTTGGCGTCATTGGCCTGAATGTCGCTCATGTAGCGCAGTTCCGCGCCGGCGTGCCAGCCTTCCGGCGGGGCATAGGCCAGCGAGGCGTAGCCCATGTTGCGGGCGATGCCCGGCAGGCGATTGCCGGCGGGGGTACAGCCGGATTTACCGCACATTTCGCTGCGGTAGGTGGCGTCCAGCAGCGTCCAGGCCATATGCAGGCGCCAGTCCAGCGCGAACTCTTGATCCAGCGCCAGTTCAAGGCCGCGCCGCCGGGTTTTGCCGGCGTTGGCGTAGCTGGTGCGCCCACCGCTGCTTTCCGCCACCACCAGCTCGTTGTCGGTATCGGTCTGGAACAGGGCGGCGCTCACCAGGCCGTTGCCGAGGCGCAGTTTGCTGCCCAGTTCGACGGTGTCGCTGGTGGACGGCTGCAGGCCGAGGTTCAGGCCGGCCTGGCCGTCGGGGCGATAGGAGAGTTCGTTGATGGTCGGGGTTTCAAAGCCGCGGCCTGCGGAGAGATAAACGTTCCACGCCGGATTGATTTTATAGTTGAGCGAGCCCATCGGCAGCCACTGGTGGTAGCGTTTGCTGCCGCTGTCGTCGCCGTTGCGCGGCGTGATGTAGTAGTCGGTCGAGTCGAAGCTGACCGTGCTGTAGCGCAGGCCGGCGTCCAGCGTCCAGTGCGGCGTCAGTTGCCAGGAGGTTTGCAGGTAAGGATCCAGGTTCCAGATGCGGTTTTTCTCGTTGCGCCGCTGGTCGCCTTTCTCGCCGTAGTCCACTGTGCCGTCTCGCAGAATAAAGTTTTCAAACCCCTGCCGGCGTTCGGTCATGGTTTCATAATCCAGACCACCGATCAGTGTTACCGGTAACGAGGCGAGAGTATCCTCATGCTTCCAGCGAGTGTCAATGCCCTGATATTTTCTTTCCAGCACGATCACCCCGCCGGCGTGGGTAGGGTTGAGCTGCGGCCCGCGTGGAATGGATTGGTACTGCGTGGTGTGGCGCTCGCCGTGGTAGGCGGTCAGCGTCAGTTCGTCGCGCTCGCTCATCTGGCGCTGATAGCGCAGACCGGCCTGGGTCTGATCGAGCGACTTGCGGGTGTTGTATTGATCCGCGCGCGGCGCCTGGCGCGGGTTTTCCTTCCATTCCGCTTCGGTCAGGCCGCCCGGATCGCCGGCGTCAATGGAGACGCTGTTGAACATCAGCGTCAGGGTGCTGACGTCGTCCAACCGCACGCCGAGCTTGCCGTTGCCGAGGTTTTTCCGCGCGGCGCTGTGATCGCGATAGCCCTGAGTGGTGAAGCGGGTGCCGGAGATAGCGTAGTTGACGTCGCCGGCCTGGGTGCCGTCGCCGGTGGCGCCGGTCGCTTTCACCCCGTAGCGCCAGGTGTTGTCGCTGCCGAAATAGCTGCCGGCCTCCAGCGTTGGCGGCTGGGCGCCGGTCTGGGTGTCAACGTTGATCACCCCGCCCGAAGCGTTGCCGTACAGCGCGGAATAGGGGCCGCGCAGCACCTCGATGCGCTCGACGGAGTTGATGTCGATGTTGGAGGTTTGTCCCTGGCCGTCAGGCATGGTGGCGGGGATGCCGTCGACGTACATGCGCACCCCGCGCACGCCGAACATCGAACGGCTGCCGAATCCGCGTATCGACAGCTGCAGGTCCTGCGCATAGTTTTGTCGGTTTTGAAGCTGCAGACCCGGCACGCTGCCAAGGTTTTCCGACAGGTTAATCTGCGGTGCGGCGTTGCGCAGGTCCTGGCCGTCGATCACGCTGACGGACACCGGCGATCCCAGCTCGGTCAATCCGATGGGTTGCGCCATTACCACCAGCGTATCGCTGTCTTTCTGATCCGCCGCCAGGGCCGAACCGATGCAGACCGGCTGCAGCAATAACAGGGTTGCCGGGGTCAAGACGGGACGTTTTTTATTCATCAGATAATTCTGCCAATAATGCTGAAAAAATTGCCCGCAAGTGGGCGAAAATAGCCATTTGTGACTCCCTGTACTGGCATTCAATGGGAGGGAAACTGCATCCTGCAACGAGTATAGGATATTCCGACACCGTACGCTTTGGAATAGCGCAACTGAAAGATGCGTGTTTTCATTTAAGAAGATTCTCTTTTTTATCGCTTTTCCTGCGATGCCTTTAAATTAGATTTATTTATATTAAATATATTCCCATCCTTGATTTTAATTTATTTACAATAGTTATTTTATTTATGAATGAAAAGCCAGGATTCATTTTTAAATGGTAAATTATTTTTTATGTCATTGTTTTTAATGGGTTTAGTTTATTTATTTTTTTGTGGCTTTATTTTTTATAAAAATAAAATAATATTCGCTCTTATGTTTTTTAAGTTTTCGCCTAACAGCTCAATCGCATAACCATCACGGTATTTATGCCATGCATAAATATCTATTCATATATTATTTGAATATATTAAAAGGGAATTGATTCATGGGCGCGATCATCGCTTCACCCTATACCCACACGTTTTGGAATGAATACGTCCTTAATCCACACTCCTGCGAGTACAACCTGGTGCTGGATCAGACCATTGAGGGGGCGCTGGACGTCGATCGACTGCGCGCGGCGGTCGAGGGCGTGTGCCGGGACTATATTCTGTTTCACCATGTCCTCGACGACAGCTCGCCGCAATTACGCTGGGTAAAGACGGAGAAGAAAATTGCGTTGGAAACGCTTGATGCCGATTGCGATGTCGGTAAATTAATCAATACGCCGTTCGATCTCCGGGAGGGGCCGCTGTGCCGCTTCTACCTGATTAAGCTGGCGCCGCAGCGCTATAATTTGATCATTGTCGTTCATCACATCCTGATCGACGGCCTGTCCGGCCAGGAGTTCTACAACGCCGTTTCCGCCTATTACAATCGCGGGGCTGCCGTGGCGCCGCCGCAGGCGGATGAAACGGACATTTGTCGATTGTACCGGCGCTATGAGGCGGATATCGCGGCGTTGAAGCAGGACTTCGCTTCCGCGTCATTCTGGGGCGACCGGTTGGCCGAATGCGCCCCGCGCGTAGCGTTGCCTTATCTCCCCGGTGAAGCCCCCGAAGCCCCCGGCGCCGGCGAAGTGCGCTTTACGTTGCCGTTCGCCGAGTGGCAGGCGCTGAAGTCCGGCGTCAGGTATGCCAACCCATTCCTGATATTCAAAACGCTGTGGGCGTTGCTGATCGCCCGGCAATCCGCGCAGGACACGGTGCATATCGGTTATCCCGTCGCGCCGGACGGCGGCGAGCCGCTGTTCTTCGGCGCCCAGGTCAACACCGCGGTGTTTCCCTTAACGCTCGCCCCGCAAGCCACGTTCAACCAGCTGTACCGCGCGACGCTGGCCTACAGCAAAGCGCTCAAGGCGACGGGCAAGCTGCGGCACAGCCAATTGCCGGTTTATGACATGCTGAACCTCAGCCCGGTGCGCGAGCTGAACGTCAATTTCACTCAGGCTTACCTGAAAGATGCGCCGCTGGCGCTTGACGGTTGCCGCATCGGCGTCAATCACCGTTACAACGTCGATCTGGCCGGTTCGGAACTGCTGCTGGAGTATCAGCCGACCGAGCAGGCCTTTGAGTTTCGCCTGCGTTATCGGCCCGATCTGTTCGACGCCACGCAAATGGCGGAGATGGCGGATCAGTATCTCGGGCTATTGCAGCGTGCGCTAGCCGAACCGGACGCGCCGATAGCCGCGTGGCCGCAGCTCACGGCGCAGCAGGTTTTACGCTGCCGCGACGCCTGGGAGAGCGAGCCGGACACGGCCGATCCAGGGGCGACACTGCTCGACGGCGTGGCCCGCCAGGCGCGCCGTCATCCGGAACGCATCGCCGTAACCGATGCCAACGGTTCGCTCAGCTACCGCCAACTGGCGCAGCGCAGCGATCGCCTGGCAATACGGCTGAGGGAAGAATATCGCCGGTTGCGCGGCGCCGCCATGCCGCCAGAGACGCTGATCCCGCTGTATCTGCAGCGCAGCGCGGAAGCGGTGGTGGCGATGCTGGCCATCATGAAGGCGGGCGGCGCCTATGTGCCGCTGGATCCCGCGGCGCCGGCGCAGCGCCTGGAATATATTCTGCAAGAGGTGAACAGCCCCATCGTCCTGACGGAAAGCGCATTGCAAGGGGCGGCGCAGCGACTGGCGCCGGACGGTGTTTGCCTGGCGGCGGATGAACCGCTTGCCGATGTGGATGCCGCGAGCCTGCCGCATGTCGAAGCCCGGCAATTGGCCTATGTGATTTACACCTCCGGCACCACCGGGCGGCCGAAAGGCACGCTGTGTGAACACCGGGGCGCGGCCAACATGGTAAGGGGCCATACGCAGCGTTTGCTGCGCAATGAATCGGGCGCGCTCAACTGCCTGCAGTTCGCGTCGCTGGCCTTTGACGCGCACGTGTTTGAAGTGTTCATGGCCCTGAGCAACGGCCACCGGCTGTTCATCGCGGGCGAGGCGCAGCGGCGCGATCCGGCGCTGTTGTGCGGCCAAATGGCGGCCTGGGGCATCGAAGCCTGTTTCCTGCCGCCGGCGCTGCTTGGCACTTTGCCTGACCTGCCGGCTTCGGTGCGCTATCTCGCGACCGGCGGCGAGGCGACCGCGCAGGAGGCGCTCGACCATTACCTGGCCTGCGGCATGCAGGTTGCCAATCTGTACGGCCCGACCGAGGCTTCGGTCAGCGCCAGTCTGAATATTTATCGCCGCAACGGCGCGCGCAATATCGGCCACGCCATCGCCAATATGCGTTGTTATGTGGTTGACGAGCATGACAATCTGCTGCCGCTGGGGGCGGAGGGCGAGCTGTGTCTGGCCGGCGCCGGCCTGGCGCGCGGATACCTGAACCTGCCGGCGCTGACGGAAGCCGCATTCGTCGCCAATCCTTTTGAACTGCGTGAGCCTTACCGGCGCCTGTATCGCACCGGCGACCGGGTACGGCGCTTGGCCGACGGCAGCCTGGACTATCTTGGGCGACACGACCAGCAGATCAAGATCAACGGCTATCGCATCGAGTTGGGCGAGATCGAAATGCAGCTGCGCGCGCTGCACGAGGTGGCCGAGGCGGTGGTGACCCTGCGCCCCGGCACGACGGACCAACTGGCGGCCTGGTATGTGCCGAAGCCCGGCGCGACGCCGCAGGCCGGCGACATCTTGCAACGCCTGGCGGCGCAGCTGCCGCATTATATGTTGCCGTCGGCGCTGTCGGCGCTGTCGGCGCTGCCGCTGACGGTGAGCCGCAAGGTCGATTACCGGGCATTGCCGGAACCGCTGCCGGTCGAGCGGCAAACGGCGTTTCGCCAACCGGGCACGCCGCTGGAGACTCAGCTTTCTACACTGTTCAATCGGCTGCTGGGCGGCCATGTCGGCATGGACGACAACTTCTTCCGCCTCGGCGGCAACTCCATTATGGCCATCAGGCTGTGTCACGAAGTGAATAAATTGCCGGGGGCGAAGATCTCGGTGCTGACGTTGAATCAGCATCCGACGGTGGCCGCGCTGAGCGAGCATATCGCCGCTCAACGGCAGGCGCCGTCGGATGAGCCGCCCATCCTCGCCGGCGGGCTGCGGGAGGGGCCGTTGTCGCTTCAGCAGTCGCGATTGTGGTTTGTTCAGCAACTGTCGGCGGACGCCACGCACTATCTGTCGCCGGTGCTGCTGCGGCTGGCGCCGGACATCGATGACCAACGTTTTGCGGACTGTCTGCAGGCGATCGTCGAGCGCCACCAGATCTTGCGTAGCCTGATTCGCCAGAATGAGCGGGGCGAAGCCAGCCAGTGGGTCAGCGACGCCGTGCTGCCGGTGCCTTTGCTGACGGTGAGCAGCGCTGAGTTTGACATGGCGCTGGCGCAGGCCTGCAGCCGGCCGATGGATTTGACGCGCGAGCTGCCGCTGCGCGCCACGCGCTATCGTTACCGCGATGCGGCGGGCGGGGAAACGGCCGTTTGTCTGTTGGTGTTCCATCACATCGTCTTTGACGGTTGGTCGCTTGAGGTGCTGCTGCAGGAGCTGGACGCGCGCTATCGGGGAACGTGGCGTAAAGCGACAGAGCCGGCGCTGCAATACCTCGACTATGCCTGCTGGCAACACGCGCCGGAAAATGTGCAGCGCCGGGCCGACGAATTGGCCTTTTGGCAACGAGAGCTGGCGGGCTGGCAGCCGCTCTCGCTGCCGGTGGATTTTTTGCGGCCGGCGGTCTTCGACGTACGCGGCGACAACAGCGAAGTGCCGCTGCCGGCGGCGCTGGTGAAGGCGCTGGAGGCGTTGGCGCGCCGAGAGGGCGTGACGCTGCATGCCGTGATGCTGGCGGGGTTCATGCTGTTGCTTGCCCGCTACAGCGGTCAGAACGATGTGATGGTGGGCACGCCGCTGGCGAACCGCAATCGCCCTGAGCTGGGGAATCTGATCGGATTCTTTGTCAATACGCTGCCTTTACGCCGGCAGATCGACACGCGTCAGGGCGTCGCCGAGTTTGTGCGAGAGGTTGCGGCCACGACGCTGCGGGCGCAGCAGCATCAGACGCTGTCGCTGGAGGCGCTGGTGGACGCTCTGGCGCTGCCGCGCGACTTTTCGCGGCATCCGCTGTTCCAGGTCATGTTCGCGCTGGAGGGCGAGAGCGGCGCACCGACGCGTCCGGACTGGCTGTCGGTGGTCGATCTGAGCGCGGATGAGCGCACCGCCAAGTTCGATCTGACGCTCACGCTGACGCCGCAGGGGGAGCAGATGCGCGCGCGCTTCAACTTCGCGTCGGCGCTGTTCAGCAAAGCGTCGATGGAGCGGTTGGCCGGCTACTATCTCGCCCTATTGCAACAGATGGCGCGCCACGATGACTGGCCGCTGGAAAATATTCGTCTGCAGCCGCAGAGCCCGGCGCTGCCTGCGGCGCCGGCCTTTAGCTATGCGTTTGAACGTTGCCTGCAACAGGATTTCGTGCGGCATGCGCAGCGCAATCCGCAGGCCGTCGCGGTGATCGACGCGCAGGGGGAAATGACGTACGGCGAACTGCACGAGGCGGCGTTAACGCTGGCCACTCAACTGCGTGTGCAGGGCAAGATGACCGGCGACGCCATCGCCGTCGTCGCCGACAAGGGGCGCCGGCAGCCGATCGCCCTGTTGGCGGCGCTGATGTGCGGCAAGGCGTTTTTGCCGATGGAGGCGACATGGCCGCCGCAGCGGCGGCTGAAGGTGATGGCGCAGGCCGGCATCAATACGTTGCTCAGCGATGCGCCCTGGGCCTGCGACGAGATCAACCTGGTCGAACTGAATGCCGACGGGCTGGCGGCGCAGTTGCCGCTGCCGGAGAGGCGCCTGCCGGCGGTGGAGGCCGGTCCTGACAGCCTGGCCTATATCATTTTCACTTCGGGCTCGACCGGCACGCCCAAGGGCGTGGCGATCGAACATCGCAGCGCGGTGAACATGCTGGAAGGCGTTCGGCGGTATTTCGGGTTCAACGAGCGGGATCGCAGCCTGGCGCTTAGCGCGTTGAGCTTCGATCTGGCGATCTTCGATATTTTCAGCCCGTTGAGCGCGGGCGGTGCGGTTGTGATGCCGGCCGAGCGAGATCGGGTCAATCCGCAAGCCTGGTATCAGCTGATGATGACACATCGAGTGACGCAATGGTTGAGCGCACCGGCCCTGATGGAGCTGTTGCTGGACTATGTAAACGGCGAGGGGCTGGCGGCCGGGCCTGCGCCGGCGCTGCGGGCTGTGATGGTGGGGGGCGACTGGATCGCCACCTCGCTGCCGGAACGCTGCCTGGCCTGGGCGCCGCACGTCCGCTTCTGCAGCGCCGGCGGCGCTACGGAGGCGGCGATCTTCACCATGCTGTATGAGGTGTCGCGAGGCGAGAAAATTCGCTCGGTCAGCATCCCTTACGGTAAACCGTTGCCGCACCAGCGTTGCTACATTCTGGATGCCGGACGACGGCCCGCGGCGCCGGGCGTGCGCGGGGAGATCTATCTGGCCGGTGAAGGGTTGGCGCGCGGGTATTACGGCGATCCGCAACGCACCGCCGAGAGTTTCTTCTGGCATGAGGAGCTGCAGGAGCGGGTGTATCGCACCGGCGACGCGGGCCGGTGGCTCGAGGACGGCAATGTGGAGTTCCTGGGGCGTCTCGATCAGCAGGTCAAGCTGAACGGCTACCGCATCGAGCTGGGTGAAATAGAGCATGCCGCGCTTGCCTATCCGGGGGTGACCGCCTGTTGTTGCGTGCTCGTCACCGACCCTCAGCCCTGTCTGGCCGCTTACTTCGTTGCCGATGAGGCGATCGCCCCGCAGGATTTGGCGCAGCATTTGAGCAGCCAACTGCCTCCTTACATGGTGCCGCAGGCACTGATGCAGCTGGCACAGCTGCCGCTGACCGAAAACGGCAAGATAGCCCGACAGGCGTTGCCGCCGCCGAAAAGGACGGCGCGCGAGTTTGTCGCGGCGCAGAACGAGCGGGAGAACGCTTGCCTGGCGGTGTGGCGCGATCTGTTGCAGCGGCAGGATATCGGCGTGGAGGACAATTTCTTCTCGCTGGGCGGCAATTCCCTTCTGGCGATCCAGGCCTGTTACCAGATCGGTCAGCGGTTGGGGAACGAGGTGACGTTGAGCGAGCTGGGCCGGTTCCCGACGATCCGTTCATTGTGCCGTGCGTTGCTGCGGCAGGGGGAGAGCGCCGCGCCGATGTCGATCCCGCCGCTGCGGCAACGCGAGTATCCGCTCTCCGCCTCACAGCTGCAGCTGTGGTTTATCGAGAACCTGAACGGCGGCGGCAATCTTTATCATGTGCCGATGCTGTTCCGTCTCGGCGAGGAGGTCTGTCTGACGGCTTACGAGCACAGTCTGCAGGCGGTCGTCGCCCGGCATCAGGTGTTGCACAGCCTGATTGCCCAGAAGCCGTCCCAAATTGCCGTCGCCCGGGCCTGTGAACAAACGCTTTCGCTGGAGCGCGTGGCGCTGGAGGCGGCGCGCTGGCCGGACAGACTGCGGCAGGATATCGATCGGCCGTTTGCCCTGGAGGCGGAGTTGCCGATCAGAGCGAGCGTTTACCAGGTGGTGCAGCCTGATGGCGGGCGGGTGACTTACAGCCTGATCCTGGTGCACCACCTGGCGTTTGACGGCTGGTCGCAGCCGGTGCTGCTGCAGGAGTTGGATGCGCTGTATCAGGCGCAGCGGCAAGGGCGGGAGGCTGAGCTGGCGGCGTTGCCGTTGCAATATGGCGACTATGCCGTCTGGCAGCGGCGCTGGCTGGACTCCGCGTTGGCGGATGAGGCGAAAGCGTATTGGCGACAAGCGCTGGATGGGTGGCAGGCGCTGGAGATGCCGCTCGATTTCGTGCGGCCGGCGCGCTTCGATCATCGCGGCGCCAATCACGTCATCGCGCTGCCGGAGGCCCTGACGATGCAGGCGGCGCAGTTCGCCCGGCGGCAAGGCGTCACGCCGTTTGCGCTGTATCTTGCGGCCTTTAATCTGCTGCTCGGTTACTTCAGCGGCCAGCAAGACATTCTGGTCGGCACGCCGGTCGCTAACCGGCCGGTGGCGGAGATCCGCTCGGCGATCGGATTCTTCGTCAATACGCTGCCGTTGCGCTCGCAAATAGACGATGTGGCGTCGCTGAACGATTATGTGCATCGGGTCTTTGACGGCGTGCTGCAGGCGCAGCGGCATCAGAATTTACCGTTGGATCAGTTGATTGAGCTGCTGCAGGTGCCGCGCGATCTGTCGCGCCATCCGCTGTTTCAGACGCTGTTCGCGCTGGAAGAGGCGGGTGAAGCGCCGGCCTGGCTGGCGCCGCAGGATCTGTTGACACACTATCAGGCGGCCAAATTCGATTTGACGCTGAGCATACAGTCGGCGCCGCAAGGCGGCAGGGCGATCTTCAACTATGCCACCGCCCTGTTTGCACCGGCCACGCTGGCGCTGTTGGGTGAGTATTATCTGACGATCCTCACGCAGATCGTCAATCACGGGGAGCAGCGCGTCAGTCAGTTGGCGCTGGTATCGGCGAGTGAAACGGCGCGGCAGCGCGCCTTCCGTCAATCCTGTCCGCCGGCCTACGATTTCGAACGCGCCATCCATCATGATTTTATCCGTCAGGCCGAGCGCGATCCGCAGCGGGTGGCGATCGTCGATGAATGGGGTGAGCTGAACTACGGTGAGCTGTATCGGCGTGCGTTGGCGCTGTCGTTGCAGCTGCGCGAGCATGCGGATATGCGCGCCGACACCATCGCGGTGATGGTGGACAAAGGGCGGGCGCAAATCATTGCGGTGCTGGCGATCCTGATGGCCGGCAAGGCCTATTTGCCGCTGGACGGCGCCTGGCCGGAACGCCGCCGCCTGGATATCGTTGCGCAGTCGCAGACCCGGATTATCCTCAGCAGCCGGGCGTGGGCGGCCCACGGTAACGCCAGACTGTTGACGATCGATCCGCAAGGTGCGGTCAACGCGTTACCGCCGGCGGCGCCGGGTGAGCCGGTCTTGCCGGCGCCTTCCGCGCTGGCCTATGTGATCTTCACCTCCGGTTCTACCGGCACGCCGAAAGGGGTGGCGATAGAACATCGCGGCGCGGTGAACAGCATCATCGATACCTTGCACCAGCTGGAACTCGGCGCGGACGATCGCGGGTTGGCGCTCAGCGCGCTGAGCTTCGACATTTCGGTGTTCGATATTTTCGGCCTGCTGTCGGTGGGCGGCGCCATCGTGATGCCGTCCGAAACCGAACGCTATCAGCCGGAGGCGTGGCATCGGTTGTTGATGACTCAGGGGGTGACCTTCTGGAATTCCGCGCCTTCGGTGATGACGCTGCTGGTGGAGCAGCTGGAGTCCGCCGCGTCGCAGGCGCAGTGGCCGCATCTGCGCAACGTGGTGCTGGTGGGTGAGGTGATCTCGCGTTCACTGCCGGCGCGCATTCGCCAATGGCGGCCAGGGTGCCGGGTAGTCAGCGCCGGGGGCGCGACCGAAAGCTCCATTTGGTCGATTTTGTACGACATTCCGGAAACGCCGATCCTGGCGCCCAGCGTACCTTATGGCCGGGCGATGGCCCATCAGCGTTTCTATGTGCTGGATCGCCATCTGCGCGTGTTGCCGCCCTGCTTACCGGGGGAACAGTACATCGGTGGGGCCGGCGTGGCGCGCGGCTATTACCGCAATCCGTCGCTGACCGAGGAAAAATTCATCTACCATCCGGAATTGGGGGAGCGGCTTTATCGCACCGGCGATGCCGGGCGCTATTTGCCGGACGGCAATCTGGAGTTCCTCGGCCGTATGGATTTTCAGGTGAAAATCAACGGCTACCGCGTCGAGCTGGGGGAGGTCGAGCAATGTGCGCTGGCGTTCGGCGCGATCAAATCCTGCTGCGCCGTGGTGCTGTCAGAGGCGCATCGGCAGCGTCTGGCGCTGTATTACGTCAGTGAGGCGCCGCTGGAGGAGTCGGCGCTGCTGGCCTTTATGAGCGGGCAATTGCCGCTATACATGCTGCCTGCGGCGCTGGTGCGGCTGGAAGCGTTGCCGTACAACTCCAGCGGCAAGCTGGATCGCAAGGCGTTGCCGGCGCCGACGGCGAATGAGCCGCAGGCCTATGTCGCTCCCGCGAACGCGCTGGAGCAGCAGTTGTGCGCATTGTGGCAGGAGGCGCTGCAGTGCGAGCAGGTCGGCATGACGGACGATTTCTTCCTGCTGGGCGGCACTTCGATCAAGGCGATCTCCCTGTGCGTCGGCATGGGCGAACTGATGGCCGCGCCGGTGCCGGTGGTGCAGCTGTTGCAAAGCCGCACCCTGAAAAATCTGCTGGCCGCCAACGAGCGCCGTTTGGTCATGCCGCTTAACCGCCGGACAGACGGCGTGCCCGCGGTGTGGATGATCCACCCGGCGCTGGTGGGCGCGGAGGCGTTTCATGCTTTCGCTCAGCCGTTGCAAGGGCGACTCAATTGCTATGGCGTCGATAACCATAATCTTTACCATCAACCGACCATCGACTCGCTCGGCGAGCTGGCCGAACGGTATTTAAACGACATGATTGCCGCCGGCCTGCTGCAAGACGCCGGGCCGGTGCGCATTCTCGGGTGGTCGCTGGGGGGCATCATCGCGCTGGAGATCGCCGCTCGCCTGGAGGCGCGCGGCTGCCGTAACGTGCAGCTGTATCTGCTGGACAGCTTCTATCGGCAGACCACGGCGGAGCTGCCGCTGGAGCAACTGCTGCCTGCGCTGGGCATCGAGGGCGAGGCGGCGACACGCGCCATGGCCGCCGGGCAGGCGGAGCGGCGGCTGTCAGAGGGAAGGCTGAGCCGCCGATTGCAGACCACGAAAGTGACGCTGTTTAAGGCGATGGAGGGTAACCCGCAGTTGCCGGAGGCGATAACGGCGCCGCTGCTGACGCTGGAAGATAATGGGCTGGGCGCGGTTTGCGCGCAGCTCAAGATTATCCCGCTGGCTTGTCACCACCATAATATCTTGCAGTGTGAGGAGGCGATCGGCAACGTACTCAATGAAGGGATCTGATTCATGAGCCAGGCTCATAAGCCCAAGCGTATTTCGCCCCATAGTCATGGCGGTAGTCGCGTTTTACAGTCATCACACCGGAACGGCTCCGCGTCAGGCGGGGCCGGTATCAATCAGTGGGAGAGTGAAGATGCAAACACGCAAGTTGGGGTGCGAAGGGCTGGAAGTATCTGCGTTGGGGTTGGGCTGCATGGGGCTGAGTTTTGGCTACGGCCCGGCCACCGACAAACGGCAGGCGATCGAACTGATCCGCGCCGCGGTTGACGAGGGCGTGACGCTCTTCGATACCGCCGAGATTTATGGTCCGTTCACGAACGAGGAATTGTTGGGCGAAGCGCTGGCGCCGGTGCGCGATCGGGTCGTCATCGCCACCAAGTTCGGTTTCGTTCTGCCGCAGCCGGCGGGGCAACAGGTGTTGAACAGCCGTCCGGAGCATATTCGCCAGGCGGTGGAAGGCTCGTTGAAGCGCCTGCGGATAGAGACGATCGATTTGCTGTATCAGCACCGCGTCGATCCCGAGGTGCCTATCGAGGAGGTGGCCGGTACGGTGCAGCAACTGATTCGCGAAGGGAAAGTAAAGTATTTCGGCCTGTCGGAAGCCGGCGCGCAAACCATTCGGCGAGCTCACGCGGTGCAGCCGGTCACGACGCTGCAAAGCGAATATTCGCTGTGGTGGCGCGAGCCGGAGCGTGAAATCTTGCCGACGCTGGCAGAGCTGGGCATCGGTCTGGTGCCGTTCAGCCCGCTCGGCAAGGGCTTTCTCACCGGCGCCATTACCGAGGACACCACCTTTGACAGCGGCGATTTTCGCAACGTGGTGCCGCGCTTCAGCGCCGAAGCGCGCCGGGCCAACCAGGCGCTGGTGGATGTGCTGGGGCAGATAGCGCAGCGCAAGGCCGTGACGCCGGCGCAGATCGCTCTGGCCTGGCTGCTGGCGCAGCAGCCGTGGATCGTGCCGATCCCGGGAACCACCAAGCGTCACCGGCTGGAAGAAAACCTCGCGGCGGCGGCGGTCACGTTGGCGGCGGACGAACTGGGTGAGATTGAGCGTGCGCTCTCCGCTATCGACGTGATTGGCGATCGCTACCCGGCGCATCTGCAGAAAAACGTCGGGCGTTAAGCCCCGCGCCGCAGCGCCTCAATCAGCAGCGCAAAGGCGGTGGTGTGTTGCCTGCGGCTTGGATAATAGAGGTAATAACCGGGAAACGGCGGACACCAGTCGTCCAGCGCCATCTGCAACCGCCCGTCGGCCAGCGGCTCGGCGACGGTATCTTCCGGCACAAAGGCGATTCCGAGGCCGAGCTGCGCGGCGTCGATTCGCTGGCGCAGGCTGTTGAAGGTCAGTTGCCCCTCCACCCGCACTTTGATCTCCCGGCCATCGCGGGCAAATTCCCAGGCGTACAGCCCGCCGAGGGTGGGCAGGCGCATGTTGATGCAGCGATGGTTTTGCAGCGCTTGCGGCGTAGCGGGGAGGCCGTAACGGGCGAAATAGTCAGGGGAGGCGACGGGCACCATGCGCATATCCGGCCCGATGCGCACCGCGACCATGTCCTTCGCTACCTGTTCCCCCAGCCGAATGCCGGCGTCGAATCGCCCGGCGACGATGTCGGTCAGGCTGTTGTCGACGGTGATTTCCACGTTGATATCCGGGTAATCGACGAGAAAAGTGCGCAGCACCGGCCATAGCACCGCATCCACCGCGTGTTCGCCGGCGGTGATGCGGATGTTGCCGGCGGGCCGATCGCGCATTTCACCCAGCGCGTTCAGCTCGTTTTCTATCTCCGCAAAGCGTGGACCAATGCTGTTGAGCAACCGCTCACCGGCCTCGGTGGGGGCGACGCTGCGAGTGGTGCGCGTGAGCAAACGCAGCGCCAGGCGTTCTTCCAGGCCGCGAATAGCGTGGCTGAGCGCCGATTGGGAAACCCCAAGCTGTGCCGCCGCTTTGGTGAAGCTGCGCTCCCTGGCCACCATCAGGAAAGCGATCAGATCGTTAAAGTTTTCTTTCAACATATCGGCACCGAAGAGGAGGGTGAGCGCACTGTCGCGCGTAGATTTATGAATTGAGCTCATAGCTCCTTGCGCATTCTACCCGCTAGTCGCCGGAAAAGCATGGCGCTATCTTGACATCACTCACTCATGATTATCAGCGCCGGCTGTGAGATCCGGCGCGGAGGACACGACAGATGAAAATACAACGCAGCGGTTCTATCCCATCACAGCGCGGTTCGGCGGATTACTTTACCGGGCAGGTACGCATCGACGCGCCGTTCGCCGGTGATGCGCCGGCTAGGGTGGGCGGCGCGACCGTCACCTTCGAACCCGGCGCCCGCACGGCATGGCATACGCATCCGCTCGGCCAGACGCTGATCGTCACTCAGGGGCGCGGGTGGATCCAGATGTGGGGCGAGAAGACGCAGGAGATGCACCCCGGCGATATCGTCTGGATCCCGGCAGGCGTCAAACACTGGCACGGTGCGACACCGGACACCGCCATGACCCATATCGCCATCGCCGAAGCGGTGGACGGCAGCCCGGTGACCTGGCTGGAGCCGGTCAGCGAGGCGGAATATCGGCCATAACGCCGATCAGGCCGAGGGGCTCTGTTCGCAAAACCGCAGCCGGTTGCCGAACGGATCGGTGAGGTTGAGCTCTTTGCCCCAGTCGACAACCTCCAGCCCCGGCCGGGCATAGCGGTAGTTTTTGGCCGTGAGCTCCCGGTGCAGCGCGTCGATATCGTGCACCGGGATGAAAATGGCGGCACCGGGCGTGCTGTCGCCGTAGTGTTCGCTCAGGTGCAGCGTCAGCCCGGCGCGGGTCACCTGCATGTACAGCGGCAGGTCTTCGCTGAAACGGTGCTCCCACGCCAGCGTGAAACCGAGAAAATCCAGATAAAACTCTTTGGCCTTGTCGACTGAAAAGATACGCAAAATCGGAATGGCGGGGGAGAGCGTCATCATTGTTGACCTCACTGTCGCGTTAGCGGCAGCCGATATGGATATCGACCGCGTCGGGGCCGGTATAGGCTTCGAAGTCGGTCAGGAAGCGACGTTCGATTTCCGGGTGTTGCTCGAAGTAGCCCCAGATGGTTTGCCAGCCTTCGATGACCGCCGCCGGCATGGTGCCTCGGGCCTGGAACACCAGATAGCGGCCAGGTTGGATGTGCAAACCGCTCTGTGCCTCACTGCCGGCGGTGACATCAAACGGCCCGCTGGCATCGGAGGCGTAGTTGGAGTAGACCCCGTAAACCGGCATGGCGGGCGAGGTGGCGAAAAAGTCTGACCACAGCGCCGGGATTTTAGCCGTCTCGGGCTGGGTTTCGTCCTGATTGGTGGTTCTGATTGTCTGGCCGGCGACGTAAAAACCGGGCAGGTGTACCGTGAAGGGCTGCATAGAGGCAATTCCTTTTAACCGCTGAAAAGAGGCCTAAAGGTAGCAAAGGCTGCCCAAAACCGCCAGACAGGGCCCCCGCAGGCGCGGGTGCCCCTCACATCAGGCATCCAAACCGCCGAGGCACAGGTATTTGATTTCGAGATAGTCTTCGATGCCGTATTTTGAGCCTTCACGGCCCAAACCGGAGTGTTTCATGCCGCCGAACGGCGCCACTTCGGTGGAGATCAGCCCTTCGTTGATGCCGACAATACCGTACTCCAGCGCTTCGGCCACGCGCATCACCCGGCCGATGTCGCGGCTGTAGAAGTAAGCGGCCAGGCCGAACGGCGTGTCGTTGGCCAGTTCGACGGCGTCGGCTTCCTGGCTGAAGCGGATCAGAGGCGCCACCGGGCCGAACGTCTCCTCGCGGAAGATTTTCGCCGTGCGCGGCACGTCGGTCAGGATGGTCGGGCTGAAGAAATTGCCGCCCAGCGCGTCAGGCTTGCCGCCCAGCAGCACCGAAGCGCCGTGCTCGACGGCGTCGGCGATATGCTCGCGCACTTTCTCCACCGCATCCGGGTTAATCAACGGGCCTATGGTGACGCCGTCATCCAGGCCGTTGCCGACTTTCAGCTTGGCGACGGCGGCTTTCAGTTTGGCGGCGAAGGCATCGTATACGCCGTCTTGCACCAGAAAACGGTTGGTGCAGACGCAGGTCTGGCCGGCGTTGCGGTATTTCGAGGCGACCGCGCCGGCCACGGCGGCATCCAGATCGGCGTCGTCAAACACGATAAACGGCGCGTTGCCGCCCAGCTCCATGCTGGTTTTCTTGATGGTGGGCGCACACTGGGACAGCAGCTGCGCCCCCACTTCGGTGCTGCCGGTGAAGGAGAGTTTGCGCACGTCCGGGTTGGCGGTGAGTTCGCCGCCGATGCCTTTGCTGGGGCCTGTTATCACGTTGCACACCCCGGCGGGCAACCCGGCGCGCTCCGCCAGCACGGCGATCGCCAGCGCCGAGAACGGCGTTTGGCTGGCGGGGCGGATCACCCCGGTGCAGCCGGCGGCCCAGCCGGGGCCGGCTTTACGGGTGATCATCGCCGCCGGGAAGTTCCACGGGGTGATGGCGGCGAACACGCCGATCGGCTCTTTTTGCACGATGATGCGGCGACCGGCCTGCGGCTGTGGAATGGTGTCGCCATACACCCGCTTGCCTTCCTCGGCGAACCATTCGATAAAGGAGGCGGCATAGGCGATTTCACCGCGGCTTTCGGCCAACGGTTTGCCCTGTTCCGCCGTCATGATGCGCGCCAGATCTTCCTGATTTTCCATCATCAGCTCAAACAGCCGCCGCAGCTTGCCGGCGCGCTCTTTGGCGGTCAGCGCGCGCCAGGCGGGCAGCGCTTTTTTGGCGGCGGCGATGGCGCGAGCGGTTTCTTCGGCGCCGAAGGCCGGCACGTGGCCGATCCGCTCGCCGTTGGCGGGGTTATGAATGGCGATCGTGCGGCCTTCCTGGGCCGGCAACCATTGCCCGTCGATGTAATTGGCCTCGCGGAACAGCGTGGGATCCTTGAGGGTGGCGCGGATACTGATGCTCATGAGTCTCTTCCTTTGCTGAGTTCAACGGAGTGGTCTATTCCATACGGCTACCCTTTACCCTAGCAAACTTTGCCGCCGCCGTTTGCCAACGCGACGACAAGATGGCCGTTTTCTCACTGCGCATCTTCTGTACAAAAAATATCCGCCGTCGGGTCGATACTGAAAGAGCAGGCATATGACCCTTTTCGATGTGATTAAAAGGAGTGTGCGAATGATGAAATCAGTAGACAGACATTTCGCGGCCTACGGCAGCGAAATGGATTTTTTGGCGTCGAGCATCGCCCTGATGGAATGGCAAGGGCGGCAGATTGACGCCGGGCAGGTGGCCGGCAATATGTCGGAGCAGCAAAGCCGCCTGTTCTTTGCGCGGTTGAATTATTTTCGTCAGCTTTATCAGGCCGCATCGGCGGCCGAACACAGCCTGTAATTTCCGATCCAGCCCCGCTGCCGCGGGGCTTTTCATTTCAGCTCAGCGGCGCCACACCCCGGTCGCCAGCGTCGCCGGCGAATACTCCAGATTGCGCCCTCGCCACGGCAGCGCCGCCGCAAAACGCCAGGCGCGGCGCACGTCAAATCGCCAATAGCGTTCCGCCCCTTCGACGCCGGGATCCCCTTCCGCCTGCCAGAGGATTTGCGTTTCCCCCTGCAGATGCAGCACGTCGCCGCGATCGAAATCGATGAACAGCAGCGCCGCCCGCGGTTCGGCCAGCAGATTGCCCAGCGTGTTCATGTAGCGGTTGCCGCGAAAGTCCGGCATCCACAGCGTGTCACCTTCCAGGTGGATAAAGCCGGGGCGGCCGCCGCGATGGGAAATATCCACGCCGCCCTGCGCCAGTGCCAGGTGCGCGCAGCTGGCGACGAAGCAGGTGTCCGCGGCGCGGATCAGCGCCTGCGCCGCCGCATCCAGCACGGCCAAATGCTCAACCGGCTGCGGCCGGCTGTCCACCGGGTAGAGTTCGCGGCGCTGAATGTACTGCGGGCAGTTGCCGAAGCTTTGCTGAACGAGGATTTCCACCCGGTTTTTGTCGGTGCGGCCGACGGCGCCGTTGGCGCGGTTGCGCCGCCGGTTGCTGAAATCCAGCCCCAGCGCGCCGACCGGCTTGCCGGGCAGCAACAGCGCCTGGGCGGGATCGTCGCTGCGGCGCGACGCGCTGATGCGTAAATGCGTGTCGTCTGGCGTGCGTAAAAATCCGGGCGGGCCGGTGAACAGGGTGGCGATGGGCCAGCCTTGTTCATCCAGCGTGGCGACAAACAGGTAGGGCAGCGCGGCGAAAAACGCGCGGTGCTGATCCGGCATCGCGGGGTAGATGCCGCCGCCTACGCCGCCAAACCCGGCCAGCGTCTGCGCGCGCAGCTCATCGGGATGGAACAGTTGCGGGATCATGGCGTCAGCTCCCCGCCGGTTCCGGCAGGGCCGGCATGGCAAAGAAGCCGGGCAGTGCAGCGATGCGCGCCGCCCAGCGACGTATCGCAGGGTAAGGCGACAGCGAAATGCCGCCTTCGGCCGCGACCGCCACGTAGCTGTGGCAGGCCAGATCGGCGATGGTGGGGTGTTCGGTGGCCAGGTAGTCCCGCTCGCTCAGGTGCTGTTCCATCTGCGGCAGGAAACGATCGCTGACCGCCCGCGCCGCCTGATAGTCCTCCGGCACGGCGAATTGGGCGATCAGTCGGCAGGCCGCCGGGCCGTAGCGGACTTCACCGGCGGCTTTGGAAAGCCAGGCCTGCACTCGCGCCGCCGCGGCCGGCTGTTCCGGCAGCCAGTGGCTGTCCGGCGCATAGCGCTTCACCAGATAGACCAGAATGGCGTTGCTGTCGGCCAGCGTCAGATCGCCATCCTGCAAGACCGGGATCTGGCCGAACGGGTTGAGCCGGCGGAAGGCTGCGCTCTGCCGTACGTCCGCCGAGGCTTCGACCCATGCATAGGGCAGCGCCAGCATGCGCAGCAGCAACGCCACGCGATGAACGTGGCCGGAAAGCGGGGTGCCGTAGAGTGTGATGGTGGACATGGCGTTTCTCCTCAGTGCTTTTTGTCAGCATACTCTTGCGTTGAACGAGCGAAATCCGGCAATGTGGAAATTGATAATTTCACTTTTCGGAAGAATCTATGGATCGGTTAGACGAGTTGGCGATTTTCGTGGCGGTGGTGCAGCAAGGCAGCCTGGCGGCGGCCGGGCGCAAACTGCGGCGTTCGGCGCCGGCGATCACCCGGGCCATCGCCGCGCTGGAACAGCGTTTCGGCACCCGATTGGTGGAGCGCACGACCCGGCGGCTGGCGCCCACCGAGGCGGGTGCGCGGCTGTTGGAGCGTGCGCAACGGCTGCTGCAGGATTATCAGGCGGTGGTGCAGGATACCGCCGAAGCGCAGCTGAGCGGCTTGCTGCGCGTTACCTCGCCGGTGCAGTTCGGCCGCCGGTACGTGGCGCCGGTGGTGATGGCATTTCTCGATGATTACCCGCAGATGCAGATCGAAATGGTATTGAACGATCGCAATCTCGATCTAATTGACGAAGGGTTGGATATCGCGGTGCGCATCGGTCATCTGCAGGACTCTTCACGCGTGGCGCGGCGGCTGGGGCAGGTCAGCCGGGTGACGGTCGCCAGCCCGGATTACCTGGCGCGCTGCGGTGAACCGCGATCGCCGGCGCAGCTGGCGGAGCACGCCACCATCGTCGGCACCCAGCGGCCGTCGCTGCGCGAATGGCGCTTCGGCCCGCAGGAAAACGGCGAGCGCGTGCGATTGACGCCCCGGCTGTTGCTCAACGACGTGGAAGCGCAACTGCTGGCGGTGCGCGCCGGCAAGGGCGTCGCCCGGTTGCTCTCGTATCAGGTGGCGGACGATTTGGCCGCCGGCACGCTGGTGCGGCTGTTGACGGATCATGAGCCGTTGCCGATGCCGGTACAGCTGGTGGCGCAGCAGGCGCAGCACATGCCGCTGAAGGTGCGCGCCTTTTGGGATTATGCATTTGAACGGCTCAGCGCCTTGCCGAAAATTCAGCTGGACGGGCGGGGGAAATAAACGCAAAAAGTTTCATGGGTTAAACTTTTTCATTATTCATCAGGTTTTATTTTACCGGGCGCGCATTGCTGATGCGCCCGTCTTGACAATAATTTTGTCGGTGCTAATAGTTAATTCACATCTTAAATAATAAACGAAGTTTAATATATGAAACCACTTGCGGGGAGTTATGACAACGGCGCCACGGTGGATAATGAAGCGGCTATTTTGACTTCATTTCAAACCCGCAGCGCGGCTGTTTATAAACAGACGCGCCATGAAAATAATATTGCTTATGGCAACGGGGAACGTGAAAAATTTGATTGGCTCTATTCTGCAAAGCAGCATCAGGGGACGTTAATTTTTATTCACGGCGGCTATTGGCAATTTTGCGATAAGGCGGATTTCGCCTTTATCGCCGCCGGGCCGCTGGCGTTGGGTTTTGACGTGGTGTTGGTGGAATATGCGCTCGCACCGGCGGTGGATCTCGACGAAATATGCCGACAGATCGGAATGGCACTGGATGCCATTCAGCGCCGCCTGCCGCCGCACTACGCCCATCCGGTTTATCTGTGCGGCCATTCCGCCGGCGGGCAGTTGGCGGCGCTCTGGCAGCAGCATGCGTTGGTGGATGCCGTCTTTCCCATCAGCGGCCTGTTCGAGCTGGCGCCGCTGCAACAAAGCTATGTCAATCGGGCGCTGCAGTTGACCACGCGGCAAATTGAAACGCTCAGCCCGGCGCGCCGCCTGCCGACGCGCGGCAAGCCGCTTACGCTGTATTACGGCGCATTGGAGCTGCCGGAACTGAGAGGTCAGTCGCAACACTATCATGCGGCGCTGCGCCAACGCGGGCTGCCGGCTGAACTGGTCGCGGTGCCAGGCGCCAACCATTTCACCATCCTGGATGCGTTGTTCGCCGCCGACGGCGCGCTGCTTCGCCAACTTGACCACCACGGGAACCACTGACATGCGCGAGATTGTAGAGACCGGGCTGCCGGATATCGGCCAGCCTTTTTCCTGGGCCACCCGGGGCGGCGGCATGCTGTTTACCGCCCACGGCCCGGTGCGGGCGGACGGCAGCATCGACACCGGCGCGCCGGAGCGACAGATTGCGCTGACCTTCGATAACCTGGCGCAGACGCTGAAGGCGGCGGGCAGCCACAGCGATAAGGTGCTGCAGGTGATCGTGTATCTTACCGACGTTAACGACGTTAAATGGCTCGATGATATTTACCGGAAATACTTTAATTATCCTTATCCCAATCGCTCCACGGTTATCGTCGAGAAATTGGTGGTGCCCGGAATGAAAATAGAAATTACCGTCAGCGCCATCGCCTGATTTAATTTCTCCTTAAGCCTGTCTTCATATTAATTCAATAACGAGTTAAGGATGCGTCATGTTTAAACAGATTGCACCTTCCGCCGCCGATCCTATTATGTCGCTGATGGAAGCCTATTTGCAGGATCCCAATCCACAAAAAGTGAATTTAGGCATTGGGCTGTATTACGATCGGCAGGGGAATATTCCGCTGATGCGCGCGGTTGAGGCGGCCGAGCAGCGGTTGCTGGCGCTGCGCCGCCCGCACGGTTATCCGCCGATCGAAGGTTCGCCGCAGTTCGCCCGCCAGGTGCAGGCGCTGCTGTTCGGTGAGCAACAGGCGGCCGAGATCGCCACGGTGCAGACCGTCGGCGGCTCCGGCGCGTTGAAGCTGGCGGCGGATTTTTTGCGCCACTTTCTGGCGCGCGGTGAAATCTGGGTGTCCGATCCTACCTGGGCCAATCATTGGGCGATTTTCGAAGGCGCCGGGCTGCGGGTGAATACCTATCCCTACTTTGATGAAGCGGCGGGCGGCCTGCGTTTCGCCGCCATGCTCGACGCGCTGGACAGCCTGCCGCCGGGCAGCGTGGTCTTGCTGCACCCTTGTTGCCACAACCCAACCGGCACCGATCTGACGGCGGAGCAGTGGCGCGCCACGCTCGCCGTGCTGCAACGACGCAGCCTGCTGCCGCTGTTCGACATCGCCTATCAGGGCTTCGGCGACGGGCTGGAGGAAGACTGCTTTGCATTGCGCGAAGCGCTGAAAACCGATCTGCCGTTTTTGGTCTGCAATTCGTTTTCCAAAAACGTCGCGCTGTACGGCCAGCGTCTGGGCGCGCTGTCGGTGCGCTGCGCCGACGCGGAAAATGCCGCCAACGTCAAAGGGGCGTTAAAAACGCTGATCCGTCGCAGCTACTCCTGCCCGCCGACGCACGGCAGCCAGATCGTGGAAACCCTGCTTGGCGACGCCGAACTCGGCGAGCTTTGGCGCGATGAGCTGGCGGAAATGCGCTCACGCATCAAGCAAATGCGTGAACAGCTGGCCGCCGGGCTGGCGCAGGGCGGCTCTTCGCTGGAGCACCGGCGCATTCGCGAGCAGCGCGGCATGTTCAGCTATACCGGCCTGAACGAAGCTCAGCTGCAGACCCTGCGGCAGCGCTACGCCATCTATCTGGTCTCGCCCGGCCGCATGTGTCTGCCGGGGCTTAACCCCGGCAACATCGACTATGTGACCGCCGCGATCCTCGACGTCACCCGTACCGCCTAACTCCGCCCGGGAGCACAGCCATGCCACAGATGAATGATTTTGAGCATATCGCCCGCCGCCAGGGCGGGTTGAACAAGCATCTTACCGCCGGGCAGATGTCGATGCTGGCGATCGGCGGCGCCATCGGCACCGGGCTGTTTCTCGGCAGCGCCTACGCCATTCAGATGGCGGGGCCGTCGGTATTGCTGAGCTACCTGATCGGTGGCGTCATTGCGCTGCTGCTGATGGGCAGCCTGGCGGAAATGACCTCCGAACACCCGACGCCCGGCTCGTTCGGCGACTACGCCGAATTCTATCTCGGCCCGCTGTTCGGTTTTCTGGTGCGTTACTCTTACTGGTCTTGCGTGGTGCTGGCGGTGGGCACCGAAGTCACCGCCATCGGCATGTACATGCAGTTCTGGTTCCCGGCGACGCCGACCTGGCCGTGGGTGCTGCTGTTCTCGGCGGCGGTGATCGTTGTTAACGTGATCGGCGTGAAATCGTTCGGCCAGGTGGAATACGCGCTGTCCACCGTCAAAGTGACGGCGATCGTGGCGTTTATTCTGATCGGCATCGGCATTCTGGCGTTCTCGGGCAACCCGGCCTACGGCCTGCGCAACCTGACCGCCGGCGGCTTTATGCCGTTTGGCGTCAAGGGCATGTGGTTCGCGGTGATCGTGTCCATCTTCAGCTACCTGAGCATTGAAATGATCGCGGTGGCCGCCGGCGAGGCGAAGAATCCGGTGATTGCGGTGAAGGCGGCGTTCAAGGGCACCATCGTGCGGCTGTTCATCTTCTACATGCTGTCGATCGCCCTGATGCTGGCCATCGTGCCCTGGCGCCAGTCCGGCACCGGCGAAAGCCCGTTCCTGATGGCGATGAACGTGATCCATCTGCCCGCCGCCGCCGGTATTTTCAACTTTATCGTGCTGGTAGCGGCGCTGTCGGCAATGAACAGCCAGCTGTATATCACCACTCGCATGATGTTCTCGCTGTCGCGCGCCGGGCAGGCGCCGGCGGCGTTGGGGCGCGTCAGCCGGCGCGGTATTCCGGTCAATGCGCTGGCGATGTCGTGCATCGGTATCGTGGTGTCTATCGTGCTGAGCCTGGTGGCGCCGGAAACCTCGTTCGCCGCCATGATGTCTATCTCGGTGTATGGCGCCTGCTTTACCTGGCTGATGATTTTCGTCACCCACCTGTTCTTCCGCCGCCGGCATCGGCAGACCCACCTGAAATTTCGCATGTGGGGCTTTCCCTATACCACCTTGCTCGGCGCCGGGCTGATGGCGGCGTTGATGATCTCGACGGCGTTTACCGAATTCTTCCGCATGACGCTGTGGTTCGGTATTCCGTTCACTTTGCTGCTGGTGGCGGCTTATCACTTCCAGAGCCGCCGCGCGGTTGCGCCGTCGCCGTTCAAGGCGCCGGAAGTGGAGTAATGAGAGGGGACTGAGGCGCGCCTTCAGCCCCTGAGACTAAAGCTGGCTTTTCGGGATCAGGTGGTCGCCGAAGCTCAGGCGCCGGCGGCCCGGTTCGATTTCGGTCAGCGGCGCCACTTCGTGCAGCGAGGATTTGCAGCGCTGCACCAAATCCTGATACTCGCGGGTGCCGGCGATCTTCCAGGCCAGCTCCTGTTCGGTCAGATCGCGCAGCACGCGCGCCGGGCTGCCGACCACCAGCTTGTTGGCTTCGATCACCGCCGCGGCTTTGACGAACGCCATCGCGCCGACGATGGTGTTCTCGCCGATCTCCGCACCGTCCATCACCACCGCGTTCATGCCCACCATCGCGTTGCGGCGAATGCGGCAGCCGTGCAGGATGGCGCCGTGGCCGATATGGCCGTCTTCTTCCACCACCGTGTCCTGCTGCGGGAAGCCGTGCATCACGCAGTTGTCCTGAATGTTGGCGCCGTCGCAGATCACCAGGCGGCCAAAATCGCCGCGCAGGCTGGCGTTCGGGCCGATATACACGTGTTTGCCGACGATCACGTCGCCAATCAGCACCGCCGTCGGGTGCACGTAACTGCTGGGGTCAACGACCGGCGTCAGGCCGTCAATCTGATACACAGGCATAGCGTGAGTTCCTTAATATGTAGGGTCGCGCGGTAGGCCGCCGAAGCGCCGATAGTAGCCGGCGGCCGGCGCGGGCAGGGCGCCGATGGTGGTCTCCGCCAGCGCGCTGACGTAGTCCGTCGCGGCGCGATCGACCTGCTGATAGAGATTGATGCACAGATTGCGGGCGATCTGGCCCTCCCACTGGGCGGGCAGCAGCGCGTCCGGCAGCAGCGGATCTTTCAACACCACGCGACGGAAGAAGTGAATCAATAATAGCTTAATCTGGAAACAGCGCAGCGGCGTCAGCGCCGCCGGGTCGACTTCGCGCAGCAGCGCCATCAGCGGCCGGAAAGAGACGATAAACTCATGATAACCGGCCGCTACCTCGCTCAATGACCAGCAGTCGGCCACCAGTTTCTGCAGCGTTTGCTCGGAGCGGTTGTAGGGGTAATCGGCGCGGAAGTAGATCACCTGCTCGCTGGCGTTCAATTCGCCGAGCAGCGCCGTCACGTCGGTTTGCGCATGAGTGGGGGCGGCCATCAGGTTGTTGGCGATCTGCCCGAACCCGAGCCAGCCCAGCTCTTTTTTCAGCCGCGCGCGCGCGTTTTTTTCGGCGCATTCCAGCAGCAACAGCTCCCATTTGCCGTCCCAGGCGGGCTGCTCGCGCAGATAGATCTTCGATTCGGCGTGGCGGAACTGGCGCATTCCCTGCTCGGTCACGCGGTAGAAGCTGCGGCGGCCGATTTTCTCCACCGCCAGCCACCCCTCTTTCTGCAGGCGGAACACCGAGGTGCGCACGAAGCGATCGCCGAAACCGAAGGCCTCCAGCAGCGCGCTCAGGCTGCCGAGCCACACTTCGCCGCCGCGGTGGCTGAGCGCGTCGCCGTACAGCGAAATGATCAGCGACGTGCCGCTGATCGGCTGGGCGTCGACGGCATGGCGAATGAACTCATCCAGTTTATGTTCCATATTTTTCCATGGGTTAGCCTTCGATGAGCCACAACATTACCATAATTTGGGGCGGCGTCATCCGTGACGCCGTGCGCCTCAGCGCGGCCGCAGATCGACCACGCGCTGCGCCTTGCCTTCCGAGCGCGGAATATCGCCGCAGTTGGCGATGCTGACGTCGGTGCTGACGCCCACGATCGATTTGATGTGGTGGCGCAGCTGGTGGCAGATATCGCAACGCTGCTGATGGCTGAGGCTGAGCGCCGATTCTTTCAGCTCGACGCGCACCGCCAGCGTGTCCAGATGCCCGCTGCGGCTGACCTGCAGTTGATAGTGCGGCGACAGCTGCTCGAACTGCATGATCTGTTCTTCCACCTGCGACGGGAAGACGTTGACGCCGCGGATGATCAGCATGTCGTCGGAGCGGCCGGTGATCTTGCCCATGCGGCGCATCTGGCGTGCGTCGCCCGGCAGCAGCCGGGTGAGATCGCGGGTGCGGTAGCGGATCACCGGCAGCGCCTCTTTGGTCAGGGTGGTGAACACCAGTTCGCCGTGCTCGCCGTCCGGCAGGGCGATGCCGGTCTCCGGGCAGATGATCTCCGGCAGGAAGTGGTCTTCCCAAATGGTGGGGCCGCCGCCGCTTTCCAGACATTCCATCGCCACGCCCGGCCCCATCACCTCCGACAGGCCGTAAATATCCAGCGCCTTGATGCCCATGCGGGTTTCGATTTCGTGGCGCAGGGCTTCGGTCCAGGGTTCGGCACCGAACACGCCGAGCCGCAGCGAGCAGCCGCGCGCGTCGCCGCCCATTTTGCGCTCCAGTTCATCGATCAGCGTCAGGCAGTAGGACGGCGTCACCATGATGATGTCGGGTTTGAAATCGAGGATCAGCTGCGCCTGGCGTTCCGTCTGCCCGCCGGACATCGGGATCACCGTGGCGCCGAGCCGCTCCGCGCCGTAGTGTGCCCCCAGGCCGCCGGTAAACAGGCCGTAACCGTAGGCGACGTGCACCTTGTCTTTGGCGGTGGCGCCGCCGGCGCGCAGGCAGCGGGCGACGATATCGGCCCAGTTATCGATGTCGCGCTGGGTGTAGCCCACCACCGTCGGGCGGCCGGTGGTGCCCGAGGAAGCGTGGATGCGCACCACCTGTTCCATCGGCACCGCGAAGGTGTCGAACGGGTAGTTGTCGCGCAGATCCTGCTTGGTGGTGTAGGGGAAGCGCGCCAGATCGCTCAGCTGCTTAAGATCGTCGGGGTGTACGCCCGCCTGATCGAACTTGCGCTTGTACATCGGTACATTGTCGTAGGCGTGGTGCAGCGTCCACTTCAAACGCGCCAACTGCAACGCTTCAATCTCATCGCGCGAGGCGAATTCGATCGTTTCGAGGGGCTGTGGATTTATTGTCATGGTTAGCCTCAGGGGTCAGACACGCTCAATGATCATGGCGATGCCTTGGCCCACGCCGATGCACATGGTGCACAGAGCGTAGCGGCCGGCTCGCCGTTCCAGTTCAAACAGGGCGGCCAGCGCCAGGCGCGCGCCGCTCATGCCCAGCGGGTGCCCCAGAGCGATCGCGCCGCCGTTGGGGTTGACCTGCGGGGCATCGTCCGGCAGGCCAAGCTGGCGCATCACCGCCAACGCCTGGGCGGCGAACGCTTCGTTCAGTTCGATGACGTCCATCTGCGCCAGGCTCAGCCCGGCGATCTCCAGCACCTTGCGGGTGGCCGGCAGCGGGCCGATGCCCATCAGCCGCGGTTCCACGCCGCAGGTGGCGGTGGCAAGGATGCGCGCGCGCGGCGTCAGGCCCTGGCGCGCCGCCATCGCTTCGGAGGCGACGATCAGCGCGGCCGCGCCGTCGTTCAGCCCCGAGGCGTTGCCGGCGGTGACGCTGCCGGGTTGACGGAACGGGGTTTTCAGCGCCTGCAGCTGATCGAAGGTGGTGTCGGCGCGCGGGTGTTCATCCTGGCTGAACAGGGTGACTGCGCCTTTTTTACCGGTGATGTTGACCGGCGCTATCTCCTGCGCCAGGTATCCCAGCGCCTGCGCCCGGGCGGCGCGCTGCTGGCTGCGCAGCGCAAAGGCGTCCTGATCGGCGCGGCTGATGTTGAACTGCGCCGCGACGTTTTCGGCGGTCTCCGGCATCGAATCGGTGCCGAACTCGGCCTGCATGCGCGGGTTGACGAAGCGCCAGCCGAGGGTGGTGTCGTACAGCTGCGTCTGGCGGCTGAAGGCGCTGTCGGCCTTGCCCATCACCAGCGGCGCTCGGGTCATCGATTCCGCGCCGCCGGCCAGCATCAGCCCGGCGTCGCCGGCTTTGATGCTGCGCGCCGCCATCGCCAGCGCGTCCAGGCCCGAACCGCACAGGCGGTTCACCGTGGTGCCGGAAACGCCGACCGGCAGCCCGGCCAGCAGCAGCGCCATGCGCGCCAGGTTGCGGTTGTCTTCCCCGGCCTGGTTGGCGCAGCCGAGGATCACGTCGTCCAGCTGTGCCCAGTCCACCTGGGGATGGCGCTCCAGCAGCACGCGCAGCGGCAGGGCGGCGAGATCGTCGGCCCTCACCTGGGCCAGCGCGCCGCCATAGCGGCCGATCGGGGTGCGCACGCCGTCGCAGATAAATGCCTGATTCATGCCCGATCTCCTAAAATGCTGTGGCCGAGGCGGTGCGCGCGGCCGCGAAACCAGGCGACGGTTTTGCCCTGTTGATTGACGATTTCGACGTCATACAGCCCGGTGGCTTTGCCCTGATGGCGCATCTGCGCGCTGGCGGTGAGGCGATCGCCGGCCAGCGCCGGGCGGACGAAGTCGATGCTGCAGCCGGAAGCCACCGCCGCCAGCCCCTGGCTGTTGCAGGCGTAGGCGAAGG
Organism: Serratia sp. CY52157; assembly: GCF_052168495.1. Taxonomy (NCBI): domain Bacteria; kingdom Pseudomonadati; phylum Pseudomonadota; class Gammaproteobacteria; order Enterobacterales; family Yersiniaceae; genus Serratia; species Serratia sp. CY52157. Next base: position 1,452,166 of record NZ_JBJNMO010000001.1, on the reverse strand, counting down.
CGGTATCCGCCAGGCTGAACAGCTGGCCGCCATGGCAAGTCTGGTGGCCATTGAGCATCTGCGGGCCGACGGTCATGCTGACCTGCGCGTACCCGACGTCGACGGCATCGATGTGCATCCCCATCGCCTGAGCGCAGGTATCTTGCTGGAACATCTGTTCGGCGCAGCGCTGAGCCAGCGCGCGCGGCGTATTGGCGTTCATTGTTCGGCTCCTGGGAAAGCGGCGGGGGAAGCGTAGCGGCGCAGCAGCGGCATCGGGCGATAGCGTGCCTCGCCGTAATAGCGTTGCAGGTTTTCCAGCGTCGTCAGGATGTGGCGCCAGCCGAGCGCGGCGCCCCAGGCGAGCGGGCCGCGCGGATAATTGACCCCGCGCAGCATCGCCAGATCGGTATCCTCGGCGCCGGCGACGCCTTTGTTCACCACGTCGAGCGCTTCGTTGGCCAGCATGGCCAGGGTGCGCATCGTCAGCAGGCCGGGGTAATCCGGCAACGGGATGACGCGTTTGCCGAGGGACTGCAGCAGACGGATCGCTTTGGCATTGTGTTGCGCGCCGTTTTGCGCCGCACAGCTGATGGCGATGGCGGAGGCATGCGCATAGTCGGCACAGAGATCGAACAGCACCACGGGCGTTCCACGTTCGTCGGCCAGTTGGCCGGCGGTTTTACCATTGGTTAACATCAGTGTAACGTCGTCGATCGTGACGTGCGGGCTGGTCTGGCCAGGTTGTTTGATCGCCCCCGCATTTTCGCTTAACAGCTGCGCCAAATCGGCCAGCGAAGACCAGTCGCCGTGCAGCGTAACGCGCTGCGGCAGCGCGGCCTGTGCCGGTGGCGCAAAGGCGATCATCTCTGCGGTGGGGCGTTGCGCGTCATAGCGGTAGAAGCCGCGGCCGGATTTGCGGCCGAGGCGCCCGGCGGCCACCAGCTCCTGCTGCACCAGCGAGGGGGTGAAGCGCGGATCCTGGTAGAAGGCCTGATACACCGAGTCGGTCACGGCGTAATTGACGTCCTGGCCGATCAGATCGGTCAACTGCAGCGGGCCCATGGCGAAACCGCCGGCGTCGCGCATTACCGCATCCAGGGTGGCGGCGTCGGCCACCCGTTCCTCCAGCGCGCGCAGGGTTTCGGCGTAGAACGGCCGCGCCACGCGGTTGACGATGAATCCCGGCGTCGAACGACACACGACGCTCTGCTTACCCCAGCGCTGCGCCAGGGCTTGCAGCGCGGCGAGGGTCTCGGCCCCGGTCTCCAGACCGCTGACGATCTCCACCAGCTTCATCAGCGGCGCCGGGTTGAAGAAGTGCAGCCCGGCCATGCGCTGCGGGTGTTGCAAGGCGCCGGCGATGGCGGTGATCGACAGCGAGGAAGTATTGCTGGCGAACAGCGCCGTGGGCGAGCAGATCGCTTCCAGATCGCGGAACAGGCTCTGCTTGATCGCCAGATTTTCCGCCACCGCTTCAATCACCAGCGCGCTGTCGGCCAGTTGCTCGAGCGAATCGGCGCGTTCGAGACGCGCCAGCAGCGCCTCGGTGGTGTTTGCGTCGGCCTTGCCGCCGTCGACCCGCTGCCGCAGGCGGCGAGCGAGTTCGTCGATCGCGCGCTGGGCGGCGGCGGGGGCGATATCGAACAGCCGCACCGGGTGACCGGCGGCGGCGGCCACCTGCGCAATGCCGATGCCCATGGTGCCGGCACCGATCACCGCCACCTGGCCGTTAAGAAGGGGCGCGTTCATGGCTATTTCCCGCTGAAGTTTGGCGTGCGTTTGGCGAAGAACGCGCTGACGCCTTCGCGGTAGTCGTCGCTGCGGCCGCCCAATCGCTGCAGATCGCGTTCCAGATCGAGTTGTTGATCGAGGCTGTTGGTGGCCGAACTGTAGATGGCTTTCTTGATTAGCCCCAGACCGTAAGTCGGCTGGGTGGCCAGATGGCGCGCCAGCGTTTGCGTGCGGTCGGCCAATTCATCCGCCGGCACCACCTGCCAGATCATGCCCCACTCCAGCGCCTGTTGGGCGCTGATTTTGTCGCCCAGCATGGCCATGCCCATCGCGCGGGCGTGGCCGGCCAGCCGCGGCAGGAACCAGCTGCCGCCGGAATCCGGCACCAGCCCCAGGCGGCAGAACGACTGAATAAAACCGGCGTTGTCGGCGGCGATGACGATATCGCACGCCAGAGCCAGCGCGGCGCCGGCGCCGGCCGCCACGCCGTTGACCGCGCACACCACCGGTTTGGGCAGGGCGGTCAGGCGACGGATCAGGGGGTTGTAGAAACGTTCGACCGACAGGCCGAGGTCCGGCGCCTGTTGATCGGCGCTGACGTTGCGATCGTTGAGATCCTGCCCGGCGCAGAAACCGCGGCCGGCGCCGGCGATCAGCAGGCAGCGCACGTTGTCGTCGCGTTCGGCTTGCGTCAGCGCTTCGCTCAGTTGGCGATGCATCTCGTCGTTAAAGCTGTTGAGCCGATCCGGCCGGTTGAGGGTCAGCGTCAACACGCCGGCGTCGAGATGACTGAGAATCAATGCGTTATCCATAAATCAGCGCCCCTGATAGTTTGGCGTACGTTTTTCGAAAAAGGCGGCGATGCCTTCGCGGCGATCGTCGGTGGCGGCCAGGGTGACGAACTGCTGACGCTCCATCGCCAGCCCCTGGCTAAGGCCGGTTTCCTCGGCCTGTTTCAGCGCCTGCTTGGCGGCGCGCAGCGCCAGCGGCGCCTGACGGCTGATGCGATCGGCAATCTGCTGCGTGCGCTCCAGCGTCAGGGCATCGACGCACACTTCGCTGATAAGGCCAGCCTGCAGCGCGGTGCGGGCGTCGATGGCTTCGCCGGTCAGCACCATCTGGCTGGCGCGCGACTTGCCGACGCAGCGGATCAGGCGCTGGGTGCCTCCGGCCCCCGGCATCAGGCCGAGGGTGATCTCCGGCAGGCCGAAGCGGGCGCTTTCGCCGCCGATAACGATGTCGCAGGCCAGCGCCAACTCGCAGCCGGCGCCCAGGGCATAGCCGTTCACCGCCGCCAGCAGCGGCTTGCTGAACTGCGACAGCCGCTGCCACAGCTGCGGACGGCGATCCGCCAGCGCGGCCGGCAGATCCTGCCGTTGCAGCTCGTGCAGATCGGCCCCGGCGGCGAAGAAACGCGCCGCGCCGGCGATCACCACGGCGCCCACGCCGCTGTCGGCATCGGCCTGCTCCAGCAGAAACACCAGCTGTTCCAGGCAAGGGGTGCTCAGGGCATTGCGCGCCTCCGGGCGGTGCAGCGTCAGCGTGACCACGCGGTGCTGCTGCTGGCGCAAAATAAAGGGGGTATCCATCGTGGCTCCTAGACGTCGAAGTCCAATACCACGCCGTCGCCTTTCGGCCACGACTGGCAGCTCAATACATAGCCCGCCGCCAACTGATCCGGCTCCAGGCTGTAGTTGACGCCCATCTCCACCTGGCCGGCCTTCAGACGGCATTTGCAGGTGGCGCATACGCCGCCTTTGCAGGCGTAGGGCAGGTCGGCGCCCTGGCGCAGCGCAGCGTCGAGAATGCTTTCGTCCTGTTCGCCGAGCTCGATATCCAACCGGCGGCCGTCGAGCAGGATTGTCACCCTGGCGGCGTTGCGATCGCCGCTGTGGCGCGGGCGGGCGACCAGGCCGCTGGTGTTGAAACGTTCGCTGTGGATGTGGTTGGCCGGGACGCCGGCCTGTTCCAGCACGGTCTGCGCGTCGTCCATCATCGATTCCGGCCCGCAGATGAAGGCGTGGTCATAGTCGCGGAAATCCAGCAGCGCGCCGCCGATCGCCGTCAGGCGTTCACGATCGATGCGGCCGCTGAGCAGCGGGCTGTCGAGACTCTCCTGGCTGAACAGGTACAGCGGCTGAAAACGCTGCGGGTAGCGGTTTTTCAGATCCGACAGCGCTTCTTTGAACATCATCGAACGGCTGTTGCGGTTGCCGTAGATCAGGGTAAAACTGCTGCCCGGTTCGAGCTGCAGCGTCGCTTTGATGATCGACAGCATCGGCGTGATGCCGGAGCCGGCGGCGATCGCCAGGTAGTTGCCGCGGCGCTCCGCCTGCGGCTGATAGCCGAAGCGCCCCTGTGGCACCATTACTTCCAGCGCATCGCCGACTTTCAGCATGCGGTTGACGAAGCCGGAGAAACGACCCTGATCAATCGCTTTTACGCCGATCTGCAGCAGGCCTTCCTGCGGCGAACTGCAGATGGAATAGCAACGCCGCAGCTCTTCGCCGTTGACCCGCGCCTTGAGCGTCAGGTGCTGGCCGGGGGTGTAGCGGTATTGGTTTTGCAGCTCTTCGGGCACCCGCAGGGTGATGGCCACGGCGTCCGGCGTTTCGCGCTCGATGGCGGCGACGTTCAGGCGATGAAAGACCGTCATGGTGTCAGCGCTCCTATATGCATTTGAAGTAGTCGAACGGTTCCCGGCAGTCGCAGCAGCGGTACAGCGCTTTACAGGCGGTAGAGCCGAACTCGCTGATCTTCTCGCTGTGGGTGCTGCCGCAGCGCGGGCAGGCGACCGGGCCGTGGGCGTGCGGCCGATCGCAGGTGTGGCCCTGCGGGGGCGCTACGCCGTATTGCCGCAGCCGCTCGCGGGCGTCGGCGTTCATCCAGTCGGTGGTCCAGGCCGGGCTGAGGCGAATGTCCACCCGCACCGGGCTGAAGCCGGCGGCCGTCAGCCGCTGCTCGATGGCGTTGAGCAAAAATTCGGTGGCCGGGCAGCCGGAATAGGTTGGGGTGAAGGTCACGCGCCAGCCGCTGCCGTCGCGCACCACGTCGCGCACCATGCCCAAATCGGTGATCGACAGCACCGGCAGTTCGGGATCGCTGATCTGCTGCAGGCAGTGCCAAATCTGCGGGATTTCGGCGGGTTGCAAACGAGTGACGTTCATCGCGGCCTCCTACCACTGACTGTTTGGATAGGCGCGCTGCAGGAACTGCATCTCCGCCAGCAGCGGGCCGAGGTGTTCGCTGTGCTGACCTTGCTTGCCGCCGTGACGGAACGCCTGCTCGGCAGGCAGCGTCAAGGTCGCCTGGCGCAGCGTCTCCGCCACCTGCGCCTGCCAGGGGGCCTGCAGCTCGCGCGGATCGACGGCGATGCCTTGTTCTGCCAACGTCAGCTCCAGCGCGTCGGCATGGAACAGTTCGGCGGTGAAACGCCACAGGTTATCCAGCGACAGTTGGATCTTGCGGTGGCTGATATCGTTACCGTCACCGAGGCGGATCATCCAGCCGCGGCTGAAACGCAGGTGGTAATCGGCTTCCTTCAACGATTTGGCGGCGATGGCGGCGATCTGCGCATCGCGGCTGCGGCTTAGCGCCTGGTGCAGCTGCACGTGGTAGGCGTCGAGCAGGAACTGGCGCACCAACGTGTCGTTGAAACCGCCGTTCGGCTGTTCCGCCAGCAGCAGGTTATGGAACTGGCGCTCGTCACGGCCGAAGGCCAGGCTGTCTTCGCTGCAGGGCGGGCCGGCCAGTTCGGCGGCGTAGCCCAGGAAGTGGCGCGCCTGGCCGAGCAGATCGAGACCGATGTTGGCCAACGCCAGATCGATTTCCAGCTCGGGCGCGTGGCCGCACCAGGCGCACAGGCGCTGGGCGAGGATCAAAGGCGTGTCGCCCTGGCGGAGCAAATAGCTGATGCGCGGATCGTTAACCGTCATGGTCGCCTCTACATGTTCTTGATGCCGTCGGGAATGGTGTAAAACGTCGGATGACGGTAGATCTTGTCTTCGGACGGATCGAAGAACGCGCCGCGATCTTCCGGCTGCGAGGCGATCAGATGGCGCGATTGCACCACCCAGATCGAGCAGCCTTCGTTGCGGCGCGTGTAGGCGTCGCGGGCGTTTTCCAGCGCCATTTGGTCGTCTGCGGCGTGCAGGCTGCCGACGTGGCGATGCGCCAACCCTTGTTTGCTGCGGATAAACACTTCATACAGCGGCCATTCAACGTGGCTCATGATCTCGGTTCCTTATGTTGGCTATGCGGCGGAAGCGGCGTTTTTCGCGGCGTGGGCCATGGCGCCGTCGCGTACCCAGGCGCCGTCTTCCCAGGCGCGGCGTTTGGCCTGCAGGCGTTCGTGGTTGCATTGGCCGCGTCCTTTGATCACTTCATGCAGTTCGCTCCAGTCGATCTCGCCGAAGCGATAGTGGCCGGCGGCCTCGTCCCAGGTAAGACTCGGGTCCGGCGCCGTCATGCCCAGCGCCTCAAGTTGCGGCACGGTGTTGTCGACGAACTTTTGCCGCAGCTCATCGTTGCTGTGGCGTTTGATTTTCCAGGCCATGCTCTGGGCGCTGTGAGGGGAGTCGGCGTCGCTCGGGCCGAACATCATCAGCACCGGCCACCAGAAGCGATCGATGGCGTCCTGCAACATCGCGCGCTGCGCATCGCTGCCGTGGGCCATCGCCATCACCGCCTCGTAGCCCTGGCGCTGGTGGAAGCTTTCCTCTTTGCAGATTTTCACCATCGCCCGCGCGTAGGGGCCGAAGGACGCGCGGCACAGCGCCACCTGGTTGACGATGGCGGCGCCGTCGACCAGCCAGCCGATCACGCCGATATCCGCCCAGTTGAGCGTGGGGTAATTGAAGATCGAGGAGTACTTCATTTTGCCGTCGAGCATCTTTTGGTAGATGTCCTGGCGCGAACAGCCGAGGGTTTCGGCGGCGCTGTAGAGGTACAGGCCGTGGCCGGCCTCATCCTGCACTTTGGCCAGCAGCACCGCTTTGCGGCGCAGCGTGGGGGCGCGCGTCAACCAGTTGGCTTCCGGCAGCATGCCGATGACTTCCGAATGGGCGTGTTGGCCAATCTGCCGAATCAGGTTCTGACGGTAAGCGTCCGGCATCCAGTCTTTGGCTTCGATAGCGATATCCGCCGCGATCTTGGCGTCGAAATGCTGCTGATACTGTGCTTCAGTTGTCATGCTTGCCTCTTGGTGATTCGTATTTTTCACATTGAATATAAAAATGTGAATCACTTTAACTAACCATAAGGCTACAAACTGATAACAAAAAGATCAAACGAGATTCATGTGGTTTTGCGAGCGCACTCACAAGTGAATTGATTATACTGTTGATTTTACTTGATAAATAAAGTCAACAACTCTGTGTTAACGACAGGGAAAGCGGCTTGAACGCGCTTCTTGTTCTCTTTTTGTTAAAATTGAGTTTTGCGTAAACTGGCATTTATTTGATACGTAATTAAGCTGTAGGGTGAAAATTTATGAATTTTGGAGGGCACATGCAGCAGTTACACAGTTATCTTTCTGGCGCCTGGGTGTATGGGCAGGGAGAGAGCCGCGAGATCCGCCACGCCGTGACCGGCGAGGCGCTGTACCAGGTCTGCTCCGACGGCCTGCCGTTAGCGGCGAGCCTGAGCTATGCCCGCCGCCACGGGGGGCCGGCGCTGGCGCAAATGACGTTCCAGCAGCGCGCCCAGATGCTGAAAGCGGTGGCGAAACACCTGCTGGCGCACAAAGAGGCGCTGTATCAGATTTCCTATCAAACCGGGGCGACGCGCAGCGACGGCTGGGTCGATATCGAAGGCGGCATCGCCACGCTGTTCGCCTATGCCGGCATGGCCGGCCGCGATCTGCCGGATGATACCCTGTGGCCGGAGGATGAGCTGATCCCGTTGTCGAAACAGGCGCAGTTCGCCGCTCGCCACGTATTGACCTCGCGCCCGGGCGTGGCGCTGCATATCAACGCCTTCAACTTCCCTTGCTGGGGCATGCTGGAAAAACTGGCGCCGACCTGGCTGGCGGGCATGCCGGCCATCATCAAGCCGGCCACCGCCACCGCGCAGCTGACGCAGGCGATGGTCAGGCTGATCGTCGACAGCGGGCTGGTGCCGGAAGGGGCGCTGCAGTTGGTATGCGGTGGCGTCGGCGACATGTTTGCGCACCTGGATTATCAGGATGCGGTGACGTTCACCGGTTCGGCGCAGACCGGGCAGCGGCTGCGCGCGCACTCGCGGCTGTTGGAGAAATCGATCGCCTTCACCATGGAGGCGGATTCGCTCAACTGCTGCGTGCTGGCGGAAGACGTAACGCCGGAGATGCCGGAGTTTGCGCTGTTTATCAAAGAGGTGTGCCGTGAAATGACCGCCAAGGCGGGGCAGAAATGCACGGCGATCCGCCGCATCATCGTGCCGGCGGCGCAGGTGGTTGCGGTGCGTCAGGCCTTGTTGCAGCGCCTGGCTGGGGTGACGGTGGGCGACCCGCAGCTGGAGCAGGTGCGCATGGGGGCGTTGGTCAGCCACGAGCAGCGTGATGATGTGCAAAGCAAGGTGGAGTTTCTGCTGCGCAACGGCTGCGAGCCGCTGTGCGGCGCGGCGATGGATAAGCTGGAAATCCTGGGCGACGGCGCGCGCGGCGGGGCGTTTTATCCGCCGACCTTGCTGTATTGCGCCGATCCGTTCACCCATCAGGCGGTGCACGGCACTGAGGCCTTCGGCCCGGTGGCGACGCTGATGCCGTATGCGGATACCGAGCAGGCGATCGCGTTGGCGTTGCTGGGGCAGGGCAGCCTGGCGGGCTCGCTGGTGACCGCCGATCCGGCATTGGCCAAGCGCTTCATTCGCGCGACGGCGTGCGCCCACGGCCGCATGTTGATTCTGGATGAACAGGCGGCGACAGAATCTACCGGCCACGGTTCGCCGCTGCCGATGCTGGTGCATGGCGGCCCGGGGCGCGCCGGCGGCGGTGAAGAGCTGGGCGGATTGCGTGCGGTGAAGCACTATATGCAGCGCACGGCGATCCAGGGCAGCCCGGCAATGCTGGCGGCCATCGGCGGCGAATGGGTGCGCGGCGCGCCGGTCGCCGAGCACCCGGTACATCCGTTCCGGAAATACTTCGAGCAGCTGCAGCTGGGCGACAGCCTGTTGACCGCGCGCCGTACCGTGACCGAAGCGGATATCGTCAACTTCGCCTGCCTGAGCGGCGATCATTTCTACGCGCACATGGACAAGATCGGCGCCGCCGATTCGCTGTTCGGCGAGCGGGTGGCGCACGGTTACTTTGTGGTGTCCGCCGCGGCCGGGCTGTTTGTCGATGCCGCCGTCGGGCCGGTGATCGCCAACTACGGCATGGAGAATCTGCGCTTTATCGAACCGGTGAAGATCGGCGACACCATTCAGGTGCGGTTGACCTGCAAGAAGAAGATCCGCAAGCCGCAGAAAACCGCCGAAGATCGGCCGCACGGCGTGGTGGTGTGGGATGTGCAAGTATTGAATCAGGAACAGCAGCCGGTGGCGCTGTACAGTATCCTGACGTTGGTGGCGCGCCAACAGGGGGACTTCGAGGCGTGATGCGCGCTTGCCGCCGCCGGAGCTGCCGGCGGCGGCAATCTATTCAGATCAGCGGCTGACCGCGCAGCTGTTCCAGCACTTTCAGCGGCGAGCGCTGCGGATCCTGCATCTTGTTCACCGGCAGCAAGAAGGTCTGTTCCAGCATAAACTGGCCGCCCATCGCGGCGTGCGGCGTTTGATCCGAGAAGCAAATCCAGCTGCTGCCCGGCGGAAACGCCAGCGCCAGCTGCGGCCCCTGTTGTTGATAATCGCCATCGGCCTTCATGGCGTCATGCAACTGCAGCATCAGGTGGTCATAATGGCTGCGGCGGGTTTTGGTGATGCGTACCCGGTGCTGCAGCCAGCTGCTGAAGGCGGAGTAGCGCGCCAGACGCGGCATAAAGCGTTGCGCCAGCTCAGGGAACGGTTCGCCGACGCGCCATTGGCGATGTTCACCGTGCGGATTGATGTTGGTGAAAATGCGCAGAATACGTTCACCGTAGTTCGGGCGCGACGGGAAAGCATCGACGTGCAGCCGGCTGTCGTCTTTGCGCCAGGAGCTGCTTGCGCGCCAGGCCGAAACCGGATGCAAACGCAGGCTGCCGGTCGGATGGTGCAGCGCCTCCCGATACTCGGGCAACAGCCCGGCGATCAGCTGGCGGCAAGATTGGTAATAACGTTCCAGCAGTTGCTGAACCTGCTGCCGGCGCTCCGCGACGGCGACGCCGGTCAGCTTGCCGGACAGCGGTTGATAGCTGATGTTTTTGCGCTTCGGATCGACCAGCGCCGGATCCAGCAGCGGCATTTCCTGCTCAGACAGGGTGAAGGCCAGTTCGGGCAGAAACAGCACCTTGCCCTGTTCCAGTTCGCTGACCGCGCTGGATGCTTCCGCTGCCGCCCATTGTCGCAACGGCAGCGTCAGGACGGCCTGTTCACGCATAATATCGCCAGTAGGCATGAGATCTCCTCGCAAATCTATATCGCTTTATTCCCGCCTTTCAGGTTGCCGCGTGGTTGGCTGCACTGGCTTGCGCCGTGGCTGGCTGGAGCGACGCCAAAAGTCTTTGCGTCGGTCGCCCAAATGCAACGTGAAATTTATGGGTTCTATTATGGATGTATCAGCAGGGCGCAGTGCGCCGAAGCGTGCGATGGCTTCCTGATATATAGAATAGTCCTGCTAAGGGTATCACCGGCAATGCCAATGAAAAGTAAACGGAGGCTAAACGAGGTTCGGCGTGGGCACGAATAATCAAAAATGGCACGAATTGTTCGCTGAATAGCGCATTTTTTATCTTATTGAATTGTAATGGAAATAAATATGCTGCTTATTTATTGGCGTTATTTCATTCCGAGAGCGGGGCAAATTGGGGAAATAATGTTTCGGCGGGAAATTATTTCATTTTTGTCGTGGGAATAAATCGGGCCGCCCAATTTTGGTGGCCCGATGAGTGATTAAGCGCCGTAAATGCAGTTTTTGCCTTTTTTCTTGGCCTGATACAGCGCGCTGTCCGCCTCATTGATAAAGCTGATCGGCGTATCGTTATACATATGCGGCACTTTGGCGCAGATGCCGATGCTGATGGTGACGATGCCGTGCGGGTTACCCTGATGCGGGATCTTCAGATCGCGCACCGCCTGGATGACGCGTTCGGCGAAAATCAGCGCGCCCTGCACGTCGGTATCCGGCAGGATAATCCCCATCTCTTCACCGCCGTAGCGCGCCAGAATATCGTTGCTGCGGCACGCCAACCCTTTCAGCGTCTGGCCGATCTGCTGCAGGCACTGGTCGCCGGCGACGTGGCCGTAGCTGTCGTTGTACTGCTTGAAGTAGTCGATATCCAGCATCAGCAGCGCCACGCTGCGGTAGTTACGCGAGGCGCGCGCCAGCTCGTTCTTCAGCGCAATGTCAAACTGGCGGCGGTTGGCCAGGCCGGTCAGGCTGTCCAGCAGCGCCAGTTCTTCCAGCATCTGGTTGATGCTGGTCAGCTGATCGCGGGTGCGCATCAGCTCGGCTTCGGTTTGCATGCTGTGCTTGATTTGCCGCAGCAGCACCGCGCCCATCGCCAGCAGGATCATCAGCAGAGAGAGGCCGCCGGCGGCGAACAGGCCGGCGTCGGTGCGCCAGTCCGCCAGCGCGTCGCGTTTCGACAGCCCGGCGGCGATCACCAGCGGAAAGCGGTTGACCCGCGAATAGCCGTAGATGCGCTCCACTTTGTCGTACAGCGAGGTGATGGTGGCGTTGCCGAATTCCGAATGCGGCAATATTTCGCTGAACAACACGCCCTTGGCGATATTTTTACCGATCGAGGCCGCCGAGTAAGGGCGGCGGTAGAGGATGGTGCCGTCCGCCAGCAGCAGATTTAGCGAGGCGTCGGTGTTGAGGGCGAAACTGTCGTAAAACTGGCGAAAATAATCGACGTACAGCGTCGCCAGCACCACGCCGCCAAAGCTGCCGTCCGGGTTGTTGAAGCGCCGCGAAACGGGGATGATTAGATCGCCGGTGGTGCGGCTGCGGATCACCTCGCCGATATACAAACCGCCGCCATCGCGGTTTTGGTGATATTTGAAGTAATCGCGATCGGCGTTGTTGGCGTTCTTGATGAATTTGCCCGAGGAGGTCGCCAGCCAGCGGCCGCTCGCATCGTAGATAAACATCCCGTGCAGCTGCGGCAGGTTGCCGACCTGGGTTTGCATCACCCGTTGCAGCCGGGTCAATTGCGAGGGCCCCAGCCCGTCGTTCTGGAGACGTTCGGTCAGATCGAGCAGATTGCCGTCTACCTGCATGAAGGTATCGTCGGCATGCTGCGCCAGCGAACGGGCGAGGTTGGCGGATTCATGCTCGGCGCTGCGCAGATCCCGCTGGTGCGCGTTCCAGATTTGCCAGCTGTTAAAGAGGATCAGCGTGGCGGCAACGATGATGACAAACACGCCGGCCTGAAATAATAATGGGGAGCTTTTAACGCTGCGCGGCGCCGCGGCATCCTGTATGGGTTGCTGCTGAGTCATGTCACCCTTGTTGTTTGATTACTATTCAATTTGAGTTAAGAGCAATCTTATATTTTATGCATAAATGCGCCAGACCTCTAGCCCTTAACGTGGCGATAGGGAGAAAGGCGCCTCGCACCCCGCATTTGCGGCGGTGTGAACGCGAAGGAGTAAAAGAGCCATGTCGGATTACATCATTATCGCTTTACTGACGCTGGCGGTGTATTACCCCCTCACACTGGGGGCGCTGGCGGTGATGATGTTCTTCGCCTGGCGGGGGCGACGGTCGCCTTATTGGCGGTTGGGGCTGGCGCTGTTGACGGTGTTGTTCGTGCTGTTCGCCAAAGCGGCGTATGACTGGCACCGCTACAGCTAGCGGCGCCATGCGGGGTTATTCGACGTTGATCATCCAGTTGACGCCGAATTTGTCGGTCAGCATGCCGAAGCCTTTGGCCCAGAAGGTGGCTTGATAAGGCATCGTCACCTGGCCGCCCTGCGCCAGATTATCGAACAGTTTGCGTCCTTGTTCCGCGTCGCTGGGGTTCAGCGACAGCGAGAAGCCTTTGTGGGAAGCGCCGCCGCTGTCATCCTGCGGACAGCCGTCGGAGGCCATCAGCACGCCGTCGCCAATCAGCAGACGCGCATGCATGATCGCTTCAGGATTGACGTCCTGCGGCCCGCCTTGGCGGGCTTCTTCGGGCATGTCTTTAAAGCGCATGACCATTTCAATTTTGGCATTCAACTGCTGTACATAGAAGTTAATCGCTTGCTCACAGTTACCGCTGAAGAACAAATAGGGTTGTACCAGCATGACATTGACCTCGGTTGTGGCCCGACAGGCAACGACCGGCCCTCGGGCGGGAAGAAATGATTGCTGGCGGCAATAATTGCCGTCGGTGACTTATTAGTGTAGTCCCCCTGACGTAGAATGCTCGTGCGAGGTGAGCGCCTTCGCCGCCGGCAGGGCGGGCGAAGGCACGAAGGCGGTTAATACAGCGAAGGTTCGCCGGGTGGGCGGGTTTTAAAGCGGCGGTGCAACCACATGTATTGATCGGGCGCCAGCAGCACCTGTTCTTCCACCACGCGGTTCATCATGGCCGCCGCGCGCGTTTCATCGTCCAGCGGGAAGTCCGTCAGCGGCGGCTGCACGATCAGCTCGTAGCCGCGGGCATTCGGCAGACGGCGCGGCACGAATGGCACGATCGACGGCCGCCCCATACGCGCCAGGATATAGGTGCCGGTCGTCGTGGCGGCGTTTTCCACGGCGAAGAACGGCGCGAACACGCTGCTTTGCGGGCCGTAATCGTGGTCCGGCGCGTACCACAGGATTTCACCCTGCTTCAGGTTGCGGATCATGCCTTTGATATCTTTACGATCGATCATGAATTTATTCGAGCGCAGCCGGCCCCAGGTCTGCACCCATTCCATCAGCTTGTTATTGTGCGGGCGGTGTACGCCGATGCCGGGGTTTTGCATGCCGAAGATGCGCGCGCCCAGCTCCAGAGTGAGGAAATGCAGGCCGATCAGCAGCACGCCTTTCCCGTCCTGACGCGCCAACTGCATGTTTTCCATGCCGCTCACCTTAAACCAACGGGCGATGCGCCAGTCAGGCCAGAACCAGGCCATGCCGACTTCGAACAGGCCCATGCCGACGGACTCAAAATTTTTGACAATCAGCGCCTCTCGTTCGGCGGCGGGCATCTCAGGGAAACAGAGTTCTAAATTACGGCGCGCTATTTTTACCCGGCGTTTCATCAGGGGCATGGCGATTCTGCCAAGGCCGTGTCCAAGCCGATAAATGAGCGGGTAGGGCAATAACACCAATAGATAGAGTATTCCCAGCCCTATCCACAGCAACCAATAACGAGGGCGCAAGAATTCGCGCTCAAAGCGTTGGTTTGAAATCATTTTTTCTGTTCTTCCTTTAATTTCGCAATGGGACCTTAACCCAAATTGTTATGTGCGAAATGATAGAGCATTTTTTGTGAGACCGGGTTTTCCATTCATGCTTTTTTTTACGCTTTATTTAAGCGCAGACGGGAAACGGAACGAAATGAGATTTTTACCGAGGGAAGGGCGGATATTCACCGCTATTTCAACCGGCTGGCGACATTGAAAAATAAGGACACAATTCAGCGCATCGCAAAAGTGACAACCGCTATGTAACCTTAGAGAAACAGCAACGCGGCGGAACCATCCCAAACGGCAGCCAGCGCATACAGCAGCGCGAGAATCAGGACAAAAGGGGCATTGAACATCGGCGTTTCCTCCAGGAGGCTGTGTTTAAAGTTTAGCCTGCCCAGATGACAATGGGATGAAATGCGATCGCTTTTGACGCGGTGAAATTCAGACGGACGGAAATGGGTAAACCGCTGATTTTTTACTATAGTCATAGTGTGATGTTGTGCGTTTGTCGCTGCACGCCCCGTCTTGAACGGCTGTGGGCAGAGTGTCCAGAGCAAGATCGCGGAACGGGCGGCGCCGGACGTGAAACAGGTGACGAAGTTCTCAGAGGGCGGGTCTGTAAGGATTTGACATGTCATATGAAAATGACGATCTAAGCGGTGTTGAGCAACCGAGCGACTACGTTAAAACCACCGCCTGCGAAGTGCGCAGCGGCGTAAAGGCAGCGCTCGAGCAATCATGTGCCTGCATCAAGGATAACCCTTGGGCAGGGGTAGGCGCCGGCGCCGTCGTGGGCCTGGTAATAGGATTTCTGTTAGGCAAAAGGCAATAGGGAGAGTAAAAATGGGCATCATTTCCTGGATCATTTTTGGTTTAATCGCCGGTATCCTGGCTAAATGGATTATGCCGGGCAAAGACGGCGGCGGCTTTATTGTTACCGTTATACTGGGGATCGTGGGCGCCGTCGTCGGCGGCTATATCAGCACCTTCTTCGGTATGGGACGCGTTGACGGTTTTAACCTGGGCAGCTTCGTGGTGGCGGTCATCGGTGCCCTGGTGGTGCTTTTTGTCTACAGGAAGATCAAAGGCTAAGCAGCCGTTGCTCAACAGGGTCGCCGCGGCGGCCCTTTTTCGTGAAATCAATCCGGCTGTGCGGCACGGGCCGCAGCGGCTGAAAGGGGAATATCATGGGTCTGTTCGATAGCGTATTGGGTAACATTCTGGGCGGCGGCGCCAACGGCAAAGGCATCGACTACATCGCCATTATGCAGTGGGTCGAGCAACAAGGCGGCCTGCAGGCCATTTTAGACAAGTTCCGCCAGGGGCAGTTCGGCGATATCGTCGGTTCCTGGCTCGGTAACGGCGAAAACCAGCCGATTACCGGCGATCATGTGCAGCAGGCGTTGGGCAGCGATGCGATCAATCAACTGGCTGAAAAGCTGGGCGTCGATCCGGCCCAGGCGTCCAGCACCATTGCACAGTTCTTGCCGACGGTAGCGGATGCCGCTTCGCCAAACGGTGAAGTGCAGCAAGACAGCAATGAACTGGGCGACATGGTCGGCAAACTGTTCAAATAATGATTATGCTCCCGGCGTCTGGCCGGGGGCATTCACTCCGCTAATTCCCTCGATCGCCGTCAACGCCTGTTGCAAATGCGCCACCCAGGCGCGCACTTTCTGCGGAATAAAACGTAAAGCGGGATAGACCGCATGCAGCGCCATGGGCGGGTAGCGGTATTCCGGCAAGACGGGAACCAGCGCGCCCGTCGCCAGCTGTTCGCCGATCAGCGGCCGCTGAGCGCCACCGATGCCGGCCCCGGCCTCGATGGCCGCCAGCAGCGATAAGGTATTGTTGGCGCGAAACGTGGGCCGCAGCGCGACCATCTCGGCGCCGTGGGGGCCGAGCAGGGTGAGCGTATCGCCATCGTTTAGGCCGCTGTAGCGAATGTGCGCATGTTTCACCAGATCCGCCGGCGAACGAGGGGCGCCATGCCTGGCCAGATAGGCCGGCGACGCGACCAGCAGGCGTTGCAGCTCACCCAACCGTTTCGCCACCATGCCGGGCGCGTGCAATTCGCCGAAGCGCAGCGCCACGTCGATGCCTTCGCCGATGACGTCGGCGCGGCGATCGTCCAGCAGCAGCTCGATGGTGAGATCCGGATGACGTTTTTGGAACGCGATGGCCAAAGGGGTGATATGCCGTTGCCCGAATCCGGTCGGCGCATGCAGGCGCAAATTGCCCTGCAGCTGGTGGTGCTGGCCGTGCAACGCCTCTTCCGCTTCGTCGACCGCCGCCATAATCGGTTTGAGACGCTGATAGTAATCATTGCCGGCCTCCGTCAGGGTGACCGCCCGCGTGCTGCGAAACAGCAGCTGCGCCCCCAACTGCTGTTCCAGACCGGCGATTTGCTGACTGACCGCCGGCTGCGTCAAACGCAGATCGCGCGCGGCGGCAGACAGGCTGCCCAGCTCCGCCACCCGCATAAAGGTTTTCATTGCGTTCAGCTTATCCATGTCGATTTTGCCTATAGATATTTCTTATTAGTGTTAGTGGAAACCCTCATCTACCGCAAGCATCGCTAATCAATAACACTCAGGGTATCGATAATCCGAGGGGTGACAAAATGAACGCAAAGCGACAGGCGCTGGTGATCGGCGCCAATGGCGTGATTGGGCGCCGATTGATTGAGGAGCTGATTGACCAAGGTTGGCAAGTGGTGGGCGTCTCGCGCCGGGGCGGCGAACCGGCGCCTGGAGTGCGCCACCTGCAGGTTGACCTGCTGGATGCGGCGGCGACGCGGGACGCGCTGCGGCCGCTGAGCGCGATTAGCCACGTTTTCTATGCCGCCTATCAGGATGCTCCGGATTGGGCGGGGCTGGTGGCGCCGAACCTGCAAATGTTGCAACACGTTGTCGAAGGGCTGGAGCCGATTGCGCCGGCGTTGGAGCATATCAGCCTGATGCAGGGCTATAAAGTTTATGGCGCGCATTTGGGGCCGTTTAAAACGCCGGCGCGTGAAAGCGATGCCGGGCATATGCCGCCGGAGTTTAATGTGGCGCAGCAGCAGTATCTGGAGCAGCGCCAAACAGGCAAGCGCTGGCGTTGGAGCGCCATTCGCCCGAGCGTCGTGGGGGGCTTCTCGCTCGGCAACCCGATGAATCTGGCGTTAAGCATCGCGGTTTACGCCTCGATCAGTAAAGCGCTCGGGCTGCCGCTGCGCTTTCCCGGGAAGCCGGGCGCTTACCACAGCCTGTTGGAAATGACCGACGCCGGACTGCTGGCGCGCGCCACGCTCTGGGCGGCGACCGAACCTGCGGCAGCCAATCAGGCGTTTAACATCAACAACGGCGATCTGTTTCGCTGGAGCGAAATGTGGCCGAAAATCGCCGCGTACTTCGGGCTGGAATGTGCGCCGCCGTTGCCGATGACGCTGGAAAACATGATGGTGGACAAAGCGCCGCTGTGGCGTGAGCTGGCGCAACGGCACTTCTTGACCGAGCCCGATTACCGGGCGGTGGCCGGCTGGCGTTTCGCCGATTTCGTCTTTTCCTGGGACTACGACATGTTCGCGGACGGCAGCAAGGCGCGGCGTTTCGGTTTCCATCAGTTTGTCGAAACCGAAGCCATGTTTTTCTCGCTGTTCGATGCATTCCGTCGTCGCCGCATCATTCCCTGAATGCGGCATAAATGTCCCCGCAGCCCCGCTGCGGGGAAAGGTCTCAGAACGTCAGCATGATTTTGCCGATGTGCTCGCTGGATTCCATCAGCGCATGCGCAGCGGCCGCCTCTTCAAGCGGGAAGGTTTTAAAGATTTGCGGTTTCAGCACGCCGCGCTCCAGCAGCGGCCAAACTTTCTCGTGCAGCTCGGCGGCAATCTGCGCTTTGTCCGCGACGCTGCGCGAACGCAGCGTCGAACCGGTATGGGTCAAGCGTTTCAAGAGCAGCGGCATCAGGTTGAGCTCTTTTACCACGCCGTTTTGCGTGCCGATTTGCACGATACGGCCTTCCATCGCTGCGGCCTGATAGTTCTTGGCCACATAGTCGCCGGCGATCAGATCGACGATCACGTCGGCGCCTTTGCCGTTAGTGGCGTCTTTGGTGCGGGCGACAAAGTCTTCGTTGCGGTAATTAATCGCCACGTCGGCGCCCAGCGCCAGGCTCGCCTGACGCTTCTCTTCTGAACCGACGGTGGTGATCACCTGGGCGCAGAAGGCTTTCGCCAGCATGGTGGCGACCGTGCCGATACCCGAGGTGCCGCCGTGGATCAACACGGTCTCGCCGGCTTTGAGGTGACCGCGCTGGAACACGTTGACCCAGACGGTAAAGAAGGTTTCCGGCAGCGCGGCGGCCTCGGTCAGGCTCAGGCCCGCCGGAACCGGCAGCGCATTACTTTCATGCACGGCGCAGTATTGCGCGTAGCCACCGCCGGCGATGAGGGCGCAAACCCGATCGCCGATCGCGAAGCGGGTCACGCCTTCACCGATGGCCACCACTTCGCCGGCAATTTCGAGGCCGGGAATATCCGAGGCGCCGGGCGGTGGCGCATAGTTCCCCTGACGTTGCAGCACGTCGGGGCGGTTAACGCCGGCGGCGGCGATTTTCACCAGAAGTTGGCCCGCTTGCGGAACCGGCACCGGACGTTCGGCGACGACCAGAACCTCGGGGGCGCCGGGTTGGCTGATCTCAATCGCTTTCATCGTGTCGGGCAGCGGTGCATTCGTTGACATGGTTACTCTCCTCATCGTGGCGGACGCGGTTATCAGGTGGCGCGTCCACAATAAAGTCCGCTGTTAGCTTAGCGAAATCGAATGAGGTACGCGTGGTCGAATAGAGCGGTTTTGCGAGGAAGAGGAGGAGACGCCGCCGCGATGGGCGGCTGGGCATCAATCGTTAGGGGGGATGCGGAACCCTTTCAATGAAACGATAAAGTGTTCTTTTCCTTTGGAGATCTTGGCGCCTTTATCGCACCACAGGCTGGCAAGCTGGAAGAAATCGTCGCTGCCGATGTCGTAAGCCAGTTCGATTTTCTTGGCTGTGCCGGCGCGGATGAGCTTTTCTGCTTCCTGGTGGTTTGCAGCTTTAATTATGGTCATGGGCGAAATCCTTGGTGTTAAGCCAGAACGGATAATCGCTAATCATCATATGGCCATATTGTGACAGTTTTGTGATGAAAGGATGACGATAACCGCAGGCGCGGCGTGCGGCGTGCCGCGCCTTTGCGGTGAAAATGCGTTGTCGGTTACCGATCGTGCGGGCGAACGAATGCGCTTTTCTTCTGAGATTTGAAGTGTTTATAGAGCGCATAGCCCGCAATGCCGGCCAAGACGGCCAGGAGGGCAAGAGATCCTGTGGCCATGAACATCACCTCCGAATAAGAATGGCAAGGAGGCGTATTTGTGACATTCATCACTTTGCAGGGCAATGAGACCAATCTGTAATCGGAAAGGCGAGATGCGAGAAGGGCAAAAAAAAAGCGCCTATAGGGAGGCGCATAAAGATTTGCAACACAGCTTGTCATGTTCAACACCAGGAGGAGTGGTGAACTGACGCCATTCTAAGCGGCCGTGATTGCGTGAGGTATAGGTATTCTCCGAAAGCGTCATTACCACTCATAGCCTAACTGAATGTTGTAATCGGGATCCTGGTTGGTGGAATAAGGATCGGATTGGCGGCGGCGATCGGTTTTCTTCACCGGGCCGTCATACGCGGGATAAGGTTTGGTGCGCGGCTTGCTGCAGCCCGGATGATCGCACTCGATGTCGACGCGAAAACCGTTTTTATCTCGCGCCTCTGCCCAGGTGATCGGCGGTTTCTCGGCCTTGGGCGCGGGCCCAGGCGACGTCGGCGGCTTGGGCGCGGGGGCGACGCTGGGATCGGGGGCTTGATAATTCAGCTCCAGCGCGCCAAGCGGGGCGCTGTAAGCGGCAAAGGCCAGCAGGGCGGCGGCGCTGGCGGCCGGTAATGTGAGCCATCTCGGCATGGTGGATCTCCCTGGATGATTACGCCGGGCAACTATAAAACAGTAAAACGAGAATTACTATCATTTGACTGCGGCGTAATGGGGATTCAGCTGGCGATCCCGTAGGCAGACGGGGTCAAATCCTGTGCGTTTAGCCGAGATTAACGCCCCTGCACGGCGAAAAAGGTTGCTATTGCCGCTCGCTCGTGAGTTAATGATGTCGGCCTGTGGTACAGACCTATTTATGCACGACATTTTGAGTAAAGTAGTTCAAATTTAAAGCGTTATCCCGGATAGCCCTTCTCTGACGAATTTCCTTTCCAGTGCCTCCATAAGTAACTGATGACCGGCTATCTCGCCCATGGCGGCTAACATTATTATTGAAGGAAATTAGACATGTCCAACATGATCAAAGGTCAAGTGAAGTGGTTCAACGAAGCTAAAGGTTTTGGTTTCATCACCCCAGCAGACGGCAGCAAAGACGTATTCGTACACTTCTCTGCTATCCAGGATCAAGGCTTCAAGACCCTGGCTGAAGGCCAGAACGTACAGTTCTCTATCGAGAACGGTGCGAAAGGTCCATCTGCGGCTAACGTTACCGCTATCTAATTGGCGTCTACCGCTGATTGAATAAAACCCGCCGAGGCGGGTTTTTTTATGCCTGCAATTTGACGGCGCATAAAAAAAGCCCGCAAGTCTGCGGGCAAAAGTTCCTTGTTACTTCTTCATTTGCAAGCGCTTCTCTGGGGGGGAAACGCCTGAAGACAGGTTACGCGAGGCCGGCTTAAGATTCTGCGGTCAAACCGTTAAGAAAGTGAAAATCCAGGCGGCTGCTACGCTGATAGCAGAGACCGGCAGGGCTGGGGCGGTGTCCTTCACCCGGGGTTTTGTAATACACTGATGCCAATCGCAAAGAATGGGGAAGGGTATGCAGGTTAACGATCGAGTGACGGTAAAAACAGATGGCGGCCCACGGCGCGAAGGCGTCATTCTGGCCGTAGAGGTCTTCAACGAAGGTACCATGTATCTGGTGTCTCTTGAGGACTACCCGGCGGGCGTGTGGTTTTTTAATGAAATCGACAGCCGTGACGGCACTTTTGTGGAGCCTTGCGGCGCGCCCGGGCAGTAACTTCGAACAATCTCATTAATTTGCTAACGAAACTGTCTATTTTGAGATTATTTCAATACGGTAAGAATTTTTTTATCGACGACATAAAAATACCCGTTGCGCCAGCGGGGGATAACGCAGCAGGTATTCTTTTGGTTATCCCAGCGTTTGAGAACCGGATTACGTTATCACCGGAAATTAACGATGGGTAAACAAAGTGGGGGCGTTCTCTACGGTTCAGCGGCTATTGACGAATATTCCACTAGTCAATGTGTCGGTCAAACGGACAACGTGGTAAATGATCTGCTTGTTGTGCGTTTTTATTTTCCGCTTGATGTTTCCCTTGTGGGAAGAGACCGTTTTGGCCTTTATTTGCATCTGGTCTGATATCTGGATGGTGCCTTGCCCGGACATCCACATGCGTAACATGTTCGATTCAGTTTGGCTCAGCGTCACCGGCGTTTGATCCAGAGAAGATTTCTCCACCCGTAGGGATTTTTTCTCGAGATAATGACTAAGTAGCTGATTCATAGTCTCTGGTTTGATGGATTTTGACGATATGATGACGTTCTTGCGAACATATAAATAATCGTCGAAATGTACATTGGTAATAGCCATGAAGATGAAGAATAACGTATCCGGGTGCAGTGAAATCACCCGTTTTATTCGCTCCGTGGCGTTTGCTTCATGGATGAAGCAGTCCTCGTTAATAAACACCAGGCTAGGATTCAACTTACTGCATTTTTCATGCAGGCTGTCAATGTCCTCGATGGCATTAATATGGCGCTTCTTCACGCCATGCGAAGTCAGATAGTCGGTTAACCCCAATCTGGTATAGCTACATGAATCCATGATAATCGTTGGCATATCGCACCCCCACTTAAATCCGTTTTACTGCGGTAATATGAGAAAAAGCCTAAAAAGCCGAAAGGCAAAATGGAACAATAATTCAGTGTAGCGAGTGTTCTATCAATAAACACGACGGCACTCAATGATATTTTCATACTAAACTTATTAATCGCATGAATCTATAAGTTTGGCTTAAGTCAGAGCGATCCGCTACTCGCCCGGCGTCGGCATGATGGGCCTGATTCGCGCTTGGCGCCCGCGCCTGCCGGCATTGTCTGCTGATAATCTGTTCATCATGTCACGAAACAAAATTTTAGTTTGCTAGGAAAAGTCTTAAAAAAAATTCATGTGTCTTTTTTTTGAAGTCTTTTAGCGTGCTTTTTAAGTGCTCAAAAAGCACTCGCTTCTAGACTCTTCTATTTTTAATCATAAAAATCATTGCGTTATGATTGTCTTGGCACCTTTCGCTAATGATAAGCGCTTCTGTTTTTATCATAACAACAAACAAAAGTTAACATTATTGCTGGAATGTGTAGCTTAATTGTTGCCATAAATCACCATTTTACAATAGGTTATGTGGATATTTATTTCATATGAAATCATTTGTGTGAATGTTTATCGGTGATTGAGTGATTTTTCTAAACTATCGTCTTGCCAGCCGGTCGGCAGGGGCGGCGGCAGGTCGGAGTTGTTTCTGACCCGCGCCGGTTTTAATTTGCTCTTGCACCTTTCAAAAACAGGATGTCGCGGTGAGACAAAATCAATATGGGCAGCCGATAGGCGATGCCCTCCCTCATTGGCAGCCGGCAGGCATGCCCGGGCAAGCGTTACTGTCAGGGCGGTTTTGCCGCCTGGAACCGCTGAACCTCGAACGCTGGGGCGACGAGCTTTATCAGGCTTATCAAACCGCCGAGGACGACCGCGACTGGACCTATCTGTTTTGGGCGCGGCCGCAGACGCGCGAGGATTTTCAGCATTACCTGCAGGCCCTGGCGTCCAGCGCCGACAGGCGCACGATGGTGGTGATCGATCAGGCGAACGGGCGCGCGGTAGGAACCTGCGCTTTTTTGCGCATCGATCCCGCCAACGGTGCGGCTGAACTGGGCACCATCAACTGGTCCCCGCTGATGAAGCGCAGTGCGCTCGGCAGCGAGGCCATTTTCCTGATGCTGCGCCATTTGTTTGACGATCTGGGTTACCGGCGCTGCGAATGGAAATGCGATAGCCTCAATCTGCCTTCGCGTCAGGCCGCCGAGCGTTTTGGCTTTCGCTATGAGGGCACGTTCCGTCAGGCGGTCGTCGTCAAAGGACGCACGCGCGACACCGACTGGCTGTCGATCATCGATGGAGAATGGCCGGCGCTGCGCTCGGCGTTTGCCGCCTGGCTGTCGCCGGATAACATCGGCGACGACGGGCGGCAAGAACGGCGTTTGCAGGCCTTCCAGCCCGGGTGACGCGCCAGGCGTTTAGGCCGTCTCCGCCAGGCAATGGCGCAGCGAGTCCAGCGTCAGGCGAATGTCCTGTTCCTCCGTCATCCAGTTGACCAGCGCGGCGCGGATCCCCGGCTGGCCGTTATAACGCGTAGGGGTGCAACGCGCCACCCCATGCCGGCTAAGGCGTTCGAGAAAGCGATCGCGCGCCGCTTCGCTGTCGCCCTGTGGATGACTGAGGGCAAAGCACACCACGTTCATATTCACGGGCGCCAACAGATGGAAACCGTCCTCGGCCGCTAACGCCGCTCCCAGCGCCTGCGCCAGTTCGACATTGCGCTCGACGATATCTCGTATGCCGCTGCGGCCATAGGCTTTCAGCGTCAGCCAAAGCGGCAGGGCGCGGAAGCGGCGCGAATTTTCCGGCGTCAGATGCAGATAGTTGTCTGGCCGCAGCGTCGGTGCTTCCAGGTAGGCCGAATGGTTCTGAAATACCTGCATCTGCAGATCCAGATGGCGGGTAAATTGGATCGCGCTGTCATAAGGCACGTTCAGCCATTTGTGCGCATCGACGGTGATGGAATCGGCATGCTGCCAGCCCTCGAGCCTTGGGGCGTAGAGCGGCGAGCAGGCCGCCACGCCGCCGAATGCCGCATCGACATGCAGCCAAAATGGATAACGCTCTCGCAGCGCCAGCAGTTGCGGCAGATCGTCGAAAGCGACGGTATTGACCGTGCCGGCACTGGCCAGTACCAACGTTGGCTGGCCTGCGCTAGCGGCCAGCTGCCGCTCCAGCGCCGCCATATCCATGGCTTCAGACTCCGGCAGGCTGGCGACGATCGTCAATGCCTCGCGGCCGATACCGAGCATGCTGAGCGCCTTCACGCTGCTGGAATGCGGATTGGCTCCCAGAACCCGGATCGGGCCCAACGCCGCCAGGCCTTGTTGGGCGATATCCACGCCGCGCTGTTGCCCCAGCCACTGCCGACCAATGGCCAGCCCGGTGAAATTGGCCATGGTCGCGCCGCTGACCAGGCTGCCGCTGAACGTTTCCGGCAGGCCCAGCAGGGATTTCAATTGCGTCACGGCCGCCAGCTCGATCGTGGCTGCGATGGTATCATGGCTGAGCAGGCTATTTTGGTCTGTCACGCTAACCAGCCAGTCCGCTGCGACCGCCGCCGGGGTGCCGCCGCCGGTGACGAAGCCGAAATAACGCGGGCCGGCGCTGGCGGAAATGCCGGCCTGATAACGTTGCCAAAAGCGCTCCAGCGCCGCCAGGGCGCCTTCGCCGTTTTCGTCGAGCCGATCGTCGCCCGGTTGCAGCTGCTGATGCTCGAGCGGTGGGCAGACCGAGCGTTGCTGCAGCCCAGCCAGGAAATCTTCCGCCAGTTGGCGGGTGTGATCGAGGATCTGCGGAAACTGTGCGAGGTCCTGTTGTAAACGTGGGTGCATGGCGGCTCCGAAAGCGTCAGGGATGATGGGGTAAACATAGAACATTTGCCTGCCGGTCAAAATCGATGAAAAATAACCTTTTTGGATAGCCTGGTTAACCAATGATGAGTGAACGCATTCCCTTGCATGTCTTGCCGACCTTTGCGATCGCCGCCAGGTTGGAAAATTTGCGCGCTGCGGCGCAACAGGTGCATTTGACGCACGGCGCGGTCAGCCAGCAAATTCAGCTGCTGGAGCAGGCGGTCGGCTCTCCGCTGTTTGAACGGCGCGGGCGCGGCGTGCGCCTGAATGCCGCCGGGCGAGAGTTGCTGGCGGCGGTAGAGCCGGCGCTGCAGGCGCTGCAGCAGGGCGTCGCCCGCGCCCGGCGAGCGGCGGCAAGCCAGACGCTGCGCATCAGCGTGTTGCCGTCTTTTGCCCATTACTGGCTGCTGCCGCGTCTGTCGGCTTTTCATGAGGCCTGTGCCGATATTGCGCTGGATATCGATGCGTCGCTGGCGCTGCAGGATCTGTCGCAGCGGGGGTTCGATGCGGCGATCCGCATCGGCAGCGGTCAATGGGCGGGGCTGCAGGCGCAGCGCATCGCAGCGGGGGACGTGTTGCCTGTCGCTTCGCCGGATATGGCGCGAGAATGGGGGGCGGCTTTCGAGAACGGTGGCGATATTCCGTTGCTCGAGCACGACGTCAGTCCCTGGCGCGACTGGTTCAACGCGCAGGGGCGCCCGTTATGCGGGCGGCAACAGGCGTTGTTCAACGATGCCGGATTATTGATTCGCGCGGCGGAGCAAGGGTTTGGCATCGCGTTGGCGAAAAAGCTGCTGGTGCAGGATGCCCTCGACGCGGGGAGGCTGGTGGCCTTGGCCGCGCCCTGTCGCCTGAGCGATGACGACGTTTATCTGGCATGGCCGCAGACCGCCGGGTTGACGCCGGCGGTCACCCGCTTGCTGCAGTGGCTTCAGCAGCAGTTGGCGGCGATTTAGCGGCGTAGCCATTCCGGTTGCGAGGTGCCGAGCGTGGTCGCCGGCAGCGCCCATTGCAGCGCCGTGCCCTGCAGACTCAACGGCGCGCGCAGGCGTTGCGCCGCCCCCCAGTAAGTCAGTTCCGTTTCAGGGGTCTCGTCGGCGCTTCCGGCCGGTGTCAGCGGTTCCGGCCGATAAGGCGTCGGGTAGGGATGCGCCAGCAGCAGCTGCGCCGTCCGCGCCAGCGACAAGCGCGCGCGATAGCCGGTGCCGCGGTACAGGCGCTGCGTCATACCGGTCAGCACCGCCGCCGCCATCAAATAGCCGGTGGCGTGATCCAGCGCCTGTACCGGCAGCGGCACCGGCAAACTGGCGCTGCGCCAAACCATGCCCGCCTCCGCCAGCCCGCAGCTCATCTGCACCAGACTGTCGAAACCGCGCCGGGTGCGCCACGGCCCGCTCCAGCCGTAGGCATTCAGGCAGACGTCGATCAGGCCCGGCGCCAGCGCGTGCCTTTCCTCCGCGCCATAGCCCAGTTTCTCCAGCGCGCCGGCGCGGTAGCCGTGCACGATCACGTCGGCGTTTCTCAGCAGGTGCTCAAACGTATGGCGATCGCGCGCATTGGTCAGATTGAGGCGCGCGCTGCGCTTGCCCAACATCACTTCGTGTTCGACCCCGGGCTCATCCCACCCGTAAGGGTCGATACGCAGCACGTCGGCGCCCAAGCCGGCGAGAAAACGCGTGGCGATCGGCCCGGCGAGAATGCGCGTCAGGTCCAGCACCCGCACGCCGTGCAGCGGCCGGGCGACGGGCAGCGTCCAGCCGGGCGATGGCGCTTCCGGCTGCAATGCGGTGTGGATCAGCGGTTCGAGCGCCACGCTTTTACCCTGAATATGTTGTCGCCACGCGGCCGCCGAACGCATTTGGGCTGCGCAGCCGCCGGCCGCGATCACCGCTTCCTCCAGCTCGCTTTTTTTCCAGGCCAGCACACGTTCCGCCAGCGCGCCTTTCTTCGATGCCGGGCCCAGCACCTGTTCCACCGCTCGCCGATGGTGTGGCGCATTGGTATGCAGGCGTATCCAGCCGTCCGCCGTGGCGTAGTCGCCGGCCAGCGCGTCCCAGGCAGCGGGCAGCGTCCAACCCAGCGGGCGTAGCGTCCAGCCGAACCAAAGCGAGGCCAGGCGTTGATCGACCCAAACCTGCTGCGCGGCGGCGCCCTCGCGCCGCAGCAGCTCGGCGCAGGCTAAACCTGCAGCGCTCCAGGCGGCGGTGGCCAATTCGGTCACGGGAAAAGCCGAAGGCAATGCGCCGGTGCCGCTTACGGTGAGGCGATCGGCGGGGGCAGGGCATTGCCCGAGGCTTTGCCAAATCTCGTCGAGCAGAGTGTGGATCAGGGGAGTCATCGGCCGCTCCTTGTGGGTAAACGGAAATATAGCCTAGCGTAGCCCACTGTCGGCGGCCTTGCTAAGGTGCGACGTCGAGAGTGCGGCCGTCGGCCAGTTTGGCGCGTAGGCTGTGGGGCGCCACGCCGCCGAAAGGTTGCGCGCTGAAATTGGCGGTCAGGGTCGATCCGTCGCTGAACGTCGTCTGTTGCACCCAGCCGTCCCGATCGAGCCAGCGGAAGTCGGTTAACGCTTTATCCCACAAGGCCTGATGCAGCGGCCGGAAGGCAGCATCGGCGCGTTTTATCGCCGGTAAGCGCGCCGCCAGAGTGGTGCGGCTCAGGTGGAACATCGGCGCGGTGTTGTACAGCTGGCTGAGCAGGCTGCGGGTGGTCTGAACGTCGCTGAATTTCAGATTGTCGTAATTCCAGTGGTGGCTGCTGACGATAGCATCGTGGAAAACGGCCTGGTACAGCGGCAGGCGGTAACGCGGATCGAATTCGACGGTACGGTAGGGCTGTTTCACTTTGGCGGGGCGGAAGAAAAACGCCGGTTGGGCGTTGGGCCACCAAGCGCCGAGATAATAGGGCGAGGATTTATCCTGATTCATCTGTTTATCTCCCCAGCCGAATCCCCAGGTTTCCATGCCGTGGGCGAACATCAGGCTGCGCGCGGTCACTGCGTTACCATCCTCTGAGCCCAGCGGTAACTTAAGGGTGGCGCTGAACCAGGCGAGCCGGGCGTTGCGGGCTTCGGCCATCTGCGCCGCGCCGGTTGGGTGGTCGGGCTGATAGTCGTCGGACACCATGCCGGTGCCGTCCACATCGAGAAACAGGCTGTTCAACCCGGCCAATTGCACCAGTTCGCGCATGCGCTGTTGAGAATAGGGCAGGACACAGCCTGGATTGAGGTAATAACCCTGTTTACCGAAGCCGGGTTTCCTGCTGCCGTCTGCGCGCACGATGGCGCAGGATTCCCGCAGCGTCGTCGGCAACTGCGCGGTGAGCCAGCTGTCGTTGACGCCGCGCGCGATGGCGGTATCGTAGGAATCGTAGCTGGCGATCAGATAACCGGCCGCTTTGGCGGCGGCTACCGCTTGCGGGTGCAGGAAGGCGGCGGTCCAGTTATCGGTGCCCAACCACAGGCGCGGCAAACCGGCCTGGCGCAGCGCGTCGATCACCGGTTTGGCCAACCCTTGCCCCCAACCGTCCGCTGGGGTTAACCAGCGTCCCAGCTCCCGTTGCGCCAGCGCCCGCACTGCGGCGGCCTGGCGCTGCTGCGCCTGCAGAAAGTCGGCGTCATCCGGCGTCGCGCCAAGCGCGAACTGCGCCGTCAACGCCCGGTTGATGCCGTCGATCAGGGGCTGTTGTTGCCAGCCCTCCGGCGTTTTTCCCGCCAGCCGCAGCAGCAAGCTTCTGCTCTCGGCGTCCATCTTCTGCCGCAGCGCTTCGGCGGCGGGAGAAGCGAAGTAGTGCAGTAATCCCGGCCAATCCTTGACATCTTCCGCCGCCAGCAATTGGTCGCCCCACAGATAGATATGGGTAGCGCCGATCAGCTTTTCGCCTTCGGGCGCCTGCTTGATCTTCTCGCGCAGGCTGCTGAACCGGCCGTTTTGTTGCAGATAGTCGCGGTAACGGCGGGCGCCGGACAGCGGGGCGTTGCCGACGTGCAGCAGCACCTCGAATGCCTGTTGTTGATTGAAGCGATTGAATTGGTGGCTGGCGCGCATCGCCAGCTTTTCCTGCGCGGTGGCGAAGGCTATCTGGTTACTGAACGGCGTCAACATCAGCCAGCTGTAGACCTTACCCTGGTGTTGCAGGCTCCACAGCGGCAGTTTCAGATCCCAGTTGGTATCCAGCGGCGTCATTTCCGTCGTCAGGTAATGACGCCAGACCGCGTTGTCCAGCGGGATGCGGCTGCCTTCGCCGATCGGCAACAGCAGCGTTTCCCCCTGCGGCATACGATACCAGTTCAGGGTTTGCGGCCGATCGCTGCTGAAGCTCAGGCGCAGATCGCCGCCTTCCAGACGGGCGCTGACGTTGATTGCGCGTTGCGGCCATCGCCAGCTGGCGCGTCGTGGCGTTGCGGTAAGATCCGTTACCTGCTGCGCAGGCTGCGCCAGATTGATCGGCACCGGGCCTGCGGCGATATGCAGCGTGGCAGGGTCGAGTTCAAATTGCACGTCGCCTTGCTGCAGCAGTAAGGCATCGGCGGGAAAACTGATGAGCAGCGCCAGCGCGAGCGGGGAAAACCGTTGTTTCATCAGGGGCGTCCTTGGAAGATGAAAGAGGGCAGTTTACCGATAAGCGCACTGTCACCCAATGTCGCCATCTTCTATTTGTGACATCGAAATATAAACGCCGTATTCCAGTTTATTTTTCGTTTAATAAATTAGCCTTTACTTCATTACCCGACGTCACTATACTCAGCCAAAATTTCAGTGGAGAAACCCAATTGGACAGTTGTAGTTGTAATAAAACAAATAAGGCAAGCTGACCAATTCTCTTCTGATTTGTTGCTTGCCGTTATCGGCGGGCAGCACCCCTCTCCAGTTATTTCTGAGCTGTGCATACCCGAATAAGAAACGTTTCCTGATGCCTGACGGTTTCAGGTGAATTGAGTTGGACGTTATTATGGTATTCTGCAGCCACAGCCTTTTCCCTCCAGGCACAGCACGCTGATTCGCTGATTTATTTTCAGCGCGATTTCGCGTGTGCTAAACAGCACATGATTTTATCTCCTGCGGTTAATTAAGGGGACAGTCATGGCTATGACTCCTTTCGTTTTGAATTTATTGCTGGCGATGTGCCTGGGCGCGGTCATTGGCGCCGAACGCCAGTGGCGCCAACGCATGGCCGGCCTGCGCACCAATGCGCTGGTGGCGACCGGCGCGGCGGTCTTTATTCTCAGCTCCATGTCCACCGATCCGGCCAGCGCCGGCCGTGTGGCGGCGCAGATCGTATCCGGTATCGGCTTCCTCGGCGCCGGCGTGATCATGCGTGAAGGGCTTAATATTCGCGGCCTCAATACCGCCGCCACGCTGTGGTGTTCGGCGGGGATCGGCGTACTGTGCGGCCTGGGCCAGCATTGGGATGCGGTGGTCGCTACGCTGGTGATCCTGTGCGCCAATATCCTGCTGCGCGAAGCCGCGCAGCGCATCAATCTGCAGCCGCATCAGCAGGCGACCGATCTGGAACTGTGCTATCGCATTCAGGTGACCTGCGGCGAGCAGGACGAAATTCTGGTGCGCACCCTGATCCTGCAGGCGCTGAACGGCGTCGCCTTGCGGCTGCAATCCTTGCGCAGCGCCGATATTTCGAGCCCGGGACAATTGGAAGTGTGCGCGGAAATTACCGCTACGCCGGCCGCGCAAAAAGAAATCGAAGGTATTGTCTGCCGCGTCAGTCTGGAAAAAAGCGTGAGCGCCGTTCGCTGGCGCGTCGCGTCCGAATTACCGGTCTGATTAATGATATAAATATTGATTAACTTGATTATATGTTCAGGTTTATTCATGCACGCCTTGAATAACGCTGAGCATTAAGGAGGCGTTATGGACGATGACCCCGGAAGGAAAATGATTCCAGCGTGGCTGACAGGGTAATTCCGCCATTTAGTCACGCTAATAAAAAATTCCAAGCTGCGCATAGTCACCTGTTTATCGGGCGGGGCTTCGCTGTGCGCAGAACTAAAATAAGAGAATAGCGTTATGACTCAGATTAATGAAAGAACGCGTCGCCGTGATAAAGACGCGGTGACCTACGCCATTGCGCAAGAGGCCACCAACAGCATCGCTCAAACGCTGGCGAACCTGAAGTGCAACCGCAACGGTTTGACCCAGGACGACGCCGATGAGCGGCTGGAGCAGTTCGGCGCCAACCAGGTCGCCCATGACAAGGCGCCGCATGCCCTGATCCAGCTGATCAAGGCCTTCAACAACCCGTTTATCTTCGTGCTGATGGTGCTGGCTGCGATCAGTTTCTTTACCGATTATTGGCTGCCGCTCCAGAGCGGTGAAGAAACTGAACTCACCGGCGTCATTATCATTCTGACCATGGTCACGCTGAGCGGGCTGCTGCGTTTCTGGCAGGAATACCGCACCAACAAAGCGGCGGAAGCGCTGAAATCGATGGTGCGCACTACCGCCACGGTGCTGCGCCGCAGCAGCTACAGCGCGCATCCGCTGACGCTGGAAGTGCCGATCCGCGAACTGGTGCCGGGTGATATCATCCAGCTCTCCGCCGGTGACATGGTGCCGGCCGACGTGCGTCTTATCGCCTCGCGCGATCTGTTCATCAGCCAGGCGATTTTGACCGGCGAGGCGATCCCTATCGAGAAATACGATGCGATGGGCAACGTGGCGCAGAAGTCGAGCGAAGGGGAAGTGTCCAGCGAGAACGCGCTGCTTGAGCTCTCCAACATCTGTCTGATGGGCACCAACGTCGCCAGCGGTACCGCTACGGCGGTGGTGGTGGCGACCGGCGGGCGCACCTACTTCGGCTCGTTGGCCAAGTCGATCGTCGGGACACGGGCGCAGACTGCGTTCGATCGCGGGGTGAACAGCGTCAGCTGGCTGTTGATTCGCTTCATGCTGGTGATGGTGCCGGTGGTGTTGCTGATCAACGGCTTCACCAAAGGCGACTGGAGCGAAGCGGCGCTGTTCGCGCTGGCGGTGGCGGTCGGCCTGACGCCGGAAATGCTGCCGATGATCGTCAGCTCCAACCTGGCGAAAGGGGCGATCGCCATGTCGCGTCGCAAGGTGGTGGTGAAGCGTCTGAACGCCATTCAGAACTTTGGCGCCATGGACGTGCTTTGCACCGACAAGACCGGCACGCTGACCCAGGACCGCATCATTCTCGAGCACCACATCGACGTCAACGGCGCCAGAGATAACGAGGTGTTGCACCTGGCCTGGTTGAACAGCTTCCATCAGAGCGGCATGAAGAACCTGATGGATCAGGCGGTGATCCGCTTTGGCCGCGGCAAACCGGGGATTGAAGCCCTGGGGCGTTTCAGCAAGGTGGATGAGCTGCCGTTCGATTTCGTGCGCCGCCGTTTGTCGATCGTGGTGGCGGATGAGAATGGCCGCCAGCAGCTGATCTGTAAGGGCGCGGTGGAGGAGATGCTGGAGATCGCCACCCACGTGCGTGAAGGCGATCAGACGCTGGTGCTGGACGACGCGCGCCGTGCGGCGTTGCAGGCGCTGGCCCGAGAATATAACGAAGACGGTTTCCGCGTGCTGGTGCTGGCGACGCGCGAGCTGGATGCGCAGCGCCCGGCCGAACCGCTGAGCGTGGCCGACGAGCGCGATATGGTGGTGCAAGGGCTGCTGACCTTCCTCGATCCGCCGAAGGAGAGCGCTCAGCAGGCGATCGCCGCGCTGCAGGAAAATGGCGTGACGGTGAAGGTGCTGACCGGCGACAACCCGGTGATCACCTGCAAGATTTGCCGCGACGTCGGGCTGGAGCCGGGCGAGCCGCTCTCCGGGCTGCGAATTGAACAGATGGATGACGAAGAACTGGCGCGCGAAGTGGAGCAGCGCACGGTCTTCACCAAGCTGACGCCGTTGCAAAAATCGCGGGTGCTGAAAATGCTGCAGGCCAACGGCCATACCGTCGGCTTCCTCGGCGACGGCATCAACGATGCGCCGGCGCTGCGCGACGCCGACGTCGGCATCTCGGTCGACACCGGTACCGATATCGCCAAGGAGTCGGCGGACATCATCCTGTTGGAAAAGAACCTGATGGTGCTGGAAGAGGGGGTAATCAAAGGGCGCGAGACCTTCGGCAATATCATCAAGTACTTGAACATGACCGCCAGCTCCAACTTCGGCAACGTGTTCTCGGTGCTGGTGGCCAGCGCCTTCATCCCGTTCCTGCCGATGCTGGCAATCCACCTGTTGATTCAGAACCTGATGTACGACATTTCTCAGCTGTCGCTGCCGTGGGACAAGATGGACAAAGAGTTTCTGCGCAAACCGCGCAAGTGGGACTCCAAAAACATCGGGCGCTTTATGCTGTGGATTGGGCCGACCTCGTCAATCTTCGATATCACGACGTATGCGCTGATGTGGTACGTGTTCGCCGCCAACAGCGTGGAACACCAGGCGCTGTTCCAGTCCGGCTGGTTCATTGAGGGGCTGCTGTCGCAAACGCTGGTGGTGCATATGTTGCGCACCCAGAAGATCCCGTTCATTCAGAGCACGGCGGCGCTGCCGGTCTTGCTGACCACCGGGTTGGTGATGGCGCTCGGCATCTACATTCCGTTCTCGCCGCTCGGCGCCCTGGTTGGCTTGCAGCCGCTGCCGTGGGAATACTTCCCGTGGTTGGCCGCTACGCTGGTCAGCTACTGCGTGGTCGCACAGTTGATGAAGCGTTTCTATATCCGCCGCTTCGGCGAGTGGCTCTAAGCCGCCTCGGCGTTCACTTCGGGGGCGAAATTCTTCGCCCCCGCACCGCTACAGCAGTTTGTTGACCAGCAGGCCGAGCATGATGGTCAGCGTGAAGGAAAACAGCGTGCCGAGCAGCACATACTCGGTACGCATCTTATCGTCACTTTGGCGCAGATCGCCGAAACGGAAGATAGATTTGGCCGCCAGCAAAAAACCGATCGCCGGAATTTGCCCCAGCAGCACAAAGGTCAGGATCAGCGTTCTTTCCAGATAGCCAATCTGTTTGCCCGCGCGCAGCAGCGAATCGTTGTCGGCCTTGGCCGAAGGCGGCATTTGCGGCGTCCAGCGCGCCAGCAGTTGCCCAATCAGCAGGCTCATCGGCAGATAAATCAGGCTGTAGGCCACCAGCACCAGGCCGGTTTGCCAACTCCCCAGTTGCCGTCCCAACGCCGCGAGCAGTTCACCGGCATTCGGCGTCAGCCCCAGCCACAGCAAGGCGATCACCGCCAGATGCAATCCCTGATCGAGCAGAAAGCTGCGGGCCGGGCTCAGGCGGATCATGGCGGTGACTTTCAGCAAATCGATCAGGTAGTGGCTG
This sequence comes from Serratia sp. CY52157, assembly GCF_052168495.1. Taxonomy (NCBI): domain Bacteria; kingdom Pseudomonadati; phylum Pseudomonadota; class Gammaproteobacteria; order Enterobacterales; family Yersiniaceae; genus Serratia; species Serratia sp. CY52157. The sequence continues at coordinate 1,417,887 of NZ_JBJNMO010000001.1, read as the reverse complement.
ACGGCGATAACCAGCAGGCTGACCAGCACCTGCAGTGAAGACAGTCCGCCGTGCAGCAGGCCGAAACCGGCCACCACCCAGGCGGCCAGCACCCCATGCAGCAACGCGTGCAACAGCAGAAAACGCGAACGCGCGCGATGTTGGATTTTATCTTCCACCCAACTCAGCGGCTGCAGTGGAAAATCCGCCAGCAGATGGACGATCAACAGCCAGGCCAGTAAAGGCGCATAGGTCAGATCCATAGTCAGACGATCCTGTTAATGGCGTGAATAAACCGCATGATCTCCTCATAGGCCGCGCGTTTGAGCGTGGCGGAGACCGTGGAAGCGGCTTTTTGCAGCTGCTCGGCTACGGCCGCGCCGCTGTCGGCGAACATTCTCGCCTGGACGATGCGCGCTTCGGTCTGCGACAAGCGGCCAATGACATGATCTAACATCGGCAGCAGATCGCTGACAATGGCGTTTGTCCGATCGTTGTCGGTTTTCAGAGCCAGGCGGCAATTTTTCGTCATAGCGTCCAGCGCGCTGCCGGAGTTGATAAAGGCGCTGCCGTAACCGGCGGCGTCGGGCCGTTGGCTACCCAGCCCGACGGCGATACGCGCATCCCAGTGCGCGGCGCCCATCGCCCGCAGCGCAGTGCGAATATACACCGCCAGCAACAGCCCGTCCTCCGGCGCGGCCTGCGCCTGGAAGGCATCGCCGCGAAAGATTTCCACCTGGCGCAGCCGCCCGTCGCGCTGCAGCCGATCGAGCAGGCTGTGTAGCCCGTTGAGGTAGTTGACGGTGTCTGACCGGCGAGAATCGACCAGATCGCCGCTGATTACGCTGATTGGCGTCGGCATGGCGTGATCCGTTGTGGATGGGGGATGACTATAAATTCGCATCTGAATACGAATATGTCAACAATTCGTCTCTAAAGGTGAATTCTCCGGGTGTTGGTCGGTGGAGGCGAAACGTCGGGGGCGAAGAGAAAGGGAGAGAGACGGCCGGGAATGCGCGGACCTGTCAGGCCCGCCACCGGCGGCGTAGACGGAAAGAGGCCGGCGACCGGCCGTTCAGAAGCCTTTGACCAGCACGTCACGCGGCATTTCACTGCCGTGTTTCAGCAGGTGCTCAAACGATCTTTCGCTGCTTTTCAGCTGCTGCAAAAACTCCTGCGGCGACAGATCGTGCTTTTTGCCGCTCATGTAAGCCAGCGCCAGTTCTTTTGCCTGATAGCGGGAGAAATTGTACATAGTGTCCTCGATACGGTGAATGTCAGTGCTCACGATTGTAGCGAAAGAGCACATAATGAACAGCCGCTTTGGCGTATGGAATCGATAGCCGAAACTTAACTTGCCGGTTGCAACAGCTCATCGCACAGGCGTTTGATGACCTGGGTTTGCGGCAGGCCGTTGTGCAACATCTGGCGGATATGCTCCGCATCGCTGATGCCCCGGCGCACATGGCGCTCGACCGCCTGCAGCACGGCCCGATCCTCCTGCCGCTCGGCGAAGCCGCTCAGCGAGTCGAGGGTGTGCAGGATATGTGCGGTCAGGCTGCAGCGGCGCAGCGTGGCGGGATCGACATATTCGGCGGCGAAACCGCTGCGATAGGCGTTGATCTTGTTGTAGCTGGTGAAGGCATCGTACTCCGGCGCGATCGGTGTGCGGTGTTGCAACAGAAAATCGGCCAGCAGACGGCAGTAGCCGACCAGCAGCGTGGCGTGCGCGAGGCGCAGCGGCGTATCGCAGATGCGGATCTCTACCGTGCCCAGCTCCGGTTTCGGCCGCGCATCCCAGTAAATATCCTTGACGCTGTCGATGACGCCGGCGGCATGCAGCCGATCATAGTAGGCGTTGAATTCGCGCCAGCTGTAGATGCGTTCCAGGCAGCCGTAATTGGGGAAAGAATTCTGTGCGCTGAAACGGGAGCTGGCAAAGCGCGTATCGACGCCCTGGTACAGCGGTGACGAAGCGCTGAGCGCGATCAGCTGCGGAAAATAGGGCGTCAGCGCATGGCACAGGTACATCGCCTCGTCTCCGTCGTTGACGCCGAGGTGGATGTGTTGACCGAATACGCAGGCCAGTTTGGAGAGATAGCCAAAGCGGCTGGCCAGCTGCCTGTAGCGCGCGTTGTCGCTGATGACCTGCTTGCGCCAGTCGTTGCTCAGGTGGCGGCCGCCGCCGCAGACGTCACAGCCCAGGCGTCGTGCGCTGCGCCGGACGGTATCGGTCAGGGCGCGCAGCTCGGCGTGCAGCGCATCGAGATCGCGGTGCACCGAGCTGTTCAGTTCCACCATCGACTTGGTGAGCTCATGTTTGACGCGTCGGCGGTCGCCGACCGCGCTGACCACCCGGTCAGCCCGATCCGTAAGATCGTAGTGCTCGTCATCGACCAGCTGCAGCTCTATTTCGGTGCCGATGGAGAGTCTTTCCGACGGTTTGAATGTGAGCGGCATGGCGCCTTCTTCCCATAAAAACAGCGTAAGATAAGTATAAGTTGTTGGGCTGGGGATAACGCCTTGCGTTTTATATTTGCTTTTTCGAATATGAAGGTGATATTTTCACGAGCGATTTGTCGAGCAGATAAAGGTTAACGGGAGTGCGACATGACGTCATTGACGCCGCTGAAGCTGTTTAAAAACTTGTCGGATGAGACGCGTCTGACGCTGGTGCTGGTGCTGCGCCACGCCGGCGAGCTGTGCGTGTGCGAGCTGTCGGGCGCACTGGCGCTGCCGCAGCCAAAAATATCAAGACATCTGGCGATGCTGCGTGAAAGCGGGCTGTTGCTCGATCGGCGCGATGGCAAGTGGATACATTATCGCCTGTCGCCGCATATGCCGGCCTGGGCGGCGGCTATTATTGAGCAGGCTTATCAGTGCCGATCAGAACAGATGATGGAATTGGCGCAACGCGCGGCGAAAGGTTGCCCGTAACGATAAAAAATTTGTCTTAACATATCCGAAAAAACATATATGTAAACTTGAAGAAGCAGCGAGGCGACGATGATAGTGGCAGGGACAATCTTTATTCTGACGTTGATTTTGGTGATTTGGCAACCGAAAGGGCTGGGCATCGGTTGGAGTGCGTCGATCGGGGCGGGATTGGCATTAGTGAGCGGCGTGGTGCACGTCGGTGATATTCCCGTGGTGTGGCAGATAGTCTGGAATGCGACCGCGACCTTCATCGCCGTCATCATCATTAGCCTGCTGCTGGATGAAAGCGGCTTCTTCACCTGGACCGCCTTGCATGTCGCACGTTGGGGCAACGGCAAAGGTCGATGGCTGTTTACCTACATGTTGCTGCTAGGGGCTGTAGTGGCAGCGTTGTTCGCGAACGACGGCGCCGCGTTGATTCTGACGCCGATCGTGATCGCCATGCTGTCGGCGCTCGGTTTTCGTCCTGCTGCCGTGCTGGCTTTCGTCATGGCGGCGGGCTTTATCGCCGATACTGCCAGCCTGCCGCTGGTGGTGTCCAACCTGGTAAATATCGTTTCAGCGGATTTCTTCCGGCTGGGCTTTACGGAGTATGCGGCGGTGATGGTGCCGGTCAACCTTGCCGCCGTCGCGGCGACGCTGGTGATGTTGCATCTGTTCTTCCGCAAGGATATTCCGCAGCGCTACGCATTGACGCGTTTACCGGTGCCACGGGAAGCGATTCGCGATCGCACGACGTTTCGGACCGGCTGGGCCGTATTGGCGCTGTTGTTGATGGGTTTTTTCGCCCTGGAGCCGCTCGGCGTGCCCGTCAGTTTGGTCGCCGCTTGCGGCGCCCTGGTTTTGCTGGCGGTGGCGAAACGCGGGCGAGCGATCGATACCGGTAAAGTGTTGCGCGGGGCGCCCTGGCAGATCGTCATTTTCTCACTGGGCATGTATCTGGTGATCTACGGGTTGCGCAACGCCGGTTTGACCGATTGGCTGTCCGGTGTGCTGGACGCGTTGGCACGGCAGGGGCTGTGGGCGGCGACGTTTGGCACCGGTTTCCTGAGCGCATTTCTCTCTTCCATCATGAATAACATGCCGACGGTATTGGTGGGGGCGTTGTCTATCGACGGCAGCAGTGCGGAAGGCGTCATCAAACAGGCGATGATTTACGCTAACGTTATCGGCAGCGATCTCGGCCCCAAAATTACCCCGATTGGCAGCCTGGCGACGTTACTGTGGCTGCATGTGTTGGCACAAAAGAACATCGTCATTACCTGGGGCTATTATTTCCGCGTGGGGCTGGTGATGACGTTACCGATTTTGTTTGTCACCCTGGCCGCGCTGGCATTGCGGCTGTCCGTTTTGCCCTGACCGGAGAAACCGTCATGAGCGACATCAAGATTTACCATAACCCGGCCTGCGGCACGTCGCGCAATACGTTGGCGTTGATCCGCAACAGCGGCGTTGAGCCAGAGGTGATTTTGTATCTGGAAACGCCGCCAAGCCGCGAACGATTGATTGCGTTGCTGGCCGAAATGGGCATGACGCCGCGCGCGTTGCTGCGCAAAAACGTCGAGCCTTACGCCGAGCTGAAGCTGGACGAAGCCGACTGGCGCGATGATCAACTGATCGATTTCATGCTGCAACAGCCGATCCTGATCAACCGCCCCATTGTGGTGACCCCGCTCGGCACGCGTTTGTGCCGTCCGTCGGAGGTGGTGTTGGAGATTCTGCCGGATCCGCAGCGCGGCGCCTTCAGCAAAGAGGACGGGGAGCCGGTGATTGATGCGCAGGGCCACAGGATAACCAACGGCTAATCGCTGCGGCCCCGCATTTCATCCAATCAGTGCAGTTCGGCGCCGCTGCGATCGGCCAGCGCTTCCAGCAGCGGGGCGGAAGGCACGAAGAACAGGGTGCCGGTCACCGCGTGGCTAAAATCGAGCAGCCGATCGTAGTTGCCGGCCGGGCGGCCGATAAACATGTTTTCCAGCATCTGCTCGATCGGCTGCGGGGAGCGCGCATAGCCGATAAAGTAGGTGCCGAACTCGCGCAGGCCGGGGCGGCCGAACGGCATGTTGTCGCGCAGAATTTTCACCTCGTTGCCTTGCTCGTCGGTGATGGTGGTCAACGAACTGTGCGACGACGACGGTTTGACCGCTTCATCCAGCTCGATATTGGACTGTTTATGGCGGCCGATGATCTTCTCCTGCGTTTCCACGCTGAGCGAATTCCAACCCTGCATATCGTGCAGGTATTTCTGCACCAGCACATAGCTGCCGCCGCTGAACGCCGCGTCTTCGTCGCCGATCACCGTGTAGTCGAAGGCTTCGTGCCCCTCCGGGTTCTCCGTACCGTCGACGAAGCCGATCATGGCGCGCTGATCGAAATAACGGAAGCCGTGCACCTCCTCGATCACCGTCACGGCGTCGCCGAGCTTGGCGGTCAACTGAGAGGCCAGTTCAAAACACAGATCCATTTCATCGGCGCGGATGTGCAGCAGGATGTCGCCAGGCGTGGCGACCGCAACGCGTTCTCCGCTGCCGATCGGGCTGAACGGATGCAGCTGGCGAGGGCGCGGCGCGCCGAACAGCGTATCCCAGGCCTCGGAGCCGAAGCCGCAGATGCAGGTGAGGTTGCCCGCCGGCGCGCGTTTGCCGACCGAACGCACCACTGCGGCGATATCGCCGCACCAGGCGCGCACCGTCGCCAGATGGGCAGGAACGGGCGACAGGGTGGCGACGATGAAAATGGCATGGCGCGTGACCGGCGTGAATACGGCTTGCGGCGGGGTGTTATTTGCATTCATTGCATTCGGCTCCAGTGTGTTCGGGTGAAATAGATCAGATCAAATTAAAGTGCTCGTCGGGTTTCATCGGCGGTGGCAGCGGGCTTTGGTCGTTCATTTCCAGCAGGTTGCGCTCGATGGTGTTGCAAATGGCGTTTAACGGCAGATGGTTGGCCGACACGCCGAACGGATCCTCCAGCTCTTCGGCCAGTGAGTCCCAGGATAAGAAGGTATAGGAAATAAACACCGAAACAAACGGTGTCATGTAATGCAGATCGGTCACCAGGGCAAAAGGCAACAGGCTGCAGAACAGGTAAACGGTGCGCTGCAGGATCAGGGTATAGGCGAACGGCACCGGGGTGCTGGCGAGCCGTTCGCAGCCGCCGAGGGTATGAGACAGTTCGCTCAGCTTATCGTCGATCAGCCCGAAGGTGATGTCGCTAAGCAGGCCCTGACGGCGCAATTTGCCGATTTCCTGGCCCAGCATCAGCAGGATGCGGTTGGTCGGCATCGGGCTGGCGATCACCTCGGCCAGCTCGTTGCCGGTGAGATTGTGGTACAGATCGGCGGTGGGGTCGGTGCCGCGCAGCTGATGCTTCAGGCTCCAGCTAAAGGCGATCAGCAGCTTGGCGACCTTTTGCTGCACCGCCGGTTCGTCCGGCAGCAGGCTTTTGATCTGGCGCAGCAGGGTGCGTTCGGTAATCAGCAGCGAGCCCCACAGGTTGCGCGCTTCGACAAAGCGGCTGTAGCCGGCGTTATTGCGAAAGCCGAGAAAAATGGCGATGGCGATGCCCAACAGGCTGAACGGCGCGATGGTCAAATGCACGCCGAGCTGTTCGTACCATTGGTAGCTGATCACCGCCACTATCGACATCAGCACGTTCAGCGACAGGCGAAAGGTGATTTTTGACAGCACGGAACCGTGCCAGGCGAACAGGCGAAAAAACCAGTTCTGGTGCGGGCGAATTATCATAACGTGGGTGCTTCCTGGTGTCCTGCTATTGAGAATAGTCGATTCTTATCCGGCGGCGCTATGCCGCCGTTGTCGATTGCCAGAGCCGTTGCGGGTGCGTATAGACGGTGGCGCGCCCCGGTTTGCTGAAGCCCACCAGCGTCAGGTTGCTGCGCTCGGCCACTTCCACCGCCAGACGGGTGGCGGCGGAGACGGCGAACAGGATCTCGACGCCGCACATGGCGGACTTTTGCACCATTTCATAGCTGGCGCGGCTCGAGACCAGCGCCGCCCCTTGCGACCAGGCCTGTTGGCTGCGGTAACCCAGCAGTTTGTCGAGCGCCACATGGCGGCCGACGTCTTCACATCCGCCGCTGAGCGCGCCGTCCGGCTGGATCCAGGCCGCCGCATGGGTGCAGCCGGTCAGTTTTCCCACCGTTTGCACTTCCTGCAGTTGAGCCAACGCCCGGTCGAGCTGGGCCAAATCGAAACGTTGGGTGAAGGGCAGCGGTGCGATGGGCTGAGCAACCTCCTGCAGCTGCTCGACCCCGCAGACGCCGCAGCCGGTGCGGCCGGCCAGGCTGCGGCGCTTCTCTTTCAGCTGCATAAAGCGGCGGCTCGAGAGCTCTACATGCACTTCAATGCCGTTGCAGGCCGGTTGTTGACGGATGTCGTAGATATCGTCGGGGGAGGCGATGATGCCTTCGGACAGCGAAAAACCGATGGCGAAGGCCGCCAGATCTTTTGGCGTCGCCATCATCACCACGTGGGAAATGCCGTTGTACACCAGGGCGACCGGCACTTCTTCCGCCAGCCAATCCTGCTGCGCCTGAGCCAGATCGGTGCGCTGCCAGACCGCATGGCGAGACAGGCAGGCCTGTTCGATGTCGTCGGTTTCTGCGAGGAGTAGGTGCTTGTTCATAACGTTCTCGTGACCGCCGGTGACGAGGCGCCGACGGGGATGAATGCTTATTGAGCAGGTGTGGACATTATACAGGATTCTGATCCCGCTCGCGTAGGGAATCACGCCCTGCAGGTTATCCACAGTTTTAGTGGATAACGTGTGTGCAAGGCAGCGTGAAACCGTTAGCAGGCGTAAAAAAAAATCGCTCAGAAAATTATTATATTACGCGGCAAAGCGCGATCCGCAGGGGGATAGGGGGTTGTACGCGTTCGCGTTTTGTTTATGCCTTACTGTATAAATATACAGTTTGGTTATGATTATGCTGAGTACTTTAAGGTTGTATGCTTTTTCACCAGGTGAGCCCCTAACGTTACCGCTGTTTGCCGATCGCGTGGCCTGCGGTTTTCCCTCCCCGGCGCAGGACTATGTCGAGAGCCGGCTGGATATCGGCAAACTGCTGGTACGGCACCCCAACGCCACCTACTTCGTGCGCGCCAGCGGTGAGATGGAGCGAGCAGGATGGATCAGGCACTGAATTTTTCACTCAGCTATGCGCAGTTGATCCGGGAAGCAGAAGATGCGATTAAAAAATGCAATCTGAACCAGGGCGGGATGGGTTACACCCTAGAGTTGGGTAAGGCTTCTGTCATTCTGAGTTTCTGGTACGGTCTGGCGCTGCAGGGCTATCCGGGCACAATAATGGATGAACGTGTTGATGCCGACCGGCTGCGCCTGTATGTCCTCATCTATAAGAGAGAGGAGTGACATCGTGGCAACGGTTAACGTCCGCCGGCCGTCGCCGCTGTAGCGACGGATGCTGATTGTGCTGGCCGAACCTGCGCGCCCCCTGCCTGCTGCTGTGGCGCGCGGACGGAACGATCAAGTCGCCGCCAACGGCAAAAACCGGGAATTGAACGGGCGCATACGTTGGGTAGATACCGGGGAAAGCAGGCAGATCAGGAACGACATCAGAAAGTCCTGTACTACCGACAGATTAAGAAACTGAGTATCCGAGAAACAGCAGACGCGACAGGCTACAGTACTTCCCAAGTTTGTCGCATTCAGGCCTTCTATAAAGAAGTTGAGACTGATTAAAAAGCAGCCTTAATGTACAATAATTTTCGATATCCAAACTGACCCCATGAACAATCAATGAGTTAGAGGTGAAAGATGATTTCATACAAAAAAATCATACCTGCTCTTGTCATATTCGCTTTATCTAATGCTGTGGCATATGCGAATGATTTCGACAAATCAAATGAAGCGATGGCAATTTCAGCAATAGGTTTTTCTGGCTCAAATGCTCGTGTTGCACATGATGTTTGTGGGGCAACCAATGAGAAAATTGATAAATATAAAAAACAAATAAAAGACTCATTAACTAGAACATTAAAGTATGAACAGTCAGGATTCGATACGCATTGGGATAATGGTTGGAAAAATGCTGATTTTTTGGTTAAGTCATTAAGTAATGATGAAGCCTATAAAAAAGAATATTGCCGAGAGGTTTTAGATGGAATTAATAATCCGGAAATGAATTAAGGATTATTCCTTATTCGGGGTTCTACGCCGGAACCCCAGATTTTTCCGTCCGCTAAAATTATCCCCGGTTGAGCAGCTTTATACCGTCAGCTCGCAGTGGACCATCAGGGGAAATGTGGCGGTACAGCGTTTGTCGGGTTATCCCAAGCTCCTGGCATAACGTACTGACTTTCGTCTCTGGCCGTCCCATTGATGCCATTGCCAGTCGCAATTTTATTGGCGTCATTTTGTAAGGCCGTCCGCCGTTCCTCCCGTGGGCTCTTGCTGAGGCAAGGCCTGCCGCTGTTCTTTGCGGCGCTGTACGCAGCAGAGACCGACGGCCGCGCGCGACTGGCTCGACACCCGCTTAGTCCCGCCCTCTGGTCAAATGCAGGCTGACGTGTACAGCCTGCAGGCAGAGGATTTCGTCTGGCAACCGGTATCGCCCGCCGTCGGCGCCGTTCGCAATGACAATCCCTCACTCATCCTGCCCATCGATACGCCAACGGTCTGAGTGCCGCATTATCCACAGTTTTGGTGGATATCATGTGTGCAAACACACGTGAAGAACGCCAAAAGCTGCAGGAAAAATCGCTCAGAAAATTATTATATTACGCGGGAAAGCGCGATTCGCAGGGGATTGGGGGTTGCACGCGTTCGCGTTTTGTTTATGCTTAACTGTATAAATATACAGTTTGGTTATGATTATGCTGAGCAATTCAAGGTTGTATGCTTTTTCACCAGGTGAACCCCTAACGTTACCGCTGTTTGCCGATCGCGTGGCCTGCGGCTTTCCTTCCCCGGCGCAGGACTATGTCGAAGGCCGGCTGGACATCGGCAAGCTGCTGGTGCGGCACCCCAACGCCACCTATTTCGTGCGCGCCAGCGGCGAATCGATGATCGACGGCAATATTCGGGACGGCGATCTGCTGATTGTCGACAGCGCCCTGACGCCGGAGCATGGCAATATCGTGATCGCTGCGGTGGACGGCGAATTCACCGTCAAAAAGCTGCAGCGCCACCCCGACGTGCAGCTGTTGCCGATGAATCCCGCCTATGCGCCCATCGTGTTCGACGACGAAGCGCAGCTGGAGATTTTCGGCGTGGTGACCTTTATCGTCTACGCGGCGCTGTAACCATGTTTGCCCTGGTAGACGTCAACAGCTTCTACGCTTCCTGCGAGACCATCTTTCGGCCCGACCTGCGGGGGCGGCCGGTGATTGTGTTGTCCAACAACGACGGCTGCGTGATCGCCCGCAGCGCCGAGGCGAAGGCGCTGGGCGTGCCGATGGGCGCGCCTTATTTCAAGATCAAAGAGGAGATGCGCCGTCGCAACGTCGCGGTGTTCTCCTCCAACTACGCGCTGTACGCCGATATGTCCCGCCGGGTGATGGACACGCTGGAGGAGATGGCGCCGGCGGTGGAGATCTATTCACTGGACGAAGCCTTTCTGCGGCTGGACGGCGTGGCGCGCTGCGAGGCGCTGGAACCGTTCGGCCAGCGGGTGCGCGATCGCATCCGGCGCGAGCTGCATTTGACGGTCGGGGTCGGCATTGCGCCGAGCAAAACGCTGGCCAAGCTGGCTAACTTCGCGGCCAAGAAATGGCGCGGCACCGGCGGCGTGGTGGATTTATCCGATCCGGCGCGCCAGCGCAAACTGCTGGCGTTGCTTCCGGTGGAAGAAGTGTGGGGTGTGGGCCGCCGCCTGACGCGCCAGCTGCAGGCGATGGGCATTCACACCGCGCTGCAGCTGGCGGACTGCGATACCCGGCTGGCGCGTAAAACCTTCAGCGTGGTGCTGGAGCGCACGATACGTGAGCTGCGCGGCGAGTCATGCCTGCAATGGGAAGATGAGGCGGCGGCGAAAGAGCAGATCATCTGTTCCCGCTCGTTCGGCCAGCGGTTGACGCACTACCCGCACATGCGCGAGGCGATCTGCAGCTATGCCGAACGCGCCGCCGAAAAGCTGCGACAGGAAAAGCGCTATTGCCGCAACGTGTCGGTGTTTATCAAAACCAGCCCGCATTCGGCGGGCGAAGGCTATTACAGCAATATGGGCACCGCCCGGCTGCAAACGCCGAGCAACGACAGCCGCGACATCATCGCCATGGCGGTGCGCGCGCTGGAGAGCATTTGGCAGGAGGGGCGGCGTTATCTGAAGGGCGGCGTGATGCTGGGGGATTTCAGCGCCGCCGCCATGGCACAGATCGACCTGTTCGACGACTGCCCGCCGCGCCGCAACAGCGAGCGCCTGATGGCGACCCTCGATCGCTTGAATCAGGAAGGGCGCGGGCGCGTATGGTTCGCCGGGCAGGGGATCGTCAAACCGTGGCAAATGAAGCGCGACATGCTGTCGCCGGCTTACACCACCCGGCTGGCGGATATCCCGCTGGTGCGGTTGGGGGAGCGGGCGCCGCGCGCTGCCGAATCGAAGGAAGAAAAACGCCGCGGGTGACAACCGGCGGCGTGGGTAGGCTGAGTGTTACTTCACCGCAGCCGGATCCGGCTTATCGGGGGCGATGCCGTACAGCGCCATGGCGCGGTTGACCTCGCTGCGGGCGATACGGCCTTCGTCAGCCAGCAGCTTCAGGGCGGCGAGCGCGATGAAATGGCGGTTGACCTCGAAGAACTCACGCAGCGCCTCGCGGGTGTCCGAGCGGCCAAAACCGTCGGTGCCCAAGGCGATAAAGGTGCGGTCGGGCAAGAACGGTTTGATCTGATCGCCGACGATCTTCATATAGTCCGTCGCTACCACCACCGGGCCGGGATGCGCCGCCAGCAGGCTTTGGATATAAGGGACTTTCGGCGGATCTTCCGGATGCAACAGGTTCCAGCGTTCGGCCGCCATGCCGTTGCGGCGCAGCTCGCTCAGGCTGGTGGCGCTCCAGATATCGCTGGCGACGCCAAAGTCCACGGCCAACAGCTCCGCCGCCGCCAGCGCCTCGCGCATGATGGCGCCGCTGGCGACCAGCTGAGCGCGCGGGCTCTCTTGGGTTGTCGCTGCGCTCTGTTTGAGCAAATACGCCCCCTGGATAATCCCGTCCTCTACGCCCGCCGGCATCGGCGGCTGTGGGTATCCCTCATTGAGCAAGGTGATGTAGTAGTAAATATCCTCTTGCTCAACGAACATCCTGCGCATGCCGCTCTGAACGATCACCGCGAGTTCATAGGCATAGGTCGGATCGTAGGAGACGCAGCTGGGGATCACGGAAGACAGCACGTGGCTGTGGCCGTCGTCATGCTGCAAGCCTTCGCCCATCAGGGTGGTTCTGCCGGAGGTGGCGCCGAGCAGGAAACCCTTGGTGCGCGCGTCGGCCGCCGCCCAGGCGAGATCGCCCACCCGCTGCAGCCCGAACATGGAGTAGAAGATATAGAACGGGATCGTCGCGACATCGTGGTTGCTGTAGGCGGTGCCGGCGGCGATCCAGGTCGATATCGCGCCGGATTCGTTGATGCCTTCCTGCAAAATCTGGCCGTCTTTGGCCTCTTTATAGTAGCTGAGCTGCCCGGCATCCTGCGGGGTGTACAGCTGGCCGAGCCAGGAATGGATGCCAATCTGGCGGAACAGGCCTTCCATGCCGAACGTGCGCGACTCGTCCGGCACGATGGGCACGATCAGTTTGCCGATGTTGGGGTCTTTGAGCAGCGCGCCGAGGATATTGACGAAGGCCATGGTGGTTGACATGTTGCGCTCGCCGCTGCCCTTAAGGAGACTGTCGAAGCGCGATAACGCCGGTATCGCCAGCGGGGCGGATTGGCCGAAGCGGGCGGGGATGTAGCCGCCCAGCGCGGTGCGCGTCGCGGTGATGTACTTCGCCGCCGCGCTGTCGGGCTCGGGCTTCAGATAAGGGATCGCTTCCAGCTGCGCATCGGGGAGCGTCAACCCCAAACGATCGCGGAAGGCTTTCACCGCATCCTGGCTCATTTTTTTCAGCTGATGGTTGATGTTCTGCCCTTCACCGGCTTCTCCCATGCCGAACCCTTTGACCGTTTTGGCCAATACCACCGTCGGCCTGCCCGGGGTATGCATCGCCTGATGGTAGGCGGCGTACACCTTTTGCGGATCGTGGCCGCCGCGGTGCAGCGCCCAGATCTCATCGTCGCTCAGATCGGCGACCAGCGCGAGCAACTCCGGGTACTTGCCGAAGAAATGCTCCCGCACATAGGCGCCGCTTTGCGACTTGAAGGTCTGGTAATCGCCGTCGACGCACTCCATCATGCGCTGCATCAGCAGCCCGGAGCGATCTTTTTGCAGGAGTTTGTCCCAGCCGCTGCCCCAGATCACCTTGATCACCTGCCAGCCGGCGGCTTTGAAGGTGCCTTCCAGTTCCTGAATGATCTTGCCGTTGCCGCGCACGGGACCATCCAGCCGCTGCAGATTGCAGTTCACGACGAAGATCAGGTTATCGAGCTTTTCTCGCCCGCCCAGCGCAATTGCCGCCAGCGATTCCGGTTGATCCATCTCGCCGTCGCCGAGAAACGCCCACACCTTTCTCCCCTGATGCGGTTTCAACCCGCGGTATTCCAGATAGCGCATATAGCGTGCCTGATAGGCGGCGGTCAGCGGCCCCAGCCCCATCGAAACGGTGGGATATTGCCAGAAATCCGGCATCAGCCTGGGGTGCGGATAGGAAGAAAGGCCGCGGCGCACGGATTCGCGGCGAAAGTTGTCGAGCTGCTCCTCGTCGATGCGGCCTTCGAGATAGGCGCGGCCGTAAATGCCGGGGGCGGAGTGACCCTGGATATACACCATGTCACCGGCAAACTCATCGGTGCGTCCGCGGAAAAAGTGCGTGAATCCCACGTCGTAAAGCACCGCGGCCGACTGGTAGGTGGCGATGTGTCCGCCGACGTTGGAATGTTTGCCGGCGCGCAGCACCATCGCCATGGCGTTCCAGCGAATAAACGCATTGATGCGCGCTTCCGCGGCCAAATCGCCGGGATACGTCGGCTGCTTATAGACCGGGATCGTATTCACGTACGGCGTGGTGACCATGCTGAAGAAATCGCCGTGTTTTCGCTGATCGGCTTCGGCCATTCTTTCCAACAAAAAATGCGCGCGTTCACGGCCGTCGATGTCGGCGACGCCTTCAAATGCCTCAAGCCATTCAGCCGTCTCTTGTGGGTCAAGATCTGCTTTTACCGCGGGTTGGTTCATAAAAGCTCCAAATGTACTTACCTGATAAGGCGCTGAGCGATACAGGAATTTATTGAATTGCATATGCAAGAGTTGCAAATGCAATAATGGCGAAAGCCACTCTATCCCTTTACAATTGCAATTGCAACTCACCGCTTTTGACGAGAAAACTGACATGACAGATAAACAACCCGACCTGTGGTTCTCCTTCGTGCGCGCGCACCGGGCAATCATCAAAAAGATTGAAACGCAATTGTCGGAGGCGGGGCTGCCGGCGTACGCCTGGTATGACGTGTTATGGGGATTGGAAAGCGGGGAAAACGGCACGCGCCGCATGCATGAACTGGCGGACGTGTTGGTGATTGAGCGTTATAACCTGACCCGCCTGATGGATCGCCTGGAAAAAGAGCGGCTGGTCACGCGTTTTCGTTCGGATGACGACCGTCGGGCCTCCTTCGCCACCATCACCGAGGAAGGCAAGGCCCTGCGGAAAAAAATGTGGGAGATCTACCGCGCGGTGGTCAAAACCCACTTTCTCAATCAGTTCAGCGAAGAAGAGATCGCACGCTTCTCCGACGCGTTGGACAACGCGATGCAGCTGGCCAGAGCGTGATCAGGCATCGGGCGTGATGTGCAGAACGCGCAGCGCATCGGCGATCAGCGTCGAGGGAATTTTCTGCTCGTCGGCCAGCAGTTTGAGGGCGCATAGCGCAATCCATTCCGCCTGCGGATAGTGAATTTCGCCCCGGGTGCGAGAATCCGAACCCACCGCGGCAAAGCGTGCGGGAATGAACCGCTTGAGCTGGTTGGCGAGCAGATGCGAATAGTCGGTGACGGCGACGACGGGGGCATTCCCGGCGCCCAGACACGTTTTCAGATGGCATTCGCCGCCGCTGTCCTGGCGCTGCATGTCGGCGAGTTCGGCATCCTGCGCCAACCGCGTGTAGCTGGGGCAGCTCCAGATTTCGGCCGCGATGCCCCAATTTTTCAACACCTCAGCCGCCTGCTGAACGCGGGCGAGCGCTCTGCCTGCGCCGCACAGGCGAACCTGCAACGGCGAGTCCGCCGCCGCCGCGACACGATACATCCCCTTGAACGCCTGCTCTGCGACAAACGGCTCACCGGAAGCGGGGGCATCATTGTCTGCGTTGGTCGCGAGATACACCATCTTTCTCGTTCCCTCCAGATAGAGCGCGTGCAGGGCGTGATGGAGTATCGCGCCGGTTTCCCGGGCATTGGCCGGATCGAAAGGCAGCCAGTCCGGCATGGCGGTGAGCTGGAGCGGGAACCAGGCCTGCACGCCTTTCGGCAAGTCGGTACTGCCGGTATCCGCATCGCTGATGAAAATCCCCTTGCGATTGGTTTCCGGCTCAAGCCCGCGGAGCATGTCTACCGAAGGGGTGTTGACGACGTAAAACAACGGTTTCTCATAACGTTCTGATTGATGGCCAAACCAGAGCGGCCAGGCGGTGGCGTAGCGGGAGCTCGGCGGTTCGGCGCGCCTTCTGCCGTCGATGAGCCAGATGTTGCCACTGGCGTTTAGTTCGCTCAAGGCTTCCGCCGTCCAGGCGGTGGAAGAGGGAAGCGCCGCGCCGGCGTTCTGGCTGACGGAGGCCATCTTGCGGATACAGGCTTCGGCCAGGGTTCTGGTCCTGGCGGAGGCGGCAGGCATTGTTATACGTTGAGGCGACATGCGGAGCATTCCCTTTAAGTTGCAAGTGCGATGATTGTAATTGCAATTAATGGCGTGTGCCAACGACTTCTGAACAGGTCGCAGCCATCCAGGCGTGACCCGCGGCGATATATTCAGGTTATGCAGACGCGATCCTATTTGTTTCACCGGCCAGACAGCCGCCATCCGTTGTCCTTATTTCTGCGGTTTTTTATAAATGACGGGCAGCTAAAAACGGTTTGCCGATAGGGATAATGCGCGTGTCAATCCGCGTTAAACGAGAATATCGGCATCTTAAAAATAAAACGAAATAAGGATGAAAGCATATGCCTGGATTTAATTATGGTGGTAAAGGAGATGGGACTAACTGGAGTTCTGAGCGCGGTACGGGCCCTGAGCCGGGGGGCGGCGATAAAGGCCATTCCGGCGATCGCGATCGCGGCGGCGCCGGCGTTGGCAACAGCCCGGAACAGAAACAGATAGCGGCGATCCAAAACGATCCGGCGCTGCGCATGAAGCTGGAGGCGGTGATTAAGGCGGCGCGCAGAATTAATCCGGATGCGAAATTGCATATTGAAAGCGTCAGCCCATCCGGCACGCTGAGCCTTTCCGCCACCGGTTTGACGGCCGATCAGGCGAAGCACATTGGCCTGGGGGGGCTGGTGATGGGGGTCAACGCCAAGGGGGTGACAGTGGCGATCGGGGATATCGAAACCGGCCATGCGCGCAAACCCTCATCTCCTGGCAAAGGCGGCAACAATGGCCTGAATGCCGGGCAGATCGGCGCCTCTTCGTTAGGCAGTTTCGTGACAGACTCGCATCGCGATCGGCCCGTCAGCGGCTGGCATGGCAACGGCAAAACCGGTGAATTCTCGACGACCCGCACGACCGGGAGTTACTACGGTTTTCATCATTTGAAGGTGGAAAAGCAAGACGGAGTGGCGACCTACAATCTCTACTATAAGGCCAATAAGAACCGGCCCGCGTTTATCGCCGTGGTGAGAGGGGATAACCTGAATGCCATGGAGGTGAAATATGCCAACGGCAAGCCGGTAAAATCGCCCGGCTCGGTAAAAACGATCGTTAAGGAATTCGTCGAATATCAAAATGCGGAATTAAAAGCCATCAAGGATGGCGTCAGCCTGGCCGCAGGTATCAATAAAGATATCGCGGAAAAGATCGGCGCGAAATACGCCAAACTCGCCAAGGATTTGGAGGCGGGAATTCAAGGAAAATATATCCGCAACGTGCAAGATGCGGAGAAAACCTACGAGCAATTGACGAAGGGCCTGAACAAAAAGCTCAAGGCGCAGGACAAAGCGGCGATTGTCGCCTGGCTGAAAATGATCGATGCGGAACAGTATGCCCGCAATGCGCGGGTATTGGGCAAGGTCTTCACCGGGGTGGACTGGGCGATCAAGGGCGCGGATCTGGTAAACGCCGCGATTGAAGGTTTCTCAACCGGCAACTGGAAAGCGTTCCGCAACCAGCTCGAAGCGCTCGGGTTGTCGATCGGCGCAGGGTATACGCTTTCCGCTATCGCCGCGTTTTTCGCGCCGACGCTGGTGTCGTCGACGGTGGGCATTTTCGCCTTCGCTTACCTGTTTGGCTGGGCCACCAGTTATATCGATGCGGAACGTGCGGGGGAACTGGAGAAGTGGGTCGCTGACCTGTAACGGCATGAGGGGGCTGGCCCCCCTCATTTTATCCCTCACACCCTCTACCTCTTTCACACCACCGGCGCCACCGTCAGCAGCAGATTGGCGAAGCGGCGCCGTTCGCCGGAGGCGATCACCAGCAGCGTCCGATCCGATTTGACCGCAGCGTAAAACGCCTCGCGCGGCAGGTGCTCGATCGGGCAATGTTCTGGCAGCAGTTGCCGGTATTCGGCTTCGATAGTGTTGGTGAAGTCCGGCGGGCAGGCCATCAGCGCCGCGCTTTCCACGTTGATGCAGGCCAGCAGTTTTTCCAGGATTGGCGGGGCGGCGAGCGTGCCGGGCGCCAGGTTCAGATAGACCACGGTGGCGTCTTTCGGCGCGTGCGTCACGCAGGCGTAATTGCCGTCGGCGATCAGCACCTGGGTTTTATGCCCGCATTGCGCCAGCGCGGCGAGCAGCGGTGGGTGAGTGATGGCGGATTTGATCATAAAGCGATTCCTGAATAGGGGGGCGGCCGTGCCGCCCGCAGCTGAACTACATGCGGAAGATGCCGCCGTTGATGTCGAGAGTGGCGCCGGAGATGAAGCCGTCGTATTCCGCCGCCAGGAAGGCGATGGCGCGGGCCACGTCGTCCGGCGTGCCTGCGCGGCCCAGCGGGATGGCGCGAACGGTTTCCTCCGCCGATGCCTGGGTGGTGTGGCGATTATGAAAGCGGGTGCCGAGGATCAGGCCGGGCGCCACCGCGTTCACCCGGATGCCGTGCTCGCCCAGCTCCGCCGCCAGCGAGCGCGTCCAGGTGAGCACCGCGCCCTTGGTGGCGGAATAGACCAGCGAGCCGGCGTGCCCGCCGGCGCGGCCGGCCAGCGAGGCCAGATTGATGATGCTGGCGCCGTTCGGCGCCGCCTTCAGGTGCGGCAGCGCGCTCTGGGTCACGTTCAGCATGGTGGTCATGTTTACGTCGATCACGGTTTGCCAGAAGGCGCGATCGATCTCGCCCAGCCATTTGCGCCCGACGATGCCGCCGACGTTATTGATCAGAATATCGATGCCGCCGAGAAACTCGGCGCCGGCCGAGACGCAGCGCAGCGTTTCGTCGGTGTCGATGAGATCGGCGTAGCCGTAGGCGGCCTTTTGTCCGAGTGAATGGGCCAGCGCCACCAGCGCCTTGGGGCCGCTTTCGTCGCTGTGGTAGTGAAAATAGATGTCGCACCCGGCCTTGATCAGCCGCTCTGCGGTGGCGCGGCCGATGCCCTGTTCCGCCCCGGTGATAAAGACCTTTTTGCCCGCAAGATCGCCCATGATTGACTCCTTATTGGTTCGTTAAGAATTGATGACGCCTTCACGCTGTTTGGCGCAGTAGAAAATGCAGATCAAACCGGTCGCCAGCAGGCACGAGGCCAGGAAAAACAGCCCCGGCGCGCTGCTGCCGGTCAGATCGTTCAGCACGCCCACCGCATAGGGGGCGACAAAACCGCCGATATTGCCGATGCAGCTCACCACCGCCAGCCCGGCGGCCGCGGCCGCGCCGGTGGAGATATTGGCGGGCATGGATAAGAACGGCGGCACGGCGGTGTAGATGCCGATGGCGGCAATGCACAGGAACGACAGCGCGACGAACGGGTCGTATTTAAAAAACGTCACCGCGCCCATCAGGCCGATGGCGGCAAGCACCATGCTGAGGCCGGCGAACACGCCGAGCTTTTTGGTTTTGCTGGCCCACAGGCTCCACGGATACACCAGCAGCGCGGCCAGGCCGTAGGGAATGAGCGCCAGCAGGCTGACGCGAAAGATATCGCTGCCGGAAATGGCGCTGATGATCGACGGCAGCCAGGTGCCGAAGCCGTAAATGCCGCATACCATGCCGAAGTTGAGCAGCGCGTAGAGCAGGTACTTTCTGTTTTTAATGCCCTTGAGGAAGTCGCCCAGCGTGATTTTTGAGCCGGATTTGGAGCGGCCGGCGTTGCTCATCAGCCAGGCTTTTTCCTCCACGTTCAGATAACCGACGTCCTTGGGCGAATTCTTGATCAGGAAGGGGATCAGCAGGCCGATGACGATCGGCGGCAGCCCTTCGAGGATGAACAGCAGCTGCCAGGGGGCGAAGCCGAACCAGTCATGCTGAATATTGAGAATAAAGCCGGAAATCGGCGAGCCGACCGCGTTGGACAGCGGCTGGACGATGATGAACATGCCGAGAATTTTGGTGCGGTATTTTTCCGGGAAGAAGACCGTGAAGTAATACACCACCGAGGGAAAGAAACCGGCCTCGCACACGCCCAGCATAAAACGGCAAATATACAGCTCCAGCGGCGTGCGCACAAAACCGAGCAGGGTCGCGAAGATGCCCCAGGAAATTAATATTCTGGCGAACCAGATGCGCGGGCCGAATTTAATGGTGCCGGCGTTGCTGGGTATTTCAAACAGGAAATAGCCGATAAAGAAAATTCCGGAAGCGAAGCCGAAAGCCGAGGCGGTCAATCCCAGATTATCTTCCAACGCTTTGGCGGCGTAGGCCATATTGTTGCGGTCGAGAAAGGCCAGGAAATACAACAAGATCATGAGGGGGACAATATGCAGCGTCAATTTCCTGATGGCGCTGCGTTCAATATCCTTTGGCATTGTTTTTTTCATCATGGTTTTTCCCATGTGGTTAATCGGAATAATAGCGGCCCAGCCCAAAGTCATGAGCGGCGTGCTGAATAACGACGTTGCGTGCATAAAGCGTCGCGCCGTTTATTTATTGCGACGACGCTGTTTTTTCTGATTTTGGCTGCGGCGAGCCGGACGATGCTATCTGCGCATCGCCTGGGTAAGCCGTTTTTACCGTATTAACCGGCGGTTTTGACGGAACGCCGGCTGATGACCGTCGGCGGGAAGAGAAACTCGCCGGGCGGTTGTGAATCATTGTTGATGCGGCCGATCAGGCGTTCGACCATCAGCTGCGCCATCTCGGCCAGCGGCGGGCCGATCGACGTCAACCCCGGTTCGGCCAGGCCGGCAAGCGCGATATTGTCGATGCCGACCACCGAAATCTCTGCTGGCACCTGGACGCCGGCGGCGCGCAGCCCCACCATCAGCCCGATGCCCAGCGCATCGTTAATCGCCACGATGCCGTCCGGGCGCGGCGTCAGCGCGAGGATGCGGGATGCCAGCGTCAGCCCCAATTCGAACATCTCCGTGTCGCCGTAGGCGCTGGTGGCTTTGCCTTCGATCACCCGTTGGCGTTCGCTCAAGTTGTGCCCCAGGGCGCTCAGAAAACCGTCGATCTTGTGGCTGCGCCCCACGGTCAGCGCCGCTTCGGTGGCGAACACGATATGTCGGCAGCCGCGTTCGAGCAGGTGCTGCGCGGCCAGACGCCCGGCGGCGAGATTGTCCATCGACACGCTGTCGAACAACCGGCTGTCGGCGGCCATCGGCTCGGCGAACGGGCTGTCATAGCTGACGATCTTCATGCCTCGCTCGGCCGCCCGGACAAAATGGGTCTGGCGGATGTCGCTCGCCGCCACGATGATGCCGCGCACGCCATGCAGAAACATATCGTCGATAAACGCGGCTTCCTCCTGTTCCTGCCGGTAGGCGTTGCCGAGCAAGACGCGGTAGCGGTGAGCGCGCGCCGCGCTGTCGACGGCGTGCGCCAGCGCCGAAAAACTCGGGTTAACGATCGACGGCAGCAGCAGGCCGATGATCTTCGCCTGTGGCGCGAGGTTCACTGCGGTGCGCGCCGGACGATAGCCCAGGGTGTCCATCGCCTGTTCGATGCGCTGACGGGTCTGTGCACTCATCTGGTGGCTGCGATTATTCAGCAGGTTCGACACGCTGCTGATGGACACGCCGGCCAACCGCGCGACATCACGAATATTTGCCATTTGCCGATCCCTTGCTGCCTGCCGTTAGCCTGCAATCTATAAGGGAAGGCGGGCGCAGGCAAGCCGCAACCGGGGCGAAACCCGCACGGGATCGCGCATTTGTGAGAGTCGTCAGGCGCAGGGCTGGTTGTTTACTAAACAGCAAAGGGCGGCGGCCATGGGGTGACGCGGATGAGTGAGATCTGCGAAGCATCTCTCGTTTATCGCCCTTCGGGGCGGCGGGTTCTGTACTATTGTTTTCTCTTTGCGGCACGTTCCAGGCCGATGGGGCGCTGGGCGCAACGGAGATCACAGATGAACAAACGGGAATTAGAAAGCGCGATTGTCACCGATTTTTCCAAACGCATGAGCTATGGCGACTACCTGTGCCTGGACCAACTGCTGGACTGCCAGCACCCGCTCTCCAATCCGCCGCATCATGATGAAATGCTGTTCGTGATACAGCACCAAACCTCCGAACTGTGGATGAAGCTGATGCTGCACGAGCTGCAGGCGGCGCTGCGGCTGGTGCAGCAGGACAAACTCAGCCACTGTTTTAAAATTCTCGCGCGCGTTAAACAGATCCAGCGGCTGCTGTTCGAACAGTGGGCGGTGCTGGAAACGCTGACGCCGTCGGAATACGTCGAGTTTCGCGATGTGTTGGGCAGTTCGTCGGGCTTCCAGTCGCATCAATACCGGTCGATCGAGTTTCTGCTCGGCAACAAGAACGCCGCCATGCTGGCGGTGTTCAGCAGCGATGCGGAAAAACACGCGGCGCTGAAGGCGATCCTCGAAGCGCCGAGCCTGTACGACGAATACTTGCTGTACCTGGCGCGCCACGGTTTGCCGATCCCGCAGGAGTGCCTCAAGCGCGACTGGACGCAGCCCTATCAGCGCAACCCGGATCTGCTGCCGGCGTTCAAAGTGATCTACGACAACCCGCAGACCTATTGGGAAGCGTATGAAATGGCGGAGAAGTTGGTGGATATCGAAGAGAGTTTCCATCTGTGGCGTTTCCGCCATATGAAAACGGTGGAGCGGATCATCGGCTTTAAGTCGGGCACCGGCGGTTCCAGCGGCGTCAGTTTCCTGAAAAAGGCGTTGGACCTGACCTTTTTCCCCGAACTGCTGGACGTGCGTACCGAAATCGGTGCCTGAGACAATGTGAGGGGGAGGGCGATGAGCGTGAGGATTATCGATAAAGCGGCGGAGAAGGTGGTGGGGGTAAGAGTGGTGGGGCCGTATCCGCAGACCATCCCGCAGGGCTCGCAGCAACTGCTGGCATGGCGGCAGCGTCACGACGTGCCGTTCGGCAAATGGCTGGTGTTGTACTGGGACGATCCGGCAGAAGTGGCGCCGGAAAAGCTGCGCGCCGACGTGGTGATGAGCGTGGCGGACGATTTCGCGCTGCCGACGGGCAGCGCGGGCATGACCGTGCAGACGCTGCCCGCTGGGCAGTACGCGGTTTACCGCGTACGCATCAGCGATGGCGATTTCGAACGGGTATGGGGCGAGTTTTACCAGAAGCTGCTGCCGGCCAGCGGCTATCAGCCGGTTGAGGGGGTGAGCTATGAACACTATCTCAACGATTGCGAGGCCGACGGCTATTTCGACCTCGAGATTTACCAGACGGTAAAAAAGTGGTGAAGGGGAAATGATAAAGAAGGCTGAATCGATAGGGGATATCGATTCAGCCTGTGATTGTCATTCCTGTTCGGTTTAGGAGCGGTGACAAGAGGAGGGAGTGTCACTCGCACTGACGTATAGGCCGTTTGATATCTATACAGTGTAGGTAGATAGGCCAAGTCTCACTTTAGCGCCTTGGAATCAAGTGCCTTGGAATCACTCGGTGGCGGTTGTGGTGGCTATTTCCCCCAAGTTCCTTTTTGATTCATTAATATCTTACCGTTCTTTATAACTGTCAG
Organism: Serratia sp. CY52157; assembly: GCF_052168495.1. NCBI lineage: Bacteria > Pseudomonadati > Pseudomonadota > Gammaproteobacteria > Enterobacterales > Yersiniaceae > Serratia > Serratia sp. CY52157. The sequence continues at coordinate 1,394,587 of NZ_JBJNMO010000001.1, read as the reverse complement.
TGTGTTATCAATTTTACTGAGCATGTAGGTCGTCGATGCATTTTTAAACTCATAACTGATTATTGGGCATGGGGCTGTATTGCAATCAGCACGTGTCACTTTTCCCTGCAAAGTTACAGCAGCACCATCTTTTTTACGCTCTCCATAATAAGTAGCATCATTACAGTTTCCTTTACTGATGCAAACAGTCATGAGCTTGATAGAGAATGACTGTGTGTCAAAGTATTCTTCCTCAGTCCTCACCTTATTTCTTTTGCTGTCTGAGGAAAAATGCATGTCTTTGAAGCGTGCAGCCCAATGCAGAATATCATTATTAATAGGTGAATCTTTATCAGATGATTTGTAATTTATGATATCAGAATCAGGTACAACCCAGGCGGCATAAATTTTCCCATCGGGATTGATGACCAGAGCAGAGGCATTTTCCAGATAAAGATCTTTTAGCCACCCTTCAACAAATAACCCACCACCTGGGGTTGAATGAGGTTCACCGAACACATCAAAGTTGTTGATGTACTTTTCATAGTCTTGACCCAGTATGCTTTTAAGATTGTCAGTGACCGCTTTATCGTTGACCAGCCCGCTTACTGTGTTGGTTTTGTTATATTGTAACAGGTCTATCGCTGATGTGGATTCAATGGAGCAAAGCAAAGAAGCAGCAAACAATGTAGGTAATAAGATTTTTTTGAACATAAATCACTCGTTTGATAATTTTAAAAATTCTTCTGCTTCCCGGGCATACCGCTTTTGAAGGCCATTACCATAACGTGCCCACCAGTTGTACTGTTTACCACCCTGCGTCGTGATGGTATCTCCATATATTGCTCTATCGTATTCTACCCGAGCTTTAAGTAAATTATCCTGAAAGCTTTCCGCCGACATACTTTCAATTTTGGCTATTGCCTCCGACGTTAAGGTATCAGCCTTAACTATTCGTCCGGACTCCATGGAGTTCAGGATCGCTTGTGCGCCAGATGAGCCACGCATATGTGCCAATGAAGTTATTGCCCCTTGTTTTCCTGGATCAGAAAAGTTCAGTGCACCTGCAGACTTCGCTGATGCGCTCATTGCTTTGGATACTTCCTCAAACTCTTCAGCGCTGCCTTGGCCGTATTGGTTACGAGCAGCAAGGATTTTGTCATAAGCATTGCCATTTCCTTTTCTGAATCCGTATAACTCACGGCGCCCACCTTGTTCTCCAGCACTCCCTTCAGAGGCCATGACCGATTCAACAACCCGATTATCAATTCTGCCGGGTTTTGTTGTCGATTGAGCATTTTGCGTGATAGATGCTGGCGCCGCTGCCGCCGCCCGAGGGGCGGCGTTAACCGGCTTTCCCGGCGTACCAATTACCTACTCTTTAGGGAACAGCTGATCGACGGCGCTCTGGATTGCCGCCTGATGGCCACCGCCCGGTGCGGCGGTGCGTGCGGCGCCGCCAGGCTGGTTGAGATCCAGCTGGCCGCCGGTGTTGATCGCGCCATCCTCTTTCACCGTGATATTGAAACTGGTGCCGGTGATGTTGATTTGGCCGTCCGCCAGCAGTTCGATCACGCTTTCGCCGCACTCGAGCCGCAGCGATTCGCCGGAGCCGAGGGTAAAGGCATTGACCACGGCGTCGCTGCGCGTTTTGCCGGTCAGCGCGGAGGATTCACCTTTGACGCCGGTCGCCTGATTGAGCACCACCCGTTTGATCTGGTTACCGCCCACCAGATGCGTGTGGTCGTTAGCGATGGTGTGGCTTTCATCGTTTTTCACCTGGGTGTCCATGTTGCGCTCCGCCTGGATCCACACCTGTTCGGCGCCGGCCTTGTCTTCGAAACGCAGGGCGTTGGCGTTGTCGGCGGTGCCGTCCTTGGTGCGGCTCATAAAGCCCATCTGGGTGGCGGCGGCCGGCAGCGCCCACGGCGGCATGCTGGCTTCGTTATAGACGCGCCCGGTGACGATCGGCCGATCCGGATCGCCGTTGATAAAGTCCACCACCACTTCGTCGTTCACGCGCGGGATCTGCACGCCGCCGTAGCCTTGGCCGGCCCAGGCGCTGGAGACGCGCACCCAGCAGGAGCTGCCGTCGTCTTTCGGCCCGAAGCGATCCCAGTGGAACTTCACCTTGATACGGCCGTATTTGTCGGTCCAAATCGATTCGCCGGCCGGGCCGACCACCCGGGCGGTCTGCGGTCCGTGGGTTTTCGGCCAGGTGGCCTGCTGCGGCGGGTGCCAGGGCACGTCCGCCGGCAGGACGATGAAGTCGATGCGGTGTTCGCTGCTCTGATCGTCGCCGCTGGCGTAGCGATTCTCTTTCAGATGGTAGCTGGCCTGCAGCGTCAGATATTCGCGATTGTCGTCGGCATGCGGGGCGTTATACAGCGTGAAGGTACTGCCGGGGGCAATGCCCATGGCGGTGGCGGTGCCTCGGATCTGCTGATGTTCGGCCTGCCAGGCTTCCTGGCGCACGCGGGCGTAGAACTCCCCCTGCTGATGCTCGGTATAGCGGCCCGGCCAGTCGTAAACGTCGATTTGCCCCGGCGTCGGCGAGACCGGGTTTTGCCGCGCCTGGAACAGCCAGGCGTTCGGTTTGCGGAAATCGTAGTCGTCCAGGCTGTAGATGCCCGGCGTGACGCGATCGGACAACGTCCACTGGCTGATGCCTTCCTCGCTGGTGCTGCCGCCCGACGGCGTCAGGTGGTAGGGGATCATCTCATAGCCGGGATAGGGCTGGTGATGGTGGGGGGCGTCCCCGAGCACCAGCGTGTGTTTGCCCATTTCGTGTTTGAAATAGTAATAGATGCCCTCCTGCTCCATCAGGCGGCTGATGAAGTTGAAGCTGCTTTCGTTGTACTGCACGCAGTAGCCCCACAGACGATAGTCGCCGGTCAGCTGATCTTCCAACTGCACGTTGTGCTCCGCCAGCAGGGTCTTGACGATCTGCGGCACCGTCTGTTCCTGGAAGATGCGGAAATTGCGGTCTTTGGTCATCGGCCACAGATCCGGCTGCACGTGCAGGTTGTACACCGCGTAGCGCGTGCCGCCGATCTCTTCGCTGCTGACGGCGATGGCGGTGATCTTACCGTTCAGGTAACGCGGGGCGCTGAGAAAGCCCTGGGTCGGAATTTCCAGCGTCAGCGGTTGGCCGAGCAGCGCTTTACGATCGAGGCGCGCGTCGGTGCTCAGCAATTCAATAGAGAAGTCGAAAGGAGTGGAAAGCGCTTCGATACCGTCCAGCGAGCGAAACAGCAGTTGCTCCTGGCCCAGCGGCGTGTGCGCAATAATGCGATCCAACATGAGAACGTCCTCTGTGATTGACGTCATGCCCTGCATACTCCGGCGTTGCAGCGGCCTTGCCGCGCGGCCAATGAGGGGGGCAGTTGCTCGTCAGTCTCATGAAATAGGGGAAACCCCGCCGAGGCGGAGTTTCAGAACGGGATTAGCCGGCAGTGGCCGGGTTGACCAGCCAGGTGCCGGCGGTGTCGATGCTGAGCTGCTGGCGGCGGAGCCGATCGTTGTGACGGATCTCCAGCTGATAGCGGCCCGGCGCCAGGTTCAGGCTGGCGAAGCCGTTTTCGCCCGGCGTCACCTGCTGCGGCTTGCCGTCGAGGCTGACCTGCTCACCCGGTTGCAGTTTGAAGTACACCAACGCCACCGGTTGCGCCGGCGGCGCCGCTTTTTCAGGTTCCGCCGCCGCAGGCTGCGCGGTTTGCGGCGCGCTCGGCTGCTGCGTCAGGGTTTTCTGCGCCGGTGACGTCTCGCTGTTTTGAGCGACGGCCTGGGCATCGTCCTTGCCGCCGCTCAGCCAGGCGATCGCGCCGATCACCAGCAGCGCGGCGACGCCGGCGCCGGCCATCATCGGGCGCGAGAATTGGGTGCCGCGCGCGGTAACGGTGCCGGCTGCGGCCGCAGCGGCGGCCGGGTTAGCGGCGACCAGCAAGTTCTCCGGCGCGGCGGCCGGGGTGCTGATGATTTCGTTTTCATCGGCGATCGGCAGATGCAACAGCTCGGCCATTTCGTCGATGGTCTGCGGGCGGTCTTCCGGCTTCAGCGCCAGCGCGCGATCGACGGTGCGCAGCAGCTCCGGCGAGTAGCCAGCGGGGCGGCGCTCGGTCAGCGGCTGGTAGCTGTCTTCGATGCTGCGCACCACGCTGACCGGCGGCGGCGAACCGACGATCAGCGTGTGCAGCACGGCGCCGAGCGCGTAGATATCGGTCCACGGCCCTTGTTCGCCGTCGCTGTTCTCGGTGTACTGCTCGATCGGCGCGAAGCCCGGTTTGAGCATGATCTCCGTTTCGTCCGACAGGTTGCCGATCTCTTTGCGTGCCGACCCGAAGTCCAGCAGCACCGGCAGCTGGCTCTCCTGGATCTGGATGTTATCCAGCGAAATGTCGCGGTGCAGATAGCCTTCCTGATGGATGGTGTTGATGGCGCTGAACAGCGGCGGCAGCAGCCGTCGGATCCACGCCTCGTCGATTTTCTCCGGCTGCTGCGCCTGCAGGTTTTTCAGCGTGGTGCCGCTGTAAAACTGGGTGCCCATATAGGCGGTGCCGTTCTCTTCCCAGAAGCGCAACACGTGCAGCAGACCGGGATGCGAGAAGCGCGCCAGCAGACGCGCCTCCTGAATAAAGCTGTTCAGCCCGGCCTGGAAAGTTTTGCCGAAGCGTTCGCCGCGCAGCCCGATGCTGAGATCGTCGTTGCGTTTCGCCAGCGAGGTTGGCATGTACTCCTTGATGGCGATGGTGCGTTCCAGTTGGTGATCGTAGGCGCGGTAGACGATGCCGAAGCCGCCTTCGCCGATCGCTTCCTGGATCTCGAATTCATTGAATCGATAGCCGCTCGGCAGGCTGTTCGAATTCGGTTTGGTTATCCCGGTTCCCGACATAGTGATGACTCTCTGTGTTCAAAGGGCCGCCGTCTCGGCGGCCGCGGCGTTATGCCTGAAATTGACAAATGAATTCGTTGTTCTGCAGCGCGATATGCAGCTGGCGATAGCGCTGGTCGTTGGCGCTGCCGGTCAGCAGGGTGTGGCTGATCTGCGGCAGCAGGGTGTTGGTCAGGATGGCGTCGACCATGCGGCCGCCGGACTCCACCTCGGTGCAGCGGCTGACGATCTGCTCGATGACCGCGTCGTCGAAGGTGCAGACGATGTCGTGATTCTCCGCCAGGCGACGCTGAATGCGGCCCAATTGCAGGCGCACGATGTTGCCCAGCGTGGCGTCGGTCAGCGGGTAATACGGCACCACCAGCAGGCGGCCGAGCAAGGCGGCCGGGAACACCGACAGCAGCGGTTGGCGCAGCGCGCCGCTCAGCGCCTCTGGCTCCGGCAGCAGCTCCGGATCGCTGCACAACCCGGCGATCAGATCGGTGCCGACGTTGGAGGTCAGGATGATGATGGTGTTGCGGAAATCGATATGACGGCCTTCGCCGTCCTCCATCCAGCCCTTGTCGAACACCTGGAAGAAGATTTCATGTACGTCCGGATGCGCCTTTTCGATCTCGTCCAACAGCACCACGCTGTAAGGACGGCGGCGAACCGCCTCGGTCAACACGCCGCCCTCGCCGTAGCCGACATAGCCGGGCGGCGCGCCTTTCAGCGTCGAAACGGTGTGCGACTCCTGGAATTCGCTCATGTTGATGGTGATGACGTTCTGCTCGCCGCCGTACAGGGTTTCCGCCAGCGCCAGCGCGGTTTCGGTTTTGCCGACGCCGGAGGGCCCGGCCAGCAGGAATACCCCGACCGGTTTGTTCGGATCGTCCAGCCGCGCTCGTGAGGTGCGCACCCGGCGGGCGATCAGATCCAGCGCATGGCGTTGGCCGATGACGCGCTGATTCAGGGTGTCGGAGAGCTGCAGCACCGCTTCAATCTCGTTTTTCACCATGCGGCCCAGCGGGATGCCGGTCCAGTCGGCCACCACCGCCGCCACGATGTTGGCGTCGACGGCGGCGAAGATCAGCGGCGCTTCGCCCTGCAGCGCGCTCAGCTGCTGCTGCAGTTCGCCCAATTGGGCACGCAGCGCGTCGGCATCAGGGCGCGTTTGCGTCTCTTCGTCGGTGCTCGCCTCTTCTTGGGCGTGCAGTTGGGCGCGCAGCGTGATGATCTGCTGGATCAGCGCCAGCTCCTGCTGCCAACGCTCGGTCAACTGTTCGAGTTCCTGGCGCAGCGCGGTCAATTGGGCTTCAATCTCCTGCGGGCGCAGGGGATCGCCGATGCCGACCTTGGTCTCGCGACGGGCGATATCCAACTCTATCTGCAGCGCATCGATGCGGTGGCGGCAGTCTTCGACCTGGGCGGGCTCGGCATGTTGGCTGACCGCCACGCGCGCGCAGGCGGTATCCAGCAGCGCCACCGCCTTGTCCGGCAACTGGCGGGCCGGAATATAGCGATGGGACAGCCGCACCGCGGCGTCCACCGCTTCATCCAGCAGCAGCACGCGGTGGTGTTGCTCCAGCGGGCTGACGGTGCTGCGCAGCATCAGCAGCGCTTTGTCTTCGCTCGGTTCGTGCACCTGCACCACCTGGAAACGGCGGGTGAGCGCGGGATCCTTCTCGATGTATTTCTTGTATTCCGACCAGGTGGTGGCGCCGATGGTGCGCAGTTGGCCGCGCGCCAATGCCGGTTTCAGCAGGTTGGCGGCGTCGCCGGTGCCCTGGGCGCCGCCGGCGCCGATCAGGGTGTGAATTTCGTCGATAAACAGGATGATCGGCGTCGGGCTGGATTGCACTTCGTCGATCACCGCCTGCAGCCGTTTTTCAAACTCGCCCTTGACGCCGGCGCCGGCCTGCAGCATGCCGATGTCCAGCAGGCACAGCTTCACGTCGCGCAGCTGCGGCGGCACGTCGCCGGCCACGATGCGCAGCGCCAGGCCTTCCACCACGGCGGTTTTGCCGACGCCGGCCTCGCCGGTCAGCAGCGGGTTGTTCTGGCGGCGGCGCATCAGAATATCGACGATTTGCCGGATCTCTTCATCGCGGCCGGCCACCGGGTCGATCTCGCCGTTGCGCGCTCTGGCAGTCAGATCCTGGGCATACTGCGCCAGCACGCTTTCACCGCTGCGCGCCGCGCCGGGCAGGGGCTCGGCGCCGCTTTGCGCCGCCGCATCCTGGGCGTTTTCCGCCGAGTGAGCGGTAATGGCGGCGAACTGTTCCATCAGCAGATCGGCGTTGATGCGCTCGAACTGCGGGGAAATGGCCTTCAGCAGGTGGCGCAGGCTGTAGGTTTTCAGAATGCCGAGCAGCAGGTGGCCGCCGCGGATGCGCGCTGCGCCGAACTTCAATGAGCCATAGACCCAGGCGCGTTCTACCGCGCTGTCGATGTGCTCGGACAGATCGGAGATGGCGCTGGCGCCGCGCGGCAGGCGATCGAGCGCCTCGACGATGTCGCGCGCCAGCTGCGCCTCGTCCAGCGCGAAGTGGCGAACGATCTGCTGCAGATCGCCGTCCGGCGATTGCATCAGCTGATGCAGCCAGTGCGCCAATTCGACGTAGGGGTTACCGCGCAGCTTGCAAAACGCCGTCGCACTTTCCAGAGAGGTGAATAACAGGCTATCCAGTTTGCCGAATAATACCGAGCGGCTGATTTCAGACATGGTTTTCCTCAGGTCTCAGAGTGGCCTGACGCCGCCGGGCGTCGGCCGAAATAGGGTCAGAACGGGTTTTCCAGCGGTTCAGGGCTGAAGATCAGATCGTCGAGATCGCGCTGTCGCCGATGGTCGGCCAGCCAACTGCTCAGGCCCAATCGCTGCGCGCCGCCGAGCTGGATGCCGTGCGCCTGTTCCTTCGCCAGGATCAGGCGCACTTCCCAGACGAACTCGATGCCCAGGTATTGGCGCACCCAGTCGCGCAGTTGCCGGCACAGATCGGCGCCGGGCAGAAAGCGGTCATAGTCCTGCTGCGGCATCGGCCCCAGCTCGATGCGGAACTTGTGCTGGATATCCCGCACCGCGATGCCGAGAAAGGCCGATTCGCCGAGCCGCGGCGCGCCGCGCCCGGCCTTGAGCCGCGCCTGCTCGCGCGGCTCCACCCGCAGCCAGTGCGGCACGTTTTCGACGATGCGCACCGGCACCTTGAAATACTGCTGCAAAATTTTGCTCAGGCCTTCCGGATCGCGGCTGTGGCGAATCAGATGACCGGCCATAAAATGTTTAGCGTGGGCGTTGATGCTGTCGCGCTCTTGCTGCGCCGGCTGGCCGAGGCCGATCAGGCTCGACAGGTACTCGTCGAAGCGCCGGTTGTCCGGGCGATCCAGCGATACCGTCGGCTGCGCGTCGGCCCAGGCGCGGTAAAACAGCAGCGTCAGCCGGTGATGGAACAGATTGGTGAACGCCAGCAGGGTGGTGTCCTGGTGGTGGTACACCCGTTCGCGCACGTATTCGGTCAGGTGCAGCGGCAGCGGTCCGTTGGGGCCGAACAGGCCGAAGCTGAAGATCGATACGTCGTGCAGCGGGCTGTTGGCGCGCGGCGTCACCTGCGCCAGCGTGGAGGGCGCGAACGACAGCGAAGGTTCCTGGCCCAGGCGCAGCATCTCGTGGCGCGGCAGCGGCGCGCGCCCCAGCAGGTAGGGCTGGCCGCCCTGGGCGTCGATGCGCCGCAGCAGTTGAAACAGATCGTGCTTGTAAGGCGCGCTGCGCAGCCGCGGCCAGAAGTCGTCCGGCAGGCGATACAGCGCGTTGATCTGCGGCGGCGCCAGTTCGGTGGCGATCATCTCCGCGCTCATATCAGCGTCCTTTTGCCCATGCGCGCCTGCCAGTGGGCGATCTCGCCGCGCTGCTGGCTGGAGAGCGTCATCTCGGTGAAGGTGTTCATCGCCACCAGGCGCGAGAACAGGCGCTCCAGCACGCTGCCGAGCAGGTAAGGACTGTTGCCGGAGAACGCCTGCTCATCGACCGTCAGATCGATGGCGATGCCGCGTGCGAACACGATGGGGCCGGGTTCAGGCACTCGCCGATAGACCGGCCGCAGGTTGCAGTGGCGCACGCCCTGGATCTGTTTGGCGATCGCCGGCTCGCTCAGGTTGCCGTACAGCCCCAGCAGCTGGCGCAGGCTGGCGGCGCCCTGTTCCGGATCGCCGTCCATCATGCTGAGGTAATTCAGCTGCAGCTGACTGATCAACCGCCAGGTGATCATCCCTTCGGCCAGCGCCGGACGCGGCGGCGTAGGGCCTTTGCGCAGCGAGACCTGTTTGATCGGGATTGAATCGGGCATCACGAAATTGCCCTGATCCTGCTGCAACAGCATCAACGGCAGGTCGCGGCTGGTGCACAGCACGTCGGCGGTGAGGTATTTCAGATCGCTGTGCCACGGCGACTGCCGTTCGTCCACCAGCGATACGAACACTTCCGAACCGGCATAGCCGGTGCGGGTGCCGTAGCGGCGGGCGTGTTCCGACAGGGTGCGCTGTTCGCGCCGCAGCGAAAAGTAGGCGCCATAGTTGCCATCGTCCGCGCTCAGGGTGCTGTAAAACGGCCGAAACTCTTGCTCGTAGCGTTTTTCGCTGGCGCTGCCGCCGAGCCGCTGCACCGAAAACACTTCGTAATCCAGCGGCCGGATATTGTCGACCACCAGATGGTATTCGTGGTTCTTTTCGTTGATCGCGATGCGTTCGGCCACTTTCGGAAACAGGTTGATCACCGGCGTGCAGTGCAGCGCCAAATGGGCAACGTCGACCACCCGTTCCAGCGCGGCGTCGTGCCTATCGAGCAGCACCACGATTTCGAACTGGCGCAGCGCCTTTTTCCCTTCGCGCACGCTTTGCAACAGCGGGCGCAGGCCGTTGACGCTGAAGAACTGGAAGCGCGCCGGGAAGGCGAAATATTCTTGCAGCAGCCGGTAGCCTTCGAAGTTGCGCAGATCGTTGGGCAGCAGCGCCTGATCGGCGGCGAAGCCTTCCTGTCGCAGCCCATCCAACGCCAGCGCCCGCCGCTGCGGCTGAGCCTCCACCGTTTGGCAGACAAGCCCGACGCTGTGCTGCATCAGCAACTCCAGCAGCTGTTGCGCCTGCATGTCCGGCCCGGCCAGGTAAAACATCAATTGGTCCAGCTGCAGGTTGTTGAGCGTCACGCTTTCGTAGCACTCGAGCCGAATGCGCAGCGCGCTGACGCAGCCGCTGTGCTGCAGCCCCAGCGAGGCCAGCGGAATATCGGCCGGAATGCCGCCCAGCTCGACGCCGGCGATGCGCACCGGCTGCAGCGTGACGTCATGCGCCGTGGTGTAACTGCAGGTGATGCCGCTTTTCTTCAGCGTCTGGCTGTCCATCATGGTGCCGCGCGGCACCACGAAGCCGTTGCTGATATCGCCTTTACTGCTGTCCGGCTGCAGCTCGGCGATCGCCATCGACGGCGTCGGCGACAGGTAGTTGGGGTAGATGATCTCCAGCAAGCGCTGAGAAAAGCGCGGGAACTCGGCGTCCATTTTCAGCTGCACGCGCGAGGTGAGGAAGGCGAAGCCCTCCATCAGACGCTCGATATAAGGGTCCGCCACGTCGATGCCGCGCATGCCGAGACGGCCCGCGACCTTCGGGTACTGTTCGGCGAACTCGGCGCCCATCTCACGCAGATAGGCCAGCTCGCGGTTGTAATAATCTAACAGTTTACTGTCCATCGCCTTACCCTATGTCTTTCAGATCGAAGTGGCCGTTTTCCAGATCCACGTCGGTACGGAACAGAAACTCCAGCGGATAGGGCACGCACCACAGGCGGCCCTTGATTTCGATCGACAGCACGTTGTGCAGCTCCAGCGAGCCGGTGTCCGAAATGCAGCGCACCTGCAACCCGTCGGGCAGAATGCGCGGCTCGAAATGGAGGATGGAATCGGTCAGCGCGCGCTGAATGTCCAGCCATTCGATGTCCGACATGCGCTTGCCCGCCAGCGAGGCGATGCCGTAATTCAGGGTGGAACGCCGCACCTGCGGAAAATCGCCGAGATCCAGATTGGATTCGCTGTTGACGCAGTTGAACAGCCACTGCAAATCGCGCAATACCCGGCGGCGCAGCTCGCTGTGCGACACCAGGTTGCGCACCTGCGCCTCCTGCTTTTTCTGCGGTTCGTCGTCGGTCAGCATGTCGAGCAGCACCGGCTGCATTTTGTCGCGTGAAGTCAGGCGTTCGCTGTCCTGACGAGAGCGATAGCCCTGGCGGCGCAGATCGCCGCCGTCATAGTGGGGTGGGCGCTTGTCGTTCATGGTCAGGCGCTCGCGTCGAAGCTCAACTGCCGCAGGCTGTGCAGCGGGAATTCGTCGCTTTCGCTGAGCCAGGTCTTCAGGCCCAGCCCCGCATAGTGGGCGCCGTCGCCGAGCGGTTGCCATTCGGTGCGTTTGCCGAGCAGCAGCGCGTCGTCGCTGCCTTCGGGCAGCGGGTAACGGGCAGGCAGTTGGCATACCTGTTCGCGGCCGTCGGTCAGGCGCACCAGCGCATGGCTCCACACCAGATCGATGGCGCTCTGTGGCGCCTGGAACTGGATCGCGGCGATGTCGGCAAACGGCACCCAGTAGTAAACGCCGTTGAGCGCCAGCTCGCACACCGGCCCGAGGCGGCCGTCACCGTCGGTCAGCCAGTCGAAACTCAGCTGCCGCTCTTGGTCGCCTTCGGCCAACATTAACCGCCCGGCGCCGGCCGGGGCGGCCTCCAGCGCCTCATCGCGCAGCGTCTGGGCCTGCTCGGCCGCCCCTTGCGCATCCTGATGCAGCGCCTGCACCATCAGTTTCAGCCAGGGATGCGCCTGCCGCAGCAGCGTCGGCTCGGCCGTGCCGGCGAATACCGCCTGGCGTTGCAGCTCGGCGTTGACCGACTGCATCAGCAGCAAGGTGGTTGGTTGGGCGATCGGTTTCAGCGCCTGCCAGGATTTCAACTGCGCGTTGGCGCGCGTCCAGTTGCCGCTCAGACACAGCAGTTGCACCAGCGCGGCGCGCAGGTCGGCATCCGCCGGTTTTGCCTTGATATCGTTCTCGACGGCGGTGATGGCCGCGGCGATCGACTGGCCTTGCAGCATGCTTGCTAATGATTTCACAGGCTTTCCTTATAATCAGTGAGTGGCGCCGTTAACCGACAGGTAGCTGCCGCTGGCGGGATCGACCCGGTCTGCGGCCAACTGTTCCACCAGCTTGAAGGTCAGCGGGGCGGAGGCGCTCAGCAGCGGCTGCCAGGCGGTTTGCGCCTGCTGCACGCGCTGTGTGATCTTGGTCTCGTCGGCGGCGTCGACACGCGGCATTTCAACGATCGCTTCACCGTTGAACGCCCAGGCATGCAACTGCGGTTCGAAGGTCAGCAGCAGGAAGCTGCCCGGCGCCTGCGGGTTGCCGCCCAAAATGAGCCGTTGGGCGTTGGCGCTGACGACGGTCAGCGCGCGATCGCCGCCGTTGATCTTCGCCAGCGGGTAACCTTGCAGGAACCACAGCGTCGGCGAGAGGGTTTGCCCGCCGTGTTGCAGCGTGACCGCGCCGCTGCCTTGCAGCCAGCCGTCCTCGCCGCAGCGCAGCGCGTCGCCGGCGGGAATGAACAGCGCGCCGCCGGTGGCTTCGTCACCCCAGAAGGTGCGGAAGTGGCAGCCCTGCGGCAGGCTAAAACGCTGTGGCGGCGCGGTGTCCGCCTGCGCAGAGGTGACGGCCACCGCCGCAGGAATGGTCGGCGGCGGCGGGGTTTGCGGCTGCTCGGCGGTCTCTTGTTTGACCACCGGTTTCCAGCCGCGCGCTTTGGCGGCTTCGCCGGTCGCCAGCTTCTCACCGCGCTTGTCGGTCAGCGTCCAGGGCAGATGACCGGCTTTTGGGCACTGCTTTTCCAGCAGATTGCCGACGCGGGGCAGAAAGTCGTTCAACACGGCCGGATCTTTGCCTTGCGCTGAGACGATGCGCAGCGGGATGCTTTTGCCGCACCAGCTTTCCGGATTGCTGTTCTTGACGTCATCGATAAACACTTCCAGCTTCTGGCTGGGGGAGTAAACCAGGCGATAGTTCATCGCCTGCGCGGTCGGTACCGCCATCAGGGCGACGAGCCCCGGCATCCAGTATTTCATAGTGAACCTTGCTGTGAATGTGCGCCGACTCAGTCGCGGATGAGAAACCGTTCCGCATCCGCCAGCGAATGCAGCAGGGTGGTTTCCTGCGGTGAGCCAATCCAGACGGCGATAGCGCTGTAGTTATCGCTGTTATTGTTTTTCTTCCATGCCTGCTGCATCAGGGCGATCCACTCGCTGGGGGAGTTGACCATGTGCAGCGACTGTTCCAGTTCGGCCTGGCTGAAGCTGTGCCAGAAGCCGTCGGTGCACAGCAGGAAAACGTCGCCGTCTTCCAGCTGCAGCACGTCGCTGTAGGTGGCGTCGCGCTCTTCGTTGAGCCCCAGCGCGAAATACAGCAGGTTGCTGTTGATGCCGTTGGTCTGATAACCGGCGTCCTGCATCTGTTGGATCAGGCTGTGGTCGGTGGTGACGGCATGCAGGTAGCCGCGGCGGAACAGGTACAGGCGGCTGTCGCCGGCGTGCGCCCAGTAGGCCAGCTGGTAATCGCGATCGATAAACAGACTGACCAGCGTGGTGCCCATCTTGCTGTATTCGTCCGACTGCCGCTGCTGCTGGTGGATGGCGGCATTGGCGCGCGTAATGTGCTGACGAATGCTCTGGGCGTTCAGGTGCTTTTCGCCGTCGAAGTTTTGCAAAATGGTGTCGCGCGCCAGTTTGGCGGCGATATCGCCGCCCGGAAAACCGGCGATGCCGTCGCACACCACGAAGCAGGCGGCGCGGTTGCCGAGCACCTCGCCGGTCTGATCCTGGTTGGAGGCGCGGCCGCCCTGATTGGAGGTAGAGGCTATGGTGATATTCATTACGCGTCCGGTTTGGTCTGTGAGTCTTTGTATTGATTCACTTCAACGTCATAGGCGTGCAGGAAGGCTTCGCCGAACAGGGTGTGGAAATCGTCCTCGATCTCGCCGGAGGTTTGCTGATAGTTCTTCACAAAGTAGTCCCACAGCGCGGCCTTGCGGTTGGCGGGCAGCGACAGACGCGGCGCCACGCCTTCCTTGCGCGCTTCCTCTTCGAGGCGCTCCGGGTTGAAGGACTGCAGCATGGCGGCGATGATGGCGCGAATGCCGGCGATCATCCCCAGCTGGTGTGCCTGCAGGTCGATCAGCGCATCGCGCACCGCCTGTTCCGGCGGCATAAAGCCCGGCATCTGGCTGCCGAACATCTGCATCAGCACCGTTTTCCCCGAAGGCAGCAGTTTGAACGGGTTGTTGGCCTCGTCGAGGATCATGGTCATCTCGGCCTTCACGCCGCGCTTGAGGATCGAGCGGGATGAGAGCAGGGCGACGGTGCCTTGCGAGAACAGGCTCAGCAGGCGGCCGGCCTGGCGGATCTGTTGTTCGTCGAAATGCGGCTGCGGCTGCAGATCGTCGAGACCGATGCCTTGCAACAGCGCCGTCAGCAGCGGCCCCTCCAAGGTGTCACCATTCGGCGCGGCGGCGTGCTGCCGCTGGGCGGACTGGTAGGCGACCGGATCGATGCCCAGGCGGTTGCCCTGGCGCGGGCGCGGAGGTTGCGCAGGCGGTTCCTGCTGGCTGAACTGCGGCGCGGGTTGGGGTTGCGGCTCGGGTCTCTGCACCGGCGGCGGCGGCGGCGTCGGTTGAGGGCGCGGCGCTTGCGGTTGTGCGGCGATCGGCGCCGGTGGTGGGGACGGCGGTTGTGCCGGTTCCTCCGGCTGAGCCAGCGGCACGGCGCCGCCCATCAACAGCCCCAGCGGGTCGTTGCTGTTTAACGTCTCTGGCGAAGCGGGCGCGGATGAACCGCCGAACAGCGCCAGCGGATCCAGCTCTTGTTCCGGTTGCTGCGCATTCTGGACGGGGGGAGCCGGGCGCGGTGGCGCAGCCTGCTCCGCCAGCAGCGCGCTGGGAGTGGTGTCGGCCAGGATATGCTCACGCTCAAAAGTGGAGTCGGTGTTGAACAAGGCGGCCGGATCGGTTTGCTGTTGCTGCAATTGGCGCAGATCGACATCGCCCGCCAGCTGCGCCAGCGGATCGGCCGGGTTCAGCTCGCGAGCGGGGGTATCCAGCAGCGGATGGCTGTCTGGATTGGCGATCGGCGGCGGTGTGACGGCGGCCGACGCATTCGGCGTAAATTCTTCCACCAGGCTGTCCCAGATTTCGTTGGGGATCGGCGCGGCGGATTTTTCTTTGGCGGCGGCAGCAGGGGCCGCAGCAGCGGCAGCGGCCTTGGCCACCGGTTGAGCCTGCGGCGCGGCGTGCTGTTGCAGCGCGCTGACTTCAATCTGGTAATCGTCGATGCCGAGCACGTCGCCATCCTGCAGTTCAACCTGGCGGCCACGCTCCAGCGGAATATCGTTCAGCAGCACGCGGGTGACGTTGCCGCGATTGGTGATGCGGCATTCGCCGTCAGAGGAAATGTGCACGATTGCCTGCAGACGGGAAATGGCGCGCTCTTCGTCCGGCAGCACCAGGTTGTTGTCCACGCTGCGGCCGATGGTGCCGCCCGGCGGCAGAAAATCGCAACTGCTTTGCGGCGGAACCTGGCCGCTTTTATTTTTTACAATGGAAAATCGCATAAGGCATTCCTGCTGATAAGATCTTATGGCCAGACAGTGGAACTCGATAACTGGATGAGTCCAACTTGATTTCTTTCCTAAGAGAGAGCTTTGAATGTGAGTGACTAAATTCTTTGGCTAACGCATTATATGGTCGAAAACTTCAATGTAATAACGTGAGGCTGTATATGTCAGGTGATGTCTTTGCTATTATTCGCATTATTCTTAGTCTTTCTTTTGTAATAGAGGTTAGTTGGTAATTGAGACAGGTAAGTAAGGGCGAATATAATACTGGCGTACCACACCTCATCATAGTCTTGAAATTTTATATTGAGCATTGGATCCAGTATCTCAGAGCCATAGTTAAATACTAAACCTTGGATGATGCTTGCAAATAAATTTACTGTGGTAGCTATCACAAAAAGGGAATAGGATTTTCTATTGTTGGTTTTTTGTTTTAGGTGATAAAGCCCGACAAATACTAAGACTGACAGGAAAAAGTATAAAAACACAAATGAGTAAGAGTAGGTGGAAAGCGTGACGTCATCGATCACTGTTTTTTCCTTATCCCAATGCTCTAAAATTCCATATGGTTTGTACTGAGTAATAGAAAGTCAAGGAATATTTTCCCAATGACTGATGATTAATGGTGCTGGTATATTTTCAAGTAATAAATTATAAGTGATAAAAATGTAATTAATTTGAGGCTGATGGCTGCAAAAAATGAATTCTATCACTGCGGCTATTACTTTGAGTAACGTTTAAAAATGGCTTCAGCTTCACTGGCGTTCTGCAGTGAAAGGCAATCTAAAATATGATAACTTCCTTTAACTGAGCCTTGGCTATTTTTATTGGCGTACTGTTCAGCCAGCTTTTCGCCTTGTTCGAATGCATCCATCGGCAGTTTACTCAATTCTAAATAGGCGGAAGCGGAACGGAAGGCGTCTTGCTTAGTTTTTTCTGAGTCAGTGGACTTCCCAATGCAGCGGCTGACTAACCAATTTTTATATAGTGCCTCTTGCGATAAAATATTGAGTGAGTTTTCAGCAAGGGCTACATGGCTTCCGAGCAGCAGAGACATTAAAAAGTACGTGTATCTTCTCATCCGAGATAACCTTTGATATGAGCCGTCGTTTGAGCAACTCTGATATCAGTTGTCGTCTTTCCCTTGGTTCTTCTTGATGATGGCTTGCAACGCTTGGCTATGTACAAGATCGATGCACTTTGCCATCGTCATCGGCTCCCCTGACATACTGTCATAGGGCTTTGCCAGAAATTCTTTTGCCAGCGCCCTGACGGCGGTATGCGCCTCCAGAGAATAATCGCCGAACTCCATATAACCCCGAGCAGCGGCGGCGGCATCGTTTTTGACTTCTTTTGCTGAGTACCCCTTGGCGATACAAACGCTAAGCGCGTAGTTTTTGAGGTACTCGGCAGAGGAGTACTTTTCGTTGGCGGAAGCTTCAGTATTCAATACCGCCAACATGAGTAGGAACGCAGTTTTAATCGTGTGACGTAAGTGCATCGATTCGTTTTTGCATCGTATCGGCCAGGCAATCTTTGTCATCTCGGCATTTATCCCTTTGCAGTAACCAAGATCTTTGCGTGCTGTTTAAAGAAGCCGCCAGTTTTTTATCCCCTACATCGGTCGCCTGCTTTTTTGCCAACAGCCAAGCTTGGGAAACGCTTTTGTCATAGGCGGATAAATTGAAGTCTGAGCAGATAGTTTTTTCAACAACGCTTGTAGATTTGGCACAGTCGAAAGACGCTGCAGGTTTAGGATCTTTCGGTAACCGTTCTAATTGCAGTAGCGAACCATCGTACCAATTAACCAGCATTTTTTTTGGATTGAGAGCGGCAAAGCTGGAGCCTGCACCATTATCGGATGGGCCGAATGATCCGGAGTGACAAGCGATCTTGAAAAGAGAGACTTCTGCTTGGCCGTTTTCTTTCAATGCATAGTTTTTAGCCGAGATGCTTTTATCTCCGCCCATCGACTTACCGATGAATTGATTTAGCGTGCTTCTCTCAATACTTAAGGTTGGCGCTGTGCAGACGTCTTTTTCCGGCAGATTGTTTTCTATTGATTTAGTGGAAATATTGATTACTCTTCCTAGTAATCGAGGGTCGTTAAGTTGATAGCTAAGCGTGCGGGTAGTCTCATTGTCTATGTTGACCTGAGTCACTTGCCATAAGCCATCAATAGTTGATGATGTTGGGGCATTAACGTTTTTTTCTGCTGCACATGCAGTAAGTGAGAAAAATACGCTACTAATTAAAAATGCAGATAATTTCATTGTGGCGAATTCCTTAGCGATAGTTTCCATTTAAATAGAGCTCGACTTCGTAATTTCTTCTGTTTATCAGCCCTTTCATCACTTTTCCACCTGAGGTAATGGCACGTTTTATTTCTGTCATTGCATCAGATATTTTGCTCTGATTAATGAATGCTGCGACGTTGTTGAGTCGACCACCTGGATTATAAGCAAAGGAGACTAACGCATCAAACTCTTGTTGTGTGAGTGGAACAAGAATTTTATTCCTAACAGCTCTTTCATAGGCAGGTACTATAAATTTAAGTAGTTCCGTTTCCTGTGTGTCGGTTAAAACCACTAAATTGTGATTTTCTTTCGCGAAGTCTTTAGCTTGCTGATGATGTAGCCCGGCGGCTGCACTGATTTTATCTGCAGTTGCGCTGTCTAATCCAATCGCGATCATGGTATTTTTTATTGATTCTATAGAGCGAGCTTTCATATCATAACCCGGCCCCAGAGTGACCCCGCTTGCACCGCCAGGCCAATGTAGGTGGTTACTTACTCCGCGCCATGCTTCAATATTAAAGATAAACCTTAAACCGCTTTGTGAAATGCCCATAGCTCCGGGACCTTGACGACCTGCACTACCACCGATAGGAGGTTGTGGTGCTCGAGTTTCGACGTGTGAACCCAGGGCTAAGAATGTTTTTCGACCAGCGATGCCGTCAACATGCAGACCTTTTTTACGTTGCACTTTTTTTACTGCTAATTCAGTCTTTAGACCGAATATGCCATCAGAGTTAAGAATAGCCCCCTGTTTATTAAGCAATTCTTGCAATGATTTTACGTGATTTCCTCTGTCACCTTTTCTAATCGCTTTCATCATGATTTCCTTATCTAAAATACATCGCTTGCCAAACCAACCTCCCCATAACGGGGAGGTTGTATAACAATTAAGCTTCGCGGTTTTCCTTGATGTTCCAACCTGCGCTGCTTTCGGCGCCTTTGCCGCCTTTGTCGCTCTGCTCCCAGTACTGCTGTTTCACTTTCGCCGCCTGGAAGGAGTAGGTGACGCCCACGGTGTCTTCGCCGCCTGCACCGGTGTACTGCACGGCGGTGACCAGCACGTCTTCCAGGGTGATTTTTGCGTATTCAACCTGGGTGCCGCCCGCCTTGCAAACCGACAGCTCAATCTTGGTCAGGTGTTTGCCGCTTGAGCAGTGTTTCAGCAAGGCCGGGGTTGACTTGTCGATCAGCGCGTTGACGTGCAGATCGTTGAAGCACACTTTGCCGGCGCCACCGCCGCCGCCAACGCCCATATTGCCCGGTTGAGAAGCGCCCCAGGAGAAAGAAGTAATGTCGGTCCAGCCTTTGTGATTCGAATCTTTGGATTCGCCGCTGGCACCTTCAACTTTCAGGAACATATCAATAGCCATAGTTTCTTCACTCTTTATTAAGGGTTAACAGTAGTATTAACGTTACGTTGAAAAACTCAGGTAATAGCAGCAGGAATTGCAAGTGTGGTAATGCATTACCAATTTATATCCTTGTGCCATGCACCTTCTTAAATACCGAAAACTATCGGTACGGGTTACCGAGCCACTATTAAGTGCTAATGGCTCAATGCTTAATTATTTCGCGTTATCTTGGTTCCACATGCGATCTGGGTTTTCTGCGATAGGCTGACGATGAGGTTGCTGCATTAGTCAGGCCGCACTACCGCGGCCTGACTTCAGTCCATCAGGACGCGTCGTTTTGTTTCAGCGAAGGCAGCTTCGACACCAGGCGCAGAGAAACGGTCAGGCCTTCCAGCTGGTAGTGCGGGCGCAGGAAGAACTTAGCGCTGTAGTAGCCCGGGTTGTCTTCGATCTCTTCCACCTGCACTTCCGCCGCGGCCAGCGGTTTGCGCGACTTGGTTTCCTGCGATGAGTTGGCCGGATCGCCGTCCACGTAGTTCATGATCCAGTCATTCAGCCAGCGCTCCATATCGTCGCGCTCGCGGAAGGAGCCAATTTTGTCGCGCACGATGCACTTCAGATAGTGCGCGAAGCGGCAGCAGGCGAACAGGTATGGCAGGCGCGCGGAAAGCTGGGCGTTGGCGGAGGCGTCGGCGTCGTAGTATTCCGCCGGCTTCTGCAGCGATTGCGCGCCGATAAAGGCGGCGAAGTCGGAGTTTTTGCGGTGCACCAGCGGCATAAAGCCGTTTTTGGCCAGCTCGGCTTCGCGACGATCGCTGATGGCGATCTCGGTCGGGCACTTCATGTCCACGCCGCCGTCGTCGCTCGGGAAGGTATGGCACGGCAGGTTCTCCACCGCGCCGCCGGATTCCACCCCGCGAATGGCGGTGCACCAACCGAACTCTTTGAACGAACGGTTGATGTTGGCGGCCATGGCGTAGGCGGCGTTGGTCCAGGTGTAGTTGCCGTGGGTCGCGCCGTCGGTATCTTCTTCGAAGTCAAACTCGTCCACCGGATTGGTGCGGATGCCATACGGCAGGCGCGCCAGGAAGCGCGGCATCACCAGGCCCAGGTAGCGCGCGTCTTCCGATTCGCGCAGGCTGCGCCAGGCGGCGTATTCGGTGTTCTGGAAAATCTTGGTCAGATCGCGCGGGTTGGAGAGCTCCTGCCAGGACTCCATTTGCATCACGCTTGGCGCGGTGCCGGCGATGAACGGGCAGTGTGAGGCGGCGCCGATCTTGGCCATTTCACCCAGCAGCTCCACGTCCTGCGGGCTGTGATCGAAGTAGTAGTCGCCCACCAGGCAGCCGAAGGGCTCGCCGCCGAACTGGCCATATTCTTCTTCGTAGATTTTCTTGAAGATCGGGCTCTGATCCCAGCCCACGCCTTTATAACGCTTCAGCGTGCGGCCCAGCTCCTGCTTGGAAATGCTCATGAAACGGATCTTCAGCATCTCGTCGGTTTCAGAGTTGTTGACCAGGTAGTGCAGGCCGTGCCACGCGCCTTCCAGCTTCTGGAAATCGTCGTGGTGAATGATCTGGTTGATCTGCTGCGACAGCTTTTCGTCGATTTCCGCGATCAGCGCCTGGATGGTGCGGTAGGCGTCGGAAGAAACGGTGACGGTATTTTCCAGCGCCTGCTGCGCCAGAGTTTTCACCGCGTTCTCGACCGCTTCTTTGGCCTGATCGGTCTTCGGCCGGAACTCTTTGTTCAACAGCGCGCTGAATTCATCGCTGGAAAAAGTCTCGGTGGTTTGCAACGCATTTTGTTGCTGAGGCGAGTTGCTCATCGATTAATCCTCACGCTCGTTGTTGTCATCGTTAACCGCCGGCTTCGGCGCGTCGGTCAGGGATTTCAGCAGCGCCGGGTTTTGCAGGATCTTGGAGATCAGCTCCTCGGCACCGTTTTTACCGTCCATGTAGGACAGCAGGTTGGAAAGCTGGGTGCGGGCGTCCAGCAGATTGTCCAGCGCGTCGACCTTGCGGGCGATAGCGGCGGGGGAGAAGTCTTCCATGCTTTCGAAGGTCAGATCGATGTTCAGCTTGCCTTCGCCGGTCAGGGTATTGTCAACCTGATAAGCGACGCGCGGCTTCAGCGATTTCATGCGCTCGTCGAAGTTGTCGACGTCGATTTCCATGAACTTGCGCTCCTCCACGCTGGCTTGCGGATCGACCGCTTTCCCCACCAGATCCGCCATCACGCCCATCACGAACGGCAGCTGGATTTTGCGCTCTGCGCCATAAATTTCGACATCGTATTCAATCTGTACGCGCGGCGCGCGGTTGCGGGCGATGAATTTCTGCCCGCTGCGGGATTTCGAGTTTGACATGATTTACTCCATCTAATGGCGATTGGGAACGCGCCTCGTCCGGCTGGGAGAGTCAGGTTCTGATTCGGGTCTGCGCAGGGGCAGACGGTATCGGGTGTCGTCAAGAGAACAAAAGTCGGCGGCTAGCTGTTCTCCTCGTTGTCGGGGCGACCGAGAATGGTCTCCAGTTGGTTAAGCCCATCGGGCGCCAAATCGCGGACGATTTGCATAAAGTCCAGCGTAATCAGTCGCTGTACCCGATCGATCATCAGCGGCGCCGGGTGGCTTGGCTCATGAAGACGAAAATAGTTTTTCACCTTGTCCAGCATCAGCTGGGCGTCGTCGCGCGACTGGATCTGCGCGCTGCGCCAGTTGAGTGAGGCAGAGGCGCTCTGCACGGCGGCTGGTGGCTGCTCAGCGGCGGTTTCCTGTGTGGCGTCCGCTTCAGTGGCGGCCGGGGCCTCGCGCTGGCCGGCAAGCGCCACCAGCGAAAAGACCTTGGTCAGCGCGCTCATTTCCGGCAGCGCGCTTTCACCCAGATGGCGGGTGACTTCGCTGCGAATGGCGGCCAGGGTGTTGGCGATATGCATCACCAGCGCGCCTTCGGGGCGATCCTGTTGCGCCAGCTCATCCTGCAGCCGTGCGCGGCCGCCGGGAAAGTTGGGGCACTCTTGCTTGCTGCCGTCGAGCAGGGCGCCGGCATCGCGCAGCGAGATTTCACCGGCGGCGCTTTTCAGCAGCGGCGCGGCGCGCACGCTGGCGGCCAGCGCGGCCTTGTCGCCAAGGTCGGCCAGCGCGTTGATGCGAAACAGCGGGTCGGCCTCGCCGTCGAACTCCAGCGGCGGCTGCAGGGCATCCCAGTAGCGGAGTATCGCCTGGTGGATCAGCGTCAGCCCGTCGGCATAGCCCGGCAATCCGCGCAGCTGGGTCCAGGCGCGAGTGAGATACAGCATGACGCGCAGGTCTTTGGTGCGCGCCAGCAGCGAGCTTGCGAGACGCTCGACCTGCACCCAATCCGGCGCTTCTTCCGGAATGATGGTGCTGCCGAATTGCTGTTCGGCTTTGCCGGTGGCGGCACGCGCCATGGCCAGAAAGTCGGCGTCGTATTCCAGGTTGTCGCCGCAGGGCGTATCCGCGTCAACCGGGGCCAGCAGGGTATCGGTGTCGATAGCCATAAGATTTCCTTCAACGAGCGATGTTAATCAAACATTTGCGGGTACTGGCCGCCGCGGCCGGGGCGCGCCCAGCCGTTGGGTTCGAACAGCAATGAAAACAGCTGCACGGTGAGGTTGCCGCTGTGCACGTGGGTGTAGAGCGGGTGCCCGTCGGCCTGATTGGTCCACCAAAAGCTGGTGTACTGCGCCGGATCGAAACAGTCGGCGGCCTGCTGCCAGCCGAGGCCCGGTACGTCCGGATGCTGGAAACCGATAATCGACAATATCTCGGAGTCCGCTTCCGCCGGCGGGCTGGGCAGCGCCGGGATCGCCTGCAGCGTGCGGTCGATCTGTTCGGCGGAGAAGCCGTTGCGCACGCCGTTCAGCAGGGTATGGCCGAGCTGTTGGTACCAGCTCGCCGCCATGTTCAGCTGTTGCGGGCGCCAATCCTGTTGGCTGAACAGGCGCAGCGCGCAGATGGGGTAACGCCGCCCGACGCGGTCGCGCGCCGGCAACAGGCAGCCCATCTGCACGTACTGGCTGCCGAGCGTGGCGGGGATCACGAAGTTCCACACCGGCGCGTTGCTGAACGGGTGATCGTTTGGCCCCTGCGCATCGCGCTGCAAATTCACCAGCCCGTTATGGAACCAGTGGGCCCAGTTGTTGACCACCGGGTCAGGCAAACGGCGTTGCAGGAAGTCACCGGCGGAAGGAAGTTTGCCGTACCAGCCGATGCTCGTCGGGGCGCTTGAATCAGTGCTCATGGTCATGTCCTTTCGGGGCTACGGGCACGAGAAGGCCGGCAGTTGGAACGGATTGCGAATGCTGTTGGGCGTGAACTCCAACGTGACGCGGTGGCCGTCGAGATTGAACGTCGCCTGACGGCCGAGGCCGCCGGTGCCCGAAGACTGCGCCATATCCACCAGGCGGTTCAGCGCCCACGGCCCGCTGGTCACCAGACTGGCGGTGGTGCCGTTGGCCAGCGCCAGCTGCAGATGCACCTGGTTGGTATTGCGGGTGCCCGGCCAGCTGACCACCAGCGGCACCTGCGGGCCGTGGCTGTATTTGAACAGCTGCCCGTCGATATCCAGCGTCAGGTTGAGGATGTCGTTATCCATCCGCACCGGCCGCACGGTCACGCGGTAAGAGGGCGTCGCCGTGCCGTTGGCGAAAAAGGCGTCGCGGATGCGCTGCGCCTGCTGGAACGACCGCAGGATGCCTTCGCCGCCGGGCAGCGTCTTGCCGTCCACGCCGGGCGTGAAACGCCAGTTGGCGCGGGTGGTATCGACCTTGCCCTGCAGGTTGTCGCGGAAGAAGCTGTCCATCAGCCCGCTGTTCGGCGCGAACATGCGCGCCAAATCGTCCGGCGTCACTTCCTGGCGCGCCCGGGCCACCAACGGATAACGCCCGGCGATCGCCTGGCGGCAGAAGCTGCCGACCTCGAAGCTGATGCGCTTTTTCACGTTCTCCATCTCTTTGCGCTGGGTGTCGCTGCTGGCGCCGATCGCCAGCGACAGCAGCATCTGTTTGAACGGCACCGGCAAGCGGCCGGATTCGGCCTGCAGGCGCGGGATGATGTCGCTCGGCGGCGCTGACATGCCGCTGTTGGCCGCGCCTTGCACCGCCGTCAGGTAGCTGTACAGCTCATCGACCTGTTTCAGCACGCTGTCGAAAGGGATCGCCTTATTGCCTTCGCCCTGGCTTTGCGCCAGCTCAAGCAGCGGCGCGAAGTGCGCCATCACCAGCTGTTCCGGCTGGGCCGACACGTCGCCGTCGCCGTCGGCGTTGGCCGGCCGGTTGGTGAACAGCGCCTCCAGCGTGCGGTTGGCGTTTTGATTCAGTTTGTCTTCGGTTTTGGCCAGCAGCGAGCGGGAATCGGCGTCGCTTTTCTCGTCGCGCAGGGTGACGTTTTTGCTGACGTTAACCAGCAGATTGCGCATCGGCGACGGATTGCCGGACAGCAGGCGCGCGCTGCTGATGCGCTGGGTCAGGTTGCCGATGTTGGCCAGTTGGATATCGCCCAGCAGCTCATCCCAGGCGCTGATAAAGTCCTGCATGTACAGTTGGCGGATGGTCTTGGTCAGATCGGCGCTTTTCTGCTCCGGCGTCTGGCTGTTCAACACCCAGACGTCTTCCTTGCGCAGGGTATCGGTCACCGGATCGATGTTGTCGTTGAACGCTTTCCAATACCCCTGTGAGGTGAACAGGCCCGGCACGCCGTCGGTCACCGGTTTGCCGCTTTTGCGGCTGAATGCCAGTTCGGTCTGCGGACCGGCCAAATCGACCAGGCTGACCGGCTTGATGTCGGTCTGTTTCAGCAGCAGACGCTTAAGGCGGCCGTAGACGCGTTGCGACAGCGGCGCCCGATTGAGCGCGGCCTGCGCCTGTGCCACCAACGGCTCGTCTTTGGCGTAAGGCGAGGCCTGGATCTGCGTATCCAGCAGTTGGCTCAGGTGCCATTCGATCTGCTGCAGCTGTTTTTGGGTGCTGCCCTGCGGCAGGTTGCGCTGCAGGTTGAGCATCACCCAGGCGCGCAGGAATTTGCCGTCGTACTGCTTCGGCAGATACAGCATCTGGTAGGCCTTCAGCGCTTCATAGCTGAAGTCCGCGTCGCCGTGGTTATCGTTGCGCAGCGTGGCGGCGATCTGTTGCGCCACCTGCGGCAGCAGCAGTTCTTTCAACGCTTTTTGGTACAGGGCATTGCCGGCGTCGCCGACCTGATCGCCGCGGAACAATCCCATGCGATAGGTGAACGGCGGATCGTCCAGCGAAAAGTTCTGGCTGTCCGGCAGATGCAGCAGGCTGTTGAGGAACGGCAGCAGCGAGAACATATCGCCGTTGCCCAACTGGGTCAGGCTTTGCCCCTGGCGCTCGACGCCGGGCACCTTGGCGGCCACTTCCGCCAGATAGGCCTTGTTGTTGCCGTAGCTGGTGAACCACAACATCGCCAGCACCGCCAGGATCACCGCCAGCGCGATGTACCCCGCCCAGTGCAGGGCGCGGTTGCGGTATTCCCACCAGCGGTTGCTGCCCGCCAGCCCGGACTCCTGGAAGACCACCGATTCCAGCGTCTCTTTCAGGAAGAAGCTCTGGCCTTTGGCTGCCGGGATCGGCGTTTCCTGGCCCACGTTGTCCCAGGCCGCGTTGGCCTGCGCCCCTGAGTTGGCCGGCGGCAGCTGCAGGTAGCGGTTCAGTTCACCCATCACTCTGTCAAACGGCAGACCTTCCTGAGTGCCGCTGGTGAAGTAGATGCCGCGCGGGGTAAAGCGGGTTTCAAAACTGGAGGTGGCGAACACCTGTTCCAGATATTGGCCGAGCAGCGGGCGCAGCGCGGCGAACTCCTGCGGGAACAGGTAGCTTTCGGCGCGTTGGCGCGCGTCGTGCTCCATCAGCAGCGTATCCGGCAGCGCCGCATCCAGCCGTTGTTGCAGCAGGGCGTATTGTTGTTCGAAGGCGGCGTTCAGGTTGAAGTCCGGCTGCCGCGAGCGCTCGTAAGGGAAGGTGAATCCCCAGATCTGGTCGCGTTGCGCTTTGTCGAAGCTGCCGAAATAGGCCATAAAGCCGTTGAGCAGGTCGGTTTTGGTCACCAGCACATAGACCGGGAAGTGAATGCCCAGCTGTTCGTGCAGTTCTATCAGGCGTTTGCGCAGCGCGCTGGCCTGCGCGGCGCGCGCTTCCGCGCTGTCGCTCAGCAGATCGGCGACGCTGATGGTGACCATCACGCCGTTGATCGGCTGGCGGGTGCGATATTTTTTCAGCAGCGCGACGAAGCTTTGCCATTCGCCGGCGTCTTCTTCGCGCTGGCTTTCCTGGGTGGTGTAGCGGCCGGCGGTGTCGAGCAGCACCGCGTCGTTGGTAAACCACCAGTCGCAGTTGCGGGTGCCGCCCACGCCGCGCAGCGCGGACTTGCCGAAGCGATCCGCCAGCGGAAAATGCAGGCCGGAGTTGACCAGCGCGGTGGTTTTACCGGCGCCGGGCGCGCCGATGATCACATACCACGGCAGCTGATACAGATATTGGCGGCTGAAGCGGGTCATCCAGCGATGTTTGCCGTCGCCCTGGCCCGGGGCGAAGCGCGCCTTTTTCAACAGCTGCGCCGCTTCGTCGAAACGCTGGGCCAGCGGATCGTCTGGTTTGATCTCCGGCTTGCCGTCTTCCGCCGGCACCGCTTCGGCGGCGCGCAGGTTGCTCAGCAGGCGGCTGTTGAACCAGGCGCTGTAGAGGCGCGGGATCAGGCGGCACAGGAACCAAATCAGGTAGATAGCGCCGATGGCGATCTGGCGGTTGAGTTCCGGCTCCAGCGGGCGATAGTCACCGATGGCGACCAGCGGGCCGATCGTCCAGATGATGAACGCCAGCGCGGTGATGCCGACAAAGCCCCACAGCAGGCGGCTGGTGATGATGGAGAATAACGTACTGAGCATTACTTTCCGGTTCCTTGCGGCAAGCCGTTGATTTCCGCCTGGGTGTTTTCCGGGGCGACCAACAGCGTAATTTCTACCCGGCGGTTCAACGCGCGGTTCACTTTGTTATCGTTCGGCGCGACGGGGTTGCTCTCGCCGCGGCCCTCGGCCTTGACCCGCTGCGGGTTGGCGAGGTGTTTTTGCAAGCGGGCGCTGACCGCTTCGGCGCGCGCCAGCGACAGCTCCCAGTTGGAGGCGAAGCGGGCGCTGCGGATCGGCACGTTGTCGCTGTAGCCGGTGACCAGGATTTTGCCGCTGACGCCGTTCATGGCGGCGGCGATGCGGTCGATGACCGGAATATAGTTGGCACGCACCGTGGTGGCGGCGGAGTCGAACAGCCCGTCGCCTTTGAGGATCACCACGCTTTGCTGCGCTTCGTCGCGCACCACCACCAATCCTTCGGCGATCTCTTTGCGCAGGAAACTTTTCAGGCTCAGCGTCGGCGGCGCGGCCGGCGCCGGATTACCGATCGCGACCTGCGGCAGGTTGGTTTGGTAAATCGCCGCCAGCACCGGGCTGGTGTTGTCGCCCAGCCGCCAGTTGAGGGCGATAAACAGCAGCGAAGCCAGGAAGCCGGTCAGCGCCACGCAGGCCCACAGCGGCACCAGCGGACGCCACAGTTTCTGTTGTACCGGCAGATCCAGCGCATGAGGCGACAGGGGCGGGGCGTAGCCGCCGCGCACCGACCGAATCAGCTGCAGCAGGCGCTGCTTCATGGTTTCCAACTGCGAGCGGCCGTTTTCCATCACCCGGTAGCGGCCTTCAAAGCCCAGCAGCAGGCAATAATTGATCAGCTCCAGCAGATTGATGTGCTCGCGCGGGCTCTGCGACAGCTTGGCCAGCAGCTGGAAGAACTTCTCGCCGCCCCAGGTTTCGTTATGGAAGGTCACCAGCAGCCCGCTGCCGGACCACACGCTGTTGCTGCCCCACGGGGTCAGCGCCGCCGCTTCATCCAGCGCGGTGCACAGACAATAACGCGCGCCGATGATCACTTCGTACGGCAGGTTGGCGCGTTGGCCGCGGATCTCGAAGCGGCGCATTTCGTCGATCAGCTGTTGGCGCAACTGCGCCGGGTTGGCGTGCGTGGCCGATTGGCGGATCTGCGAAATGGCGTTCAGCAGCGGGTTGGCGGCGTCCACCAGCGGGTTAGCCGCCGGCGCCATGCTATTTTCCTGAGTCATAGGTTACCGGTCCGTATGGCTGCGAATCGCCCAAAATTCCATGTCCAGCCCCGGGAATTCGCCGGCCAGGTGCAGGGCGAAGGCGCTGGATTTTTCCATCTGTTTCCACAGGTCGCCGCCTTTTTCCAGCTCGAAATAGGTGTAGCCGGCGTGATAAGGGATCTGACGCGGCGCGACGGGCATGGTGCGCAGACCGATGCCCGGCAGCTGCAGCTGCACCAGATCGCGGATGCGCGTGACCGGGGCGATCTTCATCTGCGCCGGGAAGTGGGTCAGCAACACCTCGGCGGCCACGTCGGCACGCACCGCCAGCACGAAGCCGAAGTCGCGCATCATTTTGGCGTCTTGCACGGTGGCGACGTTCAGCCCGTGGGAGCGCTCGACCAGCGTCAGCTGAATGGCATTGTCCTCCAGCACCACCGACAGGCCCTGACGCAGCAACAGCATCAGCTTGCCGAAGCACAGCGCCAGGTTGTCGTGGTCATACACCGGCAGGCGGCCTTCCGGGGTGCGCTGCGCCGAGAAGCTGGCGAGTTCGGTGGCGAACTGCAGCCAATCGGCGAACAGGCGCTCCGGGTGCAGATGGTCGAGGTGGTAGGCATGGCTCACCTGACCGAGATGGCGGTTGATCAGCTGCAGCAGCATGAAATCGACCATTTCGGAACTGCCGCCGCGGCCCGGTTGCAGCAGGCGTTGACTCATCTGCTGGCTGCGCTGTTGCAGCAACCCCTGCAGATCGTTGATGAAGGTCTTCAGTACCGGGTTGCCCTGACAGTTCAGCATCGGCGGGATTTGCGCCGTATCGAGACGCAGGCTGTTGTCGCCGCGCTTTTCCAGCACGCGGGTGACGCTGAGCGCCGTCCATTCGGCGTTCAGCTCGCTCTCCAGCATCAGCCGCAGGCGCAGGCGACCGAATTGCAAGGCCGCGCTGCCCACCGAGACGGCGTTGAGATCGTCGACTTCGGTCTCGTAAGCCAGATAGCGCGCCAGCGCTTCCGGGCTTTCCTGAAAGATCACGTCTTCACGCCCCGCGCGATAGGTCGGCAGAGCCAGCACCACGTTTTCACCGGTCTTGTTGTCGGCGATGGCCAGCGGCGCGGGCGCCTGCTGGGCGCCGGAGAAGCGAAACGGCGTGCCGTCGGGCATGATGCCGCTGGCGGCGTTGAGCGCGATCTTGCCCTGGCGCAGCAGCGTTTGATCCAGATCCAGGGTGAGAAATCCCCAGAAACAGCCGCTGTGGGCCTGGCCCCAGTTGCGCATATAGCCTTCGAGATAGTTTTCCGCCTGCTGGAAATGGTGAGGGCGCAAAAACATCCCCTCAGTCCAGACAACCTTATGAGCATCTTTCATCATCACACCTATAGTTACTTCGCTTCAGCGCAGCGGTAGGTCAGTCGACCTTTTTTACGGGGCGCAGGCCACTCACGCCCGCGACGATATGCGCTTCCAGCTCATCCGGCGAGAATTGCCATACCTTGTAGAAATTGGTTTCGGTGGGTTCCGGCAGCGGCAGTGAAATGCGCCAGGTCTTGCCGTCCAGATTTTGATATTCGGCGATCACGCCGATGTAACGTGCGTCCAATGTGCTTTGCCCACCGAGCTTTTTGCCGGTCTGGCCCGGCGTCAGGAAGAACTGATCGCTGTCCAGCAGGCTGTTGCCGAGCACGCTTTTGGCGTCGTTTTGCAGACTGAAAAAGTCGGCTTCCATGAATTCCGCATCCGAGCGCAGCAGCAGCACGCGAATTTTGATCGGCGCCGGTTGCGCGCCGGCGGCGGCGTTGACCTGGCGGTCAGCGTCGAAGACCAGGCTGTAACGCGCCGGCACGCTTTTCGCGGAAGACATGCAGCCACTGAGCGCCAGCGCGCCCAGCAGCAGAAACAGCATCCCGCACCAGCGGGAAGCGATAGGGGTCGTCGTCATGGGAATCTCGTCGCCCGCAGGCGTGCTGACTACTGGAGGATCCAGGTGGCTGAGCCGGCGTTTTTGCACGCCTTGCTGTCGCCGCCGACTTTAACGCAGTCCTGCTTGGCGGCGCGCGCGCGGCGCGGCAGATCTTTGCGCAGCGTCGCTTTGTAGCGCGCTTCCGGCACGCCGGCGTTGGCCTGGATATACCCCACCAGATCGCCGCCGCGGATGGCGGAGATCGCCAGCCAGTTGTTTTCCACTTCGCCCAGCGCGTAGAACGCGGCGGCATTGTCCAGGCTGCCGACGGCGGTGCCGGTATAATTCGGGCTGCTCATGATGCTGGCGGCGTACAGGCTGCGGTACTCCTCACCGATCGGTTTGAACTGTTTCGGCGCGCTCACCGCGGCGCGGTGCTTTAACGTGACGCCGTTGACTTCACTGCTGACGATGGCGTCGTTATTGAGCGCCGGCGGCGGTGGCGGTGGGGTGGAGCAACCGGCAAGCGTCAGGGCGGTCAACAACGTCAGGGTAATCCGTGTTTTCACAATGTCCTCTTTTTCTTGATTGAATGGCTGTGTAATAAAGCGCCGTCATCAGGGCGCAAGCAGCAACACTTTTAATTGGCTCGGCACGATGCGCATGCCGAGCGCGTTGGTGGAGTTCTGCAGGCTGAGGCTGGTCAGCCGGGTGGCCGGGGTGCCTTTGAGCAGCACGGTAAAGGCGCCGGTCAGGTGGCGGGACGGCCCCATCACCGTGCCGGAAGCGACGCCGGTGGCCACGCCGGGGTTGTCGCCGTTGGTCAGGGGCGTCACCGTCGCCATGTTGTGCGCCGGGGTACCGACGAACAGAATGTTGAACGCGTTCGGGATGGCGGTCGGCGCCAGGGCGATATCCGGGTAGGGAATGGGCACCGGTGCCGGGCTTGGCGTCAGACAGACGTCGGGAAACGCCAGGTCCACGCCGATCATTTGGCTGTTGGCAAACATAAAAGGTCTCCGCAAGGTTATCCGACGTGGATCTGTTCCGAATCCAGCTTGGTGATGTCTTTCGAGGTAATCAGCGTGTTGCGAGCATGAATGCGGGCGTAATCTTCCGCCTGATAATCCAGCTGCCCGGCGCGCACGTGCTCGGTCTGGCGCACTTTGCGAAACAGCGAGTGGCTGATCTGGCTGACCGAATGCCACAGTGACTCGCAGCGTTTGCCGACCAGGCGGCTGATGCTGACGAAAGCCGAGAGCTCTTCGCCGCTGTATTTCATCTTGTCGACGTGGCAGTCGCCGCTGTTCGCTTGCAGGGTCATGGCGTCGCCGCTCAGGTTCAGCGCCTGCGCGCCGTGCAGCGACAGCGAGCCGTGCAGCGTTTCAATGTGCAGATCGCCTTCGACGCTCAGCCGCGCCGCATTTTGCGGTTCCGCGCGCTCGAGGACGGCGATCGTCCACAGCTGGTGGCCGCAACCGGCGACCAGCACGCTATCGCCGAGGGCCGGCGTCAGCAGGCAGCTGGCCGCACGGCGGCAATGCCAGCCGCGGCCTTCACATTCCACCACCAGGCTGCCGTCCGGCAACAGGTTGACGACCTGGCCGGCGGCCTGCTGGGGCGGCGCGATGTTGACGGCGCGAGTAGTGTTGACAACGCTCATGGTGATCCCCTCGTGAAGTGGTCAATACGTTCAAATGCGGCTTTGGCGCTGTGCGCTCCAGATTTCGGCGGCGTACAGCTCTTCGTCGCGCTCGAGAATGCCGCTGCGGTCGCCCCAGCGCGTTTGCTGCTGGTGGGCGCGGTGCATGCGGGTGCGCATGAAGCGCGCACGCCGAAAATCGGCGGCGCCGATGTCGGCATAACAAAAATCGGCGTAGGTCAGGTCGCTGTCGCTGAAATCACAGCGCGCCGCGCGGCTGTGCTGGAACACGCCCTGATACAGACGCGCCTGGTTGAAGTTGGCGGCGTCCAGCGTCGCTTCGCTGAAAATCGCCTGATCGAACTGCCCGCCGCTGCACTGTGCCTGAGTCAGGTTGGCCTCCAGCCACAGCGACTGCTGCGCCTGCACGCCCGTCAGGTTGGCGCGCCGCAGCGAAGCGCCCTTGAAGTTGCTTTGGCGCAGCGTCGCCTGGCTGAAGTCGACGTCGTCCAATTGGTTATCGGTAAACTGGCAGGCGATCAGGCGCTGCCCGGCGTAACTTTTGCTGCGGTGGTCGCATTCGAAAAACGTGACGCGGTCGAACGAACAGCCTTTTAAATCAGTAGTACGAAGGTCAAGACGAAAGAAGGTGACAAGTGACAACTGACTTTGAGCCAGGTTAACCTGCTGTAATGCCGTTTCGTAAAAGGTCACGCGATCCTGGATTGACGCGCCAAAATCACCGCCTTCGAGTGGGCAGCGCATAAATTGCGTTTGGTCGAGCACGGCCTGCTTGAAACTGGCATCGTTAAGCCGACATTCATTGAAAATGCTTTGCTCCAGCCGGCACTCTGTGAAGTCGGCCCCCGCCAGGGCGCACTGATTGAAGGTGGTCTGATGCAAGGTTTGCCGGGCGAAACAGCACCGATCCAGACAGCATTCACTGAAGGTGGTCTCCTGCAGATTGCATCCGCTGAAATCTATACCTTGCAGATTGACTCGTGAAAAAATTACGCCGGACAGATCCCAACCGCGCAGATCCAAATGGCTGATGTCACATTCCTGCAGAGGTTCACCGCGCTCTATTTGCTGCCGAACGCTTTCTGCTTCAAGCGTCATAATTTCTCCTGAACGGTGCGAGGCAGCGTTTTTGTTTGTCGGGTATAAGCACCATCAATTTTTGTTGAGCCGTCAATCCGCGATTGCGACAGGTCGGCGCGGAACAAATTAGCGCCGCGTAAATCGGCGCCGCTGAACAGGCTTTTTTGCATCACTGCACTGACAAAACTGGCGTTAGTCAGATCGGCGTTGCTGAAGTCGCAGCGGATGAACAAGCTGCCATTGCCGTTCGCTTTCTGCAGGTTGGCGGCAGTGAGCTGGGCCTCGGAGAAGTCGCTGTTATCAATCCGTGCAAGACGAAAACAGGCCTGATGCAGCGGTAACTGACGCAAATTGCATTGCTTGAGCGTCGCTTCGCTGAAGTTCGCTCTGGGCATCGCGCTTTGTGCGACAAAAGAGCATGTTTGCAGTCTGGCCCCCTGAAATGAGCAGCCTTCCGCACGGGTTTCGACCAACGAACAGGTATCAAGCCGAGCATGACTGAAGTCGAACCCTTCGAGTTGGCAGCGAATGAACGTCACTTTCTCCAGCTTGGCTTGATGAAATTTCAGCTGGCTCAATGTCAAAGCCATCATCGTGATGACGCAGAGCGTGGCCTGAGAAAAATCGCATTGCGTCATAAAAGTGCGGTATCCCGCCAACTGCTCCAGTCTGCTTCCCGTGAAATTGCAGTTTTTGAACAGCGTTTCCTGAATATTGGTTTCCACCAGGGTTGCATGAGAAAAGTCAGCGTTCTCACAGTGAGCCAACGCCAGGGAGGCGTGATTCAGGTTAGCCCCTTGCAGGCGGGCGCCGGTGAAGTCTGCACGCGCCAACATCGCTTGTTCAAAATTAGCATGGTCGAGACGGCAACCGCTGAAATTGGCGTTTTCCAGCAGACAACGGCTGAAGTCTGCACCGGTGAGATCCAAACCGGAAAGATCGGCGCCGGTCAGATCGATACCGCTAAAGTTTTTATCGCCGCGTTGGGTGGCCATCGCGCGGTTACGTATGATCGTCGCTAAGTCGCCACTCAGCCGCAGCGCAGGGCCTTGTGATTGTGCGGTCATCAGGTAGGCCTGATACAGCGCTTGTTCCTGTTCTTCCAGGCGGCGACGATCGGCGGGATCGCTATGTTGGTAGAGCAGATCCCGCATCTGCTGGAAATTTTCATGCCCGCTGCTTGACGGCGGCGCCTCGACGACGCTTTGAGGATCAACCCCCTGGGCCCGTAGTTCGTCATACAGAGCCTGTTGTCTTTGCTCAGCCTCCTGTTCAAGACGCTCGACATAGTCGGGCAACTCATCCAATGCGGGGCGTTCCGTCGGGGGAAGTGCTTCATCGATGTCCTGACCTTCCGAGAGTCGGCGATCGCGATAGTGTTGTTGCAGGTGTTGCTGATAACGAGTGAGGTTGCGCACCGCCGGGCTTTCTTCTGTCGCTTGCTTCGTATCCAACCAGGGGCCGATGGCCGATTCAGGCACCAGCTCTTTTTCGCGAAAGGCGAATAAACCGCCTTTCTCGGTATCGCTGCGTTGGCGCAATACCTTGCGATAATGATTGGCTGAGCGAGCGGCACCGGACAGTTCTAGCGCCGGCATAAGGTGCAGAACGTCAGCGGCGTCGTCTTCGTCAATACGTACGCTGCCGTGATAAATCAACAACATCTGTTGGCGATGCGGAAAGAACCAGACTGTCGTGTGCCGCATGGCGATTTCTTCGATCTCGGGTTCGCCGTGTCGCAGCCGGTTGATAAAGCAGCGGGCTATCCACGTTGGTAGCTGTCCTTGTTGGCAGGGGATCTGCGGATGCATGTTCCAAATACGATAGGTGGCGCCGCTCGGAAGTGCATCACGCTGCGGCCATTGCTGATCGTGATCCGCCATATTAAACAGGCGCCAATCAGTATCGCTGGCCAGCCCTGGGAACTCATTTTGCAGCCAGTTGGCGTCGTATTTTTTGCCGATGCGGCTGAAACGGCGTGGCCAATTGATGTCCAACGCGTCAAAGCTGACGGGGAGCGCAGTCTGGCGCGGCGAGCTCAGTCGATTGTGAAGCGGTTCGATATTGGGGAGGGGACAGCGAGAACCCCGCGGAAATGTTTCTGGGTTAGCGCCAAGGCCGTGCGGGTTTTCAACCCATTGCGGGCCGCCGAAAGCGCGGCTCCAATCCAGACGCATTTCATCAAAGGGGAGTGGGGATGAGGGGCGATCATTGATCCAGTGACGATCGCCGAAGACCACCAGCGTTTTCTCCAGCGTATCCAACTGGATTTTAACCGCACAAGCGGTTTTATCAGCTTGATGATGGGTATAGGCGTAGCCGGTGGCAAGAAATTCTGCACAGACTTTAGGAAAGGCGAGATCGAGCACGCCGCCGCTCAAGGTCAGCTCTTCGCTGGCGAGTTGCCA
Organism: Serratia sp. CY52157; assembly: GCF_052168495.1. Lineage (NCBI taxonomy): Bacteria > Pseudomonadati > Pseudomonadota > Gammaproteobacteria > Enterobacterales > Yersiniaceae > Serratia > Serratia sp. CY52157. The sequence continues at coordinate 1,359,231 of NZ_JBJNMO010000001.1, read as the reverse complement.
TAGTTCAGGCTCGGGGCGCAGACGTGGGGACGCCCCCATGTCGGCTAACGCCAAAACGGAAACGCCCAGATAATTTTCCCCCTGCCAACGGTAGGGGCGATGAAGCGTGCTCAGACGCAAAGGTTTTACGACTTTCATTGTGTGTGCAAGGCTTCCGGTAGATACCTGCGGGCAACATGTTGCGCCGCACAAAAACAATCCCGTTTTTCGCTTTATTGGATATCAGGCAAAGTCACATCAGATGAAAATATTCACCCGCGGTTGGATTCAGGGGAAGGTAACGCTCCCCAAATAAAAACGACGAGTAAGATAAAAATGCAAGTGATTATAAATAGTTATATAGATAGCCCTTTGCGAACCAGCAGGACTGTCGCTACGGACAGCGCGGCAGCGATTGCCTTGGCTGCAAATTGCACTGCGCTCTCCAGGTGATAGGGGGCGAAGAAACCTACTGCGGCGGATGCCAACACCAGCAGCGCGGCGAGCAAAGCGAAGCATCCAAGCTCTCCCATCAGGGACAGCGCGCCGCCGGGAGTGGTGACGCCCAAGTACACCATCAGGAAACCGGGTAGGATTAGGAAACCGATCAACTCTGCAGGGTAATTCACCGCCGACATCACGTACTGGTTGTATTTAAGGAGCGCTAGCATCAGCACGACAAAGATGAGCAGACGTGCAGGGAAAGACAGAGGTTTATTTGCCGGCAAAATATTTTTGCAAATCGCGGCGATCAGCACGCCACCCACCAAAATGCCGAACAGGGTAAAGACGATTTTACCCCAGAGACTGTCCTGTGTCGCAAAGTCAATAAACGAACCCATCGTGACGCTTTCCTTATGAAATGGATGTCAGGATCGCAATCGCGAGCCTAATGGAACAATAAGTCATTTTCAGATCGTTGAAATCGGCTTCCGGACCTTTCTTATACAAGATGAACTGAGGTTCGAACTTCACTACCGCTGCGGTTTTAACATCGACGGTCAGCCCGCCGGTAATGGAGAATGCCGCGCCAGTCTTGATGCCGACATCCAACCACTTGGTCCAGGTCATGTTCTTGGGGCGGATGATAATGTGCTCGCTGTCGCTTTTTACCGTCACCTTGTTGCCGTGGATGTAAATATCCGATCCACTGGGGCCTTCGCCATCGACAGTGGCGATCTTAATCTTCGATGCTTTCTGCACGTAGTCTGTGGCGGTGGTGACGGTTAATTTATTCTGAGAGCGTGTTTCTTCGCCGCTGACGGTGGAGGTCAGGTTGCCGGTGATATCGAGGCTCTTGTTGCCGCCCGACAATTTGGTGCTCTGGTTTCCGCTGGTAATCTCCAGCTTCTTATCGCCGGTTTCGATTTTCGTGGACTGGCCATATTGCTCGATGGTGGTGTCTTGGCCTTGCTTAATCAGTTGGGTCTGCTTGTTTTCAATCGTATGGTGGCGATTGCCCTTCAGCAGAATGGTTTGATCGCCGGTGATGTTGACGTTATCGCCGCCGTCGTGAATGGTGAATTTACGCCCGGCTTTGATCCCCACCTGTTGCCCACTGTTAAAAGTGGCGGTTTCAGGTCCTGTCACGGTGGTATTACGCATTGATCCGAAAAGGAAAGTTGCATTGCCGATAACCTGATGGTCTTGGGTCTTGCCGATGCGGGTGAAACGACTGCCGTCAATATTGACGTTCTTGTCGTTTTCCACCGTCATGTTCATGTTGCGTTCGGCGTGCATGTCGAAAGATTCGTTGCCGGGCGAGTCTTCCAGGAACAGGAAGCTGGCGTTGTCGACGCCGCCGCCTTTGCTGCGGCTCATAAAGCCCATTTTGGTGGCGTCGCCGGGCAGATCCCAAGGCGGCATGCTGTCTTCGTTGTAAACGCGGCCGGTGATGATGGGGCGATCCGGATCGCCGTTGATAAAGTCGACCACCACTTCCTCACCCACGCGCGGGATTTGGATCCCGCCGTATTTCCAGCCGGCCCAGGCGCTGGAGACGCGCACCCAGCAGGAGCTGGTTTCATTGCCGCTGCCGTGGCGATCCCAACGGAACTTGAGTTTCACCCGGCCATATTTATCGGTCCAGATGCTTTCGCCTTCCGGGCCAACCACTTCGGCGGTCTGCGGGCCATGGGTTTTCGGCCAGGGTGTGGTGCGCGCCGGGCGCCAGTTGATGTCCGCCGGCACCACCTGAAATTCGGTATGTTGCTCGCCAACGTCGTTATCGTTGCTGGCGTAGCTGTTTTCCTGCATGAAGTAACGCGCGCTGACCACCAGATAGGCGCGGTTGTCTTCCATGCGCGGCGCCTGGATCAGCTGAAAACGGTAGCCGGGCGCAATGCCCTGCGAACTGCCTTCCCCGCTCATCTGCTCATGCTGCGCTTCGAACTCCTGTTGGCGCACCTTGACGTAAAACTGGCCGTGGGCGTGATCGGTATAACGCCCGGGCCAGTCGAACACCTCGGCTTTATCCTGTGCGAACGAGGCGGGATTCTGCCGGGCCTCGAGCAGCCGTGCGCGCGGTTTACGAAAATCGTAGTCATCCAGGCTATACAGGCTGGGCGTGATGGCGTCCGAGACGCTCCAGCTGTTGATGCTGTCCTTGTTTTCCACCAGACCGCCTTCCGCGAGCTGATAGGGGATGCTGGCATAGCCGGCGAGTTCCTGATGCGCCGCCGGCGCGTCGGCCAGCACCAGCGTATGGCCGTCCTGCTGGTGCGTGAAATAGTAATAGATGCCTTCATGTTCCATCAGACGACTGATGAAATCGAAATCGCTCTCCTGGTACTGCACGCAGTACCCCCAGATGCGGTAGTCGTAACTCAGACGGTTATCGATCTTCACCTGATACTGCCCCAGCACCTGGGTCAGGATGTCGGGAACGGTCTTTTCCTGATAGATGCGAAAATCGCGGTTTTGCGTCAGGTACCACAGCGTGGGGCGCAGCACGGCGCGGTAGATATAGTAGCGGTTGCCGCCGGCTTCTCGTCCGGAGAGGGTCATACGCGTGATATTGCCGTTGAGATAACGCGGGGCCATCGGGTTGCCCCGCAGCTCCAGCGTGATTTTTTGTCCCAGCAGCGATTTCAGATCGAGGCGATTGTCAGGGCTGAGCAGCTCGACGTCGAACTCGAACAGCCCGGCCAGTCTTTCCTCACCGGAAAGGCTTCTGAACAACAGCTGATGGGCGGGCAAAGGTGTGTGCGCAATGATAAGGCGATCCATACTATATCCCCGGTTTAGGCATAGCTACCGCACGAGATTTGACGCGCGATCCCGATGGCGTATCTGTCACGAATTGAGACAGGGGCTGACGAAAGATTTAACAAAGTTTACACAAAGGCACGATTTGTGCAGTCTACAATAGAGCTCTGCATTTGCAAAATAGCCTTGTGGATCAATGCTCAATTCGTTAACTCGCTCACGATCTGCTTTTTTATTATCTAAAACATATAGATACCAGCAGATCTTTTTTTATCCCAAATTATTGGGAAAATGGTAATACCAAATAATAAATCTGTAACACTTAAGTCAACGTGTTTATAAAACAACTCTTTTTTTCCGTGAAAAAAGTCACTGAGTATTTTTTATCCTTACCATTCGTTAGTTAAAGATGATCAAATATATAAATTTACCGAATGTTAATTCGGATGATTCCTATTTGGTCGGCGTGAAAAGCCCGCGGTGCGGGCCTCCGACGGTGAGTCTGAATGGTTGATAAAGCAGCAATTGATGCGGTTAGCGCGGAAGGGGATCGAGGGAAATCCGGCTTATCAGGTCACAGAGCCAGATTAAGGCCGGGTCGCGTTGCGCCTGTCGGCCGGCGATCAGCTCAATGGGGAAAGGCGCGATGGCCAACTCCTCAGGCAGCGGGAGAAAGCGTACGCGTTGCGGATCGGAAAAACGCCGGGCCACGCTGGCGGCCAGGGTGGCGATCAGATCGCTGTCGGCGACCACCGCCGGCAGGGCGACAATGTGTGAAAAGGTCACGGCGACGCGCCGCTGGCCGCCGATTTCCGCCAGACGGCGGTCGACCAAGCCTCTGGCAGAGCCGTCGTCAGCCGGCGCGTACAGCCCGTGCGGCAGGCTGAGGTAGCGGGCCAGATCCCAGCGGCCATCCGCCAATTGCGGGTGTGAACGGCTGGCGATACAGACCAGATGCTCTTCAAACAACGTGCGCACATAGTGACTTTCCGCCCCGGAAAGATGCCCTCCCAGCGCGACATCCACCTCCCCGCTATCCAACTGACGGTAAATATTGCGGCGATCCAGACGCGAAACGCGAATATCGATGCCGGGGGCCGCCTGACGCAAACGGCTGATGATGGCGGGCAGCAGCAAGATATCCGCATAGTCGCCGGCGGCCAGCGTAAAACGCCGTTGCCCGGCGGTGGCCGGATCGAAACGAGCAGGGGGCGCCAGCGCGAGATGGATTTGCTCAAGCACCCGCTGTATCTGCGGCATAAGCTGGTGGGCGCGCGGCGTGGGCGCCATGCCGCCGCCGCTGCGGACAAACAGCGGATCGTTGAGCAGAATGCGCAGTCGCGCCAATGCATTGCTGACGGAAGGTTGCGCGCGGTTAAGACGCCGGCCTGCGGCGGTGACGTTACGAGTCTGATACAGCGCTTCAAACACCACCAGTAAATTGAGATCGACGTTGGCTAAATTCATTTTATGAATACTCTATATAAAGATAATCCATTTCCAGAATCTTACAGCGTTCCCTAGGCTGGTAGCACACGTATTTAGCTTTCAATCAGGGGAAATGATGAACAAAGTGTTAATCACCGGCATTGAGCCGTTCGAGGGTGACGCGGTGAACCCTTCCTGGCAGGTCGCGCAGGCATTGGCCGGAGAGCGTATCGCCGGCGCGGAGATCGCGGTGCTTGAGTTGCCGTGCGTATTGGGCGTGGCCAACCAGCAGCTGATCGCGGCGATTGAGGCATTGCAGCCGCTGGCGGTGATCTGTCTGGGGCTGGCCGGCGGCCGAGCCGAAATATCCCTGGAACGGGTAGCCATCAATTTGATCGATGCCCGCATTCCCGACAATGCCGGTAAACAGCCGATTGATGTGCCGGTGGTTGCCGGCGGGCCGGTGGGCTATTTCAGTACGCTGCCCGTCAAGGCCGCGGTGCAGCAACTGCGCCGGCAGGGGATCCCGGCGAGCGTTTCTTACACGGCGGGCACCTATAACTGCAACCATATTTTTTATGGTCTGCGTCACTATCTGGAGACGCGGCATTCGCGGGCCAGGGGCGGATTCGTGCACATTCCGTACAGCCATGAACTGGCGGCGGCGCATCCGGGCAAGCCGAGTATGGCGCTGGCGACGATGGTGGAAGCGGTGCGCACTCTCGTGCAGGTGACGCTCACGGTAGAGGAGGATGTGCAATTCGGCGACGGTGCCGTGCATTGACAAGCAGGGCGTGGCGCGCCACGCCCTGATGCGCGTTATTCGTCAGCGACGCGGATCACCAGTTTGCCGAAGTTTTTGCCCTGCAGCAGGCCGATAAAGGCCTGCGGCGCCTGCTCCAGTCCATCGACGATGTCCTCGCGGAACTTGATCTTTCCTTGCTCGACCCAACTGCTCATCTGTTGCAGGAATTCATCAAAGCGTGAACCGTAATCGTCGAAGATGATAAAGCCCTGCATGCGGATACGTTTACGTAAGATCAGCCCTTCCAGCAACGGTAAGCGGTCCGGCCCGGCGGGTAACCCGGTGGCATTGTAATGGGCGATGATGCCGCAGACCGGAATGCGCGCTTTGGCGTTCAACAGCGGCAACACGGCGTCGAATACGGCGCCGCCGACGTTCTCATAATAGATGTCGATGCCCTGCGGACAGGCGGCGGCCAGCTGTTCGGCAAAGTCGGGGTCACGGTGATCGATACAGGCGTCGAAACCCAACTCTTCCACCACATAGCGGCATTTGTCCGCACCGCCGGCAACGCCGACGACGCGGCAGCCTTTCAGTTTGCCGATTTGGCCGACCACTGAACCGACCGCGCCGCTGGCGGCGGCGACCACCAGCGTTTCACCCGCCTGCGGTTGGCCGATATCGAGCAACCCCATGTAAGCGGTAAAACCGGGCATGCCCAGCACGCCGAGCAGGCGGGAAGGGTGCGGCAAGTGTGGGCCGAGATTGCGCAGGCCGCTGCCGTCGGACAGCGCGTAATCCTGCCAACCGTCATAGCCCAATACCCAATCGCCGACGTTGAAATCGGGATGCTGTGAGGCCGCCACGCGAGAGACCGTTCCGCCCACCATGACCTGACCGATTTCCACCGGCGGCGCGTAGGAGGGTGCATCGCTCATGCGTCCGCGCATATAAGGATCCAACGACAGATATACGGTGCGCAGCAGCAGCTGGCCGGCCTCGGGTTGTGGCACGGCGACCGTGTCGAGGCGGAAATTCGCCGCCGTCGGTTCGCCGTGCGGACGCGAGGCCAGCAGAAAGCGGCGGTTCTGTTGAGAAGGGGACATCGAAAGCTCCTTTGTGTTGCGACAAACAAGGTTCGTTAAGCCTAGTCCAGGGGCGCCAAGGCAACGTTACCGAATGTGCTTAGCCTCAGAGCGGAACGATCAGCACGTCGATATGGCTGATGTTGATGAAGCGGGCGGCGGAACAGGAGACTTTGTTCATCATGCTGTCGCGGTGATTGCCGCAGAGCAGCAGGTCGAACGGCTGACGGCGGCTGGCGAATTCCAGGCTGTCGCCAAGCTCGCCATGCACGATAAGGGTATCGGCGATCGGGTAGCCGGCGCGTTGGCGCAGTTCCTCCATAAACAGCCGGGTTTCCTCTTCCATCAGCGTGCGCAAATCGGCCAGCATCGGCCCGGCGAAATTATTGTACATTTCCGGATTGGCGAGGGTGCTTAACAGGGTGATGTTGCCGCCGTAGGGGCGGACGATAGAGACGGCCTTTTCCACCAGGCGATGGCTGTCAGGCGCGACGGCGACGGTAACCAGAACGTTTTGATACCCCATATTCCACTCCTTGTTGCATCCGTCGTGTTTCAGGCTGCCGCGTCGGGGCCTTGGATGAAATGCTGCGCTCGGATAAAGGGGAGAACCTGGCGGGGGGAATAAATGTGTTTCGCATCACGCGCGGCAATAAAAGCTGAGTTTGCTCCGGTTATATAGCAATAAAAGATAAAACCGTTGCCGCACGTAATTTCACTGAATTAAAGCACCTGCGCCCACAGCGTTTTCGGCACCTTGCCCAGATCGAACAATTTACCGGCAACCAGCTCGGCGCGACGGTGGTCGGCAGCGCGGTACATATTGCTCATTTCTGTATCGTTTTCAATGGAATAGTTCAGTTTGTCGTACACCTTCTCCAGGCTGTCCAAAGAGGAGCATTTACGGAATGTCAGCAGATATTCGAGCGTATCGGTCATGATTAAAATATAGCCTGTTAATAGTTAAAGCCGGGTGAATAACACATAGCGGCTCACGGCGACGCCGTCGAGGCAGCGATGTACGACCTGACAAAAATCATTTCAAGTGAATAAATTGCACTGGGTAATAATGTGACGCCGCCCGTGGCGGCGCTGGGATAAATCATAATATGCAAGTGCGCCATCAGCAATCTCATCCTGCTGATAAATGAAGAAATAGGGAAAGTCTCAGGGCGATGCGTCACGAACGAGAAGCTTAAGCGTCGACGTTTCCGCTGCGTGCAAGCGCGCGAAGCCGCGCTCGCTCTCCTTTGGCGGCGTTTTTTTTCACCTGTCCGGAGGGCGGTCGCAGCACGAGGCGATGTATGTTGCCGCTGTCGGCATTGAAACTGCGCCTGTTTGGCCTGCGCGATTATGGCAAGTAAAACAAAACTGCGTTTTATTTTATTGCAATGAAACGATGGGGCGCGGGAATTTTAATAACGTCTGGAACGGCGTGGTAATTAATGCGCCGGCAAAAAAAGAAATAAAAAAACGCTAAAGCTTTAGGATGTGCTGCCGATATGTCGTTTTGGGGCAATTTAACGTTAAAAAACCATTCTTGCGCCGCGCTAATACGGAAACATATCGTTACGTCTATTGGCTTGTTCACTACGCCAGCGAATCATTGATAAGCCATAATCACCTGATGTTGAAAATTAGAACAACCCTCTGCGGAGGGTTTAAGTCAAATCCGATAGCTAATAACCTTATAGTTTACATTGGTTATTTTTCACCTCGGATATTTTTTAGCGGCTCAAATGGTTATTTATACTAAGATTGTTGCCTATATGCAGATTTTTGTTCTGTTATTTTGGTTTGGTGATGGTTTTGTTCGAATTGATCTAAAAAAGATAATTTTTTGGCTGATAAACATTGTTTTTAAGACGTTTTTTTACCTAAGGCGATTTTGTGAGCAAAATGCGGGTCATAAAATGTGCGAATTTAGGGGTATTTGGCTTAATTATTTTTTATTTTTGTGATCTATGTCACATTGTATTTAAAATTGCCTCTCACTTACATTGTGTGTGCTAATGGTTCGGGGGTAGAGTTGCGCTGCTTTAGGAATAATCTTATTAAATTTGTAAAAATAGTTTCATGGTGACTAAACACTATCGAAGCAGAATGCTGTACATCCATACACGTTGGTTTACGCTCGTAGCAAATACTGAACAGTGGTCGAATTTAGCGATTGGCGAAAATTATAGCAGTCGTTTTTGAGAGATTAATTTGCCAACTTTGGGAAACAACCCAGGTCACGGGCGATAAAATTTATCACCCAGCGTATGTTTTTAAACATAGTCTGTCGGGATGGGGAATATGGGTACGTCTGAATTACTTAAGCATATTTATGACATCAATTTGTCATATTTACTTTTAGCACAGCGTTTGATCAACGATGAAAAAGCGTCCGCGATGTTCCGCCTTGGTATTGATGAGACCATGGCCGATGCGTTGGCGCAGCTGACTTTGCCGCAAATGGTCAAACTGGCCGAGACCAACCAGCTGGTTTGCCACTTCCGCTTTAACGATCACCAGACCATCGAACGCCTGACCAAAGAGTCGCGCGTCGACGATCTGCAACAAATCCATACCGGCATTTTGCTATCAAGCCATTTACTGCAAGAGCTATCGAGTAAAGACGCTAGCCCGACGAAGAAAAGAGCCTGATGATGGTTGAGAAAAGCATTGTTCAAGAAGCCAAGGACATTCAGCTCGCCATGGAGCTGATTTCGCTGGGGGCCCGTTTGCAGATGCTGGAGAGTGAAACCCAGCTCAGCCGCGGGCGCTTGATTAAACTTTACAAGGAGTTGCGCGGCAGCCCGCCGCCAAAAGGAATGTTGCCGTTCTCAACCGACTGGTTTATGACCTGGGAACAGAATATTCATTCCTCGATGTTTTATAACGCCTACCTGTTTCTGATGAAAAGCGGACAGTGCAGCGGGGTGGAAGCGGTGATCAAAGCCTATCGCCTCTACCTGGAGCAGTGCCCGCAGCAGGCCGGCGAGGCGCCGTTGCTGGCGTTGACCCGCGCCTGGACGCTGGTGCGCTTCGTCGACAGCGGCATGTTGCAGCTCTCCGCCTGCAGCTGCTGCGGCGGCGCATTTATCACCCACGCGCACCAGCCGCTGAACGGTTTCATCTGCAGTTTATGCCAACCCCCATCCCGCGCCGTAAAAAGACGTAAACTTTCGCCGCAACTGGCCGATATTATTCCTCAACTGCTGGACGAGCAGGTCAAACGCGCCATTTGAGCCGCCACGTTGCCGGCTCTCGGCAATGAATACCGACGTGTGATACGCAGGGGCGGCATGCCGCCCCCAGACATGCAGCCTGGTCTGTCGCGCCAGGGCGCGTTTGCCCCACCTTCCATCCACATTGTTAATTTAAGGAATGCGTGTGCTAGTTATTTTGGGTTATCTCGTGGTATTGGGTGCGGTGTTTGGCGGCTACCTGATCGTGGGCGGTCATCTCGGTGCGCTCTATCAGCCGGCGGAGTTTCTGATTATCGGCGGGGCGGGGGTCGGCGCTTTCATCGTCGGCAACAACGGCAAGGCGATCAAAGCGACGCTGCGCGCCCTGCCGCGCCTGATGCGCCGTTCCAAATACAACAAAGATCTGTATATGGATCTGATGGCGTTGCTGTTCCGTCTGCTGGCCAAATCGCGTCAGCAGGGCATGCTGTCGCTCGAGTTCGATATCGATAATCCGCAAGAAAGTGAAATTTTCTCTAATTATCCGCGCATCCTTGCCGATAACACCCTGGTGGAGTTCATTACCGACTATTTACGGCTGATGGTGAGCGGCAATATGAATGCGTTCGAGATCGAAGCTCTGATGGACGAAGAGATCGAAACCTACGAGCAGGAAAGCGAAGTGCCCGCCGGCAGTCTGGCGATGGTGGGCGACTCCTTGCCGGCGTTCGGCATCGTCGCGGCGGTGATGGGGGTGGTGCACGCCCTGGCTTCGGCTGACCGTCCGGCCGCTGAACTGGGCGCGCTGATCGCTAACGCCATGGTCGGTACTTTCCTCGGCATTTTGTTGGCCTACGGGTTCATCTCGCCGCTGGCGACGTTGCTGCGTCAGAAGAGCGCCGAAAACGTCAAGATGATGCAGTGCATCAAAGTCACGCTGTTGTCGAGCCTGAACGGTTACGCGCCGCAGATCGCGGTCGAGTTCGGCCGTAAAACGCTGTATACCACCGAACGTCCTTCTTTCGTTGAGCTGGAAGAACACGTGCGCCGCGTGAAAGCGCCGGCGCAGCAGGTGACGGAAGAAGAAGAAGCATGAAACAGAATCATCCGGTCGTTTTGGTCAGAAAGCGCAAGTCGCATCATGCCGCCCATCACGGCGGCTCCTGGAAGATCGCTTATGCCGACTTTATGACGGCGATGATGGCGTTCTTCCTGGTGATGTGGCTGCTGGCGATCGCCAGCCCGCAGGAGCTGACGCAAATCGCCGAATACTTCCGCACGCCGCTCAAGGTTGCCCTGACCAGCGGCGACAAGAGCAGTTCCGAAAGCAGCCCCATTCCTGGCGGCGGCGACGATCCAACGCAACAGCATGGCCTGGTGAAAAAACAGGTCGATTCGCCGGACTCGCGCGCCGAAGAGCTGCGCCTGAACAAGCTGCGCGAAAAGCTGGATGAGTTGATTGAGTCCGATCCGCGCCTGAAGGCGCTGCGTCCACATCTGTTGATCAACATGATGGACGAAGGGCTGCGCATCCAGATTATCGATAGCCAGAACCGGCCGATGTTCAAAACCGGCAGCGCGCAGGTCGAGAGCTACATGCGCGATATTCTGCGCGCGATAGCGCCGATCCTTAACGACTTGCCGAACAAAATCAGCCTGTCCGGCCACACCGATGACATCCCTTACGCCACCGGCGAACGCGGCTACAGCAACTGGGAACTGTCGGCCGATCGCGCCAACGCGTCGCGTCGCGAGCTGATCGCCGGCGGCCTGGCGGAAGGCAAAGTGCTGCGGGTGGTAGGCATGGCGGCCACCATGAGCCTGAAACAGCATGGCGCCGATGATGCGATTAACCGCCGCATCACCGTGCTGGTGTTGAACAAGCAAACGCAAGAGGGCATCGAGCACGAAAATGCCGAAAGCAACGCGCTGGATATTGCCCAGCCGGACAGCCTGAAGCAGCTGGCGCCGTCGGCGACCGCGCCAGCCAGCCAAACGCCGGAATCCTCGACGACAGCCCCGGAACCCGCGGCGCCAACGCCGAACGCTCCACCGCAGGCGTCCCCGGCGATAGCCCCGGCCGACCAGGCGTCGGAACCACCGGCGGCCGCACCCGCACCGACTAACCGCGACTCACAGCCAGAGGTGACCCCGTGAGCATGGACATTAGCGATTTTTATCAGACCTTCTTTGATGAGGCGGACGAGTTGCTGGCCGACATGGAGCAACACCTGCTGGAGCTGGATCCGCTGGCCCCCGATATCGAGCCGTTGAACGCCATCTTCCGCGCGGCGCATTCGATCAAGGGCGGCGCGGCGACCTTTGGTTTTTCGGTGCTGCAGGAAACCACCCACCTGCTGGAGAACCTGCTGGACGGTGCAAGACGCCAGGAAATGAGCCTGAGCACCGAGATTATCAACCTGTTTCTGGAAACCAAAGACATTATGCAGGAGCAACTGGACGCCTATAAAACCTCGCAACAGCCTGACGCTGAAAGCTTTGAATACATTTGCCAGGCGCTGCGTCAGCTGGCGTTGGAAGCGCAACAGCAGCAGGAGGCGCCTGCGGCTCAACCCGCCGTTCAGCAGCCGGTCGCTCAGCCATCGGCCGCGCCGGCGGCGATCGAAGGCGGCATGCGCATCAGCCTGAACGGGCTGAAAGCCAGTGAAATCCCCTTGATGTTGGAAGAGCTGGGCAACCTCGGCGAAGTTAAAGACCCGCATCAGACGGAACACAGCCTCGACGTGACGTTGCTCACCTCCGCCAGCGAAGACGACATCAGCGCCGTGCTGTGCTTCGTGCTGGAACCGGAACAAATCAGCTTCTCGACGCCGACGCAAAGCGCGCCGGCCGTCGCGGAGGCGAACTTGCCGGAGACGGTCGCTGCGCCGGAACCGGCGCCAGCGCCGATCGCCAGCGCTGCGCCGCCTGCCGCCAAACCGGCGGCCGCAGCGGCGGAAGCGCCGAAAGCGCGCGCCAAGGCGAGCGAATCCACCAGCATTCGCGTAGCGGTGGAAAAGGTGGATCAACTGATCAACCTGGTGGGCGAGCTGGTGATCACCCAGTCGATGCTGGCGCAACGTTCCGGCACGCTGGATCCAGTGAACCACGGCGATCTGCTGAACAGCATGAGCCAGCTGGAGCGTAACGCACGCGATCTCCAGGAGTCGGTGATGTCGATCCGCATGATGCCGATGGAATACGTCTTCAGCCGCTACCCGCGTCTGGTGCGCGATCTGGCCGGCAAGCTGAACAAACAGGTGGAGCTGACGCTGCAGGGCAGCTCGACCGAACTGGATAAGAGCCTGATCGAACGGATTATCGACCCGTTGACGCACCTGGTGCGCAACAGCCTCGATCACGGTATCGAAGAGCCGGCTACCCGCATCGCCGCCGGTAAATCGGCGGTGGGCAATCTGGTGCTGTCGGCCGAACACCAGGGTGGCAACATCTGTATTGAGGTCATCGACGACGGCGCCGGTCTGAACCGCGAAAAAATTCTCGCCAAGGCCGCTTCGCAAGGGCTGGCGGTGAGCGACAGCATGAGCGACGAAGAGGTCGGCATGCTGATCTTCGCGCCGGGCTTCTCCACCGCCGAGCAGGTGACCGACGTTTCCGGCCGCGGCGTCGGCATGGACGTGGTGAAAAGAAATATTCAGGAGATGGGCGGCCACGTCGAGATCCGTTCGCAGGCCGGTAAAGGCACCACCATCCGCATTCTGCTGCCGTTGACGCTGGCGATCCTCGACGGCATGTCGGTCAAAGTGAACGACGAAGTCTTTATTCTGCCGCTGAACGCGGTGATGGAATCGCTGCAGCCGCAGGCGGAGGATTTGCATCCGTTGGCCGGCGGCGAGCGCGTGCTGCAGGTGCGCGGCGAATACCTGCCGCTGGTGGAACTGTATCGGGTATTCGAAGTGGAAGGCGCCAAAACCGACGCCACCCAGGGCATCGTCGTCATCCTGCAAAGCGCCGGCCGCCGCTATGCGTTGCTGGTGGATCAGCTGATTGGCCAGCATCAGGTGGTGGTGAAGAATCTGGAAAGCAACTACCGCAAAGTGCCGGGCATTTCCGCCGCGACCATTTTGGGCGACGGCAGCGTGGCCTTGATCGTCGATGTCTCGGCGTTGCAAACCTTGAACCGTGAAAAGCGTCTGACGGACGCCGCCGCATAATAATGAGTTTATTGATTTAAAAGGTGAATGATATGGCAGGATTGGCAGCCGTCAGCAAATTGGCTGGCGAAACGGTAGGGCAAGAGTTTCTGATTTTTACCCTGGGCAACGAGGAGTACGGCATTGACATCCTCAAGGTGCAGGAAATTCGCGGCTACGATCAGGTGACCCGCATCGCCAACACCCCGGCGTTCATCAAGGGCGTCACCAACCTGCGCGGCGTGATTGTTCCCATCATCGATCTGCGGGTGAAATTCTCCCAGCAGAGCGTTTCCTATGATGAGAACACCGTGGTGATCGTGTTGAACTTTGGCCAGCGCGTGGTGGGCATCGTGGTTGACGGCGTCTCCGACGTGCTGTCATTGACCGCCGAGCAGATCCGTCCGGCGCCGGAGTTCGCGGTGACCCTGGCGACCGAATACCTCACCGGCCTCGGTTCGCTGGGCGAGCGCATGTTGATTCTGGTGGATATCGAAAAGCTGCTGAGCAGCGAAGAGATGTCGCTGGTCGACAGCGTGGCGAAAAGCGTCTGATCCAAGACTCAAGGGGGCAGGGCGCTGCCCCCTTCAACCTTCACGTTCCCTGACCTGTCGCGATGCCGCCCGCCGCGCCCGGAACCCCCACTAAAAATAGTTACTTTCCCGCATAAAGTTTTGCCGCGCTGCGCCGATAACTCTCACATTCAACGTCATCAGAGCCTGTCTGCGCGGGCTTCAACAAGGGAAATCATGTTAAATCGTATGAAGGTGGTCACCAGCCTGTTGCTGGTGTTGGTGCTGTTTGGCGCCTTGCAGTTGATTTCGGGCGGACTCTTTTTCTCCTCGCTGAAAAGCGATAAGGAAAACTTTACCGTCCTGCAAACTATTCGTCAGCAGCAGCTGCAGCTGAGCGAAAGCCGCGTTGACCTGCTGCAGGCGCGCAACTCCCTGAACCGTGCCGGTATTCGCTACATGATGGATACCAACAAGATCGGCAGCGGCGCCACCATTGATGAACTGCTGGCCAAGGCGAAGGAAGAGCTGGGCGAAGCGGAAAGACACTACGCCGCGTACGAGAAAATCCCTCAGGACCCGCGTCAGGATCCTCAGGCGGCGGAACGCCTCAAGCATCAGTACGATGTGCTGTACGGCGCGCTCTCCGAGCTGATCCAACTGCTGGGCGAAGGCAAAATCAACGCGTTCTTCGATCAACCTACGCAGAGTTACCAGGACAACTTTGAGCAGAGCTACAACGTTTACCTGGAGCAAAACGGCAAGCTGTACCAAATCGCGGTCGACGGCAGCAACAGCTCCTACAACTCGGCCATCTGGACGCTGATCGTGATCCTGGTGGTGGTGCTGGCGGTGATCGTACTGGTCTGGACCGGTATCCATCACATCCTGGTGCGTCCGCTGAACCGCATGATCGAGCACATCAAACAGATCGCCGCCGGCGACCTGACTCAGCAGATCGTCGTCAACAGCCGCAACGAAATGGGCGTGCTGGCGGCCAGCCTGAAACACATGCAAGGCGAACTGATTGAAACCGTCAGCGGCGTGCGCCAGGGCGCAGACGCCATCTACAGCGGCGCGTCCGAAATCGCCGCGGGCAACAACGATCTCTCTTCCCGCACCGAGCAGCAGGCCGCGTCGTTGGAAGAGACCGCCGCCAGCATGGAACAGCTGACCGCGACGGTGAAACAGAACGCCGAAAACGCGCGTCAGGCTTCGCAACTGGCGCTGAGCGCCTCTGAAACCGCGCAGAAAGGCGGTAAGGTCGTGGCTAACGTAGTGCAGACCATGCATGACATCGCCGGCAGCTCGCAGAAGATCGCCGATATCACCGGCGTGATCGACGGCATTGCCTTCCAGACCAACATCCTGGCGCTGAACGCCGCGGTGGAAGCGGCGCGCGCCGGCGAACAGGGCCGTGGCTTCGCGGTGGTGGCCGGTGAAGTGCGTAACCTGGCGCAGCGCAGCGCACAGGCGGCGAAAGAGATCAAAGGCCTGATCGAAGATTCGGTCAGCCGCGTCGATATGGGTTCCGTGCTGGTCGAGAGCGCCGGGGAAACCATGGGCGACATCGTCAACGCCGTCACCCGCGTGACCGACATCATGGGCGAAATCGCCTCGGCGTCGGACGAGCAGAGCCGCGGCATCGATCAGGTTGGCCAGGCGGTGGCGGAAATGGACCGCGTCACCCAGCAGAACGCCTCGTTGGTGGAAGAATCCGCCTCGGCGGCGGCGGCGCTGGAAGAACAGGCCAGCATGCTGACCCAGTCGGTAGCGGTATTCCGTCTGAGGCAGGAAGGCCAGGAAGAATTTAAAGCGCCTGTCACCAGCAAGGCGACGGTAACACCGGTAATCAATCATAAGAAAATGAACGCCAGCGATCTGCAGGATAACTGGGAAACGTTCTGACCGGTATCGGGCCTCTCTCGCAGAGGCCCTTTTCCCTACGTAGGCCGGTCGCCGGCCGGCTGCAAGGAGGTTCAAGTGTTTAACCGAATCCGTATCTCTACCAGCTTATTCCTGTTGTTGATGACCTTCTGCATTCTGCAGTTGGCCAGCAGCGGCCTGTCGTATTCCGCGTTTCGCTCCGATAACCACAACCTCGACATCATCACCCTCGGCAGCCAGCAGCGCGATTCGCTTAGCCTGAGCTGGGTGTCGCTGTTGCAGGCGCGCAATACGCTGAACCGCGCCGGCACCCGCGCGGCCCTGAAACTGCCGCAGGAGCAGGTGAACGAGCTGATGAGCAACGCCCGCAGTTCGCTGCAGAAGGCCGATCTCTATTTCAATCAGTTTATGGCGGTTGAACGCAGCAGTGAACAGCAGAACCAGCAGACGGCCACCACCAAGGCCAGCTACGAGCGGCTGCGCGGCGCGCTGCGCGAGCTGATCGGCTTCCTGGAAAAGGGCGAGCTGCAGGCGTTTATGGATCAGCCGACGCAGAAAACCCAGGACCTGTTCGAGGCCGACTTCGTGCAGTACCTACAGTTGGTGAACGGTGACATCAGCGAGGCCAGAGACGCTAATCAGTTCTCCTTCACGCTGGCGGGCCTGATGCTGGCGGGGGCGGTATTGATGCTGATCGTGGTGACCGGCAGCGCCATGTGGTGGTTGCGCACCATGCTGATACAGCCGCTGAACCAAATCCGCAGCCACTTTGAACGCATCGCCGCCGGCGATCTGGCGACGCCGATTCAGGTGTACGGCCGTAATGAAATCAGCATGCTGTTCGCCAGCCTGCAACGCACGCAGCAGTCGCTGATCGGCACCGTCGGCGCGGTGCGCGACGGGGCGGAGTCGATTCTGATCGGCCTGCAGGAGATCGCCGAAGGCAACAACGATCTCTCTTCCCGCACCGAGCAGCAGGCCGCGTCGCTGGAAGAAACCGCCGCCAGCATGGAACAGCTGACCGCGACGGTGAAACAGAACGCCGACAATGCGCGGCAGGCGTCTCAGCTGGCGCGTGATGCCTCGGCCACCGCGGCCAAGGGCGGCGAACTGGCCGGTGACGTGGTCACCACCATGCACGATATCGCCAACAGTTCGCAGAAAATCGGCGCCATCACCAGCGTGATCGACGGCATCGCCTTCCAGACCAACATTCTGGCGCTCAATGCGGCGGTGGAAGCGGCGCGCGCCGGCGAACAGGGGCGGGGTTTCGCGGTGGTGGCCGGTGAAGTGCGCAATCTGGCGAGCCGCAGCGCGCAGGCGGCGAAAGAGATCAAGGTGCTGATCGACGAATCGGTCAGCCGCGTCAAACACGGCTCGGTGCTGGTGGAAAACTCCGGCGCCACCATGCAGGACATTGTGCGTTCGGTAACTCGCGTGACCGACATCATGGGCGAGATCGCGTCGGCTTCGGATGAACAAAGCCGCGGCATCGAACAGGTGACGCAGGCGGTGACCCAGATGGACCAGGTTACCCAGCAGAACGCCGCGCTGGTGGAAGAATCCGCTTCTGCCGCCACCGCGCTGGAAGAGCAGGCCATTACCCTGGCCGACGCGGTCGCGGTATTCCGTCTGGCGGACGATAACGTCGTCGCGCCAGGTAACAGCAACAACGCAGTTTCACCCGTGGTAAAGGAAGCCCAAGATTGTTAAACCGCATAAACAGCACGTTTTTCTCCGGTGAGGCGGCATGAAACAGGCGCCATCTACTTCTAACCGGGATACTGCGTCGATGTTGACGCAAATGGTGCAGCGCCTGCCGCTGTCGGACGTGCATTTTCGCCGTATCAGCCAGTTGATTTATCAACGCGCCGGCATCGTGCTGGCGGAGCATAAGCGCGAGATGGTTTACAACCGCCTGGTGCGCCGGTTGCGGCTGCTGGGATTGCACGATTTCGGCGACTATCTGGCGCTGCTGGAAAGCGATCCGAACAGCGCGGAGTGGCAGGCGTTCATCAACGCATTGACCACCAACCTGACGGCATTTTTCCGCGAGGCGCATCACTTCCCGATCCTGGCGGAGCATGCGCGCTCGCGGCCGAACGGCTACAGCGTCTGGAGCACTGCGGCCTCGACCGGCGAAGAGCCGTATTCGATCGCCATCACGCTGAGCGATGCCCTGGGGCAGCGGGCCGGCAGTTGCCAGGTCTGGGCTAGCGACATCGACACGCAGGTGTTGGAAAAAGCGGAAGCGGGCGTTTACCGCCAGGAAGATCTGCGCACCCTGACGCCGACCCAAATGCAGCGCTATTTTTTGCGCGGCACCGGGCCGCATCAGGGGCTGGTGCGCGTGCGGCCGGAACTGGCGGCGCGGGTGAACTTCCAGCCGTTGAACCTGCTGGCGCCGGAATGGGCGCTGCCGGGGCAATTTGACGCCATTTTTTGCCGCAACGTCATGATCTATTTCGATAAGGCGACGCAGGAGCGCATCCTGCGCCGCTTCGTTCCCTTACTTAAGCCGGGGGGGCTGATGTTCGCCGGCCACTCCGAGAATTTCAGCCAGATCAGCCGGGATTTCTACTTGCGTGGGCAGACCGTGTATGGGCTGACCAAGGAGAGGTAATGAGTAAAATCAGAGTGTTATGCGTAGACGATTCGGCACTGATGCGTCAGCTGATGACGGAAATCGTGAACGGCCATCCCGACATGGAAATGGTGGCGACCGCGCCGGATCCGCTGGTGGCGCGCGATCTGATCAAAAAATTTAATCCTCAGGTGCTGACGCTGGACGTCGAGATGCCACGCATGGACGGGCTGGATTTCCTCGAGAAGCTGATGCGCCTGCGGCCGATGCCAGTAGTGATGGTTTCTTCGCTGACCGGTAAAGGCTCGGAGATCACGCTGCGTGCGCTGGAGCTGGGCGCGGTGGATTTCGTCACCAAACCGCAGCTCGGCATTCGCGAGGGCATGTTGGCCTACAGCGAACTGATCGCCGAGAAGATCCGCACCGCCGCCAGAGCGCGGCTGCCGCAGCGATCCAGCAGCCCGGCGCCGGCGATCCTCAGCCATGCGCCGCTGCTGAGCAGTGAAAAACTGATCGCCATCGGCGCTTCCACCGGCGGCACCGAAGCGATCCGCCAGGTGTTGCAGCCGCTGCCGGCTACCAGTCCGGCGCTGCTGATCACCCAGCACATGCCGCCGGGGTTCACCCGTTCGTTCGCCGAACGGCTGAACAAGCTGTGCCAGATCACGGTGAAAGAAGCGGAGGACGGCGAGCGCGTACTGCCGGGCCACGCTTACATCGCCCCGGGGGATCGCCACCTGGAGCTGGCGCGCAGCGGCGCCAACTATCAGGTGAAGCTGCATGACGGCCCGGCGGTCAACCGCCATCGTCCGTCGGTCGACGTGCTGTTCCGCTCGGTAGCGCAATATGCCGGCCGCAATGCGGTGGGGGTGATCCTCACCGGCATGGGGAACGACGGGGCGGCGGGGATGCTGGAGATGCACCGCGCCGGGGCCTATACCCTGGCGCAGAACGAGGCGAGCTGTGTAGTGTTCGGCATGCCGCGCGAGGCGATCGCCGGCGGCGGCGTGAGCGAAGTGGTCGAGTTGGACAGGATGAGCCAGCGCATGCTGGCGCAGATTTCCGGCGGCCAGGCATTGCGCATTTGATTTCAGTCCGCAGGGTTTGCCCGGCGGCGATATGACCTACGGTCGCCGCGCGGCGGCCTGCGGTTTTGCATCATTAAACGGTTAACTATTTCAGGAGTAACAATGGCAGACAAGAACCTCAGATTTCTGGTTGTGGACGACTTCTCCACCATGCGCCGCATCGTCAGAAATTTGCTGAAAGAGCTGGGCTTCAACAACGTCGAAGAAGCTGAAGACGGCGCGGATGCGCTGAACAAGCTGCGCGCCGGCGGTTTCGACTTCGTGGTGTCCGACTGGAACATGCCGAACATGGACGGGCTCGAACTGTTGCAGACCATCCGCGCCGATAGCGCGCTGGCCGCGATGCCGGTACTGATGGTGACGGCGGAAGCCAAGAAAGAAAATATCATCGCGGCGGCGCAGGCCGGCGCCAGCGGTTATGTGGTGAAACCTTTTACGGCGGCGACGCTGGAAGAAAAGCTCAACAAGATTTTTGAAAAATTGGGCATGTAAGGAGAGGGCGATGAGAGACATTCCAATGCCTGCCAGCGATGCAGCGACCGCGGGAGAGATCATCTCCCGCATCGGCCAACTGACCCGAATGCTGCGCGACAGCATGCGCGAACTGGGGCTCGATCAGGCGATTGCCCAGGCGGCAGAGGCGATCCCGGATGCGCGCGACCGTCTTGACTATGTCGTAACCATGACGGCGCAGGCGGCGGAACGGGCGTTGAACTGCGTGGAGGCGGCGCAACCGCGCCAGGCGGAGCTGGAGTCCGGCGCCAACGCGTTGAAAGGACGCTGGGACGAGTGGTTCGCCAATCCCATCGAACTGGACGACGCGCGTTCTCTGGTCAACGACACGCGTCAGTATCTGGATCAGGTGCCGGGCCATACGGCCTTCACCAACGCTCAGCTGCTGGAAATCATGATGGCGCAGGACTTCCAGGATCTGACCGGTCAGGTGATCAAGCGCATGATGGACGTGGTGCAGGAGATCGAAAAGCAGCTGCTGATGGTGCTGATGGAAAACATGCCGGAGCAGCCGGTGAAGGAAAAACGGCCGAACGACAGCCTGCTGAACGGCCCGCAGCTCGACCAGAACGGCGTCGGCGTGATCGCCAACCAGGCGCAGGTCGACGATCTGCTCGACAGCCTCGGTTTCTGAGGCCTTTCGGGGCGCGCGACGGCGCGCCCCGACAACAAGCCACGTCGTTTTGGTCTCATCCCCTAAATAACCCGCCTTTTTCCCCGTTGTTCCGCCAATGACATCGCCAATTTTTTGGCATGCTGACCGCCATTCTTTACCCTCCCGACACAGGAACGGCGTTTCGTGGCTGAAGACAGCGATCTGGAAAAAAGCGAGGCCCCCACGCCCCACAGGCTGGAGAAGGCGCGTGAAGACGGCCAGATCCCGCGCTCCCGCGAGCTGACCTCGGTACTGATGCTGCTCTCGGGCCTGGCGATCATCCTGATGTCCGGCAGCAACATGGCGCAACAGCTGGCGGCGATGCTCACGCAAGGACTGAACTTTGACCACGGCATGGTCAGTAACGACAAGCAGATGCTTCGCCAACTGGGCATGTTGCTGCGTCAGGCGGTGCTGGCGCTGCTGCCGATCATGGCGGGGCTGGTGCTGGTAGCGCTCGCCGCGCCAATGCTGTTGGGGGGCATCTTGTTCAGCGGCAAGTCGATCAAGTTCGATATGAAGCGGCTAAACCCCCTGTCCGGGTTGAAACGCATCTTTTCCAGCCAGGTGTTGGCCGAGCTGCTGAAAGGGATCCTGAAAGCGACGTTGGTCGGCTGGGTCACCGGTCTTTATCTGTGGCACAACTGGGCGGCGATGCTGCATCTGATGACCCAGCAGCCGCTCGATGCGCTGGGCAATGCGCTGCAGATGATCCTGTTCTGCGGTTTTCTGGTGGTGCTGGGGCTGACGCCGATGGTGGCGTTCGACGTGTTCTACCAGCTGTGGAGCCACTTCAAAAAGCTGAAGATGACCAAGCAGGATATTCGCGACGAATTCAAGGATCAGGAAGGGGACCCGCACGTCAAGGGGCGCATTCGCCAGCAGCAGCGGGCGATCGCCCGGCGCCGCATGATGGCCGATGTGCCCAAGGCGGACGTGATCGTCACCAACCCGACGCACTACGCCGTCGCGTTGCAGTACAACGACAAAAAAATGAGTGCGCCGAAAGTGCTGGCCAAAGGGGCCGGCGAAATCGCCTTGCGCATTCGCGAGCTCGGCGCGGAGCACCGCATTCCGATGCTGGAGGCGCCGCCGCTGGCGCGCGCGCTGTATCGGCACAGCGAGATTGGACAACACATTCCGGCCACCCTGTATGCCGCGGTCGCCGAAGTGCTGGCCTGGGTGTACCAACTGCGCCGCTGGCGGCGCGAGGGCGGCCTGATCCCGAAAAAACCTGAACGTTTACCGGTGCCGGAAGCACTGGATTTTGCGAGAGAGAGTGACTCTGATGGCTAATTTGGCCTCCCTGCTTCGTTTGCCGGGCAATTTTAAAGATACGCAGTGGCAGGTGCTGGCCGGCCCGGTGCTGATCCTGCTGATTTTGTCGATGATGGTGTTGCCGCTGCCGGCGTTTATCCTCGACCTGCTGTTTACCTTCAACATCGCGCTGTCGATCATGGTGCTGCTGGTGGCGATGTTCACCCAGCGTACGCTCGAGTTCGCCGCTTTCCCGACCATCCTGCTGTTCTCCACATTGCTGCGTTTGTCGCTCAACGTCGCCTCGACGCGCATCATCTTGCTGGAAGGCCACACCGGTTCCGCCGCCGCCGGGCGCGTGGTGGAAGCCTTCGGCCACTTCCTGGTGGGCGGCAACTTCGCCATCGGCATCGTGGTGTTCATCATCCTGGTGCTGATCAACTTTATGGTAATTACCAAAGGTGCAGGGCGTATCGCCGAAGTGGGCGCGCGCTTCGTGCTGGACGGCATGCCGGGCAAACAGATGGCGATCGACGCCGATTTGAACGCCGGATTGATTGGTGAAGACGAAGCGAAGAAACGCCGCGCCGAAGTGACCCAGGAGGCCGATTTTTACGGCTCGATGGACGGCGCCAGTAAATTCGTGCGCGGCGACGCCATCGCCGGCCTGATGATCATGGTGCTGAACGTGGTCGGCGGCCTGCTGGTCGGCGTGGTGCAACACGGCATGGAACTGGGGGCGGCGGCGGAAAGCTATACGCTGCTGACCATCGGTGACGGCCTGGTGGCGCAGATCCCGGCATTGGTGATCTCCACCGCCGCCGGTGTCATCGTCACTCGCGTCGCGACCGATCAGGATGTCGGCGAGCAGATGGTGGGCCAGCTGTTCAACAATCCGCGCGTGATGCTGCTGAGTGCCGGGGTGCTGGGCCTGCTGGGCCTGGTGCCGGGCATGCCGAACCTGGTGTTCCTGCTGTTTACCGCGGCTCTGCTGGGCCTCGCCTGGTGGCTGCGCGGCCGTGAACAACAGGCGCCGAAAACGGTGGAAGATCCGGTGATGCCGGAGAATCCGCAGGCCGCCGAGGCCAGCTGGGCCGACGTGCAGTTGGAAGATCCGCTGGGGATGGAAGTGGGCTACCGGTTGATTCCGATGGTCGATTTTCAACAGAACGGCGAGCTGCTTGGGCGTATCCGCGGGATCCGCAAGAAATTCGCCCAGGACATGGGTTATCTGCCGCCGGTGGTGCACATTCGCGACAACCTGGAACTGCCGCCAGCCAGCTATCGCATCCTGATGAAAGGCGTCGAGATCGGCAGCGGTGAAGCGCAGCCGGGCCGCTGGCTGGCGATCAACCCCGGCAATGCCGTGGGCGAGCTGGCGGGAGACAAAACCGTCGATCCCGCCTTCGGACTGGAAGCGGTGTGGATAGACAGCGCCTTGCGCGAACAGGCGCAAATCCAGGGCTTTACCGTGGTGGAAGCCAGCACCGTGGTGGCGACGCACCTCAATCACCTGATTGGCCAGTTCGCCAGCGAGCTGTTCGGCCGCCAGGAGACCCAACAGCTGTTGGATCGCGTGTCGCAGGAGATGCCGAAGCTGACCGAAGACTTCGTGCCGGGCGTAGTGTCACTGACGACGCTGCACAAGGTGCTGCAAAATCTGCTCGCCGAGCGCGTGTCCATCCGCGATATGCGCACCATCGTCGAAACGCTGGCGGAACATGCCCCGGCGCAGAGCGATCCTTACGAATTGACCACCGTGGTGCGGGTGGCGCTGGGCCGGGCGATCACGCAGCAGTGGTTCCCGGGCAACGGCGAGATTCAGGTTATCGGCTTGGATACCCAGCTGGAGCGCCTGTTGCTGCAGGCGTTGCAGGGCGGAGGCGGTCTGGAGCCGGGGCTGGCTGACCGTCTGCTGGAGCAGGCGCGTCAGGCGCTGCAACGGCAAGAGATGCTCAGCGCGCCGCCGGTGCTGTTGGTTAACCATGCGCTGCGTCCTTTACTGGCGCGCTTCCTGCGTCGCAGCCTGCCGCAGCTCGTGGTGCTGTCCAACCTGGAGATCAACGACGATCGCCAGATTCGCATGACCTCGACCATTGGAGCCGCCTGATGAAACGCTGTCTGTCCTTGTTGTGTTTGCTGGCGCCGCTAGCCGCCGGCGCGGTGTCCGGCTCCTGGGTGGCTGAAGGGGCGGGGGTCACGCTGGAACAGGGCGGGATGCGCGATGAATCCGCCGGTTTGCGGCCGCCGAACGCGCTGCCGGATGCCAATGCGCGCATCACCAGCGTCAGCTGGCGCTACCGTTTGCTGGGGCCAGAGCCCGTGGGGCTGCAGGCCCAGCTTTGCACGGTAAACCGCTGCATTCCGCTCGGCGGCGGCAGCGGCAGCAGCATCGGTCTGCAGGGCGAGCCGGCCAATGCGGAATTGCGCTTTGTCTATTACGTGCAGTCGCAAGGCGGGCTGAATCCGCCGCTGCGGGTGATTGGCAATCAGGTGATCGTCAATTATCAGTAAGATCAGGCCAGTATTTGCAGGCCGTTGCGTTCCACCAGCGTCAGCAGTTTCATCGCGGCGGAGTTCGGTTGTGCTTCGCCGCGCTCCCATTTCTGTACCGCCTTTTTGCTGACGTTGAGATACAGCGCAAACACCGGCTGACTGACGTTTTCCCGTTCGCGCAGCGCGCGGATCTCGGCCGGCCCGAACTGCTTCACCGGCCGCAGGCACAGCATGTCGAAGGTACGCATGGTCACGTCGTCGACGAAACCAGCGCGGTGCAGGCCCTGAACTTCCTGGTGGATCTCGGCAAGAATTTTACTCATCGCTTAGCCTCCGTAACTCCCTGTTGTTGACCAGCTGGTAGAGTCTGAATGGCGAATAATCCAGATACAGCGCAGCCAGATGTTTCAATCCCTGTAACTCATCCGCACTGATGTTTTCTCTCTCGCTTTTGGCAAAGCCGCGCATAAAAAACAGGCGGTCTTCATCGCGAAAAACGATCAGTACCCGATAGCTGCCACGTTTGCCCGCACCAGCCCGAGCGATGCGCTTTTTGTATACGCAACCGCCAAGATTGGCGTCGTACAGCTGATGTTGCATCTCTCGCGCCGCTTTCACTATCCTGGCGTCGCTAATGCGCTCGCGTGCGGCAAAACCCTGAAAGGTTTTGGTGAGATAATGTCGACCATTCGCTCTCCCTGCGAATCTATACCCGTTAAGGGTATATTTCAAGTGGTTTAAAAATAACCACAGGGTGACAAGCGGCCAAAGGGAAAGAAACAGCCAAATTCACGCCATGCGCAGCCTGGCGCAAAGTCTTAAGTGAATTCAAAGAGTGATAGGGAGAAAATGCGACGGGATGCGCAGAAGCCGGTTAACGCATGCCCGGTGATAGGCTCACCGGGCGAAATGAGTCAGGTCAGACGCCGATTTTTCTGCCGAGCAGGCTGCCGGCGTGCGACTGGCCGTCCGGGCCATACAGCGATTTGTTGTTTTTGCTGAGGATGGCCAGCGCCTGAGCGTTATGGTCGATCTGCTGATTGAGCAGCAGGCCGTTGTGCTGGTTCTTTTCGCGCAGCGTTTGGCTGAGCAATTGAACGCGCTGCCAACGGTCGGCCAGGGGGGCGTGGCTGGCATAGGGCGCGCGTTGCCCGCAGGTTTTTTCCTGCCCCAGGCGCTGTTGCTCGAGGTAGGCGACCGTCGCCAGCAGTTGGCTTTTGGCATCGGTTACGCGCTGCAAGGCCACGCCCGGCAGCTGGCCGGAGCATAACAGATCGTGCTCTTCTTCCAGCACGCCATTGAGCGCCTGCAGCGTTTCCAACAGTTTGTCCAGCAGTTGTGCCAGCTTTTCCATAGTGATGACTTATCCTTTACCGCTACCCGCCGCCGCGTTGTCAGTCGCGTCCGGCGATCCATTGAACATCGCTCTGCGCGTCTTGCAGCAGTGCGTCGGCGATTTTGCCGGCGTCCATCTTCAGTTCACCGTTGCGGATCGCCTGCTTGATGGCCTCGACCCGGCCCATATCGATATCCTGGGTGCCCGGCTGCATCAGGCGCGCCTGCGCCTCGCTCAGTTTGACCTGCGTACCGCTGACGGCGGTTTCGGCCACGGCGGCCTTACGCGGCTGGAGCGGGTTGTCGGCCGGGGTTTCACGCGGTTGCACAGTGGAAACCGGCTGTAACCGCTGGGTGCGATCGATACTCATGGTCCATCTCCGTTTACGCCGTGACCGCACTCGGGCGACGACGCTGCAATGAAAGTGTTGCGGCCCTGATGGCCAATAAAATGCTGCTTGATTTGTCTTATCGGCAAGGTTTGCGGAACCTTTACTTTTTTATAACGTAATGCGAATCGCGCCGTCGTCCCCGACCACGCCGCTGACGATTTGCCCGGACGCCATGCGCACGCGCACGCTGTCTTCGGCGGCGGCGTTGTTCATCGCCTTGCCCGCGCCGCTAATGCTGAATCCTTCGCCCTGTGCATTGACCTGCACCGGTTGCCCGGCCTTGATAATCCAGGCCCGGCGCAGCATGGCGAGGGTCAGCGGCTGGCCGGGGCTGATGTTGCGCAGGCTGACGGCGCCTAATGCTTTGCCCGCTTCGGTCAGCGCGCGCGGCGGCAGGGTATCGAGCCGACCTTCTTTCAACGTCAGGTCCGCCGCCGTCAACCGGCTGCCGGCGGTGATGCCGCGCGCCGAAACGAGATAGCGGCCGAACACCTGCACCTGCGTCTGGATAAAACGCCGCTCCTGGCCACAGCGCGCCGAAATGCTGACGTTGCCGCCGATCCGCGCGTTGGGCGGCAGCGACAGCTGCGGCAGTTCGCAAGCGGGCCATTGGTTCGGCGGCGTGCGCACCCGCACTTTTACCTGTACCGGTTCGCCGCTGAACTTGCCTTGGATGAAGCTTTCGATTTGCGTCGCCAGATCGTCGGCGCGCGCGTTCAGACTGCACAGCAGGCCGATAAGCAGCAGCATTTTACCTTTCATCGTCATCTTCTCAAGCTTCATCGGGATACGCGTAAGTGTACCCGCAGCGCGCGCAGGCTAAGCAGATAAATAGCGCCCCATTTTGCGTTTATTCCCGCGATAGGGTAGCGCGGGGGGCGTTTATGCTGTCGACTCCAAATTCTAACCTCGCGGAGGGAGCATGCTCGACAAACTGGACGCGGCTCTGCGCTTTGGCCAAGAGGCGCTGAACTTGCGCGCCCAGCGGCAGGAAATTCTGGCCGCCAACATCGCCAACGCAGACACACCGGGTTATCAGGCGCGGGATATCGATTTCGCCAGCCAATTGAACAAAGTGATGGAGCAGGGGCGCGTCAGCGGCAACGGCATGGCGCTCAACCTGACGGCGGCGCGCCATATCCCGGCGCAGACCCTGCAGCAGCCGCAGCTCGAACTGCTGTTCCGGGTGCCGGATCAGCCGTCGATGGACGGCAACACGGTGGACATGGATCGCGAACGCACCAACTTTGCCGATAACAGCCTGAAATATCAGACCGACCTGACGCTGCTCAACGGTCAGATCAAAGGGATGATGTCCGTACTGCAACAAGGATAAGGCGCATGTCTTTACTGAATATTTTTGATATCTCCGGCTCGGCGTTATCGGCGCAATCCCAGCGCATGAACGTCAGCGCCAGCAACATGGCCAACGCCGACAGCGTGACCGGCCCGGACGGCGAACCTTACCGCGCCAAGCAGGTGGTGTTCCAGGTCGCGGCGGCGCCGGGACAGCCGACCGGCGGCGTGCGCGTTGCCCAGGTGGTGGACGATCCGGCGCCCGAGCGTCTGGTGTATCAGCCGGGCAACCCGCTGGCGGACGCCAAGGGGTATGTGCGCATGCCGAACGTCGACGTAGTGGGGGAAATGGTCAACACCATCTCCGCTTCCCGCAGCTATCAGGCCAACGTTGAGGTGCTTAACACCACCAAGTCGATGATGATGAAAACCCTGACGCTGGGTCAGTAACCGGAGGTTCCCATGGCTATCGCCGCAACCACGAACGAGTCGTTGGACAACACCGTCATCGGTAACAACAGCAAAAATACCAACAGCCAGGATCTGCACAACAGCTTCCTGACGCTGCTGGTGGCGCAGTTGAAAAACCAGGATCCGACCAATCCGATGCAGAACAACGAACTGACCTCGCAGCTGGCGCAGATCAACACCGTTCAGGGCATCGAAAAACTCAACACCACGCTGGGGTCGATCTCCGGCCAGATCAACAGCAATCAGTCGCTGCAGGCCACCGCGCTGATCGGCCACGGCGTGATGGTGCCGGGCAGCAACATTCTGGTCGGCAGCAAGGACGGCAAAGTCAGCACCACGCCGTTCGGCGTGGAACTGGAGCGCGCCGCCGACCAGGTAACCGCCACCATCACCAACGCCAGCGGGCAGGTGGTGCGCACCATCGAAATCGGCGGTCTGACCGCCGGCGTACATGCCTTCACCTGGGACGGTTCGCTGGATGACGGCTCCACCGCGCCCGACGGCGCCTACAAAGTGGCGATTAACGCCAAAGGCAACGGCGAGCAGTTGGTGGCGCGCAGCCTGCACTTCGGCTTGGTGAACGGCGTGATCCGCGACGGCAACGGCGCCAAGCTGGATCTCGGTCTGGCGGGCAACGCCACCCTGGAAGACGTGCGACAGATCTTATAACCCTAAGCATCAGGCTCAATCGGACGATAGCCTGACCACTATTCGGAGAATAACATGGCTTTTTCTCAGGCAGTCAGCGGCTTGAACGCGGCAGCAACCAACCTGGACGTGATCGGTAACAACATCGCCAACTCCGCGACTGCGGGCTTCAAATCCGGCAGCGTCTCCTTTGCCGACATGTTCGCCGGTTCACAGGTCGGTCTGGGCGTTAAAGTGTCCGGCATCACCCAGAACTTCAAGGGCGGCACCACCACCGGTACCAGCCGTGCGCTGGATGTGGCCATCAACGGCAACGGCTTTTTCCGCATGCAGGATAAAGACGGCGGCATCTTCTATACCCGCAACGGCCAATTCAAGCTGGACGAGAACCGCAATCTGACCAACATGCAGGGTCTGCAGCTGACCGGCTACCCGGCGGCCGGCTCCCCGCCGACCATTCAGCAGGGCGCCAACCCGGTGCCGCTGAGCATTCCTGAAGGCATGATGAACGCGAAAGCGTCCACCTCCGGCCAGATGGTCGCCAACCTGAAGTCGACCCATAAAGTGCCGGAGAACAAGACCTTCGATCCGACCAAGCAGGACAGCTACAACTACGTCAACACCATCACCGCCTACGACTCGCTGGGTAACGCGCACAACATCAACGCCTACTTCGTGAAGACCGAAGACAACAAGTGGCAGGTCTACACCCAGGACGGCAGCGCCGCGCCGGTTGACGCCGGCACCATGGAGTTCAGCACCAGCGGCAACCTGGTGAAAACCACCAGCACCAACGGCGCGCCGGGCGAGTTCAGCATGGTGATCCCGATGACCGCCAAAGACGGCGCGCCGGCGCAAAACTTCACCCTGAGCTTCGCCGGCAGCATGCAGCAGAACGTGGGCAGCGACTCGGTGAGCAAGGTCTCGCAGGACGGTTATGCCGCCGGTGAATACACCAACTTCCAGATCAACAACGACGGCACAGTGGTGGGCATCTACTCCAACCAGCAAACCCAGGTGCTGGGCCAGATCGTCATGGCTAACTTCTCCAACCCGGAAGGGCTGGCGTCGCAGGGCGATAACGTTTGGCAGGAAACCGGCGCGTCCGGTCAGCCGCGCGTCGGTCTGTCGGGCGGTGGCGGCTTCGGTAAGCTGACCAGCGGCGCGCTGGAGTCTTCCAACGTCGATCTGAGCCAGGAGCTGGTGAACATGATCGTCGCACAGCGTAACTATCAGTCCAACGCCCAGACCATCAAGACGCAGGACTCCATTCTGCAGACGTTGGTTAGCCTGCGCTAATAGGGTCGAGTTATGGATCACGCGATTTATACCGCGATGGGCGCGGCGCGCCAAACGCTGGAGCAGCAGTCCATTACCGCCAACAACCTGGCCAACGCGTCGACGCCGGGCTTTCGCGCCCAGCTCGCCGCGCTGCGCGCGGTGCCGGTTGACGGGCCGAGCCTGGCGACGCGCACATTGGTGGCCGCGTCGACGCCGGGCGCTGACATGAGCCAGGGGGCGCTGAACTATACGGCGCGCCCGCTGGACGTGGCGCTGCAGCAGGACGGTTTCCTGGCGGTGAGCCTGCCGGGCGGCGGTGAAGCCTACACCCGCAACGGCAACATCCAGATCTCCTCCACCGGGCAGTTGACGGTGCAGGGGCTGCCGGTGATGGGCGACGGGGGGCCGATCGAGGTGCCGCCGTCGGCGGAGATCACCATCGCCGCCGACGGCACCATTTCAGCGCTGAACGCCGGCGATCCGCCGAACACCATCGCGCAGATCGGCCGCCTGAAGCTGGTGAAAGCCGACGCGCGTGAAGTGATGCGCGGTGACGACGGGCTGTTCCGCCTGACGCCGGAAACCCAACAGCTGCGCGGCAATCAGTTGCAAAACGATCCGCAGGTGCGGGTGATGCCCGGGGTGCTGGAAGGCAGCAACGTCAAGCCGATGGAGACCATGGTAGACATGATCGCCAACGCCCGCCGTTTTGAAATGCAAATGAAGGTCATCCACAGCGTGGATGAAAACGAACAGCGTGCCAACTCACTGCTCTCAGTGAGCTAAGCAGCAAGGAAATAACCGATGATTCCATCCTTATGGATTGCCAAAACCGGTCTGGACGCGCAGCAGACCAACATGGACGTGATCGCCAACAACCTGGCGAACGTCAGCACCAACGGCTTCAAACGCCAGCGTGCGGTATTTGAAGATCTGCTGTACCAGACCATGCGTCAGCCGGGGGCGCAGTCCTCTGAGCAGACCACGCTGCCTTCCGGTCTGCAGATCGGCACCGGCGTGCGTCCGGTGGCGACCGAGCGGCTGCACAGCCAGGGCAACCTGTCACAGACCAACAACAGCAAAGACGTCGCCATCAAGGGGCAGGGGTTCTTCCAGGTGATGTTGCCGGACGGCACCCAGGCCTACACGCGCGACGGCTCGTTCCAGATCGATCAGAACGGCCAGTTGGTCACCTCCAGCGGTTTCCAGGTGCAGCCGGCGATCACCATTCCGGCTAACGCGCTGTCCATCACCGTCGGCCGCGACGGCATCGTCAGCGTCACCCAGCAGGGGCAAACCGCCGCCCAGCAGGTGGGTCAACTGACGCTGACGACCTTTGTCAACGACAGCGGTCTGGAGAGCGTGGGCGAGAACCTGTATCAGGAAACCGAAAGCTCGGGCGCGCCGAACGAGAGCACGCCGGGGCTGAACGGCGCCGGTCTGCTGTATCAGGGCTACGTGGAGACCTCCAACGTTAACGTGGCGGAAGAGCTGGTCAACATGATCCAGACTCAGCGCGCTTACGAGATCAACAGCAAAGCGGTATCGACTTCCGATCAGATGCTGCAAAAGCTGACGCAACTGTAATCTGTCATTGACGGGCCCGGCTTGCCGCGCCCGTCATTCTCTTTCGTGAAACAAAGGCGATACCCGTGGTAACCACATATTCGATGGCAATCCTGCCGCGGCAGGGACAACGCTGGCTGGCGGGAATGGTGATGCTGACGCTGAGCGGCTGCGCTTATATTCCGCATAAACCGCTGGTGGACGGTGCGACCACGGCGCAGCCCGCGCCGGCCAGCGCGCCGATGCCGAACGGCTCGATCTTCCAGACGGTGCAGCCGATGAACTACGGCTATCAGCCGCTGTTCGAAGACCGCCGTCCGCGCAACGTCGGCGACACCCTGACCATCGTGCTGCAGGAAAACGTCAGCGCCAGCAAGAGCTCCTCCGCCAATGCCAGCCGCAACGGCGCCAGCAAGTTCGGCGTCGCCACCTCGCCGCGTTACCTTGACGGCCTGTTGGGCAATGCGCGCGCCGATATGGACATTTCCGGCGACAGCACCTTCGGCGGCAAGGGCGGGGCCAACGCCAACAACACCTTCAACGGCACCATTACGGTGACGGTCAACCAGGTGCTGGCCAACGGCAACCTGCACGTGGTGGGGGAAAAGCAGATCGCCATCAACCAGGGCACCGAATTCATTCGTTTCTCCGGCGTCGTCAACCCGCGCACCATCAGCGGCAACAACTCGGTCACCTCGACGCAGGTGGCGGACGCGCGGATCGAATACGTCGGCAATGGCTATATCAACGAAGCGCAGACCATGGGCTGGCTGCAGCGCTTCTTCTTAAATGTTTCACCGTTCTAAGGATTGACTGATGCTGAAAAAATGGTTTATCGCGCTGTGCGTCGGGCTGGTGTGCTTGCCGGCGGCGGCGGAGCGCATCCGCGATCTGGTGACGGTGCAGGGCGTGCGAGACAACGCCCTGATCGGCTATGGCCTGGTGGTGGGGCTGGACGGCTCCGGCGACCAGACCATGCAGACGCCGTTCACCACCCAAAGCCTGAGCAACATGCTGTCGCAGCTGGGCATCACCGTGCCGCCGGGCACCAACATGCAGCTGAAAAACGTGGCGGCGGTGATGGTGACCGCCAAACTGCCGCCGTTCTCGCGCGCCGGGCAGAACATCGACGTGGTGGTCTCATCAATGGGCAACGCCAAGAGCCTGCGCGGCGGCACCTTGCTGATGACGCCGCTGAAAGGCGTGGATAACCAGGTCTATGCGCTGGCGCAGGGCAACGTGCTGGTCGGCGGCGCGGGCGCGGCGGCCGGCGGCAGCAGCGTGCAGGTCAATCAACTGGCGGGCGGGCGCATCAGCAACGGCGCCACCATCGAGCGCGAGCTGCCGACCACCTTCGGCAGCGGCGGCGTACTCAACCTGCAGCTGAACGACGAAGACTTCACGCTGGCGCAGCAGATCAGCGACGCCATCAACCGCCAACGCGGCGGCGGCACCGCGACGCCGCTCGACGCCCGTACGATCCAGGTGCTGGTGCCGCAGGGCAACAGCTCTCAGGTTCGCTTCCTGGCGGAGATTCAAAACATCACCGTCAACGTCGGCGCAATGGACGCCAAAGTGATCATCAACTCGCGCACCGGGTCGGTGGTGATGAACCGCGATGTGATCCTCGATTCCTGCGCCGTCGCCCAGGGCAACCTGTCGGTGGTGGTCGATCGGCAAAATACCGTCAGCCAACCGACGACGCCGTTCGGCGGCGGCCAGACGGTGGTGACGCCAAACACCCAGATCTCGGTGCAACAGCAGGGCGGGTCGCTGCAGAAGGTGAACGCCAGCGCCAACCTGAACAACGTCATTCGCGCGCTGAACGCGCTGGGCGCCACGCCGATCGATCTGATGTCGATCCTGCAGGCGATGCAGAGCGCCGGCTGCCTGCGCGCCAAGCTGGAAATCATCTGATGGCGGGCGATCTGATGGCGATGTCGGGCGCGGCCTATGACGCCCAGGCGCTGAATGGCCTGAAGCGCGACGCGGCGGCCGACCCGCAGGGCAACCTCAAGCAGGTGGCCCAGCAGGTGGAAGGCATGTTCGTGCAGATGATGCTGAAAAGCATGCGTTCCGCCTTGCCGCAGGACGGGGTGTTGAGCAGCGATCAAACGCGGCTCTATACCTCGATGTACGATCAGCAAATCGCCCAGCAGATGTCGCAAAAAGGGCTGGGGCTGGCCGACATGATGGTCAAGCAGATGAGCAACGCCAACGCGGTGCCGAGCGAAACCGCGGGCATGTCGCCGATGGCGCTGGACAACGAGGTGCTGCAAACGCTGCCGAACCAGGCGCTGGAGCAGATGGTGCGCCGGGCGATGCCGAAAGCCCCGCCGGCCGCCGCGCCGCTGTCGCTCAACAACGGCAACTTCGTCGCTCGTCTGTCGATACCGGCGAAGGTCGCCAGCCAGCAGAGCGGCATTCCGCATCAGCTGATCGTCGCGCAGGCGGCGCTGGAATCCGGCTGGGGGCAGCGCGAGATCCCAACCTCAGACGGCACGCCGAGCTACAACCTGTTCGGCATCAAGGCCGGCGGCAGCTGGAGCGGGCCGGTGACGGAGATCACCACCACCGAGTTCGAACAGGGCGCGGCGAAGAAGGTGAAGGCGAAGTTCCGCGTTTACGGGTCGTACGTCGAAGCGATCGCCGATTACGTCAAACTGCTGACCAACAACCCGCGCTACGCCGACGTGGCCGCCGCGCGCAGCCCGGAGCAGGCGGCACATGCGCTGCAGCGCGCCGGGTACGCCACCGATCCGCAGTACGCCAGCAAGTTGGTCAGCGTGATTCAGCAGATGAAGAGCGCGGGGGAACAGGCGGTGAAAGCTTACACCCACGATCTGAAAGATTTGTTCTAAATCCCCGTCATTCTTGACGCCGCTGCGGCGCCAATTATTTAGGGGGTAGGCGGCAATGGAGGCTCGCTGGATGCTGGCCACATTGCCGCTTTTTTTCCTCAAGTTCTTCTCATTTTTGCCGATAACCGAAACAGGCTGAGCGAACAGGCTCAGCAGCTCAATTAAGAACCCTGTGGGCCACCGGCGCCGCAGCATAAGGAATTCCGATGTCCAATAGCTTAATCAATACCGCGATGAGCGGGCTGAATGCGGCTCAGGTGGCGCTCAGTACCGTCAGCAACAACATCTCCAACTACAATGTGGCGGGCTACAACCGTCAGACCGCGATCCTGGCGCAGAACGGCGGCATGGCCACCATGAGCGGCTTTATCGGCAACGGCGTGACCGTCACCAGCGTTAACCGCGAGTACAACCAGTTCATCACCAACCAGCTGCGCGGCGCGCAAAGCGCGTTCGGGGCGCAAAACGCCTATTACGAGAAGATTTCGCAGATCGACAACCTGTTGGCGAGCAAGACCAACCCGCTGTCGACCAACATGCAGGATTTCTTTACCAACCTGCAGAACCTGGTGAGCAACGCCGGTGACGACGCCGCGCGCCAGACGGTGCTGGGCAAGGCCAACGGCCTGGTGAACCAGTTCAACAACACCGACAAATTCCTGCGCGACATGGACAATGGCGTCAATCAGCAGATCAGCGATACGGCGCAGCAGATCAACAGCTACGGCCAACAGATCGCCAAGCTGAACGACGAGATCACCCGTTTGCGCGGCAGCGCCGGCGGCGAACCGAATGCGTTGCTGGATCAGCGCGATCAGCTGGTCACCGAATTGAACCAGCTGGTGGGCGTACAGGTCACGCAACAGGACGGCGACGCCTATACCGTTTCCTTCGCCAACGGTTTGACCCTGGTGCAGGGCAGCAATACGTATCAGGTGGAAGCCGTGCCTTCCAGCAGCGATCCTTCCCGTCTGACCATCGGCTATAACCGCGGCAACGGCGCCAGCGAAGTGCCGGAAGGCCAGATCACCAGCGGCACGCTGAGCGGCGTGCTGAAATTCCGCAGCGAAACGCTGGACGGCGTGCGCAATCAGCTGGGCCAGTTGGCGCTGGCGATGGCGGACAGCTTTAACCAACAGCATCGCGCCGGCTTCGATCTGAACGGTGACGCGGGCGGCGACTTCTTCAGCTTCAGCGGCGGCCGGGTGGTGGATAACACCCGCAACACCGGCGACGCGTCGCTGTCGGTCTCTTACACCGATACCGGCAAGGTGAAGGCCAACGATTATCGCGTCGAGTTCGACGGCAGTAACTGGCAGGTCAGCCGCCTGCCGGACAACGTGAAAGTCAACGCGACGCCGGGCACCAGCGCCGACGGTAAACCGACGCTGAACTTCGACGGGTTGGAAGTGAGCATCGACGGCAATGCGCAGGCCAAAGACAGCTTCACCGTGAAACCGGTCAGCGACGTGGCGGGTAACCTGAAAGTGGCCATCACCGATTCGTCCAAGATCGCCGCCGCCGGTAAAGACGACAGCGGCCGCGGCGATAACGAGAACGCCAAGAAACTGCTGGATCTGCAAACCAAAAACCTGGTGGACGGCAAAGCGACCCTGAGCGGCGCTTACGCCGGCATCGTCAGCGGCGTCGGCAACCAGACCGCCGCCGCCAAGGCCATCGCCACGTCGCAGGCCAAAATCGTCACCCAGCTGGGCGCGCAACAGCAGTCGATGTCCGGCGTCAACCTTGACGAAGAGTACGGTGAACTGCTGCGTTTCCAGCAGTACTACATGGCCAACGCGCAGGTGATTCAGACCGCCAGCTCGCTGTTCGACGCGCTGCTGAACATTCGTTGATTTCATTGTTAATCGGCGCCGATAACGGCGCCGGTCGCTCAGAGTAAGGAACCCACAGCATGCGCATGAGTACCGGCATGATGTACCAACAAAACATGAACGGCATCACGGGCAACCAGTCGCTGTTCATGAAGGCCGCCGAGCAGCTTTCCTCCGGCAAGCGAGTGATCAACCCGTCCGACGATCCGTTGGCGGCGTCGCGCGCGGTGATGCTGTCGCAGTCGCAGGCGGAAAACAGTCAATACACGCTGGCGCGCACCTTCGCCCGTCAGAACGTGTCGATGGAAGAAACGGTATTGGCCGGCGCGACCTCCACCATCGCGGACATGAAGGCGTTGATCGTCAACGCCGGCGGCACCGAAAGCGATAACGATCGCCAGTCGCTGGCCACCCAGCTGCAGGGGTTGAAAGATCAGCTGCTGAACCAGGCCAACAGCACCGACGGCAACGGCCGCTATATGTTCGGCGGGTATGTGAACGACAAGGCGCCGTTCGTCGACAACGGCGGCACCGTCAGTTACCAGGGCGGCGACAAGACGGTTGAGCAGAAAGTGGACGCTAACCGCACCATGACCATCGGCCATACCGGCAACGCGGTGTTCATGTCGTTGACCAGCAATCCGAAGCCCGAGCCGGACGGCAGCGCGCCGGTCAGCAACGTATTCGAGAGCATCGATATTGCGCTGAACGCGCTGAAAACCCCGCTGCAGGGCGCCGACGAGGCCACCAAGCAGCAGGTGAACGATGCGCTGGCGAAAGCCAACCGCGGTCTGGACAACTCCTACAACAACGTGCTGAGCGTGCGCGCCGAGCTGGGCAGCCAGCTGCAGGAGATGGACCAGTTGGACAGCATCGGTAAAGAGCGTGACATGACCAATCAGATCCAGATGAGCGCGCTGACGGATGCCGACCTGGCCGAGTCTATCTCGTCCTACTTCATGCAGCAGGCGGCGCTGCAGGCGTCGTACAAAACCTTCAGCGATATGCAGGGCATGTCGTTGTTCCAGATGAATCGTTAAGAGCAATACCCCGTTGCCTGACCGCGACGGGTTTCCCTTTAGTGCGCTTAGAAAACGCCTTCTCCGCCCCGCGGGGAGGGAGGCTTCTTGAAACCGGGCGCACTCGTTTGGCGCGTCGCTCGTTCTCCCACTACTGACTGAGTGACGCGCCTTTTTTTGTCTGCGTGTTCCCCATTCACCTTAAGCCTTAGCGGAAAGGCACGCCGCGATCGTTGCCGGACCCTTTAGTGCATTGACTGCCTATGTTGACGAAGGCTGAGGCCGCCGCAGTGCCAATCGCACTGCCGTTACGGCTGGCCAGGGCGCCGGCCATGGCAATGGCACCGGTAACCACCGAGCCGGTACAAGGATCCTGAAATAGCCCATAGCCTTTAGCCGCCCAATTAGGCTGGAAGCCGTTCGCCTGCGCGCCGTAGGAGCTTCGGCCATAGTCGCGATCTCGGTCGCCGCCGTTATTGCCGTCGCCGGCGCCGCCCATCCGTTGCATTTCTTCGCTGGCCAGTTCTCTCAACATAGGTCGATCTCCTGTTAACGCGACTTGGCGTTATTTTTAGGGTTGTTGTTTTCGATTTGAGGCTTGCGGCTCTCATTGAACAGCCACCGTATTGGCGTATAGAGGCACTCGGCCAACTTCAATGAGCCAAATAAAGTAAACGGGATGATGACGAAACTATCGACGCCAGGCGGAAGAACAAATAACCCCCAGGAAAAGCCCAGCGTATTTAAAATAGTGCTCATGATCAAAAGGGCGATGCCGCTGATGAATAAATCACTCAGCTGGAATTTTATCTTCATATTTACACCGATTATATTTGGGCGAGACTTGCAGTGTGCTGTCTGCAAGGTTTCTTCCAATATAACGCTGGGGGAATAAGGTGGGAAATCGATTTTTCTTGTCAGTGAATAAATAAGAGATGTGAGTAAAGCAAATTATTAATGCATTATCTTTAAATTTAGCGTGTCAGCGAGGGCGACGCGCTGCATTATTTCATTCCTGACAATGAAATGTACAGGATGTCGACATGGCTTGCCGACGGGTGATTAATGCCGGTTACGGCAGGAGCCGGGTTGCCGTCCCGGTGCTGCGTCGAATGGCGCAGCAGAGGCCGGATACGGGCGCAACCCGGAATGTTTTGCTAAAAACCGTACGGGATTATTTCTTTTTCTTCACCACTTTCCATTTTTCACCGGCGGCCGTTTCGCTGATGGCAACTTTAAATTTGTTGCTTTTCCAGTGGGCCATACCGAATAACCGGCGTGCTTTGCGGTTGCTTTTCGCTTTAATCATGATCTCGCTCCTGTAGTTAGCAAAGGTCGATGCTGCGCCCTGCAGCCGGCAGGCTGCCGGACGCATTTATTCAGGGGGTAAGTTATCTGCCGCGCATTTAACTCTGCGCGGCTGCGTTATTTTATTTTTCTCTAACCAATAAGTTTATATTATCGCCGCGGGCGACTGACGGGGTGCGGGCGATATTTTTTCTACCGGGTCTATTTTAGGTCGGGGTTTTATTTATTCAAGCCGCCGGAGACATTTGGACCTTAATCCGGATAAAAGACGTTTCTCAGGCTTTTGTCCCAAGAAAGCGTTTTTATTGCCATTTTGTCTCAGGCGGAAGAGGGGGAAAGGAAGGGGCCGCAGGGGCTCAGAAGGTCATGCCGCCGATCACCGCCGCCAGTCGATCGAAGATTTCACCGAACAGGTGCTCACAGAACGGCGCCAACATCGGCATCATCATGCCCAGCGTCATGATGCCGAAGGTCATGGTGACCGGGAAACCGATCACGAAGACCGACAGCTGCGGCGTCATGCGGTTGAGCAGGCCGAGCGCCATGTTGAGCGTCAACAGCAGGCAGATCAGCGGCAATGCCAGCATCATGCCGTTGATGAAGATCAGCGAGCCGACCTGAGTCAACACCAGGAAGCCGTTGCCGTTCAGCGGCTGCGTTTGGATCGGCAGGGTATGGAAGCTGTCCGCCAGCAGCGAAATCAGCCACAGATGGCCGTCAAAGCTGAGGAACAGCAACATCGCCAGCAGGTTGAGCAGGCGCGCCAGCACCGGCATGTTCGGGCCGCCGCTGGGATCGAAGAAAGTGGCGAACGACAGTCCCATCTGCATGCCGATCACTTCCCCCGCCAGGCGCACCGCCGCGAAGGCGAACTGCACGGTCAATCCGAGCGCCACGCCGATCAGAATCTGCTGAATCGCCAGCCACAGGCCGGCGGCGGAGAAGATGGGAATATTGCTGGCGGGCAGCGTCGGCGCAATCAGGATGACGATCAGCCCGCCAAGGCCGATTTTGACCTTTTTGCTGATTTGCTTTTCGCTGAATATCGGCGCGGTGCTTATCAGCGCCAGAATGCGCAGCAGCGGCCAAAAGTAGTGGCTGAGCCAGACGGTGAGCTGGGCGCTGTCGAAGGTGAGCACGGTCAGCCGATCAGGGTAGGCAGGTTGCTGAACAGGGTGCGCATGTAGTCCAGCAACAGATTCAACATCCAGGGACCGGCGATGATGATGGTGGCCACCACCGCCAGAATTTTAGGGATGAACGACAGCGTCATTTCGTTGATCTGGGTGGCGGCCTGCAGCAGGCTGACGACCAGGCCGCTGATCAGCGCCGCCAGCAGCAGCGGGGCGGCCAGCGCCAGCGCGACTTTCATCGCCTCGGTGCCGAGCGCCATAACCGATTCAGGTGTCATCTCGCTTTCTCCGGTCAGGGGTTACGAATAGAAGCTCTGCGCCAGCGAGCCGAGCAGCAGCTGCCAGCCATCGACCAGCACGAACAGCATCAGCTTGAACGGCAGCGAGATGGTGGCGGGCGGCACCATCATCATCCCCAGCGCCATCAGCACGCTGGCGACCACCAGGTCGATAATCAGGAACGGAATGAACACCGTAAAGCCGATCTGGAAGGCGGTTTTCAGTTCGCTGGTGACGTAGGCGGGCAGCAGGATGCGCATCGGCACCGCTTCCGGGCCGGCCAGCGGCGGCTGATTGGCCAGCCTGGCGTACAGCGCGAGATCGGTTTCGCGCGTTTGACGCAGCATGAATTCGCGCAGCGGCTGCGCGCCTTTATCCAGCGCGACTTCCAGCCCGATTTTGTCCTGGCTGAACGGCAGATAGGCATCCTGATAAACCTTGTCGAACACCGGCGACATGATGAAGAAGGTCAGGAACAGCGCCAGCCCCAGCATCACCTGGTTCGGCGGCGCCGACGGCGTGCCCAGCGCGTTGCGCAGCAGGCCGAGCACGATGATGATGCGGGTGAAGCTGGTCATCATCAGCAGCATGGCCGGCAGGAAGGTCAGCGAGGTCAACAGCACCAGCGTCTGCACCGGCAGCGACCAGCTCTGGCCGCCGTTGGCCAGCGGCTGGCTGATCAGCCCCGGCAGTTGCGCGAAAGCCGCCGGGCTGATGAACAGCAGGGCGGCAGGGAGCCAAACCGCCGGGCGGCGGACGAGGGTATGAAGAGTCGAGGTCATGCCGATTTTTCCGGGCGTTTCAGAACTTTTTGCATCAGTTGGCGGAAGTCCGCCGGTGTCGCCGCGTCGGCCTCGCCTGCGTCTTTCGGCGGAGCGGGCAGGGTGTGCAGCGGGGTGATCTGCTGGGCGGTGACGCCCAATACCAACAAGGTGTCATCGACTTCCACCACCACCACGCGCTCGCGCTGCCCGACCTGGCAACTGGCGCGCAGGTTAAGCAGTTTGTTGTTGCGCGCCTGCGGGGCGAAACCCAGCCGACGGAACAGCCAACCGGCCAGCAGGATCAGCAGCAGAATGCCGCCGAGCGCGCTGCTGACCTGCATCAACACCGAACCGGCCGGCAGGGCCGGCGCGGCGGGCGGTTGGGTGCTTTGGACGGTAACGGGCGCCGCGGCGGTCATCAGCGGCTCAGTCGACGCATGCGTTCGGATGGGGTGATGATGTCGGTGATGCGCACGCCGAACTTGTCGGCCACCACCACCACTTCACCTTGCGCGATCAGGTAACCGTTGATCAGGATATCCAGCGGTTCGCCGGCCAGGCCGTCCAGCGCCACCACCGAGCCTTGCGACAGGCGCAGCAACTCTTTGATGGTCATCTTGGTGCGCCCCAGTTCCACGGTCAGCTTGACCGGAATATCCAGGATCAGGTCGATATCCTGCAGGCTGCCGAGCGCATCCTGAGCTTCCAGCGACTTGAACACCCCTTCGGTGCTCGCGCCGGATTTCTCTGAAGACTGCTGCTCGTTAAACGCATCAGCCCACAGATCGTCTACGGATTCCTTTCCTTCGCCAGACGGTTGCTTAGGATCACTCATTGGGCTGTTCCTCACTCAGAGCATTCAAAATAGGGTTAATCAAATGTTCAACACGCAGGGCGTATTGCCCGTTTAACGTGCCGTATTGGCTGGTCAGAACCGGTACGCCGTCCACATGGGCGATCAGGCGTTCCGGCTTGTCTATCGGTAATACATCGCCCGGTTGCAGCTTCAGGACTTTCGACAGCCGCATCGGGATATCGACGAAGTTGGCGATCAGCTCCAGTTCGGAGTGCTGCACCTGCTTCACCAGCGTTTCGCGCCAGTGGCTGTCTTCCTGCCGCGAATTTTCCAGCGGCGGGTTGGTCAACAGTTCGCGCAGCGGTTCGATCATCGCGAATGGAATGCAGATGTTGAACTCGCCGGTCAGCGCGCCGATCTCCACCTGGAACGGCGTGGTGACCACGATGTCGTTCGGCGAGGTGGTGATGTTGGTGAACTTCACCTGCATTTCGGCGCGCACGTACTCCACGTCGATCTTGTAGATGGCGCTCCAGGCGTCGCCGTAGGCGTCCAGCGCCAGGCGCAGCATGCGCTTGATCACCCGCTGTTCGGTCGGGGTGAACTCGCGGCCTTCGACCTTGGTCGGGAAGCGGCCGTCGCCGCCGAACAGGTTATCGACGGCGATGAACACCAGGCTCGGCGCGAACACGAACAGGGCAGTGCCGCGCAGCGGATTCAGGTGCACCAGGTTCAGGTTGGTCGGCACCGGCAGGTTGCGGGCGAACTCGTGATACGGCTGGATTTTGATCGGGCCGACGGTAATGTCCGGGCTGCGGCGCAGCAGGTTGAACAACCCCATGCGGAACTGCCGGGCAAAACGTTCGTTGATGATTTCCAGCGCGTGCAGTCGCTCGCGCACCACGCGGCGCTGGGTGTTCGGATCGTAAGGCTTGACCTCGCTCTCTTTGCCGACCACCGCTTCGGGTTCATCACCCGCGCTGTCGCCGTTGAGCAAGGCGTCGATCTCTGCCTGTGAAAGAATGCTATCGCCCATAGTGATTACCGCAGTATGAAGGCGGTGAACAGCACGTCGCTGACCACCTGCTTCGGTTGTCCCTTAACCAGCGGCGGGCTGAGCACGTCCTTAATCTGCGCCACCAGCTGTTGCTTCCCTTGTTCATTGGCCAACTGACTCGCTTCCTGACGGGAAAGCAGCATCAGCAAGCGGCTGCGCACCTCCGGCAGAAAATCGTTCAGCTGACGGCGGGTACTTTCGTCCGGCAGGCGCAGCGTGAGGCCGATATACAGCACGCGATCCGGGTTGTTGTCCGGCGTCACCAGGTTGACGGTAAAGGTGTCGAGCGGCATGAACACCGGCGCGGCCGGCGGTTGCTGTTTGACGGCGGCCGGTTCGGCGCCGTTTTTATGCTGTTGCAGCAGCCACCAGCTGTAGCCCGCGGCGCCACAGGCGACGACGCTGATCAATACCAGCAGGATGACCAGAAGGGGGCGTTTCGGTGCTGCCGGAAGGGAGTTCTGAGACATAGCCAAATCTAATTCCTGTTGTTCCACCCGCGGCCTGCGTGGCGGCGGGCATAGCGCGCGGCAAAGCCGCACGCATGACATGTAAAGGTATTATCGCGTCTATCGCGGCGTGCAATAGCCTGAATAGACGCGCAAATGGGTGCCAGCTTGGGCGTTTGCAGCGGCTCAGGCGAAAATATCGACGCCGTTGACCGCGCTGGCCATGCGCTGCAACGCCACCGGCGCGCTGACGCCGTCCGCGGCCGCAGCCTCGCCGCCAGCGTGATCAGCATAGCTGGAACGCCCCTGGCCATTGGAAGCCTGCTGCTGCGCCTGTTGCCATTGCGGGGTGGACTCGCCGCCCACGCTGCTCTGCCCCAGGTTGATGCCGCTCTCGGCCAGCGCGTGACGCAGCTGCGGCATCGCCGCTTCCACCGCAGCGCGCACCTGACCGTGGGCGGAGGCAATGTGCAATTGCGCCTGCTGATCGTCCAGTTTCAACGTGATCTGCAAGGCGCCCAGCTCCTGCGGGTGCAGGCGCAGCTCGGCGCTTTGCTGGCCGTTGCGGTGGAACATCAGCACCTGTTGGTTCAACGCCTGCTGCCATTCCGGGCTGCCCAGCTGCGCGTTTAACTGCGGCGTAGGCGGCGCCGTCACCAGCGCGCCGGCCGGGGCGGCCGTTTGCGTGGGGCTGGCGGCGGCCAGGGCGACGGCGTGATTGAGCGTCGTCGGCTGCTGCGTATCGCTCGCCGGCAGCGGTTGAGCGGCACTGGCGCGCTCGCCGCTGGTCGGCTGCGGGAGCGCCGCCGTGGCGCTATCGCCGTCCGGGGCAGGGTTTTTAGCGTTTGTCACCGTCGTGGCGGCTGACGCCGACGAGCGCGCGGCGGTGTTATCACCGGCCGCCGCGATGTTCAGCAGGCCGTTGCCGGGCTGCAGCGCGGTCGCATCGTCAGCGTTTTCCACCGGCAGCGGCCGCTGGCCGTCGGCCGGTTGAGTCTGGGCGACGATCGCGGCCGGCAGCATGGCGTACAGCGCCTGCAGCGTCGCGGCATCCAGCTCTTTGGCCGCGGCGATCGGCGGCTGCGCCGGTTTATCGCCGGCGACGGGCGCATCGGTCTCGGGGCGTTCAGATGAAAGCGCATCGGCTGAGATTGCCGGGTTCTGCAGCAGACCGCCGCGCTCGCCGAAGGCGGCCAGCAGTTGATTGAGCTGGTTGCGGCTCAGGGCCGGGGCGCGTTCATCGTCCGCGCTCAGCATGACCGGCGGCTGTTTGCCATCGGCGGCGGGCGCGAAACGCGCGCCGAGCAACTGGGCGAATGCCGTCGACAGTTGACTCTCATCCAGCGACGACGTCAGTTCAGCCAGGCCGCCGGCATCGCCGGGTAAGGCCAGGCCGGGCAGGGCGTTCAGATTCATGGGTTGATATTCCTTTGTGCACTGCGTTGAGCGAACTCATCCATCAGTTTTTGATCCCGTTTATTCTCCTGCTGCTGCTCCGCATTTAAGGCGCGGGTATGCAGGGTCTCGAAAGCGTTCAACCGCTGTTGTTTGTCTTGCCATTGCTTCACCGCATGATCCACTTTCTGCCCCCACTGCAGCAGCTGCTGGCGGTGCTGGTCGATGGCCTGTTCCAGCGTGCCGATAAACTGCTGGTAGTTTTGCCAGCGTGAGCTGTCCATGC
Organism: Serratia sp. CY52157; assembly: GCF_052168495.1. Taxonomy (NCBI): domain Bacteria; kingdom Pseudomonadati; phylum Pseudomonadota; class Gammaproteobacteria; order Enterobacterales; family Yersiniaceae; genus Serratia; species Serratia sp. CY52157. The sequence continues at coordinate 1,314,297 of NZ_JBJNMO010000001.1, read as the reverse complement.
CGTCGCAGAGCGTATGATTCAGCTTCTGGCGGTATTCGTCCTGATAGTTGAGCAGCATCGACAGCTGTTGCTCCGCCGCCTGCTGCGCCTGCCGAACCTGGCCCAGCTGTTGCGCGGCTTGTTCTACCGCGTCCTGCGCCAGATCGCGCAGGGTAATCAGGGGTGACTGTGATTTCATCGCTCTGCGCCTCTGTGACGTTAAACAATCAACTGCTGCAGCTGTTGACAGGCTTCATCATAGCCGCTGCGTTCAAAGATGCCCTGTTGCAGGTACGCCTCCATCTGCGGGTACAGCGTCATCGCTTTGTCCAGCAACGGATCGCTGCCGGCCGCGTAAGCGCCGACGCTGATCAGATCGCGGTTGCGCTGATAGCTGGCCAGCATCTGTTTGAAGGTGCGAACCCGGCGATAATGCTCCTCGTCGATCAGCGACGTCATGGCGCGGCTGATTGACGCTTCGATGTCGATAGCCGGGTAGTGGCCGGCCTCCGCCAGGCGTCGGGACAGCACCACGTGGCCATCGAGGATGGCGCGCGCCGAGTCGGCGATCGGGTCTTGCTGATCGTCCCCCTCGGTCAACACGGTGTAGAAGGCGGTGATGGAACCGCCGCCGCTGATGCCGTTGCCTGCGCGTTCCACCAGCGCAGGCAGCTTGGCGAAGACCGAAGGCGGATAACCTTTGGTCGCCGGCGGTTCGCCGATGGCCAGGGCTATCTCACGCTGCGCCATGGCGTAGCGGGTGAGGGAATCCATGATCAGCAACACGTGTTGCCCGCGATCGCGGAAATCCTCGGCGATGCGGGTGGCGTAGGCCGCCCCCTGCATGCGCAGCAGCGGCGACACGTCCGCCGGCGCGGCGATCACCACCGAGCGCGCCCGGCCTTCGGCGCCGAGAATGTTCTCGATAAAGTCTTTGACTTCGCGGCCACGCTCGCCGATCAGGCCAACGACGATCACATCCGCCTGGGTGTAACGGGCCATCATGCCGAGCAGCACGCTCTTGCCGACGCCGGAACCGGCGAACAGGCCCATGCGCTGGCCGCGACCGACGGTCAGCAGACCGTTGATGGTGCGCACTCCCACGTCCAGCACCTGCTCGATCGGCGTGCGCTGCAACGGGTTGAACGGCGCGGTGATCAGCGGCGCGCGGTAACCGGTTTCCGGCGACGGCAGGCCGTCGAGCGGTTTGGCGCTGCCGTCCAGCACGCGCCCCAGCAGCGCCGGGCCGAGCGGCAGCTGTTTGCCGGCGCTTTGGCCTTCCGGCGCGATGCGGGCGTAAACCCGCGCGCCCGGCACGATGCCTTCCACTTCTTCCAGCGGCATCAGGAACAGCCGCTGGCCGTTGAAGCCGACCACTTCGCTTTCCACTTCCTGCACTTCACCGGCGTCGTGCCGTTCGATGAGGCAGGTCGCCCCGAGCGGCAGCTGCAGCCCGGTGGCCTCCAGCACCAGCCCGGTGGCGCGGGTCAGGCGGCCGTAGCGGCGCACCGTCGGCGCGCGGGCGATGCGTTTTTCCAACGTATCCAGAGAGCTCAGCCAGCGGCCGAGACGCGCGGTCATCAGACTTCTCCCGGTGCCGCCAGGCGACACAGTTCATGCCAGCGCGTCGCCAGGCTGGCGTCGAGATCGCCTTCTTCGGCGCTGACCTTGCAGCCGCCCGGGTGCAGTTCGCCGTCCGCCAGCAGGCGCCAGCCGTGCAGGCTGAGGGTAACCCCCAGTTGCTGCTCGACGCGGGGGTAGTCGTCCGGGTGGACCCGCAGCTGCGGTTTGCCGTTGAACATCGGCTCCTGCTGGATCAGCTGTTGGATTTGCGCGAGCAGGGCGGTGCCGTCGCACACCGGCGGCTGGCCCAGCACCTGTTTGGCGGCGGTCAACGCCAGCTGCATCAGCCGGGAAGCGATCACGCTGTCGAGCGCGTCCAGCGTGTGCTGGAATTCGGTGACCAACTGTTGCCAGTGGGCGGTCAGCGGCTGTTGCTGCTGCTGCGCTTCCAGCAACCCTTGCTGACGGCCTTCTTCCAGACCGGACTGAAAGCCGGCCTCATAGCCTTTTTGCTGGCCGTCGGCATAGCCCAACTGCTGGCCCTGTTGCTCGGCCTGCAGCCGCAGCGTCGCCAACTGCTGTTGCAATTCGGCCTGCGCGTCCGGCGACGGATCGCTGTGTTCGAGATCCGGCAGCGGCGGCAGTTCGAACGCCGGTTTCTGTTCGCCCAAATCGTTGAGCGACCAGGGCTGCCAGGGCAGGGTGTTAATGCGATCAGACATAGGTGTCCTCGCCGCCGCCGATGATCATTTCGCCGGTTTCCGCCAGGCGTCTCACCACCAACAGGATGGCTTTCTGCTCGTTCTCCACCTGCGACATGCGCACCGGGCCACGGTTGGCCAGATCGTCGCGCAGGATGTCGGCGGCGCGTTGCGACATGTTCTTGAGGAACTTCTCGCGCAGCGGCTGTTCGGCGCCTTTCAGCGCGATCAGCAGCGACTCGCCTTCCACTTCTTGCAGCAGGCGCTGGATGCTGCGATCGTCGACTTCCACCAGGTTTTCGAACAGGAACATCTCGTCGATGATCTTCTGCGCCAGCTCGCCGTCGTATTCGCGCATCGCGTCGATGACCGCTTCTTCCTGCTGGGTTTTCATCAGGTTGATGATCTCGGCGGCGGTGCGCACCCCGCCCATTTTGCTGCGTTTGAGGTTCTGACCGTCGAGCAGGTTGTTCAGCACCTCGGTCAGCTCCGCCAACGCCGCCGGCTGCACGCCGCCGAAGGTGGCGATACGCAGCATCACGTCGTTGCGCAGGCGTTCGTCGAACAGGGCCAGAATATCCGCCGCCTGGCCGCGTTTGAGGTGCACCAGAATGGTGGCGATGATCTGCGGGTGTTCGTCGCGGATCAGGTCGGCGGCGCTCTGCGGCTCCATAAAGTTGAGCGTTTCCATGCCGGTGGTGGTCTCGCGCGATTCGAGAATGTCTTCCAACAGGCTGGCGGCGCGCTCTTCGCCCAGCGCCTTGACCAGCACCGAACGCAGATAGTCGCTGGCGTTGACGCTCAGCGCCGCGTATTGCTCGGCGTCGTCTTCAAACTCGGTCAGTATTTCGCCGAGCTGTTTGTGCGACACCTGGCTCATGCCGGCCATGGTGCCGCTCAGCAGCTGTACTTCGCGCGAGGAGAGGTGCTTGAATACCTCCGCCGCGCGATCTTCACCCAGCGTCATCAGCAAGATGGCGCTTTTGTCGGTTCCGGTCAGGCTCATATCTCGTTACTCATCCATTGGCGGATTACCAGAGCGACCACGCGCGGGTCTTTGTCAGCCAGATCGCGGATCCGCTGGCTCTGGACTTCTGCGCTGACGCGCTGCTGCGATTTACGACGCTGCGCCAGCTCCTCGTTGCTCGGTTTGCTGCTGTCGACCGCTTTGGCGGCAGGCGCGTTGGCGGCGGCGATGGCGGCCTGTTGCGCCGCCTGGCGCTGTTGCAGCTGCGGCCGCACCAGTTTGCGCCACAGCAGCCAGGCAACCAGCAGCACCAGCAGATAGCGGCCCGCGTCGATCAGGCGATCGATAAACGACTGGCTTTGCCAGAACGGCAGTTCGCCACCGGTCACCTGAGCGTCGGTAAACGGCGTGTTGACCACGTTCAGGGTATCGCCACGGCTGCTGGAGTAGCCCATCGCTTCACGCACCAGCGCTTCGATCTGCGCCAGCTGTTCTTTGCTCATCGGCTGCGGTTTGCCGTCTTTATCCGCGCCGAGGTAGTTGACCACCACGGCGACCGACAGACGCTGCACGGTGCCGGCTTTTTGCTGGGTATGGCGGATGGTGCGATCGAGCTCGTAGTTGGTGGTCGCGTCGCGACGGGTATTTTGCGGCACGCCGCTGGCCGCCGCGCTGCGGGTGGTCGCGGCGTTTTGCGCGGTGGCGTTGGCGTTATTGCCCGCCGCCGGCTTGGCGGTTTCAATCGGCGCCGTAGGCGGAGCGCTCGGTTGGTTGGACAGCGCGCCCGGCACACCGCCGACCTGCGGCCCGCCGATCTGCTCGCTCAGGCTGGTTTGCTGTGAGCGGATGGCGGCTTTATCCGGCTGCTGGTTAGGTTGGTACTGTTCATCGGTTTGTTCGCGCGTGGCGAAGTCGATCTGCGCCGTGACCTGCGCACGCACGTTGGCGCTGCCGACCACCGGGGCGAGGATCGCTTCGATGCGGCGCTGGAAGCCGTTTTCGACTTCGTTGGCGTATTTCAGCTGCGAAGCGTTGAGATCGCGCCCGGTGCCGTCGGACTGGGTCAGCAGGCGGCCGGCCTGATCGACCACGGTCACGTTGCCCGGCGGCAGACCGGCGACGCTGCTCGACACCATATAAACGATGGCGTTGATCTGGCCGTCGTCCAGCGCACGGCCGGGTTGCAGGGTCAGCGTTACCGAGGCGGAAGGGGATTTTTGTTCGCGCACGAACAGCGAAGGTTTAGGCAGCGCCAGGTGAACGCGGGCGTTTTGCACCGGCCCCAGCGACTCGATAGTGCGCGACAGCTCGCCCTCGAGGGCGCGCTGATAGTTAATCTGCTCGCTGAACTGGCTGATGCCGAATTTTTCCTGATCCAACAGTTCGAAGCCGACGGCGCCGCCTTTCGGCAGCCCCTGCTGCGCGAGGCGCAAACGGGTTTCATGCACCTTTTCCGCCGGGATCAGCAGCGCTGCGCCATTTTCGGCGAAGCGATAAGGGATATTCATCTGCGTCAGCTGGGTGACGATGGCGCCACCGTCGCGGTCGTTCAGATTGCTGTACAGCACGCGGTAGTCGGGGCTTTTCACCCACAACAGCAGTGCGACGACGATCGCGATCGCGGCGGAAGCGGCGACCAGCAACGGAATTTTCGGGTTGGCGCGCAGACGGTTCCAGATGGCCTGCAGGCCGTTGTCGCGGCTTTCGCCGGCGGTTATCGAAGCACTCATTTTAGGTCTCGTCCTTCAATGGCGCTCACGATCCCGTACGGGCCGCTGAGCAGCTCCCTGCCAGGCTGATGAACGGTATGGTTAGCGTTGTGTGACAAAACAGACTCCCTGATACACATATCTTCTAAATAGCGGCGCTCCCATTTCTGGGCAGGCCATTATTCGCCTTATCAGACAATTCCGATTGCCCGATAAGCCGGGTTTTTTGCAGTTAATTAACCGCTTTAGGTCCGAAAACGCTGTGCTAGGGTGTGCATCATTGGAGAAGTACAGGGTGAAAACGTCACCCGGCGAGACGAGAGGATTGAGGACCAGATGGCGATTCAGGGCATTGAAGGGGTACTGCAGCAGATGCAGACCATGGCGGTTCAGGCCGGCAAGATGGGGCAAAATGCGGCGCCGCAGGGCGTCAGCTTCGCCAGCGAACTGACCGCGGCGCTCGGCAAGATCAGCGACACCCAGCAGACGGCGCGCAAACAGGCGCAGGACTTTGAGCTGGGCGTGCCGGGCATCAGCCTGAATGATGTGATGGTCGATCTGCAGAAATCGTCGGTGTCTTTGCAACTGGGCGTCCAGGTGCGCAACAAGCTGGTGGCGGCCTACCAGGACATCATGAATATGCCGGTGTGATGAACGTACCGTCCATTTTTCAGTGAAATTTGGCTTGGCGCCGTTAGCCTATGGCGATGGTTATAGGAGGGATAGGATAATGTGTAAATCGCTGTGCCTTGCTCTGGCCATGATGGCGTTGTCTGGATGCGCCGGCCAGAATGATGACTATCCATCGGCGCAAAAAACGGCGCCTCATCAGGATGCCGGCAAAGACTGGAAGGCGTTTGTCGCGCCGCTGTCGGTGAAGACACAGTCGCCCGGCGAGCGTGAAATGAAACGCGCCGCCCGGTAAGACTGAAGCCGTGACGCCAGTCGATGGACAAAAAAAGCCAGCTATCGAAATAGCTGGCTGAAGGTGCGATAAAACATTTATGTGATGTAGGAGCGCCGACGCACGTTCGAGGTGCATCAACGCGAACATCATATTTGTTATATTATAACAAATCAATGCTGCCGTGCGTTTGCCTCAGCCTGCTAACGCCACGATGCGCTGGTGGGCGCTTGCCAGCCCCTGGTCGCGGCCGTGCGGCTTCATGTCCAGCCCTTCGGCATAGATGAATTGCACGTCGCCGATCCCCATCAGCCCCAGCACCGAGCGCAGGTAGGGCGTTACGGCGTCGGTCGGATGCCCGGCGTGTATGCCGCCGCGTGAACTGAAGACCACCGCATTGACGCCTTCCACCAGCCCCACCGGGTAGGTGGCGGTATAGTTGAAGGTCATCCGGGCGCGGGCCACCAGATCGAACCAGTTTTTCAGCTGAGTCGGCACGTTGAGGTTGTACATCGGCGCCCCGATCAGCAACAGGTCGCTCTCTTTCAGTTCGGCAATCAGTTGATCGGAGAGCGCCACCGTGGCTTTGGCGCGCGGGCTGACATTTTCCGCACCGCGCAGCGCGCTGAACAGCTCGCCGTCCAACACCGGCAGATCCAGCGCCGTCAGATCGTGTTCGACGATCCGATCGTCGTATCCTTTCGCTTTGCGCGCCGCCAGATAGCGGTCAATCAGGTTATTGGTCTGCGAGTTATTTCCCATAATGCTGGATTTGAGAGCCAGTATTTTTTTCATGCTGCTGTCCTCTGACGGTAATCTGTGGTTTTCACCGGGGACTCCGGAATGACTGCAGGTTATCATTGCTTAATGTTCACCAGTGGTGATAGGTTTTCACCTAATTGATTCCATATTGGCAACATTAAGATGAAAAGCGATCTGAGTGCGCTGCCGGCCTTTGTTGCCGTAGCGGAAGGCGGCAGTTTCGCCGCCGCCGCAGAGAAACTGCATCTGACGCGTTCTGCGGTCAGCAAAATCGTGTCGCGTCTGGAGGCGCGGCTGGGCGTAATGCTGTTTATGCGCACGACGCGCAGCCTGAGCCTGACGGACGAAGGCGCGCTGTACTATGAACACTGTCGACAGGCATTGGCGAACGTTCAGGCGGCGGAAAACCAGCTCGACAGCGGCAAGATGCAGGTCAGCGGCCGGCTCAGAGTCTCGGTGCCGGTGCTGTTCGGCCACCTGTGCATTGCGCCCTTGTTGACGGCGCTGGCGAATGAGCATCCGTTACTGACGCTGGAAATCTCATTCAGCGACCGCAGGATCGATCTCGTCGATGAGGGATTCGATCTGGCGGTGCGCATCGGCGAACTGGCGGACAGCGGCAGTTTGGTTGCCCGACGTTTGGGCGAACACGGCATGCTCCTGTGCGCGTCGCCCGACTACGTGCGGCGCTGCGGCGAGCCGAGCACGGTGGAAGCGTTAAGCCGGCATCAGGCGGTGGGGTATCTGCACGCCGGCGCCGTGCTGCCGTGGCAGCTGCGTGGCGAAAACGGTGAGCTGCAATCGTTCAGCCCCCCGGCCAAGATGATGATGGATGATATGCAGGGGATCGTCGATGCGATATCCGCCGGCGCCGGCGCCGGCATTGCCTGGCTGCCGGAGTGGCTGGTGAGCGAGCGGCTGATGGCGGGGACGTTGGTGGAGATCATGCGCGGTGAGTCCAACCTTAGTTTCCCGGTCAACGTGGTGTGGCCCTATATGCCTTACCAGCCGCTCAAGGTGCGGCTGGCGGTGGACAAACTGGTGGCTGAGCTGCCGATCAGGCTGACGCGAACCGCGATAACCTGAAATTTGCATGTATCGGCAAACATTAACGACAGGCGGACGTTGGATTTACTTGCTGTGCGGCGAACTCAGCGCCGCAGGCTGTGTTTTCCCCGTTAATAAACAACAGAATATGAGCACCCAGATGAACCCGCAAGAGTAGTCGGGGTTGGCAGCACAAGAGCCTAAAAATGCCGAGAAAAGCATGAATTTAAGCACTGAATGGGCCTCGCTGCCGATAATGTTTCTTTGGGAGCGAATAATCTTGGATATGATAAAACCGACTAATAGGAACGACCCTATTACCCCAAAGTTAGCAATGAGAGAAAGCGCGAGAGATGAGATTCGCACGCTGCCGATGCCAGCTCCCAGCCCAAATGTATTGTACATAATTTCAAGAGCATTGTAGTTGGAGGCAGAACGGACGAGGTTAGAGACCGTTTGCGCTTTTTTATCTGCATACGCTGTTATTTTATCCAGGAATAAAATAAAAGTGAGCTTTGAAACAATGATGAGTGAAATTGAAAATAGAACTTTCTTTACCAGATTGAAACGCGGGCTGAAAATGAATGTGCCACACAGTGATGTAAGTAGGGTGAAATAACCTGATGTAGAGCCATTTTTAATCAGGAAAAGCATCATTAAGATAGAGAGCAGTTTCAATCGGAATCCCTTGGCCATCAAGAGAGGGACTATCGTTGCGCCGATGAAAATACCGGCGAATGAAGGCTCACCAAAGGTGCCGCTCAGTCTGGAGTCGAAAATAGCATTGGCATTATGCATACTATTATACATTATAACCTGTATAGCATGCGCGACCGGTCTGGCCAGAAGCCAGACTAAGCAGTAAGCGGAGAAGACCAGCGTAGTGAAAATGATGACTCTTAGTGCATACTCTGCCGTTATTTCATGGCGTTTTACATAAATAACATACAACGTCAATAGGTTTAGAGTAATCAGCGCCAGTTGTTTAACATTGTTGTTCCCCCATATAAGCGAGAAGCCTTTATTTGCATAGTTAGCTTCAAAGCTATAAGCAGAGGAGTAGACTCTCATTCCCTCAAATAGATGGGTGAAGGCATAAGTAGTGAACCAAAATAGTATAATCAACGCCAAGGATTGAATAAAGACCCTGTGCTTGATGTTCAACACGGACTCACTGTCCTTGGAGGTGAAAATAAACCTTATAATCAACACTAGTTCAATGAAATAAAATACAGGCAGGCTATTATTCCCTGTATTGATAATAGCGCTTGATTGAAATATTGAAGCCAGTATCAGCAGGGCAAAAATAGTTCTGTGGTGTAGGAAAAAAGTGGCGAAAGCAAGAGCCAGCCAAACAAAACTTAATATGTTCACATTATATTCCCTAAATTACTTATCCTGTGTACCATCACCTGGCTTAAGATTTAATTAGTTATAAAAAGCAGGGAGGCGCGCGATATCTTACTTCACCAGGCTGGAAAAATCCATCATTAATAACAACATATTCATAGGGTTATAGAGTATGTTAAGTAGTCTGCGAATGATTGGATAGGTTCGCTAATGATTTTGGCCGATGGGGCTCGCCAGAAAGACCATGAAATAGGGAGGCGTGTTCTGATGATGTGAGCGCAGAAAGAGTACTGATGAGTGATTGATTAGATTTTCTAATTAAAGTTCGCCAAGAGCAAGTGACCATTGTAATGATTCATAAAGAAGCCACATAAGGCATGTTGTGAGAATCAATGTTTCTGCCACAGACTTTAATTTTTCGATGAAGGTGCTTTTTCGTCGCATTTTAGGTTCGCTTTTATGTTGCCCATTTGTATGAAGTGGCAGTATAGCAGGCGCATTTTAGGGGCTCGTTAAAATAAGAAATTCCTTAATAATGTGATGGTAAATTGAGCAGTGGTTTGGGGGCATCAATAAGTAGGCTCCGGCGGAACCGAACATCCTGGAAAGGTGCCCGCGTCGCTGTCGGGACGCTGAGGGGGAATTTATCGGTGAGAAGGAATTATACAGACTCTCCCGTTCCCCCCTGCCTCTCCTGGTTGATCTGGGTGAGACAATAATTGATTAACCGGCCCCATAAGTCTATTCGATGGCCGGTTCCATAATCCTTTGGTGGCCGCGAATGGCGGTAGGCGCGAAACCGAAGCGTTTGCGAAAACGTTCGGCGAAACGCGACGCGCTTTCATAACCCACATGCTGCGCGATGGCGGAAATCGGCCAGTCGGTCGATTGCAGCAGGGCCAGCGCGCTGCTCATCCGGACGTCGATCATCAGGTTGCGCAACGCGGTGTTTTCCATCGACAGTTTGCGGCGCAACATCACTTCACTCATCGACAGGCTCTCCGCGACTTTGGCCGCCGTCCAAATGCTGTGCGGATCGGTCGCCAGGCAGCGACGCACCCGCTGCGTCAGATCCTTGGCTTCGTTGTGAATAAAGCGAATGCCGAATTGGGCCAGCCACAGCAGAATTTCCAGCATTTTGTGCCGCACGATGATGGTGGGAAAGCGTTGCCGCAGCGTCAGCGCCAGGCCGGTGGTTTCAAAACTGTGCTTTAGGGCGCAGGGCAGATTGCGCAGCGCCAGGACGGCATCGAACGGCATCGCCGCCGGCGTTTCCTCGGCCGGAGGTTGGACGGTGAGCAACAGGGGATCGCAGGTCAGCAGTTGGCAACTGAATACGCCGTCTTCGGACGGGCCGTTAATAATGTCCACCGTTTGCCCGCCGTCGATAATCAACAGCTCGCCGGGATGAGCGACCACTTCGTGTTGTTGCCAGCGTACGCGCTTATGGCCTTGTTGTATCAGATACAGATGTGGTTGCTCAAAATAGACTGAAGGGAATAATAATTCAGTATACTGAATGATGTGCGCTGAGGCGCCAATTCCAGGACAGAGATTAATTGTACGTTCCATCGATATTCATTTCGCAGCCATTATCTGGGAATATCTTTACGCTTTGATCCGCGCTGGAGCAACATTTTTCCATGGGCCGTGAAACACAGCGGCGAGTTTTATCTATCAAAAATCAATTTCCTGATGAACAGAAAACGTCCGTGTCGGGATGATGTTTATCCATTAAAGTGAGAGCCAGGCTCGAAGTGCGCATTTTACCAATTACCCATAAACTGAATAATTCAAATGCCATAGATTAATATCCTAACGTAACCCGAGGGTAATAGCGCATAGTGCTATTTAATCCATTTTCGTCAGTATTGTCGATCTTATCGGACCTGTGGCTCTCCCAGCAGCAGCGCGCGGTCATGAAACTGGCCGTAGGTGTTGTTGACCACGTTTTGGCGCGTTGACTGTTCAATAAGCGTTTTCAGCTCATCCATCCGTTGCTGCAACAGACGTTTGAGCTCGGTTTCGTTGTCGAGGATCTGTTGCAGCTTATTGCGCAACATCTCCTGCAACGCCATGGACGGGCCGGCTTGCCCGGTAAAGGCGGCGGTTTTTTCCACCGCCGTCACGTAGGCGAATTCAAGCTCGACGAGCTCTTCCCAGCGCCCGGTTTGCGCCAGCGCGATCATCTGGCTGCTCAGGGTGTAAATTTGTTGATAAGCGGCTAACAGCTGCTGTTGACGTTCCATTACACGGCGTCCTGCGAAGGTTGGTAGTTGGGGCCGATCTGGCGCCAGGCGTCGGCGATGTTTTCCAGCAGTTTGACCACCTCGGCAATCGCCGCTTCGTCGTTGTGCAGATTGGCCTGCATCAGGCGACGCTTCATATAGTCGTATAACGCCGCCAGGTTTTCGGCGATCTCGCCGCCCTGCTGAGGATCGAGGCCGCTTTTCAGGCCGTTGTCGATGATGTTGATGGCTTTGGAGAGCGCCATGCCTTTGCCGGCGATATCGCCCTGGTTCATCAGGATGCGTGCGCGAAGCAGGGCGCTGAGCGCCCCGTCGAACAACATCACGATTAACTGGTGCGGGCTGGCGCTCATGGCGCCGCTTTCCAGACTGACCTGTGCATAGGCCTGAGTGCCGCTACGGTTATACATGCTGTTTTCTTTGCCTTGTTAAAGGGTTACTTGAACTGTTGAGCCAAATAGTTACTGGTGCCGTTCATTTTCGACATCATGGTATCCAGCTGAACGAACTGTTGTTTATAACGATCGATGGTGTTTTGAATGCTGGCCGTGACCGTGGTGATCTGGCTGTTCAGGCGATCGAGGTTAGTGTTGATGCTTTTGGTCGAGTTCTCGATGATGCCGCCGGATTTGATGTAGTTCTGGATCTCGTTGTGGATCTCGGTGGCCATGCCGGTGTCTTTGCCGTTACCGACGAAGAAGTTGCTGACCTGATCCGGCTTCTCATCCATCGCTTTCTTCAGCTTGGCGCTGTCGATTTCCAACTTGCCGGTTTTGGTGTTGGTGGAAATGCCGAGGTTGCCCAGGCCTTTCAACTCCGGGTTGTCCTGGGCGGCGCTCAGCGCGCTTTTGATCGACGACTGAATGCCGCGCAGGGTGTTGTCGCCCAGCAGCGGGCCGTTGGTTGGGTTTGGCGCTTCGCCGGTTTTCACCGGGGTGAACTTGGACAGCGAGTTGAAGGTGTCCAGCAGCGAGTTATAGCTGTCGACCCACTCTTTGATCTTGTCGGTGGTGCCGGCGGTGTTGGTGCTGATCACCAGGTGTTGCGGTTCATCGGTTTTGGTTTTGGTTTTCAGATCGATGGTGACGCCCTGCAGGGCATCGCTGATCGAGTTGGTGCTGCGTTTGATGGCCGTGCCGTTCACCATCAGCTCCGCGTCCTGCGGCGCGACCGTCTGCTTCATGGCGGTGGTGGTGCCGCGGGTGGCGTTGTAGTTCAGGATATCGCCCAGTTTGTCGTCATTGTCGACCTGGAGGGAGATCTTGTTGTTTTCGCCGGTGGTGGAAGAGCTGATCGCCAGCTGGTAGTCGTTGTCGCCGACGCGCATGATGCTGGCGGTGACGCCGGCCTTGGCGCCGTTGATGGCGTCGCGCATCTCAACCAGCGAGGTTTGATCGTCGCTCAGCGGGATTTTGGTGGCTTTCGGCGGGTTGCCGGCGGTGATGGTCAGGGAACGGTCGGTGGCGCCTTCGGTGCCTAACTTGGCGCCCTGGTCGCTGACTTTCGCCTGAGTGGTCAGGGTTTGCGCCTGCGCCAGGTTCTTCACTTCCACCACATAGTTGCCCGGCACCGCCTTGGCGTTGGTGGTGATCTTGAAGGCGTCGTGTTCGGTGGCGGTGGTGGCCTTGAAGAAGTCCTCTTTCGCCATCTCTTTGCTGAGGTTGTCGAATTTTTCCAACGCGCCCTTCAGCGTGCCGTAACCGGTCAACTGGGCTTTATAGCTGGATTGTTTGGTGGTGTAAGGGGTCAGGCGCTGTTGTTCCGCTTTGGTCAGCTTGTCCAGCAGGCCATTGAGGTCGAGTCCTGAGCCGAGACCTAATGAACTGATCGTTGCCATGGGTAATTCTCCTTGATTATGACTTTATTCGCTTTACGCGTTATCGGCCCAGTGATGAAAAAGTTTACCGAAAAAAACAAAAAACCGATGGCGCAATAGAAGAGGGAAAAACCGCGTTATTTCCGCCATTGCGGCGGACGCAAAAAAAATTAAAAAAATTCTAAAGGTTGTTAGGGGAGGGCCGATACCTGAGGGGACGGTGGTTGACGCCGTGGGCAAACAAGCCCGAACCTTTTAACTGTGTTGCGAAGAACGCAACTGACTCGTAAGGAAAGCAAACAATGGCACAAGTAATCAACACTAACAGCCTGTCTCTGATGGCGCAGAACAACCTGAACAAATCTCAGTCTTCTCTGGGCACTGCGATTGAGCGTCTGTCTTCCGGTCTGCGTATCAACAGCGCGAAAGACGATGCTGCGGGTCAGGCGATCTCCAACCGTTTCACCGCTAACATCAAAGGCCTGACTCAGGCTTCCCGTAACGCCAACGACGGTATCTCTCTGGCGCAGACCACTGAAGGCGCACTGAACGAAGTTAACGACAACCTGCAGAACATCCGTCGTCTGACCGTACAGGCGCAGAACGGTTCTAACTCCACCAGCGACCTGAAATCCATCCAGGACGAAATCACTCAGCGCATGTCGGAAATCAACCGTATCTCCGAGCAGACTGACTTCAACGGCGTGAAAGTGCTGAGCAGCGATCAGAAACTGACCATTCAGGTTGGCGCTAACGACGGTGAAACCATCGATATCGACCTGCAGAAGATCGATTCTGGCAAACTGGGTCTGACTGGTTTCGATGTAACTGAAAAAGGCACCAAAATTGGCTCTGCAGTTGCCGATAAAGCCATGGTTAAAGATGACACCGGTAAAGATGTTGCTTTCGACCTGGCTGAATCTTCCAAAGCTGGTGGCGCTTTAGAGAAAGCGACTCTGGTTTCCGGTAAAGACAAAGACGGTAAAGAAGGTTACTACATTCAGACTACTGATGCAGCGACTGGCGCAAAAACCTACGCCACTGCGAAAATCGACGACAAAGGCGTTGTAACCAAGGGTACTGACGTTACTGACGTTAAAGATCCACTGGCTACCCTGGACAAAGCGCTGGCACAGGTTGACGGCCTGCGTTCTTCCCTGGGTGCGGTACAGAACCGTTTCGATTCTGTTATCAACAACCTGAACAGCACCGTGAACAACCTGTCCGCTTCTCAGTCCCGTATTCAGGATGCTGACTACGCGACCGAAGTGTCCAACATGAGCCGTGCCAATATCCTGCAACAGGCTGGCACCTCTGTTCTGGCACAGGCTAACCAGTCAACTCAGAACGTTCTGTCCCTGCTGCGTTAATCGTCTCTCCCGATTAACTGTCGCAAAGAAACCCCGCTTCGGCGGGGTTTTTTTATGCTCGCGCACCGCGCGGTTATTACATGGCGCAAATAAAGCCCGTTTTGTGCGACTGTTCAGCCGATTGGCATTTCGCCCCCTACGCATAATAGCGCTGACTCTCTTATCCGCAGGTTTAAGACATAGTGAGCGATCTGTATACCGCCGAAGGCGTGATGGACAAAAATTCTCTCTGGCTGCGCTACGTCCCATTAGTGCGCCACGAGGCGCTGCGCCTGCAGGTCAGGTTGCCCGCCAGCGTGGAGCTTGACGACTTGCTGCAGGCCGGGGGAATCGGGTTATTGAACGCCGTTGAGCGTTATGACGCCCTACAGGGAACCGCCTTTACCACCTATGCGGTGCAGCGCATTCGCGGCGCGATGCTCGACGAGCTGCGCAGCCGCGACTGGGTGCCGCGCAGCGTGCGGCGCCACGCGCGCGAGGTCGCGCAGGTGATGCGGCAACTGGAACAGCGTTATGGCCGGCCGGCGAGCGAGACGGAAGTGGCGCAGACGCTGAATATCTCGCTGGATGAGTACCGTCAAATTCTGTTGGACACCAATAACAGCCAGCTTTTCTCTTACGACGAATGGCGCGAGGAGCATGGCGAAAACGCGGAACCGATGCTGGAAGGGCATGAAGAGGCCAACCCGCTGCATCACCTGTTGGAAGGTAGCCTGCGCCAGCGAGTGATCGACGCCATCGAGGCGTTGCCGGAGCGCGAAAAAATGGTGCTGACGCTGTATTACCAGGAAGAGTTGAATCTCAAAGAGATCGGCGCCGTGCTGGACGTCGGGGAATCCCGCGTCAGTCAACTGCACAGTCAGGCGATCAAACGGCTGCGTGCGCGGCTGGCGAACGATACCTGACGGCGGGCTGCCGCCCCCTCAACTCGATGACTCATGCGACAATCGGACTGCCCCTTATGCCAGGAATACTGTTGAAGAAACGGCCGCTTAGCCGTTACCTGAAAGATTACAAGCACAGCCAGACCCATTGCTCCCAGTGCGGTAAATTGTTGGACCGCATGGCGCTGGTGTTTCGCGGCAAGATAATCAATAAAGAAGCCATCGCGCGCATGGATCAGCCGATCGACGATGCGGTCTGGCAAAACGTGCAGCATGAGCTGACCGCACTGTGCCGCTTTTGCAGCGAGATTTCCTGCAACAGCCACCCGAGCTATTTCGACATCATGGCGTTCAAGCAGTATCTGTTCGAACAGACCGAGATGAGCCACAGCACCATTCGCGAGTACGTGGTGCGGCTGCGCCGGCTGGACGAAATGCTGGTGGCGCGTAATTACCCGGCGGACAAGTTCGCCAACTGCGCCAGCCATCAGCGCATTATCGACGATCTGCCTACCGCAGCGCACAACAACTACCGCATTGCGCTGCGCAAATACGATCAGTATCTCGCCTGGCAGCGCAGCTACTGAGATTTTCCCCGGCCGCTGGGCCGGGGTCTGCGGATCCCCCCGTGATAAAGGATGATTATTCAGTTCACATCTGCTAAATCTATCGGTTATCAGATGTTGATACTCGATTCCCTGGGGGGAAGTAGTGAACCTGCAACAACAACTGGCGCAATTTCCGCGTCTGGATCTGGTTGGCGTCGCCACGCCGCTGGAAAAGCTGTCCCGTCTCTCCGATTATCTCGGCCGTGAAATCTACCTTAAACGTGACGATGTCACCCCTATGGCCCTGGGCGGCAACAAGCTGAGAAAGCTTGAGTTTCTGGCTGCCGATGCGCTGAGGCAAGGCGCCGATACGCTGGTTACCGCCGGCGCCATTCAATCCAATCACGTGCGCCAGACGGCGGCGGTGGCGGCGAAACTGGGCCTGCACTGTGTCGCGCTGCTGGAAAACCCTATCGATACCCGCGCGGAAAACTACCTGACCAACGGCAACCGCCTGTTGCTCGGCTTGTTCAACGCCGAAGTGGTGATGTGCGAAGCGCTGCACGATCCGCAGCAGCAGCTGGCGGAGCTGGCGACGCGCCTCGAGGCGCAGGGCTTCCGGCCTTACGTGGTGCCGGTGGGCGGCTCCAATGCGCTGGGCGCGCTGGGATACGTGCAGTGCGCATTGGAAATCGCCGAACAGAGCCAACGCAGCAACGTGGCGTTCAGTTCGGTGGTGGTGGCGTCCGGCAGCGCAGGCACCCACGCCGGGCTGGCGGTGGGGCTGCAACAGCTGCTGCCCGAAACCGAGTTGATCGGCGTGACGGTCTCGCGCACCGTGATCGATCAGTTGCCGAAGGTGGAACAAATCCAGAAAGCCCTGGCCTGTTCACTGAATATCGACGAACTGGCGCCGATCGCGCTGTGGGACGATTACTTCGCGCCGCAGTACGGCATGCCGAATGAAGAAGGCATGGCGGCGGTGCAGCTGCTGGCGCAGCAAGAAGGGGTATTGCTGGATCCGGTATATACCGGCAAAGCGATGGCCGGTTTGATCGACGGCATCGCCCAGCGGCGTTTCCGCGACGAAGGGCCCATCCTGTTCGTTCACACCGGCGGTGCGCCGGCGCTGTTCGCCTACCATCCGCAGGTGTAAATGCCGCTTGTTATTCCATTTTGAACTATATTTATAAAGTTATATTCCTTTATGCGGGCGGTCGCACTGTTAAAGTGCTGATATCAAAAAAGATAAATAACACACAGGGGTGTTTATGATGTTTGCGAAAGTTCGTCGTCAATGGTTGTTGGGCGTGGTGGGTATTGCGTTGGCCGCCGGTGTGACGACGCAAACCTACGCCGCCGATAACCTGCTGCAGCAGGTGAAACAGCGCGGCACGCTGATCGTTGGGCTGGAAGGCACCTATCCGCCGTTCAGCTTCCAGGGTGAAGACGGCAAATTGACCGGTTTCGAAGTGGATTTCGCCAACGCGCTGGCGCAACATCTGGGCGTGAAAGCCAAGCTGAACCCGACCAAGTGGGACGGCATGCTGGCGTCGCTGGAGTCAAAACGCATCGACGTGGTGATCAACCAGGTGACAATCTCCGATGAGCGCAAGAAGAAATATGACTTCTCCACCCCTTACACCGTTTCCGGCATTCAGGCGCTGGTGAAAAAGGGCAACGAAGGCACGATCACCAAGCCGGAAGACCTGAAGGGCAAGAAGGTCGGCGTTGGCCTGGGCACCAACTATGAGCAATGGCTGCGTGCGAACGTGCAAGGTGTAGACGTGCGCACTTACGACGATGATCCGACCAAGTATCAGGATCTGCGCGTCGGCCGTATCAACGCCATTCTGGTGGACCGTCTGGCGGCGCTGGATCTGGTGAAGAAAACCGGCGATACGCTGGCGGTGGCCGGCCCGGCATTCTCCCGCCAGGAGTCCGGCGTGGCGCTGCGCAAGAATAACCCAGAGCTGCTGGCCGCGATTGACCAGGCGATCGCCGAGATGCAAAAAGACGGCACGCTGGCGAAGATCTCCGAGAAATGGTTTGGCGCGGACGTAACTAAATAATGCACGAAAGTATTCAACTGGCGCTGGATTCAGCGCCATTTTTATTGAAAGGCGCCATACTGACGCTCCAGCTTAGCCTGGGCGGCATGGCGTTCGGCCTGTTGCTTGGTTTTCTGCTGGCGCTGATGCGCCTTTCGCCGCTTTGGCCGCTGTCGTGGCTGTCGCGCATTTACGTATCGCTGTTCCGCGGCACGCCGCTGATCGCCCAGCTGTTTATGATCTACTATGGTCTGCCGCAGTTCGGCGTTGAATTCGATCCCTTCCCGGCGGCGCTGATTGGCCTGTCGCTCAATACCGCCGCTTACACCTCAGAAACGCTGCGCGCGGCGATTTCGTCGATCGATAAAGGGCAGTGGGAAGCCGCCGCCAGCATCGGCATGACCCGTTGGCAAACTCTGCGCCGGGTGATCTTGCCGCAGGCGGCGCGCACCGCCTTGCCGCCGCTGGGCAACAGTTTTATCGGCCTGGTGAAAGACACCTCGCTGGCCGCCACCATTCAGGTGCCGGAACTGTTCCGCCAGGCGCAGCTCATCACCTCGCGCACGCTGGAAGTGTTCACCATGTACCTGGCGGCATCGCTGATTTACTGGGTGATGGCGACCCTGCTTTCCGCACTGCAAAACCGTCTGGAAGCCCACGTTAATCGCCAGGATCAGGAGTAGCGCATGAGTGCCATTGAAGTTAAGCAATTGACCAAGCAGTTCAAGGGTCAGACGGTGCTGCATGGGATCGATCTGGCGGTTGACGCCGGCGAAGTGGTGGCGATCATCGGGCCGAGCGGTTCCGGGAAAACCACCTTGTTGCGCTGCATCAACCTGCTGGAGGAACCGGATTCCGGCACCATCCGCGTCGGCGATATCCGGATCGACGGCAGCAAGCCGCTGAGCAAACAGAAAAATCAGGTGCGCGCGCTGCGTCAGCAGGTCGGTTTCGTGTTCCAGAACTTCAACCTGTTTCCGCACCGTTCGGTGCTGGAAAACATCATTGAAGGGCCGGTTATCGTTAAAGGCGAGGCGAAAGCCAGCGCCGAACAGCGCGCTCGCGCGTTGCTGGCCAAAGTGGGCCTGAGCGGCAAAGAGGCGGCTTATCCGCGTCGGCTGTCCGGCGGGCAGCAGCAGCGGGTGGCTATCGCGCGCGCGCTGGCGATGCAGCCGGAGGTGATTTTGTTCGACGAGCCGACGTCGGCGCTCGATCCCGAGCTGGTGGGGGAAGTGCTCAATACCATGCGCTCACTGGCGGAAGAGAAACGCACCATGGTGATCGTCACCCATGAGATGAGCTTCGCTCGCGACGTGGCCGATCGGGTTATCTTTATGGATCACGGCCGCATCGTCGAACAGGGCCCGGCGAAAGCGCTGTTCGCCAATCCGCAGCATCAGCGCACCCAGCAATTCCTCGACAAGTTCCGGAATCAATAAGGCGGCGGGGGCGTTTCCCCCGACCGCATTCACTCCGCTTTCAACCATTCGTTTCGCGCGGCGGCGGCGAGAAATCCGCTGCGGCTGCCGTATCCCGGATATTACCGAACCCGAAAGCCAATGCGTTTCGTAGCGCTCTGACGCGGCTTTCAAGCAGAGTAATCCATCGTCCATGAGCGACGCCCCACCCTGTAAGGATAACAAGACGCTAACGGCCGATCGGCCTGCGGACAATAAAAAACCCTGCACGAGTGCAGGGTTTGCCTAGCGGTAAGCCTATCAGGCTGCAACGCGTGCAGCCTTGAGGATGCGTTAACCGATGGTCATCAGGCTGGCGTTACCGCCGGCAGCGGCGGTGTTGACGCTCAGGGAACGTTCGATCAGCAGGCGTTCCAACAGGATGTTGGTTTCACCGTGGGCGAAGCCCTGCACCGAGACGATGGCGCCGCCGCGCTGGGCGATCTGCTCGCACAGGGTGCGCAGCTGGTCGGCATCGCCGTGGTAGATGGCGGCGTCGAACTCGACCTTGTCCTGCTGCCAGTCTTTGCTGAAGGCGATGCGCGCCTGCACATCGTTCGGCAAGCGGCGGAACAGATTGCGTTGCAGTTCCGCTTCCGGCCACAGCGCGCAGCTGCCAACCGCCAGCACGGCGGCCAGCTGGATCAGCGCGTCGGTTTCGTTATCCGCCAGGCACAGCACGCGTTCACGCGGCAGCAGGGCATAGGTGTTGCGCTCGCCGGTCGGGCCCGGCAGCGGACGTACGGTGCCGCCTTGGCCCAGTTCCGCATAACGTTGCGCCAATGCCGCCAGTTCGCCTTGTTGGCTGGTGACCGCCCACTTCTCCAGCGATTGCAGCGCGCCCAGCAGCTGCGGCCGCGCGGTGGCTTCCATCGGGCGCTCTTCGTCCTGGCGGTGCAGCGTACGTTGCAGCGCGTCGTCCGGACGGTTGGCCAGCAGACGGTACAGGTACAGCGGGCCGCCGGCTTTCGGGCCGGTGCCCGACAGGCCTTCGCCGCCGAACGGCTGCACGCCGACCACTGCGCCGACCATGTTGCGGTTGACGTACAGGTTGCCGACCTTGGCGCGTTCGGTCACCCGGGCGATGGTTTCATCGATACGGGTGTGAATGCCCAACGTCAGGCCATAACCGGCGGCGTTGATCTGATCGACCAGCGCGTCCAGATTGTTGCGCTGGAAGCGCACCACGTGCAGCACCGGGCCGAAGATCTCTTTCTGCAGCTCGTCGAAGCTGTCGAGCTCGATCAGCGTCGGCTTGATGAAGGTGCCGCGCGCCCACTCTTTCTCATCCTGCGCGCTGCCTTTGGCGGCCTGGTACACCTTGCGGCCTTTGGCGCGCATTGCCTGGATGTGGCGTTCGATGCCGGTTTTGGCTTCGGCGTCGATCACCGGGCCCACGTCGGTGGACAGGCGTTCCGGGTTGCCCATGCGGCATTCGGCCATCGCGCCGCGCAGCATTTGCAGCGTGTGCTCGGCCACGTCTTCCTGAATGCACAGGATACGCAGCGCGGAGCAACGCTGCCCGGCGCTGTCGAAGGCGGAGGCCACCACGTCGGTCACCACCTGTTCGGTCAGGGCGGAGGAGTCGACGATCATGGCGTTCAGGCCGCCGGTTTCGGCGATCAGCGGCGTCGGACGGCCTTGCGGATCCAGACGGCCGGCGATGCTGCGCTGCAGAATGCCGGCGACGTCGGTGGAGCCGGTAAACATCACGCCGCGGACGCGGGCGTCGTTAACCAGCGTTGAGCCGACGGTTTCACCCTGGCCCGGCAGCAGCTGCAGCACGCCTTGCGGAATGCCGGCTTCCAGCAGGATACGCACCGCCTGCGCGGCCACCAGCGGCGTTTGCTCAGCCGGTTTGGCCAGCACGCTGTTGCCCGCCGCCAGCGCGGCGGCGATTTGGCCGGTGAAGATCGCCAGCGGGAAGTTCCACGGGCTGATACAGACCACCGGGCCCAGCGGGCGGTGGCTGTCGTTGGCGAAATCGTCGCGCACCTGGCCGGCGTAGTAGTGCAGGAAATCGACCGCTTCACGCACTTCGGCGATGGCGTTGTTGAAGGTTTTACCCGCTTCGCGCACCAGAATGCCCAGCAGGCTTTGCAGTTGGCTTTCCATCAGCTCGGCGGCACGTTCGAGGATCGCGGCGCGCTCCGTCGGCGGTGTGGCGAACCAGATTGGGCCGGCGGCCGCGGCGGCGTCGAGCGCGCGGCTGACTTCGCCTTCGGTGGCTTCACGCACGTAGCCGACCACATCGCCCGGCTCGGCCGGGTTGATCACCGGCTGTTCGACGCCCTGATCCAACTCGGCGTCGATGATCGGTTCCGCGCGCCATGGATGGCTGGCGCTGGTGAGCAGGGCGCTGGACAGCGAAGCCAGACGCTGTTCGTTGGACAGATCCAGACCGCTGGAGTTGGTGCGCTTCTCGCCGTACAGCTCGCGCGGCAGCGGGATGCGCGGATGCGGCAGGCCAATTTGACCTTCGCTGGCCGCCAGCGCTTCCACGGCGCTGACCGGATCGGCCACCAGCTCGTCGAGCGGCAGGGTGGCGTCGGCAATGCGGTTGACGAACGAGGTATTGGCGCCGTTTTCCAGCAGGCGGCGCACCAGGTAAGCCAGCAGCGTTTCATGGGTGCCGACCGGCGCGTAGATGCGGCAAGGGCGGTTCAGTTTGCCGTCGGCCACTTTGCCCACCACCTGTTCGTACAGCGGTTCACCCATGCCGTGCAGGCACTGGAACTCATACTGGCCAGGGTAGTAGTTGTTGCCGGCCAGGTGATAAATGGCGCTCAGCGTATGGGCGTTGTGGGTCGCGAACTGCGGATAGATCAGGTTCGGCACCGACAGCAGCTTGCGGGCGCAGGCCAGATAGGAAACGTCGGTGTACACCTTGCGGGTGTAAACCGGGTAGCCTTCCAGGCCGTCCATCTGGGCGCGTTTGATTTCGCTGTCCCAGTAGGCGCCTTTCACCAGACGGATCATCAGGCGACGGCGGCTGCGTTGCGCCATGTCGATCACTGCGTCGATGGCGAATGGGCAGCGTTTCTGGTAGGCCTGAATCACGAAGCCGATGCCGTTCCAGCCGGCCAACTGCGGTTCGAAGCACAGCTTCTCGAGCAGATCGAGCGAGATCTCCAGACGGTCGGCCTCTTCGGCGTCGATATTGATGCCGATATCGTACTGGCGTGCCTGCAGGGTCAGCGACAGCAGGCGCGGGTAAAGCTCTTCCATCACGCGTTCGTACTGCGCGCGGCTGTAGCGCGGGTGCAGGGCGGACAGCTTGATGGAGATGCCGGGGCCTTCATAGATGCCGCGGCCATTGGAGGCTTTGCCGATGGCGTGGATAGCCTGCTGATAGGAAACCAGGTAGGCCTGGGCGTCGGCTTCGGTCAGGGCGGCTTCCCCCAGCATGTCGTAGGAGTAGCGGAAGCCTTTTTCTTCCAGTTTGCGCGCGTTGGCCAGCGCCTCGGCGATGGTTTCGCCGGTCACGAACTGCTCGCCCATCAGGCGCATCGCCATGTCCACGCCTTTGCGGATCAGCGGCTCGCCGCTCTTGCTGATAATGCGGTTCAGCGAGCGAGACAGATTGGCTTCGTTATGGGTCGACACCAGCTTGCCGGTGAACAGCAGGCCCCAGGTGGCGGCGTTGACGAACAGCGACGGGCTGCGCCCCAGGTGCGAGTGCCAGTTGCCGTTGCTGATCTTGTCGCGGATCAGGGCATCGCGGGTCGGTTTGTCCGGAATGCGCAGCAGCGCTTCCGCCAGGCACATCAGCGCCACGCCTTCCTGCGAGGAGAGGGAGAACTCTTGCAGCAGGCCTTGCACCATGCCGGCGCGGCCGTTTGCACTTTTTTGGTTACGCAACTTCTCGGCGATGCCGTAGGCCATTTTGTGAGTGGCCTGTGCAAGATCGGCGGGTAATCGCGCCTGTTCGAGCAACATCGGCACCGCTTCGGTCTCCGGGCGGCGATACGCGGCGGTGATGGCGGCGCGGGTCACCGACTGCGGCAGAATTTGTTCGGCGAAATCGAGGAATGGCTGGTGTGACTCTTCCTGCGCTTGCGGCATAATGTCGTCCGCTTCAGGCTGGCCCGCTGCGGCCAGCGCTGGAATTTCAGGAATATCGGTACCGCTCTCGAGACGCTCGAGGTAATTAAAGATGGCCTGCTTGATGAGCCAGTGCGGCGTGCGATCGATGCGCTGCGCGGCGCTCTTGATCCGGTCGCGTGTTGCCTCGTCGAGTTTCACGCCCATTGTGGTAGTGCCCATGCCTGTCCAACTCCTGTGTTTAGAACCTATCCCATCAGGCTAGACAAACAGCAGGCCGGAAAGCCTGTTGGGATAGGTTCGTGAGATGTGTGGTGTCAAGAATGCAGACAATATCCTGCATGTTGCAACTTTGTGCAACCTTGTTAAATCAGGCGGATGAGCGAAGTGTGAGTTTCATCGATTTTTTAACACGGGCAGTTGGCACGAATGTTGCGTTATTGAGCGAACGCGGCGGGGTTAATGATGCCCCAAGCGCTTTACCTTGCGGTATATAAGGGTAATGGCAGGGTGCAACTCATTTTGCTTGTCGTGAGTGCAACCTTTGAGCCCGGTAAATGTGACGCAGGGTAAACTTTGTGTAACTTTGTTGTTAAATATCTTGTTGGTTGATGAAAGGCTCATCTAGGATAACCGACGGTCAACAATTACGGGCAGAAACTATTTTACCTGCACTTGCTCGCAGGCTGCGCCACGTTCCGGCGCGGCGGCCAGTGAAATGCATTGCGCGTGGGTTTACCGGCGCCGGCTTGGCCGGAGCGAAACGCGAATAATAATGAAAGTGGAGAATTAAATGACAATGAGCACACCTATGCTGGTGACCTTCCTGGTATACATTTTCGGGATGGTGCTGATCGGCCTGCTTGCCTACCGGGCAACTAATAACTTTGATGACTATATTCTCGGCGGCCGCAGTCTGGGCAGCGTGGTGACCGCGCTGTCCGCCGGCGCTTCCGACATGAGCGGCTGGCTGCTGATGGGCCTGCCGGGCGCCATCTTCCTCTCCGGCATCTCCGAAAGCTGGATCGCCATCGGCCTGACCATCGGCGCTTACCTGAACTGGAAGCTGGTGGCAGGAAGGCTGCGCGTGCATACCGAAGCCAACAACAATGCCCTGACGCTGCCGGATTATTTCACCAGCCGTTTTGAAGACAACAGTAAGCTGCTGCGGGTGATCTCGGCCATCGTCATTCTGGTGTTCTTCACCATTTACTGCGCCTCCGGCATCGTGGCCGGCGCGCGTCTGTTCGAAAGCACCTTCGGCATGAGCTACGAAACCGCCCTGTGGGCCGGCGCCGCGGCGACCATCCTGTATACCTTCATCGGCGGTTTCCTGGCGGTGAGCTGGACCGACACCGTGCAGGCCAGCCTGATGATTTTCGCGCTGATCCTGACCCCGGTGATCGTGATCTTCGCCGTCGGCGGCATCGATACCTCGATGCTGGTGATCCAGGCGCAGAACCCGGCCAACCTCGACATGCTGAAGGGGCTGAACTTCGTCGCCATCCTGTCGCTGCTGGGTTGGGGCCTGGGCTACTTCGGCCAGCCGCACATCCTGGCGCGTTTCATGGCGGCGGATTCTCACCGCACCATCCGCAGCGCGCGTCGCATCAGCATGACCTGGATGATCCTGTGCCTGGCCGGCACCATCGCCGTCGGTTTCTTCGGTATCGCTTACTTTGCCAATAACCCGGATCAGGCCGGCAACGTGTCGCAAAACGGCGAGCGCGTGTTCATCGAACTGGCGATGCTGCTGTTCAACCCATGGGTGGCGGGCGTGCTGCTGTCGGCGATTTTGGCGGCGGTTATGAGTACCCTGAGCTGCCAGCTGCTGGTCTGTTCCAGCGCAATCACCGAAGACCTGTACAAAGCGTTCCTGCGCAAAGGCGCCAGCCAGCGTGAACTGGTGTGGGTCGGCCGCGTCATGGTGCTGGTGGTGGCGTTGGTCGCCATCGCGCTGGCGGCCAACCCGGAGAACCGCGTGCTGGGCCTGGTGAGCTACGCCTGGGCCGGTTTCGGCGCCGCCTTCGGCCCGGTAGTGCTGATCTCGGTGATGTGGTCGCGCATGACCCGCAACGGCGCGCTGGCCGGCATGTTGGTCGGCGCGGTGACGGTGATCGTCTGGAAACAGTACGAATGGCTGGGCCTGTACGAAATCATCCCGGGCTTCATCCTGGGCTGTCTGGCCATTGTGGTGGTGAGCCTGATGGGCCGCCAGCCGTCTTCCACCATGACCGAACGTTTCGATCAGGCGGAAGCCGAGTACAAAACGGTATAACTGACGATGACTAGTCCTGATATAGGTTGACACTTTTCAGCCGGATAACGCCCGATGAACCTCATCGGGCGTTTTGTATTTCAGCGACAGGTGCGGCCGCCGCGTGTTGTACAAGTTCACCGACTCCCTGACCATCTTTCTTGCCTGCGCGATATCTTCTGGCCTGCCGAGCAGGTATTCCGTTTTGAGTATCCCGTTTATCCGTTCCGCCAGCGCGTTCTGATAACAGTCATACCCGTCCGTCATCGAGCAGGTGATGCCATATCTCTGATGTAACGCCTGATATTCCTGTGAGCAGTACTGGATACCCCTGTCCGAGTGGTGCACCAACGGCAACGCCGTGCGTCTGCCGGCCAGTGCCATTTTGAACGCGCAGGCGACATGCCGGGTATGCAGACTGTCATGCACATGATACCCCACGATTTTTCTCGACCAGGCATCCGTTACCAGGCTGACATACGCCGTCCCTGTTCTCAGCGGCAAGTAGGTGATATCCGCCACCCATACCTGTTCCGGACGGCTGGCTATGACCAGGTTGTCCCCCGCCTTCAGCAGGTTGGGATGACGATAAAAACGATGATGGCTCTGCGTCGTCTTGTGATATGCCCGTTTAGGCATCACCAGTAACCGCGCGCAGCGCAGGATACTGAACAGCCGGTCGCGCCCCACATGCAATGCCGGTTCGGGGCGTTGCCGCAACAGGTGATGCAGCTTACGTGTCCCCAGCCGGGGCTGGTGCAAGCGGATGGCCGTCACCTGTTCGACGAGATGCCGGGTCTGCTCCTCTTTGCCTGCTTCACGCTGCAGGGACTGATACCACGCTTGTCGGCTGATGCCCATCCATCGGCAGGCCCGCGTTACTGTGAGTCCCGGTACTTGTGTTTGCGCGATAAGGCGGTTAGCTGCTTTTTTGTCAGCGTGGCGCCAAAGTCGGTGTTCATCACTTTGACGACAGCCTCGAAGAACTGGGCTTTGACTTCAGATTCAGCCAGTTGCTGCTCAAGTTCTTTAATACGCTGTTCGGGCGTCAGGGGGAGTTTGGGCATATTGTCTCCGCACGTTCTGGTGGAAGGAGAAGTCCGCCAGTCAAGCTGACCGTATTTGCGCAGCCAGTTCATGACGGTTACGTTGCCCTGGATACCATAACGGTCTGTGGCCTGACGGCAAGTCATTTCGCCTTTTTCGACCTGTTCGACGACGGCCAGTTTAAAGGATAGAGAGTAATCGCGTTGTGTGCGTTTAATATACTGGTTCATCACATTTTCCTCTGTGCGTGAGTAAAATGTGTCAACGCTATTCAGGACGGGTCACGATAAATAACGAGGGGCGCCCACGGCGCCCCTTTTTTTGACCCAGCCGCAGGCATTACCCTTTAAAGAAAGTCACCATGCGTCTTAATGGTGAGGTCATCTTCCAGGATGTCGAGTTGCGCAGCTCATCGATTTCTCGTTTCAATCCCGCTACCTCACCAGACACAATGTCATTGTGTTTGATGAGTTCACCCTTCAGGTCGGCGATAATGTCGCTATTGGTGTACTTGAAACAATCGACCATATGACAAATGAACTTATTGTATTCGTCCTGCACCTGATTGGCATTGGCTGGAGGATGATTAATCAGTTCGATGATACAGTTATAGTAGCCGTTGATATGTTCATCGCCTTTCTTTTGCGTCATTACTGAGCCATGCCGCACGCGGCGTAAATAGAATTTTTCATTGACACAATGAACGGTAATATCATTTTCAAGCAGAAGGCGCGTAGTGAATATGTTGTCTTCATGTACGATGCCATTTTTGAACTGGATGTTTTTTAAAGCTTTTCTGCTGGATATGTAAAGGCAAGGACTGACGATGTAATTGCCGAGATTAACAGCTTGCTGAAAAAAATGCGTACCGGAGCAGGTGAAATTACTCAATAAACCGTTTCTTTCATACTTTGGGTTGAATCTCTCAGCCAGTTTTTCATCGTCGAAGAAGACGGAAGACTCAAAGAAGACGACGTCACTTTGGGTATCCTTTAATATGTCAGTCAAACGATCCAAGGCATTGTCGGCGAGCTTGTCATCGCTATCCACAAAGATCACATAATCACCTGATGCAGCGGCAAGCCCCGTGTTTCGGGCCGCCGATTGGCCTTGGTTTTCGGTATGGATCACTTTAATGCATGGTACATCGAAGCTATCCAGTATCGTGCCGGTTTTGTCGGTTGAACCATCGTTGATCAAGATGATTTCAATTTTCTCATGATCGTTTTGCAGTAAGGATCTAACGCATTCACCAATGTATTTTTCCGTGTTAAATGCCGGAACGATGGCGGATATCTTCATTTTCACTCCATTTTACTCGCTGCAGGCTCGCCTCATGCCGGTTAACCAGGTTCTGACGGCAGGATTAAATCGTTTCCATGTCGATCATGATAAGTTTGCTGCCACACCGTTTCTGTGTTGCTCATAAGGAACAGAGCCGGCATATTCCTCAGGTTTACCGTGTCAGGGCGGGGTATTTCACTCACTGCAGTATATCATGGCTCTTCATGAACGTTCTGCGCTCTCCGCCTTGTAACACCTGGCGACATTTGATTAGAAAAAATCACGCTTGCGCCTCTTGTATTTCTTTTTGGCAGAATGATAATCACTCTCGTTGTATTTTACGTTTCTTTACATACTCGCCGCGGCTCATTGCGAGCCGGTTTTCTCTGCCGCCGCGGTCTTTTCAGGGGTGATTAGTTATGTTCGTTCCCTTTCTTATCATGTTCCGTGAGGGTCTGGAGGCCGCGCTGATCGTCAGCCTGATCGCCAGCTACCTGAAACGCACGCAGCGCAGCCAATGGCTGGGCGCGGTGTGGATCGGCGTGATTGTCGCGGCGGCGCTGTGTCTGGCGCTCGGCATCTTCATCAATGAGACCACCGGCGAGTTCCCGCAGAAACAGCAGGAGCTGTTCGAAGGCATCGTGGCGGTGGTGGCGGTGCTGATCCTCACCTATATGGTGTTCTGGATGCGCAAAGTGTCCAGGTCGGTCAAGGTACATCTGGAAGGGGCGATCGATCAGGCGCTCAGCGCCGGTAAAGGGCAGGGGTGGGCGCTGGTGGCGATGGTGTTCTTCGCCGTGGCGCGCGAAGGGCTGGAGTCGGTGTTCTTCCTGCTGGCGGCGTTTCAGCAAGACGTGGGCGCCGCAGCGCCGATCGGTGCGGTGCTCGGCCTGGTCGCCGCCATTGTGCTGGGCATGATGATTTACTGGGGCGGGGTGAAGCTGCATCTGGCCAAATTCTTCAAATGGACCAGCCTGTTCATTCTGTTCGTCGCCGCCGGGCTGGCCGCCGGGGCGATCCGCGCCTTCCACGAAGCCGGTCTGTGGAACCACTTTCAGGACATCGCCTTCGATTTCAGCAGCGCCCTGTCGACCCATTCGCTGTTCGGCACCCTGCTGGAAGGCATCCTCGGTTATCAGGAAGCGCCGACGGTCAGCGAAGTGGCGGTCTACTTCCTGTATTTGATCCCGGCGCTGATTTTCTTCTTTCTGCCGCAGCGCGCGGCGCCGGCAGCGGCCCCGGCGCAACGTAAAATCAATCATTAATGTTTAATAGGGAATCTCGTATGTCTACTCCGTTATTTCGCCGCAAGGCGTTGCACGCAGCATTACTGGCTATCCCGGCGTTTGCGCTGAGCATCGACGCCTTGGCGGCGGAGGTGCCGCAGGTCAAGGTCACGGTCAACGACAAGCAGTGCGAACCGATGCAGCTGACGGTGCCGGCCGGCAAAACGCAGTTTGTGGTGCACAACACCAGCCAGAAAAACGTCGAATGGGAAATCCTGAAAGGGGTGATGGTGGTGGAAGAGCGTGAGAACATCGCGCCGGGCTTTACCCAGAAAATGACCGCCACGCTGGAAGCGGGCGAATATGACATGACCTGCGGGCTGCTCAGCAACCCGAAAGGCAAACTGACTGTCACCGCAGCGGCCAACGGCGCCACCGACGGCAAGCCGAACGCGCTGGACCTGGTCGGCCCGATTGCCGAATACAAGGTTTACGTCACCAAAGAAGTTGATGGGTTGGTGAAACAGACCAAGCTGTTCACCGACGCGGTGAAGGCCGGTAACGTGGAACAAGCGCGCAAGCTGTACGCGCCGACCCGCCAGCACTATGAGCGCATCGAGCCGATCGCCGAGCTGTTCTCCGATCTGGATGGCAGCATCGACGCCCGTGAGGACGACTACGAGAAGAAATCGGCGGATCCGAACTTCACCGGTTTCCACCGCCTCGAGAAGGCGCTGTTTGCCGACAACTCCACCAAAGACATGGGCGCCTACGCCGATCGCCTGTACCACGATACCGTAGAACTGCAAAAGCGCGTGACTGAACTGACCTTCCCGCCGAGCAAAGTGGTGGGCGGCGCAGCCGGGCTGATCGAAGAGGTGGCGGCCAGCAAGATCAGCGGTGAAGAAGACCGCTACAGCCGCACCGATTTGTGGGATTTCCAGGCCAACGTCGACGGCGCGCAGAAGATAGTCAACCTGCTGCGTCCTTTGCTGGTCAAGGCCAATAAGCCGCTGCTGGACAAGATCGACGCCAACTTCAAAACCGTGGACACCATCTTGGCGAAGTACCAAACCAAAGACGGCTATGAGTCCTATGAGAAGCTGACCGATGCCGATCGCAATGCGTTGAAAGGGCCGATCACCACGTTGGCGGAAGATCTTTCCCAACTGCGCGGCGTATTGGGTCTGGACTGAGGCATACGGTTATGAGCAACAAGGCAGGCCCGAATAACGGGCCGCATCCGCACTCTCAGGGAGCGGCGTCGCCTTCGCGGCGCCGTTTGCTGCAAGGGCTGGGGCTGGGCGCGCTGGCGTTGGGCGGCAGCCGCCTGGCGCAGGCGGCTGGTAACGCGGCGGAGCCGTTGGCGACGCCGCAGGATGAGCGCTGGCAGAAACAGCCGTTTTATGGCCGCCATCAGGCCGGCGTGCTGACGCCGCAACAGGCGGCGATGATGCTGGTGGCGTTCGATGTGCTGGCGACCAGCAAAGCGGATCTGGAGCGCCTGTTCCGGCTGCTGACCGATCGCATCGCCTTCCTGACCCACGGCGGCAAGGCGCCGGAGGTGGACGCCAAGCTGCCGCCGCTCGATTCCGGCATCATGGGGCCGGAGATTTACCCGGACAACCTGACCATCACCGTCTCGGTCGGCGCATCGCTGTTTGATGAACGTTTTGGTCTGCAGGCGCACAAACCGCTGCGGTTGCAGAAGATGACGCGCTTCCCCAACGATGCGTTGGACGCCGCGCTTTGCCACGGCGACCTGCTGCTGCAGATCTGCGCCAACACCAACGAAACCGCTCTCCACGCGCTGCGCGACATCATTAAGCATTCGCCGGATCTGCTCAGCGTGCGCTGGAAGCGGGAAGGGTTCATCTCCGCGCACGCGGCGCGCAGCAAAGGCAAAGAGACGCCGATCAACCTGTTGGGGTTCAAAGACGGCACCGCTAACCCGAAAACCGACGACAAGCCGCTGATGGATAAAGTGGTGTGGGTCGGTGACAGCGTCGGTGAACCGGCGTGGACGGCGGGCGGCAGCTATCAGGCGGCGCGTATTATTCGTTTCCGCGTCGAGTTTTGGGATCGCACGCCGCTGCAGGAGCAGGAAACCATTTTCGGCCGCGAGAAGCACAGCGGCGCGCCGCTGGGCATGAAGCATGAACATGACGAGCCGAATTACGCGAACGATCCCGACGGCAAGGTGATCCCGATGGACGCGCACATTCGCTTGGCTAACCCACGCACGCCGGAAAGCCAAAGCAATCTGATGCTGCGACGCGGCTACAGCTATTCACTGGGGGTATCCAATGCCGGCCAGCTGGAAATGGGGCTGCTGTTCGTCTGCTATCAGGCCGATCTGGAGAAAGGTTTCCTGACGGTGCAAAAAAGGCTGAACGGCGAAGCGCTGGAGGAATACATCAAGCCGATTGGCGGCGGGTATTTCTTCGTGCTGCCGGGCGTGAAAGAACGCGGCGATTATTTGGCCAGCGGTTTGCTCAAGGCCTGAACCCGCAATGACGAGGCGGGCTCGCCTGCCTCGTTTTACGTTGACTTGCCTATTGTGCGGGACATTAAGCGACGGAGTTCAATTCAATCCGTCGCCTGCGGATTAAAAAATCTGAAGGGCACGCCGACTTTTGGTTGTGCAAAATTTAATCAGGAAACCAAAGTGTCATTCGCGGTTTTTAATTGTAACTCGTTGAAATTTATATGTTAAAAATTTTTATGGAATGACGTGTCGCGCGTGATATAGTGTTTTAGTGATAACTAAAAACAAAACATATAAAATTTTTTTACATTTTAGTAACGCGACGGGATTGAATGTCATTATACTGTAATCATCTGGCGGTAGTTTTCACACGGTGCACAGCTTGAAGCTGTAAATATCACTGCGGGGATCGCTAATGGTAAAGTCCTTGGTTGGGCTGGAAAGAAAAAATAACACATCTCCCCTGATTTCTCGTTGTAACGAGGGTTCTCTCTCCGACTCTCTTTTACCGGCAACTCCGCACTCTTATCGCTACCGAATCTCACCACTTTTTACTCCACGTTTATTGATGCAGTCCGCGTTGTCCCGTGAAGCAACGGCGCTTAAACGTTGCCGTCAATTCACATTGTCCCTTGGCTCTTATTGGCTCGGAGGAGGCCAAAACCTAATACGTGTGTGAAACATAATCGCGCGGCCTGGCCGTTGCGGTAGGTGAAACAAACTGTAAGGTGCCACTATGGGTAGACAGAAAGCAGTGATCAAAGCACGTCGTGAAGCGAAACGCGTTATTCGTCGTGACGCTCGTAGTCATCGCCAGCTGGAAGAAGAGTCTGTGACCTCGCTGGTGCAAATGGGGGGAGTCGAGTCTATCGGCATGGCGCGAGACAAGCGCGATAGCTCACCCATCGAGGCTAGAACCGAAGCTCAGGGTCATTACTTATCAGCCATAGAGAATAAGCAGCTGATCTTCGCCACCGGCGAAGCCGGCTGTGGCAAAACATTCATCAGCGCCGCCAAGGCGGCGGAGGCGCTGATCCATAAAGAGGTGGATCGGATTATCGTTACCCGTCCTGTTTTGCAGGCGGATGAAGACCTCGGTTTCTTGCCGGGGGATATCTCCGAGAAGTTCGCCCCTTATTTCCGCCCGGTGTATGACATTCTGGTACGTCGTTTAGGATCTTCCTTTATGCAGTACTGCCTGCGCCCGGAAATCGGCAAGGTAGAGATTGCGCCGTTCGCTTATATGCGCGGACGCACCTTCGAAAATGCGGTCGTTATCCTGGATGAAGCCCAGAACGTGACCGCCAGCCAGATGAAAATGTTCCTGACCCGCCTGGGGGAAAACGTGACGGTTATCGTTAACGGCGACGTGACCCAGTGCGACCTGCCGCGCGGCGTGAAATCCGGTCTCAGCGATGCCCTGGAGCGCTTCGAAGAGGACGAGATGATCGGCGTTATCCGCTTTGAAAAACAGGACTGCGTGCGCTCCGCTTTGTGCCAGCGCACGCTCAACGCTTACAGTTAACCTATCCGCTAATGGAAAGGCCGCCTCGGCGGCCTTTTTTATCACCCCCCATTTCCGCTCTCGTTTAACCTTTGTGTAAATTATTGTGGTTTTCTGTATAGATTTTCGTTGAGTTAGCGTTAATGATTAATGGGTTCCAGATTGGCGCGCAGTTTGCCTGCGCCGCCAAAAGGACATTTTCTGGGGTGTGCGCCGCGCGGCGCATTGAGTCTGGGTTCCTTGCTGCGATTCAAACATGAAATATATCATTCTGATTTTGCTTATTTTATGCGTCGTCTATGTGCATTACCGCGGACGGGTGCGCTACAACGTTTGGCGGCAGCTGTCTGACCATTCCACCTTTACCGCACCGCTGAACGTCTTCATGTATCTGTTTTCTCGTGTGCCGACTACGCCGTACCTGAAGCCGGAACAGTTCCCTGAGCTGGCGGTACTGCGGGAGAACTGGGAAACCATCCGCGACGAAGGACAGAAGCTGATGGAGATCCAGCAGATCAAAGCGTCCGATCAATTCAACGATGCCGGTTTCAACTCGTTCTTCAAGACCGGTTGGAAACGCTTTTATCTGAAATGGTATGAAGACAGCCATCCTTCCGCCATGACCCTGTGCCCGCAGACCACGGAACTGCTGCGCAGCCTGCCTTCGGTCAAGGCGGCGATGTTCGCCGAACTGCCGGACGGCAGCCGTTTGCCGCGCCACCGCGATCCTTACGCCGGTTCGCTGCGTTATCACCTGGGGTTGATTACCCCCAACGATGACCGCTGCTTCATTGAGGTGGACGGTGAGCGCTACAGCTGGCGCGACGGTGAAGGGGTGATGTTCGATGAAACCTATCTGCACTACGCGGAAAACCAGAGCGGGCAGAATCGTCTGATCCTGTTCTGCGACATCGAACGGCCGATGCGCTACCGCTGGGCGCAGGCGGTGAATCACTGGCTGGGGCGCAACCTGATGAGCGCCGCCACGGCGCCGAATGAAGAGGGCGATCGCACCGGCGGCGTCAACAAGATGTTCAAATATATCTATGCGATACGCCGGGTGGGGAAACGCCTGAAGGCCTGGAACCGCACCGGTTATTACATCATTAAGTGGATTTTGTTCGGGGGGATCGCCGCGGCGATATTCTTCTCGGTATAGCGAAGGCAGGGGCGCACAGAGTGCGCCCCTTTTTGATCAGGCGAAGATAGTCATCATGTAGGCGGCGAACAGCGCCAGGTGGGCGGTGCCGTTCAGCACGTTGGTGCGGCCGGTCGAGAACGACAGCTGGCACAGCAGCAACACCGTCAACATCACCACGATATGCGGCGTTTGCAGGCCGAAGATCAGCGTCTGCCCGGTCAGAGTAGCGATGATGGTCACCGCCGGCACCGTCAGGGAGATGGTCGCCAGCACCGAACCGAAGAACAGGTTCATGGCGCGTTGCACCTGATTGTTCAACACGGCGCGCAGCGCGCCCAGGCCTTCCGGCGACAGGATCAACAGCGCCACCAGGAAACCGGTGAACTGCGCCGGTGCATTCATCTTGGTCAGCAGGCCTTCCAGCGGATTGGCGTTGAACTTGGTGACGGCGATAACCGCGATCAGGTGCACGATGAGCCAGGCGGCGTGCCAGGCGCTGCTGTGGGAAGAGGGCTTGCCGTGGTGCGGGTCGCCATCGTCGTCTTCATGCTCGTACACGAACAGGCTCTGGTGGGTTTTGGTCTGGATCACCAGGAACACGCCATACATGGCGGCGGAGATCAACGCCACCAGCAGCGCTTGCCCGGTGCTGAAGTTGCCGCCTGGCAGCGCGCTCGGGAACACCAGCACGATCACCGCCAGCGGGAAAATCGCCATCAGATACTGTTTGATGCCGCCCAGGTTGACGTACTGAGTGGCGAACTTGCGCCCGCCGAGCAGCAGCGCAAAGCCGACCAGGCCGGCGGAAACGATCATGATGATGGAGTACAGCGTGTCGCGCATCAGCGCCGGCGCGGCGTCGCCGGTGGCCATCAGCGCGGAAATCAGGCTGACTTCGAGGATCACGACGGACAAACTGAGGATCAGCGAGCCGTAGGGTTCGCCCAATCGGTGAGCCAGCACGTCGGCGTGGCGCACCACGCTGAAGGCGCTGCTGAGGATCCCCACCAGCGCGAGAATATTGATGCCGACGATCAGCGGAAAGTTATCGGTGCTGCCCCATAGATTTAACACCACCAGCGCGGCGATAGGGAAGATCAGCGAGTATTCGGTGTGGCGAGATTTGGTGGATCGGCCAGGATCGTGTTGCGACTTCATGAGGGTGGCACTCCTTCTCAAACAGCGTAGCCCGTCAGCGCCGGTCGCCGTGATACGGCAACGTTGCGTTTCCAGTAGGTATTTTATATTAGGATACACCCGCGGCGCCGGTGTGATGTTGTTTTATCTGAGAAAGCAATTGCTTGCTTATGTGATCAGGGTAGCAAAAAAACCGCACGGGGTGCGGTTTTATTTACTTACTTTTACGCAATAACGCCAATTTTTAGCGTTAGATTTGAGAAAAGTCGTGTTTACTTGTTTAGCTCGTGGTTAATCAAGGAAAATGAGACCGTCAGTCGTCAATGTTGTCCATGATTTCATGCCGTTTATTGTGGTAACCCTCTTCATTTAGCCCCTCACGCCAGTAAGGTACGGCATAAAGACGATTACGATCGCATTGACGTTCGCGACGTAGGTAGCGGCGCAGCTCTACCACCAGGCGATCTTCACCGGCGAGCCAGAAGTGGCTTTCGCCCTGCGGCAGGGACTGCGCGCGGAACCGAGCGACCAACTCGTCGGTCTTCTCCGTGCCGCCGACGACCCAATTGACCTCAACGTCGGCGGGTTTCTTCAGGTCAATGACGTCAGCGTTGCTGTCGACGCGGACGAAAGCGCGTCCGGCACTGTGTGGCGGCAGGTTTTCCAGCAGTGCGGCGAGCGCAGGCAGTGAGGAAGGATCGCCCGCCAGGCAGTAGAAGTCGGCGGCCGGCAGCATCGGCTTGGGGCCGCCCGGGTTGCTGATGCCGATTTTATCACCGGCTTTCGCCTGGCGTGCAAAGTCCACCGCCGGGCCCTGATGGTCATGAATGGCGAACTCGATGTCCACTTCCGCCAGTTCCGGGCGCACGGCGCGGATGGAATAGGTGCGCACGATCGGGCGCACGGCGTCCGCAGCCCAACGCGGGCCGTTTTCGGTCAGCGTCGGCAGGTCCGGCTGCGTCTGGCCGGCGAGCGGCAAAAAGACTTTGATGTGTGCAGCGGCGGCATTGGCCGGGTAGTAACGCAGATCGGGAGCGGTAAAGGTAATGCGGCGCAGGTGCGGCGTAATGTCCTGTACGCGGCTGACGGCGATCAGGTAGGGGGCGCGTGAGCGAGGGGCTTCGGTAGTCACGGGATTCTCCTTATAGTTCGTTTGGCGGTGAGTATAACATGTCGTTTGATAATGAGAATTGTTTGCTAATTGAGACGAAACCGCATGTGGGCTAGGCTTAAGGTTCACTCATCCTGAAAGGGGAGGCCATATGCCCTACCACAGCACGAACGACTTGCCGGACAACGTTAAGCATGTGCTGCCGGAACATGCGCAGGCGATCTATAAAGAAGCGTTCAACAGCGCCTGGCAACAATACCGGGATCCCGATGAGCGGCGCGGTGACGACAGCCGGGAAGAGACGGCGCATAAGGTGGCCTGGGCGGCGGTCAAGCAAAGCTATCGCAAGGGCGACGACGAACGCTGGCATAAAAAGTAATGAATTATCACGCAGTAAAATCGCGCAGACATTGTGTGGAACCCGGCAATTAATATTATTGCTGCTCAGTACAAATACTTTTTCACTTTAACGCCGCTTTGTAACTTGATTGCACGTCAGGAAAAGAATAAGGTCATTCTTATAAGGCGCGGTGATTGAATTAATAAAAATCCGCAGCCGAAAATAAAACATCAAAGGTTCAGCAGTGGCGAGGGAAGGCGAGAAATCGTATTCCCGGGAGGTAATATCAGTGTTAACGCGAGATTTTCTGCAAAAAGCGGATTGCAAAACTGCATTCGGCGCTATTGAGGAGTCGTTGTTGCTGACGCCTGAACAGCGTGCAGCCTCGTTGGATTGCACCTTATCGCGCCGGCCGGATCACAGCCCCGTATGGATATTCGGTTACGGTTCGCTGATGTGGAACCCGGTTTTCGAATCGGAAGAAGTGCGGCCGGCCACGCTGCAGGGCTGGCACCGGGCGTTCTGCATGCGCTTGACCGCCGGGCGCGGCACGCTGCATCAGCCGGGGCGCATGCTGGCGTTAAAAGCCGGCGGCCACACCACGGGCCTGGCGTTTCGTTTGCCGGAAAGCAAGTTGCGTGAAGAGTTGGAGCTGCTTTGGAAGCGCGAAATGGTGACCGATTGCTACGTGCCCACCTGGTGCGAGCTGCAGTTGGATGGCGGCGAGAAGGTTACTGCGTTGGTGTTCGTGATGAACCCGCAGCATCCGCTGTTTGAAGAAGACACCAGCTACCAGGTGATTGCGCCATTGATCGCCAGCGCCAGCGGCCCGCTGGGCACCAACGCGCAATATCTGTTTGCGCTGGATAACGAGTTGAAGCACCACGGCATGCAGGATGATTGCATCGGCGATCTGGTGCGCTGTGTACAGCAGTGGCTGCAGCAGAACCGCACCGGCGGCATCGGCAGCGAGGCCACCGCCTGAGGCTGCTGCGGGAATGCGAACGGTGAGGGGCTCAGCATGCTGAGCCCTTTTTTATATCTAATGCCTATATTTAATAACTTTAATTTGCACAGCGACTGAAGGCATGTTTTTGTTGTGGTTATCTATCCCGTTATTTTTAAAGTCATTAGCTGTTTTTTGTCAGTTTCCCACCCCACCTGCGAAGCAGAATGATCGACTTAGTATTAAATTGCATAAGTAAAGGTTATTTCTTATTTGTTCAGACTCGTCGGACTCCGTATCAATATGGCTAACGCTACTGGAAGAAACAGGGAGACGGGGATGAACTTTCAACAATTAAAAATTATTCGTGAATCGGCGCGCTGCAACTACAACCTGACTGAGGTCGCCAATACGTTATTTACCTCGCAGTCCGGCGTCAGTCGGCATATTCGCGAGCTGGAAGAAGAGCTGGGCATTGAAATATTCATTCGCCGCGGCAAACGGCTGCTGGGCATGACCGAACCCGGCAAAGAGCTGTTGGTGGTGGCGGAGCGCATTCTCAACGACGCCAACAACATCCGTCGCCTGGCGGACGTTTTCAGCAGCAACGACTCGGGGCAGCTGCATATCGCAACGACGCACACTCAGGCGCGTTACAGTCTGCCGGGGGTGATCAAAGAGTTTCGCGCGCTTTATCCGCGGGTGCGGGTGGTGCTCAATCAGGGCAGCCCTGAGGAGATCGTCTCGATGTTGGCCGCCGGAGAAGCCGATATCGGCATCGCCAGCGAACGGCTGATGAGTGACGAATCGCTGGCGGCGTTCCCTTACTACCGCTGGCATCACACCATCCTGGTGCCGGAAGGGCACGAGTTGACGCGTCAGCCGCAGGTGACGCTGGAGATGCTCAGCACCTTGCCGCTGATCACTTACCGCCAGGGCATTACCGGGCGCGCGAAGCTGGATGCGGCGTTCAAAGCGGCGGGCCTGACCCCGGACATCGCGCTCAGCGCGCAGGACTCCGACGTGATTAAAACCTACGTCGAGCTGGGGTTAGGCGTGGGCGTGCTGGCGGACATGTCGTATGAAAAAGAGCGCGATCGCGGGTTGGTCAGTCTCAACGCCGAGCATTTGTTTGAGCCTAATACGGTATGGCTGGGCCTGAAACGCAGCCAGCTGCAGCGCAACTATGCCTGGCGCTTTATCCAACTGTGCAACCCGACGCTGTCGCTGACCGAAATAAAAGACAAGGTCTTCTCGTCGCAGCTGGACGCGGTGATTGATTACCAGATTTAACCGATAAGCGGCAGGCAATTCCTGCCGCGCATTCTGCATTGCCCGCCTAATAATCAAAACCTCATCTATATACATAAAAAGAATATCTATAGTGATTTAAGTACCTTCAGCTGCCGATCGCGCTCGCATACACTCGCGAAATTATTATAAATTCCATCCGCTTGGAGAGTTTCAGATGAAAGCGCTCGTTCCTTCTTTGCTGTTTTTGGCCGTGGCGGCCAGCGTTGACGTACAGGCGGCGACGCCGGCCAACACGTTGGTGATCGCGCAGTCTATCGATGACGTGGTCAGCTTTGACCCGGCTCAGGGATTTGAGTTAACCACGGTGCAGTCGTTCAACAGCCTGTATCAACGTCTGATCCAGTCCGATCCGCACAATCCCGTCGATCTCAAACCGACCCTGGCCAGCCGTTGGCAGGCCGGCGCCGATAACCGCAGCCTGACCTTCAGCCTGCGCCCGGACGCCAAATTCGCCAGCGGCAACCCGCTGCGGCCGGAGGACGTGATCTTTTCGCTTTCACGGGTGGTGAAACTCAATCTCGAACCGTCGTTTATCCTGACGCAGCTGGGCTGGAACGCGAAGAACGTGGATCAACACCTGACCAAGGTGGATGACCATACGGTAAAAATCAGCTGGGATGAAAACGTCAGCCCGGCCTTCGTGCTCAGCCTGCTGTCGGCGCCGGTATCCTCGATCGTCGACGCCAAAGAGGCGCTGGCGCACCAGCAGGGCGACGATCTGGGGCACCAATGGTTGAACAGCCACTCCGCCGGCAGCGGCCCTTACAAAATCCGCACCTATGTGCCGCACGAAGTGGTGGTGTTGGACGCGAACCCCGGCTCGCCGGAAGGGGCGCCGACGTTGAAAACCATCCTGATCAAAAACGTGCCCGATCCGGCCGCGCGCCGTTTGCTGATTGAGCAGGGCGATGCCGACATCGCGCGCAACCTGGGGGCGGACCAGATGGCGGCCCTGAAGGGCAAGCCGGGCGTCAAACCGTTGGCCATTCCTTACGCCTCGCTTTATTTCCTGCAGTTCAACGCCAAGGCGTCGCCGGCGCTCGGCAACCCGGCGTTTTGGGAGGCGGCGCGCTGGCTGTTCGATTATCAAGGCATCGCCGACGATCTGCTGAAAGGGCAGTTCCAGAGCCATCAGGCATTCCTGCCGGACGGTTATCTGGGCGCGCTCAAGGAGCAGCCATACAGCTTCAATCCGCAGAAAGCCAAAGAAATACTGGCCAAAGCGGGGCTGAGCAACGTCAGTTTCCGTCTGGACGTCAACAACCAGCCGCCGTACCTGGATATCGCTCAGGCGCTGCAGGCCAGTTTTGCTCAGGGCGGCGTGAAGGTCGAACTGGTGCCGGGCATCAGCTCGCAGGTCTCCACCAAGGTGAAAGCGCTTAACTACGATGCGACGCTGACCTCCTGGGGGCCGGATTACTTCGATCCCAACACCAACGCGGCTGCCTTTGCCTACAACCCGGAGGACGGCAGCAAGACGCTGGCCTGGCGAGCCAACTGGCAGATCCCGGCGCTGAGCAAGTTGACGCTGGCCGCCACCGCGGAAAACGACACCGCCAAACGGGTGGCCGACTATCAGCAACTGCAAAAACAGGTGCAGCAAAGCTCGCCGTTTGTCATCGGCCTGCAGGCGCGCAGCCTGATCGCGGTGCGTGACAACCTCAAGGGCTATGTGCAGGGCATCAACCCTGACATGGTGTTCTACAGCAAGGTCAGCAAGTAATGGCCGCTGAACTCTCCGCCTCCGCCGGGCTAGCCCGGCGGTATTGGCGCTGGGGCGGGCGGCTGCTCGGCGGCGCGCTGTCGCTGGCGTTAACGCTGCTCGGCCTGCTGCTGTTCACCTTTATGCTGTCGCACCTGGCGCCGATCGATCCGGCGCTGCAGGTGGCGGGCGATCACGCCAGCGAAGCCACCTATGCGCAGGTGCGTCATGACCTGGGGCTGGATCAGCCGCTGCCGGTGCAATTTTGGCGCTATCTGGTGCACCTGGCGCACGGCGATCTGGGCATTTCGCGCATTACCGCCCAGCCGGTGCTGAGCGATCTGTTGCGTACCTTCCCGGCAACGGTGGAACTGGCCACCTGCGCCATTATTCTCGGCGCGTTAGGCGGCATTACGCTGGCGTTTCTGGCGGTGCTCAAACCGGGGA
This sequence comes from Serratia sp. CY52157, assembly GCF_052168495.1. Classification (NCBI taxonomy): domain Bacteria; kingdom Pseudomonadati; phylum Pseudomonadota; class Gammaproteobacteria; order Enterobacterales; family Yersiniaceae; genus Serratia; species Serratia sp. CY52157. The sequence goes on along the minus strand of NZ_JBJNMO010000001.1, from coordinate 1,272,952 downwards.
GCTGGCTGGATAATGCGGCGCGGTTGCTGTCGCTGGTGGGTTATTCGGTGCCGATTTTCTGGTTGAGCCTGCTGGGGCTGCTGCTGTTCTACGCCACGCTGCACTGGTCGGCGGGGCCGGGGCGCCTGGATGACATTTACTTATACAGCATGGAGCCGCGTACGGGTTTCGTGTTGATTGACAGCTGGCTGTCCGGCGATCGCGAGATGTTCTACAACGCCATCAGCCACCTGTGGCTGCCGGTCGTGGCGCTGGCGCTGCTGTCGATGGCGGGCATCACCCGGCTGCTGCGCGCGGCGATGCTGGAAGAGTGCAACAAGGAATACGTGACGCTGGCGCGCTCCAAAGGCGCCGGCCGCCTGCGCATTCTGCTGCGCCACGTGTTTCCCAACGTGCTGGGGACGTTGATCACCGTACTGTCTCTCTCCTATGCCAGCCTGCTGGAGGGCGCGGTATTGACCGAAACGGTGTTCGCCTGGCCCGGCGTCGGGCGCTATCTGACCTCGGCGCTGTTTGCCGCCGACACCCCGGCGATCCTCGGCGCCACGCTGCTGATCGGCACCTGTTTCGTGCTGTTGAATACCCTGGCCGATGCCTTGACCTATCTAGTGGATCCGCGAACCCGATGAGCCAATATCTCTCTGAACACGAACCGCAAAGCGAGCCGGCCGTCGGCTATCGCACCGGTCAGCGGCTGACCACGCTGACGCTCGGCGCAGCGCTGGTGGCGATCCTGATCGTCACCGCACTGCTGGCCCCGTGGCTGGCGCCTTTCGATCCCAATTTGCAGCATATCGAGCTGCGGCTGCTGCCGCCTTCCGCCACGCATTGGTTGGGCACCGACGGTTTCGGCCGCGACTTGCTCTCCCGCGTGATTTACGGCGCGCGGCCGACGCTGATTCTGGTGTCGCTGATTCTGGTGCTGACCATCCCTATCGGTCTGCTGGTGGGCATCTGCGCCGGTTATCTCGGCGGCTGGGCAGAACGCATTTTGATGCGTCTGACCGATATTTTCCTGTCGTTGCCGAGCCTGGTGATCGCGCTGGCGTTCGTGGCGGTGATGGGGCCGGGGCTGATGAACGGCGCGCTGGCGCTGGCACTGACCAGCTGGCCGGCCTTTGCCCGCCAGGCGCGGGCCGAAACGCTGGCGCTGCGCCGCAGCGATTATCTGGCGGCGGCGCGCATGCAGGGCATCAACGGGCTGCGGCTGATGGTCGGCCACATTTTACCTTTATGCCTGCCCAGCGCGGTGGTGCGCGCGGCGCTGAGCCTGGGCGGCATCATCCTGTCCGCCGCCGGTCTGGGGTTCCTCGGCATGGGCGTCGCGCCGCCGACCGCCGAATGGGGCTCGATGGTGGCCGAAGGCAGTAAAGTGATTTTCGATCAATGGTGGGTCGCCGCCGCACCGGGCGGGGCGATCCTGTTCGCCAGCCTGGCCTTTAACCTGCTGGGCGATGGCCTGCGTGATAAAATGGATCCTCGTCATGGGCACTGATAACACCTTATTGACCGTTGAACGTTTGGCGATCGGCGTGCCGGGGCCGCAGCCGGCGGCGCTGGTGAAGAATATTTCGTTCAGCATGGGGCGGGAGCGGCTGGCGCTGGTCGGTGAGTCCGGCTCCGGCAAATCGTTGACCGCGCGTGCGCTGATGGGGCTATTGCCGCCGCCGTTGCAGCTGCGGGCGCAGCGCCTGACGCTGGGCGACGAAGACTTGACGCGCCTGAGCGAGCGCCAGTGGAGCCGACTGCGCGGCGACCGGGTGGCGATGGTGATGCAAGATCCCAAGCATGCGTTGAATCCCAATCAGCCGATCGGCCGTCAGGTGGAGGAGCCGCTGGTGTTGCATGCCAAGCTGAGCCGCGCCGAGCGGCGTGAAAAAGTGCTGGAGATGCTGGCGGCGGTGGGCTTGCCCGATCCGGCGGCGCTGTGTCGCCGCTATCCGCATCAGCTCTCAGGCGGGATGGGGCAGCGGGTGATGCTGGCCATCTCCCTGATCAACGATCCGCAGCTGCTGATTGCCGACGAACCCACCTCGGCGCTGGATCACCAGATGCGCGATCAGGTGCTGCAGCTGATAGAAAATCTGGTGGCGCAACGCAATATGGGGCTGATCCTGATCAGCCACGATCTGCAGCAGGTGGCACACCACTGCGAGCGGGTACTGGTGATGTACAAAGGCGAGCTGTTGGATCAGCTGCCGGCAGCAGAGCTGGCGCAGGCCACGCACCCTTATACTCGCACGCTGTGGGCGTGTCGGCCGAGCCGCGAGACGCGCGGCAAGCCGCTGCCGGTGCTGGATCGTGCGCTGCTGGAGGCATTGAAATGAGCGTGATTGCACTGGAGAACCTCAGCGTCAGCCATCGTCAGGGCTATGAACAGCGCACCGTGGTACACGACGTTAACCTGCGTATCGAACCGGGCGAGTGCTTCGGCCTGGTGGGGCCTTCCGGCTGCGGCAAGTCCTCGCTGCTGTGGGTGTTGGCCGGGCTGAACGACAGCTGGCGCGGCGGTTTTGAACTGCTCGGGCGGCGGCTGCAGCCGGGGCAGGCGTTCACCGGCGAACTGCGGCGTGAAGTGCAGATGGTGTTTCAGGATCCTTATGCTTCGCTTCACCCCAAGCACCGGCTGTTGCGCACGTTGTCGGAACCGCTCAACCTGCTGCAAGAAAGCGACATCGAACGCAAAATCTGCGCGGGCTTTCGCCAGGTAGGATTGGATCCGCGCCTGCTGGATCGCTATCCGCATCAGCTGTCGGGCGGCCAACGGCAGCGCGTGGCGATCGTGCGCGCCTTGCTGTTGCGGCCGAAGCTGCTGCTGCTGGATGAGCCGACCTCGGCATTGGACATGTCGGTGCAGGCGGAGATCCTCAACCTGCTCAACGAGCTGAAACAGGCGGGCGATCTGACCCTGGTGCTGGTCAGTCACGATGCGGATGTAATCGACCATATGTGCGATCGCGCGGTGGCGATGGCGCACGGCCGTCTCCTTGCCTGAGCCAATGCCCGTCAATGCGGCGGGCATATCCATCTTGGTAATAAATAAAGCAATTTATCGTCGTTCTTCTGTTAATTCTTACCCCCTACACTCGAAAAACAACGCAACCGCGTGATTGTGGAGAGTGTATCGATGAAACGGTTAATCCCAACCTTATTGTATGGCGCGCTGGCGACCGCTTTCGGCGCGCAGGCTGCCACCCCGCCGGATACCTTGGTGGTGGTCAGTTCGCTGGAGGGCATCATCAGCCTCGATCCGGCGGAGAGCTTTGAAACCGTCAGCTCGGCCAATCTGGTCAATCTCTATCAGCGCCTGGTGGCGCCGGATCGCGGTGCGCCGCAAAAGTTGGCGCCGGACGCCGCCGCCCGTTGGCAAGCGGGCGCCGATGGGCGCAGCCTGATCTTTACCCTGAAGCCGCAGCAACGTTTCGCTTCCGGCAATCCGCTGCGTCCCGAGGACGTGATTTACTCACTGGTGCGTGCGGTGAAGCTGAACAAGGCGCCGTCCTTTATTCTCGCTGAGTTTGGCTGGACGCCGGATAACGTCGAGCAGCAGCTGAAGAAGATCGGGGATAACCAGGTGCAGCTCAGTTGGTCGGCCAACATCGGCAGCGAGCTGGCGCTGCGGCTGCTGACGGCGAACGTGGCTTCGATCGTGGATGAGAAGCTGTTGAGCGAACACGCGCAGCAGGGGGACTTCGGGAACGCCTGGCTGCGCAACCATTCGGCCGGCGGCGGCCCGTATCGGGTGAATAACTATGTGCCGCATGAGGCGCTGCTGTTTGGCCGCAACGATTACGCGCCGTCGCCGGCCCGGTTGAAAACGGTGTTATTCAAGAACGTCAGCGATGCCGGCACCCGCCGTTTACTGTTGCTGAAGGGGGATGCCGACGTGGCCTACGATCTGGGCGCCGACCAGTTCGACTCGCTGCGCAAAGCGCCGGGTGTGCGTATTGAGCAGGCCGATGCGCCCAAGGTGTATTACCTCGGTTTCAATACCGGCAGCAAAGACAACCCGGCGCTGGGCAATCCGGCGCTGTGGCAGGCGGCGCGCTGGCTGGTGGATTATCAGAGCATCGCCGAACGGTTGCTGAAAGGGCAATATCGCGTGCATCAGGCCTTCTTGCCGCAGGGCTTGGACGGTGCGCTCGACGAGCGGCCGTTTAAGCTCGATGTGGACAAGGCCAAACAGATCCTGCGCGATGCCGGCATCGCCGAGGGCACAAGCATCAGCCTGATCGTTATCAACCAGCCGCCGTATACCGACATCGCGCAGGCGCTGCAGGCCAGCTTTGCGCAGGCTGGGCTGCGGCTGGACATTCATCCGGTGGTGGAGAGCGATCTGTGGGGCAAGATGCGCGGCCGCGATTTCCAGGCGATCTTCACCTATTGGGGCGCCGACTATCTGGATCCGAACACCAACGCCAGCGCCTTTGCCTACAATGTGCCGGGCGGGCCGAAGACCCTGGCCTGGCGCACCCAGTGGAGCATTCCCGCCATCAGCGCGGAAACGCGTGCGGCGGCTGCGGAAGGCGACAGCGCAGCGCGCAGCGCACGTTACGCCGCGCTGCAACGGGAACTGCAGGCCAGTTCGCCTTATGTGCTGGCGCTGCAGGGGCAAACGCTGGTGGCATTACGGGACAATGTTGAAGATGCCCGGGTGGATATCGCCAACAGCATGCTGTATCTGGATCGGGTGAATAAGACGCAGCCGTGAACGAAAAATGCCCCCTCGCCGCCGAGAGGAGAGGGGGCCTGGCCGGTGTTAACGCGGCGAGCTCACCACGGCGTGCCGGCGAGATTCAGCTTATTGAGGATTGTCGGCAGGCTGTCGGTCACCAGCGCCTGCAGATCGCCGTACCAAAACTGCTGCACGCCGACCTGGTTGATATACAGATAGGACGCGATGCCCAGCGAGAAGCACAGCAACGTTAGCAGCACCCGGCTTACCGCGTCTTTCAGATTGCCGCATACCATCACCATAAAGATCAGCACGAAGATCATCATGTTGAATGAATAGCGGTTAGCCACCTCTTCAAAGCTGATGGTGGCGAAGAACACCGCGCAGTTATAAAGGAACATCAGGCGTACGGCATAGGCGGCTTGTACAAGCTGAGGCGATGGCGTGCGGAACTTGTAGCGGGCGAATTGATACAGCGCCTCCACCACGCCGACGTACAGCAGCGTGATTTGGATTTTGCGCACCGGGTTATTACCGAAGTCGCCGCTGACGTAGGCTTCGGCGCGCGAGGCCAGAAAGTCGTTGCCGACGACAGCGATCAGTTTAGGCATCAGCACCGCGCCGCCGAGGTAACAGGCGGCGAACAGCGCCAGTACCGGCAGGGTGCCCACGGTGCGCCAGCGCGCGGGCAGCAGCAGATAGGGCAGAAACAGGAAAGCGGAAAAATGGCTGAAGGACGCCATCACGATCCAGAGCAGCATGCGGCCGCGGTGCTGTTCCGACACGGCCAGCACCAGGAAAGAGAGCGCCAGCCCCTGCCGCAACAGGTTGCCGTACAGCCCCTGGAAATTGTACTGGCAGCAGAACAAAAACAGGATCACGGCAAAGTAAGTGCGCGACAGGCGGTAAACGCCCAGCGCCAGCAGCGAAAAGCTGATAAGGAAGAAGGCGGCGAATGCGCCATTACCGACGCCAAACCAGGTGGCAGTCAGTTTAAACAACAGGTGCGAGACAAAGTCGGTGCCGGAAAACTGCGCCAACCAGTCCATCAGGCCGTAGCCGCTGTACTGCTGCATCTCAAGGTAGTAGTTCACCTTGTCGTTCATCACCGGCTCGAGGTTCTTCGTCGCCAGCGGCACCGCGGATATCACGGTCAGCAGCAGGAAAGCGGTGAGATTCAGCACGCGATCGGGTTGCTGGCGCAGCAGCATAAAGGCGGCGATCAAGCCGCTGCAAATCACCAACGATAAATAGGGGGCGAACCAAACGCCTGTGATGGCGACGGCGCCCAGCAGCAGCCATTGCACGGAAGAATGCGCCTGTTCGCTGTCGGGAAGGGCGGCGAGTGGCCTGACCGGGTTTTGCATGGGATGCTCCATGGCGTGATCCAGCTGGGGAACATAACACCGGGGCCTAAAGGGACACAGTGAGTTTTGGTGAAATAGGCAAAATTTCACCGGGTTATCATCCCTTGCCGGCAGCGGAAAAATGGCCGTCGGCGAGGCTGGGTAAAAACGGTGCGAAATGCGCAGAACCGCGTTCTGCCTCGATTTCATGTGGGGCTGATGCTGTGAAATAAATGAAATTCCACTGCGGGCCAGGTGAGCCGGGACCGGTCAGCAGGCATAGCCAGCCGGCCGCCGCTAACCCGATACCGAAAGGTTGCGGCGTTCGCCAGGCTCGGCGGTTGTGCAGGCCACGCGCCAACGCGACGCCCAATCCGAACGCCGCCGCCAGAAAGACCAGCAGCGGCAACATCGTCCAGCCAAGCCAGGCACCCAGCGCCGCCAGCAGTTTGAAATCGCCTTGGCCGATGCCGTCACGCCGCTGCGTCAGCCGGTAGAGCGCATTGAGCAGCCATAACGCGCCGTAACCGGCGACGGCACCCAGCACGGCGTCTTCCAGCGGCGCCCAGCGAGCGTCAAGGTTGCACAGCAGCCCGCCCCACAGCAGCGGCTGAGTCAGTCGATCCGGCAGCCACCGATGGCGCCAGTCCAGCCAGGCCAGGGCGATCAGGAGCGCCGCGGCCGGCACCAACCCCCATCGAGGCGCTGCAGCCAGGCTCAGGGGCAGCGTCGCCAACGCCAGCCCCAGTGCCGTCAGCAGCGGCCCCTGAAGGCGCAACCTCTGTGGGCGACCGTTGACGCCCTCCACGCGTTCCAGCCACGTGATGAGCGCGAAGGCGATCAGGCCCGCCGACAGCAGCGCGGTGAAAAACAGCGTGTGCCACAGTAAAGAAAGCAACATCCGGACTCCGCCAGTCGTAGAACAGACGGCTAAAATAACGGCAAAATGCTTATTTCATCAGGGGAAAACGCGGTCGGTTGTGAGGAATGCGCAGGCGTTCGCATCGCCACGCTGCGTATTGCAGGGGTGTACAATGCCCTGCGCGGTGGCGCGCAGCCGCGGGGTACTGTGCTTTTTATCGGCAAAATCGGCGCTAAAATGCGGTGAATTCACCTGGCGGCCGAAATGGATCGGTAAAGGGTACAAGTGACGACGTCACTGGGGAGCGATTGGGGTTTATCCTATTGTTTCTGCTCGTCAAGCCGTTAGGCTATGAGGACATAGGCGCCCCCGCCGGGCTGGGGGGCGTGAGGTTTTTCAGCGCTGTCGCGGGAATGGCGGCGGCAAAGCAGTGGGTTGGCGTGCTCCAGGAAGGAGGGAAGCCAACGGTGTCATGAAAGACGTTATTCAGGCAGTACTCATCAAGACTAAAAAACGATTCTGGCGTCGACGCCAGACGGCGTGGCTGGCCGGGCCGCTGGTGTGGCTGGCCGGCGCGGCGCCCGCGTGCGCCGAATCCCCACCGGCGCCGGACAGCGTTATCTCTTCCGAACTGGCCGGCGCAGATCCGGCGGCGAACTTGCCCGAACTGGGCGGTGCGCCCGACGACGCCGCGCGCGAGAAGCAGTGGGCCGAGATGGCCAAACAGCTCGGCGAAAAAGATCTGAACAACGTTTCACGTCAGCAGATGCGCAGCCGCGCTGAAGACTATTTGCTGGGCCAGGCGACCGGCGCGCTGCAGCAACAGGCGCAAGAATTGCTGTCTCCGTTGGGAACCGCCCGGTTGTCGCTGAAGATGAATGGCGAGGGCGATTTTACCGGCAGCAACGGCCAGCTCTTCAGCCCGTTGTACGACGTCGACGGGTTGTTGACCTACAGCCAAATCGGCTGGCTGCAGCAAAGCACCGGGGCGCTCGGCAATGTCGCGCTGGGGCAACGCTGGATCGCCGGTGACTGGCTGCTGGGTTACAACACGGCGCTCGACAGCGATTTCGCCCGGCAGCGCAATCGCGGCAGCGTGGGGGCGGAAGCCTGGGGGGACTACCTGCGTTTCTCCACCAACTATTACTATCCGCTGTCGGCGCTGTCGCAACAGCCCGGCGATGGGGTATTTTTCAGCCGTCCGGCGCGCGGTTACGACATCACGACGCAGGGCTATTTGCCGTTCTATCGCCAAATCGGCGGTTCGCTCAGCTATGAACAGTACCTGGGCGAGAATGTCGATCTGTTCGGCAGCGGCAAGAAACAGAACGATCCGCGCGCGATGCAGCTGGGGCTCAACTATACCCCGGTGCCGCTGGTGACGATGAAGGCGTTGCATAAGATTGGTGCGGGCGGGCAGAGCCAGGATCAGGTGGAATTGGCGCTGAGCTACCGGCTCGGGGTGCCGCTGGTCAAGCAGATTTCGCCGGAGTATGTGGCGCAGGCCAAGTCGCTACGCGGCAGCCGCTACGATCCTGTCGAACGTAAAAACGTGCCGGTGCTGGCGTTCCGCCAGCGCAAGACGCTGCAGGTGTTCCTGGCCACGCCGCCGTGGAGCCTGCAGGCGGGGGAAACGGTGCCGCTGGTGCTGGAAATCAAGGCGTTGCACGGGATTTCTCACGTCAGCTGGCAGGGGGATACGCAGGCGCTGAGCCTGACGCCGCCGCACAATGCCAACGACCCGCAGGGCTGGACGGCGATCGTGCCGCCGTGGGATGACGCCCCGGGCGCCGCCAACAGCTATCGGCTGTCGGTCACGCTGGAGGACGACAAACAGCAGCGCGTGACGTCTAACTGGATAGAACTGAAAGTGGCGCCGCCGCTGACGGCGACCGCCGGTGATGAAGCGGATCAGCCGCCGATCCAAACCCTGACGCCGCCGCCGATCCCGGCGCAAACCGGGCCGCTGTACGGCGACGATTAACCGTTTTTACCCTGCAACACCCACACGGCGGCCTCGACGCGGGATTTCAGCTTCATCTTTTTCAGCAGGTGTTTGACGTGTACCTTGACGGTGCTTTCCGTGATGGTGAGGCGGCGGGCGATCAGCTTGTTCGGCAGCCCCTGGGCGATCAGCTTCAGGATATCCCGTTCGCGCGGCGTCAGTTGCTGAATATCGCGCTCGGCGCTTGGGCGGTTTTCCCGCAGGCTGGCGGCGAGGATCGGCGTCAGCGTTTCGCTGAGCACCATCTGCCCGGCCGCCGCCTGATGCAGCGCCTTCAGCAGATCCTCCGGCTCCATGTCTTTCAGCAGATAGCCATCGGCGCCCCGCTTGAGCGCGCTGACGACGTCGTCTTCATGGTTGGATACGCTGAATACCACGATGCGCCCCGACAGGTCGGTCTGGCGCAGGCGATCCAGCGTTTCCAGCCCGTTGATGCCGGGCATGTTCAGGTCGAGCAGGATCAGATCCGGATCGTGCTGCTCCGCCAGCGCGACCCCTTGTTCACCGTTGCTGGCCTCGGCGATGACCTGCAGGCGAGCGTCCATGCCGATCAGCTGTTTTACGCCGTTGCGCAGCATGGGGTGGTCGTCGATCAGTAAGATGGTGGCGGCGGTTTCTGTCGTCATGGTGTCTCCGTTAGTCGATGGCGTGGTTATCCGGCGTGAAGCTGACCCGCACCTCGGTGCCGCCGCCGCTGCGCGGTAAAATGTCGCAGCGGCCGTGCAGGCTCTTGGCGCGATCGCGCATGATGATCAAGCCGTAATGGTCGGGGCGAGAGGTCTCGGCCGGCAGGCCGCGTCCGTTGTCGCATACGCTCAGGGTCACTTCGCCGCGTTTATTGATGACCTGAATGCTTACCTCGCTGGCGGCGGCATGCTTAAGGATGTTGCTGAGCGCCTCGCGGGCGATCTGCAGCAGGTGTATGGCCTGATAGGCCGGCACCGTGCGCGGCCCCAGCTGATAATCGAGGCTGATGGTCAGGCCCAGTTTGGGGTTGAACTCCGCGACCGTCGATTGCAGCGCCGCCAGCAGACCCGGTTCGGTCAACTGCAGACGGAAGGTGGTCAGCAGTTCGCGCAGTTGGCGATAGGCGCCGTTCAGCTCTTCACGCATCTGTTGCACCAGCGCCTGGCTGGCGGCAGAGAGCGTTTCCCCCTGCATCTGCAGACAGGCGATCTGCATTTTCAGGCAGGAGAGCGATTGGGCGATGGAGTCGTGCAGCTCGCGGGCGATCGCCGCCCGCTCCTCCATCAGCATCAACTGCTGCTGGTGGTCGACCTGACGTTCGATGGCCAGCACGCTGGTCAGCTGTTCCACCAGGGTATTGATCAGTTGGCGATGTTCATCGTTCAGCGGTTGCTGCGGCGCATGTTGCGCCACGATCACGCCGTAATCGCCCAGCTTGTCGCTCAGGCTCCAGCTCAGCGACGGATTGTTGGGATACTGGCGGTCGCTGTCGTTCAGGCAGGCGCTGCACACCGGGTTATGGCAATGCTCCGGCCTTAGCGGTTGGTTGCCGCTCAGCTGCAGCAGCGGTTCCCGGCTGTCGTTTTCATACAGCCGCACCTGAATGGCGCGCAGCGGCGTCAGGGTTTGCAATTGGTTGAGCAGCGGCGTCAGGCGACTGCACAGCGGCTCGCTGGCGTGCAGCTGGCGGCTGGCGCGATAGAGGAAGCTCAGCACCTGATTTTTCTGCTGCAGGTCGGCGGTCTTCTCGGCCACGCGCTGCTCCAGCCCGCTGTAGGTGGCCGACAGCTCGTCGGACATGGTGTTCAACGCGCCGCCGAGCGACGCCATTTCATCCTGATGGCCGCGCTGCGCAAAGCGGCGGCTAAAATCACCGCGGCCTACCGCCAGGGCCATCTCCACCAGTTGCCGCCAGGGATGCAGCAACCGGCGCCGCAGGTAGCAGGTGGTGCCGATCAACAGCAGCAGCGTCAGCGCAATAAAGCCGGCCTGCACCAGCGTCACCATCAGCAGGCGGCGTTCGGTTTGCCTGTCGATATCCGACACCAGCTTGTCCAACAACCGCACGAAGTGCGCGACCTGGGGCGCGGCGTCGGCCGGCTGCTGCGCGCTGCGCAGGCGAGGTTGCAGCGTCTGTTGCCAATAGTCGCGCAGGGCGTTGAAAGGCTGCGTCAACCCTTCCTGCTCCACCGAACGCTGCAGGTCGGGGCTGTTTTCGTCGCGCTCCAGTTCCCGGATCAGCGCTTCGTGCCGTTCATCCAGCGGCACCTGCGCCAGCAGCCGGTAGCTTTGCATGCGCAGCGAGCCGGCCTTGTTGATGGCGTGCGCGTTGCCCTGAATGCTTTGCGACATCCAGGCGGAAATCCCCATGCCGGCCACGCCCAGCATGCCCGACAGCAACATCAGCAGGGCGACCTGATTCACGATCGAAAGCGGGGCCAACAGGCGTTTCATAAGTGCGGATTCCTGGCGTTTGGCGCCGCTGAAGCTCAGGGGCGAAGGCGGCGATGGGGCTAAACAAGTCACGATTCAGCCGTATTTTTGATTATCCCTGCGCATAACCCCATACCTCGAATGAAGTACCCATTAGTTTCCAGGGGCGCGTCGAGACGGCAAGAAAACGAAAGTGATAGTGATTAGTTTATTGATTTAAATGAATTTAATTTTTGGTTAGGGCGTACCCCTAAGGGGATGAAGGCGCCATTTCCGCCGCCAACTACTTGCATGCGGGTTGATATACATCAACTTTGCCGCCGGGGCCGCCCCCTAGGGTGTGCGGAATGATCCCCCGTGTCTGAGGTTTTTATGTCGCAACTTGCAACGCCTTCATCAAAGAAAACCGGTGCGCTGATTCAGGACTGGCGCCCTGAAGACAGCGCTTTTTGGCAGCAGCGTGGCCAGCGCATCGCCACCCGCAACCTGTGGATTTCCATTCCCTGTCTGCTGCTGGCCTTCTGCGTCTGGATGCTGTTCAGCGCCGTCGCGGTCAACCTGAACAAGGTCGGCTTCAATTTTACCACCGACCAGCTGTTTCTCCTGACGGCGCTGCCGTCGGTCTCGGGCGCCATTTTGCGCGTACCGTATTCCTTCGTGATCCCGCTGTTTGGCGGCCGTCGCTGGACCGCCATCAGCACCTGCTTCCTGCTGGTGCCCTGCCTGTGGCTCGGGTTTGCGGTGCAGGACAGCAGTACGCCGTACAGCGTGTTCGTCATTATTTCCCTGCTGTGCGGTTTCGCCGGCGCCAACTTTGCTTCCAGCATGGCCAACATCAGCTTCTTCTTCCCGAAAGCGCGTCAGGGCGGGGCGTTGGGGCTCAACGGCGGGTTGGGCAATCTGGGCGTCAGCGTCATGCAGCTGGTCGCGCCGCTGGCGATTTCCTTCAGCCTGTTCGGCCTGTTTGGCGGCACGGCGCAAAACCAGGTGGAGGGGGGCCAGCTGTGGCTGGAAAACGCCGCCTGGATCTGGGTGCCGTTCCTGCTGGTCGGCACGTTGGCGGCCTGGTTCGGCATGAACGATCTGGCGGCGGCCAAGGCATCGCTGCGTCAGCAACTGCCGGTGCTCAAGCGCGGGCATCTGTGGATGCTGAGCCTGCTGTATCTCGCGACCTTTGGCTCTTTCATCGGTTTCTCCGCCGGCTTCGCCATGCTGTCGAAGACGCAGTTCCCCGACGTAGTGATCTTGCATTACGCGTTTTTCGGGCCGTTCCTGGGGGCGCTGGCGCGGCCGGTCGGCGGCGCGTTGTCTGACCGTTTCGGCGGTGTGCGGGTGACGTTGATCAACTTTGTGGTCATGGCCGTTTTTGCCGCGCTGTTGTTCCTGACCTTGCCGAGTGCGGGCGAGGGCGGGTCGTTCATCGCCTTCTACGGCATCTTTATGGTGCTGTTCCTCACTGCGGGGCTGGGCAGCGGATCGACTTTCCAAATGATCGCCGTTATTTTCCGCAAAATCACCGTCGATCGCGTTAAAGCGGCCGGCGGCAGCGATGAAAGCGCGCAGCGTGAGGCGGTAACCGATTCCGCCGCCGCATTGGGCTTTATCTCGGCGATTGGCGCCGCCGGCGGCTTCTTCATTCCGCAGGCCTTTGGCACCTCACTGTCGCTGACCGGTTCACCCGCGGGCGCGATGAAAGTGTTCCTGGTGTTTTACATTTTGTGCGTCGTGATCACCTGGGCGGTGTATGGCCGCAAGAAAAAAGCCTGAGTGTCAAACGACTTTCTCTATCCCTCCCGACAGGGGAGGGATATTTCGTTCATACCGAAACTTCTCTCTTCTCCTCCTCAGTGAAATTTTCTGCCTTTAGGTAAAATTCTCACCCCCGCTTGCCGTTTTTTTCTTTTTTTATAGTTATATCTCTCAATGTATGAATCCTTTCTCACAAAAGGTTTATATTATTCACGCGGTTTTTTCGTTTTGTTGAGCGTGTTCTTACTATTAAACAATTAATGCTTTTTCCTGCGTTTAAATGAAATTGCTTAGGAGAATACCTAATTGATGTGCGTATTATAAAATCAGCAATAGGGTTTTGTCTTAGATGCTGAGCCCGTTGGATGGAATGAACGCCGGAGTTAAATCAGATAACTCTCATTCTGTTTTTTCCGTCTTTTTGTAGTCTATCTGACGTTCAGATTAGGTGGAAAAACAGAATGAATTCAGGGCGCAGAATGAAATTTCACAATTTCATTCGATTAACAATCAAGCAACGCTGTTAGTTTTTTCTTTCTAAATCAAAGAGGTGCTAGTTTGAATTTTACGGTAGCCAGGAAAGAAATCCATGTTACCAACAGGGAAATAGAGTCGTTTGGATAAACGGAACATCCTGAATCAGGCTTAATGTAAAAAATGAAATCAGAAAATTTTTATAAAAGCCAATATCCGATGAATGCAACCTGTTGAGTTTACATTTAATTTCTTGAACATTTTTTGATATTTCTATACAAAGTGTGCAGGACAGGCACGCTAAGGAAATTAAAAGTGAATCTTGATAAAAGAATAAAGATTAGGAATCTCGATGTTCTGACTCCTGCCGGGGAGAAATTCCGTCTGCGTTGGAAGGAGTATCAAATTCTTTCGCTGCTTGTCGCCAGATCCCCCGAGCTGGTTACCCGAACGGAAATTATAGAAAATATCTGGAAAGGAACCTATTGTTCAGATTCAACGATAAATCAAACAATTAAATCCATTCGTCAGAAAATTAGCGATTCGGAACACACGCTTATCAGAACCATTCCGCGCTTGGGTTACAAGGTGGAAAATCAAGCGGCTTTTCACTTTATATCTGAAGATGAAGACTACGCCGATGATGATATATTAAACGGTAACGATGATATTGACGTTGATATTCAAGCGGAACTTTCTGAAAGTGAAAATGAATCGCCTGTAGCCAACGACGAGAAAATAGTTAAGCCACGTAAATCGACCCTCGTTTCTGCGCCTGTTGCGGCGATGGATTCCTCTCAAGATCCGGCGCATGAAAAGAAGTCGCTGTCCGTGCGCCGCTTTTTCAGCGTGCCTGCCAGTCGCGTGGTGAAATACCTGACGGTGTTCGCCTCGTTACTGGTTATTTCACATTTTTCATATGTCCTGGGCAACCAAACCCGTCCGCCGGTAATCAATGATATTCAGAACAACACGCGCGTGGTGTTGACGCTGACGCTGAATAATCCCCATACCAACAGCCCGCAAACGCTGTTCTGTCTGTACCAGGGAGAGAACATGGATCAGGCCACCATCGAATGTGTCGATCCTAAACAAGGCCAGCTGAAATTGCCGGTAAAATATGAGACCTCTTCCTCCACCGGTAAAGGTCGGATTAATCTCATATTGCCGAATAAAACCTTGCAATATCAAGTTGCTTACGATGTTAAAAATTAGCGCTGAATGAGGTTTTATCTATAGCGATAATTTTACATTTGATGAAATCTTTTATTTCATTATTTGTTATTTGAAAGCCAGGTTCGATTTGTCCAGTCTGGAACTCATTACCTAACGCGTATTAGCGCCTGTCCCAATCGGGTGACGGGAATAATGAGAACCTGCTGAGTGACAAATTATGGATAAGCGTAAAGTAGCTATTATCGGGGGTTCCGGTTTTATCGGAACACGCCTGGCGAAACGTCTCAGTAAGCGCGATGATCTGACATTGGTCATCGTCGATAAGCAACCCAGTGCACATTTTCCATCCCTTTATCAGTATGGCGATGTGACTCAACCTCAGACTTTGCAAGAACCGCTGGCGGGCTGTGACGCCATCATTAATCTGGCGGCGGAGCATCAGGACAATGTCGATCCCATTTCGCTCTATTATCAGGTCAATGTCGAAGGCGCACGTCATGTCTGCATGACCGCCTCTGCATTGAATATCCGCCAAATCATTTTCACCTCCTCGGTCGCCGTTTACGGGTTCGTCAAGCAGGAAACCGGCGAAGAAGGGCGTTTCGAACCTTTCAACCATTACGGCAAGTCCAAGCTCGAGGCGGAATATGTTTATGAGGCCTGGCGCAAGGCAGACGCCGCAAATAAATTGACCATCATCCGTCCGACGGTGGTGTTCGGCGAAGGCAACCGCGGCAACGTGTATAACCTGTTCCGCCAGATCGCCAGCGGCCGTTTCGTGATGATTGGCAGCGGCAATAATATGAAGTCGATGGCTTACGTCGAGAATATTGCTGCACGGCTGGAGCATGCGTTGGATCAGCAGTCCAGTTATCAGGTCAGCAACTATGTCGATAAACCGGACTTTACGATGAATCAGCTGGTCGACGTTATTTCCTCTTCATTGGGCAGAGAAAATAAGACGATTCGCATTCCTTACGCCTTGGGAATATGCGGCGCAACCGCATTGGATGTCGTGAGTAAAATAAGTCGCAAGAAATTTCCAATTAGTCGCGTCAGAGTGCAGAAATTCTGTGCCAGAACGCAATTTAAAAGCAATGTGCAGAATAATTTCGTGGCGCCGGTCGAACTTGATTCGGCAATCGAAAGAACCATTAAACATGAGTTTTCTGATAGATAACTTAATCGCACGCTGACGTTATTTCGATATTTTCGCTGACAAGCGGATAAATCTGCATTTTCAGGATTAGCGCATGCTGACTTATATCCTGGCCGGATCAATTTTGTTTTTGTTAATAGCGCATTGGGAGCTGTAACTCAAGGGCGGTAGCGTGCTTATTCGCTGGAGGAACGATGTTATATCAACTGAGCGTGATATTTGTGCTGGCGGTGGCGTGGGTGCTTATTGCCCGCCGCGCCGCCTTGGTGGTGGGGTTAGTGGATAAGCCCAATGCGCGCAAGCAACATCTGGGGCACATTCCGCTGGTCGGCGGCATCGCCGTGTACCTGACGCTGATGCTGATGACGCTGTGGCAACCCGCCTGGCTGCCCGAAAGCACGATCTACCTGCTGTGCATAACGGCGCTGGTGGTGTTGGGCGTGCTGGATGACCGCTTTGATCTGCCCGTGGCGCCGCGCGTCATGGTGCAGGGAGGGATCGCGCTGGCGATGATGCTGGCGGCAGGGATGCAACTCTCCTCGCTGGGTTATGTCTGGGGGCATCAGGAAGTGATGCTCGGCTATGGCGCGTTGCTGCTCACGCCGCTGGCGGTATGGGGAGCGATCAATGCCTACAACATGGTGGATGGCATCGACGGACAGTTGGGCGCTTTGTCCTGCGTCACCTTCGTCGCGCTGGCCATCGTGTTCGGGCTGGGCGGCCGGGAAGACCTGGCGCTGTGGTGTCTGGGCCTGATCGCCGCTCTGGCGGCTTATCTGCTGTTCAACCTGAGTCTGTTCGGTGCCCGCAGCAAGATCTTTATGGGGGACGCCGGCAGCATGGTGATCGGCTTCAGCGTGCTGTGGCTGGTGTTGCTGGCGACCCAGGGACCGCAGGCGGTGATGCGCCCGGTGACCGCGCTGTGGCTGATCGCCATTCCTCTGATGGACATGGTGACGGTGATGGTGCGCCGCCTGCTGCGCCGCCAAAGCCCATTCAAAGCGGGGCGCGATCATTTGCACCATATTCTGATGCGTCGCGGACTGAATGCGCGCCAGGCGCTGGCGATGAGCACCATGCTGGCGGTGACGCTGGCCTGCATCGGCATCTGCAGCGAAGTGCTGAAACTGCAAGAGAGTTTGATGCTGGTGGCGTTTCTGCTCTGTTTTTGCGGCTATTTCGCCCTGTTGCGCGAGCCGCGTCAGGCGACGGTGTTCAGCGATAATCCGACCGTCGGCCGTTAATCCCCTCACGGGCTGCGGCGGCAGCCCGTTTATCACGGTACTTCCATGAATTTTCATTTGCCTCTTTTGATGCCGTTGGCCTTTACCTCCGCGCTGTTGAGCGGGTGTACGGTGATTCCCGGCTCACATTTACCTACCAGCGGAAAAGCCGTCGTCGTGCAGCAAGACGACGGTTTTGATTTGAATAACCAGGTGCAGGTCTACCGCATGTCGCCGATGTTGCTGCAGAAAATGCGGCGCGTAGAACCGGTCGCCCGGCCGAACCCGGCGCTGGATCAGCGGCTGCAGAACTATCAATACCGTATCGGCGTCGGCGACGTGTTGAACGTCACCGTCTGGGATCACCCTGAGCTGACTACGCCGGCCGGGCAGTACCGCAGCGCCAGCGACACCGGTAACTGGGTCCATGCCGATGGCACGATTTTTTATCCCTATATCGGGCGAGTGGCGGTGGTGGGCAAAACCGTCACCGAAGTGCGCAGCCTGATCGCCGGCCGTCTGGCGCAGTATGTGGAAAGCCCGCAGGTGGATGTCAGCATCGCCGCTTTCCGTTCGCAGAAGGCTTATGTGACCGGTGAGGTGAAAACCTCCGGCCAGCAGGCGATCACCAACGTGCCGCTGACCATCCTGGATGCGATCAACGCCGCCGGCGGCCTGACGGAGAACGCCGACTGGCGCAACGTGGTGCTGACCCATCAGGGCAAGGATCGGGCCATCTCGCTGCAGGCGCTGATGCAGCGCGGTGACATCAGTCAGAACGCGTTGCTGCAGCCGGGTGACATCCTTTACGTCCCGCGCAATGACGAACTGAAAGTATTCGTGATGGGCGAAGTGGGCAAGCAAGCGACGCTGAAGATGGATCGCAGCGGCATGACGTTGACCGAGGCCCTCGGCTCTTCCGAAGGGATCAGCCAGACGGTCGCGGATGCGACCGGGGTATTCGTGATCCGGCCGAGCGGCGGCAAAACGCCGCAGCGGCTGGCGACGCTGTATCAGTTCGATCTTTCCGACGCCAGCGCGCTGGCGATGGGCGCTGAATTTCAGCTGCAACCTTACGACGTCGTGTACGTCACTGCGGCGCCGGTCGCGCGCTGGAACCGTTTGATCAGCCAGCTGGTGCCGACCATCAGCAGCTTTAACGATCTCAGCGAGGCTACCTTGCGCGTGCGCAACTGGTAAATCCGCAGGATGAATAAGGAACAGAAGATGAAGAACAATGCGCTGTCCGTGATGGTGGCCGAACAAGATGAAAAGCTGGAGTGGGAGCGTCTGGTAGGGCCGCTTTGGGATAACCGCTGGCGGATCGCCGTCGTAACCGGCGTGGCCGGCGCGCTGGGCGTCGCCTATGCCCTGTTGGCGACCCCGGTGTATCAGGCCACGGCGGTGGTGCAGGTGGAGAAACAGCTGTCCGGCGACTCGCTGCTGCGCGAAACGCTGGACAGCTCGATGGGGCAGAATTCGGCGACGCAGGATGAAGTGACGCTGGCCAAGTCGCGCTACGTGCTCGGCAAAACGGTGGATGCCCTTGGCCTGACGGTGCGCGTCGAGCCGGACTATTTCCCGGTATTCGGTAAAGGTTTTGCCCGACTGAGCGGCGAAAAGGCGCCGGTGCTGGATATCGCCACGTTGACGACGCCGCCGGAAATGGAGGGCGAAGCGCTGACGCTGACGGTGCGCGATGGGCAGCATTACGAGCTGAGCCATGACGGCGCCAAACTGTTCAGCGGCGCGGTCGGGCAGCCGGTGGCGCAGGGCGGATGGAACATGGCCGTCTCGGCGCTGGACGCGGCGCCGGGCGCCAGCTTCACGGTGGTCAAAGTCGCGCGCCAGAAAGCGGTGGACGATCTGCGCAAAAATCTTGACGTAGTGCCGGGCGGTAAAGACAGCGGCATCATGACCTTTACGCTGCCGAGCGAAGATCCGCAGCGCGCCGAGGCGGTGCTGAAGAACATCACCGACAACTACCTGCAGCAGAACGTGGATCGCAAAACGGAAGAGGCGCAGCGAATGCTGGCGTTCCTGCAAGAGCAACTGCCGCAAACGCAAACCTCGCTCAACAACGCCGAAACCCAGCTCAATCAGTTCCGTCAGCAAAACGACTCGGTGGATCTGTCGCTGGAAGCCAAATCGGTGTTGGACACGCAGGTGCAGCTCGAAGCGCAGCTCAATGAACTGACCTTCAAGGAAGCGGAGATCTCCAAGCTCTATACCCGCGCGCACCCGGCTTACCGGGCGCTGCTGGAAAAGCGCGCCACGCTGGAAGCGGAAAAGGCGCGGCTGGGCAAACAGGTGCAGACGCTGCCGAAAATGCAGCAGGAGATCCTGCGTCTCACCCGAGACGTGCAGGTGGATCAGCAGGTTTACATGCAGCTGATGAACAAGCAGCAGGAGCTGAGCATCAGCAAGGCCGGCACGGTAGGCAACGTGCGCATCATCGATGAAGCGGAAACCGCCATTCGGCCGATCCAGCCGCAAAAGATGCTGATCGTGCTGTTGGCGCTGCTGCTGGGCGCCGGGGGCGCCGCCGCGGTGGTGCTGTTGCGCGCGGCCTTCCACCGCGGCATCAATGATATCGATACGCTGGAGAAGCGGGGCATTAACGTCTACGCCACCGTGCCGCTGTCGCCGTGGCAGGTGAAGCGCAACCGCGAGCAGCGTCATCTGTTGCCCAAATCCGGCGGCCGGCGCCTGCCGATCCTGGCGGTGGCCGAGCCGACGGATCTGTCGGTGGAGGCAATCCGCAGCCTGCGCACCAGCCTGCATTTCGCCATGCTGGAAGCCAAAAACAATATTCTGATGGTCTCCGGCGCCAGCCCGGAAAGCGGCAAGAGCTTCACCAGTACCAACCTGGCGGTGGTAGTGGCGCAGGCCGGGCAGCGGGTGTTGCTGATCGACGCGGATATGCGCAAAGGCTTTCTGCATCGCTGGCTGGCCGAGGATGGACATCGCGGTTTGTCCGACATGCTGGTGGGCGACGTGATGGCGGAACAGGCGGTGCGAAAAACCGCCATCGCCAACCTGGACTTCGTGCCGCGCGGCCAGGTGCCGCCGAATCCGTCCGAACTGCTGATGCATCGCCGCTTTGCCGACTTCCTGCGCTGGGCCGGGCAACACTACGATCTGGTGCTGATCGATACGCCGCCGATTCTGGCGGTGACGGATGCGGCGATCGTCGGTCATCACGCCGGCACCTCGCTGCTGGTGGTGCGTTTTGAAGTGAACACCGTCAAGCAGATCGAAACCAGCATGCGCCGTTTCGAACAGAATGGCGTGGCGATCAAAGGCGTGATCCTCAACGGCATGGTGAAAAAATCCGCCGCCGATGCGGGTTACTACGCCTTCGCCTATCCGAGCCATCAGGAAGAAAAGGTGCCGTAAGCGCATGAAAGCGATGCTGATGAACTCTTTGTGGTTAATGCTGGAGCGGGTATCGCTGAGTCTGTCGGGGATTTTCGTTTCGGTGTACGTCGCGCGCTATCTCGGGCCGGCGCAATACGGTTTGATTAACTACTTTCTGTCGGTGATCGCCATCGCCGTGCCGCTGGTGCAGCTGGGGGCGGACGCAGTGCTGTTCAACCGCGTCGCCAAACGGCGCCGGAGCGGCATGCGGCTGATGCTGGCTTCGATGCGCATCCGCCGCCAGCTGTTTGCGCTGATCGCGCTGCCGCTGATGGCCTGGACGCTGTTGACGCAGGATCGCACCAACCAAATCATGATGCTGCTGATGTTGATCAGCGCGTATTTCTCCGTGCAGGACGTCTACAAAATCTATTACGACGCGCTGCTGAAGTCGAAGTTGAACACGTTGATCAACAACGTTGCGCTGTTGCTGTCGATCGTGATGCGGCTCGGCCTGGTGTACGCGCAATTGCCGCTGGTGTGGTTTGCGCTGCCCTATGTGCTGAGCAGCCTGCTGCCTTATGCGGTGCGCTGGGTGCTGTTCCGTCGCGAGCAGGCGCAGATGCCGGCGATCAGCGGCAGACACAAACGGCGCTACGGCCGCTACCTGTTCAGCGTCGGCTTGCCGCTGGCGATCTCCAGCCTGTCGATCGTCATTTATACGCGCATCGATCAGATCATGCTGGGCAACTATTTGGGAGAACACAGCGTCGGGCTTTACAGCGCCGCCATCACGCTGAGCCAGGGGTGGGTATTTGTGCCCATCGCGCTGATCATGTCGATGATGCCAGGCGTGGCGAATGCCGGTTCGGAGCAGGAACAAGAGGCGCGCATTCGCCAGCTGTATCTGATGGTGCTGGTGCTTTCGATGCCAGTGATAGCGGTGCTGTCGCTGTTTCCGCAGCAGATAGTCGCGCTGATGTTCGGCGAAAGTTACCGGCAAACGGCGACCATTTTGGCGCTGTGCTCGGTGACGTCGCTGTTCTCGGTGATGGGAACGGTGTCTTACCGCGCCATCGTGCTGTTCAGCGGCTATCGATTCATCGCCATCAAAATGCCGCTGGCGGCGTTGGCCAACGTGGTGATGAATTTCATCCTGATCCCGCGCTACGGGATCATGGGCGCGGCGATATCGACGTTGATCACGGAGTTTATTTCATTCTTTGTGCTCAACAGCTTTTTCAGAGGAGGAAAAATTACGCGTTTGCAGGTGACTTGCTATCGGTGTTTTCCGCAATTAATAGGGAAGGTACGAGAAATATATGTTAAATAATCTGGTGAAAGGGTTATACCGACGTATGCCCGATGCAATATATCATCAGTTAAAATACGCAATGTTTTTCCGCAAGGTGCCGCATCTGGCCCATCCGGTGGGGTACAGCGAAAAACTGATGCGTAGGAAAGTTTATCCACTGGCGATATATACGCAGCTATCTGATAAATATCGGGTGAGAGAGTATATCGAACAGCTATGGGGTAAAGAGTATTTGATCGATCTTTACGCGCACGGCAACGAATTTACGGAAGAGATGTATCAGCAGCTGCCCGAGTCGTTTGTGATTAAAGCCAACCATGGCAGCGGATATAACAAGCTGGTATTTGATAAAAGCCAAACCGGTTATAACGAACTGCGGGTGTTGACCAACAGTTGGCTGCGGCAAAGTTTTTATCAGGTTTATCGCGAGCGGCATTATAAAGATATTCCACCTTGCATCATGGTGGAAAGAATGCTGATCGACGAAGGGCAAATACCGAACGACATCAAGATCCACTGTTTTAATCTTGACGGTGAGGTGCGCTTCTTTATTCAGATCGATTATCAGCGCTTTATCGATCATCGCCGCGATTTCTTTGATGCGGACTGGAACCGCACCGAGATCCGCATGGGCGTGCCGAACAGCGACGTGCCGATGTCGCGCCCCAGCGGGCTAAAGGAGATGCTGCGGCTGGCGCGCCAGGTGGCGGAACAATTCTCGTACGTACGCGTCGATTTTTATCAGGTGCAGGATCGCATTTATTTTGGCGAGCTGACTTTCACCCCGGGGGCCGGATTACAACGGCTGATGCCAGAAACGATTGAACAAGAATGGGGAGGGTATTTTCATACGTAGCTGAAACAGGCCGTTGGCTGCGCGTACTCGACCCGAGGCGGGGGGATAACCGGGCAGGGATATGCTGCGATAACAAACTTTTTCTCTGGCATCAGGCTGCACTCGCCAGTTGATAATAGCTTTTGAGGTATTAAATGGACTTATCAATTGTTATTCCCGCTTTTAATAATTCAAACCATCTCGCCGCCACGCTGGCGCGCATGACCCATTACTGCGCCGGTTTTGATTATGAAATTATCGTGGTCGATTATTCATCGGAAGCCGGTGAGTCGGAAAAGATACACGGACTGTTGGCGGCGAATCATCGCGCCAGACTGCATGAAAGCCGGGTGCGCGGCAATATCGCCGTCGCCTGCAATATCGGTTTTCGCCTGGCGCGTTCTGAGGTGGTTTTTTTTCTGGAACCGGAAGATATGTTTGGCACCAATTATATCATCCGGCGCTTGAGACGGCATGAGGACACACGGATCGATATCGTGTTCGGCAATTACACCACGGTCAACGACAAGAATGTGCGCAGCTACGTGTTTAATTATCAAGAGGGCGTGGCCGGGGAAGATTTCTTATTTATCGAGATGGGGGATATTCGCACTTCGACCATCAGCGTGCGCAAGAAACAAGACCGGCGGTTTTTATTTCCGGAGTTTTTGGCCCGTTACCAGGACTGGGGGTTTTTGGTCAACGCCACCAACCTGGGCGCCCGGGTGGTTCACGATCAGGGCGGTGGGGTGTTCATCCGCTGCGGCGACGAGGATCTGAACCGCTGCCGATTGAACATCGACGCCAGCGAACGCTTTATCGATACCTATCTGCAGGCCAGCGGCCGTTATATCAGCGGCTTTGCCTGTAAACACCTGCTGGCTTCGCTGTACAGCGAAGATCTGCAGGCTTTCAACTACTACTCATCGCGCATGGAGCGCCACACCCTGAGCGGCAAATTCAAGGCGATCAAGCTGTATGGCGACTGTCTGGCCAGGCTGGGACTGTTTCCATTGGGGGGGAGGCTGCTGCGCACGGCCCGCGAGGGATTACGGAGGTGACATGCAACCGCGGAAAATCGCAATTGTAATCGAAGACATCGGCGGCAAAGGCGGCACCGAACGGGTGGCCAGCAGCCTGGCCAATGCGCTGACCACCCGCTTCGGCCACCAGGTCGAACTGATATCCATCTGCGGGGATCGGGCGTTCTATCCGCTGGAGCCGGCGGTGACGCTGCGCTTCATGCGCGGCAAGACGCTGCTCTGGCCGTGGCGCCTGGCGCTGTTCTTACGCCGCGGCCGCTATGACGCCATCATCACCGTCTCGATGGGGAAACTCTCGGTGATCATGGTGCCTTACCTGCGGCTGTTGTGTCCCGGCAGCCGCTTGGTGCTGAGTGAACATGTCAGTTTCCACCAGTATCCGTGGCCGATGAAGTGGCTGAAGGTGCTGATCTACCGGCTGGGCGATCGCACCGTGCTGCTGACGCAAAAAGATCTGGCGAATATCGGCCGCTGGGTGCCCGCCCGCAAATGTCGGGTGATTGAGAACGTGTCGCCGTTTCCGCTGCGGGCGCCGCATCCGGAACAGCAACAGCCGGTGGCGCTGGCGGTCGGCCGACTGTGCCACCAGAAAGGCTTCGACCGGCTGATCGCCGCCTGGCGGCAGGTGGCGCAGCAGGCGCCGGAGTGGCGGCTGCACATCGTCGGCGATGGCCCGGATCGGGCGGCGTTGCAACGGCAGATCGCCGATTACGGGCTCGACGACCGGGTGCAGCTGCTGCCGGCCACCGCCGATATCGCCGGGCATTACCGGCAGGCGAGCCTGTTGCTGATGACCTCTCGCTACGAAGGTCTGCCGATGGTGCTGATCGAAGCCATGAGCTTCGGCCTGCCGCTGGTGGCTTTTGACTGTCTGACCGGCCCGGCGGAGCTGATCGACGATCACGAAAACGGTTATCTGGTGACGGACGGCGACGTCGACACCTTCAGTCAGCGCGTCCTGGCGCTGATCGGCGACGGCGAACTGCGTCGCCGCTTCTCCCACCGTGCGTTGGAAAAGGCGCAGCGGTTTGTGCCTGAACGTATTTACCCCCAGTGGCAAGAGCTTATCGTCTGAGGTAATCATCATGGAAAAAGTGTCCGTCATTATGCCGGCTTATAACGCCGCCGGTTTTATCCGCGAGTCGATCCTTGGCGTATTGAATCAAACTTATCAGGACTATCACCTGTATGTGATTGACGACGCCTCCACCGACAACACCGCTGAGGTGGTCAAGCCGTTCATTCACGATCGGCTGACCTACATCCGCAACAACGCCAATCAGGGGGTGGCCGAAACGCGCAACATCGCCATCGAGGCGGCGCGGGGCGACTACATCGCGTTTTGCGACAGCGACGATGTTTGGCACCCGAATAAGCTGGCTCGCCAGGTCGGCATCCTTAAAACCCAGCGTTACGACGTGGTCTGCTCGCACTATTACACCTTCGAGAATGACCTGGCGCAGGTGAAAAATTACCGCGGCGCCGGGGAGATCATCGCCTACCGCGACATGTTGAAAAGCAACTGGATCGGCAACCTGACCGGCATGTACAACCAGCGCCGGGTCGGCAAGGTCTACCAGCGCAAGGTCGGGCATGAAGACTACGTGATGTGGCTGTCTATTCTGGAGCGCGCGCGCAATCGCCTGGCGTACTGCATTCCGGAGCCGCTGGCGTTTTACCGGCTGTCCGCCAATTCGCTGTCCGGCAACAAGATCCGCGCGGCGGACTGGCAGTGGCAGATCTACCGTCGTCATCTGGGGCTCTCTTATCAAAAATCCTGCTATCTGTTCTTCTCCTACCTGTACAGCGCGGTGATGAAAAGACAATGACCAGCAAAATCTTGAACGCAGCCTGCGTGCTGATCGGATGCGGGCTGGCGGCTCAGGCCGGGGCGGCGGGCTGCGAGACCAATCTGCTGACCAACCCCGGCTTTGAGCAGGGACAGACGGGCTGGTCGCTGCCGCCGGCCAAGGTGGTCTCCGGCGGCCGCAGCGGCCGTGCCAGCCTGTACTACAGCAATCCTGACCCGGCGGAGTATCACCAGATGCTGCAAACGCTGCAGGTGAAAGCGGGCCAGACGATCGCGTTCGGCGTGTGGGTGCGCGGCGATAACCTGCGCGGCAAAGGCGATCAGCCGGGCGCCGGGGTGTACGTCGAAAGCTATGACGCCAAGGGGCGCCACCTGGCCGGCAGCTACCCGCAAGGCCTGCTGGGCAGCAGCGGTTGGCAGCCGGTGGAGGGCAGCTTCACCGTGCCGGCAGAGGCCACCACCACCGTACTGGGGCTGTATATGCGCAAGGGCACGACCGGCAACGCCTGGTTCGACGATGCCTACGTTTGCAGCCAGCCGACGGCGCCGGCGTTGTATCAGATGCGCGCCGGCGGGCAATCGGCCTCCAGCCTGATTGAAGTGCAGCAGCCTCAGGAAGTGCAGGTGGAAAGTACGCTGCTCGATAGCCAACGCACCGCCGTGCGGCAGGAGAGCCGCCGCTACCATGTCGCCGAGCGTCAGCGCGTAGAGTTCTCGCTGCCGGCCAACCTGGCCGCCGGCGAGTACCGCCTGCAGCAGCAGGTGACGGACGTGGCGTCGAAGCACAGCCGGAGCAGCGAAATGCCGGTCAGCATCGGCGAGGCGCCGCCGAAAGTGGCGCTGGACGAGCAGGGCTATACGCTGCGGCAGGGCAAGCGCTTCTTTCCGCTGGGCATCTACATGTACGGCAACATGGCGACCGATGAGCATCTGGCGCGCATCCGCGACGCCGGTTTCAACACCCTGCTGAATTACAACTACGGCGCAGGGCGCGACCCGTACGCCTATTTCCGCAAAACGCAGCAGTACGGGCTTCAGGTGATTTTCTCGCTGAAGGATTTCTACCCCGGCCTCGACTCTGCGCCGAAAACGCGCCTGAGCTACCCGCAGTTGACGGCGTCTTATGTGGAGAAGTTTAAAACTCAGCCGAACCTGCTCGCCTGGTACATCAACGATGAGCTGGCGCCGAAGTACGCGCCGCAGATAGAGCAGATGCATCTGCAGGTGAAGCAACAAGACCCTGACCATCTGACCTTTCAGGCGCTTAACCAGACCGGCGCGCTCAACGCCTATTTCAACAGTTCCGACGTGTTGGCCAGCGATCCTTATCCGGTCGGACGCGATGCCGACATGACGCGCACGCTGGAATACTCGCGCCTGACGGTGCAGGTGGCGCGCCAGGCGAAGGGCGCCTGGCTGGTGATGCAGATCATGGATCACGCCGCCTATGAGCCGCACCGCAAGCCGCGCCAGCCGAGCGAAGCGGAGATCCGCAACCAGGCCTGGCTGGGGCTGATCGGCGGCGTCAAAGGGCTGCTGTTCTACTCCTATACCGACCTGTTCTACAAGCGCCGCAGCGGCGATTTCAACCAACAGGAATTCGACGGTATCTGGCAAGGGGTTGCCCGCGTGGCGCAACAGATCGACAGCTTCACGCCGTACCTGCTCTCGGGCGAAAGTGCGACGCTGTCCGGCAACAACACCGCCGTACCGGCGCGGCTGTTTATCGACGGCGAGCGCGGCCTGGTGCTGATCGCCAACCCGTACTATCGGCCGATGGCCGCCCGTTTTGACCTGCCGCCCGGCTGGCGCTGGCAGGGGCAGCCGCAGATCGACGCCAAATTGCCCGCGGTGGGCAGCAGCGCGCTGTGGGTGCAACGAGACACTAGCAATCAATAAGGATACCCGTTCATGACTATCACGCTAAGCCTGATCGTCCCGGTGTATAAGGTGGAAGCCTACATCGAAGCGTGCCTGGACTCGGTGCTGAGTCAATTGCCCGACTGGGCGGAAGTGATCCTCGTCGATGACGGCAGCCCGGACGGCTCCATCGCCGTCGCGCAAGAGGTGCTGTGCCGTTATCCGGCATTGAAAACGCAGGTCAGCATCCTGCGCCAGGATAACCAGGGGTTGAGCGCCGCGCGCAACGCCGGGATCGCCCATGCCGAAGGCGAATATCTCGGTTTTCTGGACTCCGACGACGTGCTGCTGCCGGGCTATTTCAGCATTTTGGGGCGCCTGCTGGCGGATAACCCGCAGGTGGAGATCGTGGCGTTCAACGCCCAGCGTTTCTCGCGGCTGAAAAACGGCAAGATAGAACCGGATGGCCTGATGGCGATCGTGCCCGGCAACGCCGCGCCACAGGAGCGCGAGCCGCATATGGCGCTGCTGGCTGACAGTTTTAACCGCAGCCTGTGGTACGCCTGGGCGCGGATTTATCACCGTTCGCTGTTCAACGACGCCGCGTTTCCGGCGGGGCGCAACTTCGAGGATATCCAGCTGATCCCGCAGCTGTATCTGAAAGCGAACCGCATCGTGGTGTGCGACACGCCGTTGGTAGGATATCGCGCTAACCCCAACGGCATCACGCGCGCGCCGAAGCGGCGGGATTTGGACGATCTCGATTACGCCATCGAGCGCGCTGACAGCGGGCGTCGCCGCGAGGGGGGGAAGGGATTCCACTCGGTGCTGTTCGTCACCACGCTGAAGGCGCGCCTGCTGGTCGGGCTGGACTTCTTCGGCCTGCGTGACGCGCTGCGGGAAACCGCCGAGCTGAAACGGCGCTATGCCCGGCTGCGGGCGGAGGAGCGGCAAATGCTGAGCCGCAAGAACCGCCTGTTCTACCGCAGTCCGCTGGTCTACTACCTGATGGCCAGTCTCTACAACCGTTTCGGGTGAATCTGACCGTGCCCGAACGACGATAAACCCGTGTGGAAGCCCATTATGAGTATCAAAGTCAGCGTCATTATTCCGACCTATGGCCGCAGCGAACTGCTGGCGCGCGCCATCGACAGCGTCCTGGCGCAAACCCATCAGCCGGTGGAGATCGTGGTGGTGGACGATAATCCGCCGGATCATCCGCAGCGCCAGGCCACCCGCGAACGGCTGGCCGGCTATATTGCCGCCGGGCAGATCGTCTATTGCCCGCGCGCGCGCAACGGCGGCGGGGCGCGGGCGCGCAACAGCGGCATCCTGCGCGCCACCGGGGAATACCTCACTTTTCTGGACGACGACGATTATTACCATCCGGAGAAGATCACCCGTCAGCTGGCCTTTATGCAGCGCGGCGATTACCCCGTCAGCCTGTGCGATATGGATATTCTGCAGGACGGCCAAATCAGCGCCGAGCGCTATTACCGCGCCCGCTGCGACGGCCTGGAGGACTTCATGCTGGCCGGCGTCGCTTACACGCCGATGATCATGCTGCGCCGCGAGGCGGCGATCGCGGTGCGCGGGTTCTTCAATACCCCGCGTTATCAGGATCATATCTTCATTTATCGCCTGCTGGCGGCGGGCATGCGTATCGGCACGTTGCACGAGCGCCTGGCGGTGCATAACGATCACGACGGTGAGCGTATTACCTCCAGCCCGAAAGGCATCATCGGCTATCACAACAAAATGCAGTTCGAGCGCCGGTTGATGCCGCAGATTTCGCCGCGGGCACGCAAGGTGATGCGGCTGCGCCACACCTGCATTACGTCGCGCATCATCACCGACAGCCGAAGCCGTCTCGGCGGCGTGCTGCACGGCATGAAGGGCATCATCTACGTCAACAGCGGGATGATGGCCGGTGTTTACATGAAGAACATTCTGCGCAACGTCTTCTTCCGCGGCGTCCCTTTCTGAAACCCGACGCGGGGTTTTCCCCCGCGTCCTACCCCCAAATACCCCGTCTTGCCTCCCACCCGTTCGCCTTCATCTTGACATTCTGATTTATTCGTTTTAATTCAAACAATTAATTCTATTTCTCACCCCTATACTTTGGTGGTATTTCCCGCCCGACGCACGCGTCGCCCGCCGCTTTCTCTTGATCGCAATCAATTTGCCGTCGGTTGGCCGTCAGTAGGCTGGCGGCAGATTGAGCATGTCTTCTTATAACGACAAGAGCCTTCAGGAGCATTCCGGATGAGCAAATTTTTAGACCGTTTCCGCTATTTCAAGCAGTTGGCGGAGCCTTTTTCTGGCGATCACGGCCAGACCTTGAACACCAACCGCGACTGGGAAGACGGCTACCGCAGCCGTTGGCAGCATGACAAAGTGGTGCGTTCCACCCACGGTGTGAACTGCACCGGTTCCTGCAGTTGGAAGATCTACGTGAAGAATGGTCTGGTGACCTGGGAAACCCAGCAAACCGACTATCCGCGCACCCGCCCCGATCTGCCCAACCATGAACCGCGCGGCTGCCCGCGCGGCGCCAGCTACTCCTGGTACCTGTACAGCGCCAACCGGCTGAAATACCCGCTGATGCGCAAGCGGCTGCTCAAACTGTGGCGCGAGGCGAAAGCGCAGCACAGCGATCCGGTCGAGGCCTGGGGATCGATCGTCGGCGATGCGGAAAAAGCCAAAAGCTACAAGGTGGCGCGCGGCCGCGGCGGTTTCGTCCGCTCCAGCTGGCAAGAGGTCAATGAACTGATCGCCGCCGCCAACGTCTATACCGCCAAAACCTTCGGCCCTGACCGCATTATCGGCTTCTCGCCGATCCCGGCGATGTCGATGGTGTCCTACGCCGCCGGCGCTCGGTACCTGTCGCTGATCGGCGGCGCCTGCCTGAGCTTCTACGACTGGTATTGCGATTTGCCGCCGGCTTCGCCGATGACCTGGGGCGAGCAGACCGACGTGCCGGAGTCCGCCGACTGGTACAACTCCTCCTACATCATCGCCTGGGGCTCCAACGTGCCGCAGACGCGCACCCCGGACGCCCACTTCTTTACCGAAGTGCGCTACAAGGGCACCAAAACCGTGGCGGTGACGCCGGACTACGCCGAAGTCGCCAAGCTGTGCGACCACTGGCTGAATCCGAAGCAGGGCACCGACAGCGCGATGGCGCTGGCGATGGGCCATGTGATGCTGAAAGAGTTCCATCTCGATCGCGAAGTCGGCTACTTCCGCGACTACGTGCGCCGCTATACCGACATGCCGATGCTGGTGCTGCTGGAGCCGCGTGAAGGCGGCCACTACGCCGCCGGCCGCCTGCTGCGCGCCGCCGATCTGGTGGACGGACTGGGCCAGGAAAACAATCCCGAGTGGAAAACCGTCGCTATCGACAGCCGCAGCGGCGAGCTGGTGGCGCCGCAGGGCTCCATCGGTTTCCGCTGGGGCGAGAAGGGCAAGTGGAACCTGGAGCAGCGCGAAGGCAAGTCGCAACAGGAAGTCGAGCTGCAGCTCAGTCTGCTGGGCATGCATGACGACGTTGCCGAGGTGGGCTTCCCGTACTTCGGCGGCGCCGACAGCAAGCATTTCAACAGCGTGGCGCTGGACGAAATCCTGCTGCACAAGCTGCCGGTGAAACGCCTGCGGCTGGCGGACGGCAGTGAAGCGCTGGTGACCAGCGTGTATGACCTGCTGCTTGCCAACTACGGCCTGGAGCGCGGGCTGGGCGACGCCAACTGCGCCGCCGACTATGACGAGGTCAAGGCTTACAGCCCGGCCTGGGCCGAGCAGATCACCGGCGTGTCGCGCCACAACATCATCCGCATTGCCCGCGAGTTCGCGGAAAACGCCGAGAAGACCCACGGCCGTTCGATGATCATCGTCGGCGCCGGCGTCAACCACTGGTATCACATGGACATGACCTACCGCGGCCTGATCAATATGCTGATCTTCTGCGGTTGCGTCGGCCAGAGCGGCGGCGGCTGGGCGCACTACGTCGGCCAGGAAAAACTGCGGCCGCAAACCGGCTGGCTGCCGCTGGCGTTCGGCCTTGACTGGCAGCGCCCGCCGCGCCACATGAACAGCACCTCGTTCTTCTACAACCATTCCAGCCAATGGCGCTATGAAACCGTCGGCGCCGATGAGCTGCTGTCGCCGCTGGCGGACAAATCGCGCTTCGGCGGCAGCCTGATCGACTTCAACGTGCGCGCGGAGCGCATGGGCTGGCTGCCGTCGGCGCCGCAGCTGGGCGCCAATCCGCTGCGCCTTGCGGAGCAGGCCCGTGCTGCCGGCCAGTCGCCGGTTGAGTTCACCGTCGACAGCCTGAAGAGCGGCGCGCTGGGCTTTGCCGCCGAGCAGCCGGACAATCCGCAGAACTTCCCGCGCAACCTGTTCGTCTGGCGCTCCAACCTGCTGGGCTCTTCCGGCAAGGGCCATGAATACATGCTCAAATACCTGTTGGGCACCGAGAACGGTATCCAGGGGAAAGATCTCGGCCAGCAGGGCGGCGTGAAGCCGCAGGAAGTGGAATGGCGCGAGCAGGGCGGCGAAGGCAAACTGGATCTGGTGGTGACGCTCGATTTCCGCATGTCGAGCACCTGCCTGTATTCCGACGTGGTGCTGCCGACCGCCACCTGGTACGAAAAAGACGACATGAACACCTCCGACATGCACCCGTTCATTCATCCGCTGTCGGCGGCGGTCGATCCGGCCTGGGATTCGAAGAGCGACTGGGAAATCTACAAGGGCATCGCCAAAGCCTTCTCCGAGGTGTGCGTCGGCCATCTGAGCCAGGAAACCGACGTGGTGACTTTGCCTATTCAGCACGACTCCGCCGCCGAGCTGGCGCAGCCTTACGGCGTGCAGGACTGGAAGAAAGGCGAGTGCGAACTGATCCCCGGCAAAACCGCGCCGCACATCATCGCGGTGGAGCGCGATTATCCGGCCACCTACGAGCGTTTTACCTCCTTGGGGCCGTTGATGGACAAACTGGGCAACGGCGGCAAGGGCATCAGCTGGAACACCCAGACCGAGGTCGATTTCCTCAAGCAGCTTAACTACGTCAAGGCCGACGGCCCGGCGGCGGGGCGGCCGAAGATCGAGAGCGCGATAGACGCGGCGGAAGTGATCCTGTCGCTGGCGCCGGAAACCAACGGCCAGGTGGCGGTGAAAGCCTGGGAAGCGCTGAGCAACGTCACCGGCCGCGATCACCGGCATCTGGCGCTGAACAAGGAAGACGAGAAAATTCGCTTCCGCGACATTCAGGCGCAGCCGCGCAAAATCATCTCCAGCCCAACCTGGTCCGGCCTGGAAGACGAGCACGTCTCCTATAACGCCTGCTACACCAACGTGCATGAGCTGATCCCGTGGCGCACCCTCAGCGGCCGTCAGCAGCTGTATCAGGATCACGAGTGGATGCGCGCCTTCGGCGAAAGCCTGCTGGCGTATAGGCCGCCGATCGACACCCGCGCCGCGCAGCCGCTGCTCAACAGCAAACCGAACGGCAACAAGGAGAAGGCGCTGAACTTCCTGACGCCGCACCAGAAGTGGGGCATCCACTCCACCTACAGCGACAACCTGCTGATGCTGACGCTGTCGCGCGGCGGCCCGATCGTCTGGCTGAGCGAAGACGACGCCAAAGATCTGGGCATCGCGGACAACGACTGGATCGAGGCCTTCAACGCCAACGGCGCGCTGACGGCGCGCGCGGTGGTCAGCCAGCGTATCCCGGCGGGGATGACCATGATGTACCACGCGCAGGAGCGCATCGTGAACCTGCCCGGCTCGGAGATCACTCGCCAACGCGGCGGCATCCATAACTCGGTGACCCGCGCTTGCCCGAAACCGACCCACATGATCGGCGGCTATGCGCAACTGGCCTACGGCTTCAACTACTACGGCACCGTCGGCTCCAACCGCGACGAGTTCGTGGTGGTGCGCAAGATGAACCGTATTGATTGGTTGGACGATGAAGGCAACGACTACGCGCAGGGCAGTCAGCAGGAGAACAACAAATGAAAATTCGTTCGCAAGTCGGCATGGTGCTGAATCTGGACAAGTGCATCGGTTGCCACACCTGTTCGGTCACCTGCAAGAACGTCTGGACCAGCCGCGAGGGGATGGAATACGCCTGGTTCAATAACGTGGAAAGCAAGCCCGGCGTCGGGTATCCGCACGCCTGGGAAGATCAGGAAAAATGGAAGGGCGGCTGGATCCGTAAAATCAACGGCAAGCTGGAACCGCGCATGGGCAGCCGCGTCGGCGTGCTGGCGAAAATCTTCGCCAACCCGGACGTGCCGGCGCTGGATGACTACTACGAGCCGTTCGATTACGACTACCAGCACCTGCACACCGCCAAACAGGGCAAACACCAGCCGGTGGCGCGCCCGCGCTCGGTGATCACCGGCCGGCGCATGAACAAGATCGAAAGCGGCCCGAACTGGGAAGAGATCCTCGGCGGAGAGTTCGAAAAACGTTCGCAGGACAAGAACTTCGACAACCTGCAGAAGGCGATGTACGGCCAGTTCGAAAACACCTTCATGATGTATTTGCCGCGCCTGTGCGAGCACTGCCTCAACCCGGCCTGCGTCGCCACCTGCCCGAGCGGGGCGATCTACAAGCGCGGCGAAGACGGCATCGTGCTGATCGATCAGGACAAGTGTCGCGGTTGGCGCATGTGTCTGACCGGCTGCCCGTACAAGAAAATCTACTTCAACTGGAAGAGCGGCAAGTCCGAGAAGTGCATCTTCTGCTACCCGCGCATCGAAGCCGGGCAGCCGACGGTCTGTTCGGAAACCTGCGTCGGCCGCATCCGCTACCTCGGCGTGCTGCTGTACGACGCCGATCGCATCGAGCAGGCGGCGGCGGTGGAAAGCGACAAGGATCTGTACCAGAGCCAGCTCGATATCTTCCTCGATCCGCATGACCCGAAGGTGATTGCTCAGGCGCTGGCGGACGGCGTGCCGCAGGGCGTAATTGAAGCCGCTCAGCAGTCGCCGGTGTACAAAATGGCGATGGACTGGAAGTTGGCGCTGCCGCTGCACCCGGAATACCGCACGCTGCCGATGGTGTGGTACGTGCCGCCGTTGTCGCCGATTCAGTCGGCCGCCGACGCCGGCGAGCTGGCGCACAGCGGCGTATTGCCGGACGTCGAGAGCCTGCGCATTCCGGTGCAGTATCTGGCGAACCTGCTGACCGCCGGCGATACCGAGCCGGTGCTGCTGGCGCTGAAACGCATGCTGGCGATGCGCCACTACAAACGGGCGGAAACCGTCGACGGCGTGGTGGACATCAGCGCGCTGGAGCAGGTCGGTCTGAGCGAAGCGCAGGCACAGGAGATGTATCGCTACCTGGCGATCGCCAACTATGAAGATCGCTTCGTGGTGCCGTCGAGCCACCGCGAGCTGGCGCGCGAAGCCTTCCCCGAAAGCAAAGGCTGCGGTTTCAGCTTCGGTGACGGCTGCCACGGCAGCGACGGCAAGTTCAATCTGTTCAACAGCCGTCGTATCGACGCCATCGACGTGACCGCGAAAACCGCGCGGCCGGAGGATGCCTCATGATCAGCCTGAAAGTGATCGCCCGCCTGCTGGATTATCCGGAGCAGGCGCTGTTTGACCATCAGCAGGCGCTGATTGAAGCGCTGGAACCGGCCAGCGAGCTGGATCTGCACCACAGCGCGCTGCTGATTCTGTTTATCCGCCGCCTGTGCGCGCGCCCGTTGCTGGACGCGCAGGCCGACTATTGCGAGCTGTTCGATCGTGGCCGCGCCACCTCGCTGCTGCTGTTTGAGCACGTGCACGGCGAATCGCGCGATCGCGGCCAGGCGATGGTTGACCTGATGGCGCAGTACCGCGCCGCCGGGCTGGAGATCGACAGCCGCGAGCTGCCTGATTTCCTGCCGCTGTACCTGGAGTATTTAGCCAGCCGCAGCGCGGCACAGGCGCGGGAAGGGCTGCAGGACATTGCGCCGATCCTGGCGCTGCTGGGCGCGCGCTTGCAGCAGCGCGAAAGCCCGTACGCGGTGCTGTTCGATCTGCTGTTGGCGCTGTCCGGCAGCGATGCGCAGGCCCAGGCGCTGAAGACGCAGGTGGCGCAAGAGGCGCGCGACGATACGCCGCAGGCGCTGGATGCGGTATGGGAAGAGGAGCAGGTCAAATTTCTCGGCGAGCAGGGCTGCGCCTCCGCCCAGCAGACGGCGCACCAGCGGCGCTTCGCCGGCGCGGTGGCGCCACAGTATCTGGACCTGACGGATGCGTTAACCGGAACCAAAGGACGCTAATTATGCAATTTTTGAATCAGTTCTTCTTCGACATCTACCCTTATCTGGCCGGCGCGGTGTTCCTGATCGGCAGCTGGCTGCGCTACGACTACGGGCAGTACAGCTGGCGCGCCGGCTCCAGCCAGATGCTGGATAAAAAGGGCATGCGGCTGGCGTCCAACCTGTTCCACATCGGCATTATCGGCATCTTCGCGGGCCACTTCCTCGGCATGCTGACGCCGCACTGGATGTATGAGGCCTTCCTGCCGATCGACGTGAAGCAGAAGCTGGCGATGATCGCCGGCGGCGCCTGCGGCCTGATGACGCTGATCGGCGGCGCGCTGCTGTTGAAGCGCCGGTTGACCAACCCGCGGGTGCGCGCCACCAGCAGCGTCGCCGACATCCTGATCCTGACATTGCTGGTGGTGCAGGTGTGCCTGGGGTTGCTGACCATTCCGTTCTCCGCCCAGCATATGGACGGCAGCGAAATGATGAAGCTGGTGGCCTGGGCGCAGGCGGTCGTGACCTTCCACGCCGGCGCCTCTGCGCACCTGGAAGGCGTGGCGCTAATCTTCAAGCTGCATATGGTGCTGGGCATGACGCTGTTCGTGCTGTTCCCGTTCTGCCGCCTGGTGCATATCTGGAGTGCGCCGGTAGAGTACCTGACCCGCCGTTACCAGCTGGTGCGCAACCGCCGCTGAGCCTGACCCCGCCGCCGCCGCCGATCGCCAGCGGCGGCGCTATTCCGATAATTCCCCCGCCGTCTGCCCATTCTCGTCGCCTTGTCGTAAACTCACTATCTCAGTTATGTTACGTTTATGCTTCCGCCGACGGACGTCGGCCTGTGGTAGCCGATAACAAGAGATACCGCCTTGATGAAAGGCATTTTGGGACATAAAAACCGGGGATGATCCGTGTGGCCTTCGCGCCGTACGGGAGAATCGCTTTATGGATAGTCAGGTTAATCAATAACAATAATGACCACACAATTACGTTCACCCGAGCTGCTGCCTCTGAAAATCATCGCCACCGGGGCCGCGTTGCCGCCTAACCGCGTGGCGTCCTCTGCGCTCGACGCTCGGCTGGGGAAACCGGCCGGCTACGTTGAAAAACGCTCGGGCATCGTTTACCGCTATCACGCCGCCGACGATGCCAGCCAGGCCGAACTCGCCGCTGCCGCGCTGCAAGATGCGCTGGCTCGCCGCGCCATTTCGGCGGACTCGATCGATCTGCTGATCTCCGCCTCGGCGATTTCGGTGCAGGCGCTGCCGTGCACCGCCGCGCACATTCTCAAGGTGGCGGGGCTGGCGCCGGGCACGCCGGGCTTCGACATCAACAGCAGCTGCGTCAGCTTTATCTCTGCGCTGCAGGTGGCGGCAGGGCTGCTGAACGCCGGGACGTATCGACGCATCGCCATCGTCTCGGCGGATCTCGCTTCACGCGGCATCGACTGGCAGCACGAAGAGTCGTCGCTGATCTTCGGCGACGGCGCGGCCTGCGCCATTGTGGAGCGCGGCGACGGCGCCAGCGGCATCCTCGCCAGCCTGGTGGAAACCTACCCCGCCGGCAGCGAACTCTGCGAGATCCGCGCCGGCGGCACGCGTCGCAACCCGCGCGCCGGCATGTGTGAGCAAGACTTCCTGTTTCATATGCAGGGCAAGCCGCTGTTCCGCCAGGCCTCGGCGCTGATTGAGGGTTATCTCGATCGGCTGTTGAGCGCCAGCGGCCTGACCCTGGCGCAGATCGCCACCGTGGTGCCGCATCAGGCCAGCCATCTGTCGCTCGAACATATGCGCAAACGGCTGCACGTCTCCAGCGAGGCGCTGGTCGATATCTACCGCCATCATGGTAATCAGGTGGCGGCGTCTATCCCGACGGCGCTGCATGCCGCCGTGACCACCGGGCGCTTCAATCCCGGTCAGCCGGTGATGCTGATCGGCACCGCCGCCGGGCTGGCGCTGGCCGGCATGGTGTTGCTGCCATGAGGGTGCTGCTCACCGGGGCGACCAGCGGGCTGGGACGCAACGCGGCGCAGTGGTTGCTGGAGGCCGGACATCAGGTGCGCGCCACCGGCCGCGATGAATGGGCCGGCGCAACGCTGCGTCAGCTGGGCGCCGAGTTTTGCGCGCTCGATCTGGCGCAGGCCACGCCGCAGCAGTGTCGGGAGCTGGTGACCGACTGCGAATGGGTCTGGCACTGCGCGGCCAAGTCTTCGCCCTGGGGCGGCAAAGCGGAGTTTCACCGCATCAACGCCGCGGCGACGGAGAAGCTGGCGGAGGCGGCCGGGCGCTGCGGCGTGCGGCGCTTCGTGCATATCTCCACGCCGGCAATCTACTTCGATTTTCAGCCGCATTACGATCTTGACGAGGGTTACCGCGCCCGGCGCTTCGCCAATCACTATGCCGCCAGCAAGTATGCGGCCGAGCAGCGCCTGTTGGCGCAGGCGAAGATCTATCCGCAAACCACCTACATTATGCTGCGGCCGCGCGGCCTGTTTGGCCCGCACGATCGGGTGATCGTGCCGCGGCTGTTGCAGCAGCTCGAACGCGACCGCGGGGTATTGCGATTGCCCGGCGGCGGACAGGCGCTGCTGGATCTGACCTTCGCCCCCAACGTGGTGCACGCGATGGATCTGGCCAGCCGGCAGCGCGGATTGCCGTCCGGCGCCGTGTACAACATCACCAACCACCAACCGCAGCGGCTGGCGGAGATGCTGGATGCGTTGCTGCGTCAGGAGCTGGGGCTGAGTTACCGGCTGCAGGCCGTGTCCTATCCGCTGCTGCATACGCTGGCCGGCGGCATGGAGCTGTGGGCGGCGCTGAGCGGCAAGGAACCGCTGTTGACGCGCTACAGCGTGGCGGCGGTGCATTTTGACATGACGCTGAGCCAGACCCGTGCGATCGAAGAGCTGGGTTACCGGCCGCGTTATTCGATGGAAGAGGGCATTCGTCTGACCGGCGAGTGGCTGCGGCGGCAAGGAGGCGGACAGCATGGCTAAGGTCACCGTGTTTGAAGTGGGCTATTGCACGCATATCGGCTGCATGGCGCTGCGCGGCGCCGGATTCCGGGTGTGCAAATTCCCGGCGCGCGCCTATCTGCTGGAGGTGGGGGAGCGCCGCTGGCTGTGGGATACCGGCTACGCGCGTTATTTTCAGCAGCACACACAGTCGGGGCTGTTCAGCCTTTACCGCCGCATGACGCCGGTCTATTTCGATCCGGCCGAGTCGTTGGCGCATCAGCTGCGCGAAGCCGGTTATGCCGAGGGGGATATTCAGGCGCTGATCGTCTCGCATTTTCACGCCGATCACGTCGCCGGGCTGCAGGATTTCAGCCAACTCGACTTTATTTGCTCCGGCGAGGGCTGGCAGCAAACCCGTGGGCTGCGCGGTTTCGCGGCGCTGAAGCGCGCCTTTATTCCCGGCCTGATCCCGGCGGATTTCGAGAGCCGTCTGCAGTTTATGGAGTCTTTTCCTGCGGTGGCGTTACCCGCGCTGTTGGCGCCGTTCGATCGCGGTTACGCGCTGCCGGGCAGTGAAGGGCAGATCGTGCTGGTGCCGTTGCCGGGGCATGCGGCCGGCCATATCGGCGCCTTTATTCTCACCGACGCCGGCTGGACGCTGCTGGCCAGCGACGCCGCCTGGTCGCCGCAGAGTTACCAGACGCTGCGCGGGCCTTCGCGCCTGGCCAATCTGGTGATGGACGACGCGGCGGCTTACACCCGCACCCTGGAGCGGCTCAACCAGCTGTGGGCGGGCGGCCAGGTCAACATTTTGCTGTGCCACGAGGGGGACCTGTGATCCCCTTCATGACCCTTTGGCACTATTTCCGCGCCCGGCGCCTGCGCTTTGGCGATCGTGCGGCGCTGGAGGCGCATCAGGCCCGACAGCTTGAGGGGTTTGCCCGCCGGGTGCTGAGCAAGAGTCCCTATTTTCAAGGCTTCAGCCGCCGGCCGTTCGCCGAATGGCCGCAGATGGACAAGGCGCTGATGATGGCGCAGTTCGACCGCATGAACACCGCCGGGCTGCGGCGCGATGCGGTGCTGGCCTGCGCGCAGCGCAGCGAGGCGGATCGCGATTTCACGCCGAAGATCGGGCGCTACAGCGTCGGATTGTCGTCCGGCACTTCCGGGCAGCGCGGCGTGTTTGTCGTCAGCCCGCGCGAACAGCAGGTGTGGGCCGGCGGCATGTTGGCGAAAATGCTGCCGGACGGGCTGTCGGCGGGCGAGCGCGTCGCGCTGTTTCTGCGCGCGGACAATAATCTCTATCACAGCGTGAACAACCGTTGGCTGAGCCTGGCGTTTTACGATTTGCTCGCGCCGTTCAGCGGCCATTTGCCGGCATTGGAACGGCAGGCGCCCAGCATCATCGTGGCCCCGGCGCAGGTGCTGCGCGCATTGGCGTTGGCGGTGCTGGCCGGGCAGGTGACGCTGTCGGTCAAAAAAGTGATCTCGGTCGCCGAGGTGCTTGAAGAACAGGATCGCCGCCTGCTGCTGCAGGTGTTTCCGGCGGTCGGCGAAGTGTATCAGGCTACCGAGGGGTTCCTCGCCGCCACCTGCGCGCACGGCACCTTGCACCTGAACGAGGAGTTTTTGCATATCGAGCCGCAGTGGATCGACGAACTGCGCTTCACGCCGCTGATCACCGATTTTACCCGCAGTACGCAGCCGATCGTGCGCTATCGGCTGGACGATGTATTGGTGCTGCGCAAGGAACCCTGCCCATGCGGGCAACCGACGCGGGCGATCGCCCGTATCGAGGGGCGGCGCGACGATCAGCTGATGCTGCCCGATGCGCAGCGGCAACCGCAGGCGGTGTTCGCCGATGCCTGTAGCCGAACGATCGCCAATGCGTTGCCGCTGACCAGCGATTACCGCCTGATCCAGCATGGCGAACGGCGGTTGGAGCTGATTGCCGATTGCAGCCCGGCGGCGTTGGCACACTGTCAGGCGCAGCTGATGGCGCTGTTCGCTCGTCAGGGCATCGCCACCGATCGCCTCGAATGGCGGTTGACGGCGCAAGCGGTGCTGCCGCAGTTCGATCGCAAGCGGCGGCGCATCGTGCGCCGGGCGGAGGCGGCATGAAAAGCGCACTGTTCAGGCTATGGCACATGCTGCTGGGATGGGGCACGGTCGGCGTGGTGTATAGCCTGACCGATCGCCTGCAGGGGGCGGGAACCCTGTTGCCGCCGTCGGCGCTTGATCGGGCGATCCCGTTCAGCCCCACGGCCATCTGGCTCTATCTGTCGTTCTTCCTCATCGTCCCGGCGGGCTATCTGCTGGCGCCGCTGCCGCGGATCAAATGGCTGACGCTGGCGATGCAGCTGACCGCGCTGGGCGCCGGGGCGGTTTATCTGCTGTGGCCGACCACCATGGCCTATCCGCAGAACGATGGCGTCGGGATCAGCGCGCAACTGCTGGCGGCGTTAACCCGGGTGGACTCGCCGCAAAACTGCCTGCCTTCGTTGCATATGGCGCTGACGGTGCTGGCGGTGTGGGCGCTGAGCGACGGCGAGCGCAAAGTGCGCACGGCGCTGTGGATGCTGTGGGGCGTGGCGATCGCGTTCTCGATTCTGCAACTGCGTCGGCATTTGTTTGTCGATTTGGCCGGCGGCGCGCTGCTGGCGCTGTTCGCCGGCTGGCTGGCCCTGCGCATGAAAACCCTGCGCAGGCGCGTCGTTAAAGGAGAAATGGGATGAGCGATCTGGCATTGCCGATAGTGTTCATGCTGTTCATCGTGGTGGCCGAGGCGGTGGCGCTGCAGTGGGGGCGTCGCGATCCGGTCAACTGGCACGATCTGGTGTTCAACCTGAATTCCGGCCATATCATGCTGTGGTTGTTCCGCGGGTTGGAGATCACCTGCTACGGCTACGTGGCCGCGCATTTCAGCCTGGGGCTGCTGGATGCCTGGCCGCCGCTGCTGATGTGGCTGTTCGCCCTGCTGGCGTGGGACTTCGGTTTCTACTGGCTGCACCGTCTGCACCATCGTTTCCGCCTGCTGTGGGCGGTGCACGTGGTGCACCATCAGGGCGAGCACTTTAATCTGTCGCTGGGGGTGCGCAACTCCTGGTATTCGTCGCTGACGTCGATCCCGTTCTTTTTGCTGCTGGCGCTGGCGGGGGTGCCGCTGTCGGTGTTCGTTGCGGTCTCTATTTTTCATTACAGCATTCAGCTGTTTAACCACAATGCGCTGACGCCGAAGCTCGGCGTGCTGGAAAACATCCTGGTCACGCCGGCGCATCACCGGGTGCATCACGTCAAGGACATGGCGTATTCCAATAAGAATTTCGGCGGCAGCTTTATCTTCTGGGACAAG
Organism: Serratia sp. CY52157; assembly: GCF_052168495.1. Classification (NCBI taxonomy): domain Bacteria; kingdom Pseudomonadati; phylum Pseudomonadota; class Gammaproteobacteria; order Enterobacterales; family Yersiniaceae; genus Serratia; species Serratia sp. CY52157. Next base: position 1,231,083 of record NZ_JBJNMO010000001.1, on the reverse strand, counting down.
CTGTTCGGCACCTTTTGCCCGGCATTGCCGAGCACGCCGTTCAGCTATGGCGTCGGCGGCGACAGGCCGTCCGCCAACCCATTCTGGGCGAGCAATCTGCCGTTCCTGCGCTATTTGCGCCTGGCATGGCGCCCGGCGCCGGGCCGGCCACGCGACCGCCGTTCGGCGTTCAGCGTTTTCAGCGGCGCCATGCTGTTGTTCTCGCTGGTGGTCGGTTACGTCTACCAATACGGTTACGGCTATAGCGACATCAGCTGGCCGCAAATGGTGCTGTTGGCGCTGCTGGCGTTGGGATCGGTGGCGCTGGGCGGCATGACGGAAGGGCGGCGGTGGGCGAGCGCCCTCTGGCTGCTGATCGCGCTGGGCATGCCGCTGCTGTTTATCGGCTATCTCGGTTGGCCGCAGCGCTATTGGCATATCGCCATGGCCGCCGTGGCGTTGCATGCCCTGTGCGTCGCGTTGGGCTGGGGAAGAGTAGCCGCACCGGCCGCCGTGGAGGAACCGCATGGCTGAATCATTGCCGCCGCTGCGTTTTCCCGCCGATGGCGAACAGGCCTTCCACCGCGATCTTAAGCGCGCGGCCCACGCCTGTCTGGCGGGCGATCATCGCTATGCCGATGCCGCGCGATTGGCCAAGGCCGCGCTGTTGCTGGCGTTGTGCGTCGGGTTTTACGCGCTGAGCCTGCTGCAGCATCAGCCCTGGGCGTTTTTCCTCTGCTATTTCCTGTTCGTGACCATGGGCATGCTGCTCAATGTCAACGTCAACCACGATGCTTCGCATAACGCTTTCCTGCGTGCGCCCTGGGCCAATCGGCTGGTGGGGCGGTTGGTGACGCTGCCGCTGGGCGTCGATCCGGACTACTGGCGCACGCGGCATGTGGATTACCACCACGTTTACGCCAACGTCGAACATTACGATCTGGATACCGAAGAGAACGGCTTTTTCCGCCAGACACCGTTCCAGCGCTGGCGGCCCCATATGCGCTATCAGCATCTGTACTGGCCGCTGATCGCCGCGCTCTCGCTGCCCTATATCGCCTGGATTTTCGATTGGTCCGATCGGCTCGATAAAACGCCGCTGCGGGAAAAACGCGTGCTGGCGGGGCGCGGCGGTTGGGCGCTGTTCGTGCTGTGCAAGCTCGCGCATCTGGTGCTGGTGCTGGTGGCGCCGCTGGTCGTGGGCCACGTGCACGGCATCGGCTGGGGCTGGGTGTTGCTGGCTTACGCGCTCAGCCAGATGTGCGCCTCGCTGCTGGTGGTGTTCTTGCTGCTGGGCACCCATTGGGCGCAGGCCGAGTTTTACCCGGCGCCGACGGGCGACAGCATGCCGCAAGGCTGGTATCGGCACAATTTCGCCACCGCCTGCGACTGGCAGCCCGAACCGCGCTGGCTGGAGCATCTGACCGGCGGGCTGAACTATCACCTGACCCATCACCTGTTTCCCGGCTGGAATCATCGCCACTATCCGGCCCTGGCTGCCGCGGTGGCGGAGGTCGCGCAGCGGCACGGTATGGCGTACCGCTGCATCGGCTATCGCGAACTGCTAGCGCAACAACAGCGTTTCTTACGCCGGATGGGACAGCCATGAAACCGCTGCGTCCGTTAGCCTATCGGCGCGACGATAACGGGTTGCACCGCGCGCTGATGCAGGCCGCACAGCATTATCTGGCGGCCAACGGCGATCACCGCTTCGCCGACGGCGGCATGCTGGCGAAGGTCGCGCTGCTGCTGGCGCTGTGCGGCCTGTGTTACGGGTTGAGCCTGCAGCAGCAAAACGGCTGGGCGTTTTTCGCTTGTTATTTCGGCTTTATCTTTATCGGCATGTTCCTGACGGTGAACGTGGTGCACGACGCCTCGCACAACGCGTTTTTCCGCCGCCCCTGGGCCAACCGCTGGCTGAACGCACTGGTGAGCGTGCCGCTGGGGCTGGATCCCGACTGCTGGCGCGTGCGCCACGTGCTGTTTCACCATGCCCATAACAATATCGAACATTACGACCCCGACATCGACGCCAATGGCGTGCTGCGGCAAACGCCGTTCCAGCGCTGGCGGCCCTTTATGCGCGCGCAGCGTTACTATTGGCCGTTGGTGGCGGCGCTGACTTTTCCGTACTACATCTGGCTGTTCGATTGGTTGGACAGGGCGGGCCGCACCCGCGTGGCGGCGCGCATGGCGCAGCAGGGCGTACGCGGCTGGATCGGGTTTCTGGCGGGGAAGGCGGCGCACCTGCTGCTGGCGCTGGCGATCCCATGTTGGCTGTTGCCGCCGGCTATCGGCATTGGGCAAATTCTGCTGGTCTATTTGCTGAGCCAGATGCTTTCTTCATTGCTGTTCGTGATGTTGATCATCGGCACCCACTGGGCCAAGGCCAACTTCTATCAGGCACCGGCGCAGGGCGCGATGCCGCACGGTTGGTATCACCATGTGTTCGCCACCACGTTCGACTGGCAGACCCGGCCGCGCTGGCTGGGCTATTGGCTGGGCGGGGCGAATCTGCATTTGACGCATCATCTGTTTCCGCACTGGAGCCACCGTCATTACCCGGCGTTGAGCCGCATTATCGGCGAGGTGGCGCCGCGTTTCGGCATCGACTACCGCCTGCTGGAGCTGGAGGAGCTGTTGCGTCTGCAGCAACGCTTCCTCAGCGCGATGGGCCGCAAGCCGCACTAGCGTTGCATGCGAATTGTGCGAGGTGTTACGCAGTTCACTAATTGAACGACATTTGGCGTTCCAGTAGACTTTCCCTCGGTGAATCAACGACCACAGGAGGTGGAGTATGCGCAGCTTGCCGATTCGGTTATCCAACAAAATTGATGATGATCTGAACGATATCGCCCGACGTCACGGGATGGAAAAAACCGAGGTAATCAAAATGGCGTTTGCACTGATTACCATTGCCGATAAGTACTGGATGAAACAGGATGGTACGTCTCTTGGCATCGTACGAGAGAATGGCGAACAGCTTGAAGCGGTGGGGCGGGTCGTGGAGATCTTCCCATGAACATCGAAAGCCGTAATCTGCGCGATGAGGCCAGCCAGGTTTATCTGGAGCAGGTGTTGGTCTTCGACGAAATGGAGCGGCTGCGCCTGGCACGCCAGGTGCTGTGCGGGATATTCGCGGTCAGCGTGGGCGTATTCGCCGCCCACGCGTATTGGGACAAAAACGAAGCGCTGAATCAGGTGTTTGAGCTGGTGAAGATCGGCGCCTTGCCGCTGGTCACGCTGGTGGTCTCTTTTTACTTTCCCAACAGCGCGTCCAGATAAGGCGTCACGTCAATGTGACTTCATGCCCGCCGCAGTCATCAGCAGGCGGAACAGCGAGGCAACCACGAACAGCCCCAGCACGCTGGCGCTCCAGATGATCACCAGCCAACCGATGCGTTTCCACCAGGGTGCTGGAGCGGCGGCTGCCGTTTTATCTTGCATAGCGTCCTCCTTCCTCAGTGATAGCCGTGTTCATGGCTGATCTTGCCGCGGAACACGTAGTAGCTCCAGAAGGTGTAGACCAGAATGATTGGGATGATGAACAGCGCGCCGACCAGCATAAAGCCGAGGCTCTGCGGCGGCGCGGCGGCGTCCCACAGGCTGATGGCCGGCGGGATCAGGTGCGGCCAGATGCTGATGCCAAGCCCGCTCAGGCCGAGGAACACCAGCAGCAGCGTCAGCATGAACGGCGAGTAGTGCGCGCCGCGTTTCACCCCACGCTGGATCCCCCAGGCGCTGAGCAGCACCAGTACCGGCACCGGCAGCAGCCAGAACAGGTTCGGCAGCGTAAACCAGCGCGCGGCGATTTCGGGATGCGCGATCGGCGTCCAGATGCTGACCGCAGCCAGCACCAGCAGCAGGATCGCCAGCAGCGGTGTCGCCAGGTGATACATGCGCGCCTGCAGGTCACCGGCGGTTTTCATCACCAGCCAGGTACAGCCGAGCAGGGCGTAGGTCACCACCAGCCCCAGCCCGCAGAACAGCGCGAACGGCGTCAGCCAGTCCAGCGCGCCGCCGGCGTAGGTGCGGCCTTCTACCGGGAAGCCGTTGATCACGGCGCCCACCACCACACCCTGGCTGAAGGTGGCGAAGAGAGAGCCCCAGATGAACGCCTTGTCCCAGATATGGCGCTTCTCCGGCGTCGCTTTGAAGCGAAACTCGAAGGCCACGCCGCGGAAAATCAGCCCGATCAGCATCAGCGTCAGCGGGATCGCCAGCGCGTCGAGGATCACCGAGTAGGCCAGCGGGAAGGCGCCAAACAGCGCCGCGCCGCCCAGCACCAGCCAGGTCTCATTGCCGTCCCACACCGGGGCGACGGTGTTCATCATCAGATCGCGGTCGTCACTCGCCTTCACCCACGGAAACAGAATGCCGATGCCCAAATCGAAACCGTCCATCACCACGTACATCATGGTGCTGAACACGATGATCACAAACCAAATCAGCGGAAGATCGATACCCATGTTCAGCTCCTGTCGTCCAGAGTGTCGTTGACCGCGGACAGCGGACGCGCCGGGCGGCCCTCGGTATTGTCTTCTTGGTGTTCATGCGGCTGCGGCCCTTTGCGGATCAGGCGCATCATGTAGGAGTAGCCCACGCCGAACACCGAGCAGTAGACGATGATGAACGCCAGCAGGCTGATGCTCATGTGCAGATCTCCGTGCGCGGACACCGCATCCTTGGTGCGCAGCAGGCCGTACACCACCCACGGCTGGCGGCCTATCTCGGTGGTGAACCAGCCCGCCAGCAGCGCCAGCAGCCCGGAAGGGCCCATCCACAGGATGAAATACAGGAACGGACGCGACTGATAGAGCCCGCCGCGCCAGCGCAGCCACAGGCTCCACACCCCGGCCAGGATCATCAGCATGCCCAGCCCGACCATGATGCGGAACGACCAGAACACCACGGTGGAGTTGGGGCGATCTTCCGGCGGGAACGATTTGAGCGCCGGCACCTGCTCGGTCAGGCTGTGCGTCAGGATCAGGCTGCCGAGATAGGGCACTTCCAGCTTGAAGCGGGTCTCTTCACGCTGCATGTCCGGCCAACCGACCAGGATGAGCGGCGTGGCTTCGCCCGGCGGGTTTTCCCAGTGGCCTTCGATGGCGGCGATCTTCGCCGGCTGATGTTTCAGCGTATTCAGGCCGTGCGCATCGCCGATCAGCGCCTGCACCGGCGCGACGATCAGCGCCATCCACATCGCCATCGACAGCATCTTGCGCATCGCCGGCGTGTCGCGGCCGCGCAGCAGATGCCAGGCGGCGGACGCGCCGACGAAGAACGCCGAGGAGAGGAAGGCGGCGGTGGACATGTGCAGCAGGCGATACGGGAAGGACGGGTTGAAGATGACCTTCAGCCAGTCAACCGGCACCACCTGGCCATTGATGATTTCATGCCCTTGCGGGGTCTGCATCCAGCTGTTGGAGGCCAGGATCCAGAAGGTGGAGATCAGCGTGCCGAGCGCCACCATGCAGGTGGCGAAGAAGTGCAGGCCGGGGCCGACGCGGTTCCAGCCGAACAGCATCACGCCGAGGAAACCGGCTTCGAGGAAGAAGGCGGTCAGCACTTCATAAGTCAGCAGCGGCCCGGTAATGCTGCCGGCGAACTCGGAGAAGAAGCTCCAGTTGGTGCCGAACTGGTAAGCCATCACCAGCCCGGATACCACGCCCATGCCGAAGTTAACGGCGAAAATCTTTGACCAGAAGTGATAAAGCTCACGATAGGCTTCATTGTGCGTTTTCAACCATAATCCTTCCAGCACCGCCAGATAGCTGGCTAAACCGATGGTGATGGCGGGGAAAATGATATGGAAAGACACGGTGAAGGCGAACTGTATTCTGGCAAGTTCCAGTGCATCAAGACCCAGCATGGCGCCTCCTAGGGTTGAACATAAATTAACCTCTTGAGTATAGCTGTCATTTTTATGTGAAATGCTTGGCGTTAAGTTAAGCACGGAGTACAGTGCCTATAATAGTGACAGTTATTTTACTTTTTCATATAACAGTTAATGGTTATGACCCGATACGAGCAGCTTGCGCAGCAGATTAGAGAACAGATCCAGAACCGGGTGTGGCGGGCGGGCGACAAGCTGCCTTCGCTGCGCGAGAGCGGCAAACGCGCCGGATTGAGCCTGATGACGGTGGTGCAGTCTTATCAACTGCTGGAGAGCCAGGGGTGGATCGTCGCCCGGCCGCAGTCGGGCTACTATGTGGCGGCGCGCCCGCAGCCGCTGCCGCAGCCTTCGCGCGGCGAGAAACTGCTGCTGAGCGAACAGGTGGACATCAACGCCTTTATTTTCGACGTGCTGCAGGCCTGCAAGGATCCGGACATCGTGCCTTTCGGTTCGGCGTTTCCCGACGCCACGCTGTTCGCCCAGCCGAAGCTGGCGCGGGCGCTGAGCAGCGTAGCGCGCAAGTTCACGCCGCACAGTTCGCTGGTCAACCTGCCGCCGGGCAACGACGCGCTGCGACGGCACATTGCCCAACGCTATGCGCTGAGCGGCATGCAGGTCGCGCCGGACGAGATCGTCATCACCGCCGGGGCGATGGAGTCGCTCAGCCTCAGCCTGCAGGCGGTGACCCAACCGGGCGACTATGTGGCGATCGAGTCGCCGGCGTTTTACGGCGCGCTGCAGGCGCTGGAACGGCTGCGGCTGAAGGCGGTGGCGATCGCCACGCATCCGCAGGACGGTATCGATCTGGACGCGTTGCAGCAGGCGGTGGAGCAGTATCCGATCAAAGCCTGCTGGCTGATGACCCACTTCCAGAACCCGCAGGGCGCCACCCTGCCGGAGGCCAACAAGCAGCGTCTGGTGGCGCTGCTGCGCGAACGGCAGATCTCGCTGATCGAAGACGATGTCTACGGCGAGCTGTACTTCAGCGCCGAACGGCCGTTGCCGGCGAAGGCGCTCGACAGCGGCGGCCAGATCCTGCACTGCTCGTCATTTTCCAAATGTCTGGCGCCGGGCTTTCGCGTCGGCTGGGTGGCGGCGGGGCGTTATGCGCAACAGATCCAGCGTTTGCAGCTGATGAGCACCGTTTCCACCAGCGTGCCGACCCAGATGGCGCTGGCGGATTATCTGCTGCACGGCGGCTACGACACCCATCTGCGGCGGCTGCGACGCCTGCTGGCCCAGCGCCAAAGCGCAATGCGTCAGGCGATCGCCCACCATTTCCCGCCGACGGTGAAAGTCAGTCAGCCCGACGGCGGGTATTTCCTGTGGCTGGAACTCGACCCGGCGCTGTCGTCGATGGAGCTGTATCGGCGCGCACTCGCTCGGGGCATCAGCATCGCGCCGGGGCGCATGTTTACCACCGGCGACCATTTCAACCACTGCTTCCGTCTCAACGCCTCGTTTGAATGGAATGACCGCTTTGAAGAGGCGATAAAAACCTTAGCCAAACTTATCCGGGGGCTGGCGGCGTCCGGCTGAACCGCATTTTTCCCGCCGCTTCGCCCCAGAAAAATTCATAATGCTTTTTTCGGCAATGGAATGCCGGTTTCGTTGTTAGACAGCCCTCCAGCCGCCCATTACTCTGCGATAAATTTTGTCACATTTTTATCAACGGGTAGACGAGGGGCAGTGGGTGAGTGGAATAAAAAATAAGCTAAACAAACTGTTGCGCTATCGGCTGACGCCGCTGGCGTTGGTCTGCGCGCTGGGATTGAGCGCCGCCGCGCAGGCGGAAACGCTGGCCGAAGGCATTACGCCGGCCAGCGACGCCGCTCGGGTGCCGGCCGCCGCCAAACTGCGCAAAGATACCGTCGTGGCGGGCATCTCGGAGCCGCAGGGGATTTTCAATCCGTATCTGTTCACCAACGGCTGGGACGAGAACGTGACCGACGTGATCTTCAGCCGGCTGATCGGCCTGGACAGCCAGGGCAAACCGGAAGGGCGCCTGGCGGAGTCCTGGCAGGTCAGCCCCGATAATCTGACCTACACCATCAAGCTGCGGCCGAATCTGGTCTACAGCGACGGCTCGCCGCTGAAGGCCGACGATATCGCCTTTACCCTGACGCTGCTGCATGACCCGGCCTATGACGGCGATACCGATATCACGCCGGCGCACATTCAGGGCGGCGCCGAGTATAAAAACGGCACCGCGGCCGGCATCAGCGGGCTGAAGGTGATCGACGATCGCACCATTCAGATCGTCACCACCCAACCGGGCGCGACCACGTTGCAACTGATTGGCGGGCCGGTATTGTCGCGGGCTTACTACGGCAAAGACTATCAGCGCGGCAAGCTCGACGGCGTGCGCGCCTTGAACGGCAAGCCGCTCGGCAACGGCCCCTACATTTACGACAAGTACGTGCCGGGGCAGGAAATCCGCTTCCACGCCAATCCGAACTTCTACCTCGGCCCGCCGCCGATGGCGCGCTTTATCTATCGCGTCACCAACCCGGCCACCAACTTCCAGCTGTTCCAGACCGGTGAGACCGACTACGACGCCTTTACCGCCAAGCCGGACGATATCGAACAGCTCAAACTGCTCGGCTTCGCCAATATCAACCTTTACAGCTCGAGCGATTACAGCCGGGTTGATTTCAACCTCAGACGCCCGGCGCTGCAGGACAAGCGGGTGCGTCAGGCGCTGATCTACGGCCTCGATCGGCAAAAACTGATCGCCGTGGTGTACCAGGGGTACGGCAAGGTCGCCAACCAGCCGATTTCGCCGATCTCCTGGGCTTACGACGCCAACGGCATCAATCCTTACGCTTACGATCTCGATAAGGCCAAAAAGCTGTTGGACGAGGCGGGCTGGCAGGTGGGCGCTGACGGCATCCGGCAGAAAGACGGTAAAAAGCTGGAGCTGACGCTGCTGGTGACCAAAAAGCTGATCAACGACGCGCTGGTGCCGATCGCCAAGGATAACTACCGCCGGCTCGGCGTGGTGCTGAAACCGCAGGTATTGGATTTCAACGCGCTGCTGGCGCAGCGCAAGGCGGGCAATTACGACCTGGCGTCTCTCAGCACCAGCACGCTGAACGATCCGCACGACGGCGTACGCGACTTCATCAGCCGCGAGAGCGAGACCGGCTACCACAACCCGCAGGTGGACGCGCTGATCGCCAAAGCCAACGCCACGCTGGATATCGCGCAGCGTAAGCCGCTGTACCATCAGTTGTATCAGGTGCTGGCGGACGATCCGCCGGTGATCCTGCTCGGCAACCGCGAAATATTGAGCGCCAGCAGCGCGCGCGTCACCGGCTTTAAACCGGATATCTACAACGGACTGGTCGGCAGCCTGCCGAACGTCAAACCGGCGCCGTAACGCCCCGATGCCGCCGCGCTATTCCGGGCGGCGGCGATGGAATTCGCGATGAGAAATTTTATCCTGCGCCGTTTGTTGCAGACTATCCCGATGCTGTTGTTGGCTTCATTGCTGATTTTTTGCATCTTCGCCCTGGCGCCCGGCGACTTTATCGACGGCAATATCAACCTGACCGCGCAACGCGCCGCCGAGCTGCGGGCACTGTATGGGTTAGATCAGCCCTTGTTCAGCCGTTACCTGCATTGGCTTGGCCGGCTGTTGCAGGGCGATCTCGGCTTCTCGCTGCAGTATCAGATCCCGGTCAGCACGCTGCTGAACCAATACATCTGGAACTCGTTCCTGCTGGCGGCGGTGGCGATGGTGCTGTATTGGGGCATCGCGCTGGCGGTGGGAGTGATCTCGGCGATGAAACCCTATTCGCTGTTCGATCATCTGATCACCGTGGCGGTGTTCGCCGCCATGTCGTTTCCGACGTTTTTCCTTTGCCTGTTGCTGATCAAATGGTTCGCCGTCGATCTGCACTGGTTGCCGGCGGGCGGCATGTTGCGCACCGGCAGCGAAGCGAGCGGGCTGGCCTGGGCGCTGGAGGTGGCGGCGCACCTGCTGTTGCCGGTGCTGGCGCTGGTGATGCTGCAGGCCGGCAGCCTGACGCGCTATTTTCGCGCCAGCATGCTGGAGGTGATCCGCATGGACTATATCCGCACCGCGCGCGCCAAAGGGCTCAGGGAGAAAACGGTGATCCTCAAACACGCGCTGCGCAATGCGCTGTTGCCGATCATTACCCTGCTGGGGTTCGAGCTGCCGGGATTGTTCTCCGGCGCGCTGATCACCGAAAAAATCTTCAACTGGCCGGGCGCCGGGCATATCCATATCGATTCGCTGGCGGCGCGCGATTATCCGGTATTGATGGGGTTCACGCTGTTTCTGGCGGCGCTGACCATTCTCGGCAATCTGCTGGCGGACATTCTGTACGCCTACGCCGATCCACGCATTCGCTTGAGGTAACACGATGTGGGTAACGCTGTTTTTCGGGCGCCGTCGCCGCTGGCGCCAGGCGCAGTTGCCGGCGCTGGCGCAGCTGTCTCCGCCGCCCGCCGCGCAGGCCTGGCGCCGTCTGCGCCGCCACCGACCGGCGATGATCTCGCTGGCGCTGCTGGTGCTGTTGGCGCTGCTGTGCCTGATTGGGCCGTCGCTGTCGCCGTGGCCTGACGACGCCGGCGATGTGCTGAACATCAATCAGGCGCCGAGCGGCGCGCATTGGTTGGGCACCGACTTTCTCGGCCGCGATATTTGCACCCGGCTGCTGCTGGCGGGGCGAATATCGCTGACCATCGGCCTGGTGTCGATGCTGCTGTCGGTGACGCTGGGCTATGTACTGGGGGCGTTCGCCGGTTATCTGGGGGGCGTGGCGGATCGGCTGATCATGCGCTTCGCCGATCTGTTGATGACCATTCCCGGCCTGCCGCTGCTGATCATCATGGGGGCGATGCTGACCGAACTCGACGTGTCGCCGGACTACCGTATCTACATGGTGATGATCATGCTGAGCCTGCTGGGCTGGCCGTCGCTGGCGCGGCTGGTGCGCGGCCAAATCCTGTCGCTGCGCGAGCGGGATTTCATGTTGGCCACCGAAGTGCTGGGGCTCTCCACTCGGCGGCGCCTCTTCGGCCATCTGTTGCCCAATACCGTGCCGATTTTGGTGGTGGTCGCCACCATGGCGGTGGCCAACGCCATCCTCAGCGAGTCGGCGTTGAGCTACCTTGGGCTGGGCGTGGTGCCGCCGACGCCGTCGTGGGGCAACATGATGGACGCCGCCAATAGCCTGATCGACTTTCAGCGCCGCCCCTGGCTGTGGATGCCGCCGGGGCTGGCGATCTTCGTCACCGTGGTGGCGATCAATATCTTGGGCGACGGCCTGCGGGACGCGCTCGATCCGAAAATGAGCGGGGTAAAACGATGAGTCAACCGCTGGTGGCGTTCGACCGGCTGTCGGTGTCGTTTCATGGCGAGCAGGGGCCGGTGCGGGCGGTGCAACAGGTCAGTCTTGAACTGCAGGCCGGGCAAACGCTGGGGATCGTCGGCGAATCGGGCTGCGGCAAAAGCGTGACCGCCATGGCGCTGATGGGGCTGTTGCCGCAGCCGCTGGCGCAGGTAGACGGCGGTGAGATTCGCTTTGAAGGGCAAAACCTGCTGTCGCTGCGGGCATCCAAGATGGCGGATCTGCGCGGCAACCGGCTGGCGATGATCTTTCAGGAGCCGATGAGCGCGCTGAATCCGGTGTTGACCCTCGGCGAACAGCTGGTGGAGCCGCTGATCAGGCACTTGCTTCTGTCGCCGAAAACGGCCTGGCGTCAGGCGATTCAACTCTTGACGGAAGTGGGGTTGGCGCGCGCGGAGGCGCTGATGCGCTGCTACCCGCATCAGCTTTCCGGCGGCATGCTGCAGCGCGTGATGATCGCCATGGCGATCGGGTGCCGGCCGGCGCTGCTGATCGCCGACGAACCGACCACGGCGCTCGACGTTACGGTGCAGGCGCAGATCCTGGCGTTGCTGCGCGAGCAGAGCCGGCGACACAACATGGCGATGATCTTGATCACCCACGATCTCGGGGTGATCGCCCAGATGGCCGATCGGCTGGCGGTGATGTACGCCGGGCGCGTCGTCGAGCAGGGAACGACCCGGGAAGTGCTGGACGAGCCGCGACATCCCTATACGCAGGGGCTGATCGCCTCGCGGCCGGTGCCGGGGCAGCGGCGACGCCGCTTGTACTCCATTCCCGGTCAGGTGCCGGATCTGGCGCGGCTGCCGGAGCATTGCGCTTTCGCCGAGCGCTGCGCGCAGGCCTCCGCTCGCTGCCGCGACGGCATTCCGCCGCTGTACGGCTCCCGTCAGCGTCAGTCCGCCTGTTTTCTCAATGCCGGAGGGCATCCGTATGTCGACTGAACCTTTGGTGGAGGTAAAGGGGTTAAAGAAATATTTTCCGCTGCGCGACGGGCTGTTCGGGCGCACCACCGGCCAACTGAAGGCGGTGGATGATGTCAGCTTCAGCATCCGCAAGGGGCGCGTTTTCGGGCTGGTGGGCGAGTCCGGCAGCGGCAAAACCACCGTTGGCCGCACGCTGCTCGGCCTGCACGACAAAACCGCCGGTGAGGTGCTGTTCAAAGGGCAGGCGTTGGACGGCCTGAGCAAGGACGCGTTGCGCGCCCTGCGGCCGAAAATGCAGCTGGTGTTTCAGGATCCTTACAGCTCGCTGAATCCGCGTCTGCGCGTGGGCGACGCCATTGGGGAAGCGCTGTTGCAACACGGCCTGGCGAGCAAGGCGGAACTGCGCGAACGGGTGCTCGATACCCTGGCGATCTGCGGGTTGTCCTCACAGCATTACGGGCGGTTTCCGCATGAGTTTTCCGGCGGTCAGCGGCAGCGTATCGGCATTGCGCGCGCGTTGATCCTGCAACCGGAATTTATCGTCGCCGATGAGCCGATATCGGCGCTCGACGTGTCGATTCAGGCGCAGATCATCAATCTGTTTTCCGATTTACAGGAGCGGCAGGGGGTGACGCTGCTGTTTATCTCGCACGATCTCGGCGTGGTGGAGCATCTGTGCCAGGATGTGGCGGTGATGTATCTGGGGCAGATCGTTGAGAGCGCCGATCGCGATGCGCTGTTCCGCCAACCGCTGCATCCCTACACGCAGGCCTTGTTGGCGGCGGTGCCGACGCTGGATGCGCAACGCGCGCCGGCGTGGGTGGCCGGCGGCGAGCCGCCGAACCCCGCCAACCCGCCGCGCGGCTGCCGTTTCCATCCCCGCTGCCCGCTGGCCACGGCGCAGTGCCGCGAACAGGCGCCGCAGCTGCGCAGCGTGGCGCCCGGTCATCAGGTGGCTTGCCACCTGGTCGGTTAGCGTCAGGACAGGTAGTGTTTCAACGCGCGCCCGGCCTGGTGGATCGCCGAATGCACCGCCGGGACGTGGGCGAGCGGGTTCAACAGGCCGTAGTCGTGGATTAGCCCGTTGTAGCGGGTAGAGGTGACCTCGACGCCGGCGGCGTCGAGCAGACGCGCGTAGGCTTCGCCCTCATCGCGCAGCACGTCCAGCTCGGCGGTTTGCACCAGCGCCGGCGGCAAGCCCCGCAGCTGTTCCGGCGTAGCGTTGAGCGGCGAGGCGTAGATGTCTTTGCGCTGCGCCTTATCGGGCGCATAGCTGTCCCAAAACCACTTCATCATATTGCGGGTCAGGAAATGGCCTTCGGCGAACTGATGATAGGAATCGGTATCAAAATGGGCGTGCGTAACGGGCCACAGCAGGATCTGGCAACGTAATGCCGGTAGGCCTTTCTCTTTGGCCATCAGGCTGACCACCGCCGCCATATTGCCGCCGACGCTGTTGCCGACCACCGCCAGCCGTGAACCGTCAACGTTGATTTTTTCGCCATATTCGGCCACCCATTCCGTGGCGGCGTAAGCCAGATTGATCGCCTGCGGATAGTGCGCTTCCGGTGAGCGGGGGTAGTTGACGAACACCGCCGCCGCGCCGGAGCTGTAAACCAGATCGCGCACCAGCCGTTCATGGGTGGGAAAATCGCCCAGCACCCAGCCGCCGCCGTGAAAGAACATGAATACCGGCAATGTCTCCTTGACCCTGGCCGGCCGCACCAGCTGCAGCAGAATATCCTGGCCTTCTACGTGAATGGTTTTCTCGCTGATCTCCACCTCGCGCAGCGGCACGTCTACGCTGCGCTGCGCCGCTTCCAAAACTCTGCGCGCCTCTTTGGGCTTCATTTGTTCCATAGGTTTACCGCCAGCGGCATTCAGCGTCTCGAGAAACGCGCGGATGTCGTGCTGGAGGAGAGGCCGGCTGAGATCGACGGTTCGTTTGGGCATGGTGACTCCTTGTGCGCAGAAGAAAAAGTGCGGTCAGAATCACAGTGTAGTCGTTGGCGCATAAAGCGGAAGCCGCGGCCGGCGGCGATCGGCGCGGTTCGTTTTCCGGGGTGCTGCCGATGGAATAGGCGCTTCGTCGCCGCATTGCCCGATCCTGGCGCAGCGCTGCACCGGGTTGGGGCAAAAAGTGTGATGGCGAGCAAATCGGATGAAATTATTTTTGCGAGCGCGATCAGAAATCCTGAAGTTTTTCGCAATTGAATAGGATTTCGCGAGCAATGATGATTTTAGGCCTTATTTTTTAAATTATGCATTGCAAATGCATATAAAATGAATAAATATGCATTATAAGCCGTTGTTTTAACGTAAAAAATAGCAAAATCCGGCAAAAATCCCGTTTTGGCACGATAGCTGCTCTACACTCTTTATCAAACGACATGTATTTTAACTGCTCGTTAACATTTACTCCCCGCTCAGGGACCGGATAAGCGCCATAAATAGTGAAAAACCGATTTTATGTAACAGATTTGTTTCTAAATCAGCGGTGAGAGACAGCATTTTCTCCGCCGGGAAAGTCGGTTTTGAACAGCGGTTTTTTTGCATTGTGGCGGCCTAGCCGGGCTTGCGCGGTCCTTACAGTCAAAATTCAGCCTTTGCTGAGATTATGAGGTCACTATGGAACAGCCAATCGCAGTTACCCGCCAGTCTTTCGATGACTGGATGGTCCCGGTTTATGCCCCTGCCGATTTTATTCTGGTGCGGGGTGAAGGATCGCAGGTGTGGGATCAACAGGGTAAGTCTTACATCGATTTCGCCGGCGGCATCGCGGTTAACGCGTTGGGCCATGCGCACCCGGCGGTCAAGGCGGCGCTGGTGGAGCAGGCGGGCAAACTGTGGCATCTGGGCAATGGCTATACCAACGAACCGGTGCTGCGCCTGGCCAAGAAACTGATCGACGCCACGTTCGCCGACAAGGTGTTTTTCTGTAACTCGGGGGCAGAAGCCAACGAAGCGGCGCTGAAACTGGCGCGCAAACATGCGCACGACCAGCACGGCGCCGGTAAAGATCAGATTGTGGCGTTCAACAACGCGTTCCACGGCCGTACGCTGTTTACCGTGTCCGCCGGCGGCCAGCCAAAATATTCGCAGGACTTTGCGCCGCTGCCGGGCGGTATCACCCATACGCCGTATAACGATCTGGCCGCGGCGGCCGAGCTTATCAACGATCGCACCTGCGCGGTGATCGTCGAGCCTATCCAGGGCGAAGGCGGCGTGCTGCCGGCGGAAGCCAGTTTCCTGCAGGGGCTGCGTGAACTGTGCGATCGCCATAACGCGCTGCTGATCTTCGACGAAGTGCAGACCGGCGTCGGCCGCACCGGCCACCTGTATGCCTATATGCAGTACGGCGTGGTGCCGGACGTGCTGACCACCGCGAAAGCGCTGGGCGGCGGCTTCCCGATCGGCGCCATGCTGACCACCGATGCGCTGGCGAAAACGCTGGGCGTCGGCACTCACGGCACCACTTACGGCGGCAACCCGCTGGCGACGGCGGTGGCGGGGGAAGTGTTCTCCATCATCAATACCCCGGAAGTGCTGGAAGGCGTCAAGCAGCGCCACCAGTGGTTCATCGACGGGTTGAACGACATCAACCGTCAGTATCCGATCTTCGCCGAGATTCGCGGCGGCGGTTTGCTGATCGGCTGCCAACTGAAGAAAGACTATGCCGGCAAAGCGAAGCAGATCACCCAACTGGCCAACGAAGAAGGCGTTATCGCGCTGATCGCCGGCCCGGACGTGGTGCGTTTCACGCCGTCGCTGATCATCCCTGAGCAGGATGTGAAAGAGGGGCTGGCGCGATTCGCGCGCGCCGTGGCGCGCATTTGCAGCTAATCAGCGGGCTGCGCCTTCATCGGCGCAGCCTGATTCAGAAGAGGTTCGCATTATGATGATTATTCGCCCTATAGAGCGCCGCGATTTGGCGGATTTGCTGACGCTTGCCGGCAAATCCGGTATCGGTCTCACGTCGCTGCCGCAAAATGAAGATACCCTGTCGGCACGCATTGAGCGGGCGTTAAAAACCTGGCAAGGCGAACTTCCGCAAAGTGACCAGTGTTATTTGTTCGTGTTGGAAGACAGCGAGCGCCGGCAGGCGGTGGGGGTCTGCGCGATCGAAGTGGCCGTCGGCCTGGCGGAACCCTGGTACAGCTTCCGCGTCGGCACGCAGGTGCACGCTTCCAAACAGTTGAACGTCTATAAATCGGTGCCGACGCTGTTCCTCAGCAACGACCATACCGGGCATTCGGAACTGTGCACGCTGTTCCTCGATCCGGACTATCGTCACGGCGAGAACGGCAAGCTGCTGTCGAAGGTGCGTTTCCTGTTTATCGCCGCGTTCCGTGAACGCTTCTCCCGCCGTCTGATCGCCGAGATGCGCGGTTTCTCCGATGAAAACGGCCGTTCGCCGTTCTGGGAGAGCGTCGGCCACCGTTTCTTCTCCATCGAGTTCGCCAAGGCGGACTACCTGAGCGGCACCGGACAAAAAGCGTTTATCGCCGAACTGATGCCGAAACATCCGTTGTATGTCGATTTCCTGGCCGAAGACGCGCAGAAGGTGATCGGTGAAGTGCACCCGCAAACCCTGCCGGCGCGCCGCCTGCTGGAGGCGGAAGGCCTGAGCTATCAGGGCTACGTCGATATCTTCGACGGTGGCCCGACGCTGGAAGCCGAAATCGACCACATCCGTGCGGTGAAGCAGAGCCGCCTGGTCAAAGTGGTGCTGGATGACACGCCGATGCGCGCCGATGCGCCGGTCCATCTGGTCGCCAACGACAACTATCAGAATTACCGCGCACTGTTGGTCAATGCCGATCTGTATGACGACCGCCTGCATATCAACGCCGCCACCGCTGCGGCGCTCGGCGTCGAGCAGGGCAGCCCGGTGCGGGTACTCCCCCTTATTGCACAGGAGAAAGCATGATGTCCCATCCTGCACTGTTGATTAACGGCGTCTGGCGGCAGGGCCGCGGCGCGGAGTTCGGCAAGGCCGATCCGGTCGGCAATCAGCCGCTGTGGCGCGCCAACGCCGCCGACGCCGATGACGTCGCCGCCGCCTGCGAAGCCGCGCGCGCCGCATTCCCCGGCTGGGCGCGTACGCCGTTCGAGCAGCGCGAACAGCTGGTGAAACGCTTCGCCGCTTTGCTGGAAGAACATAAACAGTCGCTGGCGGAAACCATCAGCCGTGAGACCGGCAAACCGCGCTGGGAAACCCTGACCGAAATTCAGGCGATGATCGGCAAGGTGGGCATTTCACTGCAGGCCTATCAGGCGCGCACCGGCTTTAGCCAGACGGCGATGGCCGACGGCGCTTCGGTGCTGCGCCATCGCCCGCACGGCGTGCTGGCGGTGTTCGGGCCTTACAACTTCCCCGGCCATCTGCCGAACGGCCATATCGTGCCGGCGCTGCTGGCCGGAAACTGTGTGGTGTTCAAGCCGAGCGAACTGACGCCGCTGACCGCCGAGGAGACCCTGAAGCTGTGGCTGAAGGCCGGTCTGCCGGACGGGGTGATCAATCTGGTGCAGGGTGGCCGGGAAACCGGCGAGGCGCTGGCCGCCAGTGCGGATATCGACGGCCTGTTGTTCACCGGCAGCGCCGGCACCGGTTACCACCTGCATCGCCAATTGGCGGGGCAGCCGGAGAAGATCCTGGCGCTGGAGATGGGCGGCAACAACGCGCTGATCGTCGATGGTTTCGAGGATCGCGACGCGGCGGTCAACCTGGCTATCCAGTCGGCGTTTATCTCCGCCGGCCAACGCTGCACCTGTTCACGCCGCATTTTGGTGAAGCAGGGGGCGGAAGGCGACGCTTTTATCGCGCGTTTGGTTCAGGTGGCGGGCGAGCTGCGCGTCGGCCGTTGGGATGCCGAACCGCAGCCGTTCATGGGCGGCGTAGTGTCGGCGGCCGCGGCGGAAAACATGCTGAAAGCGCAGCAGCGCTTGCTGGCGCTGGGCGGTAAATCGCTGCTGGCCATGCGTCTGCTGGAGCCGGGCAGTTCGCTGCTCAGCCCGGGCATCATCGAGCTGACCGGCGTGGCCGGCGTGCCGGACGAAGAGTACTTCGGGCCGTTGACCACGATCGTGCGTTACCGCGATTTCGACGAGGCCCTGCGGCTCGCCAACCAGACGCGCTACGGCCTGTCGGTGGGATTGGTCTCGCCGCAGCGCGAGCTGTTCGAGAGGCTGCTGCTGGAAGCGCGTGCCGGCATCGTCAACTGGAACAAGCCGTTGACCGGGGCGTCCAGTGCGGCGCCGTTCGGCGGCGTGGGGGCTTCCGGCAACCATCGCCCAAGCGCCTTCTATGCGGCGGACTATTGCGCCTGGCCGATGGCGTCGCTGGAAAGCGAAAGCCTGTCGCTGCCGGCGACGCTCTCGCCGGGCTTGTCGTTCCGTTAATCGTCTGCGGCGGCGTCATGGCGTCGCCGCAGGCCATCCCCAGGGGATAGCCATGTCAGGATATGAAGTCAATTTCGACGGTTTGGTGGGGCCGACGCACCACTATGCCGGGCTGTCGTTCGGTAACGAGGCCTCTACGCAGCATCAAAACAGCGTATCGAACCCGAAGCTGGCGGCGAAGCAGGGGCTGCTGAAAATGAAGGCGCTGGCCGATCTCGGTTTCCAGCAAGGGGTATTGCCGCCGCAGGAGCGGCCGCATTTGCCGATGTTGCGTCGCCTGGGTTTCAGCGGCAGCGATGAGGCGGTGCTGGCGCAGGCGATGCGTCAATCGCCGCGTTTGCTGTCGGCGCTCAGCTCGGCGTCCTGCATGTGGACCGCCAATGCGGCCACGGTGTCCCCCTCGGCGGACAGCGCAGACGGCAAGGTGCATTTCACCGCCGCTAACCTGAACAATAAATTCCACCGCGCCATTGAAGCGGAAACGACCACCGACGTTTTGCGGGCGATGTTTAACGACGACCGGCATTTCGCCCACCATGAAGCGCTGCCGCAGGTGGCGTTGTTCGGGGACGAAGGGGCGGCCAACCATAACCGGCTGGGCGGCGATTATGCCAGGCGCAGCGTGCAGGTGTTCGTTTACGGTCGCCAGGAGTTTGGCGGCGAAACGGCGCCGGCGCGTTATCCTGCGCGCCAGACGCGCGAAGCCGGTGAGGCGATCGCTCGCCTGCACCAATTGGACGAGCAGCATACGGTCTTCGTGCAGCAAAATCCGGCGGTGATCGACCAGGGCGTGTTCCATAACGACGTGATTGCGGTCAGCAACCAGAATGTGCTGTTCCACCACCAGCAGGCGTTTTACCGCCAGCAACAGGCGCTGGATGAAGTGCGCCGCAAGATGGCGACGCTGGACAGCGAGCTGGTGGCGATTGAAGTGCCGACGGAGCGCGTCTCGGTGGCGGACGCGGTGGCGACTTATCTGTTCAACAGCCAAATTCTCACCAAGCCGAACGGCAAGATGATGATCGTGGTGCCGGAAGAGTCGCGCCAGCATGTCGGCGTGTGGCGTTATCTGAACGAGATGGTCGGCAGTGGCGGCCCGATTGATGAAATCCGCGTGTTCGATCTGCGCGAAAGCATGCGCAACGGCGGCGGCCCGGCCTGCCTGAGGCTGCGGGTGGCGCTCAACGATCAAGAACTGCGGGCGGTGAATCCACGCGTCATGATGAACGATCGGCTGTTCGCGACGCTGAACGAATGGGTGGATCGTCATTACCGCGATCGCCTGACGCAGGATGACCTGGCCGATCCGCTGCTGCTGCGCGAAGGGCGCGAGGCGTTGGATTCGCTGACGTCGATCCTCGGTCTCGGGTCCATCTATCCGTTCCAACGATAAGGGAGGCTGCATGATCGATCTACTGCCCCTGACGCTGGAGGGGAAAGAGCCCGCCGAATGGCAGGGCGAAACGCCGCAGCTGCGCTGGCGTTGGCTGGGGGAAGGGGTGTTGGAACTCACGCCGCGGCAGCGTTATCGCCAGGCGTTGGTGGTGTCGGCGGGCGTACACGGCAATGAAACCGCGCCGATTGAACTGCTCAATCAACTGGTCGGCGATCTCCTTGCCGGCCGGTTACCGCTGACGGTGCGGCTGTTGGTGGTGCTGGGCAACCCGGCGGCGATGCGGGCGGGCAAGCGCTATCTGCACAGCGACATGAACCGCATGTTCGGCGGCCGCTACCGCAACTTCGCCGCCAGCGGGGAAACCGCGCGCGCCCAGCAGTTGGAGCGCACGCTCGCCGCCTTTTTTGATGGCGAACAGGCGGCGCGTTTCCATTACGATCTGCACACCGCCATTCGCGAGTCGCATTTGCCGCGCTTTGGCATTTTGCCCTTCCAGAAGCGCCCGTACAGCGAACCGATGCTAAAGCTGCTGGATGCCGCCGATCTGGATGCGCTGGTGGTACACAGTGCGCCGGGCGGGACTTTCAGCCACTATTCCAGCGAGCATCTCAATGCGGCGAGCTGTACGCTCGAGCTGGGCAAGGCGCGGCCGTTCGGCAGCAACGATCTGCAGCAGTTCGCCGCCATCGATCGCGCTCTGCGGGCGGCGGTCAGCGAGAGGCCGTTGCCGGAGCGCGCGGGCGAGGCGATCCGGGTATTCCGTGTGATGCACTCGTTGATCAAACACAGCGAGGATTTCAAGCTGCATCTGGATGATGACACCGCCAACTTCACCGAGTTGAAACCGGGGATGTTGCTGTGCGAGCAGCCGCAGGAGGAGTATCGCGTTGGCGAAGAGGGCGCGTGGATACTGTTTCCTAACCCCACTGTGGCGCTGGGGCTGCGCGCCGGCATGCTGTTGAGCGAAGTTTCCCGTTCTACGCTGTATTGATTTATCCTCGGCGGCGCCGTCAGCGCGCTGCCGTTTATTCCTTTCATTATTTTAATCTGCTATTTCCCGCTATTTAAATGGCCATAAATCGAATTTTATTCGTCCTATAGGGATTTCTTTACGTGAATGAATAAAGGCCGTATTCAGCCGTTATCGGAAAGCCTTAATTGCCTGGTGACTTTGTTAAGATAAAAATGTGAAATAAGTAACGTTTTTAATAACCATGCTAATCTTGTTGTTACTTTTGAATCGCGCAGAAAGCACGCAAAACGAAACCAAAATGCACTAAATTGGTGCGTTGCACCGTTTTGGTTATAAGTTATGTGATAAAAATTTCTTATATTCAATGGGTTATGCATTCTCTTTTTTGAAATATATGGTTACAAATAAACATGCTTTCTCCTCGTTGTTTCATGAACTTTTTGATTTTAAGTTTTGATTCATGATGCTAATGTCACATCACCCCAGCATTAGGGGAGCTCATAAAATACCAAAAGATAAAATCACAGCCCAAATTATAAATTGGGCGTGACGGGCAGGGTTCTAATTATAATATCTAGGAAAATAAATGATGAAACGCAGTGTATTAGCCTTAGCTGTCGCCCTCGGGGCGGTCACCTCCTTCGCCAACGCGGCTGAAATCTACAATAAAGATGGCAATAAACTCGACCTGTACGGCCGCGTTTCGGCCAAACACGTTTTCAGTAAAGATAAAAGTGAAGACGGAGATAAAACGTATGTTCGTCTGGGCTTTAAAGGCGAAACCCAGATCAACGATCAGCTGACCGGTTACGGCCAGTGGGAATACAACGTTCAGGCCAACCACGATGAAGCGCAGGGCACCACCGGCACCAAAACCCGTCTGGGCTTCGCCGGCCTGAAGTTCGCCAACTATGGCTCGTTCGACTACGGCCGTAACTACGGCGTGGTGTACGACGCCGAAGCTTATACCGACATGCTGCCGGAATTCGGCGGCGACTCCTACAGCTACACCGACAACTACATGACCGCGCGCTCCAACGGCCTGGCGACCTACCGCAACCGTGACTTCTTCGGTTTGGTGGAAGGCCTGAACCTGGCGTTGCAGTACCAGGGTAAAAACGACGGTGACGGCCGCAGCGTGACCAAGCAAAACGGCGACGGTTACGGCATGTCTCTGGACTATCAGGACATCGGCGGCACCGGCATCGGCGTCGCGGCGGCGTTCTCCGATTCCAACCGTACCAGCGCTCAGAAAGCGTTGCAGTACGGTAAAGGCGACAAGGCCACTGCCTGGACCACCGCAATCAAATATGACGCCAACCAGGTCTATCTGGCGGCCATGTATGCCGATACCCGCAACATGACGCCGATCAGCGGCAATGGCGTCTCCGGCTTCGCCAACAAAACGCAGAACTTCGAAGTGGTGGCCCAGTACCAGTTCGAAAACGGTCTGCGTCCGTCTCTGGCCTACGTGCAGTCGAAAGGCAAGGATATTGAAGGGATTGGCGACGTCGATCTGGTGAAATACGTGGAAGTGGGCGCGACTTACTACTTCAACAAAAACATGTACACCTACGTCGACTACAAGATCAACCAGTTGAACGACGACAACAAACTGAAGCTGAGCACTGACGATATCGTTGCCGTCAACCTGACCTACCGCTTCTAAGCTGCAATTCCATTACCCTCATCCTGTGTCGGGATCGGTAATCAGGCAGGGCGCAAGCCCTGCCTTCGTTTGTATCGCGCGCTCAGCCTTTTGGCGCCAACCCCACCAGCTCGATGGCCGAACGCAGCGCGGCAAACCGCTGCTGATCCTGCTCTCGCTCTATCTCTGTCACCAGCTGCGAAAGAATATTGCCGCCGGATACCTTTTTATGGTTTTTGATTAACTGCAACACTGCGTCGCCTAACGCCAGACTGACGTTGCGCAGCAGAATTTCATATTGCTCGTTGGAATGAGCCGATGCTGACATGACCTTTCTCTGTCTTTCTTCTTCGGGAGCCGCAATTTAGCAAAACAGCGGCCTTGTGCCTCGGAGGAAGATGCAGTTTCCGATGAAATCAGAAATTCCTCAGCATCAGGCGGGGAGGGGATCAAAAATCCGAGTATTCGCTGGCCGGCAACCAGAAGCCGTCAATAAATTCTTCCATGGGATAACAGCCGGCGTGACGCAGGTTCTGTTCCTTCATCGCCACCAGGCATTGCGGTTCGTCGCGCAATATGTCCACCACCATTTCACTGCAGCCGCCATCCAGATAACAGACAAACATCACCAATGCGTACATCTTGCAGCCTCCTTCGTCGAGCCGCCTTGTCTGCAACAGTGTAGGTAAAAAAGCGCGATTTTTCAGCATCATTGCGCGATAAAACGCCAATGAGGCGCCGCAGACGGCACTTTCGGAATTCTCCAGCCGTTTCTGGGGGCGAGAGCGGATGGCAGATCCTTTTGACGATGCTAAGCTTAACAAGCCTTACATCAACGCATTAGTGCAACCATCAAAAGGAGTGAATATGGGCTTGTTTAACTTTGTCAAAGAAGCGGGCGAAAAACTGTGGGACACAGTCACCGGCAATGCCTCCGCCGAAGATCAAAGCGCCAAACTCAAGGAGCATCTCGATAAGAGCGGCCTGCCGGGCACCGACAAAGTCAATGTGCAGGTGGTCGATGGGAAAGCGGTGGTGACCGGCGATGCCGTCAGCCAGGAGCTGAAAGAGAAGATTCTGGTGGCGATTGGCAACGTAGCGGGCATCAGCGGTGTGGAAGACAAGGTGGCGGTAGCGCAATCCGACGCCGAGAGCCGCTTCTATACCGTGAAGAAGGGCGATACGCTGAGCGCAATCTCCAAAGAGATGTACGGTAACGCCAATCTCTACAACAAAATTTTCGAAGCCAACAAGCCGATGCTGTCGAGCCCGGACAAGATCTATCCGGGACAGGTGCTGCGTATCCCGCAATAACGCTTCTGTCTCCCCTGGCCCGGCGATGTGCCGGGCTTTTTTTTGCCTCCGCTATAAGCATCTCTTATTTCCCTTCCCTCTAAATAAAAGTTACACATACCGTGTGCCTGCGCTCGCCGGCCCGCGGCGGCGGTGTTGACCCTGGGGGGGAAAGTTGGTAGCGTCATGGCCCGGTTGCGGACTGAGCAGCCGAAGGGGGATTTCGCTCCCCCATTCTGAGGGGGTGTCTTGCCCCATCAAACAGCAATGCAGCAGTTGAACGAGTGAAAGCCGATTTAGTGAAACAGCAGCGTAACGCCTTGACGGATAAAAACTACAGAGAAACCTTGGGTGATGCGCAATTTGCGATCGTCGTTTTGGCGATTGCGTCCTGCTCACTGATCATTTTTACGTTGGCGGTCACGCTGTGGCTGACCTGACGTCATTAACTAGGGGAGAGAAAATGGAGCCCAATCTCCACGATGAAACCAAACTGTTGGCGATTATCGGCCTGTTGGTTTCTGTACTGCTGGTCGTGTCGATTCTCTTCGGAGTGACTTATTTCTCCGATCTCAGGCATGCCCACGACGATATCGATATTAAAAGCTGCTACATCAAAACACCTTAATCCGCGTGAGCGCGGCTGAGCGTCGTCGCTCTCCAGGGGGCGTTGTCCTGTGCTAAGCTGGGGCGATTATCCTTGGCGAATCGGCGCCATTCAGGAGGTCTTTGCGATGAGTCAGTCACATCCTACGCGCTTTTCACCCTCACGCGAGTGCCCTGTCGTTGACGGCGCGCGCCAGATCCAGCGCATTGCCGTGCGCAATGCTGAAGTGGGCGGCATTCCTATCAACCGCGCGTTGCCAACCCGGGAGCGGCGCACCGTCGGCGCCTGGTGTTTTCTCGATCACGCCGGCCCGACGGTATTCAACGGCACCGCGCCCGGCATGGACGTAGGGCCGCATCCGCACACCGGTCTGCAAACCTTTACCTGGATGATCGAGGGTGAGGTGCTGCACCGCGATAGCCTCGGCAGCGAACAGTTGATCCGTCCGGGGCAGGTCAATCTGATGACCGCAGGGCACGGCATCGCGCATACGGAACAGTCGGTGGGCGAGGACCGACGACTGCACGCCGCACAATTGTGGATTGCGTTGCCGGCCGAATATGCCGACATGGCGCCGCGATTCGATCATTATCCCGATTTGCCGCAGTGGCGGAATAACGGCGTGAATCACCGTTTGCTGGTCGGGGAATTTGGCGCTTATCGTTCACCGGTGTTTACTCTTTCGCCATTAATCGCCATTGATATGGAATGGCAAGAGGCGGCGACGGCGCAATTGCCGCTGCGCGATGATTATGAAATCGGCTTTTTGCCCCTGATTGGTGCATTTGAACTTAATGGTGAAACATTTTCACCTGACGCATTCGCCTATTTAGGCATGGGTAATAACTCTATTGAGTTAAATGCAGAGAAGGGCAGCCGGGGATTATTAATCGGTGGAGCGCCGTTAAATGAAGAGATCCTTATCTGGTGGAACTTCGTTGGCCATACTAAAGCGGAAATTATTCAGGCTCAGCGCGATTGGGAGCAGGAAACGGATCGTTTTCCGGCGGTCAGCGGTTATTCCGGTGAGCGCATGGCCGCGCCACGCCTGCCGTGGAGCGAAGTTTGATAGCGTTAGGATATAATCGCCGAGATTATTCGACTTATTTCGCTCTAATAACGCGCAATAAATGTGATCGCGGCTCCAGCTTCACGACAATATAAAGTTTCTCAACGAAATAGTGATCTGACGCATATAATGATAAACGGAAGAAGATTAGGATAATCCTCAGGAAGTCAGGTTGTCTCCCGTTAGTCTGATGTCAGTGAGGTCATTATGAGCCAAGTTCTTTATCGTGCAAGACTGTCCCATGTCGTGGTTGCCACGGCGCTGTTTTGGGTCTCTGTCGCGGCATTGTTGGTTGCCGTATTACACTAACCTCAAAAAATGACTCCTGCATAAACCCGCTTCGGCGGGTTTTTTTATCTTGGATGGTGAGCGATATTCACCCATCACTTATACTTGACGGCATCCCCATTTCGCTATTTGGATAATCATGAAGCTCATTGCCGACATTGTTCTGCTGCTTATCGCGGCGCTCCACCTTTATATCCTGGTATTGGAAATGTTCCTGTGGCGCGCGCCGATCGGCAGGCGAGCATTCGGGACGACGGCGGAGTTCGCCGCGGCCACGCGGGTCTTGGCCGCCAACCAGGGGCTGTACAACGGTTTTCTGGCGCTGGGTCTGGTATGGGGCTATTGGCGTGAAGATGTGGCGCTGCAGCTGTTCTTTCTCGGCTGCGTGCTGGCGGCCGGCGTGTTCGGCGGGCTGACCGCCAGCCGCAAGATCCTGTGGGTGCAGGCGTTGCCGGCCGCGATCGCGCTGCTGGCGGTCTGGGGCGCGCGTTAACCCGCCGGTTGACGGCGGGCGAAAATCAGGCGGATTTTTGGTGAATGACGTGCAGCGGCGGATCGATGTGCAGATCGACGCTCAGATCCTGGCGGAAATCGTAAGGCGTGATATTAAAACGCTTTCTGAACATGTAGGTGAAGTGGGACTGTGAGCCGAAGCCAAAGTCCAGGGCGATATCGAAAATCGACGCTTCACTGCTGCGCAGTTGATAGACCGCGCCGGCCAGACGGCGTTCACGAATGTATTTGCCCAGCGAAATCCCTGTCGCTTCTTTGAACAGCTTCTGCATGTGCCACAGCGAGTAGCCGGAGTACTCGGCCAGCTCTTCGAGATGGATCACTCGTCCGAGGTGAGTTTCGACCCATTTGCTGAGGGCGCAGACCAATGAGAGATGGTGTTCTTGTATCATCAGTGCGTCAGTGTGAGATCTACATAGCGGTGAAGTATACACAACTTGCCGCCGCGGACAAAAAACGCCGCCGATGACGGGGCATGATTCGGAAAAACCGTTGAACCGCCGCTTGTCAGCCGAAAGGAAAAACGGCTAATCTGAGACTGTCGCCGCCGCGGTGGGTGACGCGGAGCAGACCGCAGCAAGAACCGCCAAAACAGAGTCAGCCGTAACAACTCAACGTTGATGGG
Source organism: Serratia sp. CY52157 (assembly GCF_052168495.1). NCBI lineage: Bacteria > Pseudomonadati > Pseudomonadota > Gammaproteobacteria > Enterobacterales > Yersiniaceae > Serratia > Serratia sp. CY52157. The sequence goes on along the minus strand of NZ_JBJNMO010000001.1, from coordinate 1,204,087 downwards.
GTGATCGCATGTTAATGACAGTGGTTATTACTCTGGTTGTAATCGTGGGCGTCGGCGCTTTTATGGCGACGCCGGTGATGAGCATGAAAAATGCGGAAGGTGTGGGAGGTGAAGAACCGTGAGAGCAAGCAGAGATGCACGCCGCTGAGCGGGGTGAGCGCTAATCGGGAAAGCCTGGGCCAGAAACCCGGGCTTTTTGTTGCCTGGCGGCTTAAACGTTTTTACGCTCGACGGTTTCCTCTCCCCAATAAAGCTGGTCTGCGGTGGTTTTGGCAAAAGCCTTTTCCAGCGCTTCATCGCTGCCTTCTTCCCAGATCTTCTGCGCCAACACTTCATCGTTCCCTGCCAGTTCAAAAATAGCTTCGGCAATTTCCACCGAAGTTTCACGCACTGTTGCCCAGGATTTCACATTGTGATTCGCCATAACTATCTCCTGTTGGTTGTGGCTTAGGTTACGGATGTTTTTATCACCGTCATGCTGCAAGTATAGGCTAATCTGCCGCGGGCTTTTGCCCGGCGGTGCGCAGAATGGGGAAAAAGGCGGGGAGGGCGGGCAATGGCGCAGGCGGCATGCTATTCTGTGCGGCGTTTGAATCAAGAGGGAAAGTTATTATGTCTGACATGCTGAGCAACGAGCAGGAATTGGCTTCCGATCTGGTCGCTTGCCAACTGGTCATTAAACAGATTCTGGACGTTATCGACGTGATTGCGCCGACCGAAGTGCGCGACAAGATGGCGGGCCAGCTCAAAAGCATCGATTTCTCCACGCATCCCGCCGGCGCCGATCCGGTGACCCGCAGAGCGATTGACAAGGCGATTGCGCTGATCGAGTTGAAGTTTACCCGCGATTGAGGCGGAGCCGCCGCAGAGCGACGGCGTCGGGCGGTGGCGGTTAATCCACCACCGTTTCGATTTTCTTGAACAGCGGGCAGTCGGTCACGCCGATGAAACCGTTGTCGCCATTGACGTACTGGGCGATCGCCACGTTGCGCGCCGTCAGGTATTTGCACTGCAATCCCAATCCGCCGACGTTCTTGTTGCTGCCGATCAGCACGCCGTAGCCCGAGATCAAAAAGCCGCCGTAAATGACCGCCAATACCAGTACCCACTTAATCAGTCTGCTCATTGCGTTTCCTCGTTATCCCTGAGGGTTCATCTAGCCACGGCGCCAGCGCGAGGGCAAGGGTAACAGTCTGAAAACCGGGCGATAGCCAGAAATCTAAACGACAAGTTAAACTTCGTTTAACTTTGCTGTGATAACATGCGCGATAGACCATCCTGATAACAATGAGGCTGCTAAATTTGTTGCGAAAAAAAATCCTCGTGATAATGACGGCCGTCGCTGCCTGCCTGTTTTTCTACCTGTTGGCGCTGGACAGCTATTGCGACGATGGTGGAAATTTTGCGCTGGGCATCTGTTCGGTGACGCGCTTCGTACCCTGGTAAGCAATTTTTGGCAGGGATGTTCGCCCGGCCGCCGCGAGTGTTAAGATGGCGGCCTGAATTTCGCAGTAGATAGGGTTGTCCATGTACGATTTAGGTTTTGGCCAGAACGGCCTGTTGTCGTTGGCTCTCGCCGCCGTGGCGTTGCTGGTGGGGCTCTGGGTTTGGTTCCTGGTGAACCGCGCCAGCGTGCGCGCCAACGAGCAGATTCGCCTGCTGCAGGAAATTGCCGAGCAGCAACGTCAACAAACGGCGCTGTTGAAGCGTTTGGCGCACAGCGCTCGCGCCGACGGCGGCGATGCTGATGACGACGATCTCAGCCCCGCGCTGGATTTTAAAGGTTTTATCCCCGAACGTTGAACACCCTGCTCCGGCCGGCGCTGCGCCGCCGGGGCGCTTCAGTAAAATACCATGCCCTGATACGGTTTTTCCCGGCATGCCGCCAGGCGGCTGGCCAGATCGCCGGCATGGATCTCCAACTGATGCCCATCAGGATCGAGAAAATAGAGCGACTCGCCCTCGCTGCGATTGTTTTTCCACTCTTCTGCGCCGCTCTGGCGCAGCCGCTCGCTGACCCGTTCAATGTGTTCCGGCGCGACGCTGAAGGCGTAATGGGTGTAATCACGCGCCCGTGGTTGCGTGCGGGCCTCATCCAATGACAGGCACAGCCACAACGCCCCCAACGACAGATAGGCGCCGCCTTGCCAGCGGGCGTGAGGGGTAAACCCCAACAGATGACGGTAAAAATCGAAGCTGCGATCGAGATCGCTGACGGCGAGCGTCAGGTGGTTGAGGCCGGTCAACATGCGTGCGTTTCCTGGGCGCTAAACAGACGAAAAGTGTACGCAGAAGGGGAGAAAAGTTAAAGGGGGCGAAACATTAGTGCAGATAATGTGAAAACCGGCGACGCTGTCATAAAACTGTCTTACAGACATCGTAATGTAGCGCGAACCTTACAAAAGATGGATAAAGCCGATGATTAAATGGTACGAAGAAAGCGATGCCGAAGTGAACCGCAGCATTGCGCTGCTGACCGGGGAGAACCCGGACAAGTGGTATCCCTACGGCGGCGTGAAAGGTAAAGATTACTGCAAGAATCCCTCCGACGCCTGGCCGATCATTTGCGCCAACAAAATCAGTCTGAACCCCGACAACCACAGCGACAGCCCACAGTGGCAGGCGCGCATGAGCACCCAGGGCGGTGAATGGCAGGCCGACAGCGCCAGCCCGCTGCGCGCGGCGATGATCTGTTTTCTGATGAGCCGACAGGCTAACTGATTCGCAAAAATACCGGTGATTGGTAAGAGTTTCTCCTTTTTCTAATAACAGAGCTGTCGTTGGCGGAGGCTGTTTATGAAGCGCATTATCAAAGGTGATAAAAACTTGTCTCATCTGGTGATTGCCCATGCGGCGATCGATCGTCATGCCGAAAGCTTCGGCCAGCGCCGTCAGGGCTGGCCCTCGACCTATCTGATAAAATATCAAAACGATCGCGTGGCGGTGGAAGTGGTTACGCGTCGCCAATCTTATGTCGCCACGCTGATGATCGGCGCGCGCAACCTGACCAAACTGTGCGGTATGCCTGGCTGAACGCCGACGTTACCCGCTCTCCCTCGGTTAAAAAATCGCGCTCCGGTCTGCCGTCTCGGGGCGCTACTCCTTGATGCTCACGGGGTTAAGTGTTAAAAAGCCGCCCGCAGATACATTTATTGATTGGTGAAATCTTGGCCGATAACGGCAAGGAGGTACGCCATATGAGGATAAGATGGGCGGTCAGCATCAGGATACCCCGCTAAAACGCGGATTAAAAAACAGACACATACAGCTTATTGCCCTCGGGGGCGCCATCGGCACCGGTTTATTTCTCGGCATTGCGCAAACCATTAAAATGGCCGGCCCCGCCGTGCTGTTGGGCTACGCCATCGGCGGTTTTATCGCGTTTTTGATCATGCGCCAGCTGGGCGAAATGGTGGTGGAGGAGCCGGTCGCCGGATCTTTCAGTCACTTTGCCTATAAATATTGGGGTGATTTCGCCGGTTTCCTTTCCGGCTGGAACTACTGGGCGATGTTCATTCTGGTCGGCATGGCGGAATTGACCGCCGTCGGCATCTACATTCAGTACTGGTGGCCAGAGATCCCCACCTGGGCGTCCGCCGCGCTGTTCTTTGTGTTGATCAATCTGATCAACCTGGTGAACGTGCGCCTGTACGGCGAAACCGAGTTTTGGTTCGCCATCATCAAGGTGGTGGCGATTGTCGGCATGATCGTGTTTGGCGCCTGGCTGTTGGCCAGCGGCAACGGCGGGCCACAGGCCAGCATCACCAACCTGTGGCAGCAGGGTGGTTTTATGCCGCACGGCTTCTCGGGGCTGGTGATGGCGATGGCGGTGATCATGTTCTCGTTCGGCGGGCTGGAGATGGTGGGCATCACCGCGGCGGAAGCCGCCGATCCGCGTCGCAGCATTCCTAAAGCGACCAATCAGGTGGTGTACCGCATTCTGATTTTCTATATCGGTTCGCTGACCGTACTGCTCTCGCTTTATCCGTGGGGGCAAGTGGTGGAGGGCGGCAGCCCGTTCGTGCTGATCTTCCATGCGCTGAACAGCAATCTGGTGGCGACGGTGCTCAACGTGGTGGTGCTGACCGCCGCATTGTCGGTCTACAACAGCGGCGTTTACGCCAACAGCCGCATGTTGTTCGGGCTGGCCAGCCAGGGCAATGCGCCGAAAGCGCTGACGCGCGTCAACAAACGCGGCGTGCCGGTGCTGTCCATCGCACTGTCGGCGCTGATTACCTCGATCGGCGTGTTGATCAACTATCTGATGCCCGGCAAGGCGTTTGAGCTGTTGATGGCGCTGGTGGTGTCTACCCTGGTGATCAACTGGGTGATGATCTGCCTGGCGCACCTGAAATTCCGTGCGGCGAAGAACCGTCAGGGCGTCATTCCGAGCTTTAAGGCGCTGTGGTATCCGTTCGGCAACTATCTGTGCCTGGCGTTCCTCGGCCTGATTTTAGTGATTATGTATTTCAGCGAAGGGATCCGCATTTCGGTGCTGTTGATGCCGGTGTGGGTTGCAGTGCTGTGGGGCGGGTTCATGCTGACGCGCCGCAAAGGCGCCAAGCGTTAATCTGCGCGCGGAGGCGTATTGCGCCTCCGCGCTCTTCTCGTCAGCTGCGCGGCATAAAGGCGCGCCCCTCACCGTCACCCCGTCCCAGCAGTTTCCGGCACAGCAGCAGCAGGGTGCTGATGACGTCGATGGTCACCACGCTGAGCATCAGCAGGGTCAGCATGAAGAACCCGAGCAGCGAACCGCCAAGCAGCACCAGCGGTGCAGGCACGCGCACGCGGCGCAGCTTCATGGCGAAATACATTTTCCAGTATTGCTTCTGCGCCAGCAGCGCGCTGCGAATACGGCGCCCCAGGCCTGCGCCTGATTTGCGGGATGTCGAACGACTCATAACTTCTCCTTTTCTGTATGCCCTACAAGTCAATCACAAAGTTCTTAAGAGAGTCTTAACGGGCTCTTGGCGGCCCTGGCTGTCTCACCGAAGTGAGACAACAGCATACGGCAAAAGCTCCCTCAATGCAGCGCACGGCTGACGAAGTGCGAGCTTCATCGGGTTTGTTACACTGAAAGTCATGCCCGTGCAGGGCGCTGAGGGTCGGGAGAAGACGCTGGATGAAAAGAATCAACCGTTATTACGACGCGGCCAAGGCGCATCACACGCCGGAGGGATTTCGCAACCCGGAACCTTCGCGGCGTCAGGAGGGGGATCTTCAACGTTGGCAAGATGAGCGCAAGCGCCAGGGGTTGCCCAAGCCGCCGCAGCAGGGCTACGCGCAATTTACCGAACGCTGGTGGCAGCCGGCCGATCTCAGCGGCAGTGGCGACAGCGTCTGGTGGTTGGGGCATGCCTCGATGCTGCTGCGGTTGAGCGGGCGCTATATCCTGATCGATCCGGTGTTGTCCCAACGCGCATCGCCGCTGAGCTTTTACGGCCCGAAGCGCAGAACGCCGCCGCCGCTGACGGTGGAGCAACTGCCGGCGGTGGATGCGGTGCTGATCTCCCATAACCATTATGACCACCTTGACAGGCGCACGGTGCGGCAATTGGCGCGGCGTTTCCCTCAGGCCGAGTTCATCGTGCCGCTCGGCTTGAAGCGCTGGTTCCGCCGTTATCGGCTGAAGGTGCATGAGCTGGACTGGTGGCAGAGTCTGCCGTTGGGCGAGCTGACGGTCTACGCCACGCCGGCGCGGCACTGGAGCATGCGCACGCTGTGGGATCGCAATCGCTCGCTGTGGTGCGGCTGGGTGATCCACCATCCGGCGCTGCGGTTTTATTTTTCCGGCGACAGCGGCTATTCGGAACGGTTGGCGGAGATCGGTCAACGGCTGGGGCCGTTCGACGTGGCGGCGCTGCCCATCGGCGCCTATGCGCCGCGCTGGTTTATGCAGGAACAGCATATGGATCCGCAGCAGTCGGTGACGCTGTACCGTCAACTGAATCAGCCGCGCGCCATTCCCATTCATTGGGGGGTGTTCGAATTGGCGGATGAATCGCTGGACGAGCCGCCGCAGCAGTTGAACCTGGCGTTGAGTGACGCGGGGCTGGAGCAGCATCAATTCCATCCGCTGAAGATTGGCGAGCGTATCGCGTTGCAGGACTCACCGTCTGCGTGACCTCATCACCCGGCGGCGCTGCGGGATGAATAAAACCAACGGTTTGAAAGCGCGGCTGTAATTAGCCGAATTGATAAGCGCGGGTGGTGATTCAAATAACCCCCTTGTTTTCAGGATTTAATTCAACGTTGAACTTTCGTTATTGATAAGACTATTCCGGCTATTGAGGTTAATGATATTCGGATTATTTATGATGAACCCACCGGCAAGCGGGAGAGGTGTCGGCGCTTTGCATGTTTATGCATCCGTTGTGCAGGGCGGATGCGTCACCACTGGCCCGTGCGCCGTGCTCGCCCGCGCCGTTTGGCTGCAGGGCTGAAAGCCGATGATGAATGGGCTTTCCGGCGGTAAATGGTCGGAGGAGCGATGAATAAATTGGCCCCCGTTCATCGATATTCAAATGTTGCATATCAAATTCCATAAAGATTCAAATTTTTTAACGCTATAAGCGGCAAAAAAGCGGAAATGACGAGACAGATAGGCGTCAATACGATGAAAGTTTTGTTAAAACGCCAGCAGAATGCGGGGTCTGGCGCAGTGATTTTGGCAAGCAGAAAATAGCCGATGCTTCAACATCTTTTGGCCTATTTAAGCAAATGTGGCTCTCGACCGTTTCAAATATGTGCGACATGTCGTTCAGTGATTAAAAATGGCTTGCCATCGCATACAGAGTATGTGATAACGCATCTGGGTAAAACGAGGTACAGTTCTGTATATGTGTGGCATTTTCAGTAAAGAAGTTCTGAGTAAAGACGTTAGCGTTGAATACCGCTTCTCTGCCGATCCTTATCTTAGTGCCTCAAGCAGTAACGACTCTAGTTTGTCTATGTAACGCCTACGGGCGGTTTAAACAATCCAAAGGAAATACTCAAGATGGCAAAGATCAAAGGTCAAGTTAAGTGGTTCAACGAGTCTAAAGGTTTCGGTTTCATCACCCCGGCTGACGGCAGCAAAGACGTGTTCGTACACTTCTCTGCAATCCAGGGTAACGGCTTCAAAACCCTGGCTGAAGGCCAGAACGTTGAGTTCGAAATCCAAGATGGCCAGAAAGGCCCATCTGCAGTAAACGTTACTGCTATCTAATCAGCGTCAGCTGTACAAAAAGCCCGCCTTCGCGCGGGCTTTTTCGTTTCCGTCATTCGGCGACGATGACGATGCCGGCGTACTGGTTGCGGCCTTTAATGCCCGGATGCGTCGGATCCTGCGCGCGCCGATGGCTGTTGCGGCGATAGCTGGTGTATTTGAAGCGCTGCGGCCGCTGCGGATCGACGTCCGGCGTGCAGATAGTGCAACTGCCTGAGCGGTCAACGGCGGCGAAGCCGAGCGTCGTCAGCTTGTATTCGGCGATCGCGGCCAGATCCAGATGTCGATAGTGCGGGCTGATCAGCGTAGCGGGCAGCGGCAGACGCTGTTTAAAGTTTTCCACCAGCGCTTCGTCAACTTCGTAACAGCACGGGCCGGCGGCGGGGCCGATGGAGGCCACCCAATCGGCGGTGTCGCCGTCCTGGCGAATGCGGGCCGCCATCTGTTCCAGAATACCGTCCAGCAACCCGCGCCAGCCGGCGTGCACCGCCGCGATGGCGCCGCCGTCACGACGGCTGAACAGTACCGGCAGGCAATCCGCCGTCAGCACGCTGAGCAGAATGCCGGGCTGGCGCGTGTAGAAGCCATCGGCCTCACCGCACGCCTGCGCCGGTTGCAGCACATCGACGATGCGGGTGCCATGCACCTGCTTCTTTTCCGGCAATGTGGCGCTGTAGGGCAGCAGATGCCCCGGCAGCAGCGCAAGTTTGCTGCCGAAGCCGTGCTGAATGTGGGGCACCGCATCGAGCAGCGCGGAACGATCGCTCATAAATTATTTTCACCTGCGTGAGAAAACAGACTCTCAGTGTAGCCAGCTTTTTCCCCGCTTGGCCAGGTGTTGTTGGCGATGAAAGCGAGCGGGGATGCGCCTTGCATCAAACCGGCGCCTTCTTTAGACTAGCCGCGCCCTGTCTCTCTGGAAGCCCATTCATGTCTTATCAATGTCCCCTGTGTCATCAGCCGCTGCATTTTTCATCTCAACAATGGCGTTGCGACGGCAATCATCAGTTCGATCAGGCCAAAGAGGGCTACGTCAATCTGCTGCCGGTACAGCACAAGCGATCGAAGCAGCCGGGAGACAGCGCGGAAATGATGCAGGCGCGGCGCGCGTTTCTCGACGGTGGATATTATCAGCCGCTGCAAGCGCAGGTGGCCGAGTGGCTGGATGTGGCGCTGGCGGCCGATGCTGGCGCGTTATTGGACATAGGCTGTGGGGAAGGGTATTACACCGCCGCCGTGGCCTCACGGCTGGCCCAGGGGCGCAATATGGCGGTCTACGGGTTGGACGTCGCGAAGGTGGCGATCCGCTATGCCGCCAAACGTTATCCGGCGGTCTCGTTCTGCGTCGCCTCCAGCCACCGCTTGCCGTTCGCCGACGGGGCGCTGGATGCGGTCTTGCGCATCTACGCCCCTTGCAAGGCGCAGGAGCTGGCGCGGGTGGTGAAGCCGGGCGGCGTGGTAGTGACGGTTTCGCCGGGCCCGCGTCATCTGTACCAGCTGAAAGAGCGGGTGTACCCGCAGGTGCAGCTGCATGCCGAACAGGACGAACAGTTCGATGGGTTCGACTGCGAGCGCAAAGAGGCGCTGGCCTATACGATGACCTTGCCGGGCGCGCAGGCCGCCAACCTGCTGCAGATGACGCCGTTCGCCTGGCGCGCCACGCCGGAAGTGCAACAGCGGTTGGCCGAGGGCGGGGAGTTTGTGTGCGAGACGGATTTCGTCCTGGCGCTGTACCGACGTCGCGCTTAAAAGGCGCGGCGTCCAGAAACAAAAAAACCTGCCGCGGCAGGTTTTTTTGCAGTTCGGTCGCCTCAGGCCAGGTAGCCGAGGTGTTCCAGCAGGATGTTGACGCCGATACCTATCAGCACCACGCCGCCGAGGATCTCGGCGCGTTTGCCGAGCAGCGGGCCGATAAAGCGGCCGATCATCATGCCCAGCGTCGCCATGATCATGGTGGCGCAGCCGATGGCCATCGCGGTGTGCACGATATTCACCTGCAGGAAGGCCAGGCCGACGCCGATCGCCATGGCGTCGAGGCTGGTGGCGATGGCGGTGGCGACCAATAACCAGAAACCATGGCGTTTGACCTTCTCTTCTTCGTCGGGCCTGTTGCGCACCCCTTCGACGATCATGCGCATGCCGAGAATGAACAGCAGCGAGAAGGCGACCCAGTGGTCCCATTCCATGATGTATTGGCTGGCGAACAGGCCGATGGCCCAACCGATGAGCGGGGTGATCGCTTCCACCACGCCGAAGATCAGGCCGGTGCGGATCGCTTCGCGAAAACGGGGTTGATGCAGGCTGGCGCCTTTGCCGATTGAAGCGGCGAAAGCATCCATGGACATGCCGAAAGCGAGAATAAGCGTTGCTGAAAGGTTCATGTGAAATAGCCTCGGCCGGGTGGCTCCATATACACGTAACCCACCCCCAACCAAACGACGGAGTTACGTGTCTATGGTCTCGCCAACCTTACCTGGCTGCCCGCACCACGTTTCATACGGCGAAACGAGTATGTTGATACGGGCGTTTCTGGTTTTTATTCTCCAGAAACCGGCTACTCCCCAATGACGGCGCAACCATACCATATTATTTCAGCCATCGACAACCTTATTCTTTGGCAATATTGGCTCTTAATTGAGACTCGTTTTCATTAATCTGAGTTCATGCGGGAATATAATGTAGCCGGGGGTAACAATGTTGCGGAAATAATAGTCAGAAAGGAAATGGCGCTGCCGATTAATTGTCCACAAGCAGCGCGGGGTTTGAGCGATAACGGAATGGATTTATTTTTATTTATTGATTATCAACGAAAAAGTGATAAATCTTCTCCAGGTCGTCCAGATGAGTTACCTGAACCAACAGCCGGCGCTGTTCCAGGTCGATGGCCAGAATGCCATCCTCCGATAAATTCATGGCTTTAATGCGGTTATATTCGACAAACACATTGGCGAAGAAAAAACCTTGCGCTTTAAACACCATCTTGGGCGAGCGAATATAAGCGATATAGATGGCGAGCAGCGCCAAAGAAATAAGCAGGTAAGTGGTTAATGCCGCGCCGTTGGTGGTGACGTTGCGGTAAATCAGAATGGCGATCAGGCCGACGAAAATCAGGCTGTCGAGCCGGTTGCGGCGTTTGAGCGGCACTTTGAGCCGCGTTTTGCCTTTCAGCAGATCCATGCCGAATTCGTCATACAGCGAATACAGCAACAGCAGGGCGATGAACAGCATCAGTACGGCGTCGGTCAGTGACATCTCTTGCTCCACACATAAAAAAGCCGGGGGTTGCCCCCCGGCCGTTTCGAACGATTACAGGCCCAGCAGGCCAATCCAATAGCCAAAGATACCGATGACGAAGAAGCCGATGATGATCCACAGCGCGTTGACTTTCTTGCGCAGCAGCCACATGCAGGCGAAGGTCAGCAGCAACGGCACCAGGCCCGGCATCAGCTGGTCGAGGATAGTCTGCACCGTGGTGACGTTGGTATGCCCGGTCTGGTCGGTTATCTTGGACACCACCAGCGGGATATTCACGTGCGTCCACTTGTTGACCAGCGCCCCCATCACAAACAGGCCAAGAATGGACGCTCCTTCTGTCAGTTTTTGCAGGAAACCGCCGCCCATGTCGTTGACGATATCCACCCCTTTACGGTAACCGTAGGCCACGCCGTAGTAGCGGGTCAGCAGGCGCACCAGGTTGAACAGCACGAAGAACAGGATCGGTCCGAGCAGGCTGCCGCTCATGGCGATGCCGGCGCCGAGCGCGGCGAACACCGGCCGCACGGTGCCCCAGAAGATCGGGTCACCGACGCCTGCCAACGGCCCCATCAAACCGACCTTGATGCCGTTGATCGCGCCGTCGTCGATCGGCGCGCCGTTGGCGCGTTGCTCTTCCATCGCCATGGTCACGCCGAGCACCGGCGCCGCCACGTAAGGGTGCGTGTTGAAGAACTCGAGGTGGCGTTTGATCGCCTGTTTGCGATCGTCATTGTTTTCCGGATACAGGCGACGGATCACCGGCACCATCGAGAAGCAAAAACCCAGCGCCTGCATGCGTTCGAAGTTCCATGACCCCTGGAACAGGTTAGAGCGCAGGAATACGCCGCGAATGTCGGCCGGCGTGAGTTTCTTTTGAGCAGTTGTATCAACCATTTCTCTCACCTATTCCTAGTCGAGTTCGTTATCGAGATCGTTCGCGTTAGCCGGGCCGGCCTGGACAACCTGAGATTTGTTGTATTTCGGGCTGAGCTGGATATACAGCACGGCCATCACCACGCCGATGACGCCGAGCGCCACCAGGTTGAAGTTGGTGAAGGCGGCGGTAACGAAACCGAGATAGAAGAACGGCATCAGGTAGCCGGCGCGCATCATGTTAATCACCATTGCGTAACCGACCACGACGATCATGCCGCCGGCGATGTTCAGGCCGCTGGTGACCACTTCCGGGATCGAGTTGAGCAGGGCGTGTACCCCGGCGGTGCCGACCGAGATGGCGACGATGACCGCAGGGATGGCGATACGCATCGCCTGCAGCAGCAGGGCGCCAATGTGGATCCAGGTGATGGCGCGCAGGCTGCCGCGCTCCGCCGCGCTGTCCGCCGCGTGCTGGAAGGCCACGGTGAGGGTGCGCACGATGATGGTCAGCACCTGGCCGGCCGCCGCCAGCGGAATGGCCAGCGCGATACCGGCGCCGACGCTCTGCCCACCGGCAATGACCAGAATGGTCGAGATGATGGACGCCAGGGCGGCATCCGGCGCGACCGCCGCACCGATGTTCATCCAGCCGAGGGCGATCATTTCCAGCGTACCGCCGATGATGATGCCGGTTTTCATGTCGCCGAGGATGAAGCCGATCAGGGTACAGGCGACCAGCGGGCGGTGGAACTGGAACTCGTCGAGGACGGAACCCATCCCGGCGATACAGGCAACGATAAATATCAGCACAATCTGAAGAGTGGTGATCTCCATTGCACTTCTCCTATGACCAAAAAAGCTCTGAGTAAAATAATCAGCGGCTGGCGCCACTAATTGAGTTTGTTAATCAGGTCCATCATTTTTAGCCGGCTGTCGGACGAGACCTTACGCACCTCCAGCTCGATACCGCGGTCGTTCAGCTTCTTAAACGCTTCGATATCTTTTTCATCGACGGAAACGGCGTTATTCACCTGGGTTTTCCCCTGACGGAACGCCATGCCGCCGATATTGACGGATGTAATCTCCACGCCGCCTTCCACCAGACGCCAAACGTCGGTCGGGTTGGTAAATAACAGCATCACGCGATCGTTGGCGTATTTCGGGTTGTTCCAGACGCGGATGGCCTTCGCCACGTCCACCACGTGAGCGGTGACGCCCGGCGGGGCAACCTGGGTCAACAAGGTCTTGCGCACATGGTCGGCGGCGACCTCATCGCTGACGACGATGATGCGGCTGACGTTGGTCTCTTTGGTCCAGCGGGTGGCGACCTGGCCGTGGATTAAGCGATCGTCGATACGCGCCAGGCCGATTTTCATGTGATCGTTCGGCCCCAACGGCGCCTGAGGAGCAGCGGCTTTCGGGGCGGGTGCTGCGGGTTTTGCGGGTTCTTCTTGCGGTTTTTTCAGCGCTTTCACGCCTTCACGGCCGGTTTCCAATGCCAGCGCCACCAGTTCATCGAAAGCGGGGTTATCGTCCCGCGCCATGAAGGTTTCCACCAGCATCGGAATGTTGACCCCGGTGACGACCTCATAGTTGTCTTTATCGACCGCAATGCGGCTGGCGGCGTTGAACGGGCTACCGCCCCAGGTATCCACCAGGAACAGCACGCCGCCGCTGGTATCCAATCCACTGATTTTTTCGTTGTACTTGACGATTAACGTTTCGGCATTCTCACCGGGAACGAAGTCTATAAAGGCGACGTTGTCCTGCTCGCCCAATAGCATCTCCGCCGTTTTCAGCAGTTGTTCCGCTGCAGCCCCGTGTGTGCCGATGATAATAGCTATTGCCACTCGCTACCTCCTCGTTGAACTCCAGGCACGGTGTATATCGTTCTTCCGTGCCGTCTTGGCAGTCACTTCCGCGGTTCAGATACATTATGGTAGAAAAAAAGAAACGCACGCCTAACATTTCTCACGCAGTTTCAAATGCCTGTGCGCGATACTTCACGAACGCGTCATTTATTTTAGTGAGTGAAAAAATATTTTTTGTGACGCTGCTCCGCTATTGAATGCTCGGATAAATCTTAGCGGTCGTGGGCGAGATGACAGGGCGCAACCTTAAACCGCCGTTGAAAAAGCCGCTTTGTCCGCCAGAAAAATCCTGATACAGTAATTTCCTCTTTCATCACTAAGGAGTGAAGGGCCTCAGCCCTCCCTATGGACTGTCACCGAAGTTACTGTTTTTCCAGGTTTCACCCGCCACCTGCTGGCGTTACATATGCTGTTCGGCCGCTCGGCCACCACCCGGTAATCCCATCCCGTCACCTTGCTATTGTCGACTGCGCCCATGCAGCGGCGGCATCGTCACGTCTGAGCCTCCTGCGCTCATTCCCACTTTTCTCTGGAGTCTGATATGGAATTTTTAATGGACCCCTCTATTTGGGCGGGGTTGCTTACGCTGGTGGTGCTGGAAATCGTGCTGGGCATCGACAACCTGGTGTTCATTGCCATTTTGGCCGACAAGCTGCCGCCGAAGCAGCGTGATAAAGCGCGCATCATCGGCCTGTCGCTGGCACTGCTGATGCGTTTGGGCCTGTTGTCGGTGATCTCCTGGATGGTGACGCTGACCACGCCGCTGTTCAGCGTCGGCGATTTCAGCTTCTCGGGCCGCGATCTTATCCTGCTGTTCGGCGGGGTGTTCCTGCTGTTCAAGGCCACCATGGAGCTGCATGAACGGCTGGAAGGGCAGACGCACCAGGACGGCGCCAACCGCGGTTACGCCAAGTTCTGGGCGGTGGTGGTGCAGATCGTCATCCTCGACGCGGTGTTCTCGCTCGATGCGGTGATTACCGCCGTGGGCATGGTGAACGATCTGCCGGTGATGATGGCGGCGGTGGTGATCGCGATGGCGGTGATGCTGTTGGCGTCCAAACCGTTGACTAACTTCGTTAACGCGCACCCGACCATTGTGGTGCTGTGCCTGAGCTTCCTGTTGATGATCGGTCTGAGCCTGATCGCCGAAGGCTTCGGCTTGCATATTCCTAAAGGTTATCTGTACGCCGCGATCGGCTTCTCGATCCTGATTGAATTGTTCAACCAGATCGCGCGTCGCAACTTCATCAAGCATCAGGCGCGTCGCCCGATGCGCGAGCGCACCGCGGAAGCGATCATGCGCCTGATGGGGCAGCAACGTGCGCAGCAGACGGACGATGCGGTCGCCTTGCCGCGGGATGAAACCTTTGCGGAGGAAGAGCGTTATATGATCAGCGGCGTGCTGACGCTGGCCTCGCGCTCATTGCGCAGCGTGATGACGCCACGCACCGAGATTTCCTGGGTCGATTGCGAGCGCTCTCGTGAAGAGGTGCGCGAACAGCTGCTGGACACGCCGCACAGTCTGTTCCCGGTGTGCCGCGATTCGGTGGATGAGATTGTCGGCGTGGTGCGCGCCAAGGATCTGCTGGTGGCGCTGGAGCAGGGTGAAGATATCGCCGAGTTCGCCGCCCGCACGCCGCCGATCGTGGTGCCGGAAACCATGGACGTCATCAAGCTGTTGGCGGTGCTGCGTCGCGCCAAAGGGCGTCTGGTGGTGGTCACCAACGAGTTCGGCGTCGTGCAAGGGCTGGTGACGCCGCTGGACGTGCTGGAAGCGATTGCCGGTGAATTCCCGGACGAAGATGAAACCCCGGACATTGTGGCGGAAGGCGACGGCTGGCTGGTGAAGGGCGGGACCGACCTGCACTCGCTGGAACAGGCGCTGGCCTGCGATGACCTGGTGAGCCCAACCGCGGACTACGCCACCCTGGCGGGGCTGCTGTTGGCCCACTACGGCCAGATGCCGGTGGTGGGGGATACTATCGAGCTGAACCACCTGCGTTTCGATATCGTCGACGTCTCCGAATACCGCATCGAACTGGTGCGTGTCACCCGCGTCGTCTTTGACGAGCCGACGCAGTCGTAACCCGTTCGCCGGAGGCTCAGGCCTCCGGCGGATCCTCTTGCGCATGCCTGACGCGCGATTCGTACTGCTGCAACCACAGCGGGAAAACGTGGATCGGCATCGGTTTGGCGAAATAATACCCCTGCAGGGCATTGACCTCGCGTGAGCGCAGGTAGTCAGCCTGTTCCGCCGTTTCTACCCCTTCAGCCACCAACTTCAGCTTCAGCCGCTGCGCCAGCGTAATGATAGTGTCGGTCACCGTGGCGTTTACCGCGTCGGTGCCGATGGCCGCGGTAAACCCGCGGTCAATCTTCAACACGTCCGGGCTGAGGTTTTTCAGGTAGCTCAGCGAACTGTGGCCGGTGCCGAAATCGTCGATGGCCAGCATGATACCCATGTCTTTCAGCGTCCGGATCTGGTCATGCTGGATGGCCGACAGCGCGGTGCGCTCGGTCAGCTCCAGCATCAGTGACGGCATTGGGTGCGCCGGCAGCCAAATCTGGCGGATATCGTCGATGATGTTGAGCGTTTTAAAATGCTCGGCCGCGACGTTGATGCTGATGTAGAACGACGGCCGCGGCGGGAACAGCTGCAGATTTTCCGTCACGGTGTTCATCAGATAGCGGGTCAGCGGAATGATCAGCTCATGCTGCTCGGCCAGCGGGATAAACACGTCGGGCGAGATCCACCCCTGCCGTTTCTTTTTCCAACGCAGCAGCATCTCGACGCCGGCGCAGCGGCCGGTATCGCTGTGAATGATCGGTTGGCAGTAAACGCGGAACTCCCGGTGGGTAATGGCATGACCGATGTGATAAGACAGGCTCATACGGTTAGCGGTGAGCAGGTAGACCACGTAGGCCGCCAGCAGGCTGATCAACAGCGCCAGAGGAATATGGCGCGGCAGTGCGGAAAACGCCAGCATGCCGACCTGCGGGCCGAACAGCGAAATCGAGAACGGGTACCGCTCGGAACCGGCGGTGTAACGCAGGTCGTTGGTCAGGGTGTCGCGGCGCAGGATTTCACGGCGTCCGTATTCCAGGCTGCTGTCGGCTACGTTCAGCACCATTCGCTGAACATAAGGCTCCTGCGGTTCGAGTAAAAAGTTCGATAACAGCTCGATATTGAAGACGTGCAGAACGCCGCTGGTTCTATCGCCGGGGGAGGGTGTCCACATCACCAACGTGGGCAGTCCTTTGCTCACCGCCAACGAAGGGCGCAGCGCCAACTTGACGTTGCTGTTGACGAAAATCGGCAGCACGGCGGCCAACTGATAATGACGGGCGCCAAACAGGCTGGAGCAGTAGATGATGCCATTTTTTACCAGCAGCATGGCGCGCAGCGCCTGATTTTGCGCAGCGCGAAAGCGCAGGGTCGATGAGACGTTCTCGCAGGGTTGTTCCAGCATGTCCATACTGCGTTCCGCCTGCAGCTGCGCGGGGGACAGCAGCTGGTCAATCTTGCCGACGGTGCGGGTGGCCAACGTTTGCTGGCTCTGCTCGATGCTTTTGACCTCTTGATAGTAACGGGTATACAGCGATACCAACAGAATAGCCGCGCCCACCGCTCCGGCCAGCAGCCAACGGTAGTAACGATATTGGGACGCGGCGAGGTGGGTCATCAACATCCGGTAAATCCTTGTTCGGTAATCCAGCTCCGAGTCACGGTCAGGCCATAGATCCTTAAGTTGCGCTCGGCTAATTCTAGCCTGAGGTTATACAAGATTGATGGTAACTCAGTAAATTATTTCGATTTGGCAAAACAGAAGGTCAATTTGCAGGCTAACCGCCGGATCGATGAGAAAAATGCAGGATTTTTTCTGGTGACATTGTCACAAAAACGCTCAATGAATTGATTACCCATAAAAAACCCCGCCGGGTGGCGGGGTTGTCGGTCAGTCGCATTGCACCTTGATAGCCAGGCCGCCGCGTGATGTTTCTCGATACTTGGCGTTCATGTCTTTGCCGGTTTCATACATGGTCTCGATCACCTTATCCAGCGAAACGCGCGGTTCGCTGGTGCGGCGCAGGGCCATGCGGGCGGCATTGATCGCCTTGACCGAGGCGATGGCGTTGCGCTCGATGCACGGCACCTGCACCTGGCCGGCGACCGGATCGCAGGTCAGACCCAGGTTGTGTTCCATGCCGATTTCCGCCGCCACGCATACCTGCTCAGGGCTGCCGCCCAGCAGTTCGGCCAGGCCGGCCGCCGCCATGGAGCAGGCAACGCCGACTTCACCCTGACAGCCGACTTCGGCGCCGGAAATGGAGGCGTTCATCTTGTACAGCGCGCCGATGGCGCCCGCCGCCATAAAGTAGCGGATATAGATGTCCGGGCTGACGGACTCGATGAAGTGATCGTAGTAAGCCAGCACGGCAGGCACGATGCCGCAGGCGCCGTTGGTCGGCGCGGTGACGACGCGGCCGCCGGCGGCGTTTTCTTCGTTAACCGCCAGCGCGAACATGTTGACCCAGTCGATCACGTTCATCGGATCGTTGGACAGTTTGTCCGACGCCACCAGCATACGGCGCAGCGCGGAGGCACGGCGCGGCACGCGCAGCGGGCCCGGCAGCACGCCTTCGGTGTTCAGACCGCGATCGATGCAGGCGCGCATGGTTTGCCAGACGTTACCGAAGTAGGTGTCGATCTCTTGCTTGCTGTGCAGCGCCAGTTCGTTCTGCATCACCATGCCGGACAGCGACAGCCCGGTCTCGCGACAGTGGTCGAGCATTTCGCGCGCGGAATTGAACGGATAAGGCATTTGCAGTTCTTGCTCGGCGGCCTTGCCGAAGTTCTCTTCATCGACGATGAAGCCGCCGCCGATAGAGTAATAGGTCTTGCTGTACACTTCTTTATCGCCGGCGAAGGCGTGGACCTGCATACCGTTTTCGTGCAGCGGCAGGTTGTCGCTGCGGAAGACCATGCCGCCGTCGCGCGGGAAATCGACTTCATGCAGGCCGTTGGCCAGCATCAGGCGTTGACGTTGTTCTACATCGCGAATAAAACCCGGGATGCTATCGATATCGACGGTGTCCGGCATGTTGCCGGCCAGGCCGAGAATGATAGCGATATCGGTATGGTGACCTTTGCCGGTCAATGAGAGTGAGCCGTAAACGTCTACGGCAACACGCGTGATAGAAGGCATCAGGCCTTTATTTACCAGATCGTCGACAAACTGTTTGCCGGCTTTCATCGGTCCAACCGTATGAGAGCTGGACGGGCCGATGCCGATCTTAAACATGTCGAAAACGCTAATCACGCTAAAACTCCTTAAAGAGACGTATTGTTATGGCTGCGGCGGTTAAAAACCGCGCAGGGAACAGCGATATTGTAAAAGGGCCGTGCGGGTTCGGCTGCCTTTTTCGCATGAAATTAAATAATCCGTGGTGTCGCTTTTTTTACTGATTACCCGGGGCGAACCCTTGTGCGGGGCATCCGCTTTCGCCCAAGCTCCATTAACGGTAATCGCGCCAGCTTTCCTTGCTGAACGCCGCCGGCTTAATCCCTGTTTCTACAGTGGTTTATCTCGGACGGTGGTATTTTACAGGTATTTCGTAAGGTTTAAGAGAGGGTTTACAGTTTTTTTAAAACCATTCAACCGGAACGGTAGTTGAAAAAGCGATCAAATGAAGTGATTTCGATCGCTTTACCCGCAGCGGAGGCCGGCAACCGTGCCAGATTGCGAGTCAGATCACGCAATGCCGGCTAAATACTGACTTGCTGCGCCAGGCGGCGAATGATGGCGGCGGTCAGCCCCCAGATAAACTGGCTGTGGTACCAGGAAAGGTAAATCCGGTGCGTATGGCCGGCGCGATGAATGTCCAGCGGGTAGTAACGCGACAGGGTCAGCGCCTCCCGCAAAGGCATTTCAAACACGTCAGCCACTTCGCCTTCGTTGGCGCGGAACTGCACGTCCGGCGAGACCAGGCCGACGATAGGCGTGACCTGAAATCCGGTGCTGCTGTCGAGCGGCGCCATTTGGCCGAGTATGGTAACCGCCTGCGGCGGTATCGCCACTTCTTCCTGCGCTTCTCGCAGCGCCGTTACGATCGCCGACCCGTCTTCAGCGTCGGTTTTACCGCCGGGGAAGGCCACCTGGCCGGCATGTTTGCGCAGCGAGTCGGCGCGGCGGGTCAACAGCAGCGTCGGCTCGGCGCGACAGACGATCGGGATCAGCACTGCGGCCGGGCGCACATTGTGCGAGATCTGCGCCGCCTGCGGCAGCTGCAGTTGGAAACGGCTGATAAAGGCGTGCAGTGAGGCCGGTGCATTTGGTGGGATCACGACTGGGCGCACTCCCCGAGCTGCGGTAGAATGCGGCCAACCTTGTCGAAGGTCTCCTGATATTCCGCCTGTTCCTGGCTGTCCGCCACGATGCCGCCGCCGGCGGAGCAATGGATGCGGCCGTTTTCGGTGACGAGCGTGCGAATAGTGATGTTGGTGTCCATGGTGCCGCAGGCGCTCAGGTAACCGATGCTGCCGCAATAGGCGTTGCGACGCTGCGGCTCCAGTTCTTCGATGATTTCCATCGCCCGCACCTTGGGCGCGCCGGTGATCGAGCCGCCGGGGAAGCAGGCACGCAGCAGTTCGGTCGCCGAGGCGGTGTCCGGCAGGGTTGCGGTGATGGTGCTCACCAGGTGGTGCACCGCCGGGAACGGCTCCACGACGAACAGTTCCGGCACGCGCACGCTGCCGGGCTGGGCGACGCGGCCGATATCGTTGCGCAGCAGATCGACAATCATCAGATTTTCAGCGCGATCTTTGGGTGAACCGGCCAAACGACGAGCCTGTGCGGCGTCTTGTTCCGCGTCCGCCAGCCGCGGCAGCGTGCCCTTGATCGGGCGGGTTTGGATGCGCTGCTGCTCCAGCCACAGGAAGCGCTCGGGAGAAACGCTCAACACGCTGTTGTGAGGCAGACGCAAGAACGCGGAGAACGGCGCGCGGTTGCTGGCGCTCAATTGGCAAAACGCCTGCCATTCATCTCCCTGATAGTCTGCGGAGAATCGCTGCGCCAGATTGATTTGGTAACAGTCGCCGCTGCGCAGGTAGTGCTGAATGCGTTGGAACTTCTCGCCGTACTGCTGCCGGCTCATATTGGCGCGCCAATCGCTCAGCAGTGTGAAAGGGCGTGCCGCAGGCGCGGTTTGGCTATTGAGCCAGCGCCAGCGCTGTTCCACGTCGCCATAGCTGAGCAGCGTCAGCGTTTGCAGCCGGTGGTCGGCGATCAGCGCCCAGTCATAAATGCCCACAGCCATGTCCGGTAAGGCGAGGTCGGCTTCGGCCAACTGCGGCAAGCTTTCCACCCGCCGCCCAAGATCGTAGCCGAACAGCCCCAGGGCGCCGCCCTGAAACGGCAGATCCGGATTAAAGGCCGGTTGCCAACCTTGCGCCACCATCTGCTGTTGCAACAACTCAAACGGATCTTGTTGCGACCGTATTGTTACGTCGTCACTTATGATTTCCGTGGTGGCGCCATGAGTCGTGAGAGTAATGCGCGGCTGCGCGACCAGAATATCGAAGCGGTTGTGCGAATGGTCGGCAAAGCCCGAGTGCAGCAGCATCGCCCAAGGCTGCGATGAAAGCGGGGCAAAAAGCGTCATCAGGGCGCTGCGATGGTAGGGCAAAGACTTTATGTTTGGGGCGGTTACGCTCATGAACGTCAATAAACCTGGCTGTGAAGACGGCAATATCTGGCGGCTAGTGTGCCATAGACGGCCATGGCATGCATGTTTTGCCATGCGAGACATGCAGCACACCTCACATAAACGGCAGTTCAATAAACCTGAAATAAGGCATTTTTTGCGCCATTGTTTATACTTCGATATGTTAAAAATTTAACGTCAAAATAACTGGAAGCATTTTTCACCGAGGGCGCAAGACCCGAGAAATATAAAGACAACTCGTTAATTTCACACTTTTATTGTTGCTCGCTTTTATTAAGCGGGCGATGCGAAACGGTTTTGCCTGTGTTTTTTAAGGTGGCCGTCTTGTGAAAGTTATTCCTTGTTGTGGAACGCTTTTCTTGTAGAAAGCATGAAAAGACAAACAAGATGAATCTTATTTGGCTCGCGGCGGAAATGTGAATGTTCGCGTCATATTTTCGCTCGGGCGCTGAAGCGATTTCTATTTTTCAAAAAAATAAAATTATCATTTTGTTACATTATTATTGAAGAGCTGCCTATGTCGTTAATGCTGAGCGTCATCGTCCCGATGCACAATGCGGGAGAACTGTTAGAACCTTTCCTGGCTTCGTTGCTTGCTCAACGAGAACAGCGGTTGGAGGTGATCATCGTTAACGATGGTTCCACCGACGGTTCGGGGGCGGTCGCCCACCGCTATGCGGCGGCGCATCCGCATATTCGGGTTATCGATCAGGCGAACGCCGGCGTTTCCAATGCGCGTAATGCCGGGCTCGCCGTTGCCCGAGGAAAATACGTGGCGTTTCCCGACGCTGATGATCTGTTGGCGCCGGAAATGTATTCCACGCTGCTCGAGCAGGCCGAACGGCACCAATTAGACGTGATGCAATGCAATGGCGAACGCTATTTTGCCAGCGAGGACGAATTGCAGCCGATTTTTCCTCAGGAGCGTTTACGCACCACTGATGTTATCACTGGCGTTCAATGGTTCGAACGCGCGTTGAAATCGCGAAAGTTTATTCACGTTGTGTGGTTGGCAATATATCGTCTCGATTTTATCCGCCAGCATCGGCTCTATTTTGAACCGGGCTTACATCACCAGGATATTCCCTGGACGACGGAGGTCATGTTTAATGCCAAGCGGGTCAAATATTTAAGCACGCCGCTGTACCGCCAACGGGTGCACGACAAGTCGATCAGCAATCGCCGCCGCACCGGCAAGGCTAACGTGGATTATCAGCGCCACTATATGAAAATCGTCGAAATGCTGGAGCGGCTCAACCTGCGTTATGCGAGCACCATCGCCATTCGGCCGGCTTTTCATTGGCAGATCACCCGTGAAGCGCTGGGGATTTGCCACAGCATTCGCCGTGAGCCGGATCCGGCCGCTCAGAATCAGATTACCGAAGAGTTTTACCAACGTGGCATCGACAGAGCGATGCTCGCCAATGCGCGCGGCGTGAAGCAGGGGTGGCATGTCATGCTGTGGCGGCACCGTTTAAAGCAGTGGCGCAACGATAACGGCTGTTCACAGCCGGCCTGAGGCACAAGACGTTGGGATCCGCCGCGTTAGCGCGTATACTCCTTCTCCCTTTTGCCGGAGAGAACGACACATGCATGCAGGTATGCCATTACTGAGCCACGCGGAGCAGCAGGAAGCGGCGGATCGCATCCATCAGCTGATGGAACAGGGCATGAGCAGCGGTGAGGCCATTGCTCGCGTTGCGCAGGAAATTCGTGAGAAGCATCAGGGCGCTCATGTCGCGGTGCTGTTCGATGACGAAGACGAACAGCAGGATGCCGCGCCGGAGGCGTCGCGGGATGACGATGCTGAAGAAGACGAAGACTATTGATGTTATCGGGGCCGCGCAAGCGGCCCCGTCAGTTTTAGCGGTTGACCGCCACGGCGGCGGCGGCCTGTTTCGCCAGCTCCACCGCGAGTTCCGTGGTGTCCGCCGTCGCCAGCGCTACACCCAGGCGGCGCTGGCCGGCGATTTCCGGCTTGCCGAACAGACGCAGCTGGTTGTGCCCGCGCAGCGCGTTTTCCAATCCGCTGAAGCGCACATCGGTGCTGGTGAGCTGTGGCAGGATCACCGCCGAAGCGGAAGGGCCGAACTGGCGGATAGCGCCGATCGGCAAACCGAGAAACGCGCGCACGTGCAGGGCGAACTCAGACAGATCCTGTGAAATCAACGTGACCATGCCGGTATCGTGCGGGCGTGGCGACACTTCGCTGAAGATCACGTCGTCGCCACAAACGAACAGCTCCACGCCGAACAGCCCGAAGCCCCCCAGAGCCTTCACCACTTTCTCGGCGATAGCCTGGGCCCGGCTCAGCGCCGTAGCCGACATGCGTTGCGGCTGCCAGGATTCGCGGTAATCCCCATCCTCCTGACGGTGCCCGATCGGCTCGCAGAAATGCACGCCATCCACGGCGCTGATGGTCAGCAGCGTAATTTCAAAATCAAATCTTACCAGCCCTTCGACGATCACCCGGCCACCGCCGGCACGGCCGCCCTGTTGGGCGTAATCCCAGGCGCTTTGCAGCTGTTCGGGCGTGCGGATCAGGCTCTGGCCTTTGCCGGAAGAGCTCATCACCGGTTTGACGATGCACGGGTAGCCGATATGCTCAACCGCCTGGCGGAAGGCGATTTCACTGTCGGCAAAGCGGTAGCTGGAGGTGGGAAGACCGAGCTCTTCCGCCGCCAGACGGCGGATGCCTTCACGATTCATGGTCAGGCGTGTGGCTTCGGCGCAGGGCACTACGCGGTGGCCCTGGCGTTCAAGCTCGACCAGCATGGCGGTGGCGATCGCTTCGATTTCGGGAACGATATAGTCCGGCCGCTCGTGTTCGATGACGGCTTTCAACGCGTCACCGTCCAGCATATTGATGACGTGTCTGCGGTGCGCCACATGCATGGCCGGCGCATCGGCGTAGCGATCGACGGCGATCACCTCCAGACCGAGGCGCTGGCATTCAATGGCGACTTCTTTACCCAGCTCGCCGGAGCCGAGCAACATGACACGGGTGGCGGAAGGGCGCAGGGCGGTTCCAATCGTTAACATAGTTTCGTACCTGGATCGGTGAAAGTAAGCGGATTGATGATCGGCGGGCAGTATATACGAAAACGATTGCGCGCGCAGCCGCCGCGCCGGTTTTGTTGCTAACTGGCTGTTTTTATAACAAACAGAAATATTTGCCCTGTATGAGCGATTGTGCGTTAATAACCGACGGCGAAAGAAGGCCTACTTATCGAAAGGTTTTCGCGTCTCGTGCCGTCAAGGCAGGTTTATCAAGTAAAGGAAACACAAATGAGCAAGATCACTGGTCACGTTAAATGGTTCAACGAAAGCAAAGGTTTCGGCTTTATCACCCCTGCCGACGGCTCTAAAGACGTTTTCGTTCATTTCTCCGCTATCGTCAGCGATGGTTTCAAGACCCTGGCTGAAGGCCAGCAGGTTGAATTCTCCATCCAGGACAGCCAACGTGGCCCAGCCGCAGCCAACGTCGTTGCGATTTAACGACTGCGTTGCCAAGAAACCCGCCGCCGGCGGGTTTTTTTATGCCCGCACCCCGTAACGCCGCCCATCTCTGTTATCATTTACCGCTGATTCGGCGCTTACCTGCGGGCGCGCCGCCATTCCATTCGTCACATAAGAGTTATCGCCGTGAGCACAGTTTCTTTTTCTTCCCTGCCGCTGCCAGCCGAACAGTTGGCCAACCTCAACGAACTGGGGTACGCCGAAATGACGCCGGTACAGGCCGCCGCATTGCCCGCCATCCTGCAAGGGCGGGACGTGCGCGCCAAGGCGAAAACCGGCAGCGGTAAAACGGCGGCCTTCGGCATTGGTCTGCTGAACAGTATCGTCGTCGGTCAGGTCGCCACGCAGGCGCTGGTGCTTTGTCCCACCCGCGAGCTGGCCGATCAGGTGAGCAAAGAGCTGCGTCGCCTGGCGCGTTTTACGCAAAACATCAAGATCCTGACGCTGTGCGGCGGCCAGCCGATGGGGCCGCAGCTCGATTCGCTGGTGCATGCGCCGCACATCGTGGTGGGGACGCCGGGCCGTATCCAGGAACACTTGCGCAAGAAAACGCTGCAGCTGGACGAGCTGAAGGTGCTGGTGCTGGATGAGGCCGATCGCATGCTGGACATGGGGTTCGCCGACGACATCGACGATGTGATCAGCTATACGCCGCCGCAACGTCAGACGCTGCTGTTTTCCGCCACGTACCCGGCAGGCATCGAGCGCATCAGCGCGCGCGTTCAACGCCAGCCGCTGAGCGTCGAGGTGGACGATGGCGAAGCGCAGACCTCCATCGAACAACGCTTTTATGAGACCACGCGCGATCAGCGCCCAGCGCTGCTGGTGTCGGCCATTCGCTATCATCAACCCGCGTCCTGCGTGGTGTTCTGCAATACCAAACGCGACTGTCAGACGGTGCTTGAGGCCCTGGAGGCCCGCGGCATCAGCGCGCTGGCGCTGCATGGCGATCTGGAACAGCGCGACCGCGACCAGGTGTTGGTGCGTTTCGCCAACCGCAGTTGCCGGGTACTGGTGGCGACCGACGTCGCCGCACGCGGGCTGGATATTAAAGAGCTGGAGCTGGTGGTCAACTACGAGCTGGCGTTCGATCCCGAAGTGCATGTGCACCGTATTGGCCGTACCGGCCGCGCCGGCATGAGCGGGTTGGCGATCAGCCTGTGCACGCCACAGGAAATGGCGCGTGCGCACGCGATTGAAGACTATCTGCAGATGAGCGTCGACTGGTCGCCGGTGTCCGAGCTGAGCGGGGCGGTCAACGGCTCGCTGGAGGCGGAAATGGTGACGCTGTGTATCGACGGCGGCCGCAAGGCGAAGATCCGTCCCGGCGATATTCTCGGGGCGCTGACCGGTGATGCCGGGCTGACGGCGGCGGAAGTGGGCAAGATCGATATGTTCCCGGTGCATGCCTATGTCGCGATCCGCAAAGCCAGCGCGCGCAAGGCGCTGCAACAGTTGCAGCAGGGCAAAATCAAAGGCAAAAGCTGCAAGGTGCGGCTGCTGAAATAAGCCAAAGGCGGGCGGCGGTTTGCCTTCCCGCCACGATCTATTTATACTGTATATAATCACAGTAATTTGAGTATTTGAGGACGCACGCATGGCGGTTGAAGTTAAATATGTGGTGGTGAGAAACGGTGAGGAAAAAATGACTTTCGCGAGCAAGAAAGAAGCCGACGCCTACGACAAAATGCTGGATCTGGCGGACAACCTTGGGGAGTGGCTGCAGCAGGCGCCGCTGAACCTGGATGACGAACAGCGCGAAGGGCTGAGCTTCTTCCTGGCGGAAAACAAGGATGCGCTGGGCCTGATTCTGCGCGGCGCATCGCCGGCGGAAACCCTCAAGAAACCGGCGGAAAGCAAAGCGAAAAAAGCGGCCTCTACCCCAAAAGAGGGATCTGCGTCAGAAAAGCAGGCGGCATAATGACTTATGTTGCGGTGTTGTGATGAAAAAGGATCTAAAATGAGCCGTGAAATAACTTTCTTCAGCCGCTTTGAGCAAGACATTCTGGCCGGGCGTAAAACCATCACCATTCGGGATGCCAGTGAATCGCATTTTGAACCGGGCGAGGTATTGCGCGTCAGCCGCAATGAAGACGGCGTATTTTTCTGCTTTATCGAAGTGCTGTCGGTAACGCCGGTGCGCCTGGATGCGCTGACCGAACGCCACGCACAGCAGGAGAACATGTCGCTCGGCGAACTGAAGCAGGTGATCAAGGAAATCTATCCGGGCCTGGATGCGCTGTTTGTCATTGAGTTCGTCAAACGGTAGCCCTTTGCCGAAGCCCTGTTGTGAGCCAGGGATGGGCGCCCGGATAGCGCTAATCACAACGGGAGGACATATGAAAAAAACGGGTTTGGCTATCGCCTTGTTGGCCATGATGGGAGCATCGACGGCGGTGTGGGCGCAGGATCACGAACAGCGCGCCGCCAAGGTGGGGCAGTGTGCGGGCCTGCAGCCGGCGGATATCGCCGCCCAGGTCAAGCGCGACTTCTTGCAGAACCGCATTACGCGCTGGGAGTCGGACAAAAAGCTGCTGGGTACCGCAACGCCGATTGCCTGGGTTAGCCCGGATGCCATCAGCGGCAAGGATCAGGTATGGCAGGTGCCGTTGACGGTGCGTGGCACCAAGGCAGATAAAACCTACAACGTGACGCTCAACTGCAACACCGGCGAAATCGCCTACAGCGCCCCACAGTAAGGCTTTCCCGGCAGTAAAAAGCCCGCCGAGCGGCGGGCTTGATGTTCTCAGACGGTGTCAGTCGCTGAACGGAATCACCAATTCACCCGGTTTCACTTCCAACCCTTTCGCCAGTTTTTTCGCCAGCGCTTCGGTTTTGCTGTTGTCAGGATTCAGCACATAAGCCGGCTTTTGGTCGAAGTAGGATTTCAGCGACTGGTTCAGATACGGCGTCAGCGCTTTCATCACCGTCTGCATTTTTTCCGGCTGCACGCTGTAATCGGTCAGCTCCATGTCCTTCAGGAAAATGGCGCCCTGCGCCCGGTCATAAACCGGCTGCGCCTTCAGCGTCAGCTTCAGATCCGCGGTCTGCGGGCCGAGAATCGACGTGATGTTGACCTTGGCGTCGCCGGAAAGGGTGACTTTACCCGGTTCGCTGCGGCCGATCTGGCTTTGCAACTGAGTCAGCACGATGTTGGCGTCCAGCAGGCCGGGCACGCCGATTTGCTTCTGATAGTCGTTATGTTTCTGCAGGTAGTCATTCACTTCCTGCTCACTCAGGGTGTACTGGGTCAGTTGATTGCAACCGGCCAATACGCCGGCGAACAGCAGGGCGGCTGCGCCCATCAGGATCTTCTTCATTAATGCCTCATTGCGACTGCTGGCGAAAAGTGCTGCAGATAATTGATTAATCATTATAAACGCTCCGCCTACGCGTGAAAACGGCAGGCGGCGGTATGGCGGGAATAGTGCGCGTAAAACAGGGCGAGACCTATCGGATAACGCCGAAAGCGTCAGCGCCGTAATCGCAGCGCCAAGAGGATCACGCCGGCCAGGCAGGCTGCGCCTCCCAACAGCGGGAACAGCGGAATGCCCCACAGCCGCAGCGACGAATGCATCAGATAAGGCGCCAGCCCCAGGGCAAAAGCGGCGGTGACGATGGCGATGGCCAGGGTAACGGCGCTGCGCTCCAGCGCTTTGCTCAACTGACCGAGGTTCTTGACGTTAATGTCGGCATTGAGCTGCCCGCGTTTCAGGCGGCGCACCAACAGCCGCAGGGTTTGCGGCAGCTCCTCTCCGGCGTCGAGCGCTTCCCCGCCCAGGGTCAAGAGCCGTTGGCGCACGGCGTCAGGGGCATAACGTTGCAGCACCGTTTGTTGCAGCATCGGTTTGAGCGTGGCGACGATGTCAAAGGCCGGATCCAGCCGGTGCAGCACGCCGTCGGCGGTGATTAAGGCCTTGAACAGCAGCACCAGATCCGGCGGCAGCGCCAGCTGGTGCTCACGCGCCATCACCAACAGGTCAGTGAGGGCTTTGCCGAGCGTCAGGGTGGCGGCGGCCTGCTTGTCGAGAAAGTTTTGCGCCGCCAGCTCCAGGTCCATCAGATCCAGCGGTTCGCTGTCCGACCAGGCGATCAGCGTGTTGACGATGCCTTCGGACTGACGATCGGCGATGGCCTGCAGCAGCAGGAGCAACTGGTTGCGCCGCCGTTCGGACAACTGACCCACCATGCCGAAGTCGATGAAGCCGACGCGATCGCCGCTCAGCGCCATCACGTTGCCGGGGTGCGGATCGGCGTGATACAGCCGGTGCTCCAGCACCATGCTCATAAAGGCGCGAGCGCCGCGCCGCGCCAGCAGCGGGCCGTCAAATCCCGCTTCCGCCAACTGCCGGGGGTTCTCCGGCGCGGTGCCGGGCAAGTATTCCTGCACTAACAGACGCGGGGAAGACCATTGCCAATAGATTTTCGGCACGACCACGTCGGGTTCACGCGCAAACATGCCGGCGACGCGATCGCAGTTATGCCCTTCATGGGTCAAATCCAGTTCATGATTGAGCGCCGTCGCCAGCGCTCTGACCATCTGCCGTGGTCGATAGCGCGCCAGCGCCTGACTCTGCTGCTCCACGGTTTCCGCCAGCGAGGCCAGCAGCCGCAGATCGGCGTGAATGGTTTTCGCCAGGCCGGGGCGCAGCACTTTCACCACTACCTGTTCGCCGCTGTGCAGGCGCGCGCGGTAAATTTGCGCCATCGACGCCGCGGCCAGCGGTGTGCGATCGAATTCGGCAAACAGCTGCTCGGGATCATCCCCGAGATCGGTGATGATCTGCGGCGCCAGCATTTCCCATGGCAACACCGCCGCCTGGCTGTGCAGACGATCCAGTTCGTCGGTCCAGGCCGGATCCAGCAGGTCAGAACGCGTGGCCAGGATCTGGCCGAATTTGACGAAGGTTGGGCCGAGCGCCTCGAGCGCTTCGCGCAGCCGCTGAGGAAGGGGCTGCGCGCTCTGCCGTGCGGGCTCACCGCGGGCGCCACGCAGCAACGCCCCCAGGCCCAGCAGGCGCAGAACGTCTTGCAAACCATAACGAATCAGAACGGAAGTAATTTCCTTCAGCCGCGCCCGATCGCGAGCGGTGGCGAGCACCATTTTCAGCATCAGTACGCCATATCCTTTTTGTGACTGTCGAACGTTATTGTTCCATATCCAGCAGCAACGGCACTTCGCTGCGCTGCGCCATGCGGTTGCGGTAGGCTTCCACGTTGTCCGGCAGGGCAACCCCGGCGACGATCGACAATGAGCGCAGCAGCGGGAACAGATGAATATCGTCCTCAGAAAGCTCGCCGTTCACGGCGTCGGCGGAGACGATCAGCGGTGACAGCGTTTGCAGGTCGGCCTCCAGTTCGGCGATCAGATCGGCGCTGTTGGCGAGATGCTCGGCGAAATCACCGATTGACGCCTGCTTTTTATCGATAAAGTAACGGCGGGCGCTGTCGGTGGCAAATTCTTCGAAATCGGCATGCGCAATACGCGGCAACAGCAATTTGGCCGCATAACTGTCGACCCGGCGCAACCACTCGGCGATGGCCGGGTTGGTGCGGCCGGTCAGCACCGGTTTGCCGTCCAAGCCATCGACATAGCGCACGATATCCAGGCTTTCCGGCATTGCTTCGCCGTCGTCTTTGATCAGGATCGGCACCATTTTTTTGCCAATCAGATTGAACGGGGTCGTCTCATCGTCGTTGAGCAACGTGACCAGGCGAATCGGCAGATGTTTCAGGCCGAAAATCATGCGGGCTTTAACGCAGAATGGGCAATGATCGTAAATGAACAGTTTCATGCTTGCTCCGGGTTGTCAGGTTTTAACAGCAATAGTTACCACAGCTTATCGAGGCTGTCTTGAAACGCGTGTGTTGGATGGTGCGTTATTGCGATATTGCCCGCGCAACAGGCGCGGGCGAGGAGTGCTATTTCTTGACCGGTACCGAGTTGAGCACATCGATCAGGTGAATGCGGGCTTGTTCCAAATCGATCTGATCGCGTTCGTTTGCGGCGGTGACGACCTGCAGCTGTTTGATAATATCGTTTTTCAGGCCGGCGTCGCTGGCGAGGATATGCGCCAGCGCCTTTTCCACCAGGGTGGAGCGCGCATAAATCATGCGCAAGTTCAGTATCATATGTTCGAGTAGTTGCGGTAATTTGGCTTCTTCGCTCATGCCGACGGGCTCCTGTGGGTGTTTTTACTAACAGGATAGCAGCTGTTGCCGATTCGGCCGGATTTCTATGGTGTTAGCCGCCGCGCAGTATCACCGACGCGTTGCGCCGCGGGCTGAATTGCCAGTACAGCGCCAGCAGCGTGGCGAAGCCGACGGCGCCGAGCAGCAGCCAGGGCAGCTCCGGCATGTTCATCATCCGCCCGGTATCGTACATCCAACCGCCGCCGGTATATCCCAACGCACCGCCCAACGCCAGCCCGAGGCGGCTGAAGCCCATGTAGCTGCCGCGCGCCCGCGGATCGGCCAGCGACGCGCTGAGCGTTTCGCGCGCCGGCTCGGCGATGATCGAACCCAGATAGAAACAGCAGATCAGCGTGAACACGCCTTGCAGGCTGCTGGCAAGGCCGATCGGCAGCAGGCTGAGCGTCATCAGCAGCAGGCCCGCCATCAGGCGTTGTTCAAGCCGAAAATGTTTTTCACCCCAACGCGCCAGCGGATAGAGCAGCGACAGCGACAGCGCCGCTTCGATCGCGTACATCCATTTCACCGCCGCCGGTGAGCCGGCAATTTCATTGACCACGATCGGCAGCATCAGCATCACCTGTACCGCCAGCATATAGTAGCCGGTCAGCGTCAGGACATAGGTGAGGAAGCGGCGATCGCGCACGACCCGCAACATGCCTTCTTTCATCGGTACGCGCACGGTGGAGATGCGATAAGCCGGCAGTAACCAGGCGTTCCAGCCTGCGGCCAGCACGAAGATCGCCGCCCCGACCCAGCAGACAAAGTGGAAATCGTATTGCAGCAGCCAACTGCCGATCAGCGCGCCGACTACCGCGCCGGCGCTGTCCTGCATCATCAACAGCGAGAAAAAGCGGCCGCGTTCGTGCGGACGGGTCAGTTTGATCACCAAAGCGGTGCGCGGCGGATCGAACAGCGTGCCGCCGAGGGCCGACAGCGCGCAGGAGAACCACAGGATCCACGGCGCATCGGCCATCGCCATGGTGGCGAAACCGGCGGCGCGCAGCAGCATGCCGGTGACGATCATCGGCTTGGCGCCAAAGCGATCGGCGACCGCGCCGCCAAAGATGCCGAGCCCTTGTTGCAGCAACTGACGCAAACCCAGCGCGATGCCGACGATCAGCGCGGCCCATCCCAGCTGATCGACGAAGCGGATCGAAATAAGCGGGAACACGACAAAGAAGCCTAAAACCACCAGCAGGTTGTCGAGCAACAGAAAATATTTACCCAAGCTGCGCGCTTGCGACACCAGAGACATGCATCACCATGAGCAATTAAGAGAGAGGGGGAAGGCAACCCCACCATTCTCTACCCAATTGGCGGACGGCGACAGGGGCGGAGTAGATAATATTTTTTTATCGTCAAGGTGTTACCTGAACTGCAAAATTGGCGGAAAAACGCCGTAAAACGCGTATTCGGCGATTTACTGAGCGGCCGGTATTTTACCTCGGGGGCGGCCTACGGTTATATTGAATGCAAGGGAGCGCGGTTCTGAGGCGCTATTGGCAACATAAAGTCATGGCCTCAGATCGGCGTCGGATAATTATCCACGACGCTTCCTAATAAATACTTCTTATCGAACCGTTTTGACCGCGGGGGAAATGATGTTCGGCTACCGCTCTGCATCGCCAAAAGTACGTCTTACTACCGACCGGATGGTGGTCCGTTTAGTGCATGAACGGGACGCCTATCGTCTGGCGGACTATTATGCCGAGAACCGGACCTTTCTCAAACCCTGGGAGCCGGTGCGCGATGAAAGCCATTGTTATCCGTCCGGCTGGCAGGCGCGCCTGGGGATGATCGCTGAAATGCAAAAGCAGGGCAGCGCCTACTATTTTATCCTGCTCGATCCGGAAGAGCAGGAAGTCCGCGGCGTGGCGAACTTCAGCAACGTGTTGCGCGGTTCGTTTCACGCCTGCTTCCTCGGTTATTCGCTGGGGGAGAAATGGCAGGGGCAGGGGTTGATGTTCGAAGCCTTGCAGTCCGCCATCCGCTATATGCTGCGCCAACAGCGCATGCACCGCATCATGGCCAACTATATGCCGCATAACCAGCGCAGCGGCGCATTGCTGACGCGTCTGGGATTCGAACGCGAAGGTTACGCCAAAGATTACCTGCTGATCGACGGCAAGTGGCAAGACCACGTTTTGACGGCATACACCAATAAAGAGTGGCTACCCCCACGTTGAGGCCAAACGATGAAATATGAATTGAACGCCAAAGAGGCCCGGGTCATCGGCTGCCTGTTGGAAAAACAGGTGACGACGCCGGACCAATACCCGCTTTCGCTTAACGCCATTACCCTGGCCTGTAACCAAAAGACCAACCGCGAGCCGGTGATGGATCTGAGCGAAAGCGAGGTGCAGCAACTCCTCGATCTCTTGCTGCGCAAACATTTCCTGCGCACCCTCAGCGGGTTCGGCAATCGGGTCGTGAAATACGAGCAGCGGTTTTGCAATTCCGAGTTTGGCCAGCTGAAGCTCTCTCCCGCCGAACTGGCGGTGATCGCCACCTTACTGCTGCGCGGCGCGCAAACGCCGGGCGAGCTGCGCACGCGCACCAACCGAATGCACGAGTTCAGCGATGTCAGCGAGGTCGAACAGGTGCTGCAGCAGTTGACCACGCGCGAAGACGGCCCGTTCGTGGTGCGCCTGGCGCGCGAGCCGGGCAAGCGCGAAAGCCGCTTCATGCATCTGTTCAGCGGGCCAATCGATGAGGCGCCGCCGGCGCTCGAGTCGGAGATCGACGGTGAATTGAGCGCCAGGGTCAGCGCGTTGGAAAACGACGTGGCGGAGCTGAAACGGCAGGTGCAGCAACTGTTGGCGAGGGAAACGCATGACTAAATTGCGCGTGGGCGTGGTGGGGCTGGGCAGCATCGCGCAGAAGGCCTACCTGCCGATCCTCAGTCAGGCGGCGGACTGGACGCTGGTGGGCGGCTTCTCGCCTAATCAACAGAAAGCGCAGCCGCTGTGCGACAGCTACCGCATGGCCTGTTTCCCTCGGCTGGACAGCTTGGCCGAACAGTGCGATGCGGTCTTTGTCCACAGCAGCACCGCCAGCCATTTTTCGGTCATTGGCGAGCTGCTTAACCGTGGCGTACATGTTTACGTCGATAAACCGCTGGCGGAAACGCTGGAGCAGGGCGAGCAGTTGCTTGAGCTGGCCGAGCGGCGGGGCAAAACGCTGATGGTGGGGTTCAACCGCCGTTTCGCGCCGCTTTACCGCCAACTCAAGCAGCAAATGAATCAGCCCGCTTCCATTCGCATGGATAAACATCGGGCGGACAGCGTCGGCCCTCACGATCTGCGCTTTACCCTGCTGGATGACTATCTGCACGTGGTGGACACCGCCCTGTGGCTGGCGGGCGGAGGCGAGCAACTGCTGAGCGGCAGCGTGCGCGCCAACGCTGCAGGCGAAATGCTGTACGCCGAGCACCACTTCGCCTGTGGCGATACGCTGGTGACGACCAGTATGCATCGCCGCGGCGGCAGCCAGCGCGAAAGCCTGCAGGCGGTGACCGACGGCGCGCGGTATCAGTTGACCGATATGCGCCATTGGCTGCGCGAAGATGCGCAGGGCGAGTTGGAACAGCCGGTGCCGGGTTGGCAAAGCACGCTGGTGCAACGCGGTTTCGACGGGGCGGTGCGGCATTTCCTCTGCGCCGTCGCCAATCAGAGCGCGCCGGAAACCGGCGGCGAGCAGGCGCTGGTTGCGCAGCGGGTGGTCGAGCGTTTGTTACGCGATAACTCTATGTAACATATGGCGGTAGCTATTCTTTTCCGGATGCGTAAACTGAGCCGATTGTTTCACTGACGCCTGCTGTTGCAGGCGTTGATATTTACGGTACCTATCAGACAACCACATGAACCTACTCAAATCCTTGGCTGCCGTCAGCTCGATGACGATGTTTTCGCGGGTGTTGGGCTTTGCCCGCGATGCGATCGTCGCGCGCGTGTTCGGGGCCGGCATGGCAACGGACGCCTTCTTCGTGGCGTTCAAACTTCCTAACCTGCTGCGTCGTATCTTTGCCGAAGGCGCATTTTCGCAGGCTTTCGTGCCGATCCTGGCGGAATATAAGAGCCAGCAGGGCGAGGAAGCGACGCGCACCTTTATCGCCTATGTCTCCGGGCTGTTGACGTTGGTGCTGGCGGTGGTGACGGTGCTGGGGATGCTGGCCGCGCCCTGGGTGATCTATATCACTGCGCCGGGCTTTACCGATACGCCCGACAAGTTTGCGCTGACGTCGGCGCTGCTGCGCATTACCTTCCCCTATATTCTATTGATTTCGCTGGCCTCGCTGGTGGGGGCGATCCTCAATACCTGGAACCGTTTCTCGATCCCGGCCTTTGCGCCAACGCTGCTTAACGTCAGCATGATCGGCTTCGCGCTGTTCGCCGCGCCGTATTTCCACCCGCCGGTGCTGGCGCTGGCGTGGGCGGTGGTGGTCGGCGGCGTGCTGCAACTGGGCTATCAGCTGCCGCACCTGCGCAAGATCGGCATGCTGGTGCTGCCGCGCATCAAATTGGGCGACGCCGGGGTCTGGCGGGTGATGCGCCAGATGGGGCCGGCGATCCTTGGGGTGTCGGTCAGCCAAATCTCGCTGATCATCAACACGATCTTCGCATCGTTCCTGGTGTCCGGCTCGGTGTCCTGGATGTACTATGCCGACCGCCTGATGGAGTTTCCTTCCGGCGTGCTGGGCGTGGCATTGGGCACCATCCTGCTGCCGTCGCTGGCCAAAAGCTTCTCGAGCGGCAACCACGACGAGTATTCGCGCCTGATGGATTGGGGGCTGCGCCTGTGCTTTCTGCTGGCGCTGCCGAGCGCCATCGCGCTGGGTATTTTGGCCAAACCGTTGACCGTCTCGCTGTTCCAGTACGGTAAGTTCAGCGCCTTTGACGCGGCGATGACGCAACGCGCGCTGGTGGCTTACTCGGTGGGGCTGATGGGGCTGATCGTGGTTAAGGTGCTGGCGCCGGGCTTTTATTCGCGTCAGGACATCAAAACGCCGGTCAAGATCGCCATCATTACGCTGATCATGACGCAGGTGATGAACCTGGCGTTTATCGGTCCGCTGAAGCATGCCGGCCTGGCGCTGTCGATCGGTTTGGCGGCCTGCCTGAACGCCGCGCTGCTGTATTGGCAGCTGCGCAAGCAGAAAATCTTCCAGCCACAGCCGGGTTGGGCGCTGTTCCTCACTAAGCTGGTGATTGCCGTACTGGTGATGTCGGCCGTGCTGATTGGCTTGATGTGGCTGATGCCGGCCTGGGATCAGGGCAACATGCTGGAGCGTTTGCTGCGCTTGGCGGCGGTGGTGGTGGCCGGTGTGGTAGCCTACTTCGGCGTGCTGGCCGGGTTGGGTTTCCGCCCGCGTGATTTCGCGCGCCGGGTCGTCTGAGCCGAGTGAAAGCGTAAAAAAAAAAGGTCGCCACGGCGACCTTTTTGCTTTTCCGCGCGGCGCGGTTTACATGCGCTCGACGGTTTCGATGCCCAGCGTATCCAGGCCGGTTTTCAGCGTTTTGGCGGTCAGCAGCGCCAGCTTCAGGCGGCTCTGACGGGCTTCTTCGCTGTCGGCGTTGAGGATCTGGCAGTGCTCGTAGAAGCCGGAGAACAAGCCGGCCAGATCGTACAGGTAGCTGCACATGACGTGCGGCGTGCCTTCACGCGCGACGGCGGTGAGCACCTCTTCGAACTGCAGCAGGCGAGTGGCCAGCGCAATTTCACGCTCTTCGGTCAGGATCAGCGGCAGCGTCAGGCTGCTTTCGTCGATCCCGGCGCGTTTGAATACCGATGCCACACGGGTATAGGCGTATTGCATGTAAGGCGCGGTATTGCCTTCGAAGGCCAGCATGTTATCCCAGTCGAAAACATAGTCGGTGGTGCGGCTTTTCGACAGATCGGCGTATTTCACCGCGCCGATACCGACCACGCGAGCGATGGTCTTCATTTCGTCTTCCGGCATGTCCGGGTTTTTGCCGGCGATCAACTGCTCGGCGCGTTCGATGGCTTCATCCAGCAGGTCGGAGAGCTTCACGGTGCCGCCTGAGCGGGTTTTGAACGGCTTGCCGTCTTTGCCCAGCATCATGCCGAACATGTGATGTTCCAGCGAGACGGACTCCGGCACATAACCGGCTTTGCGCACGATGGTCCAGGCCTGCATCAGGTGCTGATGCTGGCGGGAATCGATGTAATACAGCACGCGATTGGCGCCCAGGGTCTCGTAGCGATACTTGGCGCAGGCGATATCGGTGGTGGTATAGAGGTAGCCGCCATCCTTTTTCTGGATGATGACGCCCATCGGGTCGCCGTCCTTGTTCTGGTATTCGTCGAGGAACACCACGGTGGCGCCTTCGCTTTCCACCGCCAGCCCTTTGGCTTTCAGATCGGCGACGATGCCCGGCAGCATCGCGTTATACAGGCTTTCGCCCATCACGTCGTCTTCGGTCAGCGTGACGTTCAGGCGGTTATAGGTCAGCTGGTTTTGCGCCATGGTGATGTCGACCAGCTTGCGCCACATTTTCAGGCAGTATTGATCGCCGCCCTGCAGCTTCACGACGTAAGCGCGTGCGCGCTCGGCGAACTCGGCGTCTTCATCGTAATGCTTCTTGGCTTCGCGGTAGAACTGCTCGAGATCGGACAAGCCCATATCGCTGGCGTTTTCATTCTGCATTTTTTCCAGGTAGGCAATCAGCATGCCGAACTGGGTGCCCCAGTCGCCGACGTGGTTGGCGCGGATCACTTTATGGCCCAGAAACTCCTGAGTACGCGCTGCGGCGTCGCCGATGATGGTGGAGCGCAGGTGGCCGACGTGCATTTCTTTCGCCACGTTCGGCGCGGAATAGTCGATAACGATGGTTTGCGGTTCAACCGGCGCAATGCCCAATTTCGGTGCGTTCAGCACCTGGTCGGCCTGGCGGGCGACCCAGTCGCTGTTCAGGAAGATATTGATAAAGCCGGGGCCGGCGATTTCCACTTTACTGGCGACGTCGCCGAGATCCAGCAGTTGCACCACTTTTTCCGCCAGCTGACGGGGCGGCATGCCCAGCTTTTTGGCGACTGACATCACGCCGTTGGCCTGGTAATCACCAAACTGCGCCTTGGCGGATGGGCGGACCTGCGCTTCGCAATCCGCTGGCGCGCCAGCGGCGATCAGCGCCTGGCTGACTTTATCTGAAAGAAGAACCTGAATATTCACCGGGTTACCTTAATGACGAACGAGGGGCCGAAACCAGCCCCCGAGGGATTCAACGGTGGTGGCCAACGGCGCGCGGGCGGCGGCGACCTCCACAAAACAGCCTGCAATTGTAACCGATCTGAGGGAGCCCGTCAGCAGTTGGCGCGACCGCAGCGATGAAACAGTTGCGGAGGCGCGCGTTATTGCCGTGGGGATAAAAGATGGACAACCGAGAGAAGATATACGGTGGAAAAAATGAGGGGCTAGCGTTTTTTATTGCGGCGACCGGAATCCAGCGTATTGGTGCTGCGAGATTTAAAATGACGGTAGATGGCGTATACGGCGATAATTATCAACACCAAGGATATCGTCAGCAATAACATAATGATCATCTCTAATTTAAATTTCCCCCAAAGTAGCCGAGTTGAGTGGGTGAATCAATTGCCCGGCATTAAATTAAGATAATCCTTAGTTTTCCATCATTTTTTGCGCGGCATTCTCTTTGTTTACAATTGGTTAAACTTCATGTTTTGTGTGACTTATATAAGTGGGTGAGGTTTGATTAAGCGAAAAAAATCAATCGATTTAGCCCGCAGGTGGCGGAGGGTTTTGTGCAAAATAACTTAAATCTTACTGTCATAAGGAAATGATATAATTGCCTGCGAAAAATCCTATTTTTTATTTAATTGCCGAATTAATAAGCTGCCATCTCAATAAGCGCTGGGTTTTTCGTCCCCCATCCAGAACCGAAAATTATGCTGTACTGCCGCTGAAAAATCTCGCCACTCTGGCGAGCGCCGTCGCCACCGTGTAAATTACGGCCTTTAACTTTGCGCTCGTTGTTTTGAGGTTTCTATGACCAATCCCTTGCAGGCCATTGCCGAGCTTGACGATCTGAGGCTCGACCTGCCGCGTTTCGAGCAGGCGTTGCAACAATTCGCCGCCAGATTGCAGCTTGACCTGTCCTCGTTTACCGCCGATCACATTTCCTTGCGCTGTCACCAGAACGCTACCGCCGAACGCTGGCGCCAGGGATTGATGCAGTGCGGGACACTGTTGTCCGAATCGATGATCAACGGGCGGCCTATCTGTCTGTTTGATTTACAGCAGCCGCTGGCCGTGGGGCCGTGGCGGATAGATTGCGTCGAGCTGCCGTATCCCGGGGAGAAACGGTATCCGCATGAAGGGTGGGAACATGTCGAGCTAGTGCTGAGCGGCGATCCGCAGACGTTGCACGCCCGCGCGCTGAGCCATCTCGCTGATGAAGCGTTGCTGGCGCCGGGGATCAAACTGAAGCAAAGCTCGCCAAAAGGCGAGGGCGAGCGGTTGCCGAACCCGACGCTGGCCATCACCGATGGAACGGTCACGATCAAGTTTCATCCTTACTCCATTCGGGACATTGTCGTCAGCGAGCAAGGCTAGTCGAACAGCGTGGCGCAGGCCCGCGCCATGCGATCGAGCGCTTCATCGAGCAGAGCCCGCCGGCAACCGAAGTTCAGTCGTACAAAGCGCCGATCGCCGAAATCCAAACCGGCGCTTAATCCAACGCCCGCGCGCTCGAAGAACTGATGCGGATTGTCCACCGGCAACGCACCGCAGTCGATCCAGGCCAAATAGGTGGCTTCAATCGGCAACAACTTCAATCCCGGCATGGCGTTGATGCGCTTTGTCACCCGATCGCGATTGGCGCGCAGATAAATCAACTGCTCGTCCAGCCAGGGTTGCCCGTATTGATAGGCCGCTTGGGCGGCGACCAGCGCCAGCAGATTGACCTCCGGCACGATGCCGCTGCGCGCGCGTTTCAGCTTTTGTCGCAGCGCCTCATTAGGGACGATCGCCATCGAGGCGCCCAGCCCGGCGAGATTAAACGCCTTTGACGGCGACATCAGCGTCACGCTGCGTTGGGCCGCGTCTTCGTTCAGGGTGGCGAAAGGAATATGCCGTGCGCCGGGTTCAAGCAGCAATTCGCAGTGGATTTCATCCGAACAGACGATTAAATCGTGCTCGCGGGCGAACTGATGGTGCCGCGACAGCTCTTCTCGACGATAAACGGTGCCACCAGGATTTTGCGGGTTGCACAGCAGCAGGAGCTTCTCATCGCCGCTGAGCTGCCCATGCAGCGCGGAAAAATCCAGCACCCAACGTTGGCCTGCTGCCGCCAGCGGTACCGAGAGGTGCTTGCGCCCGGCGAATTTGGCCGCTTTGCGAAATGGCGGATAAATGGGGCTGGGCGCGAGCGTGCTCTGATGTTCTTCGGTGAAGGCGCGCACGCACAGGTTCAGGCCGCACACCAGGCCGGGCAGGAAAAGGATCCATTCAGGCTTGATGTGCCAGCGGTAGCGCTCTACCATGCGGCGGGTAAAAACCTCAAGAAGACCGGGGGATGGGTGCGTGTAGCCGAACACGCCGTGCGCCACGCGCCGCTGCAAGGCGTCGATGACCGCCGGCGGGGAGGCGAAGTCGCTGTCGGCGACCCACAGCGGAATGATGTCGCGGTCGCGATATTTATCCCACTTAACGCTGTCACTGTGACTGCGGTCTACCCATTGATCAAAATTGAATGCCATAGTTACAACCCTGAGCCGGTTTATGCCTAAGCATGAGCCTACGTGAGAAATGAAGAAATGAACAATTGCCGCCGTATGTTGGCCGTTATCTGGGGGTGACAATGATAAAACTGGAAGTTTGTTGCTTTAGCGTCGACTGCGCGCTAACGGCCGAACGGGCGGGCGCCGATCGTATCGAGTTATGCGCCAGCCAGAGCGAGGGCGGATTGACGCCGAGTTATGGCACGCTGCGTTTGGCGCGGGAACGGGTTTCGATTCCGGTTCATCCGATCGTACGCCCTCGCGGTGGCGATTTCTGTTATGGCGCGGTGGATTTCGAGGTGATCAAGCAGGATATCCGCCAGATCCGCGAGTTGGGATTCCCCGGCGTGGTCGTCGGCATGCTGGACGAAGAAGGGCATATCGATCTGCCGCGGATGCGCGAGGTAATGACGTTGTGCGAGGGGATGGCTGTCACGTTCCATCGCGCATTCGACATGTGTCAAAACCCGATGGTGGCGCTGGAGCAACTAACCGACCTGGGCGTGGCGCGCATTCTGACTTCCGGTCAACAGCAGAGCGCCGAACTGGGCCTGCCGCTGTTGCGTGATTTGCGTCAGGCCAGCCAGGGCCCGGTGATCATGGCGGGCGCCGGCGTGCGTCTGAGCAATTTGCACAAGTTTGTCGATATTGGCCTGCATGAATTGCATAGCTCTTCCGGCCATCTGGTGCCATCGACCATGCGTTATCGCAAGGCGGGGGTCACCATGTGTTCCGATAACGAGTTTGACGAATTTAGCCATTATTGCGTGGATGGCGAAATGGTGGAGGCGATGAAAAACGCGCTGGCCTTGGTTGACCCCTTGGCGCAAAGCGCATAAACACGCAGCTAGCCGCGTTTGATAACCGGTTTCCGGGCCGTAAGACCCCTTTGCGTGTCACTGGCCTTCGGTGATCACGCAAGTACCAGGCCCCGGCGTTTTGCCGGGGCTTTTTTTATGCCTTGTTAAGACACTGCGCCCATTCCTGCACTGTTGCTCGCTCGGTCAGGCGCCATCTCTTCTCTTGCGCTCGTCATGCCCTGCTGATAAGTTTGTGAGTTAAAATCCTTTAAATATCATAATATTAAATGATTTTTTGGTATGTATTGGCGTGGTGAATGATTTGCGCTCTGCCGTTCATCACCGCGTCTGCATTTCTATACCTATTCACCGCCGGTTTTTATGGCCGGAACATCACAGCACCAATGAGGAGAGCCGTCGGCGCAGCCACAGAGCACGTCGACGGCGGACTTTACAAGGAGATAACGATAATGACCCGTACGGCACACTGTTTGACCGCTGCGCTTTTGCTGACCTTGGCCCTGACCGGCTGCCAGACCACCAAGCGGCCTGTTTCAACCTTAAGTAAGCCCCCCAGCGCAGAAGAAATTGCGGAGCAAGACAAACGGCAACGTGAGGCCGAACGCATGCAGCAGTGCCAGCGCGAGCTGGATGCCATGCGCGGCATGGATAACGAAAAATACCAAAAATTCAAACGCGAATTCGATGCTTTGATGGGCGGCGCCGCGCAGTATGCCGGGGTGCGTCAGCGGGTCAACACGGGGACGCAGGAAACCGTTGACGCCCTGTATCGTTATCGCACCAGCCGTCTGTGCGCAGACATCAGTTCTGCCATGATGACCGGTCTGGCTGAGCGTGGAGAGCGCACCCAATGACCCCGCGTGCGAGAAAGGCGTTACTGAGCCTGATGATACCGTTGGCGTTTGCGCCGGCGGTGGCCGCTGCGGATGACGATGTGCCGGCGTTATTGCAGTTTGCCGAGCGCTACCAGCGGCAGGATGCACCGGCCGCGGAGGCTGATGCCGCCGTCACGCAACCCCCGGTTCCCCAGAAGTCGGCATCCCGGCCGGTTCAAACGCGTGAGGCGACGGCGCAGAAGCAGCAGTTGGCGCAGTGGCAAAAGGCGCTGCGCGAGAAAGATGCCCGATTGGAGCAACAGCAGGCTTCCATTCAATCACTGCAGCAGGAGCTGACCGCGTTGCGCGTCGCGTCTTCCCTGGCGGCTGCCGATAAACCGGCTCCGGCGCCCGATCTGAGCGCGTTGAGCGACTTTGCCAGCGGCGTGCGACAGGCGCTGAACCTGACGCCGCAGGAGCGTAAGGCTCAGGCGCAAATCGCCGAGGCGCAAGCGGCGTTAGCGCGGCAAAAGCAGCAAACCGAGGAGCGGGATCGACGCATCGCATCGCTGGAGCAACGGTTGGCGGCGTTGCCAAAACAGTCTGAT
Organism: Serratia sp. CY52157; assembly: GCF_052168495.1. Taxonomy (NCBI): domain Bacteria; kingdom Pseudomonadati; phylum Pseudomonadota; class Gammaproteobacteria; order Enterobacterales; family Yersiniaceae; genus Serratia; species Serratia sp. CY52157. The sequence continues at coordinate 1,161,436 of NZ_JBJNMO010000001.1, read as the reverse complement.
AACGCGCAGCAACAGGTTTGGCAGGAGAAACTGGCGGCGGCGCAAGCTGCCAATGATAAAGCGCGCCAGCGTTATGAACAGGACCAAAAAGCGGCCGCCGCTGAACTGGAACAGCAGAAGGCCGAAGCCGCCAAGGCGCTCGGCGTACTGCAACAACAATTGGCGCAGTTGCAAAAAGAGCAGGAAAGCCAACGCCAGCAGGGTGGGCAGCAAGAGAAAAACCTGAAGATGGCGCTCGAGCAGCAAAAGGCCGAGGCCGCCAAAACGACGGGGGAACTTCAGCAGCAGCTGGCAGCGCTGCAAAAAGAGCGTGATGACCAACGCCAGCAGGCCGAGCAGCAAGAGAAAAACCTGAAGGCGGCGCTGGAGCAACAAAAGATAGAGGCCGCCAAAGCGGCGGGTGAACTTCAGCAGCAGCTGGCGCAGCTGCAGGAAAAAAACAAGACGCAAACCGAGCAAGCTAAAGCGTTGGAACAACGTTTGGCGGTGGTAACGGCGGAAAGCGCGCAGGCTGCGCAGCAACGGGATAAAGCGGCGCAACAGGCGGATAAAACGGCGACGGAGCTGGCGGCCGCGCATCAGGCGCAGCAAGCCTTGCGTGAGGAACTGGACGGGCTGAGATCGCGGGCCAAATGGCTGCCGGATAGGCAAGCGCTGAAGAAAAAGCCGGAGCAACAGAGCTATGCCGCCGGTGTCGCTTTGGGGCGCGATATTCAAACGATGCTGGCGGAGCGTAAAAATTGGGGTATCACGCCCGACAAAACCGTGCTGCTGGCGGGCGTGATCGATACCTTCAACGGCCATTACCAGTTGAGCGATGCGCAGTTGACCAGCGCACTGGCGGAGTCGGAAAAAGCGGTGAACGACGCCAGAAACCAGGCGGCGAAGACGCAGGCCAGCAAAGGTGAGGCGTTCGTCGCCGAGTTCCAAAAGAAGAAGGGCACGCAGAAGTCGCCTTCCGGTTTCTGGTATCGCATCGATTATGCGGGTGATGAGGCCATTACGGAAAACGCGCGGGTGGATATCGTGGTGAAAGAAAGTTTAACCGACGGTCGCGTGATTCAGGATATGGATCGCAGTGGGAAGGTGATGTCCCAGCCGCTCTCCGCCTATCCGCCGTTGTTCCGCGAGGCTATCGGCCATCTGAAAAATCACGGCTCGCTGACGATGGTGGTGCCGCCGGCGTTGGCGTACGGTGAAACTGGCTATGCGCCGCAGATCCCGCCAAACGCGACGATGGTTTATGAACTGCGGATTGTCGATGTCAGTAACGGGTGAAGGCGGGCCGGCGTAGGCCGGCCCGATTAGCGTGCGCTAGGGCTTTTTGGCGATCAGCACGGCGCGCAGCGGCGCCGGATAGCCTTCGACCGTTTTGCTGCGATCGTTCGGATCGAGGAATTCGGCCAACGATTCGCTGGTCATCCAGTCAGTGCGTCGCTGCTCTTCGAGGCTGGTGACGCACATATCGGCGATCTTCACGTCGACAAAGCCGCACTTCTCCAGCCAGCATTTCAGCGCTTCGGCGGAAGGGATGAAATACACGTTGCGCATCTGCGCATAACGATCGCCCGGCACCAGCACCTGGTGACGGTCGCCTTCCACCACCAGCGTTTCCAGCACCAGCTCACCTTCAGCCACCAGCTGATTTTTCAACTGATAGAGATGATCGAGCGGCGAGCGGCGATGATACAGCACCCCCATCGAGAACACGGTGTCGAACGCCGCCAGATCCGGCAACTGCTCGATGCCGAGCGGCAGCAGATGGGCGCGCTGATCGCCGCCCAACAGTTTGCGCACGGCTTCAAACTGGCACAGGAACAGCTGCATCGGATCGATACCCACGGCGAAGTGTGCGCCGGCGCCAATCATGCGCCACAGGTGATAGCCGCTGCCACAGCCGACGTCGAGAATGGTGCGGCCGGCCAGCGGAGAAATGTGCGGCAGTACGCGATCCCATTTCCAATCGGAATGCCATTCGGTATCGATATCGATGCCATACAGCGAGAAGGGCCCTTTGCGCCACGGCATCAGGGTGCGCAGCATTTTCTCAATGCCTTCAAGCTGGCCCGGCGACAGCCCCGGCTCCATCTCGGCGCGCACGCCGTGCAGCAGATCGAGACGGGTGGGAGTCAGCGTCGGCAAATGCTCTACCGAGTTGAACCACTGCTTGAATTTGCCGTGCAGCGATTCGCGCTGCCAGGCGCTCAGCTGAGCGGGCAGCGTATCCAGCCAGTGGCTGAGGGGGCTTTTGGCAATGCGCTGATAGAAGTCGCCAAACTCGATCATTGCGCATCCCCCGCTTTCAGAGCGATCAATGAACCGAAGTTGAAGCACTGGAACCACACTTCGGCATGCTCGAATCCGGCCTGTTGCAGACGCGCCTTGTGCGCTTCCACCGAGTCGGTGAGCATCACGTTTTCCAGCATGCTGCGTTTTTGGCTGATCTCCAGCTCGCTGTACCCGTTGGCGCGCTTGAAATCGTGGTGCATGTTGAACAGCAGCTCGCCGACTTCGGCGTCTTCAAAGCTGAACTTTTCCGACAGCACCAGTGCGCCGCCCGGGCGCAGGCCACGATAAATTTTTTCCAGCAGGCGCAGGCGATCGGCAGGTTCGAGGAACTGCAGCGTAAAGTTCAGCACCACCATCGAGGCGTCTTCGATGTCGATGTCGCGAATATCGGCTTCGATGACGTCGACCGGCGTGTCGGCGCGGAAGGCGTCGATATGGCGGCGGCAACGTTCCACCATCGCCGGCGAATTGTCGACGGCGACGATAGTGCAGCCGGGCACCCTGATATTCCGCCGCATCGACAGCGTCGCCGCGCCCAGCGAGCAGCCCAGGTCATACACCCGGCTGTCGGGTTGCACAAAACGTTCGGCCAGCATGCCGATCATCGAGATGATGTTGGAATAGCCGGGAACGGAGCGTTGGATCATGTCGGGAAACACTTCGGCGACGCGTTCGTCGAAGGTCCAGTCGCCCAGTTTGGCGATGGGGGCTGAGAAAAGAGTATCGCGGTTTGGCATAGCGGCAAATCAGTTCAGAATTCGAAGCTGCGTAGTCTAACAGAAAAGCGTAAAAAAGCGGAGCGGAAGCAGGCGGCGCGGCCGCCTGATGATAAAACGGGATCAATGCAGGCTGAAAATCAGATCCCAGGGCAGATAGAAGATATTTGCCAGAACCATCAACAACAAAGAGATGTAGGTCGCGGCCATGCCCGAACGACGCCAGCGAACCTCGCGGTTGCGCAAACCGTAGTAATGCACCAGTCGCCCGGCCATCAGCATCAGGCCGCAAAGGTGGATCATCCAGATTTCCGCGCCGTTCATTTCCATAATCACCAGCAATACAGCAGCGATAGGAATGTATTCAACGGCGTTGCCATGCACGCGGATGGCGGTCTGCAATTCGTAAAAACCGCCGTCGCCGTAGGCTACGCGGTACTGCATCCTTAATCTGACAACGTCATAAGAGAGTTTGATCAACAACAATGCGCCGAGCACCACATAAAGCGCGCTTACCATTTTTAACTCCGTTCCCTAACCAAAACTGGCAGCCAGCATCATAGCCGTCATTGTATTCACTGTCGCGGGGAAATATTTGATGTTATTGGTCAGATTAATAGGTCAAAACAGTGCATTTTGCTCTGGCCAGTCCGGCGGCGCAGGCAAATCGGGGATCGCCCGGCGCAGCTGCTGCCAAATTTTTTGTGCTTGCTGGGGCGAATCGCCGTTGTCCGGCGTATGAATAAACAGATACGGTTGATGCTGTTGCTGCCACAGCGGCAGTTTTTGCTGCCAGGCTTCGAACCAGCGCAGGTTGTCGGCCAATTGGTCGCCGCCGATAAAACGCACCAGCGGTTGGTCGGCGGTGACTAACGCGTGCACCGGCAGCTTCGGTTTTTTCTGCTGGGCATCGCGCACGGCGGCGGTATTAGGGGCGGCGTGATGCACCGGGCGGCTGTCGAGGATCACCCGATTGATGCCGCGCTGATGCAGCCCCTGATTCAACGCGCGCTCTTCCTCGCCTTTGGCGAAAAATGCCGGATGACGCACTTCGACGCCGTAAGTGAACTCCTGCGGCAGGCTTTCGAAGAACTGCCACATGCGCGGCAGCTCATCGGGGCCGAAGGCGGCTGGCAACTGCAGCCACAATTGCCCGATGCGTTGATGCACCGGGCTCAGGCAGTGGTAAAACGCCTGCAGCTCGGCGGCGCAGTTGCTCAGGGCGGCCTTATGGCTGATGTCCGACGGGAATTTGAAGCAAAAGCGAAAATCGTCGCCGGTCATGTCGCGCCAGCGCTGCACGATTTCCAGCTTCGGCAGCGCATAGAAGGTGGTGTTGCCCTCCACACAGTTGAAGTAGCGGCTGTAATCCGCCAAGTCGCGCAGCCCGATACGGTTCCAGGCTGCATGTTGCCACTGTGGCAGTCCGATGTAGATCACGGCTTGTCTTCCTTTACTTGTGCTTGGCTTATCAGGCTACAACTTAACGTTACCGGTCGAGCGCGGCAAGAATTTCGCCGGTGTCGCGCACCCGCGCCAAACGCGGGAAGATGTGTTCGAACGCGAAACGGTGCATTTCCGCGTTCTGCGCGCTGCAGACGTCTTCGGCGATCACCAGCTCATAGCCGTGTTCCCAGGCGGCGCGGGCGGTGGATTCCACGCCGATATTGGTGGATATGCCGCCCAAGACTACGGATTTGATGCCGCGACGGCGCAGCTGCAAGTCCAGATCGGTGCCGTAGAAGGCGCCCCATTGGCGCTTGGTGATCAGAATATCGCTGTCGCAGACCGCCAGCGGCGCGGGGAACTCCCACCAGGTGGCCGGCAAACCGCCGGCGGGCGCGGGAGCCGGTTTATCCACCGGTTGTTTCAGCGCCTCGGCGAAGGAGTCTGACCAACCGACGCGCACCAACAGCACCGGCGCGCCCAGCATGCGAAAACGCGCGGCCAGCAGGGCGGCGTTCGCCACCACCTGGTCGGCGCCGTGCGGGCCGCCGGCGTAGGGCAGAATGCCGTTTTGCAAATCGATCAGCACCAGAGCGGTGGTTTGGGCGTCAAGTTTCAGCATGGATTTCATCTCGTTGCGAAGTGGATAAAAACTGTTCGGCGCGTCGGGCGAGCTGCGTTCGGCGCAAAACCGGGGGAGAATCAGGCTACGTGAAAAAACTGTCGCAGGTTAATGGGAAATTTGTTAACCGATGTGTTGATTCGAACAAAAACGCGCCATTTAGTGCAGTAACAATGCTGTGTTCGCACTTATCGGGCGGATGAATTTCCTTTATAATGACTCCCTTTTTTCAACACTCTTTAATCCAACGACCTATGCCGATTTATGAATATGCATGTGGTGCTTGCAACCATCGGTTAGAGAAATTGCAAAAATTTTCCGATGCGCCGCTGGCAGACTGCCCGGCGTGTGGGCAGCCCGCGTTGACCAAGTTGATTTCATCTTCCGGTTTCCAGCTTAAGGGCACCGGCTGGTATGCGACGGATTTTAAACCGGGTAACAAGTAGAATTTATCAGATAACAGCCGCGCGACAGGGGCGCACTAGCCCGGCGCGGCATCGGCTGTGTAAAAGGATAGCGTATGCGTACTGAATATTGCGGGCAGTTGAATCTGTCCCACGTGGGCCAGGAAGTCACTCTGTGTGGTTGGGTCAATCGTCGTCGCGATCTCGGCGGCCTGATCTTTATTGATATGCGCGACCGCGAAGGCATCGTGCAGGTGTTCTTCGATCCGGACGAGAAAGTGGCGTTCGACAAGGCCTACGACCTGCGCAATGAGTTCTGCATCCAGATCGTCGGCACCGTGCGTGCGCGTCCGGACAGCCAGATCAATAAAGATATGGCCACCGGCGAAGTGGAAGTGTTTGCCCACGCGCTCGAGATCATCAACCGCTCCGAGCCGCTGCCGCTGGACTCCAACCAGGTCAACAGCGAAGAAGCGCGCCTGAAATACCGCTACCTGGATCTGCGCCGCCCGGAAATGGCCGAGCGTCTGAAGACCCGCGCCAAAATCACCAGCTTCGTGCGCCGCTTCATGGACAGCCACGGCTTCCTCGACATCGAAACGCCGATGCTGACCAAAGCGACGCCGGAAGGCGCCCGCGATTACCTGGTGCCGAGCCGCGTGCACAAGGGCAAATTCTACGCGTTGCCGCAGTCTCCGCAGCTGTTTAAACAGCTGCTGATGATGTCCGGCTTCGATCGTTACTATCAGATCGTCAAATGCTTCCGTGACGAAGACCTGCGTGCGGACCGTCAGCCTGAATTTACCCAGATCGACGTCGAAACCTCCTTCATGACCGCCGACCAGGTGCGTGAAGTGATGGAGAAACTGGCGCGTGAACTGTGGCTGGACGTGAAGGGTGTGGATCTGGGCGATTTCCCGGTCATGACCTTCGCCGAAGCGATGCGTCGCTTTGGTTCCGATAAGCCGGACCTGCGTAACCCGCTGGAGCTGGTGGACGTGGCCGACCTGGTCAAGGACGTCGAGTTCAAAGTATTCTCCGGCCCGGCCAACGACGCCAAAGGCCGCGTGGCGGCGATCCGCGTACCGGGCGGCGCACAGCTGACCCGCAAGCAGATCGATGAGTACGGCGCTTTCGTCAACATCTACGGCGCGAAAGGCCTGGCCTGGCTGAAGGTCAACGACCGCGCCGCCGGCATGGAAGGCGTGCAGAGCCCGATCGCCAAATTCCTCAGCGCGGAAGTGCTGGAAGCTGTCCTGGCGCGTACCGACGCGCAGACCGGCGACATCCTGTTCTTCGGCGCAGACAGCTTCAAGATTGTCACCGATGCGATGGGCGCACTGCGCCTGAAGCTGGGGCGCGATCTGGGGCTGACCCAACTCGACAGCTGGGCGCCGCTGTGGGTGGTCGACTTCCCGATGTTCGAAGAAGACGAAGAGGGCGGCCTGGCGGCGATGCACCACCCGTTCACCTCGCCGCGCGACATGAGCCCGGAAGAGCTGGCCGCAGCGCCGGTCAACGCTATCGCCAACGCTTATGACATGGTCATCAACGGTTACGAAGTGGGCGGCGGTTCGGTGCGTATTCACCGCAGCGAAATGCAGCAAACGGTATTCAGCATTCTGGGCATCGACGAACACGAACAGCGCGAGAAGTTCGGCTTCCTGCTGGACGCGCTGAAGTACGGCACGCCGCCTCACGCCGGCCTGGCCTTCGGCCTGGACCGTCTGGTGATGCTGCTGACCGGCACCGACAATATCCGCGACGTGATCGCCTTCCCGAAAACCACCGCGGCGGCCTGTCTGATGACCGACGCCCCGAGCTTCGCCAACCCGGCGTCGCTGCAGGAGCTGGCGATCAGCGTGGTAAAGAAAGCCGGTGCGGAACAAGAGAGCGAGTGATGAGTTATAAGCGCCCTGAATCTATCCTGGTAGTGATTTACGCGAAATCCAGTGGTCGGGTGCTGATGTTACAGCGGCGCGACGATACCGAGTTCTGGCAGTCGGTCACCGGCAGTCTGGAGCAGGATGAGTCGCCGCCGCATGCCGCGCGGCGTGAAGTCATGGAAGAAGTCGGCATCGATATCGAAGCAGAGCACCTGCCGTTGTTCGATTGCCAACGCTGCGTGGAGTTTGAACTCTTTGTCCATTTGCGACATCGCTATGCGCCGGGAACCACGCGCAATAAAGAGCACTGGTTCTGTCTGGCGTTGCCCGAGGAGCGCGATCCGGTGATTACCGAGCATCACGCTTACCAATGGCTTGAGGCGGCCGAGGCCGTGAAGTTGACCAAGTCGTGGAGCAATCAGCAGGCGATTGAAGAGTTCGTGATCAATTCAGTCCAGTAGTTTTTTTCGGAGATTTTTTATGGCAGGTCATAGTAAGTGGGCCAACACAAAGCACCGTAAAGCGGCGCAGGACGCCAAGCGCGGTAAAATTTTCACCAAGATTATTCGTGAGCTGGTCACTGCCGCGAAGCTGGGCGGCGGCGATCCGGATTCCAACCCGCGTCTGCGCGCGGCGATGGACAAGGCGCTGTCGAACAACATGACGCGCGACACCATGAACCGGGCGATCGCGCGTGGCGTGGGCGGCGATGATGATACCAACATGGAAACCATCATCTACGAAGGCTACGGCCCTGGCGGCACCGCCGTCATGATCGAATGCCTGAGTGACAACCGTAACCGCACCGTGGCGGAAGTGCGTCACGCCTTCACCAAATGCGGCGGCAACCTGGGTACCGACGGTTCCGTCGCCTACCTGTTCACCAAGAAGGGCGTAATCACTTACGCACCGGGCCTGGATGAAGACAGCGTGATGGAAGCGGCGCTGGAAGCCGGTGCGGAAGACATCGTGACCTATGACGATGGCGCCATCGACGTGTTCACCGCCTGGGAAAGCCTGGGCGCGGTGAAAGACGCGCTGACCGCGGCGGGCTTCGAAGCTGAAGCGGCGGAAGTGTCGATGATCCCATCGACCAAGGCCGACATGGACGCGGAAACGGCGCCTAAGCTGCTGCGCCTGATCGATATGCTGGAAGACTGCGACGACGTGCAGGAAGTTTACCATAACGGTGAGATCTCCGACGAAGTGGCGGCGACGCTGTAATCCGGTAAAACGGGCGCCGCCATCAGGCGGCGCCGTGAATGCAAGGTGGATGTAGATATGGCGATCATACTCGGTATCGATCCCGGCTCACGCGTCACCGGCTATGGCCTTATCCGCCAGCAGGGCCGCCAGTTGAGCTATATCGCCAGCGGCTGCATCCGCACGGTGGTGGACGACATGCCGACGCGGCTGAAGCTGATTTACGCCGGCGTCAGCGAGATCATCACCCAGTTTCAGCCAGACTTCTTCGCCATCGAACAGGTGTTTATGGCCAAGAACCCGGATTCGGCGCTCAAGCTCGGCCAGGCGCGCGGCGTCGCGATCGTCGCGGCGGTGAATCAGAATCTGGAAGTGTTCGAGTATGCGGCGCGGCAGGTCAAACAAACCGTGGTCGGCACCGGCGCAGCCGAAAAGGCGCAGGTGCAGCACATGGTGCGCTCGCTGCTCAAACTCTCGGCCAACCCGCAGGCGGACGCCGCCGACGCCCTGGCCATCGCCATCACCCACTGCCACCTCAGCCAGAACGTGCTGCGGATGAGCGAAGGGCGGCTTAACCTGGCGCGCGGGCGTTTGCGCTGACGCGAAGCGATGATTGCTCAGGCTGGATATTCATCCAGCCTTTTTTATGTTATAAGCTTTACCAGCAACGGCATGGCAGGGCGCCATGCCCGGTCATTCTGCAGGAGGGTAAATGATAGGTCGTCTCAGAGGAAATATTCTGGAAAAGCAGCCGCCGCTGGTGTTATTGGAGGCGAACGGCGTGGGCTATGAAGTGCACATGCCGATGACCTGCTTTTACGAGCTGCCGGAACTGGGGCAAGAGGCCATCGTGTTTACCCACTTCGTGGTGCGCGAAGACGCGCAGCTGCTGTATGGTTTCAACGATAAGCAAGAGCGCGCGCTGTTCCGCGAGCTGATCAAGGTCAACGGCGTCGGGCCGAAACTGGCGCTCGCGATCCTGTCGGGCATGTCCGCGCAGCAGTTCGTCAGCGCGGTGGAGCGTGAAGAGATCACCGCGCTGGTCAAGCTGCCGGGCGTGGGCAAGAAAACCGCCGAACGCCTGGTGGTAGAGATGAAAGACCGCTTCAAAGGGCTCAACGGCGATCTGTTCAACAGCAGCGAGATCAGCTTGCCGTCCGCCGCTGAGAAAGCGCCTGAGGCGGATGCGGAGGCCGAAGCGGTCTCGGCATTGGTGGCGCTGGGCTATAAGCCGCAGGAAGCCAGCCGCATGGTCAGCAAAATTGCCAAACCGGGTGCCGACTGCGAGACCCTGATCCGCGACGCGTTGCGCGCTGCTTTGTAAGGCCGCTAAGAGGTAGATAATGATTGAAGCCGATCGCCTGATCTCCGCCGAACCGCTCAACGAGGAAGAAGTCCTCGATCGCGCCATTCGTCCCAAGCTGTTGACCGAATATGTTGGCCAGCCGCACGTGCGCGAGCAGATGGAGATTTTCATCCAGGCGGCCAAGCAGCGCGGCGACGCGCTCGACCACCTGCTGATCTTCGGTCCGCCGGGGCTGGGGAAAACCACCCTGGCCAACATCGTGGCCAACGAAATGGGCGTGAATTTGCGTACCACCTCCGGCCCGGTGCTGGAGAAGGCGGGCGATCTGGCGGCGATGCTGACCAACCTTGAACCGCATGACGTGTTGTTCATCGATGAGATTCACCGTCTGTCACCGGTGGTGGAAGAGGTGCTGTATCCGGCGATGGAAGACTATCAGCTGGATATCATGATCGGCGAAGGGCCGGCGGCGCGCTCGATTAAGCTCGATCTGCCGCCGTTTACCTTGGTGGGTGCAACCACCCGCGCCGGTTCGCTGACCTCACCGCTGCGCGATCGCTTCGGCATTGTCCAGCGGCTGGAGTTTTATCAGGTGGCCGATCTGCAGCACATCGTCTCACGCAGCGCCGGGTGCCTGGGGCTGGAGCTGTCCGACGAGGGCGCCCATGAGGTAGCCCGCCGCGCGCGCGGCACGCCGCGTATCGCCAACCGTCTGTTGCGCCGGGTGCGCGACTTCGCCGAAGTGCGCGCCAACGGCGTGATCAGCGGCGCGGTGGCGGCGCAGGCGCTCGATATGCTTAACGTCGATGCCGAAGGCTTCGACTATATGGATCGCAAACTGCTGTTGGCGATTATCGACAAGTTTACCGGTGGCCCGGTCGGGTTGGATAACCTGGCGGCGGCGATCGGCGAGGAGCGTGAGACCATCGAAGACGTGATCGAACCGTTCCTGATCCAGCAGGGCTTTATCCAGCGCACGCCGCGCGGCCGTCTGGCGACGCAGCACGCCTACCGGCATTTCGGCCTCGAACGCGAAGCGTAAGTTTTTAATCCGCCAATAAGAAAGGGCCGCAGATGCGGCCCTTGTCATATCTCGGCTTTAATCAAGCCTGCTGTTTTTTAAACAGGCTCAGCGTGAACAGCACGGCGGCGCAGAGCACCACCGAAGGGCCGGCAGGCGTATCGTAAAACGCCGAGAAGGTCAGGCCACCGGTAACCGCCACCATCCCGAGCAGCACCGCGATGCCCGCCATCTGCTCCGGCGTGCGCGCGAAGCGGCGAGCGGTGGCCGCCGGAATGATCAGCAGCGAGGTGATGATCAGCGCGCCGACGAATTTCATCGCCAGACCGATGGTCAAGGCGGTGACCAGCATCAGCACGGTGCGCGCCCGCGCCAGATTGACGCCGTCGACGTGCGCCAGCTCAGGGCTGATGGTCATCGACAGCAGATCGCGCCACTGCCACCACAGCACCAACAGCACCACGGCGACGCCGCCGGCGATCATCACGATGTCGCTCAGCGTGACCGACAGCAGATCGCCGAACAGATAGGCCATCAGATCGACCCGCACGTTAGACATCAGCGCCACCACCACCAGCCCCAGCGACAGGGCGCTGTGGGCCAGAATGCCGAGCAGGGTATCCACCGAAAGCTGCGGGCGACGTTCCAGCCACACCAAGGCCAGAGCCAGCAGCAGCGTAATGGCGATCACCGCATAGAAGGGGTTAATGTCGAGCAGCAGACCAAAGGCGACGCCGAGCAGCGAGGCGTGCGCCAGGGTATCGCCGAAGTAGGACATGCGGCGCCAGACCACAAAGGAGCCCAGCGGCCCGGCGGCGCCGGCCAACAACACGCCGGCCAGCCAGCCGGGAAGTAACAGTTCAATCATGCTTCGCGGCTCCCGGTTTTCTTCAAGACAATTCTTCCCTGCAGATCGTGGCGGTGGTTGTGGTGGTGGCGATACACCGCCAGCTGCTCTGCGCCGCGGTTGCCGAACATGGCGATGAATTCGGGATGCATCGACACCACCTCCGGCGCCCCGGAGCAGCAGATGTGCTGATTGAGGCACAACACCTCGTCGGTTTTCGCCATCACCAGATGTAGATCGTGCGAGACCATCAGCACGGCGCAGCCCAGCTCTTTACGCAGCTGATCGATCAGATCGTACAGCGCCAGCTGGCCGTTGACGTCCACCCCTTGCGTGGGTTCGTCCAGCACCAGTAGCTGCGGTTTATTCAGCAGCGCTCGCGCCAGCAGCACGCGCTGGTTTTCGCCGCCGGAGAGCTTTTGCATGGGCTGGTCGAGCAGGTGGGCGGCGTGCACGCGTTTGAGCGCTGGCAGAATGTCGGCTTTCTTTACGCCCGGCTTCAGACGCATAAAGCGGCTGACGGTCAATGGCAGGGTAGCGTCGAGGTGCAGCTTTTGCGGCACGTAGCCGATGCGCAGATCGGGCTCACGCTCCAGCGTGCCGGCGGTCGGTTTTACCAATCCCAGCACTACGCGCACCAGCGTGGATTTACCCGCGCCGTTCGGGCCCAGCAGGGTGAGAATACGGCCGGGCTGCAGGCTGAGGGAAATATTCGACAGCACCTTGCGGCTGCCGAAGGCGACGGAGATATTTTTTAGCGTTATCAGTGTAGACATCTCGAGATTACAGGTTGCAGAACGAAGCGAATGTTATAATATCACGCCTTGTTGATGAAAACGATGGGATTACTGATGATGGCACAGAAAAATAAATGGCTGCAGCGCACGCTGCTGGCCAGCGCACTCGTGATGGCCGGCCCGCTGAGCAGCGCTTCCGCGGCGGTGGTGACGACGATTCGTCCGCTGGGCTTTATCGCTTCGGCTATCGCCGACGGCGTGACGCCGACCGAGGTGCTGCTGCCGGATGGCGCTTCGCCGCACGACTTCGCGCTGCGGCCTTCCGATATTCAGCGTTTGCGTTCTGCCGACCTGGTGCTGTGGGTCGGACCGGACATGGAAGCGTTCCTGACCAAGGCGCTGGTGCCTATCTCGGCAACCCGCAAACTCGCCATCAGCGAACTGCCCGCGGTGAAGCCGCTGCTGATGAAAGGCGAAGATGACGACGATCATGATCATGCAGGCGATGCGCATAACCATGCTGATGACGATCATGGGCATCATCACGGCGAGTACAATATGCACGTTTGGCTGTCGCCGGAGGTGGCAAAAGTGACCGCGATCGCGATTCACGACAGATTGTTGGAACTTATGCCGCAAAATAAGGACAAATTAGACGCAAACCTGCGCCAGTTCGAGAATCTGCTGACGCAAACTGACAAAAATGTTGGTAACATGCTTACGCCTGTGCAAGGTAAGGGTTATTTTGTTTTTCATGATGCTTACGGCTACTTTGAGAAACACTACGGTTTGAGTCCGCTGGGCCATTTCACCGTCAATCCCGAAATTCAGCCTGGAGCACAGCGCCTACACCAAATTCGAACACAGTTGGTTGAGCAGAAAGCGGTATGCGTTTTTGCTGAGCCACAATTCAGGCCGGCCGTAATCAATGCCGTCGCCAAGGGTACCACTGTGCGTTCCGGAACGCTGGACCCGCTGGGCATCGGCATCGCGCTGGGGAAGGACAGCTACGGGAAATTCCTGACACAGCTGTCAAGCCAGTACGTGAGCTGCCTGAAGTAAGCTTATGAGGATAATATCGAGTGCAGCAGATAGTCCGAACTATCGCTCTGGCGTATAACAACCTGCCACGGCCCCACCGCGTCATGCTGGGGTCGCTGACAGTCGTCACATTGGCCGTCGCTGTTTGGCGGCCTTTTGTTTACCACCCAGAACACAATCCCATCGCCAAGAGCGTCGAGTTAGAATCTAGCCAGTTGCGGTCATTGCTCCCCGAAGCCAGTGAACCGATAGATGCCGACCAACCCACCCCCGATGATGAAATCCCGCAGGATGAGCTGGACCAGAAGGATGCCGGCGATGATGGCGTGCATGAATATGTGGTTTCCACCGGCGATACCCTCGGCAGCATTCTGACGCAGTACGGCATCGATATGTCGGATGTCACGCTGCTGGCTTCGCAAAACCGCGATCTGCGCAACCTGAAGATCGGCCAACAGCTGTCGTGGACCGTGAACGAAGCGGGCGATCTGCAGCAGTTGACCTGGGAAGTTTCTCGTCGCGAAACCCGCACCTACGATCGCGTCGGCAACAGCTTCAAAGAGTCGAAAGAGGCGCAGCAGGGCGAATGGCGCAACAACGTGATCAGCGGCCGCGTTAACGGCAGCTTCGTCAGCAGCGCCGGCGACGCCGGGTTGAGCCGTAACGAAATCAATGCGGTGATCAAGGCGCTGCAATGGCAGCTCGATTTCCGCAAACTGCGCAAGGGCGATCAGTTCTCCGTGCTGATGTCGCGCGAACATTTCGACGGCAAGAAATCGCAAAGCCAACTGTTGGGCGTGCGTCTGCGCACGGGCGGCAAAGATTACTATGCGATCCGCGCCGAGGACGGCAAGTTCTACGATCGCCAGGGCTCTGGCCTGGCGCGCGGCTTCATGCGTTTCCCGACCATGAAACAGTTCCGCATCTCCTCCAACTTCAACCCGCGCCGAGTGAACCCGGTGACCGGCCGCGTGGCGCCGCACAAAGGCGTCGATTTTGCCATGCCGGTCGGCACGCCGGTGCTGGCGGTCGGCGACGGCGAGGTAGTGATCGCCAAGCGCAGCGGCGCAGCGGGCAACTATGTGGCGATCCGCCACGGCCGCCAATACACCACGCGCTACATGCACCTGAAAAAGCTGCTGGTGAAACCGGGCCAGAAGGTGAAGCGTGGCGATCGCATAGCGCTCTCCGGCAACACCGGCCGTTCCACCGGGCCGCACCTGCACTTTGAACTGTGGACCGGTCAACAGGCGGTGAACCCGCTGACGGCCAAGCTGCCGCGTTCCGAAGGCCTGAGCGGCAAAGACCGCAGCGATTATCTGGCGCAGGTGAAGGAAGTGGTTCCTCAGCTGCAACTGGATTAACGTCCCCCTTATTCCGGCGCTCCGGCGCCGTTAATTTCATCGGCCTGATTGCGGGCCGATGCTGTTTTATCTGGGCGGTTCGCGGTTGTTAATTGCAAAATTGGTGATGGCAATTATGATTAGCCGAATTGCTAAGCGAAGAGCATGTGCATGCAAAACGAGAAGAAATCGAACGTAGAGTTCATCCCGCAGTTTCAAAAAGCCTTTTTATACCCGCGCTACTGGGGCGTGTGGCTGGGAACCGGCCTGATGGCCGGCGTTTCTCTGGTGCCTGCGCGCCTGCGCGATCCGGTGCTGGGGGCGATCGGCACACTGGCCGGCAAGCTGGCGAAAGGGGCGCGTCGTCGTGCCCGCATCAACCTGCTGTATTGCTTGCCGGAACTGCCGGAAAGCGAGCGTGAGCACATTATCGACCAGATGTTCGCCTGTGCGCCGCAGTCGATGGTGCTGATGGCGGAACTGGCCTGCACCAAACCGGAAAAAGTGCTCAAGCGCGTGCGTTGGCACGGTGAAGAGGTGTTGGACAAGATCCGCGCGGAAGGGCGCAACGTGATTTTCCTGGTGCCACATGGCTGGGCGGTGGATGTGCCGGCGATGTTGATGGCCGCGCGCGGTCAACCGATGGCGGCGATGTTCCACAATCAGCGCAATCAGCTGATCGACTACCTGTGGAATGCCGTGCGTCGTAAATTCGGCGGCCGCATGCACGCGCGCAATGACGGCATCAAACCGTTTATCAGTTCGGTTCGCCAGGGATATTGGGGTTACTATCTGCCCGATCAGGATCACGGCGCTGAGCACAGTGAGTTTGTCGACTTCTTCGCCACCTATAAGGCGACGTTGCCGGCGGTCGGGCGATTGATGAAAGTGTGTCGTGCGGCGATCGTGCCGTTGTTCCCGGTGTACGACGGCAAAACCAGCATGCTGGATATTTATATTCGCGAGCCGATGGACGATCTGGCCGAAGCGGACGATCCGCGCATTGCCCGCCGCATGAACGAAGAGGTGGAGAATCTGGTGGGCCCGAACCCTGAGCAGTACACCTGGATCCTCAAACTGTTGAAGACGCGCAAGGAAGGGGAGATTGAACCCTACTCGCGCGACGATCTGTATCGTTAATCCTATCTACCGCTAACGCCGGTCGGGCCACACCCTGGCCGGCGTCACTTCAGATGTGCACCATACAGCCGCGCGCCCGCAGGATCTCAATGACGTTGGGCGTGTGGGTGAAATCATTCCAGCGCAGATCCAGCTTGCGCAGCCGGCTCAGTTCACCGAGGCTTTCCGGCAGATCGCTCAGGCGGTTGGCGCGCAGATCCAGACTTCTCAGCGCCGTGAGCTCACCGATATTTTCCGGCAGGCGCGTCAGTTGATTAAAACGCAGGTTCAGCTCGCTCAATCGCGGCAGGCGGCAGAAGGCTGCCGGCAGTTCGGTGATGGCATTGTTGGCCGCATCGAGTATTTCAAGCTCGCCGAGCAGAGCCATTTCCGCCGGCAGCGTGGTCAGGGCATTTTTCATGATATGCAACTCGCGCAGCGCGCGCAGTTGCCCGATTTCGCCGGGCAGGCTGCGGATGCGATTGTTGTATAAACGCAGCTCCTGCAACGCCGCCAGCCTCGGTATTGCCTGCGGCAAGGCGGTCAGCTGGTTATCGGTCGCGTTGAGGTAAACCAACTGCTGCAGTTGCGCCAGCGCACGTGGCAGGTCGCTAAAGCCGTTATCGCTCAGGTAGAGGTATTTCAGCCGGTGCAGTCGCCCCAATGTTTCAGGCAGTTCGCTCGCGCGGTTGTGACCAAAATCGAACATCTCGAGCTGTTGCAACTGACCAATCTCCGGCGGCAGACGGTCGAGCTGATTGCAAGAGATGTTCAGCACCCGCAGATTCTGGTGCCGGAATAGGGGAGTAGGGAAGGCCGTCAGCTGATTGTTGTACAGGCTGACCTTGCGCAGCGCGTGGCCGGCAAACAGCGATTCGTCGAGCTGCGTCAGGCCGCGTCCATCGAGCTCGAGCTCATCACAGGTCGAGGCGGGATTGTGCTGGTGGAGCATGGCGTTCTCCGTTGTAATGGCAGTGTCAGAGCAAAAAAAATGCCGGCCTAGGTGAGCCGGCCGGCATTTCGTCTGCGGCGTGAATTACTCGACGCGCAGGATACGGCTGGTATTGGTGGTGCCGACGGTTTCCATCACGTCGCCCTGGGTGACGATCACCAGATCGCCGGAGACCAGGAAGCCTTTGTCGCGCAGGCGATTGACGGCTTCGTTGGCGGCGATGACGCCGTCTTTATGGCTGTCGAAATACACCGGCGTCACGCCGCGATACAGTGCGGTCAGGTTAAGCGTGTGCTCATGCCGCGACATGGCGAAGATCGGCAGGCCGGAGCTGATGCGTGACATCATCAGCGCGGTGCGGCCGGACTCGGTCATGGCGATCAGCGCGGTGACGCCTTTCAGGTGGTTGGCCGCATACATCGAAGACATGGCGATCGCCTCTTCGATATTGTCGAACTGCACGTCCAGACGGTGTTTGGAAACGTTGATGCTCGGGATCTTCTCGGCGCCCAGACAAACGCGCGCCATCGCCGCCACGGTTTCCGCCGGGTATTGGCCGGCAGCGGTTTCCGCCGACAGCATGACGGCGTCGGTGCCGTCCAGCACGGCGTTGGCCACGTCCATGACTTCGGCGCGGGTCGGCATCGGGTTGGTGATCATCGACTCCATCATCTGAGTCGCGGTGATCACCGCGCGGTTCAGAGTACGGGCGCGGCGGATCAGTTTCTTCTGGATCCCGACCAGCTCCGGATCGCCGATTTCGACGCCCAGATCGCCACGGGCGACCATCACCACGTCGGAGGCCAGAATGATGTCGTCCATCGCTTCGTCGCTGCAGACTGCTTCGGCGCGCTCAACCTTGGACACGATCTTGGCGTTGCAGCCTGCGTCGCGCGCCAGGCGGCGAGCATAGTTCAGGTCTTCACCGGTGCGCGGGAAGGAGACCGCCAGGTAGTCGACGCCGATCTTGGCGGCGGTGACGATGTCCGCCTTGTCTTTTTCGGTCAGCGCTTCGGCCGACAGGCCGCCGCCGAGTTTGTTGATGCCCTTGTTGTTGGACAACGGGCCGCCAACAGTCACTTCGGTAAACACTTTCATGCCCTGAACTTCGAGCACTTTCAGCTGAACGCGGCCGTCGTCGAGCAGCAAGACGTCGCCCGGCACGACGTCGGCAGGCAGGCCTTTATAGTCGATACCGACTTTTTCTTTATCGCCTTCGCCTTTTGACAGGTTGGCGTCCAGCAGGAATTTATCGCCCACGTTGAGGAAGATTTTGCCTTCCTTGAAGGTGGAAACGCGGATTTTCGGCCCTTGCAGATCGCCGAGGATAGCGACGTGACGTCCCAGTTTGGCAGCGATTTCGCGAACTTTGTCTGCGCGAGCCTGGTGATCTTCCGGGCTGCCGTGGGAGAAGTTAAGCCGAACTACGTTGGCGCCGGCGGCAATGATCTTTTCCAGATTATTGTCGCGGTCTGTAGCCGGACCCAGGGTGGTAACGATTTTGGTTCTTCTGAGCCGTCTGGACATGTATTACTCCGTTGACTGGTGAAGCAAATATTGGTGTTGCGATAACGTCGGATAACGAAACCAGGCGTGAAATGTAATTTTACAACACTGATATTTCACCCGGGTTACCCGCATGAGCGTATTAACAGGGTACAGCCTCTGATGTCGCCATTCAAATGTCTGTTGAACGGCGACTTTTTTCTTCGTCGGGTTACGAGTCAAAACTGTTGGGAATGACTACGCCTTTATCAAAGCGCGATTCTTTGAGCGCTTCTTTGACCCGCTTCAAGTTATCTCTGAATTTAGCCCCTCTGCGCAAGGTAAATCCGGTGGCGAGCACGTCAATGAGCGTTAATTGCGCGATCCGCGACACCATCGGCATGTAAACGTCGGTGTCTTCAGGCACGTCGAGCAGCAACGCGAGGGTCGCCGCCTGGGCGAGCGGGGTGTCGCGCGAGGTGATAGCCAGTACCGTGGCGTCGTTTTCTCGCGCCAGGTGGGCCATTTCCACCAGGTTCTTGGTGCGGCCGGTGTGAGAGATCAACACCACCACGTCGCCCTCGCCGGAGTTCATGCAGCTCATGCGCTGCATGACGATGTCATCGAAGTAGACCACCGGAATATTGAAGCGGAAAAATTTGTTCATCGCGTCGTGGGCCACGGCGGCGGAGGCGCCCAGACCGAAGAAAGAGATCTTTTTTGCCTGGGTGAGCAGGTCAACCGCACGATTGATTGCGGCAATATCCAAATTTGCCTTTACTGTATCCAGGCTGGCCATCACCGATTCGAAGATCTTGCTGGTGTAGGAATCGACGCTGTCATCCTCCTCGACGTTGCGGTTCACGTAGGGCGTGCCGTTAGCCAGGCTTTGGGCGAGATGCAGTTTGAAGTCGGGAAAGCCTTTGGTATCAAGGCGACGGCAAAAACGGTTGACGGTGGGTTCGCTGACGTCGGCCATGCGCGCCAGCGTGGCGATGCTGGAGTGAATGGCGGTCTGCGGGGAGGCCAGGATCACCTCGGCGACTTTCCTTTCAGATTTGCTCAGGAGCTCCAGATGGCTCTGGATTTTGTCCAGCGTATTCATATAACGAGAGTCACTCATGGTTTTATCCCTGTGGCTTTCAAGCAACAGCGCCGAATTTCGCCCGTGTTCGCCGTGCAAGCAGACGCCAAACGAGCGGCTGTAACCTGAAATCGATAGGGTATGTCGATTGCAAACAAAGGAGAAATCAATGCCAGTTTAGTGAAAATATACTACGTGCTGGTAACCGTTGGCAGTCTCGACAGGACGTATGCAGGCTTTTTTCACCAGAATATGACCTGTGTCTAACTTTCATAATGGTAACAGAGCGTCAAAAAAGACGAAAAATTACAGTTTTGCCCGCCTGTGAGGGCGCCGGCGCGCAGTGGCGCTACCACTGAGATCTTTACGTCTTTTTTCTGCTTCTGCGCCGGGTTTGCTGGCCGTAGTCAAACAGAGTACATTAGTAATGTAAGAAAATTACAAATATCCTGCAACGAGGAGATGAACATGGCGGTAACCTCTACAGCCCAGGCGTGTGACCTGGTTATTTTCGGCGCGAAAGGTGATTTGGCGCGCCGTAAGCTGCTGCCTTCCCTGTACCAGTTAGAGAAAGCCGGACACATCCACCCGGATACGCGGATCATCGGCGTCGGCCGCGCGGAGTGGGATAAAAAAGCCTATACCGAAGTGGTCAAGGAAGCGCTTGGCACCTTCATGAAGGAAAAACTGGATGACGAACTCTGGGCCACGCTGAGCGCGCGCCTGGACTTCTGCAACCTGGACGTCAACGACAGCAAGAACTTTACCAAACTCGGTAAAATGCTGGATCAGAAGCACCGCACCACCATCAACTACTTCGCCATGCCGCCAAGCACCTTCGGCGCCATCTGCAAAGGGTTGGGCGAAGCCAAGCTGAACCATGAGCCGGCGCGCGTGGTGATGGAAAAACCGTTGGGCACCGATCTGGCGTCCTCCCGCGTGATCAACGATCAGGTGGCGGAGTTCTTCAACGAGTCCCAGGTCTACCGCATCGACCACTACCTCGGCAAAGAGACGGTGTTGAACCTGTTGGCGCTGCGTTTCGCCAACTCGCTGTTCGCGTCCAACTGGGACAACCGCACCATCGATTCGGTGCAGATCACCGTGGCGGAAGAGGTGGGCATCGAAGGGCGCTGGGGCTACTTCGATCAGGCCGGCCAAATGCGCGACATGATCCAGAACCACCTGCTGCAGATCCTGACCATGATCGCCATGTCGCCGCCGGCGGATCTGACCACCGACCGCATCCGCGACGAGAAGGTGAAGGTGCTGCGTTCGCTGCGCCGCATCGATCAGACCAATGTACGGGAAACCACCGTGCGCGGTCAGTACACCGCCGGTTTCGTTCAGGGCAAGAAAGTGCCGGGGTATCTGGAAGAAGAAGGGGCGAACAAGAGCAGCAGCACCGAGACCTTCGTTTCCATCCGCGTGGACATCGACAACTGGCAATGGGCCGGGGTGCCGTTCTATCTGCGTACCGGTAAACGTCTGCCGACCAAATGCTCGGAAGTGGTGGTGTACTTCAAGAATCCGCCGCTTAACCTGTTCAGCGACTCTTATCAGCAGCTGCCGCAAAACAAGCTGACCATTCGTTTGCAACCGGACGAAGGCATCGAAATTCAGGTGTTGAATAAGGTGCCGGGGCTGGATCACAAGCACCGCCTGCAGACTACCAAGCTGGATCTGAGTTTCTCGGAAACCTTCAACCAGGAGCACGTGGCGGACGCCTACGAGCGCCTGCTGCTGGAGACCATGCGCGGCATTCAGGCGCTGTTCGTGCGCCGTGACGAAGTGGAAGAGGCCTGGAAGTGGGTCGACTCCATCATGGACGCGTGGAAAGCCGACAACGAAGCGCCTAAGCCTTATCAGGCGGGCACCTGGGGGCCGGTGGCCTCGGTGGCGATGATCACCCGCGACGGCCGTTCCTGGAACGAGTTCGAGTAATGCGCAATGCCGGCAGCCCGTCTGCCGGCTTTTTTTTGCCTGCGATCTGCGCGTGGGCCACATCACTTACGGTACGGCCGGACGTTCGCGCGTTTGCGCGGAGCCCTGTGGCAGGGGCGTGCCATTGTTAACCGCGAGTAATGGAGAAAGAATGATGAAAAACTGGAAAACCAGCGCTGAACAGATCCTGACGGCGGGGCCGGTGGTGCCTGTTATCGTGATCAACACGCTGGAGCAGGCGGTGCCGCTGGCGAAAGCGTTGGTTGCCGGCGGCGTGCGGGTACTGGAGGTGACGCTGCGCACCGCCTGTGCGCTGGAGGCTATTCGCGCTATCGCCAAAGAGGTGCCGGAGGCGATCATCGGCGCCGGTACGGTGATCAATCCACAGCAGCTGCGGGAGGTGACCGGGGCCGGGGCGCAGTTCGCCATCAGCCCGGGGCTGACCGACGCTTTGCTGCAGGCGGCGACGACGGGGTCAATCCCGTTGATCCCGGGCATCAGCACCGTCTCTGAACTGATGCTGGGCATGGATTACGGCCTGCGCGAATTCAAATTCTTCCCGGCGGAAGCCAACGGCGGCGTGAAGGCGCTGCAGGCGATCGGTGGCCCGTTCCCGCAGGTGCGCTTTTGCCCGACCGGCGGCATTACGCCGAACAATTACCGCGATTATCTGGCGCTAAAAAGCGTGCTGTGCATCGGCGGCTCCTGGCTGGTGCCGGCCGATGCGCTCGAAAGCGGCGACTACGCGCGCATCACTGAACTGGCGCGCAGCGCCGTCAGCGGCGCCGCGTTGTAACCCGCGCCAGGCCTGGGGTTGGCGCTTATTTGCTCACCCGCGGATATCGCAAGGCTCAACGCTCCGTTGGGCCTTTTTTAATTTTTATCGCGATTAACTTTCTTATTTTTAACCCGTTTTTTTCTGCTTTTTTATGAAAACGGCAGTTTGCTTTCTTATTTGGGCTGTGGTAAAAATATCTCAGTTGAAAATTTTACTTTTATGAGGATATTGGGCAAATCGCACGGTGTGCGGCTGATAATAGAGAACTATTATGATGACTATTAACGGAACTACCCTCAGAACCTCTACGTGCCAACTCTTCCTGTCTGCGATCCTTGCCAGTGAGCATCACTGGTGCAGCGAGCTATAGCGTCTTTCTCCCTTAACCGGTGCTGGTAGCGGGCTTACGCCTTCGCTCTACCGTTCAGCCGGGCAAACATTCTTTTTGCGTTTGGGTCAGTTTATCCCCAGGGATCTCTGCGTCTTGCGCGCCGTACTGCGGCCGTTCGACGAGATAAATCGGGATAAATATGCCTTGGCGCGCGTTATTCGCCGTTTGGGAGAAAAATTATGATTTATTGGATCTTTTTAGGTTTGGCCATCATGACCGAGATCATCGGCACCTTGTCGATGAAATACGCCAGCGTCAATGGCGGCATGATCGGGCATATCGTGATGTACGTGATGATCACCGCGTCTTATGTGTTGCTGTCAGTAGCGGTAAAACGCGTGGCGTTGGGCGTGGCTTATGCGCTGTGGGAAGGTATCGGCATTCTGTTCATTACCCTGTTCAGCGTGCTGTGGTTCGACGAGCCCATTTCGGCGCTGAAGGTACTGGGTCTGGCTACGCTGATCGCCGGTATCATGCTGGTGAAATCCGGTACCCGCAAAGAGCGAAAACAGGTCAGCCCGCGAGGTGACAACCATGCAACAGTTTGAGTTGTACCACATTGGGTTCCTGGGATTGGCCATCGTGCTGGAAATCATCGCCAACATCTTCCTGAAGATGTCGGACGGTTTCCGTAAAATTTGGCTGGGATTGCTGTCGCTGCTGTCGGTACTCGGTGCGTTCAGCGCCCTGGCGCAGGCGGTAAAGGGCATCGATTTGTCAATCGCTTACGCGTTATGGGGCGGTTTCGGTATCGCCGCCACCATCGCCGCAGGCTGGATCATGTTCGGCCAGCGGTTGAACGCCAAAGGCTGGATTGGCCTGGCGCTGCTGTTGACGGGGATGGTGATCCTCAAACTGTCCTGATAGCGGGCAATAAAAAACCGCAGGCGTTGCCGTCTGCGGTTTTTTTTCGTCTGCGCGTGGCTTACAGCGCGGCGATGATTTTGATTTCCACCTTGTACTTCGGATTCATCAGCTGAGCCTGCACGGTGCAGCGCACCGGCGCGCTGCCGGCGACGACCCAGGCGTCCCAGGCGGCGTTCATCGCGGCGAAGTCGGCGGTATTGGCCAGGAAGATGGTGGCATCCAGAATACGGCTTTTGTCCGACCCTACACGTTCCAGCAGCACGTCGATGGCGGCAAGGGCGTTGGCGGTCTGCGCGGTCGCGTCATCGTCCAGATTCTCCGGCACGCTGGTGTAGTAAACGGTCTCGTTGTGCACCACGGCTTCGGACCAGCGCTGATCGGGATCAATTCTTTCGATATTCATTTGCTTATCTCCATATCATAGTCCCGCTAAGGGTAGCACAGCCGGTGATGAAAAAGCGCGGCGATAAAGTGGGTGGTAGCCGGGCGGCAGGCTTGGCATAATCACCGCTGAATGACACCGGCAGAGAGACAGCGTGACAGACGATTTTGCAACAGACGGCGCATTGGCGCAGGCTATCAAGGGATTCAAACCGCGTGAGCCGCAGCGGCAGATGGCGCAAGCCGTTACCGAAGCGATCAATTTCAAGCAGGAACTGGTGGTGGAAGCCGGCACCGGCACCGGCAAAACCTTCGCTTATCTGGCGCCGGCGCTGCGTGCCGATCGCAAAGTGATCATCTCCACCGGTTCGAAAGCGCTGCAGGATCAGCTGTATGCGCGCGATCTGCCCACCGTCGCCAAGGCGCTGAAGTACAAAGGCAAGCTGGCGCTGCTGAAGGGGCGCTCCAACTACCTGTGTCTGGAGCGTCTTGAGCAACAGTCGATGGCCGGGGGGGAGCTGGCGGGGCAGACGTTGATCGATCTGGTGCAACTGCGCAAGTGGTCGTCGCAGACCAAAGAGGGTGATATCAGCACCTGCAGCGAAGTGGCGGAAGACAGCTTCGTCTGGCCATTGGTGACCAGCACCAATGACAACTGTCTCGGCAGCGACTGCCCGCTGTATCAGGATTGCTTCGTGGTCAAAGCGCGCCGCCGCGCGATGGATGCGGATGTGGTGGTGGTGAACCATCACCTGTTCCTGGCGGATATGGTGGTGAAAGAGGGCGGCTTCGCCGAGCTGATCCCGGAAGCCGAGGTGATGATTTTCGATGAGGCGCACCAAATTCCCGACATCGCCAGCCAGTATTTCGGCCAGCAGCTCACCAGCCGCCAACTGCTGGATCTGGCGAAGGACATCACCATCGCCTACCGCACCGAGGTGCGCGATGCCGCCCAACTGCAAAAAAGCGCCGACCGTCTCAGCCTGAGCACGCAAGATTTCCGTCTGAATCTGGGGGAGCCGGGTTTTCGCGGCAACCTGCGGGATGTGCTCGGCGAACCGAACGTGCAGCGCGCTTTGTTGCTGCTCGATGACGCGCTGGAGCTGTGTTATGACGTCATGAAACTGTCGCTGGGGCGTTCGGCGTTGCTGGACGCCGCCTTTGAGCGCGCCACGCTGTACCGCGCGCGTCTCAAACGCCTCAAGGCGGTGACGGAACCGGGCTACAGCTATTGGTATGAGTGCAATTCGCGCCACTTCGTGTTGGCGCTGACGCCGCTGACGGTGGCCGATCGTTTCCGCGAAATGCTGGACGAGAAGCCGGGCAGCTGGATCTTTACCTCGGCCACGCTGTCGGTCAACGATCAGTTGGGTCACTTCACCGAACGGCTGGGGTTGACCAAGGCCAAAACGCTGCTGTTGCCGAGCCCGTTCGACTATGCCAAACAGGCGTTGCTGTGCGTGCCGCGCTTTTTGCCTTCGCCGAATCAGCCCGGCGGGGCGCGCCAGCTGGCGCGCATGCTGCGCCCATTAATCGAAGCCAACAACGGCCGCTGCTTCTTCTTGTGCACATCGCACCAGATGATGCGCGAGCTGGCGGAAGAGTTCCGCGCCACGATGACGCTGCCGGTCTTATTGCAAGGGGAAACCAGCAAAGGGCAGCTGTTGGCACAGTTCGTCGCCGCCGGTAACGCGCTGTTGGTGGCGACCAGCAGCTTCTGGGAAGGGGTGGACGTGCGTGGCGATGCGCTGTCGTGCGTGATCATCGATAAGCTGCCGTTTACCTCACCGGACGATCCGCTGCTGAAGGCGCGCATTGAAGATTGTCGCCTGCGCGGCGGCGATCCGTTCAATGACGTGCAGTTGCCGGATGCGGTCATCACCCTGAAACAGGGGGTGGGCCGTTTGATCCGCGATACCGACGATCGCGGCGTGCTGGTGATCTGCGATAACCGTCTGGTGATGCGCCCTTATGGCGAGGTGTTCCTCAATAGCCTGCCGCCTACGCCGCGTACCCGCGATCTGAAGCAGGCGATCGCCTTCTTGCAGGCCGCTGATACGTCGGCCACGTGAAAGATGAAGGGCTTACGGGGCTGTGCTACAATGCGCGCCCTGTATGAAAAACCCAGTTTTATTCCCGCCAGAGGTTGGCATGTCCACGCGAATTTTAGCGATCGATACCGCGACGGAAGCCTGTTCCGTCGCCGTCTGGAATCAAGGCGAAATCCACGCCCTGTTTGAGCTGTGCCCACGCGAGCATACGCAACGTATTTTACCTATGGTGCAGCAGGTGCTGGCGGAATCCGGCCTGGCGCTCAACCAGCTCGATGCGCTGGCCTTCGGCCGCGGCCCCGGCAGTTTTACCGGGGTGCGCATCGGCATCGGCATCGCTCAGGGCCTGGCGCTGGGTGCCGATCTGCCGATGATCGGCGTTTCTACGCTGCAAACCATGGCGCAGGGCGCCTGGCGCGTCAGCGGCGCGGCGCGTGTGCTGGCGGCGATCGATGCGCGCATGGGCGAGGTCTACTGGGGGCAGTTCGAACGTCAGGCCGACGGCCGTTGGTTGGAAAGCGAAGGCGAGGCGGTGCTGTCGCCGGCGCAGGCGCTCGAGCGTGCACAGCGCCTGCAGGGCGAATGGGCCCACGTTGGCACCGGCTGGCAAACCTACCCCGATCTGGTCAACGGTTCCACGCTGAGCGTGCGCGACGGCCAGATGCTGTTGCCGCAGGCGGAAGACATGCTGCCGCTGGCGCTGCACGCCTGGCAACAGGGGCTGGTGGTGGCGGTGGAAAACGCCGAGCCGACCTACCTGCGCAATGAAGTGACCTGGAAAAAACTGCCGGGCCGCGAGTAATCGCGGCGTTATTGTGCTGATGTTGATGCCGGGCGATGAAGGCCTGCAACTTGAACGCTGAAACGCGGTCAAAGTTACAGGCATTTCAGGAGATTGCGACCATGTTAATCCGCACTGCAAGTAAAAAGCTGTCGCTGCTGGCCGTCGCCTGCGGCGCGCTGGTTCTGACCGGGTGCGTCACCGTACCGGATGCGATCAAAGGCTTCAGCCCTTCGCCGGTGACTCAGCTTTCCTCGGTACAAAATGCACCGAACCTGTTTACCGGCGCGGAAGCCCGCTTCGGCGGCACCGTGGTGAACGTCGCCAACGAACAAGGGCGCACGCTGCTGGAGATAGCGGCGGTGCCGCTCGACAGCGGTGCGCGGCCGATACTGGGTGAACCGTCGAACGGCCGCCTGCTGGCCACGGTGAACGGCTTCCTCGAACCGGTCGATTTCAAAGGCCAACTGGTGACCGTCGTCGGCCCTATCACCGGCCTGAAAGAGGGGCGGATCGGCATGACGCCATATCGCTTCGTAACGATGAACGTGACCGGTTTCAAGCGCTGGCATCTGATACAGCAGGTGGTGATGCCGCCTGCGCCGATGGGCCCTTGGGGCTGGCGCGGTGGCCCGTGGGGACCCGGCTGGGGCGCAGGCTATGGCTGGTACAACCCCGGCCCGGCACAGGTGCAAACCATCGTAACCGAGTAACATACGCTTGATGTGAACAAATTTGACAGGGCGGCTCAGGCCGCCCTTTTGTTTTTTGGGATAAGGAATATCCGACAATTAGTGACGTACATCGCAACCTGAGTAATGTTTAAAACCCGAACTGGTCTGCTGAGTTAAAATATTGTTATGGTTAGGCTGCGAGTTTGAGGGCTGCGATGATAATTAGTAATGATTTCAGGAGTAATACCTTGGATAAGGTCTGGTTAAAACGGTATCCGGCAGATGTGCCCGCAGAGATTGATGCCGATCGCTATTCGTCGTTGATCGAAATGTTTGAGCATGCCGTGCAGCGCTATGCCGATCAGCCCGCCTTTATCAATATGGGCGAGGTGATGACCTTCCGCAAACTGGAAGAACGCAGCCGGGCTTTCGCGGCTTACCTGCAAAATGAGCTGGGCCTGAAGAAGGGCGACCGCGTCGCGCTGATGATGCCTAACCTGTTGCAATACCCCATTGCCCTGTTCGGCATTCTGCGTGCCGGCATGGTGGTGGTCAACGTCAACCCGCTGTATACCCCGCGCGAGCTGGAGCACCAGTTGAACGACAGCGGCGCCAGCGCCATCGTCATCGTCTCCAACTTTGCCCATACGCTGGAAAAAGTGGTGTTCAACACCCAGGTCAAACACGTGATCCTGACGCGCATGGGCGATCAGCTGTCGGCCGCCAAGGGCACGTTGGTCAACTTCGTGGTCAAATACGTTAAGCGTCTGGTGCCGAAATACAACCTGCCGGACGCCATTTCCTTCCGCAGCGCGCTGCAGCGCGGCCGCCGTTTGCAATATGTAAAACCGGACATCATTAATGCCGATCTGGCTTTCCTGCAATACACCGGCGGCACCACCGGGGTGGCGAAGGGGGCGATGCTGACGCACCGCAACATGCAGGCCAACCTTGAGCAGGCCAAGGCCGCCTATTCGCCGCTGTTCCGTGAAGGGCAGGAGCTGGTGGTGACGGCGCTGCCGCTGTATCACATTTTCGCGCTGACGGTGAACTGCCTGCTGTTTATCGATCTGGGCGGGCGCAATTTGCTGATCACCAACCCGCGTGACATTCCGGGGTTGGTGAAAGAATTGGGCAAATACCCGTTCACCGCCATGAGCGGGGTGAATACGCTGTTCAATGCGTTGCTGAACAACGAAGACTTCCACAAGCTCGATTTCTCTACGCTGCGTTTCTCGGTCGGCGGCGGCATGTCGGTGCAAAAATCGGTGGCCGAGAAGTGGGAGAAAACCACCGGCAAACACCTGCTGGAAGGTTACGGCCTGACGGAGTGCGCGCCGCTGGTGGCCGGCAACCCTTACGATCTTAAACACTACAGCGGCAGCATCGGTCTGCCGGTGCCGTCGACGGACATTCGGTTGGTGGACGACAACGGCCATGACGTGCCGCCGGGCGAGCCGGGCGAACTGTGGGTCAAAGGGCCGCAAGTTATGTTAGGCTATTGGCAGCGCCCGGATGCCACCGACGAAGTGCTGAAAGACGGCTGGCTGGCGACCGGTGATGTGGTGACCGTGGACGATCAGGGATTTGTGCGCATCGTCGACCGCAAGAAAGACATGATCCTGGTCTCGGGTTTCAACGTGTATCCGAACGAGATTGAAGATGTGGTCAGCCAGCACCCGAAAGTGCTGGAATGTGCGGCAATCGGCGTGCCCAGCGAGGCCTCCGGCGAAACGGTGAAGATCTGCGTGGTGAAGAAAGACGCCTCGCTGACCAAGGAAGAGCTGTTGACCCATTGCCGACGCCACCTGACCGGGTATAAAGTGCCTAAAATTGTTGAGTTCCGCGATGAACTGCCGAAGTCGAACGTCGGCAAGATTTTGCGGCGAGAATTGCGCGATGAGCAAAAAGCGCCTAAGCCGGCCGATGCCGCCTAGGTTTCGCTCTCGCGTCAGCCTATCAACAACGCCGGTGAATGCCGGCGTTGTTGTGTTTGAATCCTACAAGAGAATGATGTTTTGAATTATCAGTTGATCACTACCGATGCCGGATTGCAGCAGGTCTGCGAGCAGGCGAGAAAGCATGCCCAGGTTGCGCTGGACACCGAGTTTGTCAGAACGCGTACCTACTATCCGCAGCTGGGCCTGATCCAGCTTTACGACGGTGAACAACTCTCCCTTATCGATCCTCTGCCGATCAAGCACTGGCAACCGTTTGTCGAGCTGCTGGCCGACACCGCCGTGGTGAAGTTCCTGCATGCCGGCAGTGAAGATCTTGAAGTGTTTCTCAACGCCTTTAAAACGCTGCCGACGCCGATGATCGACACTCAGATCCTGGCGGCCTTTATCGGCCGGCCGCTCTCCTGCGGCTTTGCGACGCTGGTGGCGGAGTACATGAAGGTTGAACTGGACAAGAGCGAGTCGCGCACCGACTGGCTGGCGCGCCCGCTGACTGAAAGACAGTGCGTGTATGCGGCCGCCGACGTGTTCTACCTGCTGCCGATGGCCAAACAGTTGGTGCAGGAGACCGAAGAGGCCGGCTGGACCGCTGCGGCCAATAACGAGTGCTTGCTGCTGTGCCAACGCCGTAGCGAGGCGCTGGCGCCGGAAGTGGCCTATCGCGAAATCAGCAATGCCTGGCAGTTGCGCCCGCGTCAGCTGGGGTGTCTGCAGAAGTTGGCGGAATGGCGGTTGCGCCAGGCGCGTGAGCGCGATCTGGCGGTGAACTTCGTGGTTCGCGAGGAGAACCTGTGGCAGGTGGCGCGCTTTATGCCGTCTTCGCTGGGAGAACTGGATTCGCTGGGCCTGAGCGGGCCGGAGATCCGTTATCACGGCAAAACGCTGTTGGCGCTGGTGGCCGAAGCCGAAGCGCTGGAGGAGTCCGAGTTGCCGGCGCCGTTGGCTAACCTTATCGATCAGCCGGGCTACAAGAAGGTGTTTAAGGACATCAAGGCCGCTATCGCCAGCGTCAGCGAGCAAAGCGGGTTGAGCAGCGAGCTGCTGGCATCCCGTCGCCAAATTAACCAATTGCTGAACTGGCATTGGAAACTGAAGGACGGCGAGAGTCGCCCTGAATTAATCAGCGGCTGGCGCGGCGATTTATTAATGGCGCCGTTGCAGGACATCCTGAAAGATTATTAATCGCTGGTTATCACCAGGGCAGGGTAGGGAAACTCTGCTCGGGTGAATATAGGCAGGAAATAATGCGTTGAAGGTAAATCTGGCCAGAATTTACTTTAAACGAGGTGGCGGCAAAGTTAATTGGGAATTGTCCCAAAGGGAAAAATCGATTTTTTGCTGCCGATAATGCTTAATAACTGGATGCACATACAGTTACCCCCTGCATAAAATATACAGGGGGTAATTAATGCGTCGCAATCATTTAGCTGCTTCTTCCGATTCCGGTAATGTCACGTTAAGTTCAAGTACCGAAATATCGTCCCCTTTCTGCTCGAACTGCACATGCAGCATTTCAGGATCGATCTGAATGTATTTGCAAATAACCGCCAGAATATCGCGTTTTAAATCAGGCAGATACGGGGGCTCACTGTCCCCGCGACGACGCTCTGCGACGATAATCTGCAGCCGTTCCTTGGCTATATTGGCTGTCTGTTTTTTGCGGGACAGAAAGAAGTCTAATAAGGCCATGGTTTATCCCCCAAAAAGGCGTTTCAGGAAACCCTTCTTCTCTTCTTCAATGAAGCGGAATGGGCGTTCTTCCCCCAACAAGCGGCAAACGGTATCGTCATACGCCTTACCGGCGTCTGACTCGGCATCCAGAATGACAGGCTCACCCTGGTTGGAAGCACGCAGTACGGACTGGTCTTCCGGGATCACACCCACCAGTGGAATGCGCAGGATTTCCAGCACGTCTTCCATGCTCAGCATGTCGCCACGGCTGACGCGGCCCGGGTTGTAACGGGTCAGCAGCAGGTGTTCCTTGATAGGCGATTCGCCTTTCTCGGCGCGGCGCGATTTGGAGGAAAGGATGCCCAGGATACGGTCGGAGTCGCGCACCGAAGAGACTTCCGGGTTGGTGGTGATGATAGCTTCGTCGGCGAAATACAGCGCCATCAGCGCACCGGTTTCGATACCGGCCGGAGAGTCGCAGACCACGAAGTCAAAATCCATCTCGCCGAGATCGTTGAGGACTTTTTCAACGCCTTCACGGGTTAACGCGTCTTTGTCGCGTGTCTGCGAAGCCGGCAGGATATAGAGGTTTTCAGTGCGTTTGTCTTTGATCAACGCCTGATTCAGCGTGGCGTCGCCCTGAATCACGTTCACGAAATCATAAACTACCCGACGTTCGCAGCCCATGATCAGGTCAAGATTACGCAGGCCGATATCGAAATCGATCACGACGGTTTTCTTGCCTTTCTGGGCCAGGCCGGTAGCGATGGCCGCGCTCGAAGTGGTCTTGCCAACGCCCCCTTTACCCGATGTAACAACAATAATGCGTGCCATGAAATGGATTCCTTGTCAAAAGGGCTTAATTTAAAGGTTGTATGGTTAAAGCGTTATCCAACAGGCTGAGTCGTACGGCCTGCCCGACGTAATCGGACGGGATTTGGTCGCTCAACCAGTACTGCCCTGCGATAGAGACTAGCTCAGCCGCCAGGTGGGTGCAAAAAATCTGACATTGCGTGTCGCCTGACGCGCCTGCCAGCGCGCGACCGCGCATCATGCCGTAGACATGAATGTTGCCGTCGGCAATCAGTTCGGCGCCGGCGCTAACGCTGCTGGTCACGATAAGATCGCAGTTGCGGGCGTAAATCTGTTGGCCGGAACGGACAGGGGTGCTGATGATACGCGTTTTGGCGGGGGCGTTGTCCGCCACCACGGGCGCAGGTGCAGGCTCCGGCGCTGCCATTTTCTGGCCTCTGCCTTCGCTCAGCAACGGCAGCCCGGCACGGGCTATCGCGCGTTTTTGACGCTCATCTCTGCAACCGCTGATACCCACAACGCGCAGACCTGCCGCCGCGACAGCCTGTTGAAGTTCTTTCCAGTTCGCATCGCCATCCAGCGTTGCGACGTTGATAACAACAGGGGCATTTTTCAGAAAAGCGGGCGCTTGCTCAACTTTTTCCTGTAACGCCTGGCGTATTACCTCGGGCTGCGAATTATGCAAATGAACAACCGATAGGGTAAAACTGCTGCCTTTTAGCTCAATTGGCGATTGTGACATCTATCCTGACTCAGTCTCAGCAACTTTAAATCCCCGGAATACCACTCGGGGTGCGATATTCCGATGTACTATAAGCATGTTATAGTCAGAGTTATATCCAGGCAAGACGCTCCCTCAATTAAATAGAGTTAAAAAAATGCTTTGTGTGATCTATAGAAGCCCGAAACGCGATCAAACTTATCTTTATGTCGAAAAAAAAGACGATTTCTCTCGTGTGCCGGAAGCGCTGATGAAAAGTTTCGGCGTACCGCAATTCGCCATGATGCTTTCACTCGATGAACGCAAGAAATTGGCCTCGGCGGATATCGAAAAGGTGAAACAGGCGCTGAAAGACGAAGGTTATTACCTGCAGTTCCCGCCGCCGGTGGAAAACCTGCTCAATCAGCATTTGGCGGGCGACAAGGCCTGAGACCGCCGCTACGGTCAGGGGAGGTATGATGACACGTTCGGCGAGAAGTACCGCGTTGGCCGTTTGGCTGGCGCTGGGCGGTGCGATGATGCCGGGCGCACCGCAGGCGGCGCAGGAGACGACGCTGGCGACCAGCGGGCGCGATCCGGCGCAGTTCCCGGCGTATGTCGAGCAACTGAAGCGCCGGGCGCGGGAACAGGGCATCAGTCAGGCCACCCTTGACCGCGCCTTTGCGCAAATCCATTTCGTCGATCGGGTGATCAAGGCCGACCGCAATCAGCCGGAGCAGAAGATCACGTTGGACGATTACCTGCGGCGGGTGATGTCGCCCGCCAAGGTGCGGCAGGGGCGCGAACTGTACCGGCAGCGCCATGCGCAATGGCTGCGGGCCAGCGAACGCTATCGGGTGCCGGGGCGCTATATCATCGCGCTGTGGGGCATGGAGAGCGCCTATGGCAAGATCCAGGGGCGGGAGGACGTGGTGTCCGCGCTGGCGACGCTGGCGTTCGAAGGGCGCCGCGAGGCCTTTTTCAGCCGGGAGCTGCTGGCGGCGTTGCAGATAGTCGAACAGGGGCACGTTGGCGATACGCCACTGAAAGGGTCCTGGGCCGGCGCGATGGGGCAATGTCAGTTTATGCCAAGCTCCTTCCTGCGCTATGCGGCGGACGGCGACGGTGACGGACGCATCGATATCTGGAATAACATTGACGACGTTTTCGCGTCCACGGCCAGCTACCTGTCCAAAGAGGGCTGGCAGCCCGGCATCGGTTGGGGGCGCGAGGTCAAACTGCCCGCCGGCTTCAATCGAGCCGAACTGGGCCTGAAAGACGCGCAGGCGCGCAGCGTCAACGACTGGCAGAAACGCGGCGTGCGCCGTGCGGATGGCCGCGCGTTGCCGCACGCCGTGCAGCGCGGCTGGATCATCGCGCCGGATGATCTGCAGGGGCGGACCTTCTTGGTCTATGATAATTTCCGCACCCTGATGCACTGGAATCGCTCTTACTATTTCGCTATCGCCGTGGGTATGATGGCAGACGCGATCGGGCATTGATCCGGCACACCAATAATCGGCTTGGCGCGCCAAGCCTCTACAGTTTGGAGAAGCGGTATGTATCAACACAGAGACTGGCAGGGTTCGCTGCTCGATTTCCCGGTGAACAAGGTGGTCTGCGTCGGCAGCAACTACGCCGATCACATCAAGGAAATGGGCAGCGCGGTGTCCGTCGAGCCGGTGGTGTTCATCAAACCGGAAACGGCGTTATGCGATATCCGCCAGCCGGTGGCCATCCCTAAAGAGTTCGGTGCGGTGCATCATGAGGTAGAGCTGGCGGTACTGATCGGCACGCCGTTGAAGCAGGCCAACGAAGATCGCGTGGCGCGTGCGATTGCCGGTTACGGCGTGGCGCTCGATCTGACGCTGCGCGATCTGCAAGCCGGTTTTAAAAAGGCCGGTCAGCCCTGGGAAAAGGCCAAAGCCTTCGACGGGTCTTGTCCGATGTCGGGATTTATCCCGGTGGCGGAATTCGGCGATCCGCAAAACGCCGAGCTGTCGTTGACGGTCAACGATCAACTGCGCCAGCAGGGCAATACGCGTGACATGATCACGCCGATCCTGCCGCTAATCAGCTACATGAGCCGTTTCTTCACGCTGCGCGCCGGCGACATCATCCTGACCGGCACGCCGCAGGGCGTAGGCCCGATGGCTTCCGGCGACATGCTGAAAATCAGTCTGAACGGTAAAGCGCTCAGCACCCGGGTGATCTGATCGCTGTTGGCCGCCGGCATCGTCGGCGGCAAAACTTGCATCTCGCGGCTAAAATGTCTATATAGTCCCCCCTCGAACCTGTGCGCAGGTGAGTTATCCATTTACCGAAACCGGACGCTAACATGTCACAACTCGCTTTTTGGCAACAGAAAACGCTGGCGGAAATGTCAGAACAAGAGTGGGAATCGCTATGCGACGGGTGCGGGCAATGCTGTTTGAATAAGCTGATCGACGAAGATACCGACGAGATTTATTTTACCAACGTAGCCTGCAACCAGCTCAACATCAAATCCTGCCAATGCCGTAACTACGAGCGGCGCTTCGAGCTGGAAGAGGACTGCATCAAATTGACGCGCGAAAACCTCACCACCTTCGATTGGTTGCCGCCGACCTGCGCCTATCGCCTGATCGGCGAAGGCAAGCCGCTGTTCCCCTGGCACCCGTTGCTGAGCGGCTCCAAGGCGGCGATGCACGGTGAGCGCATCACGGTGCGGCATATCGCGGTGCGCGAGAGTGAAGTGGTGGACTGGCAGGACCATATCCTCAACAAGCCGGACTGGGCCAGATAACGCCGGCCCCCTTGCGCAGCAAGACGCGTTTTCATGCAAGAGGGCGGCGTGTCAGGACACGCCGCCCTCTGCAATTGCGCTAACCGGCAGGCGTGAGGTTATGGCATAAGCCGTCACTTCACTCTTTTTTGTCGCGGCGGCGCCAGTTGGCCAGATTTTTCAGCGGCTGCTTCACGTAAGGGCTGGCTTTAATCAGGCTGAACAGCAGTTTATTTACCGCCGTCCCCACTTTGTCCATCGGCCGGTCGATATCGAGAAACAGCACCGCACGCAGTTCGTCGGTATCATTGCGCACCTCGTGTTCATAAGAGTCATCAAATAAAATGACCTTGCCTTCATCCCAGTGCAGGATCTGATCGTCGACGCGGATCCAGAGCTTTTCCCGATCCTTTGGCACGATCAATCCCAAATGCGCGCGCACCACGGCACGAGTCGGGCCTTTGTGGGGGACGATGTGATAGTGCGGCTTAAGGATCGAAAACATGGCGGTGCGCATGCCGGGGATCTCGCTGACCGCCTGTGCGGTGTGCGGACAAATGGCGCAGTTCTCATCAACGCGCTGCCCGTAGACAAATAGCCCGAAGGTTTTCCAATTATCCCCTTTGGAGATGCGTTTCTGATCCGGTG
The DNA here is from genome assembly GCF_052168495.1 of Serratia sp. CY52157. Classification (NCBI taxonomy): domain Bacteria; kingdom Pseudomonadati; phylum Pseudomonadota; class Gammaproteobacteria; order Enterobacterales; family Yersiniaceae; genus Serratia; species Serratia sp. CY52157. The sequence goes on along the minus strand of NZ_JBJNMO010000001.1, from coordinate 1,125,514 downwards.
ATATTTGGTGGAACGCGGGGATGTCCTCCGGGTGCTCCAGTAACCGATCCAACTCCTGGCGAATGGCAGGCCAACGGGCTTCCAGCGCCGCCACCCAATTAAATTCATGATTACCGATCCGCGGCGTGGTGGAGATGAGCGAATGGCGAGTTTGAAATTCGCCGTTCCAGCGCAGGAATTTTTTCCCTGCTTTGAGCAGCATGCGCCGCAGGAACGGGCGCTGAGACGTGGGGGGAAAGGTGCTATCCGGCATAAATCGTGTCCTTGATATCATTGGCCTACTGCATTCAGCATAAGGAAAGAATCACGGACGATTTTAATCATTAGTGCGCGAACGTTGGCCGATGAGTGATACCGCGCAGAGTTAAATTTGAATGATTTATTTAAAGGCAGCGGGGACTGACGGTTGGGGGAGAAGGAAAAAAGCCCCTGCAAAGATGAGGGGCAAGACACACAACAACACCAGGGAAATCGGTAGTACTCACTTTGCCGATACTATAAGGATTTTATGGGCAAACTTCACCAAAATATTGTGCTCTGAATGTGACAAAGACGCAGTCGTTCATAAATAACGGTAATTTATTGATGCCCGCAGGCCGTGAGGAAAGTGCCTGCACAGCATGTGTTGGCCCGCTGGCAACGCAGAAGTTTAATGTTATGTAAATTACGCGCTTAATCGAGCCAGGATGCTTCTTTTTAAACGATAAGTTGGGTAATTTGGCCGCTCTCCCGCAAGTTCGAGAGCATAACAATGAAAATGGTCCGTCTGTTTGCCGTAGCTGGGGCACTGATCGTGCTCGTTTACTTCCTTACACATACCTGAAATGGGGTTATCTCTGAATTCAACAGTAATACCCTAAAAAAACGGCGCCCTGAGGCGCCGTTTTTTGTTTGTTGGCCTATCAGCGGCCGAACAAATCGCGGCGGCGTGGGCGAACAAATTGCGCGATCAGCACAATCAGCGCCACCAGCAGATAGGCACCGAAGATGCCCACCAGCCACTGTGGCATTTCCAGCGTCAGGAACTGCCATTGACGCACGGAACAGTCACCGGAAGCGTGGAACACCGCAGGCAGCCATTTATCCAGCGGCAGCCAGGACGGGAAGCTGACGAAGAAATCGCAGGTATTGAACGGCGAGGGGTGCAGTTGGATCATGGTGTGTTTCCACGCCAGCTGTACGCCTTCCCAGGCGCTGTAGATCCACAGCAGGATCGCCACATAGCGCAGCGGCGTTTTCGGCGCGATGGCGCCCACCAGTGAGGCGCCGAGGATGCCGAACAGCGCGCAACGCTCGTAAATGCACATGACGCAGGGCTGCAGCAGCATAACGTGCTGGAAATAGAGCGCGACCAGTTCCAACACCAACGCTGTCAGGGCCATCAGCAGCCAGGCGCCGCGTCCTTGTGAACAGCGGTTAAAGAATTGCAACATATCTAGATTCTTCCATGCAGTAAGCAATTGAACCGGCAGTGTAAACCAATTCCCCCTCGCTGCCAGCCACCTGGGCCGGTTTCAGCGTAAAAATAGTCGGTTTAGCCTGCCGGCGCCGCATCAGTGGCCGATGGCGTCGACAGGCGGCAGCGTCAGCCAGTGCCACTGTGTCAACAGTTCGGTCGCCGGCTCCAGCGTGAACTGTACGCACAGCAGGCCGACCACGGTCAATACGATCGTATAAGGCAGGGCCATCCACACCATGCGGCCATACGACAGACGCACCAGCGGCGCCAAGGCCGACGTCAAAAGGAACAGGAACGCCGCCTGGCCGTTGGGGGTCGCGACCGAAGGCAGGTTGGTGCCGGTATTGATGGCGACCGCCAGCAGTTCGAACTGTTTCAGCGCAATGGCGCCGGTTTCCAGCGCGGTGCGCGCTTCGTTGATGTAAACCGTGCCGACGAATACGTTGTCGGAAACCGACGACAGCAGACCGTTGAACAGGTAGAACAGCGAAAGCTGAGAAGCGGGCTCGGCGCGCAGTACAAACTGGATCACCGGGCTGAACAGGTGTTGCTCAATGATCACGGCCACCACGGTGAAAAATACCGTCAGCAGGGCGGTGAACGGCAGCGCCTCCTGGAACGCTTTGCCGATGGCGTGTTCGTCGTTCACGCCGCACAGCGATGTGGCGAGAATGATGACCGACAGGCCGATCAGCCCGACTTCCGCCAGGTGGAAGGCCAGCGCCAGCACCAGCCAAACGCCGATCAGCGCCTGCATCACCAGCTTGAGCCTTTCTTGCTTGCTGCGGCCTGCGGTGGCCTTGCGATCATACTCTTTCAGCACCTCACGCACCGCTTCCGGCAGTGGCGTGCCGTAGCCAAACAGGCGAAAACGCTCTACCAGCCAGCAGACCAGCAGGCCGCATGCCAGCACTGGCAAAGTGACCGGCGCCATCCGCAGGAAGAAGTCGATAAAGCCCCAGCCCGCGCTTTTGGCGATGATCAGGTTCTGTGGCTCGCCCACCATGGTCATGACTCCGCCGAGCGCGGTGCCGACGCCGGCGTGCATCAGCAGGCTGCGCAGAAAGGCGCGGAATTGCTCCAGCGTCTGCTTGCGCTCTTCGCCGGTGAAATCGCTGTCATCGCCGATGTCGCCGTCGGAGCGGTTCGACGTCACATTGTGATAGATGGAATAGAACCCCGTGGCGACGCTGATCACCACCGCCACGACCGTCAGCGCATCGAGGAAGGCGGAAAGGAAGGCGGCCGCCAGGCAGAACGCCAGTGACAGCAGCGTTTTCGAGCGGATATTGAGCAGCAGTTTGGTGAACACGAACAGCAGCAGTTGCTTCATAAAGTAGATGCCGGCCACCATAAAGACCAGCAGCAGCAGCACGTCCAGATTATGTTCGATTTCCTGCGAAACCTGCGCCGGGCTGGTCATGCCGATGGCCACGGCTTCCAGCGCCAGCAGGCCGCCTGGCAGCAGCGGGTAACATTTCAACGCCATCGCCAGGGTAAAGATGAACTCGATCACCAACAGCCAACCCGCGAGAAACGGGCTGGCGAAAAAGAACACCAGCGGGTTGATCGCCAGGAAAATGAGAATGGTCAGTTTGTACCAGTCGGGAGATTGCCCCAGGAAGTTTTTGAGCAGGGCGCTGCGCAGGGTTGTTTCCATTGTCCTTATGCATCCTTAAATCAGTCGTAGCACGTACCCTAACAACGCGGCGGGGGCGGGCGCAACCGGAGCTTGTTTTACGGCGGCAAATTTCTCAGGGCCGGTGTTTTTGCGCGTTTTTTGCCACTTTATGCACACTTTCGTTTATTGTTTTTCGCTCACGCTATGTCATGTCTGTGTGATCTGGTATGATGAGCTGATTACTTTTACTGATTTTATCGTCGCAACGGAACGTCAAACACATGGTCATAAAGGCGCAGAGTCCTGCCGGTTTCGCGGAAGAGTACATTATTGAGAGTATTTGGAATAATCGCTTCCCCCCTGGCTCTATTTTGCCCGCGGAGCGTGAGCTTTCGGAGTTGATTGGCGTCACGCGCACCACGTTACGTGAAGTGTTGCAACGTCTGGCCCGCGATGGCTGGTTGACCATTCAGCATGGTAAACCGACCAAAGTGAACAATTTCTGGGAAACGTCCGGCCTCAATATCCTTGAGACCGTGGCTCGTCTCGATCACAAAAGCGTCCCGCAGCTGATCGATAACCTGCTGTCCGTGCGTACCAATATCGCGTCGATCTTTATTCGCGCTGCGGTGCGCAATCATCCTGAGCAGGCGCAGGAAGTGCTGGCGAAAGCCGCCGAGGTGGAAGATCAGGCGGATGCCTTCAATGTCCTGGACTATGAGATCTTCCGTGGCCTGGCGTTCGCTTCCGGCAACCCGATCTATGGCCTGATTTTCAACGGTCTGAAAGGGCTGTACACCCGCGTGGGCCGTTACTACTTCTCCAACCCGGAAGCGCGCAAGCTGGCGCTGACCTTCTACAGCAAGCTGTCTACGCTTTGCCATGAGAAGCTGTACGACCAGGTGATGGATACCGTGCGCAACTACGGTAAAGACAGCGGGGCGATTTGGCAGAGCATGCAGGGCACCATGCCGAGCGATCTGACCGAAGCGCGCCGCTGATGCCGTGCGAATGACATAATTAGGGCGCCGTGTTGGCGCCCTTTGTCGTTATGGCGGTTACAGCGGCGTAGGCCGCGGCGGGCAGCGGTCGAGCAATTCCACGCTGCCGTCTTCGTTTTGCTGCTCGAGGATCACGTCGAAGCCCCACAGGCGATGCAGGTGCTTCAACACGTCGCGGCGGCTCTTATCGAGCGGCGCGCGCTCTTGCGGGATATAGCGCAGCGTCAGCGAACGATCGCCGCGCAGGTCTACGTTCCAGATCTGAATGTTCGGCTCGTGGTTGCTCAGATTGTATTGAGCCGACAGCTCCTGGCGGATTGCCCGGTAGCCCGCTTCGTTATGGATCGCGGCAATTTCCAGGTAGTTGTTGCGATCGTCGTCCAGCACGGTAAACAAGCGGAAGTCGCGCATCACTTTGGGCGACAGGAACTGGCTGATAAAGCTCTCATCCTTAAAGTCGCGCATGGCGAAGTGCAACGTGTCCAACCAGTCTTTACCGGCGATGTCCGGGAACCAGTAGCGATCTTCCTCGGTCGGCGATTGGCAGATGCGCTTGATGTCCTGGAACATGGCGAAGCCCAGCGCGTAGGGGTTGATGCCGTTATAGTATGGGCTGTTGTACGGCGGCTGATAAACCACGTTGGTGTGGCTGTGCAAAAACTCCAGCATGAACCGCTCGGTCACCCGGCCTTCGTCGTAAAGATGGTTAAGGATGGTGTAGTGCCAGAAGGTCGCCCACCCCTCGTTCATTACCTGGGTCTGTTTTTGCGGGTAGAAATATTGGCTGACTTTGCGCACGATGCGCAGCACCTCACGCTGCCACGGTTCCAGCAGCGGCGCATTCTTCTCGATAAAATAGAGGATATTTTCCTGCGGTTCGCTCGGATATCGGCGCGCCTGCTCAGGCGACTCTTCGCGCTCGACGCGTGGCAGGGTCTTCCACAGCGTATTCACCTGGCTTTGCAGATACTCTTCGCGGCTTTTCTGGCGCGCTTTTTCTTCCACCAAAGAGATTTTTTGCGGGCGTTTGTACCTGTCGACCCCGTAGTTCATCAGCGCATGGCAGGAGTCCAGCAGCCGTTCCACTTCTTCGACGCCGTAGCGTTCTTCGCACTGGCTGATGTAGTGGCGAGCAAACAGCAGGTAATCGACGATGGAGCTGGCGTCGGTCCAACTGCGGAACAGGTAGTTATTCTTGAAGAACGAGTTGTGGCCATAGCAGGCGTGCGCCATCACCAGCGCCTGCATGGTGATGGTGTTCTCCTCCATCAGGTAGGCGATGCAGGGATTGGAGTTGATGACGATTTCATACGCCAGCCCTTGCTGGCCCTGTTTGTAGCGCTGCTCGGTTTCGATGAATTTTTTGCCGAAGGACCAATGGGTATAGTTGATCGGCATGCCGACGCTCGAATAGGCGTCCATCATCTGTTCTGAGGTGATCACCTCGATCTGATGGGGGTAGGTGTCGAGCCGGTAATGCTTGGCGACGCGGTCGATCTGCTCCAAATACACCTGCAGCAGTTCGAACGTCCAGTCCGGTCCATCGCTCAGACGTTTATCATCCTTAACCTTGTCATGTGTTGAAGTAGTCATCAGCGCACCCTCATTATTCACGGGCCTTGCTCAAACGGCAGACCCTGTAACAAGCATAGTTCAAGTCATAATTAACCATTGCAAATCAGTGAAATAAAAATGCCGGTACGCAAAGGGGCGAACGGCGGTCGATCCGGCGCCCGTCCCGGCAGAAGGCGGTGCAACACCGCGCATCTTCTCCGAGTATAGCCCTGCGGCAGGGGCGTGCAACACATTGCCTGCTGTGCGACAGGGATTGAAAATTGTTATGTTATATTGTAACTTTTCGTTTTTCTCAACAACGGACAAGGAGCGCGTTTTGACGAGGCATTTGGGCAAATTGGCAGTGGCGCTGGCGGCGCTGTTCATCAGTGGGCAAACGTTGGCTCACGGGCATCATTCACATGGCAAGCCGCTGACGGAAGTGGAAAAAAAGGCGGAGGGAGGCGTGTTCGACGATAAGGACGTCAAAGATCGCGACCTGGCTGATTGGGAGGGCGTATGGCAATCCGTGTATCCGTATCTGATCAATGGGGATCTTGACCCGGTGTTCAAGAAGAAAGCGGCGCAGGATAAGAGCAAAACCTTCGCAGAGGTGAAGGCGTATTACCGCCAAGGTTACGCTACCGATGTGGATACCATTGGCATTGAGAACGGTGTCATGGAATTTCACCGTGGCGACCAATCCAGCGCCTGTCAGTACAAGTACGCCGGGCATAAGATCCTGACGTATGTCTCCGGTAAGAAAGGCGTGCGTTATCTGTTCGAGTGCCAGGATGCCGACAGCCAGGCGCCGAAATTCGTACAGTTCAGCGATCACATTATCGGGCCGCGCAAATCGGCGCATTTCCATATCTTTATGGGCAACACGTCGCAGGAGGCGTTGCTGAAAGAGATGGATAACTGGCCGACCTACTACCCGTTCCAGTTGCAGACCAAAGAAGTCGTGGACGAGATGCTGCATCATTGATGCTTCTCTCTTCTGCCACCACAAGCCCGCACGCGTGGGCTTGTGGTCAGTCGAACGGCCTGATTTGCAGGTAATCGTCCGTGACGTCCATTTCAAATAGCGTTTCATCCGCCAATAAAGTGGCGCGCATGCGATCCCGAGCCGCTCGGTACCGTTCATCCAGCTGAATATCACCGGCGTTTTCCCATGCCGAGCGGCTTGGCCACTGCGCATAGCCGATATATTTGCCGTTCATCTCCCGATGCAGGCGCGAGCCCAGGCTGCCGCGTTGCTGATAGATGCCCTGTGTCAATTCAAGCCAGGCCTGGCGAAAAGCGTGTTCGTGTCCGGTTTTGACTGAGAACTGATAGAGAGCGATGAACATGCGAGGTTCTCCTGAATAGCGACAGTATGAACTCTGGGCGAGGCTGGGGGCTTGAACGTTCATATCGTGCTGCAGCGAAAACAAGATGGCGCCACAGTGAACGCCGCTTTATTCCAACAGTAAAAATAAGGCTATTAAGGGCTGAAAATTTACGCGATTTTTCTGCTGCAGCGGGTGGTGTCGTTATTTGCCAGTTGTTTTGGTATTTTTTGATTTTGTGGTTTTTTATTCTATTGTTGTGTTAACTGATATTTTTATATTCTGTTAAATCCATGTTGCTTATCACGCCAATTTTCCATGCCGTCAATGATAGCAATGCTAGCGAATCAGGGGTGACCTCGCGCCATAAACCCCCTTAAACCGTATCTTATCGCTATTTTCTGGCGGCTATTGCAAATGCGCGGGCCATCGACGATAAATTAATTGTGAATATTGTCACGTTTGATGATGAAGTTGTTGGACGGATTTTTTCACTGAGTTAATTTCCTGTTAGCAGAAGATTGTGCTTTGTGAAGCCTTGGGCTGGAGTCAGCGATGCGAGTGGTAATTTTAGGTAGTGGAGTGGTGGGCGTAGCCAGTGCCTGGTATTTGGCGAAGGCTGGGCATGAGGTGACGGTGATCGATCGTCAGCCCGGCCCGGCACTGGAAACCAGCGCGGCGAACGCCGGGCAGATTTCACCGGGCTATGCCGCTCCCTGGGCGGCGCCGGGCGTGCCGCTGAAGGCCATTAAGTGGATGTTCCAACGCCATGCGCCGCTGGCGATCCGTCTCGACGGCAGCAGCTTCCAGCTGAACTGGATGTGGCAGATGCTGAAAAACTGCAACACCGAACACTACATGACCAACAAAGGCCGCATGGTGCGCCTGGCGGAATACAGCCGCGACTGCATCAAGGCGCTGCGGCAGGAAACCGGCATCCAGTACGAAGGCCGTCAGGGCGGCACGCTGCAGCTGTTCCGCACCCAACAACAGTTCGAAAACGCCGCGAAAGATATTGCGGTATTGGAAGATGCCGGGGTGCCTTACCGATTGCTGGAGGCCGGCCAACTCGGCAGCGTTGAGCCGGCGCTGGCGCAGGTGGCGCACAAGCTGACCGGCGGCCTGCAGTTGCCGAACGACGAAACCGGCGATTGCCAACTGTTTACGCAACAGTTGGCGAAGATGGCTGAGCAGGCGGGCGTGACCTTCCTGTTCAACCGCAGCGTCGACCGTCTGTTGGTGGAGGGGGACAAGATCGCCGGCGTACAGTGCGGCGAGGAAGTGTTCAAAGCCGATAGCTATGTGGTGGCGTTCGGTTCGTACTCCACGGCGCTGCTGCGCGGCCTGGTGTCTATTCCGGTTTACCCGCTCAAGGGCTATTCGCTGACGATCCCTATCGTCGATGAGGCGGCGGCGCCATTCTCTACGGTACTGGATGAGACGTATAAAATCGCCATCACGCGCTTCGACCAGCGCATTCGCGTCGGCGGCATGGCGGAGATCGTCGGTTTCAATACTCAGCTGGAGCAAAAGCGGCGAGAAACGCTGGAGATGGTGGTGCGCGATCTCTACCCGAACGGCGGCAGAGTGGAAGACGCGACGTTCTGGACCGGCCTGCGCCCGATGACGCCGGACGGCACGCCGATCGTCGGCCGCACCTCGTTAAAAAACCTGTACCTCAACACCGGGCATGGCACGCTCGGCTGGACCATGGCCTGCGGTTCCGGGCAGTTGTTGTCCGATCTGATGTCCGGCATTACGCCGGCAATCCCTTCCGATGACCTGGCGGTGGCGCGTTACAGCGCCGGATTTCGCCAGCAACACGCGGTTCCGCTGAACGACGTGCATCCCGCACGTTAGTCGTCGACGCTGTCATAGACTTTTTCGGCCACGCGCAGGCGCGCGTGGCCGCTGTACGCTGGCCCAAGGAGAAGCGATGCCCCGTCCGATAACCGCCACGATGCATCTCGGCGCAATTGAAAACAATCTGCAGGTGGTGCGCCGTTTCGCCCCCGGCGCCAAAGTCTGGGCGGTGGTCAAGGCCAACGCCTATGGCCACGGCATCAAACACGTTTGGCGCAGCATGGCGCACACCGACGGCTTCGCCATGCTGGATCTGGCCGAAGCGGTGTTGCTGCGCGAGTCCGGTTGGCAGGGGCCTATCCTGTTGTTGGAAGGCTTCTTCCAGCGGCAGGATCTGGCCTTGCTCGATCGTTATCGCCTGACGACGGCGGTGCACAGCGACTGGCAACTGGCGGCGATCGCCGACGCGAAGCTGAGTGCGCCGCTTGATGTCTATCTGAAAGTGAACAGCGGCATGAATCGGCTGGGGTTTGCGCCCGAGCGCCTGCATGAGGTGTGGCGCAGGGCGCAGGCTGTCGCCAATATTGCCGAGCTTACGCTGATGAGTCACTTTGCCACCGCCGACGGGCCGGAAGGCGTAACTCAACAGATGGCCACCATCGAGGCGGCGGCGGCCGATGTACCGCTGCCGCGTTGCCTGGCCAACTCGGCCGCTACGCTGTGGCATCCTGCGACCCACGGCAGCTGGGTGCGCCCTGGGATCATTCTCTATGGCGCTTCGCCGAGCGGGTGCTGGAACGATATCGCATCGACGGGGTTGCAGCCGGCGATGACGCTGAGCAGCGAGATCATCGGCATTCAGCAGTTGAAGTCTGGCGATCGCGTGGGCTACGGCGGCCGTTACAGCGCCGCCGGCGCGCAGCGTATCGGCGTGGTGGCCTGCGGTTATGCCGACGGCTATCCGCGTCATGCGCCGACCGGAACGCCGGTATGGGTCGATGGCGTGTTGACGCGCACCCTGGGAACGGTATCGATGGATATGCTGGCGGTGGATTTGACGCCCTGTCCCCACGTTGAACTGGGCGCCGAGGTGGAGCTGTGGGGAAAACGCCTGCCGGTGGACGAGGTGGCCACGGCGGCAGGGACGTTAGGCTATGAACTGTTGTCGGCGTTGGCGGCGCGCGTGCCGGTTGTTACCGAAGCCTGAGCCGCGGCTCAGGCGACTTTTCTGATCTGTCCTTTAATCTGCTTGCTGAGCCGCCGCGCGTGCAGCGCCAGCAGGCAGCCCGCCAGCATGACCAAAGCCAGCGACAGCTTCGGTTGCAGCGGCAGCGCCATCGCCAGCAGCCCCAGCGCGGCGCCCCCGGCCATCTGTACGAAACCGACCAGTGCGGACGCGACGCCGGCCTCATTGGAGTACGGTTCCAGCGCATAGCTGGTGGCCGGGCCCATCACGAACGCCAACCCGGCGCAGGCGCTGGCGACCGGCAGCATATACGCCAGCCAGTGCGCTTGCGCCGCCGCGGGAAGCCACATGACGCCCAGCAGCAGGCCCAGGCAGCCCAACCCCATCAAAATGCCGCCGGTCGCCAGACAAACCGGGCGGCCGACTTTGTGGATGATGCGGTTAGCGAAGAAGCTGACCAACATGATCCAGAAGCCGTTGGCGCCGAACACCAACGAGAATTGCAGCGGAGTCAGGCCCGCGGTGCCCATCAGCACGTTAGGCGCCAGAGAAACGTAGGTCAGCGCCATGCCCATCGCCCCGGAGTTCACCACCGCGAAAGAGAGGAAACGCCGTTCGCTGAGGATGCGCGCGTATTGGCGCACCGGCAGCCCTTTGACCGGCACGGTGTCGGCGGGGCGAGTTTCCGGCAGGCGCAGCGCGATGAGCACCAACACCAGCAGCGCGTAACTGGCCAGGAACCAAAAGGGCGCGCGCCAGCCGAAGGCTTCGGCGAGCAGGCCGCCGAGCAGCGGCGCCAATGCCGGGATGATGTTCAGCGTGCCGTTGAGAAAGCCGAAGGCGCGGGCGGCGTCGTCGCCATTCAGCCGATCGCGCACGCCGCTGAAGGCGACGACGGCGGTGCAACAGACCGCTACCCCTTGCAACAGGCGCGACGCGATGAAGATCGTCGGGCTGGTGGCCAGCGCCGCCATTGCCGCGCCGATCGTGTAGAGAATAATGCCGGCCAGCGCCACCGGTTTGCGGCCATAGTTATCCACCAACGGACCGGCGATGATTTGACCGAGGCCGAGCACCAGAATAAACAGCGAAATGGTGGATTGGATCAGCGCTTCACTGCTGCCCAGACCTACGGCGATGGCGGGAATGGTGGGCAGATAGAGATCGATGCCCAATGGGCCGAGCAGCACCAGGCTGAGAAGCAGAAACAGGAACTTTTGCATAGCAGGAAAGGCACGTCCGAGTGACAAAGAGGGCTAGAGTAGAGATTCTGGCGGCAAATGAAAAGGGGCAAAGCGGGTCAGCGCTGCGCTCCCGGGCGGAGATAAAGCGCCGAGACGGTATCGGCCACATAACGGGCCTGATGGCGAGCGTCATCCAACGCGCGATGCGGCATGCCTTCGAACGGACGGGTCTTTTTCGGGTTAAAGCCGTGCAGTTCCGCCAGCGTGATCACCGTGCGCACATCCTGGGTATCCCAGAATTTCCACGGACAGGGCATCTCCAACTGCTGGAAGGCGTGTTCGAGGATCGCGCAGTCGAACTCTTTACCGTTGCCCCAGACCTTTACCGTATCGGTGCTGTTCATATGGATAAAACGGCTGAGACTGCTCAGCACGCGCTTGAGGCTCTCGGTGCCGCCGAAGGCCAGCTTGCGCGCTTCATCGGATTGTTTCGCCCACCAGGCAACCGTGTCCAGGCTTATGGTTCGTCCCGGCTGATCTTTCTGGCTGCTGACGGCGGCCTCGAATTCGGCGCCGAGTTCGCCGGTGCGGGGATCGAAAAACACCGCCGCGACCACCAAAATCACGGCGCTGGGTTTTATATCCAGGGTTTCAATGTCTAACATCAGATGGTGCATCGGCGTTTCCGGTGGTTGGCGTGGTGGCTTAATGTTACTACAGAACGTGCGACGATGCGGCCAGTGCGCACATGAAATCCTTTTAAAGCGCCTCGTTCAGGTTATGATGCTGGAGATACTCTTGTCAGGTTGGTCGCTATCGGTGAGAACGCTTATCTTTATTTTGTGCATGGTTGGCTACTTGCTGCTGCTGGGCTACCTTAGCGTGTTCGTCACGGACAAGATCTGTGAGAAGGCAGGCAACTACACCAAAATATGCCGCATCGTAGACATTTCAGAGCCCCATATCCCCAGATAGCACCGCGTTTAGCCGAGGTAATCGGTGGTGATCAGCGGGGTCAGGATCGCCGCCAGCGCCGCGAGCGTCGTCCATTGCCGCCAGCCTAGGCGAGCCAGCCAGTCATGCCGCTGTGGCGGCGTGGCCAGCTGCCCGACGGCCACGGTGCCGGTCAGCAGCAGCGTCAGAATCAGCAGCACCAGGCCACGGCTCACCAGCGTGAACTCAATGTGCAGCACATTGGCGTAATACAGGCGCATCAGAATAAAATAGCCCAACAAGATCCAGGCGAAAACGACGTTTTTCTTGAGCACCTGTTGCAACGTCAGCGCGAGAAACAGGCTGTGAAACAGCGATAGCAGCGGGGCTTCGATCGGATGCCGAACGCAGACGTTGTAGACCGCCATGTAAATGTTGAAAACCAGCAGGATATAGATCACGTAAATATACCAGCCGTAGATCACTTTGAGTTTTTTGGCGCTCGGCGGCAGGGAGAGTGCGTCCGGTTTCATTAGGGCCTCCTGATGACGCCACGCAAACGCTGCAGTTGAAGGCGGCGCGTCGGCATCGTAATTTATAATCCACAGGGTATATATCACCCGAGCGCTAAATGAGAATTAAACGCTGAACCGGCTTTATTCCCGCGTTTGCGCGGAACTATTTTTGGCCCGCAGGGTCGATTGGCGAGCGATCGCCAGGCGATTCTCGCACTGAGATGAAGCAAGCAATACGCTGATATGAAAGATTATAAAAACACGCATGGCACCAGGCTGCTGCTAATATTCACCCTGGCGTTTTACATCCTGTTGCCGCCTGTGCTGACCGCCTGCGTCTTCACCCGTTTCAATCTTAATCCCTTCGCGATCGTCAAATTTTTGCACTTTAATCCGTTCTTCGCCGATCGGGGCATACCCGGTTATCAGACTTTCCTCTACCTGCTGATGCTTTGGTTGGGGGGGAATATTTTACTATGGCTGATGGTATGGGGCGTGGGGCGGCTGTACCGCCGTTGGCGATCGCGGCGCGGCGAATAGTCTACCCCCCAAGTAAAACATTACGCGGGGAAATGGCCTTTCATTTAACAATGCGCCGTATCGTCACTTGTTTCGCCGGTGAGGGGGCAGCGTCGTTGGCCGACCCATTACATTAGCACGGCTGTTTAAAAGCATCCGTGGCGGCACAGCCGGTTAGGGCGTTAGAACAGCGAAAACAGCAAGACGACAGGCAGACTCAACGGCCAGGTTAACCCGATGGTCAGCGCGCTGATGCAACGAATTTTGACGGTGTCCCTGCTTACCAGGTAGGTGAAAATCATTGAAACTAACAGACCAATAAAATAACAGTATTGCGTTGCAACCCACAGCGACGACATGAAACTCGATCCCAGTTGTATTTTTACGCGCGAATTTTAGGAGCTTGGCGGGCGATAATCAATGACCGAAGGCCGTTAATTCATGCCTTTATCCATAAGAATGCATAATTTATTTCTATAAAGAATGTAAGGTTATTAACGGCTTTATGCTTATTACGAAAAGAAATCAACAACATAGTTACCGGTAACATTTTGAGATTGTCAGCCTGATTTCAGGCGGGAACGGTGTGAAGAAGGAAAATAGTCATTCAGACGTCCGGAAACGCGACGAGGTTATCACTCATAAATATTATTTATGTTTTAGTGGGCAGGCAGACGAAGGCGAGATCGCGTTGCGCCGGCGAGCTTTGGATTCTTTTTAGCTGTCGACGGGCGAATGATGGGATAGAAACATGCGGGGAGAGGGGTTTTTAGCGCATTGTCCGGATGCGCTGCCGGTCAGCCAGGAAGGGGGGTTTGGTGTTGCTGTAGGTTTAATGAATGTTAAGACCGTAGACGAACAGCCACGAAAACAGCAGCGCCAGCAGGCATGTCATCAATACGATGGAGATCATTTCCTTCACAACTTCATTCCTTTTCCCGATGAACCAAATTTACTTGTCTTTGTTTTTGCGTGGGATTTTAGATCGCTATGGGTAAAAATCCTAGTTTTAATCCCGTTTTTTGCACTGCCGCCACGGCGTACGCTGCCTCGGCAAGTCATGACGATGCCTGTAAACCGAGCGCCTTAACCCGTCGTAGCTATTGCCGAATACCGCAGTGCTAACTATATAAATGGAGATCGCGCGACGTCGCCGGCTGCAAGGCGCGTCCCTGTAGGGCGGCTGTTGATCAGTCTACAGCGCCTCCAAATGAGATGAAGAGGTCGGCAATGAGCACAAAACCAACCATCGTGCTGGTGCACGGATTCTGGGGCGGCGCCGCGCACTGGAGTAAGGTGATTATCGAGTTGTCGCGCAGGGGCTATTCGGCGATTCATGCGGTGGAAATGCCGCTGACCTCACTGGCTGAGGATGCGGAACGGGCGCGCAAGATGGTCGCGCAGCAAGCGGGACCGGTATTGTTGGTGGGGCACTCTTACGGTGGCGCGGTGATCACGGAAATGGGCAACCAGCCTAACGTGGTCGGCCTGGTCTACATTGCCGCGTTTGCGCCGGATGCCGGTGAAAGCCCCGGTGGCATTACGCAAGCGCATCCTCCTGCGGCAGTCGCGAATCTGATTCCGGACAGCGACGGTTATCTGTGGATCAAGAACGACAAGTTTCACGAAAGCTTTTGCCAGGATCTTACCGCCGACGAGGCTCTGGTGATGGCGGCGACGCAGAAGGCGCCATTGGCCGATACCTTCGGCAACCCCCTCGGTGAGCCCGCCTGGAAACATAAACCGTCGTGGTATCAACTCTCCAGCGACGACCGCATGATAGCGCCGGAGAACCAACGGCGTATGGCGCAGCGGCTGCAGGCTAAGAAAGTAATGGTGCTGAAGGCCAGTCATGCCTCGCTGGTTTCCCATGCCGATGACGTGGCGGGATTGATTGACGAAGCGGCCGGTTCAAAATAAAACCCGGGCAGAAACGCGCTTCGGGCCAAAAAAGAGACACCTTGCGGCAAAGGCGGGCTTCGCTTCGCATTAGGGATAAGCGCTGATATCGCTGCCGGAGTTCATTATTAACAGCATAATCAACACCACTGCGGCGGCAATAATGGCGTAGATTTCCGCCTTGCGCATATCGATCTAGCGCCCGTTAACGCCGATCATTTCTATTGCCGCGCGATGCAATTTTTGAAAATACTCGTCGTGCTGTTGTTCAACTTCCTGAATAAGACTGGCCAGCAGATTCTGTTTGGTGATCGGTTTGTTGGCGATGAGCACCAGCAGCACGCTTTTGCCGAGCAGGCAGCAGATTTGCTTATGGTATTCATCAACATCATTCTTGTTGAGGCCATAGAGGGTGTAATCGATCATGGTGTCTAACCTGCTGACAGGTAAATTGCCCGCCGAAGCGGGCTGAGAAGCCATAGAAATAAAATGAGTCAAATTTCGCTTAGGGTAGAACCCGATGCGTGTGTTAACGATAACTGAATGGGAATATTCCCATCAAGACGCATGAGGGAGGATGTGAAGGTTTAGGAATAACCTCATAAGAAAGAGCGGAAACGGGCGGCCATCACGGCGTGCTTATTTGTCTGTCACAGCGTTCGTTCTCTCTACATTATTTTTTTCGACCCGTGCATCCACTTGGAGAACCTCATACGTATATCAGGAATGAGCAACACTTACGCTCAGCTTACGGAGAGGACTTCATCATGAAAACACTTATCGTTACTCTGGTTACCGGCTCATTACTTTTCGGCGTCGCCACTTATGCGGCGAGTGGGGACACGTCATCCGTAATGGTTGGCGGCGCGGCGATGTACCCCTCAAAAAACATTGTGCAAAATGCGCTGAACTCAAAAGATCACACAACGTTGGTCGCGGCCGTTAAGGCCGCCGGCTTGGTTGATACTTTACAAGGCAAAGGTCCTTATACTGTTTTTGCGCCGACGAATGCCGCATTCGCCAAATTACCGGCCGGCACCGTTGAAAATCTGTTAAAACCCGAAAATAAAGCGCTGTTAAGCAGTGTATTAACCTACCACGTTGTGGCTGGGAACTACGACATGCGGGCGCTGGAAAGAAAAATTGAGCAGGGCGGCGGACGGGCGGAACTCAAAACCGTCAACGGTCAGTCGCTATGGTTTATGAATAATGGCCCGCATAATATTCAGATCAAAGATGCTAAAGGCGACGTCGCCAACATCAGCACCTATGATGTGCGGCAGCAAAACGGTGTAATCGACGTTATTGATACCGTGCTAATGCCCAAGTAAGGCCTATACTCGGAGTGGGCAAAGCTTAACCGCTTTAGGGATGGTATGGATCACTCGTTGAAAGAAAACCAGGTAATGTGCTTAAAGGCGATCGCTAATGGCGATCGCCGAGCATTTGAACGCTTGTACAGATCGACATCCGCAAGTTTATTCGCCATTGCGCTGCGCATGTTACGTAATCGCCAGTGGGCGGAAGAGGTTCTGGTCGACGGCTTTCTTGCCGTGTGGCAGCGTGCCGGAGATTATGATCCGACCTTGAGTTCGCCTATGACATGGCTTACTCACATTATAAGGAACCGATGTATAGATGGATTGCGTAGCCGGCATGGACGCCATATCGGACTGGAAGAAGAATATAGCGATCAAATCCCTCAGTCGGAAAATGAAAGCCAGGGTGATGAGGGGGAGCTGGCTAAAAAGTTAAATGACTGTTTGAAGCATCTGACGTCTGAACAACGGCAAAGTATTGCTTTGGCATATTATCAAGGGATGTCGCACGCGGATATCGCTGATTGGTTGCAGCAACCGCTTGGTACGGTAAAAAGCTGGGTCCGCAGGGCGCTAGCACATCTAAAGGATTGCCTGGGCCTATGAACAGACGTGAAAGTGATGACATGTTGGCTGCAGAATATGCTCTTGGCACGCTCAGAGGGAATGCCCGGCTGCATTTTGAGCGCCGTCTGAAAACGGACAGCATTTTGGCGACCCAGGTTGGAAAGTGGCAAAATATGTTGTCGGGGTTGGATATCGATATAACGCCAATACCGCCCCCTGAAAGCGTTTGGAAAAAAATTGAATTAAATCTGCCTCAATACGCTTCGCCTCGACGGCGCGTGCGAAACTATATTGCATGGGGGCTTGCTGCGGGATTGGGCGCATTGAGCCTGAGCTCGTGGTTTTATTGGCGTGCGCCAGAGCTGAAACCGTTAGTGGTCCTGAACGGAGCGCATCAAGGGACGTGGGTCGTAAGTTCAGACGGTCAAAGAAAAATTGTTCGTATAACCCCCTTAGGCTTGGCCGCTATTCCGGATGGAAAAAGTCTTGAGCTGTGGCTGATCCCCGTTGGACATAAGCCCGTTTCAATTGGACTCGTGAACGTGAAAGGCGTGAGCCAGTTTTATTTGGCAGATGCAGATTTAGTTAAAGGAACAACGATTGCCATTAGCCTGGAGCCATTAGGCGGCTCACCGAGCAAGCAACCGACCGGCCCCGTGTTGTATTCAGGTGAGTTGGTTCTATGATTGACGCCGGATGCGGATGCCTTCCGCAGAAATAGCATTTGAATTCGTTGAGAATAAAAACGGCCGGGCAGGTATTCTCCGGCCGTTTTTTATGATTATGCGGTCTGTTTGCGGAACAGTTCGCGGAATACCGGATAAATATCGTCCGGTTCGCGGATATGCTG
This sequence comes from Serratia sp. CY52157, assembly GCF_052168495.1. NCBI lineage: Bacteria > Pseudomonadati > Pseudomonadota > Gammaproteobacteria > Enterobacterales > Yersiniaceae > Serratia > Serratia sp. CY52157. The sequence continues at coordinate 1,107,773 of NZ_JBJNMO010000001.1, read as the reverse complement.
CATGGCGAAGTTGTCGAATTTCGCTTGCAGATCTTCGTATTCGCGCCATAGCGTTTGGTGAGCGCGGCGAGTGATTTCGATGTAGCTGTAGTACCGCACCATTGGCAGGATCTTCTTCGCCAACAGCTCGTGACACAGCGGTGAATCGTCGGCCCAGTTGTCCCCGTCCGACGCCTGCGCGGCGTAGATATTCCATTGCGCCGGATCGTAACGCTCTTCGACCACGTCGTTCATCAGTTTCAATGCGCTGGAGACGATGGTGCCGCCGGTTTCCTGCGAATAGAAGAACTCCTGCTCGTCCACCTCTTTCGCCTGGGTGTGATGGCGAATATAGACCACCTCGACGTTTTTGTAGGTTCGGCTCAGGAACAGATAAAGCAGAATGTAAAAACGTTTGGCCATGTCTTTGGTGGCCTGATCCATCGAACCGGATACGTCCATCAGGCAGAACATCACTGCCTGGCTGGAGGGCTCCGGCCGGCGCTCGTAGTTTTTGTAACGCAGATCGAAGGTGTCGATAAACGGCACGCTTTCGATTTTCTTGCGCAGTTCGGCAATCTCTTTGCGCAGCCGCTCTTCTTCCAGCAGTTGCACCGGCTCGGTGTTTTCCAACTGGGTCAGCGCGTCTTCCAGTTCGTGCAACGCGCGCCTTTTACCGGCGGTCATGGCGGTACGCCGCGCCAGCGAGTTTTGCAGCGAACGCACGACGCTGATGTTGGCCGGCACGCCATTGGCGGTGTAGCCGGCGCGGTGGGTTTTGTATTCGGTCAGCTGCTTGTACTGATTCTTTTTCAGGTTGGGCAGGGCGAGATCCTCGAATAAAAGATCGAGGTACTCGTCTTTGGATATCTGGAAGACGAACTCATCCTGGCCTTCACCGTCCTGGCTGGCGTTGCCCTGGCCGCCGCCGCCTGCGCCGCCCTGAGGCCGTTCGACGCGATCGTTCTGCACGAAGTGGTCATTGCCTGGGTGAACGCGATGGCGCGTGCCGCCGCGCCCCTGATGAAACATCGGTTCGTTGATATCGTCAGTGGGGATAGAGACTGACTCCCCGCTGTCTACGTCGGTGACCGAACGCTTGTTGATGGCTTCGGCAATCGACTGTTTGATTTGCGACTTGTAACGGCGCAAGAAGCGCTGGCGGTTCACCGTGCTCTTGTTTTTGCCGTTCAGCCGCCGGTCAATGAAATAGGCCATACTTCCCCCAAACGACGTTGCCAACTCTTTATGTCCCGGCCGCGGCAGCGCAATGTGCCAGCCCCTCCGTGGGCTGCGCTGCAACGTCCATGACTGTGGACATGGCCCTGATAATGCCGCTTACCTGAGGCGTTATGAGGATTTTCTGACCCGCAGATACCATTCACACAGCAGGCGCACCTGCTTGCGGGTATAGCCTTTCTCCATCATGCGATCGACGAAGTCGTCGTGTTTTTTCTGCTCGTCCGTCGATGTTTTGGCGTTGAACGAAATCACCGGCAACAGTTCTTCGGTATTGGAGAACATCTTTTTCTCGATCACGGTGCGCAGCTTCTCGTAGCTGGTCCAGTTCGGGTTGCGGCCGTTGTTGTTGGCGCGGGCGCGCAGCACGAAGTTCACGATTTCGTTGCGGAAATCTTTCGGGTTGCTGATGCCGGCCGGTTTTTCAATTTTCTCCAGTTCGGCGTTCAGGGACTCGCGGTCGAACAGCTGGCCGGTGTCGGGATCGCGATACTCCTGATCCTGGATCCAGAAGTCGGCATAGGTGACGTAGCGGTCAAAAATGTTTTGTCCGTATTCCGAGTAGGATTCCAGATAGGCGGTCTGGATCTCTTTGCCGATAAACTCGGCGTATTTCGGGATCAGATAGCCTTTCAGGTGCTCCAGGTATTTCTCCGCCAAATCCTGCGGGAACTGTTCGCGCTCGATCTGCTGTTCCAGCACATAGAACAGGTGCACCGGGTTGGCTGCCACCTCGGCGTGATCGAAGTTGAATACCCGCGAGAGGATTTTAAAGGCGAAACGGGTGGAGAGGCCGTTCATGCCTTCGTCAACCCCGGCGTAGTCGCGGTATTCCTGATAGGACTTGGCTTTCGGGTCGGTATCTTTGAGGCTTTCGCCGTCATACACGCGCATTTTCGAGTAGATGCTCGAGTTTTCGGGCTCTTTCAGCCGCGACAGCACGCTAAAGCGCGCCAGCGTTTCCAGCGTGCCCGGCGCGCAGGGCGCATGGGTCAGCTCACTGTGATCCAGAAGCTTGTCGTAAATTTTGATCTCTTCCGACACGCGCAGGCAGTAAGGCACCTTGACGATATACACGCGGTCGAGGAACGCTTCGTTGTTCTTGTTGTTACGGAAGGTCACCCACTCGGATTCGTTGGAGTGCGCGAGAATAATGCCGCTGAACGGCAGGGCGGAGATGCCTTCGGTGCCGTTGTAGTTGCCTTCCTGGGTTGCGGTCAGCAGCGGATGCAGCACCTTGATCGGCGCTTTGAACATCTCGACGAATTCCATAATCCCCTGGTTGGCGCGGCACAGGGCGCCGGAATAGCCGTAGGCGTCCGGGTCGTTCTGCGCGTGGTTCTCCAGTTTACGGATGTCCACTTTACCGACCAGCGCCGAGATGTCCTGGTTGTTCTCATCGCCCGGCTCGGTTTTGGCGATGGCGATCTGTTCCAGAATGGAAGGGCGCACTTTCACGACTTTAAACTTGGTGATATCGCCACCGAACTCATGCAGGCGCTTCGCCGCCCACGGCGACATGATGGTGCCGAGATAGCGACTTGGGATATTGAACTCTTTTTCCAGGATCGTGGCATCTTCCTGCGGATTGAACAGGCACAGCGGATGATCGTTGACCGGGCTGCGTTCGCCGTTGGCGCTGAGGGTGTAGATGGGCACGCGCTGCATCAGCGCTTTCAGACGTTCCGCCAGCGAGGACTTGCCGCCGCCCACCGGGCCCAGCAGGTAAAGGATCTGTTTCTTCTCTTCCAGGCCCTGAGCGGCGTGTTTCAGGTAAGAGACGATCTGTTCGATGGCCTCTTCCATGCCGTAGAACTCTTCGAAGGCCGGATAGCGTGCGATCACGCGGTTGGAGAACAGGCGCGACAGGCGTGATTCTAGCGCAGTGTCGACCATCACAGGTTCACCGATAGCCATCAGCAGACGTTCGGCCGCGTTGGCATAGGCACTGCGATCTTGCCGGCAAATGGTAAGAAATTCCTGCAGTGTGAACTCTTCGTCCTTGGCAGCTTCGTAGCGCTGGCGATAGTGGTCAAATATGTTCATGATGCCCGTCCTTTCGTTATTAGCACAGGTTAAAGAGAGCGTGTGATAGTGTTCTGGCTCCCGAAAGATGAGAATACGCCTGAGTACAGCAACCCGTATGCCAACTTGGTGCGCTTATTATCGCGAGTTGCGCTGTATGCCACTGGGCCCAGGATAAATTCACCTTCTGATTTAAGCTTAGTTTGCTTGCCGGAAAATTTCCTGCCGTAGAAAAAGCTTTTTTTAAGTCATATCAATGACTCAGTTATTGCCGGGATAACCAAATGCCTTGTCTGGCGCGGCCTGCGGCATGAATCGTCATCGTTTCGCCATGATTAATTCATAATTCCGCTATAAGTTATTCGATCTTGGTCGTTTTCTATTGTAAAGATTAGGCGCGTAACTAAATTTTCACATAAACTATTGCGGCTATTAACCCTGTAATTTATGGAAAAAGAACCAGTGAAGATTTCAAAACTCAAAACGCTAGCAATTATCGCTTCCGCAATGGTTTGTGCGCAAAGTGCCCAGGCGGGAACCTGGTCACTGGGTGCTGCCGCGCTGGTTAGCCCGGACCCGTATCGCGGTTATCAGGATCGCGTTTATCCGGTGCCCGTCATCGACTATGAAGGTGACGACTTCTACTTCCGTACTCTGACCGCCGGTTACTACCTGTGGAAAGATCAAGAAAATCAGCTGAGCATCATGGGGTATTACACGCCATGGGGCTACCGTCCGGGCGACAGCGACGACGATCGCATGAAGCGTCTCGACAAGCGTCGCGGCACGCTGATGGCCGGCCTGGCCTATTCACACAACGCAGAGTGGGGCACCATTCGCACCACCTTCACCGGCGACACGCTGAACTACAGCAACGGGCTGGTGGGCGATGTGGCTTATCTGTACAAGTTTGATCTGGATGCGTTGACGCTGGTTCCGGGCGTAGGCGTGATGTGGAACAGCAAAAACCAGAACAAATATTACTATGGCGTCAGCGCCAATGAATCGCGCCGCAGCGGTCTGGACAGTTACACCCCGAGCGATAGCTGGGCGCCGTATCTCGAGCTGAGCGCCAATTACCAGATCAACAAGAGCTGGAACGCCTTCTTCCTCGGCCGCTATGTGAAGTTGTCAGATGAAGTGAAAGACAGCCCGATGGTGGATAAATCTTACACCGGTTTGCTGATGACAGGTGTGAGCTACACCTTCTAATCGCGCATTGCACGATAAGCGTGCATGGCGTGCATCAAAAAGGGGCGCGAGCGCCCCTTTTGCACATCCGTAGTGCGCTGGCGCGCACGGGGTTTCAGGCCTTTTTACGGCTGCGGAAGGTCACACCCAAACGGGCGGGGTGTTCGCCGGCGGCGACCAGCGGTTTGCTGACGCGCCCGGTCTCAACGCAGACCATGGTCTTGTAACCGTCGTTCGGCATGTCTCCCATGCTGCAGGACAGCTCTACGCCGGGGTTCCAGGCGATAACGTCGCTCATATGATGGTGATGAACCTCGATGGTGCGTGCGAGCGCCGGATCGCGGATCAGGCTGAAGGCCTCCGGACGGGTATAGACGCGGTCGGTTTGGCCGACGAAGGTCACTTCGCCCGTCTGACGCGCTTCGACGCCGCCCGCCACCTTATCAATATATGGTTCGCCCAGGCCCGCCACGCTGACCCGATCGATATCGCCAACCTGGAAATAGCTGTGCAGCGCCGCCGTGGCTTGATAATCGCCGTGCGATTCCAGTTCGATCTCGCACTCTTCACCCAGCTTGAAGCGAGCAATCAGCGTGAAGGCGTGCGGCCACAGCTTGCGGGTCTGCTCATTGTCTTTCAGCGTAAAGGTCAGGATGACGCCGTTGTCATCTTCATCGTGCGCCGTCAGGCTCCAGGGCTGGTTGCGGGCGAACCCGTGTGAGGGTTGCGCCACCGGGCCGAACCACGGCCAACAGATCGGCACGCCGCCGCGGATGGCCTTGCCTTTGGCGAAAGGCGTGTTGTTGCTGAGCCAAATCACCGGCTGCTCACCGCTAGGCTGCCAGGCCAGCAAATGCGCGCCCTGCAGCGCGACCGCCGCGCGCACTTTCGGGTGCGACACGACCACCACGCCCAGCTCATCGAGTTGGCGCTGGCTGATATAAGGAGAAATCTGTTCGGAAACGGGCAGGGTGAAAATTTTCTCGTTCATTTCATAACCTATTGTTTGCCGGAAATAGAAATGGACCCTATTAGCTTTCGGGTCACAACCAGGCCCTCAGGCGCATGCTTAGCCAGTGACTGAGGTAAGTGTGTGCAGCGAACAACGCTGTGACTCGAAAGATGACGGGTAAAAAAAGGGCGACAAAAAAATGTCGCCCTCATTATCAGCTTAACATCATGCCATTACTTGGAGATGTGAGCGATCAGATCCAGAACCTTGTTGGAGTAGCCGGTTTCGTTGTCGTACCAGGAAACCAGTTTCACGAAGTTGTCGTTCAGTGCGATACCGGCTTTGGCATCGAACACGGAAGTCAGCACTTCGCCGTTGAAGTCGGTGGAAACCACGTCGTCTTCAACATAGCCCAGAACGCCTTTCATAGAGCCTTCAGCGGCGTCTTTGATGGCTTTCTTGATTTCTTCGTAGGTGGCCGCTTTTTCCAGACGCACGGTCAGGTCAACAACGGACACGTTAGGGGTCGGTACGCGGAACGCCATGCCGGTCAGTTTGCCTTTCAGCTCTGGCAGAACCACGCCAACCGCTTTCGCTGCGCCGGTAGAAGAAGGGATGATGTTCTGGGATGCGCCGCGGCCGCCGCGCCAGTCTTTGTGAGACGGGCCATCAACGGTTTTCTGAGTAGCGGTGGTCGCGTGAACGGTGGTCATCAGGCCTTCAACGATACCGAAGTTGTCGTTGATGACTTTAGCCAGCGGCGCCAGGCAGTTGGTGGTGCAAGAGGCGTTGGAAACGATGTCCTGGCCGGCATATTTGTCAAAGTTGGCGCCGCGAACGAACATTGGGGTCGCATCTTTGGATGGGCCAGTCAGAACCACTTTTTTAGCGCCGGCGGTGATGTGTTTACGCGCTGTTTCGTCGGTCAGGAAGATACCGGTCGCTTCAGCAACCACATCAACGCCCACTTCGTTCCACTTCAGGTTAGCCGGGTCTTTCTCTGCGGTAACACGGATGGTTTTGCCGTTAACAACCAGGTGGCCGTCTTTAACTTCTACCGTACCGTTGAAACGGCCGTGAGTAGAGTCATACTTCAGCATGTAAGCCATGTACTCTGCGTCCAACAGGTCGTTGATTGCAACGATCTCGATGTCAGAACGCTCTTGAGCAGCACGGAAAACAATGCGACCGATACGGCCAAAACCGTTGATACCTACTTTGATAGTCATATATTCCACCAGCTATTTGTTAGTGAATAAAAGGTTGGTTGTAAAATTACAAAAACCTTACCCAGCGTCAAGCGGAATCGTGTCAATACTTGCGGCAAGTCAAACCGGAAGGGTGGTTTTGCACGCTTATTGCACAGTCCATTTGCGCTCGGCCTCATCCGTTATATGGGGACAAGCCGCCAAGTATAAAGTCAGCATACGCAAGATGTGTGATCGCTATCACATATCATCGTGACGTGGCCTTTATGGGCTACAGTTTAGGCCAAAAACCCCTGCAGCGGTGTTAATTTTTTGTTATTATTAATCATTGTTTTCGTTGACATTATCCACATTCAGAGATAAGCACAAATGGCTAAAGAGACAACCCCCGCTCATCCGGTCACGGAACTGAATGAAATCCAACGTTATGTCACGCAACAGCGTGGCACCGAAGCGCCGTTTAGCGGCAAATTGCTGCATAACAAGCGTGAGGGCGTGTACCATTGTCTGTGCTGTAACCAGCCGCTGTTCTATTCCGAAACCAAATACGATTCCGGCTGCGGCTGGCCCAGCTTTTACGAGCCGGTTTCCGCCGATGCAATCCGTTATCTTGATGATAATTCACATAATATGCATCGTGTTGAAATCCGCTGTGGCCACTGCGACGCGCACCTGGGGCATGTATTCCCCGATGGCCCGCAGCCGACCGGTGACCGTTACTGCGTCAATTCCGCCTCGCTGAGTTTCACCGATGGCGAAAATGGCGATCAAACGGCCGGTTAAGCGGTAATTTAACCAACAAAATCGATTCAGCTAATTATTCTTCCGTAAGCGAGAAGGGCCCTGATGGACGTGAAAGATCTGATTGCGGCGATGACGCCCGAGATATACCAACGCCTGGTGCAGGCGGTTGAACTGGGCAAATGGCCGGACGGCGTGGCGCTGACGCCGGAGCAAAAGGAAAACAGCCTGCAGGCGGTGATGCTGTGGCAGTCGATGAACAACGTCGATCCGCAGCATATGAGCATCGGCACCGACGGGCAGATCGTGATGAAGAGCAAACAAGAGCTGAAGCAGCAGTTCGTTGCCGAGCCGCTGGTGAAACTCAAGCCGCAGTAAGGCTCCACCCCTAAAGCGGGGCGATGTCGCCATCGCCCCGTCGATTCAACGTTTCTCGCCCTTTATGCCCAGCGATTCCGCCAGCTGCTGCGCCAGCCGGTTGTTGTCGTCTGCGCCGTATTCCCAGAACATCGCACCGCCCAATCCCTGGCTTTTGATGTAATCGGCCTTGATGGCCACCGAACGCGGGTTCTCGTACGAGATGGCGAACAGCGGCTTGCCCTCGGCGGATTGCAGCGTCAGGTATGGCACTTTGGCGTCGTCATCCCAGTGCTCGCGGAAACGCTGCTGCGGATCGTTGAGCAATTTGTTGACGATATCGCGGTATTTAAAATAAGTGTCTTTGCTGAGATCCAATCCCAGCGTGTGGAACAGGGCGATTTCTCGCGCGCTGAAGTAAGGCTGCGTCACCGGATGGTTGGCGGCGTCTGGTTTGTCCCAGTCGATGCCCGCCTCGGTCGCCCGTTTCGGCACCCGGCCGTAGAAACCGATCCCGAGGTTCATCTGCGCCGGTTTCAGACCGGCAGCCAGATAATGCTTTACCACGTTATCGGCGCTGTAGCGATCGGCGGCGGCTACGGTTGGCCAACGCGTTGAATCGTACAGGTTGGCATTGAAGTACTGCGTGCCGTAAGCCATGTCGTAGGTCATCAGATTGATGTAATTGAGATAGGGCGCAATATTTTTCACATCGACCCATTCACGTGGGCTTTTGACGTTGGCGCCAACGGCGATGGTCAACAGTTTGCCTTTACCCAGCGCCTGATGAAGCTCTTTCAGCAGCAGGGTGAAGTTGTCGCGGTCTGCCGGTTGGCTTTCCACCAAACCCCAGGCGCCGTTTACCGGGTATTCCCAGTCCAGATCGATCCCATCCAGCCGGTACTGCTCGATCACCTGCAACGCGGAGCGGATGAATATCGCCCGGTTTTCCGCGGTGGCGGCGGCGCCGGAGAAACCGCGTGCGCCCCAGCCGCCAACCGACAACAGCACTTTCAGCTCGGGGTTCTGTTTGCGCAGCACCGGCAGACGTTGCAGATCGGCCGTGACTTTCGGCGACAGGTAGATCTGGTGGCGGCGAGCGGGGTCTTTCAGCGCCGCATTGGTTTCGTCTTTCTCGTCGTTGTAGATCAGGCCAAACGAATAGTTGAGGTGGGTGATTTGCGTCACGTCCAGCTTGTCGATGTCACCACCGGGGCCGGCGGTGACGTCGCCGCCGCCGTTGAAGTAGCCGACGGAGAGATAGGCCGCCTGAGCCGCGCCGATACCGGCGATAGCCAACTGCACCGCTGCCAGCAAAGGCAGCAGTTTTCGGGTTATTTTCATGTTTGTCTCCTTGGGATCGGCAAGGCCGACCGTACCGCCAGTAGCGGTCACAATAAAGCCGGGCTCAGCGGGCCCCGGATGCGTATAACCGATTGACGCCAAAAGCGTCGCTGCCATAACAGCAAAAGCGCCTGCCGGTCACAAGCGGCTGGAGGAGAAGAAGAACAGCATTGTGAGCGGCGTCGATATTTTCGCCGCCCCCCAGAGAGGGCGCCGATAGCGCCCGTCAGGATTTAATTGGCGAGAAATTGTGACAGGGTAACTAGCTGCGCGCCGGCGCGCGCCATCTCCTGCAGCGCCCGCTCACTGTCATCCGGCTGCAGATTCACGCCGCGGCAGCCGTCGACGATCACCTGCGTCGGATAGCCGGCAGCCAGCGCATCCAGCACGCTGAACTTCACGCAATAGTCGGTTGCCAGGCCCATGATCGCCAGCCGCTGAATGCCCTGCGATTGCAGCCAGCCGTGCAGTTCGGTCTGCGCCCGGTGGCCGTTATCGAAGAACGCGCTATAGCTGTCGATGTCCGTATCCTGTCCTTTGCGAAAGACGGCATTGATGTGTTGCCGCTGCAGTTGAGGATGAAAATCGGCGCCGAGGCTCCCTTGCACGCAGTGCACCGGCCACCACACCTGCGGCAAACCTTCCAGTTCACCGAGGGTGCCGACTTGCGCATCGGAGTTCACCGCAAAGCTGCGGTGATTGGCGGGATGCCAGTCCTGGCTGGCCACCACCGGTTCGCCGCGCGCCAGGCAGGCGGCGATCGCCTGATTGGCGACCGGGATGACGGCGTCGCCCTCCGTGACCGCCAGCGCGCCGCCGGGGCAGAAATCATTTTGCAGATCGATCAACAACAGGGCCGTTTTCATCGCCGCTCCAAAGATCGGTAGGTTAACCGTTGATGCTCAGCTCGCCGCGCAGATCTTGCTGCATCAGGGCGCGGATTTGTTCCGGCGTCAGCGGCTGGCTCAACAGATAGTGCAGCTTGGTCAGAGCGGCTTCCACCGTCATGTCAAAACCGCTGATCACCCCGGCGTGCGCCAGCGCGTTGCCGGTGGCGTAGCCTTCCATATTGACGCGCCCGGAGATGCACTGCGTCAGGTTGACCACTACGATGCCGCGTTCGGAAGCCGCGCGCAACTCGTCGATCAGCTCGGCCTTCTGAGGCGCGTTACCGACGCCGTAGGAGCGTAAGATCAGCGCCTTGACCGGCTGCAGCAGGAAGTTGCGCACCACCGCGCCGGAAATGCCCGGATAGATGGTGACGACGCCGATCGGTTGTGGCGTGATGTCATGTACCTGCAACGCGCCGTTGCAAACCGGGCTGTCGATGCCGTGCTGGCGACGAATGTGGATGCCGGCTTCCAGCAGCGGCGGCAGATTCGGGGAGGCGAAGGCATCGAAGCCGTCGGCGTGCGCTTTGGTGGTGCGGTTGCCGCGGAACAGCTTGTTGTTGAAGAACAGGCTGACTTCGTTCACCGGATGGTTGGCCGCCAGGTACAGTGCATTCAGCAGATTGGTTTGGCCATCGGAGCGCAGCTCCGCCAGCGGAATCTGCGAGCCGGTGACGATCACCGGTTTGGCCAGGTTCTCCAGCATGAAGGAGAGCGCCGAGGCGGTGAACGCCATGGTATCGGTGCCGTGCAGGATCACGAAGCCGTCGTAGCGATCGTAGTTCTGTTTGATGTCGTCGGCGATGTGCTGCCAGTCTTCCGGCGTCATATCCGAGGAATCGATGAGCGGCGCGTATTCATGAATGGTGAAATCCGGCATCTCTGGCCGATGGAATTCCGGCATCAGCGCCAGCTGACGCTGCAGGTGGCCGGAAACCGGAATATAGCCGTGCTCGGAACGCTGCATGCCGATGGTGCCGCCGGTGTAGGCGACGTAAATGGATTTCTTTTGCATGGTTATGATTTTAACAAAGATAAGATGGGCTGAATTATAGGGACATGGCGGCAGAAAAAAAGCCCGGCGGAGGCCGGGCTGCAGAATTATTTGTTAGCGGACTTCTCCGCAGGTCAGACAGATCGCGTAACGGTTCTGCGGATCGTTCAAGTTATTGAACAAACCCGGCTGCTCTTTCACCGCATTGGCGACCGAGACCAGCGGGGCAGGCAGCATGGCCTGAATCGCCGCCGGCAGCATGGCGTGAATGGAAACGCCGAACTGGCTGAGCACCATATCGCTCAGGCTCGGAGTGTCGACGAACCAGTCGAGCTGCCACTGTTGCAGTTTCGCCAGCTCAGCGGCTTTCTTCACCGCATCGTCGAAATCGCCCAACTGATCGACCAGGCCGTTGGCCTTGGCGTCGCTGCCGAGCCACACGTGGCCCTGCGCGATTTGGTCAACCTGCTGCGGGGTCATCTTGCGTGATTTGGCGACCAGATCGAGGAAGTTCTTATACCCGTTTTCGATATTCAGCTGCATCATCTGCGAGAACTCCTGCGGCAACGCCTTGGTGACCGCGATATCGGCCAGCGGCGATGTCGCCACGCCGTCGGTGTGCACGCCCAGCGTATCCAGGGTTTTCTCGTAGGTATTGATGATGCCGAAAATGCCGATGGAGCCGGTCAGCGTGCTCGGGCTGGCGATGATGTAGTCGGCCGGCGTCGAGACCCAGTAACCGCCCGACGCGGCCATGCCGCCCATCGACACCACCACCGGTTTGCCGGCGGCGCGCACGGCGGCCAGCTCGGAGCGGATCACTTCGGACGCGCTGACGCTGCCGCCAGGGCTGTTGACGCGGAACACCACGGCTTTGACGGCCGGATCCAAACGGGCCTGACGCAGCTCGGCGGCGGTGGTGTCGCCCCCGACGTTGCCCGGCGTCTGCGGGCCGTCCATGATGGCGCCGTTGGCGAACACCACGGCGATCTTGCCGCCCTGGTTGGCGTCCGGCTTCGGCTGATAGTCGTAGATGCTGATGGCGTTGAAATCGTTCGCCTGTTTGTCCCAGCCGAAGGTTTTGACCAGCTGATTTTCGATCGCGGTGCGCGACGCCAGCTCGTCCACCAGCTTATTGTCCAGCGCATAGCGGGCGGTGTCGCCGCCTGCCGCCTGCAGGCCGCTCAGCACGCCGGCGGCGCCGGGGAACAGCTGCTGCGGCGTCAGCTGCCGGTTGGCCGCCACGGTTTCCAGATAGTTCTGCCACAGACCGCCAATCCAGCGGCTGTCCGCTTCGCGCGCCGCCGGGGACATGTCGTCGCGGATCAGCGGTTCGACCGCCGATTTATAGGTGCCGACGCGGAAGATATTGGTGGTGACCTTGAGCATGTCCAGCAACGACTTGTAATACAGGTTGTTGGTGGCGAAACCGTGCAGATCGACCGCGCCCTGCGGCGAGAGGTAGACCTTGTTGGCGTAGCTGGCCAGGTAGTATTGCGTTTGATTGTAACTGTCGCCGATGGCGAAGATCGGTTTGCCGCTGTCGCGAAACTCGCGCAGCGCTTTGCCGATATAGCGCAGCGACGGCTGATCGGCGCCAGCGAAGTCATTCAGCTGCAACACCATGCCGGTAATGTTTTTGTCGTCTTTGGCCTTGCGGATGCTGTCCACCACGTCGAACAGCGAGTTCTCCTGCAGGCGGCTGCTGGAGGCGCCCAACAGTTCACGCCCCCATTGCCGCACCCGGTTGTTTACCGAAGGCTGATCGACCACCACGCCGCTTAAATCGACCAACAGCGCGCCGCGCGCCGGGGCCGTCGAGGTGGAGGAACTTTGGAAGGACAGATAGATGCCGACCCCAACCAGGATCAGCAGGACCAGGAACAGGTTAAGGATCAGTTCCCTGATAAAATTCAGCAGACGCCATGTCCACCGGAAAATGCCGGCAATAATTTGCCACAATGTGCGCATGTGCTCTCCAACAAGAGTCGAGAATGTTCCGCTATCCTAATGAGCGGCCGGGTAAATGTCAGCTTTAAATCGTGGCACACAGACGCTATCGCCGAGGCTGTAACTCGCCGTTTAGCTATGTTAACGTGGCCGGAATGAAAATTGTTATCAGGAGTTTACGATGGATGCTCTGGATCTTTTATTGAATCGTCGCTCGGCTTCGCGCCTGGCGGAACCGGCGCCGGCGGGGGAAGTGCGCCAAAACATCATCAACGCGGGCCTGCGTGCGCCCGATCACGGCGCGCTGCAGCCGTGGCGTTTCGTGATGATCGAGAATCAGGGCCTGGAGCGCTTCAGTCAGCTGCTGCAGGCGGCGGCGAAGCAGGATCAGTTGGATGAAGCGGCGATCGAAAAAGCCACCAAGGCGCCGTTCCGCGCACCGCTGATCATCACCGTTATCGCGCATTGCACTGAAGAAACCAAGGTGCCGCGCTGGGAGCAGGTGGTTTCCGCCGGTTGCGCCGTGCAGGCGATGCAGATGGCGGCGCTGGCGCAGGGCTTTAACGGCATCTGGCGCACCGGCGCCTGGACCGAGCATGCGCTGGTGCGTGAAGCCTTCGGTTGCCGCGAGCAGGACGAGATCGTCGGTTTCCTCTATCTGGGCACGCCGCAGCTGAAGGCCGCCACTAAAGTGACGCCGCCGGACAGCACGCCTTTCGTCAGCTATTTCTAAGTATTATCCGACGGGGCGCGGCGAAAATGCGCCAAACCCCGCAAAATTGCATGGTTTCTGAGCAGGCCGCTCGCTTATCGGCGGCACGCTCTTATCAATCCCCTCGGCAAGCGCTACCCTATGTTATCTTGAGTGCCGTTATCGAAGGGAGTGGACTATGACATCGCCAGCGATCCGTTTAACCCAGTACAGCCATGGCGCTGGCTGCGGCTGCAAAATCTCACCGAAAGTTCTCGAAACCATCCTGCACAGCGAGCGGGAGAAATTTGTCGATCCGCGTCTGCTGGTCGGCAATGAAACCCGCGACGACGCGGCGGTATATGACATCGGCAACGGCGTCGGCATTATCAGCACCACCGACTTCTTCATGCCGATCGTCGACGATCCGTTCGATTTCGGCCGCATCGCCGCCGCTAACGCCATCAGCGACGTGTACGCCATGGGCGGCAAACCGATCATGGCGATCGCCATTCTCGGCTGGCCGATCGCCAAACTGCCGCCGGAGGTGGCGCAGCAGGTGATCGACGGTGGGCGTTTCGCCTGCCAGCAGGCGGGGATCGCGCTGGCTGGCGGCCACTCCATCGATGCGCCTGAACCTATCTTCGGCCTGGCGGTCACCGGCGTGGTCAATACCGAGCGGGTGAAGAAGAACAGCGCCGCGCGGGCCGGGGCTAAACTCTATCTGACCAAGCCGCTGGGCATCGGCGTGCTGACGACCGCCGAGAAGCAAAGCAAGCTGCGCCCCGAGCATCAGGGGCTGGCGACGGACGTGATGTGCCGCCTTAACAAGCCGGGCGCCGACTTTGCCGAGGTGGCGGGCGTCACGGCGATGACCGACATCACCGGTTTTGGCCTGCTGGGCCACCTGAGCGAGGTATGTCAGGGTTCCGGCCTGCAGGCGACGGTCTGGTTCGATCGGGTGCCGAAGCTGCCGGACGTCGAGGCGTATATTGCCGAGGGCTGCGTGCCGGGCGGTACCGGGCGCAACTTCGACAGCTATGGCCATCTGGTGGGCGAGATGAGCGATCTGCAGCGCCAGTTGCTGTGCGATCCTCAGACCTCCGGCGGTTTGCTGTTGGCGGTATTGCCGGAGGCGGAAGCGCAGGTGCTGGCGATTGCCGAACAGCATGGCATTACGCTCAACGCCATCGGCGAGCTGCATGTGGCATCGGCCGATAAGCCGCTGATCGAGGTCGTGTAGTGTCCAACATGCAAGGAAGGCCGGACAGCGACAATTACCAACGCATTTTCCTGCAGGACGTGCCGCTGATTGACGTGCGCGCGCCGATCGAGTTTCAGCAGGGCGCCTTCGCTCAGGCGCTGAACCTGCCGCTGATGATCGACAGCGAGCGGCAGGCGGTGGGCACCTGCTATAAACAGCATGGGCAGCAAGCGGCGATAGCGCTCGGCCACAGTCTGGTGAACGGCAAACTGCGCGAACAGCGCACCGCCGCCTGGCTGGCGGCCTGTGCGCAGCGGCCCGAAGGCTATCTCTATTGCTTCCGCGGCGGTCTGCGCTCGCAGCTGGTGCAGCAATGGTTGCATGAGGCCGGCGTCGAGTACCCGCGTATCATTGGCGGTTATAAGGCGCTGCGCAATTATTTGCTCGGCGTGCTGGCGCAAAGCGCAGCATTGCCGATGGCCCTGGTGGGCGGCAATACCGGCAGCGGCAAGACGTTGCTGGTCAACGAACTGGCCGACGGCGTCGATCTGGAAGGCGTGGCGCGCCATCGCGGTTCATCTTTTGGTCGAACGCTGGCGGGCCAGAGCTCGCAGATCGATTTTGAGAATCGTCTGGCTGTGTTATTGCTGAAAAAACAGCATGGTGGCAGCCGCCGTTGGGTGCTGGAAGACGAAGGGCGGATCATCGGCAGCAACAATTTGCCGCTGCCGTTGTTCAATGGGATGCAGCAGGCGCCGGTGGCGGTGATCGACGATCCGTTCGACATTCGCCTGGCGCGTTTGCAGGCGGAATATATCGACGGCATGCGCGAACAGTTCGAACAGGCCTATGGCATGGAAGAGGGCTGGCGACAGTACGACGACTATCTGCACCACGGCCTGTTCGCCATACGCCGCCGCCTGGGGCTGGAACGCTTCCAGCAGCTGACGCAACGACTGGAAGCGGCGCTGCGGACACAGCGGCTCAGCGGCCAGGGCGAGGCGCACCGCGAGTGGCTGGCGCCCCTGTTGCAGCAGTACTACGATCCGATGTATTGCTATCAGTTGGAAAAGAAAGCCCAGCGGATTGTCTTCCGTGGGAACTATGCAGAAGTAAGAGAATTCTTGATGACGTTCAGCCAGAAAAACGGTGAATAATGCGACTGTTCATAGCCGAGAAACCGAGTTTGGCGCGCGCCATTGCCGACGTATTGCCCAAGCCGCATCGCCGCGGCGACGGGTATATCGCCTGCGGCAACAACGATGTGGTGACCTGGTGCGTCGGCCACCTGTTGGAGCAGGCTCAGCCTGACGCTTATGACAGCCGCTATGCGCGCTGGTCGTTGGCGGATCTGCCGATCATTCCTGAAAAATGGCGGTTGCAGCCGCGGCCGTCGGTCAGTAAACAGCTCAACGCCATTAAAAAGTTGCTGCTTGAAGCCGATGAAGTGGTTCATGCCGGCGACCCGGATCGTGAAGGGCAGCTGCTGGTGGATGAGGTGCTGGACTACCTGGATCTGACGCCGGAAAAACGCCAGAACGTGCGCCGCTGTCTGATCAACGATCTCAACCCGCAGGCGGTGGAACGCGCGGTTGAACGCCTGCGCGACAACCGTGACTTCATCCCGCTGTGCGTGTCCGCCCTTGCGCGCTCACGCGCCGACTGGCTGTACGGCATCAATATGACCCGCGCTTATACGCTGCTGGGCCGCAACGCCGGTTATGACGGCGTGTTGTCGGTGGGCAGGGTGCAGACGCCGGTGCTGGGGTTGGTGGTGCGGCGCGATGAAGAGATCGAAAACTTCGTGCCGAAAGACTTCTTTGAGGTCAAGGCGCACATCGTTACGCCGAAAGAAGAGCGTTTTGTGGCGCTGTGGCAGCCCAGCGAGTCGTGCGAGCCTTATCAGGACGAAGAGGGGCGCTTGCTGCACCGGCCGTTGGCGGAGCACGTGGTCAAGCGCATCGAGGGCCAGCCGGCGCTGGTCACGTCCTATAACGATAAGCGGGAATCAGATACCGCGCCGCTGCCGTTTTCGCTCTCCACGCTGCAAATCGAAGCGGCCCGGCGTTATAACCTCAGCGCCCAACAGGTGCTGGACGTTTGCCAGCGGTTGTACGAAACCCATAAATTAATCACCTATCCGCGTTCCGACTGCCGCTACCTGCCGGAAGAGCATTTCGCCGGCCGTCACGCGGTGCTGAACGCCATCAGCGTGCACCAGCCTGAGCTGTATCCGCAGCCGGTGATCGACAGCGATCGCCACAACCGCTGCTGGGACGATAAAAAAGTCGATGCGCACCACGCTATCATTCCCACCGCCCGTGCCGGCAAGATTAATCTGACGCAGGATGAACGGAACGTGTATGGGCTGGTGGCGCGCCAGTATCTGATGCAGTTTTGTCCGGATGCGGTATTCCGCAAATGCGTGATTGAGCTGGATATCGCCGGCGGCAAATTTATCGCCAAGGCGCGTTTCCTGGCGGAAGCCGGTTGGCGTACGCTGCTGGGCAGCAAGGAACGCGACGAAGAAAACGAAGGCGCACCGCTGCCGGTGGTGGCTAAAGATGATGAGCTGCTGTGTGAGCGCGGTGAGGTGGTGGAGCGCCAGACGCAGCCCCCGCGGCCGTTTACCGACGCCAGTCTGTTGTCGGCCATGACCGGTATCGCGCGCTTCGTACAAGATAAAGCGCTAAAGAAAATCCTGCGGGCGACCGATGGTTTAGGTACGGAAGCGACGCGAGCGGGGATCATCGAATTGCTGTTCAAACGGGCGTTTCTGTACAAGAAGGGACGCTATATTCACTCCAGCGAAACCGGGCGCGCGTTGATTCACTCGCTGCCGGATCTTGCTGCGCGTCCTGATATGACGGCCAACTGGGAGGCAACGCTGACGCAAATCAGCGAGAAATCCTGCCGTTATCAGGACTTTATGCAGCCGTTGGTCGGCACGCTGCAAGAGCTGATTTATCAGGCTAAGCAGAGCCGGGCGAGCATGGCGTTTCGTGGGTTGCCGCCGCCGCCTTCCAGCGGAGGCAAAAAACGCAGGAAAAGCGCCGGCAAGGCGCAGGAGAAGAGTGAATGAAGCACGGACTCAATGGGGTGCTGGCTGCCGCTGCCCTGGCGTACTGCGGCCTGGCGGCCGCCAACCGAGGCGATGTGGACGTGGTGTTGCCGGTTTCGCCGGAGATTTGGGGGACGGCGAAAAACGGCGCCAATTCGCCACCGGCGCAACCCTGCAACCGCTGTTGCGTCTACCAGAATCAAAACTATTCCGAAGGCGCGGTGCTCAAAGTCGAAGGCGAAGTGCTGCAGTGCGTGCGTGAGCCTAACACCATCGGCACCAACCCCTTGATTTGGGTGCGATTGAAGAAGTGACCATGTAACCTATCGCCGCGCTTAGCGCGCATAGCCTTGCGCGGCGATGTAGTCCGCCAGCAGTGGAACGTCGGCCGGGGCCAGGGTATATTCTTGCGCCTGTTGCGGCGTGACCCAGACCAGCGCCGAGTGGCAGCGCTGTTGCAGTTCACCGGAGAACTCCGCGACTTGCCAGGCGTGCAGCCGGATGAGGCGTTCGCCTTGCTGCCACTGATTGCTGCCTACATAGTTGCCGATACGGGCGCAAATCCCCAATTCTTCATCCAGTTCGCGCGCCAGCGCCTGCGGTTGGCTTTCACCCGGCTCAACTTTGCCGCCGGGAAACTCCCACAGACCGGCCTGATCGCTGTCTGCGCCGCGCTGGGCCAGCAAAATGCGGCCATTTTTTTCCAGAATGGCGGCTACCACGTCGATAATTTTCATTGGCTTCACAGAGTAAAACCCCGGCGGACGCCGGGGTGATGGGGTTACAGCGTAAATTCCGCCCAGACCGGCGCATGGTCGGAAGGTTTCTCCATGCCGCGGGTTTGGTAATCGATGCCGGTGGCGATGCAGCGCGAAGCCAGCGGGGTGCTGGCCAGCAGCAGATCGATACGCAGGCCGCGGTTGTCGTCGAACCCTTTGGAGCGGTAGTCGAACCACGAAAACTCGTCGTTGCGCCCCGGGTTGGCGTGGCGGTAGGTATCGACCAGGCCCCAGTTCAGCAGGCGATCCATCCATTCGCGCTCTTCCGGCAGGAAGGAGCATTTACCGGTGCGCAGCCAGCGTTTGCGGTTGTCTTCGCCGATGCCGATATCGTAATCGCTGGGGCTGATATTCATGTCGCCCATGATCAGCACCGGGGATTCCGCCGATAGCTGCTGCTCCAGGTAGTTTTGCAGATCCTGATAAAAGCGTGTTTTAGCCGGGAATTTGATCGGGTGGTCGCGGCTTTCACCTTGCGGGAAGTAGCCGTTGATCACCGTCAGCGTGCCCTGGGGCGTAGCCAGATCGGCCATGATGATGCGACGCTGCGCGTCTTCTTCATCGGTCGGGAAGCCGCGGCGCACGGCCAGGGGCTCCGCTTTGGTCAGCAGCGCCACGCCATAATGGCCTTTTTGCCCGTGATAGAACACGTGATAGCCGTGCTGGCTGACTTCTTCCAATGGGAACATGTCATCGTGAACTTTGGTTTCCTGCAGACCGATCACGTCGGGCTGGTGCTGTTCGATAATTGCCGCCAGCTGATGCGGACGCGCGCGCAGTCCATTGATATTAAAAGAGACAAACTTCATGAGCGGTGCCGTTTTCACGAGAAAAATGTGCTGTGATAGTAGCAGAGTTTGGCGGGAAATGTAACGCAGACAGCGGCGAGCCCGCTGACTGCGCAGCCGGCTTTATTTCGCCCAGCGGTCGTAATTTTTGGGTTGATAGTCGTCAAACTGTTGCAGCAGCGTTTGCGCCGATTCGCTGATGTGCAGTGTACCGAGATAGTCGTGGCGCATGAAGCCCTGATCGGCGACGTGTTCGAGGAACTGGCTCAGTGGGCGGTAGAAACCGTTGACGTTCAGCAGGCCGACCGGTTTGTTGTGATACCCGATTTGCCCCCAGGTCCAGATTTCAAACAGCTCTTCCAGCGTGCCGATGCCGCCGGGCAGGGCGATAAAACAGTCCGCCAGCGCCGCCATACGGGCTTTGCGCGTATGCATGTCTGGCACCACTTCCAATTCAGTCAGGCCGCGATGCGCCGTTTCCGCTTCAACCAGGCGCTCGGGGATAATGCCGACAGCTTCACCGCCCGCCGCCAACACCGCGTCCGCCACAATCCCCATCAGTCCTTTTTTGCCGCCGCCGTAGATTAAACGGCGTCCCTGTGCGGCCAGCAATTGCCCCAGTTGGCGAGCCTGCTCGGCATAAGCGGGATTGACGCCTTCGCTGGCGCCACAAAAAACGCAAATATTGTTTCGCATCCACCTGTTCCTTACTGCACTAAAGAAGCCAGTGGTATAGCGAATTGTCGGCCGGAGTTCAAGTTACGGGCGGAGGAGAGAAATAAAACGTCTGGATGAAAGCGGTAAATAAGGGGGAGATAACTTGATTCATTGATACGAGAACATTGGATGCAACGTGTTTTAAGTAGGGTCTGGATTTTTCTGCAAGAGATGGTGGTGGGGGAAGGATGATTCGTCGCTGCGCGACTCACCCTGCGGGCCGCGCTGAAGCGCGTTGTCTCACTGCGTGAGACTCGAACCTTGGTCGAAGCTTCTCATCCTTCCCCAATACGGAGCATTATGGATGCGATGTGCTTTTAATTCGGTTTGGGAGTTTCTGTAAGGGATGGTGGTGGGGGAAGGATGATTCGTCGCTGCGCGACTCACCCTGCGGGCCGCGCTGAAGCGCGTTGTCTCACTGCGTGAGACTCGAACCTTGGTCGAAGCTTCTCATCCCTCCCCAATACGGAGCATTATGGATGCGATGTGCTTTTAATTCGGTTTGGGGGTTTCTGCAAGGGATGGTGGTGGGGGAAGGATTCGAACCTTCGAAGTCAGTGACGGCAGATTTACAGTCTGCTCCCTTTGGCCGCTCGGGAACCCCACCATGGTATTCATGGATTTGCTGATTTTTTAAGGAATGGGCTAAATTCCTATTGTGTGCTTCTAAGGATTACCGCGCTAAAGCGTGTTGTCTCGCTGCGCTCGGCTCGAACCTTGTCGAAGCTTCTCATCCTCCCCCTCGGCGTTTAATGATATTTCAGCTTTCGCTTCAAGTTCATCAACAAAGAGAAGATGGTGGTGGGGGAAGGATTCGAACCTTCGAAGTCAGTGACGGCAGATTTACAGTCTGCTCCCTTTGGCCGCTCGGGAACCCCACCATATACATGGCTATTTAACTGGCCTTGCTTGCGAGAGCGCTGTCTCGGTAAGCGGGGCGCATCATATCAAATGAAGCGGATGTGTAAAGCATTGAAATGCAGAAAATGAATCGTTTGCCGTTTTTTTATTCTTGGCGGTGCATCCCTGAACGAAATGCACCGATTTATTGAGCGATTACAGAATAACGGTGCGATTGCCGTAGACGAAGACGCGCTGCGCCAACACCTGATACAGGGCTCGGCTGAGCACGTTTTTCTCTACGTCGCGGCCGGCGCGCATCATATCCTCGGCGGAATAGGTGTGATCGACGTGGATCACGTCCTGCATGATGATCGGGCCTTCGTCGAGATTGTCGTTAACGTAGTGAGCCGTGGCGCCGATGATTTTCACGCCGCGTTCGTAGGCCTGGTGATAAGGCCGCGCGCCGATAAACGCCGGCAGGAACGAATGGTGAATGTTGATCACCTGATTCGGATAATGTTGCACGAAGGCCGGCGTCAGCACGCGCATATATTTGGCCAACACCACGTAATCCGGCTGATATTGATCGATCTTGGCCGTCATTTCGCGGTCGTGCTGTTCGCGCGTCAATCCTTCGTGGCTCACCAGATGGAAAGGAATATCGAAACGCTCCACCAGCGTTTGCAGCGTGTCGTGGTTGCCGATTACGGCGGCGATCTCAACGTCGAGGCCGCCATAGGCGCTTTTCATCAACAGATCGCCCAGGCAGTGCGCCTCTTTGGTGACCAGCACCACGATGCGTCGACGTCCGGTGCTGTGCAACTCACGCAGCGAACCTTCCGGCAGGGCGCTGTCCAGATCGGCCAGCAGCGTGTTGTCGTTGAAAATGCCTTCCAGCTCGGTACGCATGAAGAAACGCCCGGTGCGGTGATCGACGAACTCATTATTCTGGACGATATTGAGCTCGTGCTTGTAACAGATGTTGGTGATCTTGGCGATCAGCCCTTTGGCGTCCGGGCAGATGGTGCGTAACACTTTTCGTTGTACATTTTGGTGTGGCATGGGTTTGAGGATCCTGTCTGATACTGAACGGCCTGTCTGCGCAGGCGTTAACGTGAAGCGCCGGCCGGCTAGCGCCCGCAGCACTTCTTATATTTTTTCCCTGAGCCGCAGGGACATATCGCATTTCGGCCGGGCTGGGGCTTGCTGCCGTCGATATAATACCAATGTTGATCGCGACGAAGGAAGCGTGAGCGCTCATGCATCGCCTGGGGCTCGCCGCTTTCGCCATCGGTGAAGCGGGCGATGAATTCGACGAAGCCTTCGTCCGGCTCAT
Organism: Serratia sp. CY52157; assembly: GCF_052168495.1. Classification (NCBI taxonomy): domain Bacteria; kingdom Pseudomonadati; phylum Pseudomonadota; class Gammaproteobacteria; order Enterobacterales; family Yersiniaceae; genus Serratia; species Serratia sp. CY52157. Next base: position 1,085,484 of record NZ_JBJNMO010000001.1, on the reverse strand, counting down.
GGCCGGTTTGCTCCTCGACGATCGTCAAGCCCAGCCATTCGGTGTTTTTGAAGCTGTCGACGATCGCATTGCGCCATGCTTCAGCGCCGCAGTCGGGGTGCCAGGTGGCGATCAGATAGTCGACGTTATGATTCACGTAGGCGGTGAAGCGTGAACGCATCAGTTGGCCGGGCGTCGGCGCCGGCTGACTGCCGCTGATAAAAGGGGCGCAGCACGCGTTATACGCCAGTCCGCTGCCGCATGGGCATGATTCGGGCAAAATAACTCCTGAGAAAACGAGGCTGAAAATGAATTTAGCGCATATGTTACCTAACAATATTCGTCAGTGACAATCTACCCTGAAAGCAGAGAACACCTTTTACCGAGAGGATGGCGCTATGCGGCAAATCAAGATCGGACTGGCGCTGGGGGCGGGCTCGGCTAAAGGCTGGGCGCACATCGGCGTGATCAATGCGTTAAAGAAACTGGGGATTGAGGTCGATATCGTTGCCGGCTGCTCTGTCGGTGCGTTGGTGGGGGCGGCATTCGCCAGTCACCGTTTGCCGGTGATGGAGCAGTGGGTGCGGTCGTTCAGCTATTGGGACGTCATTCGTCTGATGGATTTTTCCTGGCAGCGCGGCGGTTTGTTGCGCGGCGATCGGGTGTTCACTGCCGTCGGGCAACTGTTGAAGATCAATGATATTGCCGAATGTGCGCTGAAGTTCGGCGCCGTGACGACCAATCTCAGCACCGGCCGCGAACTGTGGCTGACCGAAGGCGATATTCATCAGGCGGTGCGCGCTTCTTGCAGCATGCCCGGCCTATTGGCGCCAGTGTGGGCCGACGGCTATTGGCTGGTGGACGGCGCAGTGGTCAATCCGGTACCGGTGTCGCTCTGCCGGGCGCTGGGCGCCGATATTGTCATTGCGGTCGATCTGCAGCATGACGCGCATTTGATGCAGCAGGATCTGTTTTCGATACGCGGCGAGGACGAAAGCCCGGACGATACGCCTGCGGAGACCTGGCGCGGGCGCCTGCGGGAGCGCGTCGGCAGAATGCGCAAGCGCAAACCGACGACGGCGCCGACGGCGATGGAGATTATGAGCACGTCGATTCAAATGCTGGAAAATCGCCTGAAGCGCAACCGGATGGCGAGCGATCCGCCGGACGTTTTGATCCAGCCTTTTTGCCCGCAGATCTCAACGCTGGATTTCCACCGCGCCGATGAAGCGATCGAGGCGGGGTTGCTGGCGGTTGAAAAACAACTGGATCGGTTGTTGCCGTTGATAAAAAATAGATAATTCTCGGTTCTTGGTTGGCAATGCGCGGTTGGTCTGTTTCAGACGAGCATAAGTGACCTTTTTGAGCCACTATTACACTATGGAAAGGGACGAGGCTCGGCTGATGGCATTACCACTCACTCACAAGCGTATCTTGATCGTTGAGGACGAACAGGTTTTTCGTTCCGTGCTGGTCGGTTATCTGACCTCGCTGGGCGCTGAAACCGGCGAGGCGACCAACGGTTTACAGGCGCTGAGTGCCGTCGATGACTTCAAGCCGGATCTGATTCTGTGCGATCTCGCGATGCCGGAAATGGGCGGCATCGAATTCGTTGAACACCTGCGTCTGCAGGGGCTGCAGATCCCGGTGCTGGTGATCTCCGCTACCGACAAGATGGCGGACATCGCCAAGGTGCTGCGTTTGGGCGTACAAGATGTGCTGCTGAAGCCGCTGACCGATCTCAATCGCCTGCGTGAGGCGGTGCTGGCGTGTTTATACCCCAATATGTTCACCTCCCAGGCGATTGAAGAGGTTGAGCTGTTTCAGGATTGGGACGCGCTGAGCAAGAATCCTTCCGAAGCCGTCAAACTGCTTAAGCAATTGCAGCCGCCGGTGCAGCAAACCATTGCGCATTGCCGGATCAACTATCGCCAGTTAACCACGGGCGAAAATCCCGGGCTGGTGCTGGATATCGCGGCATTGTCAGAAAAAGACCTGGCGTTCTATTGCCTGGACGTCACGCGCGCCGGTGATAATGGCGTATTGGCGGCGCTGCTGTTGCGCGCATTATTTAATGGGTTGCTGCAAGACCATCTGGCTAATCAACAACATCGCCTGCCGCAAATGTCGGCATTGTTAAAGCAGGTTAATCAATTATTGCGGCAGGGGAAATTAGAGGGCCAATTCCCGCTGTTGCTGGGATATTATCACGCCGAAAATAAAAACCTGATTCTGGTTTCCGCCGGGCTGCATGCCAACGTCAATACCGGCGACAATCAAATTCAGCTGAGCAACGGCGTGCCGCTGGGCACGCTGGGCGCCACCTACATGAACCAGATCAGTCAACGCTGTACGGCCTGGCAATGTCAGGTATGGGGCAGCGGCGGCCGATTGCGGCTGATGCTCAGCGCCGAATAATGGACGTTGATCGGCGATATCTTAAGCTATTCACTTATCGGTAATTAAACCGTTTATTTTTTCTCCCGATTATCAGAACGGGTAATAGTCCTAAATGTTTTCTATTTGTGTTCTGGTTAATGCCAGGCGCGCATAAGCTGGTATACTCCGAAGGTTTTTTTATATCGAGCCCAAGCTCATAAAATGAGCGCTTCAGCTTTAAGAGAGGAAATAATGCCTGCTGTAAATCGCAAAGTCAGAAAAGCCGTGATCCCGGTTGCAGGCTTGGGTACGCGGATGTTGCCGGCCACCAAAGCCATTCCGAAAGAAATGTTGCCGCTGGTTGATAAACCGCTGATCCAATACGTCGTCAATGAGTGCATTGCGGCAGGGATTAACGAGATTGTGCTGGTCACCCACTCCTCCAAGAACTCGATCGAAAACCATTTTGATACCAGTTTCGAACTGGAAGCGATGCTGGAAAAACGCGTCAAGCGTCAACTGCTCGATGAAGTGCAGTCAATCTGCCCGAAGGGCGTTACCGTAATGCAAGTCCGCCAGGGGAATGCCAAAGGCTTGGGGCACGCGATTATGTGCGCCTACCCGATGGTGGGCGATGAGCCGGTCGCGGTGGTGTTGCCGGACGTGATCCTTGACGAATACAGCGCCGATCCGAAAAAAGACAACTTGCACGACATGCTGCAGCGCTTCGAAACCACCGGCATCAGCCAGATCATGGTTGAACCTGTGCCGCATAAAGATGTTGGCAACTACGGCGTAGCAGACTGTAAAGGCGTCGAATTGCATCCGGGCGAAAGCGCGCCGATGGTCAGCGTGGTCGAGAAGCCGTCGCCGGAGAAAGCGCCTTCCAACCTGGCGATTGTCGGTCGTTATGTCCTCTCCGCCGATATCTGGCCGCTGTTGGCGAAAACGCCTCCGGGCGCCGGCGACGAAATTCAGCTGACTGACAGCATCGAAATGCTGATGCAGCAGGAAACGGTGGAAGCGTATCACCTGAAAGGCGTGAGCCATGACTGCGGTAACAAACTGGGTTACATGCAGGCCTTCGTGGAATACGGCATGCGCCATGCCAGCCTGGGCAAAGAATTTTCTCAGTGGCTGCAACAGGTTGTTGCCGCTGACAAGAAGTAATTGAGTGATCTTTCGTCTTAATTTGAAAAACTAGGATTTTCACATGAAAGTAACAGTTTTTGGTATTGGTTATGTGGGTCTGGTGCAGGCCGCCGTACTGGCTGAAGTAGGCCATGACGTTATGTGTATTGACGTCGATGAGCGAAAAGTCGAAAACCTGAAAAAAGGGAATATCCCGATTTTCGAACCGGGTCTGACGCCGCTGGTGCAGCAAAACTATGAGGCCGGCCGTCTGCATTTCACCACCGATGCCAAAGCGGGCGTGGCGCACGGGACTATCCAGTTCATCGCCGTCGGCACGCCGCCGGATGAAGACGGTTCCGCCGATCTGAAGTACGTCACCGCGGTGGCGCGCACTATCGCCGAGCACATGACCGATCGCAAAGTGGTGATCGACAAATCCACCGTGCCGGTCGGTACGGCGGACAAGGTGCGTCAGGTGATGGCTGAAACGCTGGCGAAACGCGGCAGCAACGTGCCGTTTGACGTGGTATCCAACCCGGAATTCCTGAAGGAAGGCGCGGCGGTGGCAGACTGCATGCGTCCTGAGCGCATCGTGATCGGTACCGACAATAAAGATGTGATCGAGCCTATTCGCGAGCTGTACGAACCGTTTAACCGCAATCACGATCGTATGATCATGATGGATATCCGCAGCGCGGAGCTGACCAAATATGCCGCTAACTGCATGCTGGCGACCAAGATCAGCTTTATGAACGAAATGTCCAACCTGGCGGAAATGCTGGGCGCGGACATTGAGAAAGTGCGTCAGGGCATCGGTTCCGACTCACGCATCGGCTATCACTTCATCTACCCGGGTTGCGGCTACGGCGGCTCTTGCTTCCCGAAAGATGTCCAGGCGCTGATCCGTACTGCGGAGCAGATCGGTTACCAACCGAAGCTGTTGCAGGCGGTAGAGCAGGTCAACTATCAGCAGAAAGACAAGCTGAACAGCTTTATCAACGACTACTTCGGCGGCGATCTGAAGGGTAAAACCTTCGCGCTGTGGGGGCTGGCGTTCAAGCCGAATACCGATGACATGCGTGAAGCTTCCAGCCGCGTGCTGATGGAACAGCTGTGGGCCGCAGGCGCCACCGTTCAAGCCTACGATCCGGAGGCGATGAACGAAGTTCAGCGCATCTATGGCCAGCGTGACGATTTGAAGCTGGTGGGCACCAAAGAGGCTGCATTGCACGGCGCCGATGCGCTGGTGATCTGCACCGAATGGCAGAACTTCCGCGCGCCGGACTTCGATGTGATCAAGGGCGCGTTGAAGCAGCCGGTGATCTTCGATGGCCGTAACCTGTACGATCCGGAGCGTTTGGAAAATCGCGGTTTTACCTATTACGCAATTGGCCGCGGCGCCTCGATTAAACCGGTTATTTAAGGAGTGAGCATGAAATTCCTGGTTACAGGCGCCGCAGGGTTTATTGGCTATCACGTTGCAGAGCGTTTGTTGACCGCCGGTCATCAGGTTGTCGGCATTGATAACCTGAATGATTATTATGACGTGGGCCTGAAAATGGCCCGTCTGGATAGACTGGCGGATAAGCCGGGATTCCGCTTTATCAAGCTGGATTTGGCCGATCGTGAAGGCATGGCGGCATTGTTTGCCGAGCATCAGTTCCAGCGAGTCATTCATTTGGGGGCTCAAGCCGGCGTACGTTATTCGCTGGTCAATCCGTTGGCTTATGCAGATGCCAACCTGATCGGTCATTTAAACGTTTTGGAAGGCTGCCGTCATAATAAGGTTGAGCATTTACTTTACGCCTCTTCCAGCTCGGTATATGGCCTGAATCGCAAGCTGCCGTTCGCCACCGAAGATTCTGTCGATCATCCGGTGTCACTGTATGCGGCGACTAAAAAAGCCAACGAGCTGATGTCACACAGCTATTCCCATTTATACGGTCTCCCGACAACCGGACTGCGGTTCTTTACGGTATATGGTCCCTGGGGGCGCCCGGATATGGCGCTGTTCAAGTTTACCAAAGCCATATTGGCCGGGGAGAGCATCGACGTATATAACCACGGTGAAATGCACCGAGATTTTACTTACATCGATGACATCGCCGAGGCGATAGTGCGGTTGCAGGCGGTTATTCCGCAGGCGGATCCGTCATGGACCGTTGAACAGGGATCGCCGGCAACCAGTTCAGCGCCGTATCACGTTTATAATATCGGCAATAACACCCCCGTTAAACTGATGGAATATATCAGTGCGTTGGAGAAGGCATTGGGGGTGACGGCCCGTAAGAATATGCTGCCGATGCAACCGGGCGATGTGATGGATACCAGCGCGGATACGGAAGAGCTTTATCGTGACATTGGCTTTAAACCGGAAACCAGCGTTGAAGAGGGCGTAAAGCGCTTTGTTGACTGGTATAAGGCATTCTATCAGGTTCAATAATTGAACGCGGATAAATGCGACAGAAGGGGCCTTTGGGTCCCTTTTTTTTCGCTGCGATCTCATGTACGGCGCAAAAGCGAATTAGGATATTTACTAAAAGGAGAGAGGAATGACGGGATCAGGGTTATACGCTCTAAAAATGAAAAGGCCCCCCGCAGGGAGCCTTTCAGATACGGACTGAATCGCTATTACAGCAGGAAATCATCCAGAGATTTACCTTGCTCTTCGATTGCTTTCTTAATCACCGCAGGAGTACGGCCTTGGCCGGTCCAGGTTTTCAGTTCGCCGTTTTCGTCTTTATATTGGTATTTAGCTGGACGTGCTGCACGTTTTGCTTTGCCGGCAGCCTTGTTGGCAGCCATGGTTTGCAGCAGTTCATTTGGATCGATACCGTCAGCAATCAGCATTTCGCGGTATTGCTGCAGTTTACGAGTGCGTTCTTCGATTTCTGCTTGAGCCTGGCTGTCTTCTTCGCGACGTTCGTTCACAACAACTTCCAGTTTCTCGAGCATTTCTTCCAGCGTTTCCAGTGTGCATTCTCTTGCCTGGGCGCGCAGAGTGCGGATGTTGTTCAAAATCTTTAATGCTTCGCTCATTGTCCTAGTCTCAAATTATATTGGTGGGGGGCGTCTCGATAATAATAGAGTGCTATTTTCTTTTCTGCAATAGCCAAATTGGCTTGAATACTCAAATTTACCTTTAAAAAAACCGTTAATCGGATCAGTCCGACTAATAATAGGAAGGGCTGTTAACTATTACCCTTGGCACGCTTAAGTCAAAATTTCAGCAGACAGGCTTTAAAAGGCGCGTATCACAAGGCTTTCATCGATAAGTTATCGTAGTAATTTATATCAATATTACAATGAGTTCTGTGGGCTTAATCACGCCACGGCAGGTCAGACATTGTAAACAATAGGGGTATATAGGTAAAGATTGCGTCAGTAAACCTTGGCGCGTCGGCGCAGGTGATTAAATGCCCGGTATTGGGCTCGCGTATAATAGACGGGGGCTCCGCCGCGGCTGCAGCGCCAGCGAGAGGGAATGGGCAAGTCGGCATTAATGGGCAAATCACCGGGCTTAACCATTAGCAAGAATTAATAGTGATGACAGGCATACATTATCCTGTAAATAGCTGTAAAAAGAACAGGCCGACAGAACGATATGTTTCGCTTGAAAGCGCATTATTACGGCGAACGCAATATTCGTTCGCTTTGGGCTGAGCCGGGGGGCGGGTTATGGTACACTTACCGTCCTAATCAACATTTTGAATATTTCTTATACCATCGGAGTTGCGGGGCCATGGCTCAACTTTATTTTTATTACTCTGCGATGAATGCCGGCAAGTCCACCGCGCTGCTACAGTCTTCATATAACTATCAAGAGCGCGGCATGCGCACGCTGGTGTTCACCGCGGAGATCGATCACCGCTTTGGCGTAGGCAAAGTCAGTTCGCGCATTGGTTTATCCTCGCAGGCCCAGCTCTATAACAACGACTCGATGCTGTACGCCATGATCCAGCAAGAGCATCAACAGCAGCCGGTGCATTGTGTGCTGCTGGATGAAAGCCAATTCCTGACCAAAGCGCAGGTTGAGCAATTATGCGATGTGGTGGACCAACTGGACATTCCCGTATTGTGTTACGGCTTGCGTACCGATTTTCTCGGCGAGTTGTTTACCGGCAGCCAATATTTGCTGGCCTGGGCCGATAAACTGGTGGAATTGAAAACCATCTGTCACTGCGGGCGTAAAGCCAACATGGTGTTGCGGTTGGATGAGAATGGCAAGGCGATGCACGCCGGCGAGCAGGTGGTGATTGGCGGTAACGAGAGCTATGTCTCCGTCTGTCGCAAGCATTATAAAGAGGCGATCCACTCCCTGGAGTAGGGGCGAAAATGCCGCCAGCGCCCGCTGAGGCGTTTTGGCGGCGGGATAAGAAAAACCGCGCGCCAGGCGCAATAAAAAACCCGCCATTCGGCGGGTTTTTTCATCGGTTCACGGAACTGTTATTTCTTGGACTTCTTTACCGCGGTTTTGGCTGCGACCGGTGCAGCCGCTTCCTCTTCCACCGTTTCGCTGAATTCGCGACCATAGAAGGTATCCAGCATGATTTGCTTGAGTTCGGCAATCAGCGGATAGCGTGGGTTGGCGCCGGTGCATTGGTCGTCGAAAGCGTCTTCCGACAGCTTGTCGACTTTCGCCAGGAAGTCGGCTTCTTGCACACCCGCCTCACGGATGGAAGCTGGGATGCCCAACTCGGTTTTCAGCTCGTCCAGCCAGGCCAGCAACTTCTCAATCTTCTGCGCGGTGCGGTCGCCCGGTGCGCTCAGGCCGAGGTGGTCGGCGATTTCAGCGTAGCGGCGGCGCGCCTGAGGGCGGTCGTACTGGCTGAAGGCCGTCTGCTTGGTCGGGTTGTCGTTCGCGTTGTAACGAATGACGTTGGAAATCAGCATCGCGTTAGCCAGGCCGTGCGGAATGTGGAACTCCGAACCTAGTTTGTGCGCCATGGAGTGACAAACCCCGAGGAAGGCGTTGGCGAAAGCGATACCGGCGATGGTGGCGGCGTTGTGCACGCGTTCACGGGCAACCGGGTTCTTCGCGCCTTCTTTATAGCTGGCCGGCAGATACTCTTTCAACAGTTTCAACGCTTGCAGCGCCTGGCCGTCAGAGTATTCGTTCGCCAGCACCGACACGTAGGCTTCCAGCGCGTGGGTCACCGCATCCAGGCCGCCGAAGGCGCACAGGGATTTCGGCATGTTCATCACCAGGTTGGCGTCGACAATCGCCATGTCCGGGGTCAGCGCATAGTCGGCCAGCGGGTATTTCTGCCCGGTGGCGTCGTCGGTCACGACGGCGAATGGCGTGACTTCCGAACCGGTGCCTGACGTCGTGGTGATGGCGATCATCTTCGCCTTGACGCCCATTTTCGGGAACTTGTAGATACGCTTGCGGATGTCCATGAAGCGCAGCGCCAGATCCTCGAAGTGGGTTTCAGGATGTTCGTACAGCACCCACATGATTTTCGCGGCGTCCATCGGCGAACCGCCGCCCAGCGCGATGATGACGTCCGGTTTGAAGGAGTTCATCTGCTCGGCGCCTTTACGCACGATGCTCAGCGTCGGATCGGCTTCCACTTCGAAGAACACTTCGGTTTCGATGCCGTGTGACTTGAGAACCTTGGTGATCTGGTCAGCATAGCCGTTGTTGAACAGGAAACGGTCGGTCACGATGAAGGCGCGTTTCGCCCCGTCGGTCGCCACTTCTTCCAGCGCGATTGGCAGCGAGCCACGGCGGAAGTAGATCGATTTCGGAAGTTTATGCCACAACATGTTTTCTGCTCGCTTCGCTACAGTTTTCTTGTTGATCAGGTGCTTAGGTCCGACGTTTTCAGAGATGGAGTTACCACCCCAGGAACCGCAACCCAGCGTCAGCGAAGGCGCGAGTTTGAAGTTATACAGGTCGCCGATACCGCCCTGAGAAGCCGGGGTGTTGATCAGGATGCGAGCCGTTTTCATTTTATCGCCGAAGTAGGCGATGCGAGCCGTTTGGTTATCCTGGTCGGTATACAGGCAAGAGGTGTGGCCGATACCGCCCATGGCGACCAATTTTTCGGCTTTGGCGACGGCGTCTTCGAAGTCTTTGGCGCGGTACATCGCCAGCGTCGGCGACAGTTTTTCATGGGCGAAAGGTTCGGACTCGTCGACCAGCTTCACTTCGCCGATCAGCACTTTGGTGTTGGCCGGCACTTTAATGCCCGCCATCTCGGCGATTTTCGGCGCGGATTGCCCGACGATGGCCGCGTTCAGGCCGCCGTTTTTCAGGATGATGTCCTGCACCGCCTTCAGTTCTTTGCCCTGCAGCAGATAGCCGCCGTGGGAAGCGAAGCGCTCGCGTACCGCATCATAGATAGAATCAACGACGATGACCGACTGTTCGGAAGCGCAGATAACGCCGCTGTCGAAGGTTTTGGACATCAGGATAGAGGCGACCACGCGTTTGATGTCTGCGGTCTCGTCCACCACGACCGGCGTGTTACCGGCGCCTACGCCGATTGCCGGTTTGCCGGAGCTGTAGGCGGCTTTCACCATGCCCGGGCCACCGGTGGCCAGGATCAGGTTGATGTCAGGGTGGTGCATCAGCTGGTTGGACAGCTCGACGGTAGGTTGGTCGATCCAACCGATGATGTCTTTCGGCGCGCCGGCGGCGATAGCGGCTTGCAGCACGATGTCGGCGGCTTTATTGGTGGCATTCTTCGCACGCGGGTGCGGCGAGAAGATGATGCCGTTGCGGGTTTTCAGGCTGATCAGCGCTTTGAAGATCGCGGTAGAAGTTGGGTTGGTGGTAGGAACGATACCGCAAATCAGGCCGATAGGTTCGGCGATGGTGATGGTACCGAAAGTGTCATCTTCAGACAGGATGCCACAGGTTTTTTCATCTTTATAGGCGTTGTAGATGTACTCGGAAGCGAAGTGGTTTTTGATCACTTTGTCTTCGACGATACCCATTCCGGATTCTTCCACGGCCATTTTGGCCAACGGGATACGGGCATCAGCAGCGGCGAGGGCGGCAGCGCGGAAGATTTTATCCACTTGCTCTTGAGTGAAGTTGGCATATTCGCGCTGGGCTTTTTTGACACGTGCGACAAGCTCGTTCAGTTCAGCGACATTCGTTACAGCCATAATGCTCTCCTGATAATGTTAAACTCTTTCAGTAAATAAGCCGTGCGAGCCACTAGTATAGTCGTAACGGGGATAAGCGGTGATGAGAATACCGGGGTCTTCCCGCGTTATTTCTTCGCATGCTGCTGATTTGCTTAAAGAGCTTTACCCTACGCCAACCGGAGGGGCAGGCAGTGAGGAGAACGGAACCGGCGATGCCGCGGCCTACTTTGTTCTACTCCCTGACTACGACTAAGAGCTTACCCACTGTTGGGTAGTTGATTTGTGATCTAAATCATGAAAAGTGCAAGCTGACACCTTTCAGCTTGGTGTTTTTGAGAGTGATTCTCAATAACTGTGATCGGTGACTCTTTTTTCAACATAAAAAATCAAAAGGCCATACATCACTTTAACAAAGGGCATTTGTTTTGTTGCCTAACTTGCTGGTAGTCAAAAATGCTGCTCTGGCCGGATGGATTACCCGCGGCAATTCCATTACATTAGCGCGCATAGTCAGCACACCTTTACAGCAATTAACGCGGAGCCATCTGTGGGCCAATCTCTGTTGGATCTTTCCGGCTTTATCAAGTTCTTTGTCGGTCTGTTTGCGCTGGTCAACCCGGTGGGCATCTTGCCGGTGTTTATCAGCATGACCAGTTACCAGGCGGAAGCGGGGCGCAATAAAACCAACCTGACCGCCAACCTGTCGGTTGCCATCATTCTATGGACATCGCTGTTCCTGGGTGAAGGGATATTGCGGATGTTCGGCATCTCCATCGATTCGTTCCGCATCGCCGGCGGTATTTTGGTGGTGACCATCGCCATGTCGATGATCAGCGGCAAGCTGGGTGAAGATAAGCAGAACAAACAGGAGAAATCGGAGAGCGCGATCCGCGAAAGCATCGGCGTGGTGCCGTTAGCGCTGCCGTTGATGGCGGGGCCGGGGGCGATCAGTTCCACCATCGTGTGGAGTTCCCGTTATCACAATTGGCAAAGTCTGCTCGGCTTTACGGTGGCGATCGCCTTATTCGCTTTTTGCTGCTGGTTATTGTTCCGCGCCGCGCCGCTGTTGGTGCGTTTGCTTGGGCAGACCGGCATCAACGTGATCACCCGTATCATGGGCCTGTTGCTGATGGCGCTCGGGATCGAATTTATCGTTACCGGCATTAAGGCGATATTCCCCGGCCTGTTGTAATCGCTCTCGTTTGGCCGCGTCTCTGTCCTTGAGCGCGGCTAAAATTAATTTTAAAAGTTAAATTATTTATTGGTTCGCATTATTATAGTGCACAAGATGAATAAAATTTATGCCATTGCACTCTTATGTTGCATAAATCTCATGTTGCTGCTTAAAAAAAACGCTAAGCGTTATTTAAGACACTTTTCTTTCCCCATTTCCGCGCGTTTTCTCCTCGTTAAACGGTAAAGCTGTTGTTAAATTAATCACATCATTCTGTGGGGCTTGTCTCACTTTCATCCAGGTGTTATTAGTGATTAACCGCCTGTAGGCAGGTGTTTGTTCTTTGAATGGCTGGTTTGTTAACTGAATGTTTCTTTGTGCGGCGACGGGATTGCGCCGACAGTTTCAAATGAAACTAATTTTGAGTTTTCTCCTTTAAAATCAAAGTTGTTTTCATGTCTTCCTTTGCCCTTCATCACAAGGGCTGGATCGGGCTTGGTGCGATAAAAGAGAATTGCTTAACATTTTTGTAAAATTTATTGGCTATGGAATTTGGCTTCTGCTAATTTCCGAGCAACTTTCCCGTGGTCAATTAACTGAAATGCGCCATAAAAACGGGAATGATTTTTGCTGGTATCCGTTTATTTAGAATTCTTATAAACACTTCACAAACTTCGATAAGCGATGCTTGTCGGTGAAAAGGAGCCTCGATTATGCAGCAAACCCTGAAGCGCACTTCTTTGACCTTGTTGATTAGCGGCGCGTTGAGCGTCATTGCCGTAAATAGCAGTTTGGCGGCGGAGGTTCCGGCCGGCGTCCAATTGGCGCAGCAGCAGAATATTGTCATCAACAACGGCAGCGAAGTGGCTTCATTGGATCCGCATAAGGTCGAGGGCGTGCCCGAAAGCAATATCATTCTTAACCTGCTGGAAGGGCTGGTGAGCACCGACGCCAACGGGCATGTGGTACCGGCGGCGGCGGCGAGCTGGGAAAACCAGGATTATCGGCAGTGGACCTTCCACCTGCGCCCCGGCGCGGTGTGGAGCGACGGCAGCCCGGTCACCGCGCAAGACTTCGTCTACAGTTGGCAGCGCCTGGCCGATCCGAAGATCGCTTCTCCCTACGCCAGTTACCTGCAGTACACCAAAGTCGAGAATATCGACGATATCCTGACCGGCAAAAAGAGTCCGCAGACTCTCGGCGTCAAGGCGCTGGACGATCAAACGCTGCAGGTGACCCTGAGCGAACCGGTGCCGTATTTCATCAGCATGCTGAGCCACACGTCGCTCAAACCGGTCAAACGCGCGGTGGTGGAGAAATTCGGCGATAAATGGACGCTGCCCGCTAACTATGTCGGCAACGGCGCTTACCGCCTGAAAGAGTGGGTGGTGAACGAGCGCATTGTGCTGGAGCGCAGCCCGAGCTACTGGAATAACAAGCAGACGGTGATCAACCAGGCGACCTTCCTGCCGATCGCTTCTGAAGTCAGCGACGTCAATCGCTTCCGCAGCGGCGAGATCGATATCACCAACAGCGCCATTCCGCCGTACCTGTACGTCAAAATGAAGCGCGAGGTGCCCGAGCAACTGCACGTTAACCCTTATCTGTGCACTTTCTATTACGAACTCAATAACCAGCGGGCGCCGTTCACCGATCCGCGGGTGCGTGCGGCGGTGAAGATGACGCTGGATCGCGACATTATCGCCAACAAAATCATGGGCCAGGGGCAGATCCCGGCCTACAGCTTCACGCCGACCTTCACCGAAGGCGCCAACTTCACGCAGCCCGCGTGGGCCGGCTGGAGCCAGGAGCAACGCAACGCCGAAGCCAAAAAACTGCTGGCGGAAGCGGGTTACAGCGCCGCCAAGCCGCTGAAGTTCTCGCTGCTGTACAACACCTCCGATCAAAACAAACAGCAGGCGATCGCCGCCGCATCGATGTGGAAGAAGAACCTCGGCGCCGACGTCACGCTGCGCAACCAGGAGTGGAAGACCTCGCTGGAAAGCCGCCATCAGGGGCAGTACGACGTGGCGCGCGCCACCTGGTGCGGGGATTACAACGAGCCGAGCGCCTTCCTGAACCTGGTGCTGTCCAACAGCAGCATCAACACCGTGTTTTACAAGAGCCCGGCGTTCGACGCCATCATGGCCGCCACGCTGAAGGCGCCGGATGAAGCCGCGCGCGCCGCGCTCTACCAACAGGCGGAAACGCAGTTGGACAAAGACTCCGCATTGATTCCGGTGTATTACCGCGTCAGTGCGCGTTTGATCAAACCGACGGTAGGCGGGTTCACCGGCAAAGATCCGCTGGACTATACCGACGTTAAAAATCTGTACATCATCAAGCAGTAAAAGGGGTATTCCTCACGCTGAACCGCAGGGGAATATGGGGAAGGCCCGCCGCCGCATTCGTTCCGCAGCGGCGGGAAAACAGAGTCCGCTTACGGGCAACGCAGGTTCCACGAAGAGCCTGTGATAATAAAAAACTGGAGTCGATAAGTATGACCAACATCACGAAGAAAACCCTCATTGCCGCCGGCGTCATCGCCGCGCTCGGCATCACAGCAACCACCTCCGCCTTCGCGGCCGACGTTCCTGCAGGCGTGCAACTGGCCGACAAGCAAGAAATCGTCAAAAACAACGGTTCCGAAGTGCAGTCGCTTGACCCGCATAAAATCGAGGGCGTGCCGGAAAACAACGTGACCCGCGATCTGATGGAAGGCCTGGCGAACAACAGCCCGAACGGTTCCATCGTGCCGGGCGTCGCGGAAAGCTGGGATAACAAGGATTTCAAAGTCTGGACCTTCCACCTGCGTAAAGACGCCAAATGGTCCAACGGCAAGCCGGTGACGGCGCAAGATTTCGTCTACAGCTGGCAGCGCGTGGTGGATCCGAAAACCGCGTCGCCTTACGCCAGCTACCTGCAGTACGCCCATGTGGAAAATGTCGATGACATCATCGCCGGTAAAAAAGACAAGTCGACGCTGGGCGTGAAGGCCATCGACGACCACACCTTCCAGGTGACCCTGAGCGAGCCGGTGCCTTATCTGGTTGAAATGACCCCGCACTACGCCATGAAACCGGTCTATAAGGACGCGGTAGAGAAGTTTGGCGAGAAGTGGACGCTGCCGGCCAACTACGTCAGCAACGGCGCCTACAAACTGAAAGACTGGGTTGTCAACGAACGCATCGTACTGGAACGTAACCCGGAATACTGGGATAACGCCAAAACCATCATCAATAAAGTGACGTTCCTGCCTATTTCGTCGGAAGTGACCGACGTTAACCGCTACCGCACCGGTGAAATCGACATGACCTACAACAACATGCCGATCGAACTGTTCCAGAAGTTGAAGAAAGAGATCCCGAAAGAGGTGCACGTCGATCCTTATCTGTGCACCTACTACTACGAAATCAACAACCAGAAGGCGCCGTTCACCGATGCGCGCGTGCGTGAAGCGCTGAAGCTGGGCATGGACCGCGACATTATCGTCAACAAGGTGAAAAACCAGGGCGATCTGCCGGCCTACAGCTTTACGCCGCCATACACCGACGGCGCCAAGCTGACCCCGCCGGAGTGGTTCGGCTGGACGCAGGAAAAACGCAACGAAGTGGCGAAGAAACTGCTGGCGGACGCCGGCTACGGCCCGGGTAAACCGCTGACCTTCTCCCTGCTGTACAACACCTCCGACTTGCACAAGAAGCTGGCGATCGCCGCCGCCTCCATCTGGAAGAAAAACCTGGGCGTGGACGTGAAGCTGGTGAACCAGGAGTGGAAAACCTTCCTGGATACCCGCCATCAGGGCACCTATGACGTATCGCGCGCCGGCTGGTGCGCCGACTACAACGAACCGAGTTCGTTCCTGAACATGATGCTGTCCGACAGCAGCAGTAACACCCCGCACTACAAGAGCGCCGAGTTCGACAAGCTGATGGCCAACGTGTTGACCGCGAAGACCAAAGACGAGCGCGCCGATCTGTATCAGAAAGCGGAAGTTCAGCTGGATAAAGATTCCGCCATCGTTCCGCTGTATTACTACGTGAACGCCCGTTTGGTGAAACCTTACGTCGGTGGCTACACCGGCAAAGACCCGCTTGATAACGTGTACGACAAGAACCTGTACATCATCAAGCATTGATACGGTAAGAGCCGGCGGCGCAGGCCGCCGGCCCATGTTGAGAATAATAAGCCGTCATCAGGCTGTCGCACAGGGTTAGGGCAATGCTGAAATTTATACTTCGTCGCTTGTTGGAAGCGATCCCGACACTATTTATCCTTATTACCATCTCATTTTTCATGATGCGCCTCGCGCCCGGCAGTCCATTTACCGGGGAACGCGCATTACCGCCGGAAGTCATGGCGAATATCGAAGCCAAATACCATTTGAACGACCCGATCTGGAAACAGTACGGTCATTATCTGGCGCAGCTTGCGCAGGGAGACTTCGGCCCGTCCTTTAAATACAAGGACTATTCGGTCAACGATTTGGTGGCCAGTTCTTTCCCGGTGTCCGCCAAGCTCGGTCTGGCCGCGTTTCTGTTGGCGGTGGTGCTGGGCGTTAGCGCCGGCGTGATCGCGGCGTTGAATCAAAACACCAAATGGGACTATACGGTAATGGGGTTCGCCATGACCGGGGTGGTGATACCCAGTTTCGTGGTGGCGCCGCTCTTGGTGCTGATCTTCGCGATTACGTTGAAATGGCTGCCGGGCGGCGGCTGGAACGGCGGCGCGCCTAAGTTCATCATCTTGCCGATGGTGGCGCTGTCGCTGGCCTATATCGCCAGCATCGCCCGTATCACGCGCGGTTCGATGATTGAAGTGCTGCACTCCAACTTCATTCGCACCGCGCGCGCCAAAGGTTTGCCGATGCGCCGCATCATTTTCCGCCACGCGCTGAAGCCGGCGCTGCTGCCGGTACTGTCCTACATGGGCCCGGCGTTCGTCGGGATCATCACCGGCTCGATGGTGATCGAAACCATCTACGGTCTGCCGGGGATCGGCCAGCTGTTCGTTAACGGCGCGCTGAACCGCGATTACTCCCTGGTGTTGAGCCTGACCATTCTGGTGGGCGCTCTGACCATTCTGTTCAACGCGATCGTCGATGTGCTGTATGCGGTCATCGATCCGAAAATCCGTTATTAATCTGGAGCACGCGAATGATGTTGACTAAAAAGAACAGCGAAGCTCTGGAGCACTTCAGCGAGAAGCTGGAAGTGGAAGGGCGCAGCCTGTGGCAAGACGCGCGTCGGCGCTTTATGCACAACCGCGCGGCGGTCGGCAGCCTGTTCATTCTGGCGCTGATCACGCTGTTTGTGGTGCTGGCGCCGATGCTGTCGCAATTTGCCTACGACGATACGGATTGGGCGATGATGTCCGCCGCGCCGAGCATGGAATCGGGGCACTACTTCGGCACCGACTCCTCCGGACGTGATCTGCTGGTGCGCGTGGCGATCGGCGGGCGCATCTCGCTGATGGTCGGCGTGGCCGCCGCGCTGGTGGCGGTAGTGGTGGGCACCCTGTACGGCGCGATGTCCGGCTATCTGGGCGGTAAGGTCGACTCGGTGATGATGCGCCTGCTGGAGATCCTCAACTCCTTCCCGTTCATGTTCTTCGTTATCCTGCTGGTGACCTTCTTTGGTCAGAATATCCTGCTGATCTTCGTGGCGATCGGCATGGTGTCGTGGCTGGATATGGCGCGTATCGTGCGCGGGCAAACCCTTGGCCTGAAGCGCAAGGAGTTCATCGAAGCGGCGCTGGTGTGCGGCGTCTCCACGCGCAACATCGTGCTGCGGCATATCGTGCCTAACGTGCTCGGCGTGGTGGTGGTGTATGCCTCGCTGCTGGTGCCGAGCATGATCCTGTTCGAATCCTTCCTCAGCTTCCTGGGGCTGGGCACGCAGGAACCGTTGAGCAGCTGGGGCGCATTGCTCAGCGACGGCGCCAACTCAATGGAAGTTTCACCGTGGTTGCTGCTGTTCCCGGCGGGTTTCCTGGTCGTCACTCTGTTCTGTTTCAACTTTATCGGCGATGGCCTGCGTGACGCCCTCGACCCGAAAGATCGTTAAGGAGTGCAACCATGAGCACCATTGAACATCCTCAACTGCAAACCGCCCCCGGCGTCAAAGCGTCGCCGCTGCTGGACGTGAAAGACCTGCGCGTCACGTTTTCCACCCCGGACGGCGACGTGACGGCGGTGAACGATCTGAACTTCGATCTGCGCGCCGGTGAAACGCTGGGCATCGTCGGTGAATCCGGCTCCGGCAAATCGCAGACCGCGTTCGCCCTGATGGGGCTGCTGGCCAGCAATGGCCGCATCGGCGGCTCGGCCAAATTCAACGGCCGTGAAATCCTCAACCTGCCGGAAAATCAGCTCAACAAGCTGCGGGCCGAGGAAATCTCGATGATCTTCCAGGACCCGATGACCTCGCTGAACCCTTATATGCGCGTTGGCGAACAGCTGATGGAAGTGCTGATGCTGCATAAGAAAATGAGTAAAAGCGAAGCCTTCGAAGAGTCGGTGCGCATGCTCGACGCGGTGAAAATGCCGGAAGCGCGCAAGCGCATGCGCATGTACCCGCACGAGTTTTCCGGCGGCATGCGCCAGCGCGTGATGATCGCCATGGCGCTGCTGTGCCGGCCGAAGCTGCTGATCGCCGATGAACCGACCACCGCGCTGGACGTGACCGTCCAGGCGCAGATCATGACGTTGCTCAACGAGCTGAAGCGCGAGTTCAACACCGCCATCATCATGATCACCCACGATCTGGGCGTGGTGGCCGGCATCTGCAACAAGGTGCTGGTGATGTACGCCGGGCGTACCATGGAATACGGCAGCGCGCGCGAGGTGTTCTACCAGCCGAGCCACCCGTATTCCATCGGTCTGTTGAACGCGGTGCCGCGTCTCGACGCCGAAGGCGAAGCGTTGTTGACCATTCCCGGCAACCCGCCGAACCTGCTGCGGTTGCCGAAAGGCTGCCCGTTCCAGCCGCGCTGCCCGTACGCCATGGAACAGTGCGCGAGCGCTCCGCCGTTGGAGCAATTTGGGGAAGGGCGCCTGCGCGCCTGCTTTAAACCGGTGGAGGCGTTGGTATGACAGCGGTAACCGACAAGAAAGTGCTGCTCGAAGTGGCCGATCTGAAAGTGCATTTCGACATTCATGACGACAAGCAGTGGTTCTGGCAGCCGCCGAAAACCCTGAAGGCGGTCGACGGCGTTACGCTGCGGCTGTTCGAGGGGGAAACCCTGGGCGTGGTCGGCGAATCCGGCTGCGGCAAATCCACCTTCGCGCGCGCCATCATCGGCCTGGTGAAGGCCACCAGCGGGCGCGTCGCCTGGCTGGGTAAAGATCTGCTGGGCATGAGCGACGCCGACTGGCGCAAAACCCGCAGCGATATCCAGATGATCTTCCAGGATCCGCTGGCTTCGCTCAACCCGCGCATGACCATCGGCGAAATCATCGCCGAGCCGCTGCGTACCTACTACCCGAAAATGCCGCGTCAGGAAGTGAAGGACAAGGTCAAGGCGATGATGCTGAAGGTCGGCCTGCTGCCTAATCTGATCAACCGTTATCCGCACGAGTTCTCCGGCGGCCAGTGCCAGCGTATCGGCATCGCGCGCGCGCTGATCCTCGAACCGAAGCTGGTGATCTGCGACGAGCCGGTCTCCGCGTTGGACGTGTCGATTCAGGCGCAGGTGGTGAACCTGCTGCAGCAGCTGCAGCGCGAAATGGGGCTGTCATTGATCTTTATCGCCCACGATTTGGCGGTGGTGAAGCACATTTCCGATCGCGTGCTGGTGATGTATCTGGGCCATGCGGTGGAGCTGGGCACCTATGACGAGGTGTACCACAATCCGCAGCACCCTTACACCAAGGCGCTGATGTCGGCGGTGCCGATCCCGGATCCGGACAAGGAGAAGGAAAAGCAGATCCAGCTGTTGGAAGGGGAGCTGCCTTCGCCGATCAACCCGCCGTCCGGCTGCGTGTTCCGCACCCGCTGCCCGATCGCCGGGCCGGAGTGCGCCAAGACGCGCCCGCTGCTGGAGGGCAGTTTCCGCCATGCGGTTTCGTGCCTGAAGGTCGATCCGCTGTAATGCGCCGCTAGCCGGCAACAAAAAGCCCCGCTTATTCAGCGGGGCTTTTTTTATCCGAAACGTTAGCAGTGAATCACTCTTTCCACAGAATGTGGCACAGCTTGTGGTCTTTCTCGCGGCAGATCAGCACGCGGGCGAACACGTCGTTGATCGGCTCGCCGTCGCTGTCCGCCAGACCGATCACCACTTCGGCGAAGAAGTCCGGGTTCAGGTCGTAATCCACGTGCTCGCTCCAGTCTTCGGAGGGGTCGTACAGTTCTGCGCCGCCGCGCTCTTCAAACTGCAGATTGAACAGCAGAATATCCGCCGGATCCAGATTGTCGCCGGCCAATTCGAGGAAGATGTCGTAGGCCTGTTCCAGCGTTTCGTCTTCGGTAAGGCGGTTATTCAAATCCATAAAAAAATCCTGATAACAAATGATTTGGCGCTATTAAAGCACGCTCGCCGCGGCTTTTACAGCAACGGGCTGAAAAAGTAGAACAGGCGCTCGACCAGGCGGTGCCAGAACGGCCGCTTCAGCCACTCTTTGGCGTTCAGCAGCTTGGAGCGAGCGATGTAATCTTCCTGCACGCAGGCCAGATCGCTGCCGAAGCCGTCGTCGTCGATCACCAGGGTGATTTCGAAATTCAGCCACAGGCTGCGCATATCCAGATTGACGGTGCCGACCAGGCTGAGCTGGCCGTCGACCAGCACGCTCTTGGTATGCAGCAGGCCGCCTTCGAACTGATAGATTTTCACGCCGGCTTCCAGCAGCTCGGAGAAGAACGCCCGGCTGGCCCAGCGCACCATCATCGAATCATTGTCGCGCGGCACGATGATGCTGACCTCGACGCCGCGCAGAGCGGCGGTGCAGATGGCGTGCAGCAGATCGTCGCTCGGCACGAAGTACGGCGTGGTCATGATCAGCTGTTCGCGCGCGGAATAAACCGCGGTCAGCAGTGCCTGGTGGATCATTTCCTCGGGGAAGCCGGGGCCGGAGGCGATCACCTGAATGGTGTGGCCGCTTTCCTGCTCGAACGGCATGATGTTGACGTCCGGCGGCGGCGGCAAAATGCGCTTGCCGGTTTCAATTTCCCAGTCGCAGGCATAGACGATGCCCATGGTGGTGGCCACCGGGCCTTCCATGCGCGCCATCAGATCGATCCATTGACCGACGCCCGCATCCTGTTTGAAATAGCGTGGATCGACCATGTTCATGCTGCCGGTATAGGCGATGTAGTTGTCGATCAGCACCACCTTGCGGTGCTGACGCAGATCCATGCGGCGCAGGAATACGCGCAGCAGGTTGACCTTCAGCGCTTCGACCACTTCGATGCCGGCGTTGCGCATCATCGCCGGGTAGGGGCTGCGGAAAAATTGCAGGCTGCCGGCGGAGTCCAGCATCAGACGGCAGTGTACGCCGCGCCGCGCGGCGGCCATCAGCGATTCGGCCACCTGATCGACCAGGCCGCCGGGCTGCCAGATATAGAACACCATTTCGATGTTGTGGCGCGCCAGCTCGATGTCGCGGATCAGCGCTTTCAGCGTGTCGTCGGTGGTGGTGAGCAGCTGCAGCTGGTTGCCCTTGACGCCGTCGATGCCCTGGCGGCGGTTGCACAGCTGGAACAGCGGTTCGGCGACTTTACTGTATTCGGTGGCGAAGATGCGGCGACTCTCTTTCAGCTCTTTCAGCCAGCGCGCGGTCGACGGCCACATGGCCTTGGCGCGCTCGGCCCGGCGCTTGCCCAGATGCAGCTCGCCGAACGATAAATAGGCGACGATGCCGAACAGCGGCAGAATATAGATAACCAGCAACCAGGCCATGGCAGAGGGAACCGCACGGCGTTTCATCAAAATGCGCATCGTCACGCCGGCGATCAGCAGCCAGTAGCCGAACACCATGAGCCAACTGATTACGGTATAAAATGTTGTCATAAAGGCGAAAAATCCCGTTCGCAAACCACCAATGATGAGTGTACGCACAGATCGGTCAAGGCGAAACCTTTTATCGGCGCTTATGTTACATAAATATGATGAAGTTAAGGCACTTGCCGAAACCGAAAGGGCGGCTTTTAGCGGCGCGGCGCCTGCGATGTCGCCGATAACGGCGACTTGGATCGCGGGCTGAAAGGGCTATAATGCCCGCGGTTGGCATTAGACGAACGAGTGACGGAATTATGAGACGCAGTAGAAATGAAGTGGGCCGTTGGCGAATGTTGCGGCAGAGCCAACGCCGTCGGCATCGTTGGCTGGAGCGCCAGTCTTGCAGCAATCGCCATATTATCCGGGTGCGCCGTCGCCTGGACGATCAGCATCGGCGCGCGCTGCTGTTTGCGGTATCCTGCGAGTGGTAAAACGAAAACAGTCCCGTGAGGGACTGTTTTGTTATGGCGCCTGGGTTTATTTGCCGAGGTAGGCGTTAAGCATCCAGACCTGTTTTTCCTGCTCTTTGATGTAATCGCTCATCAGCGACGCGGTGCCTTCGTCGCCGGCGTCCGCCGCGACCGTCAGCAGTTCACGCTGCTGTTGCAGCAAGATTGAATACCCTTCCAACAGGCCGCGCAGCGTGCCCTTATCATCGGTCACATTGGTGTGTTCCTTGATATCGGCGGTTTTCAGATAGTCGCTGTAAGCGTGGCGCGGCTGCGAGCCCAGCGTCAGAATGCGTTCCGCCAGCTCATCCACCTTGGTTAGCAGATCGTTGTAAGTTTCTTCGAATTTCGCGTGCAGCTCAAAGAATTGCGGGCCGGTAATATTCCAGTGATAGCCGCGCACATTCATATACAGCACCTGATAATTCGCCAACAGCGCATTTAGCGCTTCGGCGAGTTTTGCCGATTGTTTACTGTCGAGGCCGATATGGGTTTTCGCTGCTTTCTTCGCCGTTGCCATAATAATCTTCTCCTGATTATTCGTTCCAAGGGTAGACAGAATCAATTTCCATAGCTGTTACAGTAACCGGATTTATCGCAGGGTTAAACACGATAACAGGCATCATTGCCATCGCTCAAACCGATGACGATAAATCCGTCGAGCAAATTGCCGAATCAGTTTACGCAGGATCCGCAGGCGAAAAAAGCCGCTTTTATCGGTTACTTGCGCAGCGCCAGTTTTACCACGCCGGCGCCCAGCGCCATTAACAGCGCGGCGGCGATCAGTACCATGATAAACGCGCGATCGAAGGCCAAACGCGCCAACTGCGTCAGCTGCTGCGCGCGATCGGCCGCCATCCCGGCCGCCAGGCGCAACGCCTCGTCGATGCTGTCGTAGGCCAACTCGCTGACCGGCAGCTCCGCCGGCAGCGCCAGACTATGGCTGTAGACCGCCGTCATCAGCCCGCCGAGCAACGTCACGCCCAGTACGCCGCCCAGCTCGTAGGAGACGTCTTCGATAGAGGCCGCCATACCGGATTTCTCCTCCGGCGCGTTCAGCATGATGGCGGTGGACGCGGCGGTGATCACGCCGCCGAGACCAAAGCCCACCAACGCCAGGCTCGCCAGCTGCAGCGCCATGCTGCTTTGATACAACAGGGCGAGGGCGGCGATGCCGAAGGCGGTCAGGGCGAAACCGCCGAGGATGATGCTGCGTTCGCCATAGCGCGGCAACAGTAAACCGGCCATCGGCCCCGCCAGCGCCGAGGCCAGCGGAATCGGCAAAATAAACAGCGCCGCCTGCAGCGGACTGAGGCCGAGCACCAGTTGCAATCGCTGGCTGAGCACCAGCTCGACGCCGATCAGGGCCACCATCGACAGCAGCGCCACGCCGATGCCGCCGGCGAACAGCCGGTTGCGAAACAGGGAGAAATCGATCATCGGGTGGGCGCTGCGCTGCTGGCGACGCACGAACAGCGCCAGGAACAGGATGCCGATCAGGGCCGCTGCGAGCAACGCGCTGACGTCAGGCGCCGGCTTACTCAGTTCCTTCAGCGCATAGATAGCGCCGACCAGACCGATCATGATCTGCACCGAGCCGACGATATCGGCGGGACGTGGGTTATCGCCGCCGCAGCGGGGGATCAGTTTCCACGCCAGCGGCCAGACCAGCAACACCACCGGTACGTTGATCAGGAACACCGATCCCCACCAGAAATACTCCAGCAGCAGGCCGCCGACCACCGGGCCGATGGCCGCGCCGCCCGAGGCCACCGAGGCCCAGATGCCGATCGCCAGCGCGCGTTCGCGTTCGTCGGTAAAGACGTGGCGCACGATGGACAGCGTGGCGGGCATCATCATTGCCGCGCCAACGGCGAGGAACACCCGTGCGGCGATCAGCCATTCGGCGGTGGGCGAAAAGGCGGCGCACAGCGAAGCGACGGCAAACACCGGCAGCCCGGCGAGAAACAGCCGCTTATGGCCGACGCGATCGCTCAGCATGCCGGCGCCGGGCAGCAGCCCGGCGACCACCAGCGGGTAGGCGTTGACGATCCAGAGTTTTTGCGAGGCGCTGGCGTCCAGCGCCTGGGTTAAACGTGGCAGAGCGGTATAGAGCACCGTCATGTCGATAACAATCAGGAAAAGGGCGCTGGCGACCATCGTCAGGATCAACCAGCGGTTCTTGGCGTACATAAGTCATAATCCAGTTTACGTGGGCGGCGCGAAGGCGCCGCCATTGCGGTAACCCTCCGGCGATGCCGGGTGGTATACTGGTGATAATATATATCCATACGTTCGTATTGAAAAGAAGGGTTTCTTAATGGGACGTCAACGCAGCATCGATCGCGACAAGGTTTTGGACACCGCCGAAGAGATTGTCGCCACCCAGGGCGCCGCCGGTTTGACCATCGACGCCGTCGCCAAAGCGATGGGGATCTCCAAGGGCGGGGTGCAGTATTGCTTCGGCAGCAAAGACGCCCTGATTGACGCAATGTTCGATCGCTGGGGCAGCGCCTATGAAACGCTGTTCGCGGAGATCGCCGGCGACGATCCTTCGCCGCAGACCAGCGTGCGGGCGCATATGTTGGCTACCCAAAGTTCGGATCAGACCGCCAGCGCCAAGGCTGCCGGGTTGATGGCGACGCTGATTCAAACGCCGGAGCATCTGGCGAGCACGCGCGAATGGTATCGCAGCCGCATCGCCGAGCTGGATTTGACTACCGAAGAGGGTAAGCGCGCGCGGCTGGCGTTTTTGGCCACCGAAGGCGCCTTTATGCTGCGTTATTTCGGTTTGATGGATATCGGCCAGGCGGAATGGGAAACGATGTTCGCCGATATGCAGGCGTTGATTTTAACGGGCAGCGCCTATCGCACTGATAGCTAGTAAAGCGTGCGGCGAAAGGCGTATGTTTATCGCACAAGATATTCCCTCGAAGAACTTTTTAGCCAGCCCCTCCGTGCTGGCTTTTTTTTGCCTGCGGCAAGCTTCGGAGCAAAGGCCCCCTGAGTGCAGGGGGCGCCGGACATTACTTGCGCGCGTCCAACAGTTGCTGGGCATTCTCTGCGGTGACGACGGTCCACGGAATATAATAATGCTTCTGCGTGCCGCCTTGCCATTTCAGATCTTTGGCGTACTGTTTCCAGATATCCGACTGTGGTTGATAACTTTCCCCTTTCACGGCGCGCAGCGCGACGTCGATGGAACCCTGCATCTGGCCTTTGGCATCTTGCAGGATAGAGACCATTTCACCGGCCTGCACCGCATGAATCGCGTCGGAAACGCCGTCGACGCCCGCAATGGCAAAGTCTTTCACGTTCAGGCCGGCCCCTTTAATCGCTTCGATGGCGCCCAGCGCCATCTCGTCGTTCTGGCCAATCACGCCGTTGATTTTGCCCCGGTGTTTCTGCAGCCAGTTTTCCATCAGCGGCTGCGCTTCAGCGCGTGACCAGTTGGCCGTTTTACGTTCAAGCACGGTCACCTGGCCGGCGCCGCACTCGGCAATCGCTTTATCATTGCCCTTGCCGCGCTGGATCTCGCCGCTGCCGCCTTTCGGGCCTTCGATAATCACCACGTTCACCTTCTGGTTCTTGCAGTCGAGTTTGTCCAGTACGGCTTTGGCTTCCAGGTATCCCCCCAACTCGTCATTAGACACCACTTCAGACGTCATCGCGTCCGTGTTCAGGCGCGCGTTGGTGACCACCACCGGGATTTTGGCTTCGTTGGCATTAGTGACGATATCGATATTGGCCTCAAAATCCATCGGGTTGACGATAATGGCATCGGCGCGCGTTTGGATAGCGGTGGCGGCCTGATCGTTTTGCACCGATGCATCATAACGCCCATCGTAGAAGGTCAGCACCGCTTCGCCGCTTTTCACCGCCGGGTGTTCTTTCCCGAACCTTTCCATCAATTGCACGAACTCGGCTTTGTTGCCGTACATCAATACCGCGATTTTAACCGGGGCGGCCTGAGCCGCCGACAGGCTGCCGAACAGCATGGCAGAGGCAAACAACGCTATCTTGGTCTTATTCATGGTTTTCTCCTGGTAGAGTTGGGTCTGATGTTATTAATCGCGCTGTTGCTTACGCGATGGGTCGAGCAAGACGGCAAGAACGATCAATGCGCCTTTGATAATTTGTTGGTAGTACGATTGCACGCCGAGCAGATCGAGGCCGTTATTCATCACCCCGATAATCAGCACGCCGAAGAAGGTGCCGACCAGCGTACCGACGCCGCCGGCCATGCTGGTGCCGCCGATCACCACCGCCGCGATGGCGTCCAGCTCATACCCAGCGCCGGCGTTGGTTTGCGCCGAACCGGTGCGCGCGGTGAGGATCAGGCCGGCGATGCCGGCCAGCGCGCCGCACAGCGTATACACCAGTATTTTGATGCGCGTGACGTTAATCCCCGAGGTGCGCGCGCTTTTCGGGTTGCCGCCGACGGCGTAGATGTAGCGCCCGAAGAGGGTTTTATTCAGCACGAGCCAGGCGAGGGCGAACAGCACGATGAAGATGATGACGGGCACCGGAACGCCGCCGACATAGCCATTGCCTAACCAGCGGAAATCGCTGTTCAATTGCGATACTGGATTGCCGTTGGTGGTCAACATGGTTAACCCGCGCGCCGCGGAGAGCATGCCCATGGTGACGATAAACGGCTGCAGCCGGTAGCGAGCCAACACGGTGCCGTTCACCAGGCCGCAGACGATGCCGATCCCCAGCGCCACGATCAGCGGCGCCATAACGGCGGTCGCGGTATCGCCGATAGCCAATCCGCTATTGTTGGTGGCGAAGCGGGCGGCGACGATGCCGCTTAACGCCAGCACCGAGCCGACGGAGAGATCGACGCCTGCCGTGATGATGACGAAGGTCATGCCTATCGCCAGAATGCCGTTGATCGAGACCTGGCGCAGTACGATCAGGGTGTTTTCATTGCTGAGAAAATAATTGCTGCTCCAGGCCCCCTGGGCGACCTGATATTCGCCAATCAGCGCCACGATCAGGCACAGCGCGAAGAAGGCGATGATAATGCCGTATTTGTGCATACGGCGCTTATTGCGGGTGAAAAATGACATTCCTGGTGATAAGGAGTGGGCGCTGCTCATTTTGTTTTTCTCTCTCTGTTAAACCGCAAGTTTCATCAGTGCTGCCTGAGTCGCATCGGCTGCCGCAAGCTCGCCGGCCAACTGCCCGTCACGAAACACCAGGATGCGATCGCTCATGCCGATAATTTCCGAAAGCTCGGAGGAAACCATGATGATCCCTTTGTTTTGCAAGGCGAACTCCGACATAAATCGATAGATCTCTTTCTTGGCGCCGACGTCGATACCGCGCGTCGGTTCGTCGAGCAGCAAAACCTCCGGATCCAGCAGCGCCCAGCGGCCCAGCACCACTTTTTGCTGGTTGCCGCCGCTCAGGTTGCCCACGGGCTGTTCGCCATCGTGGGTTTTAACGTTAAAGCGCTGGATCATGTCGCGGGTTCGCGCCTGCTCCCGTTTCTCGCTGACGAACCCCATTCGGCTGATGCCGGCAAAAGAGGCGATATTGATGTTCTCACTGACGGAACGGCACAGCACCAGGCCGGTTTCCTTGCGATCTTCCGTCACGTAGGCAATGCCGCTATCGATGGCCTCTCGCGGGGAATGGCGGTTCAGCGTCTTGTCGCCCAAGCGAATCGTGCCGGCGTCGGCATGCTGAATGCCGAAGATAAGATCGAGAAACTCGCTGCGGCCCGATCCCACCAGGCCGTAGATGCCCAGGATCTCACCGTGCTTCAGTTGCAGGCTGATATCCTTTATCTTGCTGCGCCAACACAGTCCGTTGACCTCCAGCAAGACCTCTTCGCCGGGTTGATTGAACTTGGCGAACTCGCTGTCGTACTCGCCGCCGATAATGTGTTCGATCAACTGCTCGCGGGTAATGTCGGCGATATAGCCCTCATGGATATAGGCGCCGTCGCGGAAAATGGTGTAGCTGTCCGCGATTTGGAATATCTCGGACAAACGGTGGGAGACGTAGATAATGCCTTTACCTTTCGCCGCCAGCTGCTGAAGCGTCTGAAAGATTTTTTGCGCATCCTCTTCGCCAATCGCCGAGGTGGGTTCATCCATGATGATGATGTCGGCATTGGCGTGCGACAGCGCTTTGGCGATCTCGACCAGTTGCTGCTCGGCGACGCTCAGGTTGCGCATTTTTTCTCGGGCGTCGATCTTGAAATCAAGTTCCTTGAGCAGATGGGTGGTGCGTTGGTTGAGTGTCGCAAAGTCGACGAAACCCAGGCGTCTCGGCTCGCGGCCCAGCCAAATGTTTTCGGCCACCGTCAGATCCGGGATCGCGCTCAGCTCCTGCTGCACGATGGCGATGCCGGCATTGAGGGCTTCCCGGGGATGATGAAATTCACAGCGTTGACCATTGATAAAAATGTCGCCGCCATCGGGTTGAATAAAGCCCATCAGAATGCTGAGAAAGGTGGATTTCCCCGCGCCGTTGCCGCCGCACAGGGCATGGATGGATCCGCGCCGCAGGCAAAACTCGGCGTTCTTGAGCGCCACGACCGAGCCAAAGGCTTTCCTGACGCCGCTGACTTCCAGCAGGTAGGCAGGGGCTTGCGTATGGGGATCTCGCGTCACGATTGAACCTCCGGGTATGTCCGCTGCAAACGCTGCAGGTACCGTTGATAAAGCGTCTCGTATTGCGTTTGCCTGTCGGCGTTTGGCGTCGTGCGCGTGGCTTCATCCAGGGAAACGAAGCGTTGGCACAGTTCTGCCAAGAGCCCGGCGGCGTTCTGGTGCGGGCGATCGGCCAACGACGTCGCCCACATCGCTTGAATGGCGCCGCCCAGCGCGGCGGTCTCTTTGACATTCAGGCAGACCACCGGGCACCCCATCACGTCCGCGACGATTTGTCGCCAGGCGGCGCTGCGGGCGCCGCCGCCGGTGAGGCGGATCTCGCGCGTTTCGATGCCCTGGCGGCGAAACAGCTCGATGCCATAGCGCAGGCCGTAGGTGGCGCTTTCAACCACCGCCTGGCAGAGATTGGCGCGAGTAAAATTGTCGCTATCGAGGTTATGCAGGCTGGCGCGCGCGTGGGGCAGCGGGGGAACGCGTTCGCCGTTGAAGAACGGCAGCATCTCGACGCCGCCGGCACCCGGCGCCGCCTGCGCCAATAAGCGGTTAAAGCCGTCAAGATCTTCGTCCAGCAGCGTCTGCATGGCCGTGGTGGCCGAGGTGACATTCATGGTGCATATCAAGGGCAGCCACCCGTTGGTGCTGGAGCAGAAACCGGCAATCATGTCGGATTCCGCCACGACGGGCGCGGCGGACCAGGCGAATAGCGTGCCGGAGGTGCCCAGGCTTAGGGTAACGGTGCCGGCCTCGATGTTGCCGGAACCGATAGCCGCCATCATGTTGTCGCCGCCGCCGGTCGAGACCCGAACTGCCGGGCCAAGGCCGAGCTTTTCCGCCGCGAAGGGGCGCACCGTGCCGATGCAGCATTCCGCGCTTTTGAGCGGCGGCAGGGCATGCCATAAACGGCCGCTGTCATCGATAAGATTGACGGCGGCTTGACTCCAGCTACGGGCGCGCACATCGAACAGCCCGGTGCCGGAAGCATCGCCATATTCCGCTACACGCTCCCCGGTCAGCCAGAAGTTCAAATAATCATGCGGCAGCAGCACGGTGTGCAGTTTTGCCCAGAGCGCCGGATGGTGCGTCTTGAACCAAAGGATTTTTGACGCGGTATAACCGGTGGCGAGCCGCAGGCCGAGCTTGTCCAGCGAGCCCTTGGCGCCGCCGAGCCGCTGCAGCAGCAGTTCGTTTTCCTCCGCGGTTTCGGTATCGCACCACAGCTTGACGCTGTGCAGCACGTTGCCGTCTGCGTCCAGCGGCACAAATCCATGCTGTTGGCCCGAGACCCCGAGAGCGTTAATTTCCCCGGCATCAATACCGGCGTTAGTCACGGCTTGGTGAAACGCGGTGACCAATGCCTCAATCCACCAGTCGGCCTCTTGTTCGCGCCGGCCATTGGCTTGGCTGATGAGGCGGTGAGGGGCGCTGCCCTCACCGAGGATCACGCCCTGTGTGCTGTCGACAATCACGACTTTCGTGCCTTGCGTACCGCAGTCTATGCCAGCATAGAGCGCCATAGGATCACTCCATTTCCAGCATGATTTTGATGTCCGAGGCATGTCCCGCCGCCGCGCGCTCGAAGGCGGCCACGCTGTCGGAGAATTTGTAGGTTTGGCTTATCAGCGGCTGGACGCGCAATTTGCCGCTGCTCAACAGCCGCAGCGTGCGCGGATACATGTTGGCGTAGCGGAAAATGGTCTTGAAGGTGATTTCCTTGGCCTGCGCGGCGACGATATCCATCGGCGCGGCGTCGATCGGCATGCCGACCAGCACGGCGGTCGCCCCTGGCGCCGCATGTTCGGCCAGCGTAGCGATAGCCGGTTTTGCGCCGCTGCATTCAAACACGATATCGACGCCATTGCCGCTGGTGAGCGCAGCCACTTTACCCGCCAGGTCGCCGGTTTTGATATTGACGGCGTGCAGCCCTTCATAGCTGGCCGCCACGGCGAGTTTCTCGTCAAACAGGTCGCAGATAATGACGTCCGAGCAGCCGCCCGCCAGCGCCGCGAGGGCGGTGACCACGCCGATCGGCCCAGCGCCGATCACCAGCGCGATATCGCCGGGTTTGATCCCGGCTTTGGTGGCCGCTTGCATGCCGATGGCCAGGGGTTCAACCATGGCGCCTTCAGCGAAACTGACGTTGTCCGGCAGTTTGAACGTGAATGCGGCGGGGTGGATGACGGTTTCGCGCAAACAGCCGTGCACCGGCGGCGTCGCCCAGAAGCGAACGGCGGGGTCCAGGTTGTAAATCCCGGCGCGCGTCTGCGCCGAGTTGAGGTCGGGAATGCCGGGCTCCATGCAAACGCGATCGCCGACGCTGAGGTGAGTGACGTTTTCACCTGTCGCGAGCACCACGCCGGCGGCCTCATGGCCGAGCACCATCGGGGCTTTGACCACAAACGGGCCAATGCGGCCATGCTGGTAATAGTGCACATCGCTGCCGCAGATGCCCACGGAATGAATTTTTATCTGTACATCGTCGGGCCCCAGCGTTTCGGCCAGTTGGACGTCCTCGATAGCGATTTCCCCTGCTTTGGCCAGCACTAATGCTTTCATATTGCCTCCTGGTGAATCATTTTTATGGTAACGATATCATTTCAATGCGGCGATAGTGAGCCAATGCGGGTGGTTAAACTGTGATCAATGTTGGAATTACTCGACGAGAGTTAATTTTGCTGGCGGGTTGTTATTCAATATAGCGACGGTGGTCACAAAATCGGCGTGGCAATGACGGTTTTAATATCGGCATGTTGATATCGATACCGTTACTTTGCCGGGGGAATGATGAACAAACAACAAAGCGCCAGAGCCGCTACGCTGGAGTATTTGCGCCAGGCGGACATTATCTTGACCGAAGAAGAACAGCAACGCATTGAAATTGCGACGTTTGGTCTGGCCGACTATCCCGCGTCCGGGTTGCAGCTGCTGACCTACGTCAACTCACCTCGGTATTGCGCGAAAGAGCTGGTGCTGTTTCCTGGGCAGACTTGCCCGGAACATTTACACCCTCCCTTTGCCGGCACGCCCGGCAAGCAAGAGACGTTCCGTTGCCGTTGGGGAGAGGTGTTTTTGTTTGTCGATGATGAAAGTCTGGCGCCCAACGATCGCGGCGGCCAACCGGTATGCCGGGTGCCAGAGGGCGCGGAGCAGTGGTATACCTGTCATCGCTATATCCTCTTGCGGCCGGGGGAACAATACACCATTGCGCCCAATACCCGTCACTGGTTTCAGGCGGGGAAGCAGGGCGCGGTGGTGTCCGAGTTCTCTTCCGAGAGCCGTGACGAGCTGGATATTTTTACCGATCCGCGAATTAACCGTCTTGCCGGCGTAAACCATTAGCGCCAAGAACAAAGTTCTGTCATGATGCCGGGAATGATACAAAATGATACATTCAAGCTAAGGAGCTGCATTTGGCCGTGGGTCGAGGACGGAAAGCGACGCTGGCTAGCGTCGCCGCACAGGCGAACGTCAGCAAAATAACCGCTTCGCGGGCATTTTCACAGCCGGACAAGGTCCATCCGGAAACGTTGAGGAGAATTCGGGAGACCGCCGCCGAACTCGGTTACGTGGTCAATGCCGCGGCGCGCAATCTGCGGGCGAAAAGCAGCAGAACCATTGGCATCGTCAACCCCGACATGGCCAACCCATTCTTTGGCGGCCTGACGCGCCTGATGACGCTTGAAGCGCAAAAGATGGGGTACGACACGCTGGTGTTCGACTCCTATGAGTCTCAGGAAAGCGAAGACAGGATCATCGACAAACTCATTGGCTACAACGTCGATGCGATTATTCTCTCGGTCATTTCCAACGATCATCTGTACCGGCCTTCCTACCTCAAACGTCTGGAAACGCTCAATATACCGGTGGTGTTGATCGATCGGGAATTGGAGAGTCACCACTGCAGCGGGGTGTATATTGATAATCTGGATTGCGGCCTTCAGGCGGGGCGTTGGCTTCTGGAACAGCAGGCGCAGCGGGTGGTGGTGATCTCCGGGCCGGAGAATTCCAACGTTGCGCGTGACAGGGTCACTGGCTTGCAGGCGGCATTGCAAGGGAAGGTGGCTTCGCTCGACGTGCGGTATGCCGATTTCTTTATGGATGTCGCCTGGCAAGAGACGAGCCGCTGGCTGGCCAATAACCCCGCCCCCGATTTTTTCGTCGGCTGCAATAACCAGATCTCGCTGGGCATCATCAAGGCCTGTATCGAACATCGGTTGCCGTTGATGCAGGACGTGTCGTTGTTCAGCATCGATGAGGTTTCACATGCCGAGATCTACGGTTTCCATTTCCCCTGCGTGTCACACGACTTGCAAGAGATCGCCTGGCAAGCGTTGAATCTGGCGATCCGCCGTATTGCCGATCCCGAGATAAAACCGGGCAAGGTGGTGGTACGGGGAAAACTCGTCGTGTAACGGTGCCGGCAACGTGTAGCCGGCATCTCCGTTAACCTTATCTGCCATTATTCATTTCAGCGCGTTCAGTCCGGCCCCTCATCGGGGGGCGGATAAGCAGCCACAAGCCGCTCCCCGCCGTTGCTGCGCCCAGCAGCATGGGCCAGGAAAGGGGCTCATCGAACATTAACCATGCCCAGCAGAAGGTGACGAAGGGGCTGAGGAACAGCAGGCTCGTCACACGCAATGCAGAGGTATGCCTAAGGCAGAACCAATACAAACCGTAACCGGCCAGGGTGGCCAAAAGCGCGGTCCAAAGCACGCCAATAACCAACCCTGTCGTCATGGTTGGCAGCAGCGGGCTTTCTGCGCCTGCCAGTGGGGTAAAAGCCAGCGCTGAAATCGCGCTTTGTATCCCCAACCTGGCGGGCAGGCTTACCGCTTGCGCCTGCGGCAGCCGTTGCTGCCACAGCGTCGCCAGTGCCAGTGACAGCATCCCCGCCAGCGGCAACAGGTAGCTCCACAATGGCGCACTTCCCCAGGAAATAGCACCGCCCGTCGCCAATATTACCCCGAGGGAGCCTAATGCCAGGCCGAGCCAGACGCGGCCATCGGGCAGCCGGCGTTGAAACAGCATGTTCAAGAGTGCGGTGCCGAGAGGGAGCAAATCGGCGATGAGCGCGGCCAACCCGGTCGGCACGCCGTACTCGATGCCTTTACTGACGCCGGTCAGGTATCCGGTCATGGCGAGCAGCCCGATCCCGGCGTGAGCGGCTACCGACTGCGGCGAGGAGCGCCTGATGGCGCGAAGGCTAAACGGCATCAGCAGTAAAGCGACCACGACACAGCGCCAGAACGCCACCAGCAACACCGGCGCGTAATCGGCGGCGAAACGGATGCCGACAAAGCCCGAGCTCCAGGCGACGATCAGCAGGACTTCCGCGGCCGGCAACCAGACGGCGGCTTTGTCGCCCACCTTATCGCGGCAGGCAGGTGGACGAAATTCTGACAGGGGCATGGTGATCTTCTCCTTTTTCCCCAAGGGTAGTGAGCCGCTATAATTTAATAAATCGAATAATTTTCGTTCAGTTGTTTAATGGAGTTAAACCATGCGGCCAACCCTGGACATTAATCTTTTGCGCACTTTTCACGCTATCGCCCGTTTGGGGCAATTTCGTGCGGCGGCGGCCTTTGTTCATCGCAGCCCAGCCGCGGTGAGCGTTCATATTCAGCGTCTGGAACAGGTCGTGGGCGGCCGCTTGCTGGAGCGCGACAATCAGTCCGTCGTGTTGACGCCCTTAGGCGACAAACTGCTGGCCTCGACGCTCGGGCTGTTGAATGCCCACGACGATATTCTGCGTGAGCTGCAGGGCGCACCGCTGAGTGGACATATCAAGCTGGGAGTGCCTGATGAATACGCATCACATGTCATGCGCGATGTGCTGCCGGCGTTTGCCACCCGTTTTCCTGCGGTGATGCTGGAGGTGTCTACGGCCGCCAGCCAGGCGTTGGTTGAACAGATCGGGCGCAACCGGCTACAGCTGGCGTTGGCGGTGCTGCCGATGGGGGGACTGCGCCAGATGCCGCTTGCGGTGACTGCGCCGGTTTGGGTTGGCGGCCGCCGGTTGGCGCTGGATATGGCCCAACCGATACCATTGGCGTTGCATGCCGCCGATTGCCCTTACCGAGAGGCTATGATCGATGCATTGAGCGGGGCGGGAAGGCATTGGCGAGTGGTTGTGAGCAGCCCATCGGCCAGCGTGGTGGCTGCCGCCGTCGAGGCAGGATTGGCCGTCACGCTGCTCGACCGCGCACGCGTGACGGCGGCGATGCGGATCCTCGACGAATTGCCGTCGGTCGCTCCGCACGAAGTGCAGCTGCTGCGCTCTGCCGCTGCCGCCGGTCAATCGGCGGTGGCGATGCTGGAAAGCGTTATCGGTGAGTATTTCCGGGGCGGAACATGAATATCGACCGCGTGGGGAAGACGACCCGAGCGCGACGGTCAAGCAGAGGTGTGGCTAGCGCCGGAAACGCCGTATAGCGGGGCGTTCCCGGTATTCGGAGGGCTGGAGATCAGAACACCTGTTTGAACGGCTTCACCGTCACGTCGGCGTAGACGCCGGCGGCGACGTACGGATCCTGCTGCGCCCAGGCCTGGGCTTCCGCCAGTGAGGCGAACTCGGCGATCACCGTTGAACCGCTGAAGCCGGCGGCGCCGGGATCGTTGCTGTCGATGGCCGGGTTGGGGCCGGCGACCACCAGACGGCCGGCGTCACGCAGCGCCTGCAGGCGCGCCAGATGTGCCGGGCGCACCGCCAGACGGTTTTCCAGTGAGTGGGGAACGTCTTGCGCGTAGATCAGATAAAGCATATTTCACCTGTAAAATCATGGCTATAAAACGGTGCTACCAAGGTAGCGCAAAAGGCGCGGCAGGGGAACGGCGCGCGGTGAATTTATGGGGGGGATTGGCGCTTATGCCTTGAAGCCGCTACTTTTTATTCGTATAGTGCGGCGCGCTTAAACAGATATGCCATTGAGGTGAGGACATGACGGAACTGGTAAGGGAAAAACTCGATTTGCCTGCGGGCAAAAGCAAACTGCTGCTGCATTCTTGCTGTGCGCCCTGTTCCGGCGAGGTGATGGAAGCGATCCAGGCGTCCGGCATCGAGTACGCTATTTTCTTCTATAACCCCAACATTCACCCGCAAAAAGAGTATTTGCTGCGTAAGGAAGAGAACATCCGTTTCGCCGAAAAGCACGGGGTGCCGATCATCGATGCCGATTATGACACCGACAACTGGTTCGAACGCGCCAAGGGCATGGAACATGAGCCGGAGCGCGGCATTCGCTGCACCATGTGCTTCGACATGCGTTTTGAGCGCACGGCGCTGTATGCGCATGAGCACGGTTACGACACCATCTCCAGCTCGCTCGGTATCTCGCGCTGGAAGAACATGCAGCAGATTACCGACTGCGGCATTCGGGCGGCGGAAAAGTATCCCGATCTGGTGTATTGGGATTACAACTGGCGCAAGAAGGGCGGCGCGGCCCGCATGATAGAGATCAGCAAGCGCGAACGCTTCTATCAGCAGGAATACTGCGGCTGTGTCTATTCGCTGCGCGACACCAACCTGCATCGCAAAGCGCAAGGGCGGCCGCTGATCAAACTGGGCGTGCTCTACTATGGTGATGAAGAATAACGCTTAATCACCGCAATCCACCCGCTACGGCGGGTTTTTTATTTTTTAACGCCGTCTGAACGTTAACGAAGCGTGTTGATTCGGCGGTAAAAAAGCAACGTTCAGGTTAATATCCTTATGAGTTTGCTGGTTTTCGCCGCGGAGACTGACGATTAAAGCGATAGTTTGCCTTTCGTTATTGAATATGATTGCTATTTGCATTTAAACTTGGCGAACCAGAGGAAACAGAATCATTATGCCGCTAAAAAAGATGTTCCTTAATCGCCGTATATCCGTGCCTTTCGTCCTGTCCGTAGGCCTGCACAGCGCCCTGGTGGCGGGACTGCTTTACGCTTCGGTAAAAGAAGTGGTTGAGCTGCCAAAGCCTGAAGAGGCGCCGATCAGCGTCATGATGGTCAACACCGCCGCGATGGCTGAACCGCCGCCGCCTGCTCCGGCAGAACCGGAGCCGCCGCAGGTGGAACCTGAGCCGGAACCTGAACCAGAACCTATTGTGGAGCCGCCGCCGAAGGCGATTGTGAAGCCGGAGCCGGTCAAGCCGAAACCGAAGCCCAAGCCAAAGCCGAAGGTAGAAAAACCGGTGAAACCGGAGCCGAAGAAGGTCGAGCCGCGCGAGCCTTCGCCGTTCAATAACGACTCGCCGGCCAAACCGATCGATAAAGCGCCGGTGAAACAAGCGCCCGCCGCGCCGGTACAGGGCAACTCGCGCGAGGTCGGGCCAAAACCGATCAGCCGTGCGGAACCGATTTATCCGCCGCGCGCCAGAGCCTTGCAGATCGAAGGCAACGTGCGGGTGCAGTTCGATGTCGACAGCGATGGCCGCGTGACCAACGTGCGCATCTTGTCGGCTGAGCCGCGCAACATGTTCGAGCGAGAAGTGAAACAGGCGCTGCGCAAATGGCGGTATCAAGCCAAAGAAGCGAAGGATCTTATCGTCAATATTCGTTTCAAGCTGAACGGCACCACCGAAATGAACTGATTTCGGTTTGCGCCAAGAAAAAAAGGGTCGCCTCGGCGACCCTTTTTGCATTTGCGGCGCAGCCGCAGGCTTACTCTTCGAAGCCGACGCGGAAATTCATTTTACCCTCAGGCAGCGCGCGCGAGTTGCCTTCCGCATCGACCGCCACGTAGGTGAACACCGCTTCGGTCGCCCGGTAGCGCTGGCCGATTGGGGCGGAGGAGACTTTCTTTACCCACACTTCGATATTGATGGTGATCGAGCTGCGCCCGGTGCGGATGCAGTGCGCATAGCAGCAAACCACGTCGCCTACCGCCACCGGTTTCAGGAAGGTCATGCCGTCTACGCGTACCGTCACTACGCGCCCCTCGGCGATCTCTTTTGCCTGGATAGCGCCGCCGATGTCCATTTGCGACATCAGCCAGCCGCCGAAAATATCGCCGTTGGCATTGGTATCGGCCGGCATCGCCAGCGTGCGCAGCACCAGCTCGCCGCTGGGTAAAGGTCGTTGTTGTGTCATAGCAGTCTGCTTTTAAAAGGAGGGAATCACATCATACTGCCCGCGGCAAGCGCCGCAGGCATTAACAAATTTGTAACTATTTTTTCTGTTCTGCCGGCATGTGCCGGTAAATATAGATGCCGCTGAGCAGGGTGAATACCAGCGTCAGCACCGTCAGGCCAAAGACTTTGAAATTGACCCAGACGCTTTGCGGCAGCCAGAAGGCGACATAGATGTTCGCCAGGCCGCAGGCCAGGAAGAAGAGGGCCCAGGCCAGGTTGAGGTTGCTCCACACTTTGTCCGGCAGCGTCAGCTCTTTGCCCAGCATGCGCTGAACCAGCGGCTTTTTGAGCACCCACTGGCTGATCAGCAGCGCCAGCGCGAACAGCGCGTAAATCACCGTCACTTTCCACTTGATGAATAAATCGTTGTGGAACACCAGCGTCAGGGTGCCGAACACCAGCACCATCAGGAAGGTGATCAGCGTCATCTTCTCGACCTTGCGGTATTTCACCCAGGTGAACACCAGCGCCAGCGCGGTGGCGACGATCAATGCGCCGGAAGCGACGTAAATGTCGTACAGCTTGTAAAAAGCGAAAAAGACAATTAACGGGAGGAAATCAAGAAACTGCTTCATAAATCAATCCATCATCTGTTCATCGGCCGACTATACCGGATTCGGCGAGTTCTGTGTACCGCCGGGCGCTGCCGATTATCGGCGTTTGGCCGGCGGATTTCTGCCGCGAAAGCAGGAATTTGCATAAACTTACGCAAGAAAGCACGGGCGCATTGCCAGCGCTGGCCGCAGATCGCATAGTAAGTGCCATAATAACCAGATAATTTACCGCGGAAAACAGCATGCAGTGGAAATCTCTCCAGGCCCTGACGCCTGGTTTGACGCATTTATTGGGCTATCAACGCAGTTGGCTCAAACCGGATATGCGCGCCGGTCTTTCCGTCGCCGCCGTCGCCTTGCCGGTGGCCATCGCCTATGCCGAACTGGCCGGGGTTAGCCCGGTGGTGGGGCTTTATTCCTGTATCTTGCCGATGGTGGCCTATGCGCTGTTCGGTTCGTCACGCCAGCTGATCGTCGGGCCCGATGCCGCCACCTGTGCGGTGATCGCCGCGGTGGTGACGCCGCTGGCGGCGGGCAATATGGAACGCCATTGGCAGTTGACCATCATGATGACCGCGATGATGGGCGGCTGGTGCCTGTTGGCCAGCCGGTTCAAGCTGGGGGCGCTGGCGGATCTGCTGTCGCGGCCGATCCTCAGCGGGCTGCTTAACGGGGTGGCGCTGACCATCATCGTCGATCAGATCGGCAAGGTGTTGGGGTTCACGGTGCGCCCGGCGCAGCTGATCGAGCGCATCTACGCGCTGCCGGCCAACCTGTTGCACAGCGACTGGCTGACGATGGCGGTGTCCTTGCTGACGCTGGTGACGCTGCTCGGATTTAAAAAATGGCGGCCTAACTGGCCGGCGCCGCTGTTCGCCATCGTGCTGGCGGCGTTCGTCACCTGGGCGGGCGGATTGCAGCAGTATGGCGTGGTGACGGTGGGCGGTTTCAGCGGCGTGTTGCCGA
This sequence comes from Serratia sp. CY52157, assembly GCF_052168495.1. Classification (NCBI taxonomy): domain Bacteria; kingdom Pseudomonadati; phylum Pseudomonadota; class Gammaproteobacteria; order Enterobacterales; family Yersiniaceae; genus Serratia; species Serratia sp. CY52157. Next base: position 1,046,019 of record NZ_JBJNMO010000001.1, on the reverse strand, counting down.
TCGTCCAGTGGCCGGACTTTCAGCCCGGGCTGCTGCGCGACATGGTGATCCCGGCGCTCAACCTGGCGGTCGTGAGCTTTGTCAGCATGATGCTGACCGCCCGCAGTTTCGCGGCCAAAAATGGCTATGAGGTCAACGCTGACGCTGAGTTTCGCGCGCTGGGGATGGTGAATATCGTCTCCGCATTGTCGCAAGGCTTCGCCATCAGCGGGGCGGATTCGCGCACCGCGGTGAATGACGCCAACGGCGGCAAGAGCCAGCTCGTGTCGATCATCGCCGCCGCGGTGATCGCTTTCGTCTTGCTGTTCCTGATGGCGCCGCTGCAGTTTATTCCGGTGGCGGGATTGGGCGTGGTGCTGATGTATGCGGCTTGGTCGCTGCTGGATTTTCGCGGCATCTGGATCTTGCGCCGCCGCAACGCGCAGGCTTTCCGCCTGGCGATATTTACCTTCCTCAGCGTCTTGTTGGTCGGGGTGATCAGCGGCATCGGGCTGGCGGTGTTGCTGGGGCTGATGCAGTTTCTGCACACCGTCTTTCGGCCGACGGAACAGCTGCTGGGCGTTAACGACGAAGGCATGATCCATTCCATGGGCAACAACAATGGGGTGAAGGCGGTGCCCGGCGTCATGATGTATCGCTTCAATTCGCCGCTGACCTACTTCAACGTGGCCTACTTCAAACGCCGCATTCTCAATTTGGTCGACAGTACGCCATTCCAGCCGCGCTGGGTGGTGGTGGACGCGGTGGCCAGCTTTACCCATGCCGATATCAGCGTGCTGGCGGCCATCGACGAACTGAAACGCGATCTGTTGCAGCGTAACGTCAAACTGGTGCTGGCCGGGCGCCGCACTGAACTGACGCGCTGGTTCCGCATCAATCGGTTGGGGCGGGACAAGGAGCTGATTTTGGTGCCGGATCTGTATCTGGCGCTGAAGCTGATTCAGAGTAAGGAACAGGCGGAAGCCGCCGCGGTGGGGTAAACAAAAAGGGGCGCGCCGAAGCGTGCCCCTGGGCATTTGTTGCGCCGGCGTCAGCCGCGCAGCAGCATATACAAACGGAACAGATAGATCAGCAGCAGGGCGGAGACCAGGTTGCTTAACGCGGTCAGCACGACGCTGGCCACGTTCGGCGTCAGCACTGACAGATGGCTCACTAAAAACAGCACCAGCAGCTTGGCCGCCAACCACAGCATCATCGCCGGCACAATCACGCGCGCATTGGCGAAGGCCAATTTGCTGCTCAGCTTGAGCGAAGCGAAGACGCCTTTCTTGTCGACGGAGGCGATCACCGGCGCCAACGCGAAGGCGATAGCCATGATCACGCCCGGCACCACGAACAGCGTCAGGCCGAGCTGGATCAGCAAGGTGCAGATAAACAGCAGCAGCAGCAGGCGCGGCAGATCGGGCGCCGAGGCGCCGAGCGCGCGCAGGGCGCTGGTGCGTTGCCCCTGAGACACCAGACGGATCAACGTCAGCATCCCACCGACCAGCAGCACGTTGCCGACCAGCGCGGAGAACGTGGCGGCGGCCGACACTTTCAGCAACACCATCTGCTGTTCCGGCGTCATCTGCTGGATCACGTCCTGAATGCCCATGCCGGTCGACGACGCGAAATCGCTGGTGGAGGCGGCCAGCGTTGCCAACTGTTCGGCATCGGGGCTGAAAGCTTGGTTCAGCAGCACCGAGATAAACGCCGTCAACAGCGCCAGCATCAGGATGCTGGCCAGTTGATTGCGTAAAAAGTTAAAACTGTCACGGTACAAAGCGTTGGCCGTGATAGGCATGCAGACTCCTTGGCGTCGAGAAAACAGAGATAAATCAGTGGGTGATTGTACCCTGTTCCACGCCGCTGTGGCACCCCGCGAATTGCACTACGTCTATTTCTTCAACGATCGTCGTCTCAGGCAACGACAGCGGCAAGGGCACCGGCAAGGGGGGCAGGCCGTAGCGTTCTCGAGCGCGATCGCAGGCTTCGTTGCGCAGGCCGTTTTCACCGGACTGATCGAACTCTCTGCACGGGCTGGGCCGATTAAGATAAATCGAGCACGACACGGCTTTGCCAATCTCGCCGTCCAGCGCGGTGCAGCGCGGAGACTTGCTGTTGGTCCCCTGCATGCAGCGCAGGAACGGGGTCAGAGGCTCCGTCAGGGAAAGGGGAACGGTGCCGCCGCCGTCTTCGGCCTCGGCCCAATAGAATGACACTCGAAAATAACCGCAGCATGCGCCGCAGCTGACACAGGGATTAAGGATTTCGCTCATCTTGATTGCCCGCCGACTCCTCACGGCACCAACCAAAACCAACACGGAAGATGAAATTACCTCAGCCGTATTTTTTTCCGCAACTGAAATTTGAACATGTAGATAATTTGCAACAAAATCGTTTTTTTGATGCAGATCAATCCTTGATTTATTAAGCGGTTAGGTAACCTTGTTTTTGGTGGGATTTTAAAATTTTACACATAAGATGTGATCTCGATGGGATCACAAATACCCGAAAGTAGGTATATTCCCCCTCGAGAGATTAACCACACAAATGGAATGGATAATGAAAAAGACAACTCTGGTGGTATTGGCGACGATGATGGCGCCTATGTTGGCAAGTGCGCATCAGGCCGGTGATTTCCTGTTCCGTGCGGGCACCGCGACGGTGCGTCCAAATGCGGGCTCGGACAACGTATTGGGTTTGGGATCGCTGGATGCGAAAAACAATACCCAGCTCGGTTTGACCTTCGGTTATATGGTGACGGACAACATCGGCGTTGAGTTGTTGGCCGCGACACCGTTCCGCCACAAGGTTACCCTGGGCGGCACCGATCTGGCGACCGTTCATCAACTGCCGCCTACGCTGATGGCGCAATACTACTTCGGCGACAAGCAGGACAAACTGCGTCCTTATCTGGGCGTCGGCGTTAACTACACCACTTTCTTCGACGAGAAGTTCAACGACTACGGCAAAAGCGCCGGGTTGAGCAACCTCGATCTGAAAGACTCCTGGGGCGTGGCGGCGCAGGCCGGTCTGGATTACAACCTGGATGAGCACTGGATGCTGAACATGTCGGTGTGGTGGATGAACATCGAAACCAAAACGCGTTTCAACGACGCGAACGGTGGGCACCACAGCTTCGATACGCGTTTGGATCCGTGGGTGTTTATGTTTGGGGCGGGTTATCGCTTCTGATGAAGGCCGCAAACAGGGAGGCATTGCGCCTCCCTGTGTCGGTATTATTTAACCTGCATGACGTTCTCAACAGATTTCACGCCGGCCACGCCGCGTGTGACCTGCACCGCACGATTGGCGTCATCGCTTGACGTCACGAAGCCGCTCAACTGCACGCGTCCTTTAAAGGTTTCCACGCTGATTTCGCGCGACTTGATGTTTTTATCCGCCAGCAGCGCCGATTTCACTTTGGTGGTGACCACGGTGTCATCGATATAACCGCCTGTTCCCTCCGATTTCGCCGTCGGTGCGCAAGCGCTCACCGCGACCGCCACAACGGCTGCCATGCACAAGGCCGAAAGGGTTTTAAACAGCTTCATAAATTACTCTCCATGCAATGTTATGGTTGAAATTCGATGCGGTTTTTTCGCCGCAGCGAGCGCATTCCCCAAATCAAATGAAGAAATGCATAGCGAACAATGTTTATTGTGAGACAAGACGCGGGTTTGTTCAAATTTTTGCTGTAAATAAATAGAACAAACTTTGAGGGGAAACAAGCTGTTAAAGCGAGCGCCGGCAAGGCGCTCGCCGAAGGGGATCACGCGCGGGTCGCGTGCTTCATCGCGCTGACGAAGGCCGCCAGCTTGGTCAGCATTTCCGCCGGGTTGGCATGGTGCCGTTCGATGATTTTGACGATTGCCGATCCGGAGATGGCGCCGGCGGCGCCGGCCTGCAGCGCAGCCTTCACCTGCTCGGGCTCGGAGATGCCGAAGCCCTGCAGCGGCGGCGCGGCGTGATACTCGCGCAGCGTGTTCACCAGGTGATGCAGCGGCAACTGCGCCCGGCTTTCGGTGCCGGTGACGCCGGAACGCGACAGCAGATAGGTGTAGCCGCGACCGTGTGAAGCGATCTCACGCAGCAGATCGTCGTCGGCGTTCGGCGGGCAAATGAAGATGGGCGCGATACCGTGGCGCACGGCCGCGGCGCGGAACGGCGCCGATTCTTCAAACGGCACGTCGGCGACCAGCACCGAATCCACGCCCACTTCCGCACAGCGTTGGTAAAAGGCATCGATGCCCTTATGGAACACCAAATTGGCGTACATCAGCAGGCCGATGGGAATGGTCGGGTGCTTCTGACGAATGGCCGCCAGCAGCTCGAAACACTGGGTCGGCGTAACGCCGGCGGCGAAGGCACGCAGCGTCGCGCTCTGGATGGTTGGGCCATCCGCCAACGGATCGGAGAAGGGGATACCCAGCTCCAGCGCGTCCGCGCCGGCTTCGATCAGGGTGTCGATAATCTGCAGCGACAGCGCCGGATTAGGATCGCCCAGCGTCACGAACGGGACGAAGGCGCCTTCCTTGCTGCTTTCCAGACGCGTGAACAGTTGCTGATAACGTTCCATCAGATTTCTCCCCGTGCTTTCAAAATGTCGTGAACGGTAAATATGTCTTTGTCGCCGCGGCCGGACAGGTTGACCACCAGGATTTGCTCTTTTTGCGGCGTTTCACGGATCATTTTCAGCGCGTGCGCCAGGGCGTGTGAGGATTCCAGCGCCGGGATGATGCCTTCATGGCGCGACAGCGCCTTGAACGCTTCCAGCGCTTCGTCGTCGGTGATCGACACGTATTCGGCGCGGCCGGTGCTGTTCAGGTAGGCGTGCTGCGGCCCGACGGACGGAAAGTCCAGCCCGGCGGAGATCGAATAGGATTCTTCAATCTGGCCTTCGGCGGTCTGCATCATCGGCGCCTTCATGCCGAAATAGATGCCGACGTGGCCATGCTTGAGCGGCGCGCCGTGCTGACCGGTTTCGATGCCCAGACCGGCGGGTTCCACGCCGATCAGCCCAACGTCGACGTCATCGATAAAATCGGCGAACATGCCGATGGCGTTGGAGCCGCCGCCGACGCAGGCGATGACCGCATCCGGCAGGCGGCCTTCGCGCTCCAGCACCTGCGCTTTGGTCTCTTCGCCAATCATGCGCTGGAATTCACGCACGATGGTGGGGTACGGGTGCGGGCCGGCCGCGGTGCCGAGCATATAGTGCGCGGTTTCATAACTGCCGGACCAGTCGCGCAACGCTTCGTTGCAGGCGTCTTTCAGGGTGGCGGAGCCGCTGTGCACCGGGATCACTTCCGCGCCCATCAGCCGCATGCGGAACACGTTCGGCGACTGGCGCTCAACGTCTTTGGCGCCCATATAGATACGGCATTTCAGGCCGAGCAGCGCGCAGGCCAGCGCCGACGCGACGCCGTGTTGGCCGGCGCCGGTTTCCGCGATGATCTCGGTTTTGCCCATGCGCTTGGCCAGCAGGGCCTGGCCCAGCACCTGGTTGGTCTTGTGCGCGCCGCCGTGCAGCAGATCTTCCCGCTTCAGATAGAGCTTGGTGTTGCTGCCGGCGGTGAGATTTTTGCACAGCGTCAGCGCCGTAGGGCGGCCCGCGTAGTTCTTCAACAGATCGATGAATTCCGCCTGAAACGCCGGATCGCGCTGAGCGCTGACAAAGGCTTCTTCGAGTTGTTTCAGGGCCGGCATCAGAATTTGCGGTACGTATTGACCACCAAATTCGCCGAAGTAGGGGTTAAGCAGCGTCATGAGAGTTCCCGTCATTATCCGTTATTAATGTAGAGCCGTATTCAGTAAGCGCGCAGGGTTTGGAAGACCGAGGCCAGGCGCGCGGGATCCTTGATGCCCGGTTCGCTTTCCACGCCGGAATTGAAGTCCAGACCGGCGCAGCCGAGCTTGGCCGCTTCGACGCAGTTGTCGGCGCGCAGACCGCCCGCCAGCATCACGTTGGTCAGATCTTCGCCTTGCAATACCGACCAGTCGAAGCGTTGGCCGGTGCCGCCTGCGCCGTTGTCCAGCAGATAGCGATCGACATGCTGCAGATCGCGCGCTGGCACTCGTTCTTTCACGCTCAGCGCTTTCCAGATGCGGCAATCGGCCGGCAAGCGGGCGCGCAGGGCGCTGATATAGGCCTGGTCCTCCGCGCCGTGCAGTTGCACCGCCTGCAGACCGAGGCGCTCCACGGTCAGCGCCACGGTATCGAGCTGGGCGTCGCAGAATACGCCGACGTACTTCAGCGGCGCGCCGGAAATGACTTCGCGGGCGCGGACGATATCCACATAGCGCGGCGAGCGTCCGACGAAAATCAATCCGCCGTAGATGGCGCCGGCCTGATACGCGGCGGCGGCGTCCTGTGGGCGAGTCAGACCGCACACTTTATTGTCGCCCAGGATCACGCGGCGCACGGCGGCGCGCAGATCGGGTTCCGACATCAGCGCGCTGCCGATCAGGAAACCGTTGGCGTAGTGGCTGAGCTCGCGGATCTGCCCGTAGTTGTTGATGCCCGACTCGCTGATCACCGTCACCCCATGCGGCACGCGCGGCGCCAACTGCCGGGTGCGGTCCAGATCGATGCTCAGATCGCGCAGATCGCGGTTATTGATGCCGACCACGCGCGCTTCCAGCGCGATCGCCCGCTGCAGCTCTTCTTCACTGATCACTTCGGTCAGCACGCCCATATTGAGGCTGTGGGCCACCGCCGCCAGCTGGCGGTACTGTTCGTCGGTCAACACCGACAGCATCAGCAGGATAGCGTCGGCCTGATAGTAGCGCGCCAGGTAAATCTGATACGGGTCGATGATAAAGTCTTTGCACAACACCGGTTGGCTGACGGTTTTGCTCACCAGCGGCAGGAAATCAAAGCTGCCCTGGAAGTATTTCTCGTCGGTCAGCACCGAGATCGCCGAGGCGAAATCTTTATAGACCGTGGCGATCTCCACCGGATCAAAGTTTTCGCGAATCAGCCCCTTGGAAGGCGAGGCCTTCTTGCATTCGAGAATGAAAGCCGTACGGGTGCCCTGCAGCGCGTGGTAGAAGCTGCGTTCGCTCGGTACGATGTCATTCTGAAAGCCGGCCAGGGGCTGTTGCTGTTGTCGCGCCGCGATCCATTGCGCTTTGTCGCGGACAATCTTGTGTAGCACGGTTTCCTGCATCATTTATCCTCTTGCCGCCAGTGCGATGACACGCTCATAGGCCTGCCCGCTGTTGATCATATCCAGTGCCTGCCGCGCATTTTGGCGCAGGTCTTCATGTCCGAATAACTTCAGAAGCAACGCGACGTTGGCCGCGACCGCCGCGGCGTGCGCCGGCTCGCCTTTACCTTGTAACAGCCGCGCCAAAATGTCACGGTTTTCTTCCGGCGTGCCGCCCAGCAAGGCCTCCAGCGGATAGGTTTCCAATCCGAAGGACTGCGGCGTGAGCTGATAACTGCAGATTTCGCCGTTGTTCAATTCCGCCACGTGCGTCGGGGCGTGGATCGCCACCTCGTCCATGCCGCCGCCGTGAACCACCGCCGCGCGCTGATAGCCCAGCACGCGCAGGGTTTCGGCGATCGGCAGCACCAGTTCCGGGCTGTAAACGCCGATCAGCGCCAGCGGCGGACGCGCCGGGTTGATCAGCGGGCCCAGCACGTTGAACAGCGTGCGGGTCTTCAACTGCTGGCGTACCGGCATGGCGTGACGGAAGCCGGTGTGGTACTGCGGCGCGAACAGGAAGCACACGCCAAGATCGTCCAACGCCTTGCGCGCCTCTTCCGCCGGCAGATCCAAGCGGATGCCGAATGCCGCCAGCAGATCCGAAGAGCCGGAGCGGCTGGAGACGCTGCGGTTGCCGTGTTTGGCGATTTTCGCGCCGCACGCCGCCGCCACAAAGGCGCTGGCGGTCGAAATATTGATGCTGTTGGTGCCGTCGCCGCCGGTGCCGACGATATCGGCAAACAGATAGTCAGGGCGCGGGAACGGTTGAGCATCTTCCAGCAGCGCTTTGGCGGCGCCGGCGATCTCTTCCGGGCGCTCGCCGCGGACTTTCATGCTGATCAACGCCGCCGCCAGTTGGCTCGGCTCCAGTTCGCCGCGCACGATGGCGCTGAACAGCTGCTGGCTTTCCTGCTGGCTCATCGATTCAGCGCGGTACAGTTTCTCAAGGATAGGTTGCATCGTCGTGTTCCTTTTATGACTTCGCCAGCGCCCAGGCCAGGGTCTGCTCAAGCAGGCGCGCGCCATGGGTGGTCAGAATCGATTCCGGGTGGAACTGGAAGCCGCATACGCGGCGGCGATCGTCGCGTACCGCCATCACCATCTCGCCGAACCGGGCGTTGACGGTCAGATCGGCCGGGATGTTGCTGCCGACCAGCGAGTGGTAACGCGCCACCGGCAACGGGTTGGCCATGCCGGCGAACATGCCTTCACCGTCGTGAACGATCGCCGAGGCTTTGCCGTGCAGGATCTCCCCCGCCTGGCCGACCTGGCCGCCATAGGCTTCAACGATCGCCTGGTGGCCGAGGCAGATGCCGATGATCGGCAGCCGGCCGCGCAGGCGTTGCAGCAGTTCCGGCATGCAGCCCGCTTCGGAAGGGGCGCCGGGGCCGGGCGACAGCATCAGCACCGGCTGTTCCATCTGTGCCAGACGCTCGATGATCACCTCGGCGGCGATCTGGTTACGGTAAATCACCACCTGGTGGCCGCTGGCGCGCAGCTGATCGACCAGGTTGTAGGTAAAGGAGTCGACGTTGTCGAGCAGCAGGATATCGGCCATCAGAACACCTCCTTGGCATGGTGCGCAGTGGCGATGGCGCGCAGCACGGCACGGGCTTTATTACGGGTTTCGTCGGCTTCCGCCTGCGGGATGGAGTCCAGCACGACGCCGGCGCCGGCCTGCACGGTGGCGATGCCGTCTTCGACGTAGGCTGAGCGAATGACGATGCAGGTATCCAGATCGCCGGTGGCGGTAAAGTAGCCTACCGCGCCGCCGTAGCTGCCGCGGCGCGTGCCTTCGGAGGCGGCGATCAGCTGCATCGCCCGCACTTTTGGCGCGCCGCTCAGGGTGCCCATATTCATGCAGGCCTGGTAGGCGTGCAGCACGTCGAGATCGGCGCGTAGGGTGCCCACCACGCGGGAAACCAGGTGCATGACGAACGAATAGCGATCCACTTTGGTCAGGTCGGCCACGTAGCGGCTGCCGGCCTGGCAGATGCGCGCCAGATCGTTGCGCGCCAGATCGACCAGCATCAGGTGCTCGGCCAGCTCTTTGTGGTCGGTGCGCATTTCCAGCTCGATGCGGCTGTCGAGATCCAGATCCAGTGAACCATCGGCTCGGCGGCCGCGCGGGCGGGTGCCGGCGATCGGGTAGATTTCGATCTGGCGATTGCCCGCGTCGTATTTCAGCGCGCTCTCCGGCGAAGCGCCGAACAGGGTGAACTCGTCATCCTGCATGAAGAACATGTACGGGCTGGGGTTGTTGTCTTTTAAGGTCTGGTAGGCCGCCAGCGGCGCCGGGCACGGCAGGGAAAAGCGGCGCGACGGCACCACCTGGAAAATCTCGCCGTGACGGATCGCTTCCTGCAGCCCGCTGACCACCGCGCCGTACTCTTCGTCGCTCTGGTTGCAGCTCAGCTGCATGTTCTCCAGCTTTTGGTGCGGGATCGGCTGCGGGGTTTGTTTCAATTCGGTCTGCAATTGTGCCAGACGCTGCTGCAGGCGTTGTATTTCACTCGCTTGCTCGCTGAAGACGCTGGCCTGCAATCGGGCGGAACCGCGTTGATGATCCAGCACCAGCAGAGTTTCCGCCAGATAGAAGCAGAAGTCCGGGCAACGTTGATCCTGGCGCAGCGCCGGCAGGTTTTCAAAACCGGCGACCAGATCGTAGGCGAACAGGCCGCCCAGCATCACGGCTTCACGCTCGTCCGCCGGGGAGTCGACCAGGGTCAGCAGCGTGCGCAGCGCGTCGAATACCGACAGGGAGCGCAGGCGCGCGTCTTCGTCCTGCACCTCGTCGATCGCCGGGAAGGTCAGCTCGCGGCCGTTTGGGCGCGCCTGAATGCTGACCTCGGGCGGCAGCGCTTCGTCCAGCAGCGGCAGCAGCGCCGCGCCATTGGCGGTGAGCGCCTGCACGCTGACGGTGTGACCCAGCGCGGTGATGCGCAGCGCGCTGTCGATCACCAGCAGGCTCTGCAGATTCTGTTTACTGTTTATTTCCGCCGATTCCAGCAGCAGGGTGGCCGGCCGGGCGCCGCACAGCTGGTGGAAAAGGGTGGTGGGATCGCCCCGGTAACTGGCCTGCGCCTTCAGTAATGTCAATTGTGGTTTGATGTTCATCATCGGTGGTTCCAGTGAATTCTGTCCATAAAAAAGCCCGCATCAGGTGCGGGCTCAGGAAATCTGCATTGTCAGATGACAGCTATGCGCGATTACACCGCCCGCAAGAGGGAGGTACGCCACCAACCGTGAAGAGAAATGTATGTGTTCATTTGCAGACTCTCTTTGTTAACTCTCATCCGACACGGCCACTGCCGTGAACTTGTGTACTAGTTAACTGGTTCGCGAGGGCAAAGTCAACCCCCTTTTTGTACAATGTTTTAGCGGTCAGCGTGAATTCTGTTCATCATCCCGCCCGCGCGCCCAGCCGGGGCAGAATAGATTTCCGTCCGGCCGCCGATCGCAGGTATGATAGAAAACCAAGCCATTGCCGGATAGCCGTTTTGACAGACAGTAACCCTCAATCCACCGCTTTTACCCTGTACGATCTCCACAGCCATACGACCGCCTCCGACGGCTACCTGACGCCGACGCAACTGGTGCAGCGGGCGGTAGAGATGCGCGTGGGTGTGTTGGCGATCACCGATCACGACACGACCGCCGGGCTGGCCGAGGCCGCCGCCGCCATCGCGGAGCAGGCGTTGCCGTTGCGGTTGGTCAATGGAGTGGAAATCTCGACGCTGTGGGAAAATCATGAAATCCATATTGTTGGGTTGGGTATGGACGTCGCGCATCCGGCGCTGGTGGCGCTGTTGGCGGAACAAACCGAACGCCGCAACCGGCGGGCGCAGGAGATCGGCGTGCGGCTGGGCAAGGCGCGTATTCCCGACGCCTATGCCGGCGCCCAGCGCCTGGCCGGAGCCGGCGCGGTGACCCGCGGCCATTTCGCCCGTTACCTGGTGGAGATCGGTGTGGCGGACAATATGGCTCAGGTGTTCAAGAAATACCTGGCCAAGGGGAAAACCGGCTATGTACCGCCGCAGTGGTGTACAATAGAACAAGCCATTGATGCGATTCATCAATCGGGCGGCCAGGCGGTGATGGCGCACCCGGGCCGTTACGATTTGACCGCGAAATGGCTGAAACGCTTGCTGGCGCATTTCGCCGAACACGGCGGCGACGCCATGGAAGTGGCGCAGTGTCAGCAGGCGCCGCATGAGCGCACTCAGCTGGCGAAATACGCGCAAGACTACCGCCTGTTGGCCTCGCAAGGCTCTGATTTCCATCAACCTTGCTCGTGGATCGAACTGGGGCGCAAGCTGTGGCTGCCGGGCGGCGTTGAGCCGGTGTGGCGCGATTGGCCGCAGCCGGACCAGGCGGTCTGATTTTACGCGCGTGGCAACGCGCGCGGGCATTATTTTAGGAGCAAGTCATGAGTCAGCTTTTTTATATTCACCCGGACAACCCGCAGCCGCGCCTGATCAACCAGGCGGTAGAGGTGCTGCGCAAAGGGGGGGTGATCGTCTATCCCACCGATTCCGGCTATGCGCTGGGCTGCATGCTGGAAGAGAAGGCGGCGATGGAGCGCATTTGCCGCATCCGTCAGCTGGACGGCAACCACAACTTTACCCTGATGTGCCGCGATCTGTCCGAGTTGTCGACCTATGCTCACGTCGATAATACGGCGTTCCGTCTGATCAAAAACAATACGCCGGGCAACTACACGTTCATTCTGAAAGCGACCAAAGAAGTGCCGCGCCGCCTGATGAATGAAAAGCGCAAAACCATCGGCCTGCGCGTGCCGTCGAACCCGATCGCGCTGGCGCTGTTGGAGGCGTTGAACGAACCGATGATGTCCACCACGCTGATGCTGCCGGGCAATGATTTCGCCGAGTCCGATCCGGAAGAGATCAGCGATCATTTGGGCAAGGTGGTCGATCTGGTGATCCACGGCGGCTTCCTCGGCCAACAGCCGACCACGGTTATCGATCTGACCGAATCCTCGCCGGAAGTGGTGCGCGAAGGTGCCGGCGACGCGGCGCCTTTCCGCTGATGTAAAATATTGCCACTTTGCCCATTGTCTGAAAAACGGCTGAAGCGACGCTATTTCGCGTGAAAGCCGCTATTCTTGAAGACTTCAGAATTGATAATGGGCAGGATGCGCAGCAATGATTAAACAGGTTTCTTTTTTAGCGGCCTTATTATTTTCCTCAATGGCGAATGCGGGTTTTTATTCGGGCAGCGGTTTGCTGGCGGAATCCGGCGGTTACGTAAAAAATAAAAGCGGTGAAGCCACCGTGGCCGAAGCGCTGAATGGCGGCATGTTTATGGGATACGTCGCCGGCGTATTCGATACCTATTCCATGCAGGGCAATCGCAATATCTGCCCAGAGGCCGGAATGAGCATCGGCGTAGCCGCCGACGCGGTAATGCAGTACTTGAACGAACATCCCGAGCAACTGCATTATTCCGCACCGTCGGTGATTATGCTGGCGTTGAGCGCCGCCTATCCCTGCGTGCGCCATTAAATTCCCATTCCAATAAGTGCGCATTTTTTCATAAGGTGCGCTCGGGTCTTTTCCGCACGAACTTCAATAGATCATGACCTGCTGCGCTGTCACCCTTAGCCCGTCGGTAATTCCCGAACGGGTCGGGGAGAGACGCGCAGGAGGTAATATGACCGCATTTCACAGTGCCAACATGACGCTCGATTATCAGGATATCGGCTCAGGGCCGCTCACGTTGGTGTTACTGCCCGGCTGGTGCGAACCGAAAACCGTGTTTGAGCCGTTCATCGCGCTGGCGGCCGACCGTTATCGGACGATCAGCATCGATTGGCGTGGCCACGGCCTGTCGTCAAAAGCGGCGGAGATGTCGCTGACGGCGGACGATTTGCTGGAGGATGTGCGCCAATTGCTGACGGCGCTGCGTTTGGACAACGTGATCACCCTGTCGGTGGCGCACGCCAGTTGGTTGGCGGTGGCGTTGGCCGAGGCGTTGCCGCAGCAGGTGCAGGGCATGGTGTTTCTCGATTGGATCATGACGCAGCCGGAGCCGGCGTTCTTTACGGCGGTGAGCCGCATGCAGCAGCCGCAGCAGTGGCTGGCGGCGCGCGACGCCTTGTTCGACTTCTGGCAGGGCGGCATCCGCCACGATCGGGTCAAACGCCATCTGGAGGTCGAGATGGCGCAGGAAGATGACCGGCTCTGGCGCGCCGCCGGCGTGGCCATCGAACAGGCCTACCGGCAGTTCGGCTCGCCGCTGCAACGCCTGGCGGGAATGAGCGCGCCGCCGCCGTGCCGGCATATTTACTCGCTGGATCGCCGCGATGACTATCTGCGGCAACAGCAGGAATTTGCCGCCGAGCGGCCGTTTTTCTCCGTGGCGCGATTAGAAGAGACCCGCACTCACCTCGGCATTCTGGAACGGCCCGACGCGGTGCTGAGGGTGGTGGAGGACTTCTTGGCGCCGTGAACGCCGCTTGGGGGCACCGCCGATAAAGTGGGTTTCAACACCTTAGAAAGCCTGTATAATGCGCGGTTCGATCCTGATAAACGTATTATTACCGTTGCGGCGATTGGCCGCGGCGGTTATCCCCCCGACGCCTGTGAAGGCGACATTAGAGGTTGCTCAATGAGCGAAAAGTTACAGAAAGTATTAGCGCGCGCCGGGCACGGCTCGCGTCGTGAAATCGAAACCATGATTGAAGCCGGGCGCGTCAGCGTCGACGGCAAGGTCGCCAAGCTGGGCGATCGCGTTGAAGTGACCCCGGCGATGAAAATTCGTCTGGATGGTCATGTCCTGTCGATCAAAGAGTCCGAAGAGGTGGTCTGCCGCGTGCTGGCTTACTACAAACCGGAAGGTGAGCTGTGTACCCGCAGCGATCCTGAAGGCCGCCCGACGGTGTTCGATCGCTTACCGAAGCTGCGCGGTTCGCGCTGGGTGGCGGTAGGGCGACTGGACGTCAACACTTCTGGTCTGCTGCTGTTCACCACCGATGGCGAACTGGCCAACCGTCTGATGCACCCAAGCCGTGAAGTGGAACGCGAGTACGCGGTGCGCGTGTTTGGCCAGGTCGACGATGCGAAAGTGAAGCAACTGAGCAAAGGCGTGCAACTGGAAGACGGCCCGGCCGCGTTCCGCACCATCAGCTTCCAGGGCGGTGAAGGCCTCAACCAATGGTACAACGTGACCCTGACCGAAGGCCGCAACCGTGAAGTGCGTCGCCTGTGGGAAGCGGTGGGCGTGCAGGTGAGCCGCCTGATCCGCGTACGCTACGGCGATATCGATCTGCCGAAAGGCCTGCCGCGCGGCGGCTGGGCCGAGCTGGATCTGCCGGCGATCAACTACCTGCGCGAGCTGGTTGAATTGAAACCGGAAACGGTCAGCAAGATGCCGGTGGAGCGTGAGCGCCGCCGCGTGAAGGCTAACCAAATCCGTCGCGCGGTCAAGCGTCACTCGCAGGTGGCCGGCAGCGGCCGTCGCAGTGCGCCGGGCAGCAAACCGAGTAAATCGGGCAAACCGAGCAAACGCAGCTAATCCCGTCATTCTGGCCCCGTTCGGGGCCAGAACGTTTTGTTACCAATCGATCCCCTGTTGCGCCTTGATGCCTGCGTCGAACGCGTGTTTCACCGGCCGCATCTCCGTAACCGTATCCGCCATTTCCAGCAGCTCGCGATGGCAACCGCGCCCGGTCAGTATCACCGTTTGGTGCGCAGGGCGCTGCCGCAGCGCTTCTTTGAGCTCTTCCAGCTCCAGATAGCCGTAGGTCAACATGTAGGTCACTTCGTCCAGCAGCACCAGATCCAAGCCGCTGTCGGCCAGCATGCGTTTGCCGTGCTGCCACACCGCCTGGCAGGCGGTGGTGTCGCCTGCCTTGTTCTGCGTCTCCCAGGTGAAGCCGGTAGCCATCACCTGAAATTCAACGCCATGTTGCTGCAGCAGATTCTTTTCGCCATTGGGCCACTCGCCCTTGATGAACTGGATCACCCCGGCGCGCATGCCGTGACCGACCGCGCGGGTGACGGTGCCGAAGGCGGCGGTGGTTTTGCCTTTGCCGTTGCCGGTAAACACCAGCAGCAGGCCGCGGGTGTCCTGCGCCGCGGCGATGCGTGCATCGACCTGTTCTTTCAGGCGCTGCTGGCGCTGTTGATGACGATCTTCCGCCATGAAACGCTCCTTATTATTCGGCCGCGCCGGGTTTGCGGTTCGGCTGGGCGTCAAAGCTCATGCCGGTTTTTCGCCGGCTGTCCTCGCCCATCAGATACAGGTACAGCGGCATGATGTCAGCCGGGGTTTTCAGCTTGTTTTTGTCTTCGTGCGGGAAGGCGGATGCGCGCATTTTGGTGCGAGTTCCGCCCGGATTGATGCAGTTTACCCGCAAATTACGATTTTTGTATTCATCGGCCAATACCTGCATCATGCCTTCGGTGGCGAACTTCGACACCGCATAAGCGCCCCAGTCGGCGCGGCCGGTGCGCCCGACGCTGGAACTGGTGAACACCAGCGACCCGGCGTGGGATTTCAGCAGCAGCGGCAGCAGCGCCTGAGTCAGCATAAAGGTGGCGTTGACGTTAACCTGCATCACCTCTTGCCACATGGTTATCGACAGGTCGGCCATCGGCGCAATGTCGCCCAGCAGGCCGGCGTTGTGCAGCACGCCGTCCAGGCGCGGGATTTGGCGTGCCAGATCGTCGGCTATCTGTCGGCATTGCTCCGGCGTGGCGTGCAGCAAGTCGAGCGTGACCACCAGGGCCGGGGCGCCGCCCTGGGCCGCGATCTCTTGTTGTACCGCCAGCAGTTTGCTCTCGGTGCGTCCCAGCAGCACTAACTGGGCGCCGAAGCGAGCGTAGGTCAGCGCCGCTTCGCGGCCGATGCCGTCTCCGGCGCCGGTGACCAAAATAATGCGTTGTTCGAGCAGATCTTGTTTGGGTTGGTAATGCACGATAAATCCTCGCCTGGGTGGCTGTTCTCCCGCGTATCGTGGGGAGCAAGGGTGAAACGCGCGGCCAGGGCGGGAGCGAGAGCTCGACCTTCTGCGGGCCGCGCAGCGAATCTGTCTCATCATATTGATGAATAATGGGTGTTATATGCCTTAATCCGTACGCATTTTCAATGCGTAGCAGGCTGAAATGGCATTCTTTTGTAACAAAAGCGGCGCGGCGGCGGCTTGGTTCGGCCTTGAATCGTCCCCATAGTGACGTGCAGAACGCAATGAATTTTCATTTAGCCGCGACAGCAGGCGCTGCGGTTGGCTAAAATGGAAAGAATCATACTAACAACCTGTAAATAAAGGCGGAATCTGTGGAGTTTATATCTGTTTATGGCCTGTTTCTGGCCAAGGTCGCCACGGTGGTGCTCGCCATCGCCGCGTTGGCCATCCTGGCGGTCAGTCTGGGGCAACGCAAGAGCCGCCAGAAAGGTGAGCTGCAGCTGACCGATCTCGGTGAGCAGTATCGCGAAATGCAGCGCGATATGCGCCTGGCGCGTATGGATACTGCCGAGCAAAAGGTTTGGCTGAAACAGTTCAAGAAGCAGACCAAATCTGATGACAAATTGAAGAAGCAGCGCGCCAAATCCGGCGCGGTGGAAGTGGCCAAGCCGTGCCTGTACGTGTTGGACTTCAAGGGCAGCATGGATGCGCACGAGGTGACGTCGCTGCGCGAAGAGATCTCCGCGGTGCTGGCGGTGGCCTCGGCGCAGGATGAAGTCCTGCTGCGTCTGGAAAGCCCGGGCGGGGTGGTGCACGGCTACGGCCTGGCGGCTTCGCAGTTGGAGCGCTTGCGCAAAGGCGGTATCCGCCTGACGGTGGCGGTGGATAAAGTGGCGGCCAGCGGCGGCTACATGATGGCCTGCGTCGCGGATCGCATCGTGGCGGCGCCGTTCGCCATCATCGGTTCCATCGGCGTGGTGGCGCAGATCCCGAATTTCCATCGCCTGCTGAAGAAGAACGACATCGACGTGGAGCTGCATACCGCCGGGCAGTTTAAACGTACGCTGACGCTGTTCGGTGAGAATACCGAGCAGGGGCGCGAGAAGTTCCGCGAAGATCTGAACGAAACGCACGAGCTGTTCAAACGCTTCGTGCACGAGCAGCGCCCGTCGCTGGACATCGACAACGTCGCCACCGGTGAGCACTGGTTCGGGACCCAGGCCAAAGAGAAAGGCCTTATCGACGCCATCGGCACCAGTGACGATTTGTTGATCGCCGAGTTGGATAACCACGAAGTGATCGCCGTGCGCTATGCACGTCGTAAACGTTTGATGGATCGTTTCACCGGCAGCGCGGCGGAAAGCGTCGATCGTTTGCTGTTGCGCTGGTGGCAGCGCGGGGAAAAGCCGTTGTTGTAAGGCGAGAAGAGCAGGAATCAACGGGGGCCAGGTGCCCCCGTTTTGTTTTCTCAATCGACCAAATGGTATTTTTCCGAAAGCAGGTGAGCCAAATGTTTAAACATATTAAATACGGCGGTGGTTTTGGCGGTGGGCAATCCATCGGCATCTAAAAAGTATTCGCCGCGAAAAACTAAAACGCCGCTTTTTTGTTCAACGTCGGTGGCGATCATGCCGTGCAGATAATCTTCGTGTTGGCGGATGATGTTATTTGCTTCCGCCAGCAGGGCCTCGCGGCCGATAGGTGCAGTATTCTTGTACATTTATTAGACTCCAAACAAAAAACGCTGCGCATATTCTAACGCCGGTTCGCTTTTATCCGCAAACCGACTAAGGTTTATTTGCCGTCTGGATGGCCATGGGCGGCGGCCGGTTGGCGAAATCTGCCTTTCCGTGCTAATTAGGTTGCGTGACGCTTTTTATCAGGTACAGTGTGGGATTTTGCGGCGTCGGGTGGAAGGTTTTGTTTACGCCATGAATAAAAATCACGCAGCCATACTTCTGGGGCATGGGTGAATAGCAGGCAGGATCAACAACTTGCGTTCAGGTTGAGCAGTTGGGCAACCAAAAGAAAAAAATCTGTTGATCTCTTGCCAGACTGCCGCAATATAAAAAAAGAGACACGAATTGCCGCGGCACGGCGAGATAAAAGACTTCTTTTTAGAAGAAATAAATTAGGTAAAGGTAAATATGGGTAAAGCTCTCGTAATAGTTGAGTCCCCGGCAAAAGCCAAAACTATTAATAAATATTTAGGAAGTGACTACGTGGTGAAGTCCAGCGTCGGTCATATCCGTGATTTGCCGACCAGTGGCTCAGCCAGCAAAAAGAGCGCTGACTCAACCGAAGACAAAGCCAAGAAAAAAGTTAAAAAAGATGAGAAGGCGGCGCTGGTAAATCGCATGGGCGTCGACCCTTACCACGGCTGGAAAGCGCATTATGAAATCCTGCCGGGTAAAGAAAAAGTGGTCGCCGAGTTAAAATCGTTGGCGGAAAACGCCGACCACATTTATCTCGCAACCGACCTTGACCGCGAAGGGGAAGCCATCGCCTGGCACCTGCGGGAAGTGATCGGTGGGGATGACAAACGCTTTAGCCGCGTGGTGTTTAACGAAATCACCAAAAACGCGATCCAACAGGCGTTCAAACAGCCGGGCGAGTTGAACATTGACCGCGTCAACGCGCAGCAGGCGCGCCGGTTTATGGACCGCGTGGTGGGCTATATGGTCTCGCCGCTGCTGTGGAAAAAAATCGCCCGCGGCCTGTCCGCCGGCCGCGTGCAGTCGGTGGCAGTGCGCCTGGTGGTTGAGCGTGAGCGCGACATCAAGGCGTTCGTGCCGGAAGAGTACTGGGAGCTGCATGCCGATCTGCTGGCGAAGGGTGACACCGCGCTGCAGATGGAAGTGACCCATGCGCACGACAAACCGTTCAAGCCGGTCAACCGCGAGCAGACGCACGCCGCGGTCAAGTTGCTGGAAAAAGCCCGCTACACGGTGCTGGATCGCGAAGACAAACCGACCAGCAGCAAGCCGGGCGCGCCTTTCATTACCTCCACGCTGCAACAGGCCGCCAGCACCCGCCTGAGCTTCGGCGTGAAGAAAACCATGATGATGGCGCAACGGCTGTATGAAGCCGGTCACATCACCTATATGCGTACCGACTCCACCAACCTGAGCCAGGATGCGCTCAACATGGTGCGTGGCTACATTGGCGACAACTTCGGCGATAAATACCTGCCGAAGGCGCCGAATCAGTACAGCAGCAAAGAGAATTCGCAGGAAGCGCACGAAGCGATCCGTCCTTCGGACGTGAACGTGCTCGCCGAACAGCTCAAAGACATGGAAGCGGACGCGCAGAAACTGTATCAGCTGATCTGGCGTCAGTTCGTCGCCTGTCAGATGACGCCGGCGCAATACGATTCCACCACGCTGACGGTGAAAGCCGGCGATTATCAGCTGCGCGCCAAGGGCCGTACGCTGCGCTTTGACGGCTGGACCAAGGTGATGCCGGCTCTGCGCAAAGGCGATGAAGATCGCACGTTGCCGTTCGTCGAAATCGGCAGCGAGCTGGATCTGCAGAAACTGATCCCGAGCCAGCACTTCACCAAGCCGCCGGCGCGCTACAGCGAAGCCTCGCTGGTGAAAGAGCTGGAGAAACGCGGCATCGGCCGTCCGTCCACTTACGCCTCCATCATCTCGACCATTCAGGATCGCGGTTATGTGCGGGTGGAAAGCCGCCGTTTCTATGCCGAGAAAATGGGTGAGATCGTCACCGATCGCCTGGAAGAAAACTTCCGCGAGCTGATGAACTATGACTTCACCGCGCGCATGGAAGACGGCCTCGATGAGGTCGCCAACAACCAGGCCGAGTGGAAAGCGGTGCTGGACGAATTCTTCGTCGACTTCAGCGAGCAGTTGGAAACGGCGGAGAAGGATCCGGAAGAAGGCGGCATGCGGCCTAACCAGATGGTGATGACCAGCATCGACTGCCCGACCTGCGGCCGCAAGATGGGCATCCGTACCGCCAGCACCGGCGTGTTCCTCGGCTGTTCCGGCTACGCGCTGCCGCCGAAGGAACGTTGCAAAACCACCATCAACCTGGTGCCGGAAGCGGAAGTGCTCAACATCCTCGAAGGCGACGACGCGGAAACCAACGCGCTGCGCGCCCGCCGCCGCTGCCAGAAATGCGGTACGGCGATGGACAGCTATCTGATCGACAACCAGCGCAAGCTGCACGTCTGCGGTAACAACCCGGCGTGTGACGGCTATGAGATCGAAGAGGGCGAGTTCCGTCTGAAAGGCTATGATGGCCCGGTGGTGGAGTGCGACAAGTGCGGCTCGGAAATGCACCTGAAAATGGGGCGTTTCGGCAAGTACATGGGCTGCACCAACGAGAACTGCAAAAACACCCGCAAGATCCTGCGTAACGGCGATGTCGCGCCGCCGAAGGAAGATCCGGTGCCGTTGCCGGAGCTGCCGTGCGAGAAGTCCGACGCCTATTTCGTGCTGCGTGACGGCGCTGCCGGCGTGTTCCTGGCGGCCAACACCTTCCCTAAATCGCGCGAGACCCGCGCGCCGCTGGTGGAAGAACTGGCTCGCTTCAAGGATCGTCTGCCGGAGAAACTGCGCTACCTGGCCGATGCGCCGGTGGCGGATGCCGAAGGCAACAAAACGCTGGTGCGTTTCAGCCGTAAAACCAAGCAGCAGTACGTCTCCTCTGAAAAAGACGGCAAGGCGACCGGTTGGTCCGCGTTCTACGTGGACGGCAAGTGGGTCGAAGGCAAGAAGTAAGGCCGATGTCCTGCCCGCAAGATGAAAAACCAGCCCTGGCGGCTGGTTTTTTTATTGGTGAAAAGGGGCAAACGGATCTATCCTTTGCTGTTTTTATCCCTCCGACACCGCCGTTTCACGTTGATACCCATGCAAAATAATCGTTATCATAGTGTGACGCGGATCTATACTTGAAGCTGCATCGTGGTATAGTGGTTATATAAAAAGTTTTTTTATTATTAAAGCTTATTAACAACGGCGTTTTCTTCACCATCAGGGTAGAACACGGGGTTTATGGCTTGTGAGTTTCAGCATACCGGGGCGACACCGATATACCTGGCTGCGGGTAAGCCGCAGTGTTTAACCTAGGATGGTATAAGATATGAAATTGCAGCAGCTTCGTTACATTGTGGAAGTGGTTAACCACAACCTGAATGTCTCCTCGACGGCAGAAGGGCTCTATACCTCTCAACCCGGCATCAGCAAACAGGTGCGCATGCTCGAAGATGAGCTGGGCATCCAGATTTTCGCCCGCAGCGGCAAGCACCTGACCCAGGTCACCCCGGCCGGCCAGGAAATCATTCGCATCGCGCGTGAAGTGCTGTCCAAGGTAGACGCCATCAAGGCCGTCGCCGGTGAACACACCTACCCGGACAAAGGCTCGCTGTACGTCGCCACCACGCATACCCAGGCTCGTTACGCCTTGCCCAACGTGATTAAAGGCTTCATCGAGCGTTACCCGCGTGTCTCGCTGCACATGCATCAGGGCTCGCCGACGCAGATCGCCGAAGCGGTCTCCAAGGGCACCGCTGATTTCGCCATCGCCACCGAAGCGCTGCACCTGTATGACGATCTTATCATGCTGCCGTGCTACCACTGGAACCGGGCGGTGGTGGTGAAGCCCGATCATCCTTTGGCGGGCAAAAGCAGCATCAGCATTGAAGAACTGGCGGCTTACCCGATCGTCACTTACACCTTCGGCTTTACCGGTCGCTCGGAGCTGGACACCGCCTTCAACCGCGCCGGCCTGACGCCGCGCATCGTCTTTACCGCCACTGACGCCGACGTGATTAAAACCTATGTGCGTTTGGGATTGGGGGTAGGGGTGATCGCCAGCATGGCGGTGGATCCGGTGCAGGATCCGGATCTGGTGACGGTGGATGCGCGCGATATCTTCACCTACAGCACCACTAAAATCGGCTTCCGCCGCAGCACCTTCCTGCGCAGCTACATGTACGACTTCATTCAGCGCTTCGCGCCGCACCTGACGCGCGACGTGGTCGACAGCGCAGTGGCGCTGCGCTCCAACGAAGAAATTGAAGCGATGTTCAAGGACATCAAGCTGCCGATTAAGTAATCGTTGACGATATCAAATCAAACCCGGTTAGGTGCCTGCCAAACCGGGTTTTTTTAGCCCGGAAACCCGCACCTTCCTTGTTTCTCAGGATCATCCTGAAAAGCCGCCGCGCTCTTTTCAACCCGTTAGCCTCTAAGTAGACTGCAAAAACGTTCGGATAATTGAATATGGAAATTCAACGTTATGCAGATATGCAGGCTTAACTACGCTGATTTATCGAGTGATTTCCAGATCCTTCGGGATGCGCTGCTAAGGCGTAGAAAGGTGAGAGTGCCAGGAGGTCGAGGGCTGATGGCGTACGGTCGTATAGATGTTCAAGGCGAGCCTGATTACAGTAAATGCGTGGTATCACAATGAAAAAAAGTCTCTGGATTGTTCTGTTCTTGTTGCTAACCCTTTTGTTGTTGCGCTACCTGCCAGACGGAATTTTCGACAGCTTCGTTTCCAACAACATAGAAATTAACGGTGATGGTGAAATAGGGATGAATAATTTCGACTCGGCTGTCATTGCCATTAAATTGGGTGTCTCTGCCATCATTGCTGCAGTTGTGCTCACAGTATGTCGCCGCCTGGTGCGCAAACCCCGCTAAAGCCGCGAGATTTTCCCTGCCAAAACGCCGCCTCGTTGCGGCGTTTTCGTTGACGCGTGGCCTAACCCCTTGGCTGCGCTCGCACTTCCTTCTTCTTGATTGTTCTCACCTATCGCTGTGATCAAATCGTGTTGTTATCAAAACGTTAACTTATCTTTGTGGTATCTTTAAACAAGACCTCACTGATTACCCTGTTTTAATCACAATAAGAAATGGAGGAGCTATGTCGTCCGATCTTCGTGAAACAAGTCTGGATAAGCTGGTTGCGCTGAATAGCGAATATTACTACTACAGTCTGCCGCTGGCGGCGAAGCAGCTGGGTGATATCGACCGGTTGCCGAAATCAATGAAAGTGCTGTTGGAGAACCTGCTGCGTCATGTGGATGGCGATACCGTGCAGGTTGACGACCTCAAGGCCATCGTCGCCTGGTTGCAAACCGGCCATGCTGACCGTGAGATCGCCTACCGTCCGGCGCGCGTGCTGATGCAGGATTTTACCGGCGTTCCGGCGGTGGTGGATCTGGCGGCGATGCGTGAAGCGGTGCGGCGGCTGGGCGGCAATGTCGACCAGGTGAACCCGCTGTCACCGGTGGATCTGGTGATTGACCACTCGGTTACCGTCGATGAATTCGGCGATAACAACGCCTTCGAAGACAACGTGCGTATCGAAATGCAGCGCAACCACGAGCGCTACACCTTCCTGCGCTGGGGGCAGAAAGCCTTCAACCGTTTCCGCGTGGTGCCGCCGGGCACCGGCATCTGCCACCAGGTCAACCTCGAATACCTCGGCCAAACGGTGTGGCACAGCGACGAAAGCGGTCGCCGCGTGGCCTATCCGGATACGCTGGTGGGCACCGATTCTCACACCACCATGATCAACGGCCTGGGCATTCTCGGCTGGGGCGTCGGCGGTATCGAAGCGGAAGCGGCGATGCTGGGCCAGCCGGTGTCGATGCTGATCCCGGACGTCGTCGGCTTTAAGCTGACCGGCA
This sequence comes from Serratia sp. CY52157, assembly GCF_052168495.1. Taxonomy (NCBI): domain Bacteria; kingdom Pseudomonadati; phylum Pseudomonadota; class Gammaproteobacteria; order Enterobacterales; family Yersiniaceae; genus Serratia; species Serratia sp. CY52157. The sequence goes on along the minus strand of NZ_JBJNMO010000001.1, from coordinate 1,022,231 downwards.
AGCTCCGCGAGGGCATTACTGCCACCGACCTGGTGCTGACCGTCACCCAAATGCTGCGTAAGCACGGCGTTGTCGGCAAGTTCGTCGAGTTTTACGGCGACGGCCTGGCCGATCTGCCGTTGGCGGACCGGGCGACCATCGCCAATATGTCGCCGGAGTTCGGCGCCACCTGCGGTTTCTTCCCGGTAGATGACGTCACGCTCGGCTACATGAAACTCAGCGGCCGCAGCGCTGAACAAATCGCGCTGGTGGAAGCCTACGCCAAGGCGCAGGGCATGTGGCGCAACCCGGGGGATGAGCCGGTATTCACCAGCTCGCTGGCGCTGGATATGTCGACGGTCGAGGCCAGCCTCGCCGGGCCGAAACGCCCGCAGGATCGCGTCGCGCTGCCGAATGTGCCGCAGGCGTTCAAGGCCGCTACCGAGTTGGATATCGGCGGCCACAAGACCAAGGCAGACAGCAAACCCTTTACGCTGGATGGGCAGCAGCACGAGCTGCACGACGGCGCGGTGGTGATCGCGGCGATCACCTCCTGCACCAACACCTCCAACCCGAGCGTGATGATGGCGGCCGGCCTGCTGGCGAAAAACGCCGTCAAGAAAGGGCTGCGCAGCAAGCCTTGGGTAAAAACGTCGTTGGCGCCGGGTTCCAAAGTGGTGACCGACTACTTCGACAGCGCCAAGCTCACCGCTTATCTGGAAGAACTGGGGTTCAACCTAGTGGGATATGGCTGTACCACCTGTATCGGCAACTCCGGGCCGCTGCCGGATCCTATCGAGCAGGCGATCAAAGAGGGCGATCTGACCGTGGGCGCGGTGCTGTCGGGCAACCGTAACTTCGAAGGGCGCATCCACCCGCTGGTGAAAACCAACTGGCTGGCCTCACCGCCGCTGGTTGTGGCGTATGCGCTGGCGGGCAGCATGAAGATCGACCTGACCAAAGAGCCGCTGGGCGAGGGCAATGACGGTCAACCGGTCTACCTGAAGGACATCTGGCCGAGCAGCCAGGACATTGCTCAGGCGGTGGAAGAAGTGCGCACCGAGATGTTCCACAAAGAATACGGCGAAGTGTTCGATGGCGACGCCAACTGGCAGGCGATCCAGGTGACCGGTTCGGCGACCTATCAATGGCAGGAGGATTCTACCTATATCCGCCATCCTCCGTTTTTCAGCACCATGAAGGTGAAGCCGGATCCGGTGCAGGACATCAAGGACGCGCGCATTCTGGCGATTTTGGCCGATTCGGTGACCACCGACCACATCTCGCCGGCGGGCAACATCAAGCGCGACAGCCCGGCGGGGCGTTACCTGAGCGAGCACGGCGTGGCGCCGCAGGACTTTAACTCCTACGGTTCGCGCCGCGGAAACCATGAAGTAATGATGCGCGGCACCTTCGCCAACATCCGCATCCGCAACGAAATGGTGCCGGGTGTGGAGGGGGGCTATACCCGCCATATTCCGTCGCAGCAGCAACTGTCTATCTACGACGCCGCCATGCAGTACCAGCAGGAGCAAGTGCCGCTGGCGGTGATCGCCGGTAAAGAGTACGGTTCCGGCTCCAGCCGCGACTGGGCGGCGAAAGGGCCGCGCCTGCTGGGCGTGCGGGTGGTGATCGCCGAATCCTTCGAGCGTATTCACCGCTCCAACCTGATAGGCATGGGTATTTTGCCGCTGGAGTTCCCGCAGGGCGTGACGCGCAAAACGCTGGGGCTGACCGGGGACGAGCAGATCAGCGTCGGCGGCCTGCAACAGCTGCAGCCGGGCCAGACGGTGCCGGTACATATCACCTATGCCGACGGGCGCAAGGAGGTGATCGACACCCGTTGCCGCATCGATACCGGCAATGAGCTGACCTACTACGAAAACGACGGCATCCTGCACTACGTAATCAGGAAAATGCTGTAAATCGTGCAGTAAAAAGGGCGCCGCAAGGCGCCCTGATTGTTTTCACCGTGGCGGCGATCACTTCTGGTCGAGCAAATGGCCCATTTTGGCGGCCTTGGTGGCCAGATAGTGTTCGTTCTTCGGGTTGCGGCCGACGATCAGCGGCACGCGCTCGCTGATATTGATACCGGCTTCGGTCAGGATCTCGACCTTTTTCGGGTTGTTGGTCAGCAAGCGCACCGCGTCGACGCCCAGCAGTTTGAACATGTCGGCGCACAGGGTGAAGTCGCGTTCGTCGGCGGCGAAGCCGAGCTGATGGTTGGCTTCCACGGTGTCTGCGCCCTTATCCTGCAGGGCATAGGCGCGGATCTTGTTCAACAGGCCGATATTGCGGCCCTCCTGGCGATGATAAAGCAGGATGCCGCGGCCTTCTTCGGCGATCTGCTCCAGCGCGGCTTCCAGCTGAAAACCGCAGTCGCAGCGCAGGCTGAACAACGCGTCGCCGGTCAGACATTCGGAATGCACGCGTGCGAGCACCGGCGCTTCACCGGAAATATCACCGAAAACCAGCGCCAGATGATCGTGCCCGGTCGCCAGTTCTTCGAATCCTACCATCAGGAAATCGCCCCAAGGTGTCGGCAGTTTAGCCTCTGCCACCCGTTTAAGCTGCATGTCACTCTCCACAAAAACCTACGATTCAATCATTGTCGCGCATCCTAAGTCCGGTCAGTGCATTGACCAAGACTAAAACGTGCTACGCCGATCTCTATTTCGTTAATTATCGGCTATTTTGCCACAACTTCTTGCCGGGCGGTGCTCAGCAAACCAGCAGATGGCGTTTTCTGGCCACCTATTATTGCGATAGGTTGTCTATCTGTTTAATTTTTCGCGTGTTATCAAGATTGCACTCTTGTTACACTGCAGCCTGATTCACGCAGAGGAAAACGGGAATGTATGAGATAGCAAAACGCACGGCGGGCGGCGCGTTGCTGCTGCTGTTGATGCCGCTGGCGGTCTGGGTATCCGGCTGGCACTGGCAACCCGGCGGCAATGACCGGCTGCTGAAAGCGCTGTACTGGGTGACCGAAACCGTGACCTCGCCGTGGGGCATTCTGACCAGCGCGATCCTCTGCGGTTGGTTTTTGTGGTGCCTGCGCTTTCGGCTGAAGCCGGCCATCGGTCTGGCGATGCTGCTTTTCGCCGCGCTGGTGATTGGGCAGGGCGTGAAGTCGTTGATCAAGGATCGGGTGCAAGAGCCGCGTCCTTTCGTGGTGTGGTTGGAGCAAACCCACGGCGTGGACGGCAAGTATTTCTACTCGCTGCAGCGCAAAGAGCGCAGCGCGCTGGTGCGCGAGCAACTGCAAGACCAGACGCTGGTGCCGAGCTGGCTGCGCAAGCACTGGCAGTTTGAAACCGGCTTTGCTTTTCCGTCGGGGCACACCATGTTCGCCGCCACCTGGGCGCTATTGGGCGTAGGGCTACTGTGGCCGCGCCGCCATTACAAAACCGTCGCGATCCTGATGGTGTGGGCGGCCGGGGTAATGGGCAGCCGCTTGCTGCTGGGCATGCACTGGCCGCGCGATCTGGCGATGGCCACGTTGATCAGCTGGTTGCTGGTGGTGATCACCTGCTGGCTGGCGCAGCGCTGGTTCGGTCCTCTGACGCCGCCGCCGCAAGAGCAGCAGGAAATCGCGGCGCGCAAGCCGGAGAAATGAACGTTATGTGACCATGTCACAAAAAGCGCGGCGCCAGATCGGCGCCGCATTAACCGCTTACATTTTCCCGCCATTGCAATCCGCGCCGTCGCCCCCATATCCTTATAAATTCGACGTTTTGAGAAGCTTTCTCATCAATTTGTTCGTTAAAGCCGTTTACTGCCGAATATGCCAGCAGATATGTGGTTTTATCGTGCCGCAGGGTTTCCCTGCCGCAACGGGAAATGCTAACTTAAGGGTTAGGGACGCCACGTTTTGGCATCGTTCATCCGATTCACTCGGCATCGCGGGAAAGAATGTGAAATATTTGCTGATTTTTTTGTTGGTTCTGGTGATCTTCGTGATTTCCGTCACCCTGGGCGCGCATAACGATCAGGTGGTCAATTTTAACTATCTGGTTGCGCAGGGCGATTATCGCGTATCGACCCTGTTGGCCACGCTGTTTGGCGCCGGTTTCATTCTCGGCTGGATCATTTGCGGTCTGTTCTATCTGCGTACGCGCATTGCGCTGGGCCGCGCCGAGCGCAAGATCAAAAGGCTGGAGCTGCAGCTTGAGCAGCCCGCTGAACCGGCGGCTCAGGCCGTTGTCAGCAAGGAATAACCCTCTATGTTAGAACTGCTGTTTCTGTTGCTGCCCGTGGCTGCCGCGTACGGTTGGTACATGGGGCGCAGAAGCGCTCAGCAGGATAAACAGCAAGAAGCCAACCGCCTGTCGCGTGAATACGTGGCAGGGGTGAACTTTCTGCTTTCAAACCAGCAGGATAAGGCGGTCGATCTGTTCCTCGACATGTTGAAAGAGGACAGCAACACCGTTGAGGCCCACCTGACGTTGGGCAACCTGTTCCGCTCGCGCGGCGAAGTCGACCGCGCTATCCGCATCCATCAGGCCTTGATGGAAAGCGCTTCCCTGACCTTTGAGCAGCGCCTGTTGGCGGTGCAGCAGCTGGGCCGTGACTATATGGCCGCCGGGCTTTACGACCGCGCGGAAGACATGTTCAGCCAGTTGACTGACGAAGCGGATTTTCGCGTCTCGGCGCTGCAGCAACTGCTGGTGATCCATCAGGCGACCAGCGACTGGCAGAAAGCGATCGACGTGGCGGAAAAGTTGGTCAAGCTGGGCAAAGAGAAACAACGCGTCGAGATCGCGCACTTTTATTGTGAACTGGCGCTGCAGGCGATGGGCAGCGACGATCTCGATCGGGCGATGAGCCTGCTCAAGCGTGCGGACGCGGCCGATAAACAATGCGCGCGCGTGTCCATCATGTTCGGGCGCATTTACATGGCGCAAAACGATTACGCCAAAGCGGCGGAGTCGCTGCAGCGCGTACTGAGTCAGGATAAAGAGCTGGTCAGCGAAACGCTGCCGATGCTGCAGGAATGCTACACGCATCTGCCGGAACAGCAGCACAACTGGGCTGATTTCCTTAAGCGCTGCGTGGAAGAGAACACCGGCGCAACCGCCGATCTGATGCTGGCCGAAATCATCGAGCAGCACGAAGGGCGCGACGTGGTGCAGGTCTATATCAACCGTCAGCTGCAGCGTCACCCCACTATGCGGGTGTTTTATCGGCTGATGGATTATCACCTGGCGGACGCTGAAGACGGCCGTGCGAAAGAGAGTCTGCTGTTGTTGCGCGATATGGTCGGCGAGCAAATTCGCACCAAACCGCGTTACCGCTGCCACAAATGTGGCTTCACCGCGCACTCGCTCTATTGGCATTGTCCGTCGTGTCGCGCCTGGTCATCGGTTAAACCGATCCGCGGTCTGGACGGACAATAGCGTGGCGGCGAGACAAAACAAAACGGGGCGATTGTTCGCCCCGTTTTTTTATGTTCATCGCTTACTTTTTCTTGCCGCCTTTAGCGCCGGTTTTCAATAGCTGACGCAGCTTCTTCAGCTCTTTCTGGCTCAGAGGCTGTTCGATTTCTTCTTCGGTGCTTTGATTGTCGATCTCGCCGTGGTGCAGGTCGTCCGCTTTCTTGGCCGGTTTTTCTGCCTTGACGACGGGCGCGTTGAAGCTGCTTTCCAGGCGCTGGCACACTTCCACGCTCAATGAAAATTCGTTTTCAGCGGCGGCGGCGCGGATTTTCTCCTTCAGTGCCAGAGGAATTTTAATGGTAAGTGTCGATATCTCGCTCATTTTGAAAGCCTTTCTGCAGGAAGATGCCTTCAAGCTAAGCCACTGGCGATCGGGTGTCTAGTGTGTAATAAAAATTTAATATTTTTGTAACAATAAAGAGCGGGGCAAAGGCGGGTTTTTAAGCGGGAAATAGAGGCAGGGCCCGAAATCTCGGGCCCTGTACCGGAAACCTTATTTGTAGATGATCGCGGTGCCGCTCAACATGTTGTTACCGCCGGCGGAGATAATGCGGTAGCTGCTGGCGCCCTGAGCATCTGCTTTAGCGGCCAGTTTTTTCTCCAGGCTGCTGAGGGTGGTTGCGTGGCCTGCGGAAACGACGCCGGTCGCGGTCAGGCTATCGGCCTGCTGGCTGTTGATAGGCTCAGCGGCCAAAGTGGCGAAAGAGGTCAGTGCGATAGCGGCAGCGGCTGCAAAATATTTGATGGTTTTCATGGGTGACTCCAGTCTGTTTATTTAGGAAGGAAGCCATTCGCTTCCGATGTGGTGAATAATAAAGCATCTGGGCCGATTGAAAATCTGATAATGCTGAGCAAGTTGTTCAAAATATTTGATCGATAATTTACGCATCTTTACGGCGTTTTACGCTGCGTGGTTTATTGCTGACGCGCTTACGTTGACGCGCCATGACAAAGACGCAAGGTAACATGACAGAGCGCCGGTGCGCGCTGTGGCTGGGATTTCTGGCCCCTGGCATGTAGAATGCGGCGGTCAGTTTCGCGGGTGAGTCCCTGATTATCTCCATTTTACAGAAGGTAGAAGAAATGAAGTCTGAAAATAACGCTAATAACAATGACTTAAAATCATCTCCAATCGTTGTGGCGTTGGATTACGCCGATAAGAACGCTGCGCTGGCGTTCGCCGACCGTATCGATCCGCAAGACTGCCGGCTGAAAGTGGGCAAAGAAATGTTCACGCTGTTTGGACCACAGCTGGTGCGCGATCTGCACGGGCGCGGCTTCGACGTATTTCTTGACCTGAAATTCCACGATATTCCCAATACCACGGCGCATGCGGTAGCCGCAGCGGCCGAGCTGGGCGTTTGGATGGTCAATGTGCATGCCAGCGGCGGCGCGCGCATGATGACCGCCGCTAAAGAAGCGCTGGTGTCATACGGGGCGGATGCGCCGCTGCTGATCGCCGTCACGGTGCTGACCAGCATGGAAGCGGAAGACCTTCGCGGCATCGGCATCGAGGCGAGTCCGGCAGAACACGCCGAGCGCCTGGCGCGCCTGACCCGCGACTGCGGGCTGGACGGCGTGGTGTGTTCGGCACACGAAGCGCAGTGCCTGAAGGCCGCCTGCGGGCAGGCTTTCCAACTGGTGACGCCGGGGATCCGCCCTGAAGGCAGCGCGGCGGGCGATCAGCGTCGTATTATGACGCCGGTGCAGGCGCAGGCCGCCGGCGTGGACTATATGGTGATTGGGCGTCCGATCACCCAATCTGCGGATCCGGCCGCGACGCTGCGCGCGATCCGCGCCTCTTTGGCCTGAGGAAGCGATGATGAATGACGATAACAGCCGTCTGGTGTATTCCACGGACACCGGTCGCATCAAGCAGGAAGAGGTTAAACCGCAACGCGCCAAGGGCGATGGCGTTGTGCGCATCCAGCGCCAGACCAGCGGCCGCAAGGGGAAGGGCGTGTGCCTGATTACCGGCGTCGATCTGGATGATGCCGCGCTCGACAAACTGGCGGCCGAACTGAAAAAGAAATGCGGCTGCGGCGGCTCGGTGAAAGAGGGAGTCATCGAGATCCAGGGCGATAAACGCGATCTGCTCAAACAGCTGCTGGAAGCCAAAGGCATGAAGGTCAAACTGGCGGGCGGTTGAGGCGAATCGCCATGCCGCAGTGCAATGCTGCGGCATGGCTAGAGGTTGTTGCTGCCGGGGGTTAACCCGTTAACGGCGAAAGAACCATAGACTTAAAGTAAAACAGACCTGAAATCATCGTTATTGGTTAATACGTCAAAGCGCCGAGGCGCTTTTGCCCGCCTGTCGGCGGAGGAGCATCGGGCAGGTTATTTGCCAACCTGGTGACCGATGATGCCGCCCACCGCAGCCCCACCCAGCGTGCCCAAAGCGCTGCCGTTGGTCAGCACTGCGCCGCCGACTGCACCGGCGCCGGCGCCGATAGCGGTGTTGCGATCGCGTTTGGACATGTTGGAACAGGCGCTCAGTGAAAACGCCAGAGTCAGAGCCAGAGCGGCGGTGGCGAAACGTTTATTGATAATCATCATAATGACTTCTCCTTAGCATTGGCTATATGGAAGTGCCCTATAAGTATAGGCGTTAACCATAAATCAGGCCTGCTGTTGATTCCCATACGGTATCGATATAAAAAATGGCATTTTTTGTTAACGGCCGAATAATTAGCGGGTTACGGCCCAAAAGTTACCGAAGCTGAGTATAGGTTTCTCGGGAAGGATAAATAGGTAAATAGTCTTAAAATCCCGCTGCGCAAGGGAAACGGCGGGCGGCGTGGCCCGCGCGGCGCGTTATTCGTTGACCAGCTCCACCTGTACGCCCTGACGTTTCAGCTGATGCTGATACTCCAGCGCCAAACGTGAATCGGTGATCACCCGGCTGATTTGCCCCGGCTGCGCCAGCGGGTTAGGCTGGATCTGGCCGAATTTGCTGGAATCCGTCAGCACGATATTCTCCACGCCCTTGGCCAGCACCGCGCTGACCACATCGGCGCGCATCATGTCGCGGCCGGTAAAGCCGGTTTCGGCCTGAAAGCCGTCAATGCCGATAAACGCTTTGTTGAAATGCACCTGCTGAATGCACAGCCGCGTGAGTGGGCCGACCACGGTCTCGCTTTTCTTCTGATACATGCCGCCCAACACAATCACGTCGCAGTCGGTTTCTTTGAGCAGGTTGGCGATGTAGTGGCTGACGGTGATCAGCGTAATGCGCTTGCGTTCGGCGATGTAGCGCGCCAGCAGGGCATTGGCGCTGCCGCTCTCGATAAAAATCGTCTCGCCGTCGTTGACCTGCGCGGCGGCGTACTGCGCCAATCGTTGCTTAAGGGTGAAATTGGACATCATGCGGGCGTCGACGTCGTCGCTTTCCAACGCCACGGCGGAGCCGTGCACCCGCTTCAGATAACTGCGTTTTTCCAGCAGGTTGAGATCCTGCCGGATGGTGACTTCCGAGACGCCCGAAGCGCGCGCCAGCTCATTGACGCTGATCCGGCGGCGATCGTTAACCAACTGCAATATGGTCTGTTGTCGTAAATTCATATCGGCCTGATGATGCGGCCGCCAAGGCGCGGCCGCTAAGAGTCAAAGGTTTAAAGAGTATGTTCTGTGCGCGCAATAATATCATCCTGCGCCTCAGGGGATAATGCGGTAAAGAAGGCGGAATAGCCAGCTACGCGAACCACTAAATCACGATATTGGTCAGGGTGTTGCTTCGCCGCCAGCAGCGTTTCGCGCGACACGATGTTGTACTGCACATGCCAGCCGCGATAGCTCTCGAAGAAGGTGCGCAACATCAGCATCAGCTTCTCCCGATCGCGCGGGTTGTCCAGCGTCGCCGGGTTCAGCTTTTGGTTGAGCAGCACGCCGCCGAGGATCGCCTCGGTCGGCAACTTGGCGAGCGAATTGAACACTGCCGTCGGCCCCAGGTGGTCGGTGCCGGACGCCGGGCTGGCGCCTTCCGCCAGCGGCGTGTGCGCCTTGCGGCCATCCGGCGTGGCCAGGGTGGCAGCGCCGAACGGCACGTTGGCCGAAATCGACGAGGTGCCGGCGTAATAGCCGCCGCCGATTGGCCCACGGCCGAAGCGGGTGTTGCGATACTGCTTCAGTTCTTCGATGTAGGTTTGGTAGGCGCGCACCAGCAGCCGATCGACCTCGTCCACATCGTTGCCGTATTTGGGCGCAGCGTTAAGCAGCCGCTGACGCAGCTGTTCGCCATCCAGCCCGGAGAAGTCTTCGGCCAGCGCCGTCGCCAACTGCTGCTGGCCGATCGCCCCTTGGTCGAACACCAGTTTGCGCACCGCCGCGAGGCTGTTGCCCAGGTTGGCGATGCCGACCTGCAGCCCGGAAACCCAATCGTATTTGGCGCCGCCTTGTTTGATGCTTTTGCCGCGTTCAATGCAGTCATCCACCAGCGCGGAGCAGAGGATATCGTGGGCGTTCTCCTCCAGCACGCTGTCCACCACGCACTCGATCTCAATTGACTTGCGCGTGTAGTAGCGGATTTGCCGATCCCAGGCGGCCATCACCTGCTCGAAATCGGCGAAGTTTCCTTTGGACAGCGCCTGTTCCTGCGGCAGGAAGATCTGCCCGGACGTGGCGTCGCGGCCTTGTTCCAGCGCCGCCAGCAGCACGCGGGCGAAGTTGATGAAGCTCATGCCGGTGCAGCGATAGCCCCATTTGCCGCCGACGGCGGTCTCGATACAGCCGATGGCGGCGTAGTCGTAAGCGTCCTGCGGTTCGACCCCCAGCTTGATGAACTCGGGAATGACAATTTCGTCGTTATTGAATGCCGGCATGCCGAAACCGCAGCGGATCACCTGTACGCAGGCGTCGAGGAAATCGGCGCTCATCCCGGCGTGGTAACGCACGCTGAGGTTGGGCTGTGTGGAGCGCAGGCGGCCACAGGATTCGAGAATGGCGTAGGACAGCGGATTGACCGCGTCGCACGGCCGGCCATCGACCAGTTTTTGCCCGCCGATGGTAACGTTCTGGTACAGCGGGCTGCCGGCGGAGGCCTTGGAGTGCGAGCCGGAGCGGATCTTGTTGACCTCCAGCAGCTTCAGCCAGCAGCTGTGCAGCAGCTCGATGGCGTTTTCCCGCGCCAGGTTTTGCTCCAGCTCCACGTCACGCCGATACCAGGGATAGAGATACTGATCGAGGCGGCCAAAGGAAACCGAATGGCCGTTGGATTCGAGCTGCAACGTCAGCTGGATGAAATAGCACAGCTGCAGCGCCTGCCAGAAGGTGTGCGGCGGGCGATGGGCGATCCGGTCGCAGTTGTCTGCGATAGCCAGCAGCTCGGCGCGCCGCCAGTCGCGGGCTTCGTTTTGCGCCATGTCGCGCGCCAGGCGAGCGAAGCGCAGGATGTGTTCGCTCAGCGCCGTCAGCACAATATCGATAGCGTTGAGAAACTGCGCCTTGTGCAGATCTTCCCACTCGGTCAGACGCAGGCGGCTGCGGCGCGCGTTCACCTTTTCACGCAGGCCATCGAGGCCTAACTCCAGCAGCAGCGGGAAGTTGACCGCCAGATGGGCGTCGCCGGAGGTCATATTGCCCTCGGCCTTGATGATGCCGGTGGCCAGCAGCGCCTTTTGTTCGTCGGTGAACATGCCGTAGCAGCGATCCTGCACCGTTTGGCCGCGCCACCAGGGGCACAGACGATGCAAAATTGCCTTGTTCTCGTCGCTGACCGAAAAACCGGCGCCCGGCCGGTCGGCCAACTGGTCTATTTCGTTTTCTATCCAGCCGACGGTGTATTCGGGGAAGATCGGCGCGGCGCGCAGCTCGCTGGCCTGGTTGCCGACGATCAGCTCGTCGTTGGCGATCCAGATGCTGCGTTTCGCCAGATGGTTGGCCAACGCCAGGGCGCGGCGCACCGGCAGCGGCTTGTCCTGATGCTGCTGATAGGCCTCGGTATAGTGCTGCGCGCGTTCGGTGCACACCGGCGGTTTGACGATGTGAATCAGCGCATTCTTATGCGCCTGGATACGGGCGCTCAGGGTAGTCAAATCCAACGTGGTCATGGTGTTATCCTCGCAAAATGGCGGTCAGGCCCTTGGCGCCGGCATAGTCTTCGGCGAAGGCCAGCAGGTCGGGTGCGTCCAGTGGCGTGCGGGCGGCACGGTAGGGTTCGCCGAGCAGGTGGTACTTGTTGATGCCGAGCGTGTGGTACGGCAGAAAGTGGATCTCCGACACGCCGATCTCGTCGGCGGCGAAGTCGACGATGGTACGGACAGAGCGGCGATCGGCGTTGAAATCGGGGATCAGCGGCACGCGTACGGTCATTGGTACGCCGTGCGCCGCCAGCCGACGAAAATTGCTCATCACCCGGCGGGCGGAACCGCCGGTCCAGGCTCTGAAGCGCGCTTCGTCGGTGTGTTTGAGATCGGCCAGCAGCAGATCCAGCCACGGCAGCGAAGGGGCGATATAACGCCATGGGACGTGCAGGCAGGATTCGACGGCGGTGTGGATGCCGGCCTCGCGGCCGCGCCGCAGCAGGTCCGCCGCGATGTCCGGCTGCATAAAGGGTTCGCCGCCGGACAGCGTTAAACCGCCGCCGCTGCGCAGGTAGAAAGGCTTATCCCGCATCACCTCGGCCATGATATCGTCGGGGTTGATCGGGCTGCCGCACAGGCTGAGCGCGCCGGTCGGGCAGGCGGCGGCCAGGGCGGCATAATCGTCTGCGCTAATCAGCTCGCGTTGCAGCGTCAGCGGCCCGTCGGTGCGTTGCAGCCCTTGCGGACAACGCTCGGCGCACAGCGTGCAGCCGCTCAGGCACAGGCGTTCGTCAAACAGCAGGTCTGCGTGGCGCGAGCGGCTTTCCGGGTTCTGACACCACCGGCAGCTCAGCGGGCAGCCTTTTAAAAAGACCACGCTGCGGATGCCCGGGCCGTCATGGGTCGAGTAGCGCTGCAGATTGAAGATCATGAGTCACCCGTTTGGCGTTGCTGTATCTTACGCCATTAAAGATGTTTCGAATGAAAGTTGAATTGATTTTGATCAAAAGTTAGCGCGGTTTTTGCCCTATGATGATCAGAGTTTGAGTCCGCCTACAGAACATGACACAGGAGTCCGTGATGGAGCTTTATCTCGATACCGCCGATGTGACCGCGGTAAAACGCCTGGCGCGCATTCTGCCGCTGCACGGCGTCACCACCAACCCGAGCATCGTGGCGAAGGAAGGCAAGCCGATCTGGGAAGTGCTGCCCGCGCTGCGCGACGCCCTCGGCGGCACCGGCAAGCTGTTTGCACAGGTGATGGCGACCGATGCGGAACGTATGGTGGCGGAGGCGGCGCTGCTCAGCCAGCGGGTACCGGGGCTGGTGGTGAAAATCCCGGCGACCGCCGAAGGGCTGGCGGCGATCAAGAAGCTTAAAACGATGTCCATTCCGACGTTGGGCACCGCGGTGTACGGCGCTGCACAGGGGCTGTTGGCGGCCTTGGCCGGGGCGGAATATGTGGCGCCTTACGTCAACCGGGTGGACGCGCAGGGCGGCGACGGCATCGAAATGGTGCACGAGCTGCAGCAGCTGTTGAGCCTGCATGCGCCGTCGGCGCAGGTGCTGGCCGCCAGTTTCAAAACGCCGCGCCAGGCGCTGGAGTGCCTGTTGGCGGGCTGCCAGGCCATCACGCTGCCGGTGGACGTCGCGGAGCAGTTCCTGAACGCGCCGGCAGTGCAGGCCGCGGTCGAGAAATTCGAACAGGATTGGCAAGGGGCGTTCGGCTCCACGCTGTTAGGCTAAAGCCAGTAAAAAGGGCGCCGCGGCGCCCTTGCTTGATGCTCGGTTCGTTTAGCTGCGGCCGGCCTCTTCCCTCAGCGCGGCGCCGACCTCGTGCGCCGTCGGCTGTTCGGCGCGCAGCGCCCGGCGGATCGCGAAGAAGGCGGCGATCAGCATGGTCACCGCCACCAGCATAAAGAACCCGCACAGCGCGGCGTTAATCTGGTTGCTGAACACGATGGTTTCCATGTCTTTCAACGATTTGGCCGGCGCAATGATCGTGCCTTGCTCGATGCCGGTGGAGAACTTCTTCGCCTGCGCCAGGAAGCCGATGCTCGGTTTTTCGTGGAAGATCTTCTGCCAGCCGGCGGTCATGGAGGTCACGAACAGCCAGGCGGTCGGCAGAATAGTCACCCAGGCGTAGCGCTGCTTTTTCATCTTGAACAGCACCACGGTGCCGAGGATCAGCGCCATCGACGCCAGCATCTGGTTGCCGATACCGAACAGCGGCCACAGGGTATTGATGCCGCCGAGCGGATCGACCACGCCCTGATACACGAAGAAACCCCAACCGGCCACCGCCACCGTGGTGCCCGCCAGGTTGCCGAACCAGGAGCGGTTATTGGCCAGCTGCGGCACCGCCACGCCCACCAGATCCTGCACCATAAAGCGGCAGGCGCGGGTGCCGGCGTCGACGGCGGTCAGGATGAACAGCGCTTCGAACAGAATGGCGAAGTGGTACCAGAACGCCATCATCGCCCGGCTGTTGAACACCTCACTGATGATGTGCGCCATGCCCACGGCGAAGGTCGGGGCGCCGCCGGCGCGCGACAGGATGGCGCTCTCGCCCACCTCTTTGGCGATCAGCGCCAGCGTCTCCGGCGTGACGATAAAGCCCCAGCTGTTAATGACCTGCGAAGCATTTTCCACCGTGGTGCCGATCAGCGCCGCCGGTGAGTTCATGGCGAAGTAGACGCCCGGATCCAGCACCGAGGCGCAGATCAGCGCCATGATGGCGACGAAAGACTCCATCAGCATGGCGCCGTAACCGATAAAGCGGATGTGGCTTTCGCGCTCCACCAGCTTCGGCGTGGTGCCGCTGGAGACCAGCGCGTGGAAGCCGGAAATGGCGCCGCAGGCGATGGTGATGAACAGGAACGGGAACAGGGCGCCGGCGAACACTGGGCCGCTGCCGTCGATGAAGCGCGAGACCGCCGGCATTTTCATCTCCGGCATGGCGAAGACGATGCCGATGGCCAGGCCGATGATGACGCCGATTTTCATAAAGGTGGAAAGGTAATCGCGCGGCGCCAGCAGCAGCCACACCGGCAGCACCGAGGCGACGAAGCCGTAGATCACCAGCACCCAGGTCAGGGTGGTGCCGTGCAGCGTGAAGAACGGCCCCCAATAGGGATCTTGCGCCACGTTGCCGCCGTAAACGATCGCCAGCAGCATCAGCACGAAGCCAATCACCGAAATTTCAGCGATCTTGCCCGGCCGGATAAAGCGCATGTAGATGCCCATGAACAGGGCGATCGGGATGGTGGCGGCGATGGTGAACAGCCCCCACGGGCTGTCGGCCAACGCTTTTACCACCACCAGCGCCAGCGCTGACAGGATGATGATCATCACCCCCAGCGCGCCGAGCATGGTGATCACCCCGGCGAACGCGCCCAGCTCTTGCTTGGCCATTTCCCCCAGCGAACGTCCGTCGCGGCGCGTGGAGATGAACAGCACCAGAAAATCCTGCACCGCGCCGGCCAACATAACGCCGACCAGGATCCAGATGGTTCCCGGCAGGAAGCCCATCTGCGCGGCCAGGATCGGCCCCACCAGCGGCCCGGCGCCGGCGATGGCGGCGAAGTGGTGGCCGAACAGCACCCATTTGTTGGTGGGCACGTAGTCCAGGCCGTCGTTGTGGCGTTCGGCCGGGGTCAGACGGCGGTCATCCAGTTCAAAGACCTTGTCGGCGATGAACCGGCTGTAGAAGCGGTAGGCGATGCTGTAGCAGGCGACGGCGGCGACCACCAGCCAGACGGCGTTGACGTGCTCGCCGCGGCTGAGCGCCAGCATGGCGAAGGCGAAGGCGCCGACCAACGCCACCAGCAGCCAGATAAATCCGGACCTGATGTTTCTCATGAAATAACTCCTTGGCGTGCAGAGGTAAAATCGACGTTGTTATTAGGAATGACGTTTTAACAGTAGAAGTTTTGCCGCCGAACCGTGGCAGGTCGGATGAGAAATGTGAAGCAGGTGGGGTTTTAGTGTAAAAACAATGTGATGAAACACCGCTGGCGCAGGCTGCGGCCCATGCGCTTCCCGGCAGAAGTTCATTCTGCACTTTCACTTCGCATACAGCGAATCATCGCCGTTTTTTATCAGAGCACGGCGTCTGGCGGCCTATTATTTTATCTGGCGAGGCGCGCCGAAATAAAATTACTCATGCCGTGTTATACCTTTATTTCAATTCGCACTTTTATTCATTCATTAAATAAATAATAAAGCTACGAAAGGAATTTAATTATGATAAATAAAGTCATTGAAGGGTATTTACCGCAGCTTACGGCCATCCGGCATGATATTCACCAGCATCCCGAGTTGGGTTTTGAAGAATTTCGCACCAGCGATCTGGTGGCGGATTATCTAAGCTCGTGGGGCTATGAGGTACACCGCGGATTGGCGGGCACCGGCGTGGTGGGGACGCTGCGGGTGGGCGACGGCGTTAAACGCCTCGGACTGCGCGCCGATATGGACGCCTTGCCGATCGAGGAAAACAACGGCAAACCCTGGAGCAGCAGCGTGGCCAACCGCATGCACGCCTGCGGCCATGATGGCCATACCACCATGCTGCTCGGCGCCGCGCGTTACCTGGCGCAAACGCGCAACTTCAACGGCACGCTGCACCTGATTTTCCAACCGGCGGAAGAGATGCTGAACGGCGGCGCGCGCATGGTGGAACAGGGGCTGTTCGAACGCTTCCCCTGCGATGCCATCTTCGCCATGCACAACATGCCGGGGATGCCGCTCGGCGAGTTCTTCTTCCAGCACGGCCCGTTCATGGCCTCGATGGATCAGTTCAACGTGCGGGTGCAGGGGCGCGGCGGCCACGGCGCCATCCCGCAGCTGGCGGTCGATCCGGTGCTGGTGGCCTCGCATATCACCGTCGCGCTGCAGAGCATCGTTTCGCGCAATATCGATCCGCTGGAGGCGGCGGTGATCACCGTCGGCAGCATCAAGGCCGGCGAGGCGGCCAACGTGATCCCGGACAGCGCGGAAATGAAGCTCAGCGTACGCTCTCTGGATCGCCAGGCGCGCGCAACCCTGCTGGCGCGCATTCCGGCGCTGATCGAAGCGCAGGCGGCAAGCTTCGGTGCCCACGCGGTGGTGGAACACGTTAACGGCACGCCGGTGTTGGTCAACGACGAAGCGATGACCCGTTTCGCCCATCGCCTGGCGCAGCAGCAGTTCGGCGCCGCCCGCGCGCACTACGGCGCCAGGCCGCTGATGGGCAGCGAAGACTTCGCCTTTATGCTCGATGCGCATCCGCAAGGCTGCTACCTGATCATCGGTAACGGTGACGGCGAAGGAAGCTGCATGGTGCATAACCCGGGATATGACTTTAACGATGGGTGTCTGGCGGCCGGCAGCCAGTATTGGGGAGCGTTGGCGGAAGCGTATTTAAAATAAATTCGAAGAGTAATAACAGGGAAGATAATGATGAGTGAAAATACGGCGGCGACGCAATCAACAATAAACGCGCCCGCGAGGGTAGGCGGCAAGAAAGTGATATTTGCCGCCTCCTTCGGCAATGCGCTGGAGTTTTTCGATTTCGGTATCTATAACTTCTTCGTTATTTATATCAGCGTATTGTTTTTTCCCCCCTCGAGCGATCCCAATTTGGCGTTGCTGTTGGCGTTCGCCACGTTTGGCGTCAGTTTTTTCATGCGGCCGCTGGGCGGCATTCTGATCGGCGCCTATGCCGATCGCCATGGCCGCAAGCCGGCGATGATCCTGACGATTTCACTGATGAGCCTCGGCACGGCGATGATCGGCTTTGCGCCGACCTACGCCAGCGCCGGTTATTGGGGAACCGTCACGCTGGTGGCGGCGCGTTTGATCCAGGGCGTGGCGGCGGGCGGCGAGGTGGGCGCATCGATGTCGTTGCTGGTGGAGTCGGCGCCACCTAACCGGCGAGGCTTCTATTCCAGTTGGTCGCTGGCGACGCAGGGCATCGCCACCGTGGTCGGCGGCGTCACCGCGCTGGCGCTCAGCACGGCGTTGCCGGCGATCTCCGGCGAGCCGAATGCCATGGCCGAGTGGGGATGGCGCATTCCGTTCTTTATCGGCGTGGCGCTGGCGCCGCTCGGTTGCTGGCTGCGTCTCGGATTGGAAAGCGACCGGCTGCCGGTGTCGCGGGCCCATGAACCGCCGGCGCAACTGCGACGGCACTCGCGGGCGGTGGTGCTCGGCGTGATGCTGACCATTGGCGCCACCGTCGCCACTTACATCTCGATGTATTATCTCGGCACTTACGCGGTGAAATACTTAGGCATGCCGCAGGCCTACGGCTATGCCGCGATGCTGCTGGCGGGGCTGGTGACCTTCGGCGGCAGCCTGTTGGTTGGGCACTGGTGCGATCGCTATGGTCGCTTGCCACTGATCCGAGGCTCGCGCATCGCTATCTTGATCGTGGCCTTGCCGGCGTTTTGGTGGCTGAGCGCCGCGCCGCATCCGGCGGTGCTGCTGCTGATTGTCGCGATATTGGTCGGATTGACCACGCTCGGCTCGGTGCCGACCATGCTGATGATTTCGGAGCTGTTTCCGCAGCGCATTCGCGCATTGGGGTTTGCGTTGGTCTACAGCCTCGGCGTGGCGATTTTCGGCGGCTTCGCCCAATATATCGCCTCGCAGTCGATCGCGTTGAGCGGCTCGCTGCTGGCGCCCGCCGTCTACCTGATGCTGGCGACGCTGGCTTCGTTGGCGGTGCTGCCATTGCTGCGTGAAACCGGCGGCGATCCATTGCGTTAGCGAGTGCGGGCGAAAAAAAACGCCGGCGGTTTTCACCGTCGGCGTTTGGCGTCGCTACCGTTTCAGGCTGGCGTTCAGGCCGCCGGCCGGGCGATCACGCTGCGGGTTTCCATGCGCACTTCGGCGATGGTGACCTGCAAGGTATCGCTCTGGCGATAAACCACTTCGCCTTTGATCTGCACGGTGCCGGTTTCCTGGCTGCACTGCATCTCGTCACGCACCGCGTGAATAAACGGCGCCGGGATGAAGGCAACCGCGCCGTTGTCCAGCAGGCGCACGCGCAGGCCGCCGCGTGTCACGTCGATGATCTCGGCGTTGAAGCGGGTATCGGTACCGGCCTTGTCCTGCAGGAAGCGGGCGTAAAGCCAGTCGCCGACGTCGCGTTCCGCCATGCGGTTCAGACGGCGGCGTTCCGCCAGCTGCACCGTCACGTCATCCTGCGGTTTTTCCGCCGGCTGCTGGTTGATGATCGCCTTCAGCAGGCGGTGGTTGACCATATCGCCGTATTTACGGATCGGCGATGTCCAGGTGGCGTAAGCCTCCAGCCCCAGACCGAAGTGTGGCCCCGGCGTAGTGCTGATCTCGGCGAAGGTCTGGAAGCGGCGGATGCGGCTGTCGAGGAACTGGGTCGGCTGCGCATCCAGGTGGCGGCGCAGTTCGCAGAAACCGTCGAGGGTCAGCAGCTTCTCGGCTTCGGCTTCGACGCCGTTGGCCTGCAGTACGGTGACCGCTTGCTCAACCAGCGCAGGATCGAAACCGGTGTGTACGTTGTACACGCCGAAGCCCAGGCGATCGCGCAGCACGATGGCGGCGCAGACGTTGGCGGCGATCATGCACTCTTCAACGATGCGGTTGGCGCTGCGGCGCTGCTCGGTAACGATCTCCAGCACGTCGCCTTTTTCACCCAGCACGAAGCGGTAGTCCGGGCGATCTTTGAATACCAGCGCATGCTGGTGGCGCCAGGCGTTGCGTGCGTCGCAAACGCGTTTCAGCAGGGTGATCTGTTGCGCGATGGCGTCGCTCGGCGGTTGCCAGCCGGCAATGCCGTCCAGCCAGTCGGAGACTTCGTCGTACACCAGTTTGGCTTTGGATTCGATCTCGGCGGCGAAGAACTGAATATCTTCGCCCAGCGCGCCGTCGGCGGCGATGGTCACGCGGCAAGCCAGCACCTGACGGCGCTCGTTAGGGCGCAGCGAGCACAGGTTGTCCGACAGATCGCGCGGCAGCATCGGGATGTTGAAGCCCGGCAGATAGTTGGTGAAGGCGCGCACGCGGGCGATATCGTCCAGCTTGCTGCCTTGTTCTACGTAGGCAGTAGGATCGGCGATGGCGATGGTCAACTGCAGCGAACCGTCACCGTTGTCGGTCACGTACAGCGCATCGTCCATGTCTTCGGTGCTGGCGCTGTCGATGGTGACGAATTCGAGCGCGGTCAGATCTTCACGCACCAGCGCAGCGTCCGGCTCGCTGAGGGCCTGCATCTCCGGCGCCTCTTTTTCCAGGTTGTGACGCGCCAGCGTCACCCACCACGGGGCGAAATGGTCTTCACCGTCGGTGATAAACTGGGTCAGGTCGGCGTTGAAGCCGCGATCGCCTTTCAGCGGATGGCGGCGCATTTCCGCCACCGCCCAGTCGCCGGCCTGGAAGTTGTGGGTCAGTTCACGCGCCGGGCGGCACGGAATCGCGTCTTTCAGCAACGGATGATCGGGCACGATGGACAGACGATCGTCGCGCTTTTGCACGCGGCCGACAAAGCGCGACAGGAATGGCTCGACCAGGGTTTCCGGCTCGGCGATTTCGCGCTCTTTCTCGGTGTGCAGGGTGGCGATAATGCGATCCCCGTGCATGACTTTCTTCATGTACGGCGGCGGAATGAAGTAGCTTTTTTGACCGTCTACTTCAAGAAAGCCAAAGCCTTTCTCAGTCCCTTTCACTACGCCTTCAACGCGCGGGGTCTGAGAGTGAAGTTGCTGTTTTAGCTGCGCCAGCAGCGGGTTATCTTGAAACATATCGTCCAGTGAATGGGTTGTGAGTGGCAAGATTTGCGGCTGACAGTTTTACGCGAATCACCCGCTGCGAGCAAGCCTAACGTCACGGAACCCCGCGTTGCCGCGCGATTTTGCGCAAGATTGGTCAATCGAAGGGCGAACGATGAAAAACCCCGGCGCGCAGGCCGGGGTGAAGGAGGGGGGCAATCAGTCCTGCAGCGGCGTCGGCTGCAGGATTTCAATCCAGTAATCGTCCGGATCGCGAATGAACGCGACGTAGTTCATGCGGCCTTCATGCAGGCGTTTCTGGAAGGTGACGCCCAGGCGCTCAAAACGCTCGCAGGCGGCGCGCACGTCCGGCACCGTGACGCACAGGTGGCCAAAGCCGCGCGGCTCGCCGTTGCCGTTGTGGTAATGGAAATCCGCCTGATTTTCGGTGCCGTGGTTATGGGTCAGCTCGAGAATGCCCGGTTGGCTCAGCGCCCAGCGTTTGCGTTCGTCGTCATCCTGCGGGATCTGCTCGCGCGGGCTGCGCGTCAGGTAGCAGATGGTGAAGGCGGCCTCTTTGAATTCTTCCAGATAGACCGGGGTAAAACCCAGTACGCGAGTGTAGAAATCCAGCGCTTTGGTCAGGTCTTTCACGCGGATCATGGTGTGGTTGAACACGTAACCGTCGGTTACCGCGTCCGGTTGGGCCGCCACGCCGGGCAGCGTCAGTAAATCATTCAGTGGCATCAGTGATCCTCCTCAGGGTGTCGACAGACTGTAGGTGAAATCGATGCTAATCTAAAGTGATTGTTTTTAACTAAAACGCTAACTAAAAGTGAATGATAGATGAAGCTGAGCCAGCTGAAGTTTTTCTGCACCGTGGTGGAACACAAAACCATCGCCGCCGCCGCCCGTGAGCTGCACTGCGTGCCTTCCAACGTCACGCTGCGGCTGCGCGAGCTGGAAGAGACGTTGGGCGGCGAGCTGTTTTTCCGCGATAAAAACCGGCTGTACGTCAATCCCAAAGGCCGGCTGTTCTACCAACAGGCGCGCGACATCGTGGCGCAGGCGGAGCGCAGTAAGCAGCTGTTCGCCGGAGAACATCAGCATGGGCTGCTGAACCTCGGGGCGCTGGATTTCTCGCTGGTCAGCCATTTGCCGGCGCGCATCGCCCGGCTGCGCCGTTTACAACCCCATCTGCAGATCAACGTGCTCAGCCGCGATTCATTGGTGCTGGAGCGCATGCTGATCGACAGTGCCCTCGATCTGGCGATCACCGACGGCCCGATTGAACATCCGTTGCTGGCCAGCCAAAAGGCGTTTGACGAACGGCTGGTGATGCTGATGCCGGCCGATGCCGGGCAGCCCGATGCCGCCACGCTGGCGGCGCTGGAATTTTACACGTTCAGCCGAGAATGCTCGTTCCGCCTGAAGGTGGATCACTGGCTGGCCTCGCGCGGGCTGAAACCGCGCATGACGCTGGAAATGGAGTCTTATGCCGCGATGGCGGCCTGCGTGCAGGCAGGTTGCGGCGTCGCTTGCGTGCCGGGTTCTTTGCTGCCGCAGATTTTGCCCGCTCCGGGGCTGAAGGTGGTGGAAATGGGCGAGGAGGGCGTGAGCGATCTGTACTTCGTCTGGCGACGGCATCAGCTGTCCGACGAATTACAGACCATCCTGGCGATATTGAAGCGCCCGGCGTGAACCGGGCGCGCGTTTTCAGGCAATGCGCAGCGAGGGTTGCTGTTCGCTGCGGCGAATCGCCACCGGGATCGACTTCGACGTCGGGGTGCCGGTGCCGTCGCCGAAGCTGGCCAACGGCACCAGCGGGTTGGTTTCCGGGTAGTAGGCCGCCAGGTTGCCACGCGGAATGTCGTAACTCACCAGCTTGAATCCGTCCACTTTACGCACCACGCCATCGTTCCACAGAGTCTCTATCTCAACCCGTTCGCCATCCTGCAGGCCCAGCGCCGCCAGATCTTCCGGATGGATGAACAACACTTCGCGCTGGCCGTAAACGCCGCGGTAGCGGTCATCCAGGCCATAGATGGTGGTGTTGTACTGATCGTGCGAGCGCAGCGTTTGCAGGGTAAACGGCGCTTGCACGTCGCCCAGTTGCGGGAACAGGGTCGCCGGCAGCGCGGCGGCGCTGAATTCCGCCTTGCCGCTCGGCGTGGCGAAGCGCAGTTCGGCGGCGGCATTGCCCAGGTAGAATCCGCCGGGCTGCTCGCAGCGACGGTTGAAATCCTCAAAGCCGGGAATGGTGGCGGCGATATGATCGCGGATCAGCGAGTAGTCGTCGGCCAACTCCAGCCAGTCCAGCTGCTGCGTGCCCAGCACCGCGTCGGCGATGCCGCAGACGATCGCCGTTTCCGAACGTTGGGTATCCGCCAGCGGTTTGCCGATGCCTTCCGAAGCGTGAACCATGCTGAAAGAATCTTCGACCGTGATGTACTGCGAGCCGCTGGCCTGCATGTCCAATTCGGTGCGGCCCAGCGTCGGCAGGATCAACGCGTCTTTGCCGGTCACCAGGTGGCTGCGGTTAAGTTTGGTGCTGATGTGTACCGTCAAATCGCAGTTGCGCAGGGCGCGGGCGGTGCGCTCGGTGTCCGGCGCCGCGGCGGCCAGATTGCCGCCCAGCGCGATCAGCACTTTCACTTCGCCGCGCAACATCGCTTCGATCGCTTCCACCGTGTTGTGGCCCACCGCGCGATTGGCGGTGAAGTTAAAGTGGCGTTCCAGGCTGTCGAGCAGCCCCTTGGGCGACTTCTCGTCAATCCCCATGGTGCGGTTGCCCTGGACGTTGCTGTGGCCGCGCACCGGGCACAGACCGGCGCCCGGTTTGCCCAGTTGCCCGAACAGCAGCTGCAGGTTGGTGATTTCACGCACCGTCGCAATAGAGTGCTTATGCTGAGTCACGCCCATCGCCCAGGTGCAGATCACCCGCTCGGCGCCCTGGTAAGTGGCCGCCGCCTGGCGCAATTGCGCTTCGCTCAGGCCCGATTGCGCGGTAATGGCCCGCCACTCGGTCGCATCCACCTGCGCCAGGTATGCCTCCACGCCGACGCTGTGCCGTTCGATAAACGCCAGGTCGAACAGGGGGGGCTCACCGGCGGCCAGCCGCTGGCGGTGGGTTTCCAGCAGCGCTTTCACCATGCCGCGCACCGCCGCCATATCGCCGCCCAGATTCGGTTGGTAATAGGAGGAGCTGATCGGCGAGGATTTTGGCGTCAGCATCTGCACCGGATCCTGCGGATCGGCGAATCTTTCCAGCCCGCGCTCGCGCAGGGTGTTGAAACTGACGATGCGCGCGCCGCGTCGGGCGGCGTTTTTCAGGCTGTGCAGCATGCGCGGGTGGTTGGTGCCGGGGTTTTGACCGAACACGAAGATGGCGTCGGCTTTTTCGAAGTCATCGATGCGGATGGTGCCTTTGCCGACGCCGATGCTTTGCTTCAGCCCGACGCCGCTCGCCTCGTGACACATGTTGGAGCAGTCGGGGAAATTGCTGGTGCCGAGCATGCGGCCGAACAGTTGATAAAGGTACGACGCTTCGTTGCTGGCGCGGCCCGAGGTATACAGCTCGATTTGGTTCGGGTTGTCCATTGCGTTGATGTGCCTGGCGATCAGCGCCAGCGCGTCCGGCCAATGAATAGGCTCATAGTGGTCGGTTTCGGCGTTGTAGCGCATCGGATGCGTGAGGCGCCCCTGATATTCGAGGAAATAGTCGCTCTGCTGCTGCAGGGTGCTGACGCTGTGCGCGGCGAAGAACTCTGGCTCGACGGCGCTGCGCGTCGCTTCCCAACTGACTGCCTTGGCGCCGTTTTCACAGAAGCTGAAGGTGCTGTGGTTGTCGTCGCCCCAGGCGCAACCGGGGCAGTCGAAGCCGCGCGCCTTGTTGACGCGCATCAGGTTGCGCATGTTTTTTAGGGTTTGTTTACTGTCGAGGACAAAGCGGGTGGTGGCTTCAAGCGAACCCCAGCCGCCCGCTGGGCCGGTATAAGGCTTGATTGACGGTTTGAATTTCATGGTGACACTTCGCAGGTGGTTGTAGCTAAAAAGTAAACGCTTTTTTATGCGTCTTGCGTATTTATGTCACAAGTTTAGGGGCGCGGCAGGCAGGCGTCTAATCGAATGGGGCAATGGCGGCATAGAGCATATCTATCGCAGGCGGACGCTGACCTAAACAAATGGTTGCATAAAGACACCCGCTGCAAAAGAGTAATGGTTTCGCCTGAAAGTGAATTCATGCAGTCTATCTCGCGGATTATATTGGCATTTTATTTAGCCTGCGGGCCTGAGGAACACAGCGTGAAGCGTTCAGTATCAGTGGTGATCGGCGGTATCTTACTGCCTTTAGCAGCGCAGGCGGCGGAAACGGCGTCCCATTTTCCCACCATGACTCCACCGGCGATAGACGCCGCCTCTTACGTATTGATGGATTACACCACCGGCCAGGTGCTGGCTGCCGGCAATGCCGACGAGCGGCGCAATCCGGCCAGCCTGACCAAACTGATGACCGGTTTGGTGATCGATCATGCGCTCGATGAGCATAAGATTGGCCTCGACGATGTCGTCACCGTGGGGAAAGACGCCTGGGCGCAGGGCAACCCGGTGTTCAAAGGCTCCTCGCTGATGTTCCTGAAGCCTGGTGACAGGGTCACGGTACGCGATCTCAGCCGCGGCATCATCATCGATTCCGGCAACGACGCCTGCGTGGCGATGGCGGACTATGTGGCGGGCAGCCAGGCCAACTTCGTCAAGCTGATGAACGAGAAGAGCGCGCAGCTGGGCCTGCAGAACACCCATTTCGAAACGGTACACGGGCTGGATGCGCCGGGGCAGTTCACCACCGCCGGCGATCTGGCGGTGATTGCACGTGCCATCATCATGAGCGAGCCGGCGGAATACCATATGTACAGCGAGAAATCGCTGACCTGGAACGGCATCACGCAGCAGAACCGCAACGGCCTGCTGTGGGATAAGACCCTGCACGTCGACGGCCTGAAAACCGGACACACCGCCTCGGCCGGCTTCAACATCATCGCTTCCGCCACCGAAGGAGATCGCCGTCTGATCGCCGTGGTGATGGGCGGCAAAAGTTCAAAAGGCCGCGAGGAACAGGCGCGCAAGCTGCTGAGCTGGGGGCTGCGCGACTTTAGCACGGTACACCTGTTCAGCGCCGGCCAGAGCCTGGAGGAAGAGCCGATCTGGTACGGCGAAAGCCACCGCTTGCCGGTCGGCAGCGCGCAGGACCAGTCGCTCAGCCTGCCGAAAAACGAGGCGGACAAGCTGAAGGCGCAGTACGTGCTCAACGTTGCGCGGCTGGAAGCGCCTGTCAACAAAGGACAAATCGTCGGCGAGATCCGCATCAACGACAATGGCCAGGTGGTGAAAACCCTGCCGCTGGTGGCGCTGCGGGCGGTGCCGCAGGGCGGCGTGTTCTCGCGCCTGGCGGATTACGTGAAGCTCAAACTCTGACTCACCGGGCGGGCGGCGGCGCCCGGTGGTATACTGGTGCGAATGCCGATCATTGAGCCGCGCTATGGATATTAAACAACTGATTTATCTGTGTAATTTAGAACGGGAGCGCCACTTCGGTCGGGCGGCGGAAGCCAGCTTCGTCAGCCAGCCGACGCTGTCCATGCGATTGAAAAATCTGGAAAAAGAACTGGGCGTTTCGCTGATTAACCGCGGCAACCATTTCGGCGGCTTTACCGCCGAGGGAGAACGGGTGTTGGCGTGGGCGCGCGAGATCGTCTCGGTCTACCAAGGGCTGAAACTGGAGGTGGAGTCGCTCAAGCACGGCTTGCACGGCACGTTGCGCCTCGGTGTGGTGCCGCAGTGCAGCATCTCGGTGGCGGAAATGCTCAAGGCGGTCAGCGAACGTTATCCCCATCTTGATTATCGGTTGGCGGTGCTGAGCGCCGATCAGCTGCTGGAGGCGCTGACGGCGCACACCGTAGATATCGGCATCGGCTTTTTCGAGCTGTCGACCTTGAAAGAACTGCATTTCCAATCGCAGCCGCTGGTGGAAACCGGCGTCGAGCTGGTGTTTCATCCGCAGCATTTCCCTAAGCTGGTGGGGGATGCGCCGTTGCCGCTGGAGGCGGTGGCTGCCTTGCCGCTGTGTCTGGCCGAGCCGACGCGTTATTTCCGCCGCTATCTCGATCAGCATTTCCGCGACGCTGGATTGACGCTGCACCCGCGGCTGGAAACTACCTCTATCTTCCAACTGCTGGAGGGGATTTTCGTCGGGTTGGGCTGCGGGTTGTTCCCGCGCGGCCAACTGCAATCGCCGCTGATGCCGGCATTGCAGCGGCGTCCGGTGGCCATCGCCGCCATGCCGCGTCATGCGGCGGTGGTGGTCGATATGTCGGAGCGCGCCACGCCGTTGGCGCAGAAGTTTTTCGATGCCGCCAGCGAGTGGTTGCGGCGGCAAAATATCTGAAGGAAGAATGTATTGCGGCCAGTATTAGCCGCGTAGTGGTATTCAGTCGATAGCGCTGAAAGATTCCGCATCGCCCAGCGTTTGGCGCAGGCGGTTTTCCCAGGCGTAGAGCGCGACGGTGAGGATCACCTCCAGCGCCTGCGCCTGATCCAGGCCGCTGTTGAACAGCGGCTGCACGCTCTGCGGGGTGAACTTCTCAGGTGCGCGAGTCAGCTCGGCGGCGGTGCGCATCACTGCGAGTTTTACCGAATCTTCGGTATACGCCAGCCCCTGAGGCAGCCCGGCGAACAGCGCCTGAACCAATCCTTCATCCTGCAATTCTTGCGCGACGGTGGCCGCGCAGTAACGGCTGCCGTTGATGCGCGAGACCGCCAGCGTCGCCAGGGCCTTGAGGCGACTCGATAACCCATATCCTTCGGCATTGATGCCGTTGAACACCCCGTTGCGCTCGCGCAGGGTGGCGGCGTCGTGGGCTAACAGCAAATAATAAGATTCGGCGCGCGCCTGCGGGTGACTTTGATCCAACACATCAAGCTGTTCGGCGGCGGCGGTTTCCGCGTTGATCGGCGGCAGGCGGGCAGACCAAGTCAGTTCGTCGGCGCTGAAAGCGATGCCATCGGCGTCTTCGACGTTAGGAAAGCCGGGCACCACCACCGCCGGCCGGCCGGCCAACGCCGCGACGCCGGCGACCACGCGCGCCTGATAGCTGACAAAACCGATCACCTGCGAAAAGGTGACAATATCCGCCGGGCTCAGCCCGACGTCGGCGAGCTGTTGCAGCGCCTTGCGGCAAATCAGCGTGGGCTGGCTGGCAAGCTGACGGGCATATTGGGTGATCTGAGCAAGGCGGATGTTGCTTTCCCGGGAGGCGTCCGGGCTGTGCAGCGGGGCGAGGCGGGCGGCGTAGTGGCTACAAAGCGATTGCACGCCCGTCACCTGAGCGACGGTCAACGCGGTGCTGAGACGATCGTAGAGTGACAATGTCACGTATCGTGACAGCGGCACCTGGTCGGGAAACAGCGCGTGGTAACCGGCCAACGAGGCGCTGAACACCCCGGCGCGAGCGCTGAGCGCATTGTTTAAGGCTTCATCGGCGAAGGCGCCCAGCCCCAGCAGAAAGCGATCGCGAAGGGTGGCCGCCTGGGGTTCCAGCGGCGCATCGCCCCGCACGCTGCTTTGGGTTTCGTGATACCACTGGGCATTATGTTGTCGACGGAGTCGTTCCATAGGGTCAATCCTTAATCATGATCAACAACCGCCGCTGCGCGCGGCAGCGTCGGCTGGACAAAGAGGCAACATGCCCGCAGGCGGGGCGAAAGGCGGTTTTAGCGCAGCTCATCACAGCAGAGGGCGTGGCCGTAAACAGAAAAACCGGCTGCCAGCGTGAGCAGAAACTGCGTAAGGCGGCGATGGCGAATGCTGTTCATCAGTGCGATATCCTGTCGTATGAGAAGTGCAACGTAGGGGATATCCTCACCGATCGCCCTGGCGAGATAAAATAATGTTACGGACTAATCAATAACTGAAAGGAATAAAATATAAGGATATATAACAAGAATGTAATTTGCATGTGCGCTTTCTTGCTAAGCGGCAGGAGCGCAAGGCGATAAAAAACCCGCCGCAGCGGGTTTGAGGTGAAGGCGTGACTCAGAAGCGGCCGCCGTCGCGCCGCCAGGCATCGGCGGTCAACGCTTCGCCGAAGTGGCTGGCGATAAGGCGCTTGGTCAATTCGTGCAGCGGCGCCGCCAACACCTCCGCGGTGCTGCCGCGCTCGACGATTTCCCCTTCGTGCATCACCAGCACCTGGTCGCTGATATGCTTCATCATGCCGAGGTGCTGGGTGACATAAATATAGGAAATGCCGTGTTTTTCCTGCAGCTCCAGCATCAGATTGATGATTTGCGAGCGCATCGACATGTCCAGCGACGCCAGCGCCTCATCGGCGACGATCACCTTCGGTTGCAGGATCAGTGCGCGGGCCAGCGCGACGCGCTGTTTTTGCCCGGAAGCCAGCATGTGCGGATAGTAGTAGGCGTGATCCGGCAGCATGCCGACCTGGCGCAGCGTTTGGTTGATGCGCTGCTCGCGCTCGGCGGGCTCAAGATCGGTGTTCAGCCGCAGCGGCGCATCCAGCAGCTGGCCGATGCGCTGGCGCGGGTTGAGCGAGGTGCTCGGATCCTGAAAAATCATGCGAATACGCTGGCTGCGGTAACGATAATCGCCGAACGCCAGCGGATGATCGTCGATCAGCAGCTCGCCGGCGGTGGGTTCCACCATGCCGGAGAGCATCTTCGCCAGCGTGGATTTGCCGGAGCCGTTCTCGCCGATCACCGCCAGCGTCTGGCCTTCGCGCAGGGTAAAGCTGACTGATTTCACCGCCTCGACGTGCTGGCGGCGAAACAGCCCGGTGCGGTAGCGGTAGGTTTTGCTCAGGTTGCGCACTTCCAACAGCGTTTCCATGTTATTGCTCCTCCATGTTCAGCGGGAAGTGGCAGGCGAAGAAGTGGTTTTTGACCGGGCGCAGGCGCGGCGTTTCGATGCACTTCTTCTGCGCGTAAGGGCAGCGCGGCCCCAGGCGACAGCCGATCGGCAGGTGTTCCAGCGAAGGAATGGCGCCCGGCAGCGTATTCAACCGGCTTTTGTGCGGCAGCGAGCGGCCGAAGTCCGGCATGGCGCGGATCAGCGCCTGGGTGTAAGGGTGGTGCGGCGCCGCCAGCAACTCTTCGCACTGGGCGCTCTCCACCGTTTGCCCGCAGTACAGCACGTTCACTCGATCGGCCCACTTGCTCATCATCTGCAGGTCGTGGCTGATCAGCAGAATGGTGGTGTTGTTGTTCTGGTTGAGGCGCGCCAACAGACGGAAAATCTGCGCCTGCGTGGTCGGTTCCATGGCGTTGGTCGGCTCATCGGCGATCAGCAGGCGCGGTTGGTTGGCCAGCGCGATGGCGATCATCACTTTCTGGCACTCGCCTTCCGTCAGCTCGTACGGGAAGCTGCCCATGATGTCGTCATGATCCTTGATGCCGACGCGGTGCAGTAATTCGATGGCGCGGCGTTTGCGCCAGTTGAAGCGCTGCCACCAGTGGCCCTTATAGGTCCAGCCCGGGATGGCCTGCGCAAGCTGACGGCCGATGCTCTCGGAAGGGTCGAGACAGGACTGCGGCTCCTGGAAGATCATTGAGACGTTGTGGCCCACCAGCTTGCGCCGCTCGCGCGGGCTCAGCTGCAGCAGATCGATGTCGTCGAAACGAAAGCGATCGGCGGTAACGCGCCAGTTGTCTTTGGTTACGCCGCAGATGGCCTTGGCGATCAGGCTCTTGCCGGAGCCCGATTCGCCCACCAGCCCGCGCACTTCGCCCTCGGTCAGCGTCATGCTGACGCGATCGACCGCCTTGACCGGCCCTTCGGCGGTCATAAATTCAATCGTCAAATTGCGGATATCGAGTAACGGCATTATTCCACCCCGGCATTGATTGCGCGGCGCATACCGTCGCCCAACAGGTTAACCAGCAGCACGCTGACGAGGATGGCCGCGCCGGGCAGCATCACCGTCCAGGGCGCGACGTACACCAGCTCGAGCGAATCGCCGAGCATCGCTCCCCATTCCGGCGAAGGCAACTGCGCGCCGAGATCGAGGAAGCCGAGCGCGGCGATATCCAAAATGGCCATCGACAGCGCGCGGGTGAACTCGGTCACCAGCACCGCCGCGATGTTCGGCATGACCGCGTACCACAGGATCTGCAGCGTGGAGGCGCCGTCAAGCCGGGCCGCCACCACGTACTCTTTCTCCAGTTCGTCGTGCACCGCGCTGTAGATGGTGCGCACCATGCGCGGCAACAAGGCGAGCCACACCGCCAGCATGGCGTGTTCAAGTTTGGGGCCGATAAACGCCACCACCACGATCGCCAGCAGTAGCGACGGAATCGACAGCAGAGTATCGAGGATGTGGTTGAGCACCGCCGAGCGTAGCCCATGGGTGACGCCGGCGAACACGCCGAGGATCACGCCGCAGAACGCCGCGGCCAGCGTCACCGCCAGCGCGGAACCGAAGGTGGCGGCGGTGCCGGTCAACAGGCGGCTGAGGATGTCGCGCCCGAGATCGTCGGTGCCGAGGAAGAACGACACGTTGCCGTAGCGCGACCAGGACGGCGGCAGCAGTTGATAGCCGAGGAACTGCTGATCCAGCGCGTAGGGCGCCAGCAGGCTGCCGAACAGCGACAGCAGCAACAGGGCGATCACGCCGTAAAAACCGATCATCGCCAGCGCGTCGCCGTAGAAAATCCGCCAGGTGTAGCGCAGCGGGCTCGGCATCTTTTTCTCGCGGTATACGTTATCGAAGGGCATACCATTCCTTATGTTTCAGCGGGTTGGTTGCCGCACCCAGAATGTCGGCCAGAACGTTAATGGTGATCACCAGCGTGCCGACCACCATCACGCCGGCGGAGATCGCCGCATAGTCCTGTTGGCGAATGGCGTTGATCAGCCACCGGCCGAGGCCCGGCCAGCTGAACACCACTTCGGTGATCATCGCCAGCGTGAGCATGGTGGAGAACTGCAGCCCCAGTTTGGGCACGATCGGCGGCAGCGCGTTGTGCAACACGTGGCGACGAATGATGGTGAAGCGCGACAGGCCGCGGGTGGCGGCGGCCTTGATGTAGTTTTGGCTCAGCACGTCGTCGGTGCTGATGCGCATCAGCCGCACCACTTCGGTGGTGGGCGCCACCGCCAGCGCGGCGATCGGCAGGATCATGTGACGCAGGGCGCTGCCGATCATCTCGGCGCGATACGGCGAGTCCGACAGCCAGGCGTCGATCAGCGCGAAACCGGTGATGGGCTTCACCTGATACAGCAGATCGAAACGGCCGGAAACCGGCAGCCAGCCGAGATGCAGCGAGAAGAACAGCATCAGCAGCAGCGCCAGCCAGAACACCGGCATCGAAAAGCCCAGCAGCGCGAAGGTGCTGATGGCGGTGTCCTGCCACTTGCCGCGCAGCACGCCGGCGATGATGCCCAGCGGAATGCCGATAAACAGCGCCAGGGCGAAGGCCAGCAGGCACAGTTCCATGGTGGCCGGGAACACTTCGCGCAGCTGTTCGCTGATCGCCTGGCCGTTGATGCTGGAGACGCCGAAGTCCCAGTGCAGCAGGCTGACGAAGTAGAATTGATAGGCGTCCAGCAGGGCGGCGCCGTTCAGCGGCGCGCGCGGCGTGAAATAGCTCAGGCTGAAGCTGACCAGCGTCAGGAAGAACAGCGTGATCAGCAGCAGCAGAATGCGGCGCAGGGTAAAGATAATCACTTTTTCACCTCCGGCGCGGATTCACGGTACACCCCGGCGAACGAGGCGTTGCCGAACGGGCTCAGCACCAATCCCTTGATGTCGTAACGATAGGCCTGCAGGCGCAGGGAAGACGCCAGCGGCAGCACCGGCAATTGCTGCTCGAGGATTTTCTGCGCCTTGCGGTAGTTGTCGATGCGCTGAGACAGCTGCTGCGACAGCAGCGCGTTCTGCAGCACTTCGTCGAAGCTCGGGTCACACCAGTGAGCATAGTTGGTTTGCGAACGGATTGCCGCGCAGCTCAGCAGCGGCCGGAAGAAGCTGTCCGGATCGTTGCTGTCGGTGGCCCAGCCGGTCAGGGTCAGATCGTGGTTCATCTCCATCAGGCGCGCTTCCTGGAAGCGACCCTCCACCGGCACGATGGTGACGTTGATGCCCACCTGGCCGAGGTCGGCCTGGATCAGCTCGGCGGTTTTCAGCGGGCTCGGGTTGTAAGACTGGGAGGCGGTCGGCACCCACAGCTTCAGGTTCAGCTGGCCGACGCCGGCCTGCCGCAGCATCTCGCGAGATTTGGCCGGATCGTACTCGGTGACGTGCGCGTCGTTGTCATAGGCCCAGGAGGCGCGCGGCAAGATCGAGGCGGCGGTTTCCGCCGTGCCGTAATAGATAGACTGCATCAACCGCTGGTTGTTGATCGCCAGCGAGATCGCCTGGCGCACATTGAGGTTGTCGAGCGGCGGTTTGCGGGTGTTGAACGCCAGATAGGCGATATTCATCCCCGGACGCAGCGTCAGGCGCAGGCGCGGATCGTCGCGCAGGATAGACAGCTGGCTGGCCGCCGGATAAGCCAGCACGTCGCATTCGCCGGTCAGCAGCTTGGAGAGGCGGCCGGTGCCGCCGGCGCCCAGATCGATCACCACCTGCGGCATGCGCGGCAGCCCTTTCCAGTAGGCGGCGTTGCGCGCCAGGCGAATATATTGCCCCGAGCGGTATTCGTTGAGCAGGAACGGGCCGCTGCCGACCGGCTCGCGGTCGATCAGCTCCTGATGGCCCTCACGCGTCAGCAGATCGGCGTACTCGGCGGACAGCACCGGCGCGTAGTGGGTCGCCAGGTGCCACAGGAACGAGGCGTCCGGCGACTGCAGGCGAATCTCCACCGTATAGTCGTCGAGCTTTCTCACGCTCTGCACCGAATCGCCGAACTGCAGACTGTCGAAATAGGGGTATTCGCCGCCGTTCACGTCGTGATACGGGTGTTTCTGATCGAATACGCGGGCGAAGCTGAATACCACGTCGTCGGCGTTCATCTTGCGGGTGGGCGTGAACCAGGCGGTGGTCTGAAACGGCACGTCCTTGCGCAGATGGAAGCGGTAGGTGGCGCCGTTGTCCAGCACCTCCCAGCTCTGCGCCAGCTCGGGGATCAGGCGATAGGTGTAGGGGTCGACGTCCAGCAGGCGATCGTACAGCTGGGCGGCCAGGGTATCCACCGTCAGGCCGCTGCTGGCCATTTGCGGGTTGAAGGTATTCAGTATGCCGCTGACGCAATAAACAAAGCCGCTCTGGCGAATGTCCGGCAGCGGCGCCGCGCTGGGCGCGGGCGGTGTTGTCGCGGCCAGGGCAGAGCCCGTCAGGCACAACGACAGTATCCAAAAGGGTAAACCACGCATAGAGGCTCATGGGTTAATCAGCAATAGCGTTAGTGTATCGCACTCTGACCAGCAGCCCAATCCATTGAGCAAAATCGCTGAGTTTTCTGCGACTTGATTAATCAGCCCGTTCAGCGGCAAGAAAAAAGTTTTTTATGTTATGTTATAATATAACAAAATCATGTTACCGTTCCCCGGCAAAGTCACAATAACGCAAGGGGATGTATGAACGAAGTTGCACTTCCACCACGCCGTTCGCTGCCGGATGCTCAGGCATGGCGCGGCGAAATGAGTGATGTCGGGCTCGATTGGGTCGGGATGCAAGGGATCGCGCTGCCGCTGGAGCTGGCCGGCAAGCCATTGATGGCGAAGGTCGACGCCGGTATCAACCTGCGCGCCGAAGCGGCGGGCGAGCGCGGCATTCACATGTCGCGGCTGTATCTGGCGCTGGACGAGTTGACGCAGGGCGAGCTGACGCCGCAGCGCATCGGCCTTACGCTGCAGGCCTTTTTGGCTTCGCAGCCGGAACACAGCGATCGCGCCAGCTTGTCGATCAGTGGCGAGCTGTTGCTGTCACGCCCGGCGCTGCTGTCGCCGCAGCGCGGCTGGAAAGCCTATCCGCTGCGCATTGAGGCCACCCTGACGGATACGCTGACGCTGGCACTGACCGTCGGCGTGCCTTATTCCTCCACCTGCCCGAGTTCGGCGGCGCTCAGCCGTCAGCTGGCGCAGCAACAGTTCCAGTTTGATTTTGAACAGGCGGTGGAGCGGGTCAGCCAACGGCAGGTGAGCGAGTGGCTACTGGAGCAAGGGATGCCGGCCACCCCCCACAGCCAGCGCAGCTGGGCCTGGATCACCGTGACGCCCGAGAATGAACGGGCGTTTGAGCCGGTGAAACTGATTGATCGCATCGAACACGCGCTGGGCACGCCGGTGCAAACGCTGGTGAAACGCTGCGACGAACAGGCCTTCGCATTGGCCAACGGTCAGAATCTGATGTTTTGCGAGGACGCGGCGCGCCGTCTGTATCGCATGCTGCGCAGCCAGTGCGACTACCGCGCTTTTTCGCTGCGCGTCGAGCATCAGGAGAGCCTGCATGCCCACAATGCGGTGGCGGAGCTGAGCTGGCGGGGAGAACACCATGCTGCGTAAAAATCCCAGCGGCCATCTGCCGCAGGTCTCGCCGCTGGCCTACATCGATCCCACCGCTATTATTTGCGGCCGGGTGATCGTTGAGGATTTCGTTTACGTCGGCCCTTATGCGGTAATTCGCGCCGATGAGTTGAACGCCGTCGGCGACATGGAGCCGATCGTCATCGGCTCGCACTCCAATATTCAGGACGGCGTGGTGATCCATTCCAAGAGCGGGGCGGCGGTGACTATTGGCCGTTACAGCTCGATCGCCCACCGCGCCATCGTGCACGGCCCGTGCCGCATCGACGATCGGGTGTTTATCGGCTTCAACAGCGTGCTGTTCAACTGCCACGTTCAGTCCGGCTGCGTGGTGCGCTACAACGCGGTGGTGGACGGCGTAACGCTGCCGGAAAACCGCTATATCCCCTCGACCGAGCGCGTGGGGCCGGACAGCGACCTGTCGCGCTATCGCCAGGTCGATCGCGGCGCGCTGCAGTTTTCGGAAGAAGTGGCCGCCACCAACGTCGAGCTGGTGCGCGGTTACCAGGCATTACGCAATGAATTTTAATGAGGTCCCCATGAAACAACTTCCCGTGACCGTGCTTTCCGGCTTTCTCGGCGCCGGCAAGACCACGGTGCTGAACCACATCCTGAACAACCGGCAGGGCATGCGCGTGGCGGTGATCGTCAACGACATGAGCGAGGTGAATATCGACGCTGCGCTGGTGGAGAATGAAGTGCGCCTCGATCGCCAGCAGGAGAAGCTGGTGGAGATGAGCAACGGCTGCATCTGCTGCACGCTGCGCGAAGACCTGCTGGTGTCGGTGCGCGAGCTGGCGCAGGACGGGCGCTTCGATTATCTGTTGATCGAATCGAGCGGCATCTCCGAACCGCTGCCGGTGGCGGAAACCTTTACCTTTGAGGATGAAACGGGCGAAAGCCTGTCGCAGTTCGCCCGGCTGGATACCCTGGTGACGGTGGTCGACGGGGTGAATTTCATCCGGCAATACCAACAGGCGCAAAGCCTGCAGGAGGCCGGTCAAAGTCTCGGCGAGGACGATCTGCGCAGCGTGGCGGACCTGTTGATTGAACAAATTGAATTCTGCGACGTGATCCTGGTCAGCAAGACCGATCTGTTGACGCCAACGCAGCAGGGCGAAGTGATGGCGCTGCTGGCCAGCCTGAATCCCGACGCCCGCATTGTGCCGATCGCGCCGGGCAAACTGCCGCTGGAGGCGGTGCTGAATACCGGCAGCTTCAGCTTTGAAAAGGCGCAGCAGGCGCCCGGCTGGCTGAAAGAGCTGCGCGGCGAACACGTGCCGGAGACGGAAAGCTACGGCATCAGCAGCTTTGTCTATCAGGCGCGGCGGCCGTTTGCGCCGGACAAGTTCTACCGCGTGATCAACGGCGACTGGGGCGGCGGTAAGCTACTGCGTTCGAAAGGCTTCTTCTGGCTGGCGACACGGCCGCGGCAGGCCGGGCAGTGGAGCCAGGCCGGCGGCATCGCCCATTACGGCCTGGCGGGCACCTTTTGGCGCGCGATCCCGCAAGACAATTGGCCGCAAGATCCGCAAACGCGGGCGCATATACAGGAGAAATGGGTGGAGCCGTTCGGCGACATGCGCCAGGAGCTGGTGTTTATCGGCCAGCACTTGCAACAGGCGGCGATCGTGCGTCTGCTGGACGACTGCCTGCTGAGCGACGACGAAATGGCCGCCGGCGTGGACTATTGGCTGGAGATGGCAGACCCGTTCCCTGAGTGGTAATTGCGCAATCTTCGTATGGTAATGAGAAAAATTCTCAACAAAGTGCTTTACAGACGATACTGATAACTATTATCATCACCTGGCAGTTCACGGAAGGCCACAGTTTGCGGCTCTGATGTGGAAGGCACGACATTGCTCACATTGCTTCCAGTGTTTTTTAAGCCAGCTCGGGTGCTGGCTTTTTTTTTGCCTGTTATTCCTCGTCTTGCTCGCCGTTTTGCAGCAGCGCATGCTTTTTCAGCATGCCGCGCAACTGGTGGTAAGTGAGCCCCAGCAGCTGCGCCGCCTTGCGCTGGTTGAATCGCCCTTGCTGCAGCGCTGCTTCGATCAGCGCCTTCTCTTGCTCCAACTGCCAGTTTTTCAGCTCGAGCGGCAGCGCCGGCAACGCGCCGGCGCCTTCAGGGGCAGGCGTAAGCGGCGTGGCCTCGCGTGGCGCAAACGGGTTGATGACGATCTCATCCAGCGGGTTGTCGCTGTCGCCGTGACGATAGACCGAACGTTCCACCACGTTTTTCAGTTCGCGCACGTTCCCCGGCCAGCCGTAGTTGAGCAACGTCTGCCTGGCGCGTTCGGTAAAGCCGGGAAACAGCGGCAGCGCCAGCTCACGGCACATTTGAATGGCGAAGTGCTCGGCCAGCAACATGATATCGGGCCGGCGTTGCCGCAGCGGCGGCAGCTGCACCACGTCGAACGCCAGCCGATCCAGCAGATCGGCGCGGAACTTGCCCGCCGCCGCCAGCGCCGGCAGATCGTCGTTGGTGGCGCACACCAGGCGCACATCTACCCGCAGCGGCTGGCTGCCGCCCACGCGTTCCAGTTGGCCGTATTCGATCACCCGCAGCAATTTCTCCTGCACCAGCATTGGCGCGGTCGCCAGCTCATCGAGGAACAGCGTGCCGCCGTCGGCGCGCTCGAAGCGGCCCAGATGACGTTTCTGCGCACCGGTAAAGGCGCCGGCCTCGTGGCCGAACAGCTCGGAATCCAGCAGGTTTTCATTCAGCGCCGCACAGTTGAGCGAGATGAACGGCCCTTGCCAACGGTTGGAGAGGTAGTGCAGACGATGGGCGATCAGCTCTTTACCGGTGCCGCGCTCGCCGATCACCAGCACCGGTTTGTTCAGCTTTGCCACCTGGGAGACTTGCTCCAATACTTCGACAAAGGCGTTTGCTTCGCCCAACAAATTCTCTGGCTGTTCGTTCATGATGAAATTCGCCAATGTTTGGTGAAAATAATCACTCTACAGCAAGCGCGCAGAGAGTCAAAAATAAAGAGTTGTTGTTTTTCAATTAGATAAAAGTTGGCACGGGTTTTGATTATCTCTTTGGGCAAGCTGTACGACTTAACGCGGCGCTTCAGACGCCATCAGAACCAAGAGGAAGTGAATTATGGGTATTTTTTCTCGTTTTGCCGACATCGTGAACGCCAACATCAACACCCTGCTGGACAAGGCGGAAGATCCGCAGAAGCTGGTGCGGTTGATGATCCAAGAGATGGAAGACACGCTGGTTGAAGTCCGTTCTACGTCGGCGCGCGCGCTGGCGGAGAAAAAGCAGTTGCTGCGTCGCATCGAGCAGGGTGAAAGCCAGGTAAGCGACTGGCAGGAAAAAGCCGAGCTGGCGCTGCGCAAAGATAAAGAAGACTTGGCCCGCGCGGCGCTGATCGAAAAACAAAAGGTTGCCGACCTGATCGCCACGCTGACGCAGGAAGTGGCGACCGTAGAAGAAACGCTGGCGCGCATGAAGAGCGAAATCGGTGAGCTGGAAAACAAGCTGACCGAAACCCGCGCGCGGCAGCAGGCCCTGGCGCTGCGCCATCAGGCCGCATCTTCTTCGCGCGAGGTGCGCCGTCAGCTCGACAGCGGCAAGCTGGATGAGGCGATGGCGCGTTTCGAACAGTTCGAACGTCGCATCGACCATATGGAAGCCGAAGCGGAAAGCATCAGCATCGGTAAAAAGAAGTCGCTGGACCAGGAGTTTGCCGAGCTGAAAGCCGACGACGCCATCAGTGAGCAGCTGGCGGCGCTGAAAGCCAAGATGAACCGCTCCGAGTAAGGCGAACCGCGGCCACACGCCGGAGGTGGCCGCCTATCCAGGATCCGATAAGAAGGAATAACAATGAGTGCTTTATTACTTGCCATTCCGCTGACAATTTTCGTGCTGTTTGTCGCGCCGATTTGGCTTTGGCTGCATTACAGCAATCGGCAACAGACCGGCATCCAGCTGAGTCAGCAAGAAATGCAGCGCCTGGCGCAGCTGGCGGAAGACGCCAAACGCATGCGTGAACGCATTCAGGCGCTGGAAGAGATCCTCGATGCGGAACACCCGAACTGGAGACAGTCCTGATGAGCATGACGCTGGGCAGTAAAAAGCTTTATCGCGTACCCGAAGAAGGCATGGTAAAAGGCGTCTGCGCCGGTCTGGCCCACTATTTCGACGTGCCGGTGCGCCTGATCCGCGTGATGGTGGT
Source organism: Serratia sp. CY52157 (assembly GCF_052168495.1). NCBI lineage: Bacteria > Pseudomonadati > Pseudomonadota > Gammaproteobacteria > Enterobacterales > Yersiniaceae > Serratia > Serratia sp. CY52157. Next base: position 983,339 of record NZ_JBJNMO010000001.1, on the reverse strand, counting down.
GCTGTCGCTGTTCTTTGGGCTGTTTTTCTTCACGCTGGTGGCCTATATCGCGCTGGTGTTCGTGTTGGACGAAGCGCCGGCCAGCCGTTTCGAGGGCGAGCATCAGAAGACGCCGCGCCAGTTGCTCGATCAGCTGGAATATGAGCTGGGCAGCGGCGAACAGCAGCTGCGTCAGGTCGAGCGTTACGTGACGTCCGACACCTTCGGCGTTCAGAGCCGCTTCCGCAAGCTGTAACTCTTCTTGCGATATCCGGCCTGTGCAGGCCGGGTATCTCGCCGCCGTCATCCCGTTGAAGGTTATCTTAATCGTCTTGTGCCGGAGGGCATTGTCATGAATAAAATTGATGTCGCGAACGCCACCAGAACGGGTGGATTTAAATCAGGAGCGGCGGCAATGTTGAAGACATTGGCTAAAGTCATCATCATAGCGTTATTGAACTATGGCCCGGCGGGCGCCGCCGGCTGGCTGTTGAAGACCGTCGGCCGCAAACCGGTGCGCTTCGTGCTGGCGCTGGTGCTGGAACCGCTGTTCCGTAAAGGCCTGAACAAGGCATTCGGGCGTTACGTCAAGGAGAGCAATGAAACGACTGCAAAATGAGTTAACCTCGCTGGTCAACCGCGGAATGGATCGCCATCTGCGCCTGGCGGTGACCGGCCTGAGCCGCAGCGGCAAAACCGCCTTTATCACCGCCTTCGTCAATCAACTGCTGCATGTGCACAGCGGCGCGCGCATGCCGCTGTTTTCACCGGTGCGCGAAGAACGCCTGCTGGGCGTCAAGCGCATCCCGCAGCGCGATCTCGGCATCCAACGTTTCACTTACGACGAAGGGTTGGCGCAGCTGTACGGCGCGCCGCCGGCCTGGCCGACGCCGACGCGCGGCGTCAGCGAAATCCGACTGGCGCTGCGTTACCGCTCCAACGACTCGTTGCTGCGCCATTTCAAAGACACCTCCACGCTGTACCTGGAGATCGTCGATTATCCGGGCGAATGGTTGCTGGATCTGCCGATGCTCGAGCAGGATTACCTGGCCTGGTCGCGGCAGATGACCGGGCTGCTGCAGGGGGAACGCGCCGAATGGGCCAAGCCCTGGCTTGACCTGTGTAAAACCTGCGATCCGCTGGCCCCGGCCGACGAAAATCGCCTGGCGGCGATCGCCCAGGCCTACACCGATTATCTGTTGCGCTGCAAAAGCGAAGGTCTGCACTTCATTCAGCCGGGCCGTTTTGTGCTGCCGGGCGACATGGCCGGCGCACCGGCGCTGCAGTTTTTCCCGTGGCCCGATGTTGCCGCGGTAGGCGAATCGAAACTGGCGCAGGCCGACAAACACACCAATATCGGCATGCTGCGCGCTCGGTTCAATTATTACTGCCAGTCGATCGTCAAAAACTTCTATAAAGAGTATTTCGTCCGTTTCGATCGGCAAATCGTGCTGGTTGACTGCCTGCAGCCGCTCAACAGCGGCCCGCAGGCGTTCAACGACATGCGCCTGGCGCTGACCCAACTGATGCAGAGTTTCCATTACGGCAAACGCACGCTGTTTCGCCGCTTGTTCTCGCCGACCATCGACAAACTGATGTTCGCCGCCACCAAGGCGGACCACATCACCGCCGATCAGCACGCCAATCTGGTGTCGTTGCTGCAGCAGCTGGTGCAAGAGGCGTGGCAGAACGCGGCGTTCGAAGGCATCAGCATGGATTGCGTCGGCCTGGCCTCGGTGCAGGCGACCGAGAGCGGCATTGTCGATCATCAGGGGCAGCGTATTCCGGCGCTGAAGGGCAATCGCCTCAGCGACGGCGCGCCGCTGACGGTGTTCCCCGGCGAAGTGCCGGCCCGTTTGCCGGGGCCGGCGTTCTGGCAGAGCCAGGGATTTCACTTCGATGAGTTTCGCCCGCGCGCCATGAGCGTGGACAGCCCGTTGCCGCATATCCGTCTGGATGCGGTGATGGAATTTTTACTGGGAGACAAATTGCGATGAGCGAGCCGATCAAACCGCGTATCGATTTTGACGAGCCGTTGCAGCCGCCGCAGGAACCGGCGTTGCGCGCCGGCGTCGCTTTCGACGCCGAGCAGGCGGAGAGCTTCTTTCCGGCGGCGCCGGAGCTGCAGCAGGAGGAGGAAGAAGGGCGCGCCGAGGGCATCATTAACGCTGCGCTGAAGCCGAAACGCAGCCTGTGGCGCAAAATGGTCACCGCCGGGCTGGCGCTGTTCGGCGTCAGCGTGGTGGCGCAGGGCGTGCAGTGGGTGCATACCGCCTGGGTGCAGCAGGACTGGATCGCCATGGGCGGCGGCGTGGCCGGCGGCCTGATCGTGTTCGCCGGCGTCGGTTCGGTGGTCACCGAATGGCGGCGTTTGTATCGGCTGCGCCAGCGTGCGGAAGAGCGCGACGTGGCGCGCGAGCTGTTGCACAGCCACGGACTGGGGCAAGGGCGCGAATTCTGCGAGAAACTGGCGCGCCAGGCCGGGCTGGATCAGGGGCATCCGGCGTTGCAGCGTTGGCAGGCCTCGCTGCATGAAACCCAAAATGACCGTGAAGTGGTGGAGCTGTACGCCAAACTGGTGCAGCCGGTGCTCGACAATCAGGCGCGGCGCGAAATCAGCCGCTCCGCCGCCGAATCGACGCTGATGATTGCCGTCAGCCCGTTGGCGCTGGTGGATATGGCGTTTATCGCCTGGCGCAACATCCGTTTGATTAACCGCATCGCCGCGCTGTACGGCATCGAACTGGGCTACTTCAGCCGCATTCGTTTGTTCCGGCTGGTGCTGCTCAACATCGCCTTCGCCGGCGCCTCCGAACTGGTGCGCGAAGTGGGCATGGACTGGATGTCGCAGGATCTGGCGGCGCGGCTGTCGGCGCGCGCGGCGCAGGGCATCGGCGCCGGGTTGTTGACCGCGCGGCTGGGCATCAAGGCGATGGAACTGTGTCGCCCGCTGCCGTGGCTGGAAGGGGAAAAACCGAAGCTTGGCGATTTCCGCAGCCAGCTGATCGGCCAATTGAAAGACACGCTGAAAAAGAGCGACGGCAAGGCCAAATAACCCCGCGACGGCGCTCCTGGCAGCGCCGTTATTTCACCGGCGCCAACGCCGGACGTAATCGAGACTTGACGATAGTCGATCCCCCTGTGATTGCGTGATAAATATCTGCAAAATTAAATCTGTTTGTGATAACTCTCTGTTTGTGGGCTAAAATGACGCCGATGCTGTTATTCGCTTGCGTTTAAAATCAGCAACCACGGCAATAAATCAGAGTTCTGTCAACTTTTGCTGACAGATCGCTTCTACCGCCCGGTGCGAGGGAGTATCATCATCGCTAACGATCCCCGCACCTGCAGAGATAAGGCCAACACTGATGCGTTTGGAAGTATTTTGCGAAGACCGCCTCGGTCTCACTCGAGAATTACTCGATCTTTTGGTATCGCGCAGCATTGACTTACGTGGCATCGAGATCGATCCCATCGGCCGCATTTACCTCAATTTCTCCCAGCTGGACTTCGATACTTTCCGCGCGCTGATGGCGGAGATCCGCCGCATCGCCGGCGTGACCGACGTGCGCACAGTCAGCTTTATGCCTTCCGAACGCGAGCATCGCGCGCTGCGTGCGCTGCTGGAGTCGATGCCGGAGCCGGTGTTCTCTATCGACATGAAGGGCAAGGTCGAGCTGGCCAATCCGGCGGCGCTGGCGTTGTTCAGCCTGAACGAAGACAAGATCCGCAACCAGACCGCCGGGGCGCTGATCGGCGGCTATAACTTCAGCCGCTGGCTGGAGAGTGAGCATACGGCGCCGCACTCAGAACGGGTGGTGATCCGCAGCCAGGACTTCCTGATGGACATTACGCCTATCTATCTGGAAGACGAACAGCAACAGCCGGCTGCGGTCGGCGCAGTGGTGATGTTGAAGTCCACCGCGCGCATGGGCCGCCAACTGCAAAATCTGTCGGTGAACGACGATACCGAATTCGATCACATCGTCGCGGTGAGCGCCAAGATGCGTCACGTGCTGGAGCAGGCGCGCAAACTGGCGATGCTCGATGCGCCGCTGCTGATCGTGGGCGATACCGGCACCGGCAAGGATATTCTGGCTCGCGCCTGCCACCTGCGCAGCCCGCGCGGCAAACAGCCGTTCCTGGCGCTGAACTGCGCCGCGCTGCCGGATGACGTGGTGGAGAGCGAGCTGTTCGGCCATGCGCCGGGCGCTTATCCCAACGCGCTGGAAGGTAAAAAGGGCTTCTTCGAGCAGGCCAACGGCGGTTCGGTGCTGCTGGATGAGATTGGCGAAATGTCGCCGCGCATGCAGACCAAACTGTTGCGTTTTCTCAATGACGGCACGTTCCGCCGGGTCGGCGAAGAGCATGAGGTGCACGTCGACGTGCGCGTGATCTGCGCCACCCAGAAGAACCTGACCGAGCTGGTGCAGCGCGGCGAATTCCGCGAAGACCTCTATTATCGCCTCAACGTGCTGACCATCACCATTCCGCCGCTGCGCGAACGTCCGCAGGACATCATGCCGCTGACCGAGCTGTTCGTGGCGCGCTTCGCCGATGAGCAGGGCGTGGCGCGGCCCAAGCTGGCGAACGATCTGGGCAGTTTCCTCAGCAAATACGGCTGGCCGGGCAACGTGCGCCAGCTGAAAAACGCCATCTACCGCGCGCTGACGCAAACCGAAGGCTACGAACTGCGGCCGCAGGATATCGTGTTGCCGGAGTTCGAGGTGGAGATGTCGCTGGGCGACGAGGTGCTGGACGGTTCGCTGGACGACATCAGCAAGCGTTTCGAGCGCTCGGTGCTGACGCGTCTGTATCGCACCTATCCCAGCACCCGCAAGCTGGCGAAGCGGTTGGGCGTTTCCCATACCGCCATCGCCAACAAGCTGCGCGAGTATGGCCTGAGCAGCCGCAAAGGCGGCGCTGAGGGCGAAGAATAAAAAAGGCGCCTTGCGGCGCCTTCCCGTGTATCCAAAGCCGGCGTTCGCCGGCTTTGTTATTTCAGCGCTGCCAGCGCCGCGTCGTAATCCGGCTCGGTGGTGATTTCGTTCACCAGCTCGCTGTACAGCACGTTGTCCTGGCCATCCAGCACTACGACCGCACGCGCGGTCAGGCCCGCCAATGGACCTTCGGCGATTTCAACGCCGTACGCCTGTTTGAACTCGGCGCCGCGCAGGGTGGACAGCGTGACCACGTTGCTCAGGCCTTCCGCGCCGCAGAAACGAGACTGGGCGAACGGCAGATCGGCGGAGATGCACAGCACCACGGTGTTATCCAGGCCGCTGGCCAGCTGGTTGAATTTACGCACCGACGTCGCGCAGACGCCGGTATCGATGCTTGGGAAGATGTTCAGGACTTTGCGTTTACCCGCGAAGCTGCTCAGCGCTACGTCTGACAGGTCTTTGGCAACCAGCGAGAAGGCCTTGGCCTGTTCGCCCTGCTGTGGCAGTTTGCCCGCTACGCTGACCGGATTGCCTTGAAAATGTACTGTCTGAGTCATTGCTAGATTCCTTTTACAGGTGTTTATACAAAGGGTATGAACCTGATGAAACGGCGCGCCGGCGACGGCTGTTAACATCAGGTTCACACCCTGACGCCAGTTTATGACAAGCGGGGCGGATTGGATATCAAAGTTTGCTAAATAGTTGTATATATTAGGCTGTTCTATAAAACATCACCGGCGCATCAGCCTGCCTGGATGCGCAGTTTTCGTTCAGGAGCCGTTATGAGAGACATGCGTTTTTACCCGGAAGCCTGGCCGCTGCACACCGCCTTCGTGATCGCGCGCGGCAGCCGCACCGAAGCCCGGGTGGTGGTGGTCGAAATCGAACAGCAGGGCGTGCGCGGCGTCGGCGAATGCACGCCGTATCCGCGCTATGGCGAGAGCGAGGAATCGGTGATGACGCAGCTGGCTGAGATGGCGCCGGCGATCGCGCAGGGCATCACACGCGAGCAGCTACTGACGCGGATGCCGGCGGGCGCGGCCCGCAACGCGCTGGACTCGGCGCTGTGGGATCTGGAGTGTCGTCTGCACGGGCAGAGCCTGTGGCAGCGCAGCGGCGTGACGGCGCCGGCGCAGATCCGCATGGCGCAGACCGTCAGCATCGGTACGCCGGAAGCGATGGCCTTCGCCGCGCGTGAGCTGGAGCGGCAGGGCGCCACGCTGCTGAAGATCAAACTCGACGATCACTATATCAGCGAGCGGCTGGTGGCGATCCGCGCCGCGGTGCCGCAGGCGACGCTGATTGTCGACGCCAATGAATCCTGGCAGGCGGAAGGGCTGGCGGCGCGCTGCCAGCTGTTGGCCGATCTCGGCGTAGCGATGCTGGAGCAGCCGCTGCCGGCCGGTGACGACGCCGCATTGGAACACTTTATTCATCCGCTGCCGATCTGCGCCGATGAGAGCTGCCACACCCGCGCCGATCTGCCGCGGCTGGCGCAACGCTATCAGATGGTCAACATCAAACTGGACAAAACCGGCGGCTTGACCGAGGCGCTGGCGCTGGCGCAGGCCGCGCGCGAACAGGGATTCGCCATCATGCTCGGCTGCATGTTGTGCACGTCGCGGGCGATATCCGCCGCCTTGCCGCTGGCGCCGGCGGCGCGCTTCGTCGATCTGGACGGCCCGACCTGGCTGGCGCGGGACGTCGAACCGGGTCTGGCGTTCGAATGCGGGGCGATCGTCGATCTCGCCCCGTAGGGATTAATTCGGGTAGGTCAGCAGTTCGGTCATGGCGTCGATGTAGCGCTCGCTGGCGGCATCGGCGGAGATCGGCGGGAATTCGGCGGTGATGCACGGCAGCGACAGATCCGCGCACCAACTGCCGAACGAACCGGGCGTTTCATAGCCGACGCTGGTCACCAGCGGCAGCTCGAACTTGTGCGACAGCCAAACGCCGAGCCGCGAGCTGGCGGGATCTTCGATGCAGGCCAGCGGCTCATGGAACGACACCACCCAATGCGGCTTCAGGCGATGGATCAGATGACACAGCGCCTGGGTTTCCGGTTCGGAGCCGGGACGCCCGCCGGTGGAGAGCCTGACGTCGCGCACCGGCGCCGCGCTGTTCCAGCGATAGACGGTGTCCCCGGAGCGCCAGTTGGCGGCCGGGAAGTTGCGGTTCAGATCGACGCCGTTGGCATTGGCGCGCAGCCCCAGCTGACAGCCGTCGGGGTTGACCGCCAGCACCACGTGGTGGCGCAACTGTTCGGGGGCGATGCTGCGCAGCGCGCAGGACAGGGTTACGATGGCGGCGCTCTCATCGCCGTGGGTGCCGGCGATGATCAGCCCGGTTTCCGGGCCGCTGACCGCCGCCGGGAAATAGAGCAGCGGCGCGCCCAGCAGCGAGCTGCCGTAGTTCTCTCCTGCGACGGCCAACTGGCCACGTTCACTGCGCGGTCGATGTTCGGTCATGGTGTTGTCCCTGAGTTAAAGGCCGAGAGTCATTGTCATTTTATTCAGTGTATTACGCTTTGAGACATCTTTCCCATCGCAATTGTGCGGCGTTTGCGCGATCTGTGATGCGGTAGCGGCGAAAACGCCAATTAAACCGCACCTGGCCTGAGGCTGTTGTTATACTAACGGCAGAGCTAAGCCAATCACCCGCAAGAGGATTTAACATGCCAGTAGCCAGAATCATCGCCAGCTATAGCGAAAATGAAAATGACACCATCACGCTGCTGTGCGGCGTAGACGCTGAAAACCAGATCCGTCAGGGGGAATGGTTCGGCGTGGTGAAAAATGACGACGGGCGCGGGGACGAATCGAACTATCCGTTCACCCTGCATATCGATTACCAGAAAGATGCCTTCTATCTCGACTACGGCTACGACGACGCGGATGCGCGTCAGCTGCAAAAAACCGATATCTCGGCCCGTCCGCTGGCTGAGAAAGGCTTTTTCACCGTGTTCGATGAAGAAGAGGGTGAAGAGTTCAGCTACCGCATCAACAGCATCCACCTGTACGACTGACGGTCGCTGCCGTAATCCCACCCGTGCCGCCCTGCGCCGCACGGGTTTTTTATCGCCTGAATCGCACTTTTTGCAACTTCTCGCCCGCGGGCTCTAGGCCGGATGGATCTTGTGCTATATGATAAAAAATTCAGATGGTTAACGGGGGACAAATCATAATGACGGGAAAAAAAATGCAACGGGGTTTTCGTTTGGCGCTCTGCGCGGCGGCGATCGGCGCCTGTATGAGCAGCGCTATGGCGGCGCAGGTTCCCCCGGGCACCGCGCTGGCGGACAAACAGGAAATCGTGCGCCACATTAAAGACGAACCGGCCTCGCTCGATCCGATCAAAGCGGTTGGCTTGCCGGAGGCTCAGCTGGCGCGCGATCTGTTCGAAGGGCTGGTCAATCAGGACGCCAACGGGAAAGTGATCCCCGGCGTCGCCACCCGCTGGCAGACCAGCGACAATCAGACTTATATTTTCTATCTGCGTAAAGACGCGCGTTGGTCAAACGGTGACCCTGTCACGGCAAAAGACTTCGTCTACAGCTGGCAGCGGCTGGTAGAACCGAAAAATCTGTCGCCGTTCGCCTGGTTCGCGCAGCTGGCGGGGATCCAGAACGCCGAGCAGATCATCAGCGGCAAACTGCCGGCCGATCGCTTGGGCGTATCGGCGCCGGATGACTACACGCTCAAGGTGCAGTTGGACAAGCCGGTGCCGTACTTCGTCAGCCTGACGGCCAACTTCAGCCTGTTCCCGGTGAATAAGGCGGTGGTGGAAAAATACGGCAACGACTGGACCAAGGTCGGCAATCTGGTGGGCAACGGCGCGTTCAAACTGCAGGAGCGGGTGGTGAACGAGAAGCTGGTGCTGACGCCTAATGACCATTACTGGGATCATGCGCGCACCGTGCTGACCAAAGTGACCTTCGTGCCGATCAACCAGGAATCCAACGCCACCAAGCGTTACCTGGCGGGTGACATCGACATCACCGAATCCTTCCCGAAAAACATGTATCAGAAGCTGCTGAAAGACATCCCGGGGCAGGTGTACACCCCGGATCAGCTCGGCACCTATTATTACGCGTTCAACACCCAGCGTGCGCCGACCAACGACGTGCGGGTGCGTCAGGCCTTGTCCTACGCCATCGATCGCAAGATTATCGCGGAGAAAGTGTTGGGCACCGGTGAAAAACCGGCTTATCACTTCACGCCGGACGTCACCGCCGGGTTCAAACCCGAGGCGAGTTTGCTGCAACAGCAGCCGCAGGCGGAGCTGGATGCGCAGGCCAAGGCATTGCTGCAGGCGGCCGGTTACGGCCCGAACAACCCGCTGAAGCTGACGCTGCTGTATAACACTTCCGAGAGCCACCAGAAAATCGCCATCGCCGTGGCCTCGATGTGGAAGAAAAAGCTGGGGATTGACGTCAAGTTGCAAAACCAAGAGTGGAAAACCTACATCGACAGCCGCAATACCGGCAATTTTGATGTGATCCGCGCCTCCTGGGTGGGTGACTATAACGAGGCGTCGACCTTCCTGTCGCTGCTGACCTCCACCCACAGCGGCAATATCGCCAAGTTCAAGAACGCGGACTACGACAAGCTGCTGGCGCAGGCGGGGCGGGAAACCAACCCGGCGGCGGTGACTGCCGATTACAACAAGATGGAACAGATCATTGCCGATCAGGCGCCAATCGCGCCGATATACCAATACACCAACGGCCGCCTGATCAAACCGTGGGTAAAAGGCTACCCGATCACCAATCCGGAAGACGTGGCCTATAGCCAAACGATGTATATCATCAAACACTGAGTGGGCTTATTTATCGCCCCCGCGCAATGCGGGGGCGTTATTTTCTCGACGGCGAAACCACGAGGCTAATTAATTTTTCCACGCGATAAACCCCGTTTAATAATAAACAGGGTTGCCATCATCACATTAATATTGTCTATTTCAGAGAGCGGTTACGCTTACAGACAGTCCCGCATGGCGTCCACCACTACGCGGCCACTCATATCGGTCTGAGTAATGCGGTAGCTGGTGGGATAAGAACGACGGGTACTGAAACGATCGTGGACGGAGACCTTGCCAATCTGCAGGCCGGCGGCGTTTTTCACCACAAACTCACTGATCTCTTCCTGGCCCTGGTTTTGCAAATGGATATTGCTGATTTTTTCCAGCGTATCGCTGGCGTTTATTTTTAAATGGTCGCGTAACATAACTACCTCCTCGTAGTGAGAAAAGTATATGCCCCTAAAATTTGCGCTGAAACAGCTTTTTGTTGATTTATTATTATCATTTTGAATTAAAATTGATAGCAATATGTTAAGTCATAATAATAACGGCATTACCAGCGCTTTATCGGCGATATTGTCTGATTTATCGGCAATGGTTTATTTCAATGCCGTTATTATTAGTCTGCATTAATGGAGAACAGCGCTTGCCTGGCCGCCGGCGCGGGAAAGACGCAGGCGACGTTGTGTCCGCAGCCGGGAACGAGGGTTAACCGATGCGGCTTCTCCGGCGCCAGATAGCGCCGGTCATAGTCGGCATAGGCCAGGGCGCGCTGCAACCGGTAGGGGCCCTGCAGCTGGGCGGCGCAGGATTTGTCGAGTATCCGATAGTAGGCCCCCGGCGCGGTGCCGGTATCACCGTCTGCGGCCAGGTAGGTGATATCCGCCGCCGCATAGCGCCGGCGTGCTGCGTCGGCGGTGCGCTGCAGGTGAGCGGGAAGCGCTTCCGGACCATATTTCCACTGGTTAGCCTGCGGGCACTGGCCGGCGTCCAGCGTTTGCCAGCGGAAGCGACAGGTTTTTTCACTGCCGCAGCGCTCCGGGTGAAGGGGCTGGGGACGCAGGTTGTCAAAATAGAGCCAGCTGCCCGGATCGGCGACGACATAGCGCAGACGCACTCCGTCCGGCGGGTCGGCGAAGCCGACATAATGCTGCACGAATTGGGCGCCGGCGGAGAAACCGGCGACGGTGATCGACTGCAACGACGGCCAGCGCCGTTTCAGATCGGCCAGCAGGTTATCCATGGCGTTGAACGAGCCGGTTTTCCCGCCATTATCCAAACCGCCTTCGATCCAGGAGCCGCAGCGCCACAGGGCGTCCCCCTCTTGCGGCGCCGGCAGCCCGGCGGAACGGCAGCGGGCGGCAAGCGTCTCCGGCACCTGGAACAGCGGGGCGACCAGCAAGCTGTTGTCTCCCGCTCCCTGCGCGGCGTCGATCGCCGCTTGCAATGTCTTGGCGACATCGCGCGGGTAGCCGTGCATCACCACCAGCGCGGTGCGCGGCTGGGGGGAGTGAGCGTGAGCGACAAAATAAGGCAGTGAACCCGCCGCCGTCGGCGCGTGATAGGGTGTGGCGAGGCGTTCTAACACCGGCTCTGCACGAGCCGATTGGCCGAACAGCAGCAGGGCGGCCATTGCGATGCAGCGCAGGCGGCGCATTCTCGTCAGGTTCGGCGCAGCGCAGCGCGCAGTTGTCTCAGGACTTCCCGGCATCGTTGTTCCTCACGCGCTCGTTGATAGTAGCGATAAAAGGCGCGTTCCGAACTGAGGTTGCCCGCGCGTGCCAACTGCCTGAAGGTCAGGTATGCCAGGCTGAACATAATGATAATAAATAATAAACCGGGGAACAGCAGCTGCCAGCCGTCGGTGATGCGCGCATTAGGCAGATAGCGGAGTGAATAGGGCGTAATCAATACCCCTAACTGCTGCAGCCCCCATTGAGTCAACGCAGGGAACAGCACCAGCAACGTAACGAACACCAAATACAGCAAAAAATAGCGACAGGAAAGCAAGAAACGCTTGAACGCGTTATTGGCGCTTGGCCGCAAAACGAAGCCTGCGGGCGTGGCGCGCAAGATTTGCTGACGGCCACCGGTGAAACGATAGCGTTCCAGCGCCGCTACGCTATCCGGCAATGCCAGCAGCAGCTGCAGCGCAACAAGGCCGGCGCTGCGGTTGCCGATATAGTCGCGAAACCGCAACAGACGTATGGGGGCGCTTTGGGGCTTCTCGACGGATTCGAGCAGGTTTAACAGCTTATCGTGGTTTTCCCGCCGAATGCGAAAAGGCGTTTTGACCACGGCGATAAACAGCGTAATGACGGTCGGTAGGACGATTTTCAAGATATCTGCGGTGCTGATTTGTAACATGCGAGTTTCCTCTCGGGCTGTCTTGCGTTCCTGGCAGCAGAAGTATAGACCACGCTTATGGGACAACATGAAAACTGGCGTTACAGCTTGGTCTTTGATCTCCAAGGCGTTAACGCTAGACTCAGCAACATAAGCAAGACTGAGGGGATAAATGAATGGATGTGATTGAGGGGAGCGAGCTGCAGGTCGCCGACGCGGTCTACGCCTACCAGCTGGATGGCAAGGGCGGCGTCACGCCGATCGAGCGGGATGACAAGATCACCTGCGACGCGCCTTGCTGGCTGCATCTTGATTACGCGCACCCGGCCAGCGCCGAATGGCTGAGCACCACGCCGCTGCTGCCGGACTCGGTGCGCGAAGCGCTCTCCGGCGAAAGCTCACGGCCGCGCGTCAGCCGCCAGGGCGAAGGCACCATGATCACGCTGCGCAGCATCAACTTTAACGCCAACTCACGGCCGGACCAGTTGGTCACCATTCGCGTGTACATCACCGATAAACTGATTATCTCCACGCGGCACCGCAAGGTGTATTCCATCGATCAGGTGGTGAACGATTTGCAAAGCGGCGCCGGGCCGACCAACAGCGGCAACTGGCTGGTGGAGATTTCCGATGCGTTGACCGATCACACCAGCGAATTCATTGAGGATCTGCACGACAAGATTATCGATCTGGAGGACGCCTTGCTGGAACAGCAGGTGCCGGAGCGTGGCCAGCTGGCGTTGATCCGTAAACAGCTTATCGTGCTGCGCCGTTACATGGCGCCGCAGCGTGACGTTTTCGCACGGCTAGCCAGCGACCGCCTGCCGTGGATGAGCGACGACGATCGCCGCCGCATGCAGGACATCGCGGATCGCCTGGGGCGCGGGTTGGACGATCTGGACGGCAGCATCGCGCGCACCGCTATCTTGTCCGACGAAATTACCACTGTGATGGCCGACGCGATGAACCGCCGCACTTACACCATGTCGCTGTTGGCGATGGTATTTCTGCCGACCACCTTCCTGACCGGGCTGTTTGGCGTCAACCTTGGCGGCATACCGGGCGGCGGCAACCCCTTCGGTTTCGCGGCATTTTGCCTGATGCTGGTCGGGTTGGTGCTTGGCGTCGCCTGGTGGCTGAAGCGCAGCCGCTGGCTGTAGGCGAAAATGGCGAAAACCCGGTTAACATTGAGCAAAATCAACATTTAGCCGGGGGAAATGGGGCATGATCTCTCTCGCAGGTGAATGCAACGTCAAGCGATGGGCGTTGCGCTCCATAATTGTCTTACTTTCTTATTTTTGAATTACTGCATAGCACATTTGATTCGTACAATGCCGGTTTAATCACCGGCATTTTTTTATTCGATTTCTCTCTTCCTCAGGCCGCGCTTTCATCCCAGAAGCTGGCTTCAATCTTATGCCCATCCAAATCACGGACAAAGCAGCCGTAGTAAGCCTCACCGTAATGCGGCCGCGAACCGTGCGCGCCTTCATCGACGGCGCCGGCCAGCAGCGCCTGGCGATGGAATTCATCCACCTGTTGCTTGCTGGTCGCGAAAAAACCGACGTGCGTGCCGTTGCCGGGTGAAGCGGGCTGGCCGTCGATCGGCACCTGCAGCCAGAACTCCGGGTAGTCGCGGCCATAACCGATCGCGCCGGGATGCTCCAGCACCCGTCGGCAACCCAAGGCGGCCAGCGTGCGATCGTAAAAGGCCGCGGCGGCGACGAAATCGTTCGAGCCCAGCGAGACGTGGGACAGGCAGGGGGTGATATTCATTGCGCGATCTCCATATGACTGTATAAATGCACAGTATAGGGTAAAAACGGCATCGCCCAGCAAATTATGCGCAAACTGTGAACAGGATCGAGATCGTCGAGTGAGGGAAAAGGTCGCCGCTCGCAGGGTGGCGAGCGGCGAGGGGACTTATTTGATTTCCAGCACGTCCAAACGCGCCGGCGCAGGCGCCGCGTCGTCCGAATCTTCCGGCTGCCAGCCGACCGGCTGCATCGGAATGTCTTCGCGATCGAAGGCCAAATCGCCGCCGTCCACCACCGCGCTGCCGTGGTGAATGCCTTTGAAATCGAATAGATTGATATCGCTCAGGTGCGAAGGCACCACGTTTTGCATGGCGCTGAACATGGTTTCCAGCCGGCCTGGGTAACGTTTGTCCCAGTCGCGCAGCATGTCGCCGATCACCTGGCGCTGCAAATTAGGCTGAGAGCCGCACAGATTGCATGGAATGATCGGGAACGCTTTGGCGATCGAGAAACGCTCGATGTCTTTCTCGCGGCAATAGGCCAGCGGGCGAATGACCACGTGCTTACCGTCGTCGCTCATCAGTTTGGGTGGCATGCCTTTCATCTTGCCGCCGTAGAACATGTTGAGGAACAGCGTCTGCAGAATATCGTCGCGGTGGTGGCCCAGCGCGATCTTGGTGGCGCCCAGTTCGGTGGCGGTGCGATACAGAATGCCGCGGCGCAGGCGCGAGCACAGTGAACAGGTGGTTTTGCCTTCCGGGATCTTGTCTTTAACGATGCTGTAGGTGTTTTCTTCGACGATCTTGTACTCCACCCCCAAGCCTTCCAGGTAAGCAGGCAGAATATGCTCAGGGAAGCCGGGCTGTTTCTGGTCGAGATTCACCGCCACCAGCGAGAAATTGATCGGCGCGCTCTGCTGCAGATTGCGCAGGATCTCCAGCATGGTGTAGCTGTCTTTGCCGCCGGACAGACAGACCATGATGCGGTCGCCTTCTTCAATCATATTGAAATCGGCGATCGCTTCGCCCACGTTGCGGCGCAGGCGCTTTTGCAATTTGTTCAGGTTGTACTGCTCTTTTTGGCTAACGGATTGCTTTTCTGACATTTAAATCGTGCTCATTCTCAATGGGGGGCACTAGGGGCATGGCGTTGTAGACCGCGAGTTTACCATTCAACCGGCCGATTTTGATCATTATTCATCATCCAGCTTCCACGCGCCCGACGCGAGGCCTGTATGGTACGGATTGCGCGCAGGAATGCCAGCAGGTTTTATTGCTAAGCCTTACGTCAGCGGTAAAAGATCAGGGCGCGAATCGCTCGCGCCCTGAGGGAGGTTACTCAGCGGCGGACTTTTCCGCCTTGCCGGCCAGCAGGCTGAGGAAATCGTATTTCTCCTTCAGCTCTTTCTCGGCGGCCTGATACAGCGCGCTGGCTACCTCCGGCTGCTGCGCGTTCAGGCGGCGGAAACGCTGTTCTTTCAGCAGCGTTTCCGACAGGTTGCTGTTCGGCGGCCGCGAATCCAGCGCCAATGCGGTCTTGCCCTCGGCGCTGCGGCGCGGATCGAAGCGGTACAGCGGCCAGAAGCCGGTGGCGGTCAGCTGTTTCATCTGATCGTGGCTGAGCGCCAGATCGTAGCCGTGCTCTTCGCACGGGCTGTAAGCGATGATCAGCGACGGCCCCGGATAGGCCTCGGCCTCCTGAATCGCTTTCACCGTCTGGTTGAGCTGCGCCCCCAGCGAGATCTGCGCAACGTAAACATGGCCGTACATCATCATGCTGACGCCCAGATCCTTGCGCGCCTTGCGCTTGCCGTGCTCGCCGAATTTGGTCACCGCGCCGAGCGGCGTGGCCTTCGACTGCTGGCCGCCGGTGTTGGAGTAGCATTGGGTGTCGAGCACCAGCACGTTGACGTTCTCCGTCAGGCTGAGGACGTGATCCAAACCGCCGAAGCCGATGTCGTAGGCCCAGCCGTCCCCGCCGATCAGCCAGATGGATTTATCCACCAGATAGTCGGCGTCGGTCGCCAGCTGGCGCGCATCTTCACCTTCAATACTCGCCAGCAGCGCGCGCAGTTCGGCGATTTGCTTACGGCGCGGCTCCGACGCCACGTCTTCCATCTGCAAGGCATTGACCAACTGCTCCGGCAGCTGCGGCGCCAGCGAATTCAGCAGGCGCAGCACCCGCGCGCGATGTTGATCGACCGTCAAACGGAAGCCCAGGCCGAATTCGGCGTTGTCTTCGAACAGCGAGTTGGCCCATGCCGGCCCGCGCCCTTCGGCGTTGGTGGTGTACGGCGTGGTCGGCAGGTTGCCGCCGTAGATCGACGAACAGCCGGTGGCGTTGGCGATCAGCAAACGGTCGCCATAGAGCTGGGTCAACAGCTTGATGTACGGCGTTTCGCCACAGCCGGAGCAGGCGCCGGAGTACTCGAACAGCGGCGTGATCAGCTGCGAGGTGCGAATGTCGATGCGTTCCAGCTGCGCCGTATCGATTTCCGGCAGCTGCAGGAAGAAATCGTAGTTGTCTTTTTCCGCCGTCAGATTATCGAGGCGTGAGGCCATATTGATGGCCTTGATCTCCGGGTTCTGGCGATCTTTCGCCGGGCAGACCTCGACGCACAGGTTACAGCCGGTGCAATCCTCCGGCGCCACTTGCAGCACGTATTTTTGCCCACGCATATCGCGCGCTTTGACATCCAGCGACTGCAGGGAGGCGGGGGCGTGTTCCATCTCCGCCGGCTGCACGACCTTGGCGCGAATGGCGGAGTGCGGACAGGCGGCGACGCAATGGTTGCACTGGGTGCACAGGTCGGGCTGCCAGACCGGGATCGCTTCGGCGATGTTGCGCTTTTCCCATTGGGTGGTGCCCACCGGCCAGGTGCCGTCCGGCGGGAAGGCGGAAACCGGCAGCGCATCGCCCAGTCCGGCCAGCATCGCGGCGGTAACGGTTTTGACGAAGTCAGGCGCGGCGTCCGAGACCACCGGCGGGCGCATCGGGCTGCTGTCGTCGACCGGCTGCAGCGGGATTTCAATCAGCGCGCCGCGGGTGGCGCCCAGCGCCTGCCAGTTGCGCTCGACGATCTCCTGTCCTTTGCTGCTGTAGCTGCGGGCGATGGCGTCCTGCAGCTGTTGCAGCGCCACGTCGCTCGGCAGGATCTGCGTCAGATGGAAAAACGCCATCTGCATGACGGTGTTGATGCGCGCGCCGAGCCGGCATTCACGCGCCAGCTTGGCGGCGTTGATGATGTAGAAACGCGCCTGGCGTTGATGCAACAGCGCCTGTACCTCCTGCGGCAGGCGCGACCAGACTTCGTCGGCGCCGTAAGGGGTATTGAGCAGGAAGGTGCCGCCGGGTTTGAGGCGCTCAACCATCTGGTACTTATCGATAAACTGCAGCTGGTGGCAGCCGACGAAATCCGCCTGGCTGACCAGATAGGCCGAATTGATCGGCTGCTCGCTGACGCGCAGGTGCGAGACCGTCAGGCCGCCGGCCTTTTTGGAGTCGTAGACGAAATAGCCCTGCGCATACAGCGGCGTGGCGTTGCCGATGATTTTGATGTTGTTCTTGGTGGCCGAGACCGAGCCGTCGCTGCCCAAACCGTAGAATAGCGCTTCCAGCGAGGCGCGCTGCGGCAGGACTTCGTCGCTCAGCGGCAGCGAAAGGCCGGTGACGTCATCGAAGATGCCGATGGTGAAGCGCGGGCGCGGCTGCGGCTGGGCCAGCTCGCGAAACACCGCCAGCGCGCAGTCCGGGCCGAACTCCTTCGACGACAGGCCGTAACGGCCGCCGATCACTCTCGGCAGCGTGGCGCGCTCGCCCCGGCTGTAGGCTTCCGCCAGCGCGGTCATCACGTCCAGATACAGCGGCTCGGCCAGCGCGCCCGGTTCTTTGGTGCGATCGAGCACCGCGACGCTGCGCACGCTGTCCGGCAGCGCGCCGAGCAGGTGTTTGGCGGAGAACGGCCGGAACAGCCGCACTTTCAGCACGCCGACTTTTTCGCCGCGGGTCAGCAGGGTGTCGATCACCTCTTCGCAGGTGCCGGCGGCGGAGCCCATCACCACCACCACGCGTTCGGCTTGCGGGTGGCCATAATAGTCGAACGGCCGGTAGTGGCGGCCGGTGAGGGCGGCGAAGGCCTCCATGGCGTCGATCACGTGCTGGTCGGCGGCGTCATACCAAGGGTTGGTGGCCTCGCGCGACTGGAAATAGGTGTCAGGGTTGGCGGAAGTGCCGCGCACCACCGGATGATCCGGCGACAGCGCCCGGCGGCGGTGGGCGTCGATCGCCGCCTGCGGCAGCATGTGCCGCAACGTATCGTCGCTGAGCGGTACGATTTTATTGATCTCGTGCGAGGTGCGGAACCCGTCGAAAAAGTGGATGAACGGCAGGCGCGCGTTGAGGCTGGCGGTCTGCGAGATCAGCGCGAAATCCTGCGCTTCCTGCACGCTGCCGGCGCACAGCATGGCGCAGCCGGTCTGGCGCACCGCCATCACGTCAGAGTGATCGCCGAAGATTGACAGCGCGTGCGTGGCCACGGTGCGCGCGGCGACGTGCAGCACAAACGGCGTCAGCTCGCCGGCCAGTTTGTACAGCGTCGGGATCATCAGCAGCAGACCCTGCGATGAGGTGAACGAGGTGGACAGCGCGCCGGTCTGCAAGGCGCCGTGCACGGTGGCGATCGCGCCGCCCTCCGACTGCATTTCCACCACTCGCGGGATATCACCCCAGATGTTTTGCCGGCCATCGCCGGACCAGGCGTCCGCCTGCTCCGCCATGGTGGAACTTGGCGTGATAGGGTAGATGGCAATCACTTCGTTGGTGCGATAGGCCACGGAAGCGACTGCATTATTACCATCTGTAGTTATCATCGACATTACCTTTTCATTGCTCACAAAGCCGCGAAAGCGCACTTTCGCAGTAATGGAAAAAAGTCTAACAGAGGGTTTGAACGCGGCTTTATCGCATTTGTGTGGCGGGCGATAAATCGGCAAGCGTATCCAGCATCGCTATTTGCATCGTCGGTTGAGCTCACTTCAATAAATTGTTTTCGCCGTTTAAAGACAATTTATTTCCGGCGCGTCATAATTACGCATCGGTAAACTGACAGAAGAAAACCATGAGCGGATTTATGTATTTGACGATGGCGATAGTCGCGGAAGTGATCGCCACCACCATGTTGAAAGCCTCCGAGGGCTTTACCCGTCTGTGGCCGTCGCTGCTGGTGGTGCTGGGCTACGGCGTGGCGTTTTGGGGGCTGTCGATGGTGGTCAAGAGCATGCCGCTGGGCATTGTGTATGCGATTTGGTCGGGCATGGGGATCGTGCTGGTGTCGGTCGCGGCGGTATTCGTTTATCAGCAAAAATTGGATTGGCCGGCGATTGTCGGCATGGGATTAATTATTGCCGGCGTGCTGGTAATTAATTTACTGTCTAAAGCCTCTGTGCACTGAATGTTATTTTGATGTAAAAAAAGCCGGCGTGACAGCAAGTCGCGCCGGTTGAAGAATTCAGCCATCATTCACTGAAAATAGTGGAATGCTAATTAGTTAGCGCCGTCAGCATAGACGCAAATATCATCCTCTCCGGTAGCAAAAAATGCGCCGTCACGCCGAAAGCACGCGGGGTTAATTAATACCGATATCATGCGAAGAAACCCCGTCGCCGGCAACGGTGACGTTATCACTTTCTCTCTGCGGCCGGGGCAGGCGGTGGGGGCCGCTGTCACGTTTAACCTCCCGCAATGGGGGCGGAAATATTCTGCAAACAAAATAAATGTCCAGCCGGTGCAAAAAAACCACAAATAATGGCCGGAATATATTTTCATTATTTATATATCGAGCTAGATTAAACAAGTTTGCATCAAAGATAGCGAAACGTGTCCGCCAAGTGACGCGCGTTATCGGCAATGGCGATTTTACACAGCGCAGTTCCGGGTTCAGGAGTGGGATAATGACGACATCAAAATGGCTGCTTGCCAGCGCCGTGCTGCTTTTAGCCGCCTGCAGCAGCAACAACGAAGAGCCACTACAGCAGGGCAACAGTGCCAGAATCAATACGTTGCAGACCAGCGCCGGTTGCGCGGCGGTCGGCGGCGTCACCACCATCGCGCACAACTTGAACGGTGAAGCGTTGCGCATGTGCCAGATGCCGAACGGCAAACAGTGTGAGGAACGCACGCTGGGCCTGGGCAGCTGCGCCGGGTAAGCCCACGGCGCCAGGCCTGGCGTCCAGAATCAATATACCCAGTCGCGCAGGGCATAAACCAGCGTGTGGCCGCTGCCGTTGAGCGTCAGCTGCTGCGCGCTCAGCGTCACTTCGGCGCCGTTTTCCAGCACGGTGCCGATCACCCGATCCCAGCGATTGCGCTGCTCATCAGGGCACAGCCTGCGCGTCGAGGCCAACGGTTTTACCGTCAGTACGCCGTCGCGTAATTGCCCCTGGCCGAAAAAGCGGTTGCACATCGCGCCGGACACATGCAGGTTCTCGCCGAACTCCAGATTGAGCAGGACGCCGCCCGTTGGAGATTTTGCCGCTTCGCCATCGACACTCTGCAACACGAAAT
This sequence comes from Serratia sp. CY52157, assembly GCF_052168495.1. NCBI lineage: Bacteria > Pseudomonadati > Pseudomonadota > Gammaproteobacteria > Enterobacterales > Yersiniaceae > Serratia > Serratia sp. CY52157. The sequence continues at coordinate 962,953 of NZ_JBJNMO010000001.1, read as the reverse complement.
TATGATGCATCAGATCGCCGGGCGTAACGGTCGCGGGTGGTTTCATGCTGCATCCCCCCAAGACCAGCGCCGCAAGGGCGGCCATCGTTGTTCTCATCGTCGCGCTCTCAAATAAACAGGGCGCCGCAAGGGGCGCCCCGAGATGCCATTTACGCGTTCAACTGGTTCGGGCAGGCTTCGCCGCGATCCAACTGGCTGATGTTCTGCAGCGTGGTTTGCGAAATGCTGGTCAGCGCCTCTTCGGTCAGGAAAGCCTGATGGCCGGTGAACAGCACGTTGTGGCAGGCCGACAGGCGGCGGAACACGTCATCCTGAATCACGTCGTTAGACTTGTCTTCAAAGAACAGATCGCGTTCGTTCTCGTAGACGTCCATCCCGAGCGCGCCGATTTTTTGTTGCTTCAACGCGTCGATGGCGGCGGTAGAGTCGATCAGCGCGCCGCGGCTGGTGTTGATCACCATTACGCCGTTTTTCATCATCGCGAAGGCGTCGGCATTCAGCAGATGGTGGTTTTCCGGCGTCAGCGGGCAGTGCAGGGTGATTACGTCGGATTGCGCGTACAGCGTTTTCAGGTCGACATACTCTGCGCCCAGTTCCAGCGCCTGTTCGCTCGGGAACGGATCGTAAGCCAGCAGCTTCATGCCGAAGCCTTTGAGAATGCGCATCGTCGCCACGCCGATTTTACCGGTGCCGATCACGCCGGCGGTGCGATTGTGCATGTTAAAGCCGATCAGCCCTTCGAGAGAGAAATTGGCGTCGCGGGTGCGTTGATATGCGCGGTGAATACGGCGGTTCAGGCACATCATCATGCCTACCGCGTGTTCCGCCACGGCTTCCGGCGAGTAGGCCGGCACGCGCACTACCTTGATGCCCAGCGCTTTGGCGGCGTCCAAATCGACGTTATTAAAACCGGCGCAGCGCAGGGCGAGAATTTCGACGCCCAGCGCCGCCAGTTCTTCGAGCACTTCACGGCTACCGTCGTCGTTGACGAAGATACACACCGCCTTGCAACCGGCGGCCGTTTTGGCGGTTTTTTTACTGAGTAAAAAGTCGAAGAATTCCAGCTCATAGCCAAACTGCTGATTCACCAGTTCGAGATATTTACGGTCATACTGTTTGGTGCTGTATATCGCCAATTTCATCGTGGTTTCTCCACCGTGATTTTGTGATCAATTTAACAGATTTTAGTAAATTCGACAATTGGTTAGCCACGCTGCAGGGCTGCTGTGGGCTGGCGGCGGTGAAGGGAAGGCGACGGTGAGGCGGGCGACAAAAAAATCCCCACGGGGGTGTGGGGAATGGCTTCTCTAGTACACAGTTAGCTAGCAGCTAAACTTTTATTAGAATGCTTGCAAGACTATTAATCATCAACGGTAACAACAATAACAAAAGTCTGAAAACTGTCCTATTTATGTGATGTATATGTAACGAAAATCTACAACTCCGCGCGCGCTTGCGCCAAAAGGGTGCAAATCGCCTCTGCGACCGCGCTCAGCTTCACCCTATGTCAAATTCGTGCCATCATTATTGTCAATTCAGGCATAGACTTAACCAATGCCTAACACAGGAACGAAGCAATCATTTAATGACCAGGCGATTGAAAGTATTCATAGGGACGGTGGCGGGCTGCGCAATCCTGGTGCTGGCGTTGTGGCAAACCTTGCCGCGCTGGCTGCCGGGGGTGTTATCGCATTGGTTGCCGGCGGGAAGCCGACTGGAGTTGCAGGGCAAATTGCATTGGCGCCAGGGCGGCCTGACGTTGGCGGGGGCGCGTTTCACCGCGCAAGATTGTCTGCTGGCCAGCGTCGGGCCGACGCGGCTGGCTTATCGGCAAGGCCGCTGGCAGCTGTCGAGCGATAAGGTCAGCGTCGATAGCGCCTGTTTGTCAAAACTGCCGGGCGGCGACGCCAACAGCGCGCCGCTTGCGCTCGATCAACTGCAGCGGCAGCTGCCGCCGCTGGATCTCACCATTCATGACCTCACGCTCATTCCCTGGCAGCGTTATGCCGGGAAGCTGCAGCTTTCCTCCGGCTCTGACGGGCAACGTCTGCATTATCGGGGGCCGAATCTCAGCGCCGAGGCGCAGCTGGATGAAAAACAACAGCTGACGTTGCACAGCCTGACCGTCATTCCGCCCAACAGCGCGCAACCGCTGCGCCTCGCCGGCAAGATAACCATTCCGCTGGATCTGGCCAGCCTGCCCACGCAGGGCGCGCTGCAGGGTGAAATGCAGACGGCCTATCTGGAAAAACCGGTTTTGCTGGATATGCGCTGGCAACAGCAGCAGGGCGTGTTGACGGTGAGCGAGAAAGGCGACGATCGGCCGCTGGCGGTGCTGCCGTGGGAAGTGACCCCGCAGCGGGTCAGCATCAAGCAGGGCGAGTGGCGTTGGCCCTACAGCGGACAGCCGTTGAACGGAGGCCTCAGCATCGCGCTGCACGACTGGAGCAAGGGACTGGATGAAACGGAGATCAGCGCGCGGCTGAACGTGATCACGGCCGGCCACAACGGCAAGGGCAATGCGGTGCTCACCCTCGGGCCGGGCAAGGTGGGGCTGACCGACAGCGATCTGCGGTTCCAACTGACCGGCCAGGCCAATCTGGCCGACTTCTCCGCTACCGCGTCGATCCCGGGCGTGCTCGGCGGCAGCATTCTCAATCCGACACTGGTTCTGCAGCCGGGTTCGTTGCTGCGCCTGTGGGGCAAGGTGACGCCGGAAATGACGCTGGAAGAGGCGCGTTTGCCGCTGGCGGGCGTGAAGGTGACCGCCGCCGGTATTACCGGCCGCCTGCAGGCGATTTTGAGCGCCAGCGACAGTTACTGGGGCCGCTTCAAGCTGCATCTGGACGGCCAGGCGCAGGATTTCTGGCCGGACAAGGGCCACTGGCAATGGCGCTACTGGGGCAATGGCCGCTTGCCGCCGCTGCAGGCCGCCTGGGACGTGGCCGGCAGCGGCAGCTGGCGCGACAGCGAGTTGGTGCTCGATAAACTCTCCACCGGCTTCGATAAGTTGAAGTACGGCCTGGTGACGGTCGCCGCGCCGCGCTTGAGCCTCAACCAGCCGCTGCGCTGGCGGCGTGATGAACAAAGCCCGCAGTTCAACGGTGAGCTGCAGCTGGCGGCGGATAAAGTCAGCTTCAGCGATGGCGGCTATCTGCCGGCGCCGGTGCTGGCGCTGCAGGTGAACGGCCGTTCGCCGGACAGTTTCCAGATGCAGGGCAAGCTGCAGGCGCAACAGATCGGTCCGATCGCGCTGCGCGGCCGTTGGGACGGCGAACGTCTGCGCGGCGAAGGCTGGTGGCCGAAACAGTCGCTGAAGGTCTTCCAACCGCTGCTGGCGCCGGATCTCAATCTCACGCTGCGCGACGGCGAGTTTTACGCGCAGTCGGCGTTTTCCGCCGCCCGCGAACAAGGGTTCGAGGCCGGTGGCCACTGGGTGGTCAAAAACGGCGGCATGTGGCTGAAGGACGGGGAGATGAGCGGCCTGGATTTCATCCTGTCGTACCGGTTCAAGCAGCATCACTGGCAATTGGGAGCTAAACAGCCGGTATCGCTGCGCATCAAGTCTTTCACCAACCTGTTCGAGATGCAGAACATTTCCGCCGATTTGCAGGGCACCTACCCTTATAGCGAAGGGCAGCCGCTGACGTTGAGCAACGTCGGCGTGGACATGCTCAACGGGCATATCAGCCTGTCGGCGCTGCGGTTGCCGCAGCATGACGCCGCGGTGCTGAAGCTGGACAAGGTCGATCTCAGCGCGCTGTTTACCGCCCTGAAACCGAAGCAGTTCGCCATGTCCGGCCGCGTCGACGGCGAGTTGCCGCTGTTCTTGAACCATCCGAAGTGGCTGGTGCAAAACGGCTGGATCGCCAACGCCGGCACGTTGACGCTGCGCCTGGACAAAGACATGGCCGACGCCATCGGCAGCAACAACCTGGCGACCGGCGCGGCGATCGACTGGCTGCGCTACATGGAAATCAACCGTTCGCAAGCCCGGGTCGATCTCGACAACCTGGGCGAGCTGACGCTGAGCGCGCGCATCGACGGCATCAACCCGCAGAAAAGCGCCAAGCGCGAGGTGATCCTGAACTATCGCCATCAGGAAAACGTGTTTCAGCTGTGGCGCAGTTTGCGCTTCGGCGACAATTTACAGGAGTGGCTGGAGCAGGCCCTCTCACAACCTGGGGAGCAACAATGAAAATCATGAGTGTGTCGACGCTGGCAGCGGTGCTGTGCGTTTCGCTGCTGAGCGGCTGCGTGCCGCGCATCGAGGTGGCGACGCCTAAGGATCCGATCACCATCAATATGAACGTCAAGATCGAACATGAAATTCATATCAAGGTGGATAAGGACGTCGAAAACCTGCTGAAAACCCAAAGCGGTCTGTTCTAGGAGCCGACATGAAAAAACGTTATTTGTGGTTGGCCGGCGCCGCCTGGCTGTTCAGCGGCGTGGCGATGGCGCTGACGCTGGATGAGGCGAAGCAGCAAGGGCGGGTGGGGGAAACCCTGAGCGGCTACATCGCGCCGGTGCAGCAGGACGCCGAAACTTTGGCGCTGGTGAAGCGCATCAACGCCGGCCGCGCCGAGAAGTATCAGGAAGTGGCGGACGGCAACCATATCGCCGTTGATGAAGTGGCGCGCATGGCCGGCCAGAAGCTGGTGACGCGGGCGCAGAGCGGCGAGTATGTGCGCGGCATCAACGGCCAGTGGCTGAAGAAGTAAAAAAAAGCGCGCCGTCTGGCGCGCTGAATGATACGGATAGATGATTATTATGAGGGTAGTGCAGGTTTGACAAGGCTTGCCTCTTGTCCGGCAGGGGCATGGCGCCCCTGCGCAGGCTTTTACGCGGCAACCACCTGAGACAGGGCCGCTTTGGCGTCTTCCTGTGCTTTGGTCGCCACTTCCGGACCGTAGGCGATGCCTTCCGCGAAGACGAACTCTACGTCGGTGATGCCGATGAAGCCCAGGAACAGACGCAGGTAAGGTTCCACCAGGTCGGTTGGGGTGCCTTTATGAATGCCGCCGCGGCTGGTCAGGATCACGGCGCGTTTGTTTTTCACCAGGCCTTCCGGACCGTTTTCGGTGTAACGGAAGGTCACGCCGGCGCGGGCGACCAGATCGAAATAGTTTTTCAGCTGGGTCGGGATGTTGAAGTTGTACATCGGTGCGGCGATCACGATGACGTCATTGGCCTGCAGCTCGGCGATCAGTTCGTCCGACAGGGCCAGCGCTTCTTGTTGACGCGGAGTCAACGGAGCATCGGAAGGACGCAGCGCGCCAACCAGCTCGCCGTCCAGCACCGGGATTGGCTGTGCGGCCAGATCGCGCACGGTGATGGTGTCGCCGCTGTGGGCGTTGCTCCATTGCTCTACGAAGAAATCGGCCAGTTGGTTAGACTGAGAGTAGGTCGCCAGGATGCTTGATTTCAGAACCAATACGTTGCTCATCGATAATTCCTTACGTTGTGACAGTGACATCAGGACTCAGCGTCCCTTGCATGAACTACATGCTATTCACATTCCCCCAACAGTGATAGCGCAATATTTCGAGATCTTCGTTCGATTTTATTGAATAACCTGCCGAGGCGTTACTCGCGAAAGTAGGGGGAAAAAGCCGTTTGTGATAGGCTGTGCGGCTAAAGCAAAAAAATCGCTAAAAAAACATTAAACCGTTGCTAAGCCTGGTCTTGGCCACGATGAAACAAGGAACACCGAACGTGAAATCTCCGCTCGAGGCACTGCCGGCCCAACTGGGCGAGCTGATGCTCCGCGATCAACAACGCCTGCGTCGTCGCCTGCAGGGCGCACGAAAAATCAAAAATCCCGATGCCCAGCTGGCGGTCGCCGCCGAAGTGGAAAGCGACATCGCGACGGCGCGGCAAAAAGTGCAGGCGCGCGCCGCGTCTTGCCCGCGCATTACCTATCCGGAAAGCCTGCCGGTCAGCCAGAAAAAGCAGGACATCTTAAACGCTGTCCGCGACCACCAGGTGGTGATCGTCGCCGGTGAGACCGGCTCGGGGAAAACCACCCAGTTGCCGAAGATCTGTCTGGAGCTGGGGCGTGGGGTGAAAGGGCTGATCGGCCATACCCAGCCGCGCCGCCTGGCGGCGCGCACCGTCGCCAACCGCATCGCCGACGAGCTGGAAACCCCGCTCGGCGGCAGCGTGGGCTACAAGGTGCGCTTCAATGATCAGGTAGGGGAAAACACCCTGGTCAAGCTGATGACCGACGGCATTTTGCTGGCGGAGATTCAGCAGGATCGCCTGCTGATGCAGTACGACACGCTGATCATCGATGAAGCGCACGAGCGCAGCCTGAATATCGACTTTATTCTTGGTTACCTGCGCGAACTGCTGCCGAAGCGCCCGGATCTCAAGGTGATCATCACCTCGGCGACCATCGATCCGCAGCGTTTCTCGCGCCACTTCAACAATGCGCCGATCATCGAGGTTTCCGGCCGCACCTACCCGGTGGAGGTGCGCTACCGCCCGGTGGTCGACGACGGCGACGATACCGATCGCGACCAGCTGCAGGCGATTTTCGATGCGGTAGATGAGCTTGGGCGCGAAGGGCCGGGCGACATTCTGATCTTCATGAGCGGCGAGCGCGAGATCCGCGATACCGCCGACGCTTTGAACCGCCTCAATTTGCCGCACACCGAGGTGCTGCCGCTGTATGCGCGCCTGTCGAACAGCGAGCAGAACCGGGTGTTCCAGTCGCACCACGGCCGCCGCATCGTGCTGGCCACCAACGTGGCGGAAACCTCGCTGACGGTGCCGGGCATCAAATACGTCATCGATCCGGGCACCGCGCGCATCAGCCGCTACAGCTTCCGCACCAAGGTGCAGCGCCTGCCGATCGAGCCGGTGTCACAGGCCTCCGCCAATCAGCGTAAAGGGCGCTGCGGCCGCGTGTCGGAGGGGGTGTGCATCCGTCTGTACTCCGAACAGGATTTTCTCTCGCGGCCGGCGTTTACCGATCCGGAAATTCTGCGCACCAACCTGGCGTCGGTCATTCTGCAGATGACCTCGCTGGGGCTGGGCGACATCGCCGCGTTTCCGTTCGTCGAGGCGCCGGACAAACGCAACATTCAAGATGGCGTGCGCCTGCTGGAAGAGCTGGGGGCGATCACCACCGCCGATAACGGCCACTATCAGCTGACGCCGCAGGGCCGGCAGCTGGCGCAGTTGCCGATCGACCCGCGTCTGGCGCGCATGGTGCTGGAAGCGCAGAAGAGCGGCAGCGTGCGCGAGGTGATGATCATCACCGCCGCGCTGTCGATTCAGGATCCGCGTGAGCGCCCGATGGACAAGCAGCAGGCCTCGGATGAAAAACACCGCCGCTTCGCCGACAAAGACTCGGACTTCCTGGCGTTCGTCAACCTGTGGGATTATCTGCAGGAGCAGCAAAAGGCGAACTCCTCCAGCCAGTTCCGCCGGCTGTGCCGCAACGATTTTCTCAACTACCTGCGGGTGCGCGAGTGGCAGGATATCTATACCCAGCTGCGCCAGGTGGTGAAAGAGCTGGGGCTGCCGATCAACAGCACGCCTTCCGACTACCGCAGCGTCCACACCGCGCTGCTGACCGGCCTGTTGTCGCACATCGGCCAGAAGGATGCGGACAAGCAGGAATACACCGGCGCGCGCAACGCCCGCTTCTCGATCTTCCCCGGCTCCGGCCTGTTCAAGAAGCCGCCGAAGTGGACCATGGTGGCCGAACTGGTGGAAACCAGCCGCCTGTGGGGGCGCATCGCCGCGCGCATCGAACCGGAATGGATCGAGCCGCTGGCTCAGCACCTGGTGAAACACAGCTACAGCGAACCGCACTGGTCGAAGTCGCAGGGGGCGGTGATGGCCAGCGAAAAGGTCACGTTGTTCGGTCTGCCGATCGTCGCGGCGCGCCAGGTCAATTACGGCGCCATCGATCCGCTGCTGTGCCGCGAGCTGTTTATCCGCCATGCGCTGGTGGAGGGCGACTGGCAGACGCGCCATGCTTTCTTCCGCGAAAACCAAAAGCTGCGCGCCGAAGTGGAAGAGCTGGAGCATAAGTCGCGTCGCCGCGACATTCTGGTGGACGACGAAACGCTGTTCGGCTTCTACGATCGCCGTCTCCCCAACGACGTGGTGTCCGGCCGTCATTTCGACAGCTGGTGGAAGATCGCCGCCAAACAGCAGCCCGACCTGCTGAACTTCGAAAAAGAGATGCTGATCAAGGATGGCGCCAACAAGATCAGCGCGCTGGATTACCCGAACTTCTGGCATCAGGGCAACCTCAAACTGCGGCTGAGCTATCAGTTTGAACCAGGCACTGACGCCGACGGCGTGACGGTGCACATCCCGCTGCCGATCCTCAATCAGGTGGAGGAGCAGGGGTTCGAATGGCAGATCCCCGGCATCCGCCGTGAACTGGTGATCGCGCTGATCAAATCGTTGCCGAAACCGGTGCGTCGCAACTTCGTGCCAGCGCCGAACTACGCCGAAGCGTTCCTTGGCCGCGTAACGGCGCTGGAATTGCCGCTGCTTGACGCGCTGGAGCGCGAGCTGCGGCGCATGACTGGCGTGACCGTGTCACGTGATGACTGGCAGTGGGATCAGGTGCCCGATCACCTGAAAATGACTTTCCGCGTGGTGGGCGAGAAAAACCAGACGCTGCGCGAAGGCAAAGATCTGGCCGCCCTGCGCCTGCAGTTGAAAGAGAAGGTGCAGGAGACGCTGTCGGCGGTGGCCGATGACGGACTGGAGCAGAGCAACCTGCATGTCTGGAGCTTTGGCCAATTGCCGGCGTTCTACGAGCAGAAGCGCGGCGGCTATTCGATGAAAGCCTATCCGGCGCTGGTGGATGAAAAGGACAGCGTGGCAATCCGCCTGTTCGACAGCGAAAGCGAACAGCAACAGGCGATGTGGCAGGGCACGCGCCGCCTGCTGTTGTTGAATATTCCTTCGCCGATCAAATATCTGCATGAAAAGCTGCCGAACAAGGCCAAGCTGGGGCTTTATTTCAACCCGTACGGCAAGGTGCTGGAGCTGATCGACGACTGCATTTCGTGCGGCATCGACAAACTGATCGCCGAACACGGCGGCCCGGTTTGGCAGGAGGAAGACTTTGCACGGTTGCAGGAGCAGATCCGCGCCGAGCTGAACGACACGGTCGTTGAGGTGGCCAAGCAGGTTGAACAGATCCTGACGGCGGTCTTCAACATCAACAAACGGCTGAAAGGCCGGGTGGACATGTCGTTGGCGCTGGCGCTGTCGGACATCAAGACCCAGCTCGGCGGGCTGGTCTACCGCGGCTTCGTCACCGGCAACGGATGGAAACGGCTGCCGGACACGCTGCGCTACCTGCAGGCGATCGAACGCCGATTGGAGAAACTGGCTATCGATCCGCACCGCGATCGCGCGCAGATGCTGCGGGTGGAGCAGGTGCAGCAGGCGTGGCAGCAGTGGCTGAACAAGCTGCCGCCGAAGCGACAGCAGGAGGAAGAGGTGAAAGCGGTGCGCTGGATGATTGAAGAACTGCGTGTCAGCCTGTTCGCGCAGCAGCTGGGCACACCTTACCCGATCTCCGACAAGCGCATTCTGCAAACCATCGAACAGCTTTCGGGCTAAGCTCAGGCGCGCCGGCCGGCAAACGGCCGGCGCAGCGCAAGTTGAAATTCAGGGAACAGAGAAACAGCAACGGCGCTTGATGCGCCGTTGCGAGAGCTACTTGCCTGCCGCCAGGGCGTCCAGCGCCTCGCGGATGCCGGGCACCGCCAGAGCGCGGTTATCGGCGCGGTAACGATCTTTCGCCGCCGGTGCCGAACTCTGGATGGCGATCAGCTGCCAGCCGTCGGCGGTTTTCAGCAGCAGCGGTGAGCCGCTGTCGCCGGGCAGGGTATCACACTGGTGCGACAGCACCCCTTGCTGGGCCCAGCCGGTCACCTTGCAGTTTTGGTGGCTGTAGAGGTCATCCAGATGGTCCTCCGGGTAGCCCGCCTGGGTGATCAGCCGTTTGGCCTGTTTCAGGGCCTGAGTCAACGCCTTGCTGTCGCCTTGCCACAGCGGCAGCGGGGCGATCGGCAGCGGCGTTTTGTCTTTCAGCCGGATCAGCGCAAAGTCATAAGCGGCGGCGGCGGGCGGCACGATCCAGCCGTCGCCGTCCGGTTTCAGTTTTTTGCCCAGTTTGCTGTCGACCAGGGTTTCAATATTGTCGGTTTGATACTGCCATGATTTATCGCCCGCCACGAAGCGCAGGGCGACGGCTTTATCCAATTGTCCCGGCGGCGCCAGCACGCAATGGCCGGCGGTCAGCGCCAGGTGTGGGGAGATCAGCGTGGCGGTACACAGATTGCCGCTGGCGGTTTCGACCTGGCCGATGGCTTGCCACGGCTGGGCGGCGGTATCCGTGACCTTGATTCGTTCATCTTTGCCGAAAAACAGACGCGTTTGCTCGGCCTTGGACGGGCCGTCGGCGCGTGCCGCCTGGGAGGCGATGAGCGGGAGTGAGCACAGCAACAGTAAAACGGATATGCGCATAGATCTCTTGCCTGACAAATACGGATCATCCATAAACACACTGAATGCTAACTATAGACTGATTTAGCAGCCATGTGGATGGGCAATAACTGATTTTTCAATAATTTCCCGCCGGCGAGGCGACAGGCTACAGATAAAAAAAGACGGCGATCAGTCCACAGAGGATCAGGGCGGTCAGAACGATCTCGAACAGGTAGCGGCGCAGCATCAATGAGAACCCCCCGGATGAAAAAACACCCGGTGAACCGGGTGTCGTGCACGTCAAGCCTGAAGCGGTGAGGGGAACCTCACGACATTACGCTTTTTTGTGGCTGGCTTTCTTGTGGTGCTTTTTAGCCGCCTGGGCTTTTTGCGCCGGGGCTTTTTTGCCGGCTTTCTTGTGATGCTTTTTGGCCGCCTGAGCTTTCTGTACCGGGGCTTTCTTGCCGTGGTGTTTCATCTGAGCTTTAGCCGGCGCAGCGGTGGCGGTGGTTGCGGTAGCCGCAGGTGCGGTAGTGGTGGCAGCCTCGGCAGCGAAAGCCACGGAAGACAGACCCATTGCAGCGGCAACAACCAGAGCTAATACTTTTTTCATCGCAGAATCCTCAACATGACTTTTGGGTATCAACCCCACTGCGGGGCCGTTGAGATGATAGTAGGCAAACGGCGTCCGGCTTTCCGTGAGTGATTGGTTTCGGCTTGTAACCTAATGTACAGGGCGGCGGCGGCAGGAGGGATTGCTGCTATAATGACCGTCAGGCTCGATAAAAGGGATTTAAAATGAACGAGATAACGGTTCGTTGTGGCGTGACGGAACAGGGTGAGGTGCCGCTGGCCTATGAAGACTGGGGCGATGAGGCGCATCCGCCGCTGTTGTTAATCATGGGCATCGGCGCGCAGCTTTTGCTGTGGCCTGACGATTTCTGCCGTGCTCTGGTCGCCAAGGGATTTCGGGTGATCCGCTACGACAACCGCGACGTCGGCCTTTCCGGTAAAACGCGGGCGCGGCGCAAGACGCCGCTGTGGCTGTTGATGTTGCGTGCCCAGCTCGGCTGGCAAACGCCGGTGCCTTATACTCTGGCGGATATGGCGACGGACGCAGCGCATCTGCTCGATCATTTACGCATTCCTCAGGCTCATGTCCTTGGCGCCTCGATGGGGGGGATGATCGCCCAGGTGTTGGCCGCCGAATACCCGCAGCGCGTCGCCTCGTTATGCATCTTGTTTTCCAGCACCAATCAACCGCTGTTACCGCCGCCGGCGCCTTCGCTGCTGTGGTTGCTGGTGCGCCGGCCTGCCGCCGATATGACGCTGCAGCAGCGCCAGGAAGGGATGAAGGCCTTTCTGCGCGCGCTTGGCACCGCGACTTATCCGCCGGAGGAGGCGGAGCTGGATGTCCTGGTGAAGCGGTTGCTGAAGCGGGGCGTGGATCCTGAGGGCATGCAGCGGCAACTTTCCGCGCTGCTCGGCAGCGGCGATCTGCGGCGTTACAGTCGGCGCATCGCCGCGCCGACGCTGGTGATTCACGGCGATCGCGATCGGCTGGTGCGCAAGGCCGGCGGGGTGGCGATCGCTCGAGCCGTCGCCAACGCCAGATTGCAGATTATGCCGGGCATGGGGCATGATCTGCCCGCCGCGTTGAGACCACAACTGGTGACGATGATCGCCCGTCATGCGCTGGGATGAGAGACAGATAGGGGCGCTGCTGTTTATGATTTTAGTTACAACATACTATTGGTGAGTAGCAACCCGCCACCCTGTAGCCAAGGCGTTGCCGGCAAGGAAAGCGCGCTATGTAACATTATTAGGTCAAGCAGAGGAAAAGGGCGCGGCCGTAGCCGCGCACGGGGAGAGATTACAGGTAGCGGTTTTCCAAATGCTGGCGGAAGTAGCGCGGATTGAGCGCTTCACCGGTTGCATTGGCGATCAGCGTGTCGGTCGGGAAACGGCTGCCGTGGCGCCAGATGTTATGCTGCAACCAGTGGAACAACGGCTGCAGATTGCCGGCGGCGATGTCCTCGTTTAGCGAAGGCAGGGCCTGACGCACGCTGTGGAACAGCTGCGCGGCGTACATCGCGCCGAGGGTATAAGTCGGGAAGTAGCCGAAGGCGCCGTCGGTCCAGTGGATATCCTGCATGCAACCGTTGCGGTAGTTGCCGATGGTATCGAGGCCCAGGTAAGCGTGCATCTTTTCATTCCACAGCGCCGGAATGTCCTCCACTTCGATCTCGCCTTCGATCAGCGCTTTTTCAATTTCGTAGCGCAGGATGACGTGGGCAGGATAGCTCACCTCGTCGGCGTCGACGCGGATCAGGCCCGGTTTCACCCGCTGGTTGAGGCGAATGAAGTTGGCTTCTTCCAGCGCCGGCTGTTCGCCAAACTGCGCGGTAACCAGCGGACGCAAGATTTTCAGGAATTCATTGCCGCGCGCCAGCTGCATTTCGAACAGCAGGCTCTGCGATTCGTGGATGGCGGTGGAGCGGGCCAGGGCGACCGGTTGGCCAAGCAGATCGCGCGGCAGGTTCTGTTCGTAACGGGCGTGGCCAGTCTCGTGTACGATCCCGAGCAGCGCGGTCAGGAACTCTTTCTCGTTGTAACGCGTGGTAATGCGCACATCCTCCGGCACGCCGCCGCAGAACGGGTGGGCGCTGACGTCGACGCGGCCGTTGTCGAAGTTGAAACCGAGCAGCTTCATCACGCTCAGGCTCAGCTGGCGCTGGGTGTCCACATTGAACGGGCCCTGAGGCGCCAGGCAGGGTTCATTGGCCTGTTTGGCCACCACGCGCTGCAGCAAATCCGGCAGCCAGGTTTTCAAATCGCCGAAGATGCGATCGAGATCGCTGCTGCGCATGCCCGGCTCATACAGGTTGAGCAGGGCATCGTAACGGCTGGTGCCGGCCGCCTGCGCGCGGATCTGCGCCTCTTCCCGGCTGAGTTTGACCACGTCGCGCAGATTCTCCGCGAAGCCATCCCAGTCGTTGGCCGGGCGCTGGGCGCGCCAGGCGTGTTCACAGCGGGCGCCGGCCAGCGATTTGGCTTCGACCAGCGACGCCGGCAGCAGCACCGCGTCTTCATACTGGCGGCGCATTTCGCGCAGGTTGGCGCGGTCGATCTCGTCCAGCGTCTCTTGCTGCGCGCGATCCAACAGCGCGCCGGTGCTTTGTGCCGTTAAAATCTGGTGCTGCAGCACGCTCAATTCGGCCAGGGCTTCGGAGCGCGCCTTGCTGCCGCCCGGCGGCATCATGGTTTGCATGTCCCAACCGGCGATGGCGGACAGGTGGCCGAAACGCGACAGCCGGCTAAAAAGCGCGCGCAGGTGATCGTAAGCAGACGTGTTGGAATGTGCAGATGTCATTATTATTCGGCTCCAATGAGAAGGGTCCGGCGGTGTTACGCCAGATCGGCTTTTAAACTGAATGTCGGCTTCACCGGCCAGCAGAAACGGAAGCTGGCGCCGCCGAGCGAACTGCCTTCGACGAACACCTGTCCCTGGTAGGCGACGGCGATGGAATGGACGATGGCCAGCCCCAGCCCGCAGCCGCCGGTGGCGCGATCGCGGCTGGGATCGAGGCGAACGAAAGGCTCGAATACCCGCTCGCGCTCTTCCGGCGGGATACCCGGCCCGTCATCTTCGACCTGCAAACAGGCGAGGTCGCCGTCGAACCACAGCCCAACGCGCAGGCGCTGTTCGGAATAGCGCAGCGCGTTGTTGACCAGGTTATCGAGTACGCGCTCCATCAGGCGCAGATCGACGCCGCCGAAGTCGCCGACGTGCGGGATGTCGAGCTGGATGTCGCGTTCCTGATGGATAAGGCGGATATCATCGACCTTGTCATCCAGCCACTTTGGCAGATCGATGGGTTCAATGTTTAACGCAACCTGCGGCCGATCCAGGCGGGCATAGGTCAGCAGCTCGTCGATCAGCGACTCCAGTTGGCCGATATCGCGGTTCAGCGCCTGCTGCTCGCCTTCGGACAGGTTATCGCTCATCTCGAGCCGATAGCGCAGGCGCACCAGCGGCGTGCGCAGCTCGTGGGCGATGCCGTCGATCAGCTGTTTCTTGCTGGCGATCAGGGTGTTGACGTTGTCGGCCATCTGGTTGAACGCCACGCCGAGCCGGCTCAGGCTGGAAGTGGGATCGAAGTGGGTACGTTCATCCAGATGCCCGGCGCCGAGCCGCTGAGCGGCGTTTTCCAGTTTGAGCAGGTCTTGCCAGTGCGGCCGCATCCACAGAAACACCGGCAGCGCCAGCGACATGCCGATAAACACCAGCAACACCAGATCCAGCAGACGCATCTGGTGCAGATAGAACAGATAAGGAATGGGGCCGACCACCAACACATAGTGGCTGCGCGGAATGCGTTGCATAAAGGTGTACTGATCGTCGAGGGCGATGATTTCACCCAGCCGCAGCCGCTTTTTCAGATCCTCGTTCAGTTCCTGTTTGCCGAGCGGTTCGATATGAAGCTTGAACGACAGATTGAGATCCAGCGTGGCGATAGTCTTGTTCCAGTCCTTCAGCGGGATTTCGCGCAGCTCGCTGCGCATCAGGTACAGCGAGCTTTTCATCAAATCGTCCATCGACTGGCGGCCGGCGCGCTCGGCGGTCACCTTGTACACCAGGCCGACCAGCATCGCCATCACCAGAAAACAGACGAACAGCAACAGGAAGAACTGGACGAAAAGTTTTCTCATTGTTGCACCGATGCCCAGGCGTTAGGGGCGAACAGATAGCCCTTGTTGCGCACCGTCTTGATACGGAAAGGCTCCAGCGCGTTGTCGTACAGTTTGCGGCGCAGGCGGGAGATCGCCACGTCGATGCTGCGGTCCATGCCGTCGTAGCTCACGCCGCGCAGGTTTTGCAGCAGCGCCTCGCGATCCATGATCTGCCCGGCGTGGGTCGCCAGCTCCCACAGCAGATCGAAATCCGAGGTGGACAGGGTGATGGTTTCCTCACCCAGCGTAACCTGACGGTTGACCGGATCGATGCACAGCAGCCCGAAATGCAGCGCGTTATGCTGGGTAAGCGGCTGAGCCGACTCTTCTTTCGGCTGCTGGCTGTGTTGACGCAGATGCAAACGCAGGCGCGCCAGCAACACCGCCGGCGGCGTGGTTTTCAGGATATAGTCGTTGGCGCCCATCTCCAGCGACAGGATATGGTTCATGTCGCTGTCGAGCGAGGTCAGCAGCACGATCGGGCCGGGGAAGGTGGGGCGCAGATCGCGGCACAGCGTCATGCCGTCTTTGCCGGGCAACATGATGTCCAGCAGCACCAGGTCGGGTTGCTCGCGCTCGATGCGTGCCTGCGCGCTGTCGCCGCGCGGTTCGATCAGCACCTCGATATCGTGTTTGCCCAGATAGGCGGCGATCAGTTTGCCGACTTCAGGATCGTCTTCCACAAAAACAATTTTATGCATATGCCCGTGTTTTAATAAGAAAAGCGGATTTCAGCATAGCGCGGCCCGCGAGGTTGCGCCAAGCGGATCTTTGCGTCAGCGCAACGGCCGCCCGCCGTCGACGCCGTGGGTGCGGCCGGTGACGTAGCGGCTCTCCAGCAGGTAGTTCACCAGATTGACCACTTCGCTCTCGCCCGGCGCGACCTTCATCAGCGACTTCGCCAGCGCCTGCCGACGATAAGCTTCGTCGTCGCCCGGATTGAAGATGATCAGCGCCGGCGCGATGGCGTTGACTTTGACTTCGGGCGCCAATTTGCGGGCGAACGACCGGGTCATGTTGTCCAGCGCGGCTTTGCTGGCGGCGTAGGCGATATGCTTGTCGCTGCCTTTTTCCACCACATAGTCGGTCAGATGGATAATGTCGGCGCCGGCCTGGCCCTGGCCTGTCAGGCAGGACTCGAGCAGTTGATTGAGCAAATAGGGCGTGTAGACGTGAATTTGCAGCATCGCCGCCATGACCTGTTCCGGTGGCACCTCCGGTGACTCCGCCTGCCAGGCGCTGGCGTTGTGGATCACCGCGCGCAGCTTGGGCGCGGCCTGCCGCACCTGATCGGCGAAACGATAAATGCCTTCATGGGTGGAAAAATCGCCCTGAATGCAGCAGGCGCCCAAGGCTTTCAACTCGGCCATCGCCGGATATTCGCTGCGGTAGGCGATGATGACCGGAACGCCGCGCTGGAGAAACGCTCTGGCGAGCGCCAGCCCTATGCGCCGTGCGCCGCCGGTAATCAGCACCGGGGCGGAGTTGTGGTGTTCCATTGATTAAAGCTCCTGGACAGACTGGCAAACAATAGGGGAATTATGCCATCATACGGCGGAAAGTCGTTAAAGCTTCGCATGATTATCCATTTCTGGATATAAGATCCCCAATGCATTTCAGGTTGCCCCCGGCGGCGGCTTGAAAGACCACGGGTTAACACTGGCCATGAGAGGAATGAGGGGATGAACAGCAATCACCTTGCATCCATCGCGCGCAGTGAGAAAATCTGTTTCGACTATATGGATTTTCTGTCCGCATCGTGCAGGAAGCACTGGCGCTTTGTTGATGCTATTTATGGTGTGATGCCGATCTTCGGCATGGTGTTGAAATCGCGCGTGACCACCTCGCAAACGCGCAAAGAGCAGTTAAAAGAGTTGGCGCTGCAGGTGGTGTCGACGCAGGTCAGCGATGAAACCAACATCGTGCGCCTGATTGACCTGGCGCAGCAGCAGGGCCTGGCGGTGTTTGATATTCAGTTGCCTTATGCGCTGGAGGCTCAACAACTGGCGGCCATTCAGAAAGAGTGTGCGGAAGGCATTGCGATTACTCTGGTGGGTGAACGCATGACCGTCGCGATCCCTCCCAAAAGCTGACCGGGCATCAACCCGGCCGCCCGTTCATGGTTAGGCAATTGACTCGTCGCGATGGCCTAACCATGAACGTGATGTCTCACGCCGCATGACGGCCGGCGTCTAGAGCTGGGTCCCGGCATTCGGGCCGGAGCGCAGGGTATAAATACTGTCTATATGAATTAACACCGCGTACTTCGGCGGCTTCATTCCGTTTTTTTCCGCAAACGTCAACGCATCGTCAAACGGCTTGCCCGCCAGAAACAGTTCGGGCGTGCCAACGAAGCGGTAACCGTCCAGCGCCTCGCGATCGATGACCACAACGGCCATTTTCGAGCCGGCCTTGATGTTTTTCAGCGTTTGGCCACCGGTATTTTCGTTGTAAATCAGCGTACGGTCATCATAGAGGCGCAAAGAGCGCTTGGGGCCGATATCGGGAACGCCGTTCGGGCTGCTGGTCGCCTGCACAGGCAGCTGTTTAGCCAGCATCTTCTTCATCTCGTCATTCAATTCATTCATTACAGATGGCCCTCAGATTGGTGTGTCACTTTTAATGCAAGGTAGCGGAAGCGTTGGCCGCCGGCGCGCAGACGCTGGTTTCCGGCAACCGGTGTTCGCGCAGCAAGTGCAGGGTTTCAATCCTGAAGCGCAGCAGGTGCCGTTCGGCGATCTGCTGCATCTGTTCGCACAGCGACGTATCGTCCAACAGTTGCTCGATAGCGACTCGGGCCTGATGAACATGCAGCTCGACGCCGCGCAGAGGCTTCTGCCGCAGGCGCAGATGGGTAATGTTGTTGAACGTGACGATCAGCGCGGCAAGGGCAGACTCGAAAATATTCAGCGCTTCAAATCTGGCGGTATATTCCGCATTCAGCCAGGGCTTCTCGGCGATGATCGCCTGAGCCCCCTCCAGCGCCTGTTGATAGCGCGTCATCGCCTGGCGATCGTGCCGCTGATTAAACGCCATGTTGCCCTCGGCGATCAGCGCCTCCCAAGCGGTAAACAAAGGTAATGCGTGCAGCAGTTTCTCAGCCATGAAATGCCTTCCATATTCAACCTGTCTTCATCCGCCGCCTGACGCCTCTCGCCAGGGGCACTCGCGTCTTACCATTAATCAATAAATGATAATGATAATTAATTGCATTTGAGATCGCAAGCGTGGCGCATGGCTGACTGTGCAAAGGGGGGGAACGCGGTAGCAGGGGAAAAAGAGGAAGCAAAATGCGGCTGACGGGCAGCCGCATTGACGGGACACTTTAGTGCAGCATAAACCAGCCGGCGGGCAGCGTGGCCACCAGCAGCAGTAAGATGCTGCCTTTTTCCAGGCGATTCAGCAGATTGATATCCTGATGGCCGCGGCGGGCGTACATGAACACCAACAGGCCCGGCGCATACAGCAGCACCGACATCAGCAGGTGCATCAGCCCGGAAGCGTACAGCAGCCATAAACCATAGACGCAGGCGCCGGTGGCGGCGAAGATCAGGCGCTTGTCGCGGCGACGGTAAGCCACCTTGAACAGAAATGCGCCGACCAGGAAGTAAGGCACCAGGATCATTTCCGACGCGATGGTCAACAGCGAGTTGTAGTTGCTGCCGGTCAACCAGATCAGCACCAACGCCAGCTGCACCGCGATGTTGGTCAGCCACAGCGAAGACGATGGGGCGTGATGGCGGTTCTGCTTGCCGAACACGCGTGGAAATGCGCCGTGCTGTGCGGCCAGCAGGGGGACTTCCGCCGCCATGATGGTCCAGCTGAGGTAGGCGCCGCACACGGAAATGATAAGACCGGCGGCGATGATTACGTCTCCCCACGGGCCAATCAGTTCCACCATCAGCACTGCCATCGACGGGTTGCGCATGTCGGCCAGTTCGCTGCGCGGCACCACGCCCAGCGACAGCAAGGTGACCATCAGATACACCGCCAGCGCCGACAGCACCGCCAACATGGTCGCGCGGCCTACGTCCTTCTTATTGCGCGCGCGCGCGGAAACCACCACGGCGCCTTCCACGCCGATAAACACCCACAGGGTGATCAGCATGGTGTCCTTGACCTGTTCCCATACCGGCTTGCCGAGGGCGATCCCCTGGAAGTCCAGCGTGAACACGTCCATTTTAAAGGCAATCGCCGCCAGAACGGCGAACATCCCCAGCGGCAGCAGCTTGGCGAGAGTGGCCGCAAGATTGATGCTGGCGGCGGTTTGCACGCCGCGCAGCACCAGGGCGTGCACGATCCACAGCAGGGCGGATTCGGCGATCAGCGCCTGCCAGGTATTGCCGTCACCGAGAATAACGTTGCCGCCGCGATCGGTGAAAATGCTCAATGCCGCGAACACGATCACCAGATACGAGACGTTGGCGATCACGGCGCACAGCCAGTAACCCCAGGCCGAGCAGAAGCCCATCAGCTCGCCGAATCCCTCTTTGGCGTAGGTGAAGATGCCGCCGTCCAGATCCGGGCGCAGACGCGTAAGCAACAGCATGGCAAACGCCAAAAACAGAATGCCGACGCCGGTGATCCCCCAACCCAGCAGCAGCGCGGCGGGGCTGGCGACCTGCGCCATGTTTTGCGGCAGACTGAACACGCCGGCGCCCAGCATCGAGCTGAGCACCAAAGCGGTTAGCGCGGTAAGACCGAGTTTTTTTTCCAATGACGGATCCTGAACGCAGAATAAACAACTGGAAGGGAACTGCTTGGCGGCAACAATGTGTTAACAACCATTGCGCTAATAGACAATAGCCCTAAAAATTGGCGCAAATTCTACGGAGGGATGATTAGAGATGCAATGATTGAATATGCGGAATTTACAAAAAACTATTCAACGAGCGGCGAAAAGATCGGCAATAAAAACGGGCAGCTCAAGGGCTGCCCGATGGTAAACCGAAAAGCGGGTTTTATTTGAACAGATCGGCGCTGACGGTCAGGTTGCCGCCGCTCTTGTTCTGCCACTGGCGAGTGACGTGGTAGTACTTGGCGCCTTTCTCGGCCGCGCGTTTCGCCACTTCGGTGGACACGTCAGTCATGCTGTTGAAGTGGCCGGTGAAGGTGACGGAATCGAATGGCACCATCTGCGCGGCGGTGACGTTGTTCACTTCCTGAATCTTGGTGCCGTTAGGCAGCGTGACGGTATAGCGTTGGCCGGTAGAGGACTGGGTTTCGAAGAAACGGCCCACTTCGCGGCTTGGTGAACCGGAAGACGCGACGCCAGGAATTTCGACTTTCGCGGCTGCGGCGCCGCCGGCGGCCAGCGCGGCGCGGCCGGCGTCAGAATCGGCTGGGATGGCGTCCGGGCTCTGCACGCGGCGTTTCGGCGCATCGGCCTTATAGATGTAGGCGGTGACGAACTGGTTGCCGCCGGAGTTGGCGTCAACCTGGCGCACGATGAAGAACGAGGCGGCGCCTTTTTTCTGCGCTTCTTTGGAGATGGCGTCGTTAATGTCCGGCTGGCTGCGGTAGAAACCGCTGACGCTCACGGTATCGTAAGGCTCAAGCAGGTAGGCTTCCTCTTTAGGCAGTTCATTCACGCCGTTAAATACGCGGTATTTTGGTGTTTTGCTCACTTCTGGCGCATCTTTATGATAAAGGTCTGCGGTGACGCGCCAGTTGCCGCCGTTGTTGCTGTTGTTGCTGTCCTGGATATAGAAGGAATCGGCACCCAGTTTGTCTGCACGGCGGGATACGGCGTCGACGGCTTCATTGATCGCATTGAAGCGGCCGGTAATCGTGATGCGATCAAACGGCTTCAGCGCCGCTGCTTTCTCAGGAGTTAACTCTTGCGCCGCATGAGCGGACAGCGCGGTGAGTGATAACAAGGCTGACGCGATGATCGTGGTCTTCAGCTTCATAAAAAATCCTTTCGCCTAGCGCATTAACGTTTATAACGTACTGAACTGTTTAAGTGTAATTCAGCCGTCGATTATTACATGTAATTCTGAAAACTGTCTCAGCATTTTATGTTATCCCGTGCGACAAATCCTTGACGGTGACGCGGGTCGCACGGATGGCGCCGCCGCCATAAGTTTCCATAATAAAGGCTTTGGTGTCATTAGTGTTAATTATTCACAAAATGATAACTTTTATGCTTACCCGCCCCGCATGGCGATAAATCGTTACGCCGGGCGCAAACCTCTAACCATGCAGAATGTGCTGTTCTGTATGCATTTTTTCACTGTAAATTGCGATTTGTCATATCGCGCCCGGCGTTTTTATGTAAAAACAGGGCTGAATGCGTAAGCAATTATGGATCATCGACCTTATTTTCAGTAGGTTATAGTTGGCGTCTGAAATCAGTGCGGGCAAGTTGACGCCTCGCTCGCCGATGGCGCCGTTCTATGGGCAGGAAAATAATAAACATCATCCAAGACAGGTGAGAAGGGAACATTATGCGTATTGGTGTACCAAGAGAGCGGTTGGCCAATGAAGCCCGGGTCGCAGCCACGCCGAAAACGGTGGAACAACTGCTGAAGCTGGGTTTTACCGTCGCGATTGAACGCGGGGCGGGAAAACTGGCCAGTTTTGACGACGTCGCCTACGAAGCCGCCGGCGCGGCGCTGGTCGACGAAAACGACGTGTGGCAGTCGGATCTGATCCTGAAAGTCAACGCGCCGCAAGACGACGAGATCGCCTTGATGCGCGAAGGCAGCACGCTGGTCAGCTTTATCTGGCCGGCGCAAAACCCCGAGCTGATGGCCAAGCTGGCGGCGCGCAACGTCACCGCGCTGGCGATGGACTCGGTGCCGCGCATCTCGCGCGCCCAGTCGATGGATGCGCTGAGCTCGATGGCCAACATCGCCGGCTACCGCGCCATCGTCGAGGCGGCGCATGAGTTCGGCCGCTTCTTCACCGGCCAGATCACCGCCGCCGGCAAAGTGCCGCCGGCCAAGGTGATGATCATCGGCGCCGGCGTGGCCGGCCTGGCGGCGATCGGCGCTGCGGGCAGCCTCGGCGCCATCGTGCGCGCCTTCGACACCCGCCCGGAAGTGAAAGAGCAGGTGCAGAGCATGGGCGCGGAATTCCTCGAGCTGGATTTTGAAGAGGAAGCGGGCAGCGGCGACGGTTACGCCAAAGTGATGTCCGAAGCCTTTATCAAGGCAGAGATGGCGCTGTTCGCCGCACAGGCGGCGGAGGTTGACATCATCGTCACCACCGCGCTGATCCCGGGTAAACCGGCGCCGAAGCTGATCACCAAAGAGATGGTGGTGTCGATGAAGCCGGGCAGCGTGATCGTCGATCTGGCGGCGCAAACCGGCGGCAACTGCGAACTGACCGTGGCCGACACCATTACCGTGACCGACAACGGCGTGAAAATCATCGGCTATACCGATCTGCCGAGCCGCTTGCCGACACAATCTTCGCAGCTGTACGGCACCAACCTGGTCAACCTGCTGAAGCTGCTGTCGAAAGAGAAGAACGGCGAGATCGATATCGATTTCGACGATACGGTGATCCGCGGCGTTACCGTGGTGCGCAGCGGTGAAATCACCTGGCCGGCGCCGCCGATCCAGGTTTCCGCCCAGCCGAAAGCGGCGCCCGCCGCCGCACCGGTCGCCAAACCTGAAGCCAAGCCGACCTCGCCGTGGCTGAAGTACGGCCTGATGGCTCTGGCGATCCTGCTGTTCGGCTGGCTGGCGGACGCAGCCCCGAAAGAGTTCCTGTCGCACTTTACCGTGTTCGCGCTGGCCTGCGTGGTCGGGTACTACGTGGTCTGGAACGTCAGCCATGCGCTGCATACCCCGTTGATGTCGGTCACCAACGCGATCTCAGGGATTATCGTGGTCGGTGCGCTGCTGCAAATTGGCCACGGCGGCTGGGTGAGTTTCCTCTCCTTTATCGCCGTGCTGATCGCCAGCATCAATATTTTCGGTGGGTTCACCGTCACTCAGCGCATGCTGAAGATGTTCCGCAAGAACTAAGGGGTAACAAATGTCTGGAGGATTGGTTACAGCTGCATACATTGTTGCCGCTATTTTGTTTATTTTCAGCCTGGCGGGCCTGTCGCGTCATGAAACGTCGAAGCAGGGCAACCTGTTTGGCGTCGCCGGCATGGCGATCGCGCTGATCGCGACCATTCTGGGGCCGGATTCCGGCAACGTCGGCTGGATCATCATCGCCATGATCATCGGCGGCTCGATCGGCGTCTATCTGGCGAAGAAGGTCGAGATGACCGAAATGCCGGAGCTGGTGGCGGTGCTGCACAGCTTCGTTGGCCTGGCCGCGGTGCTGGTCGGTTTCAACAGCTATCTGGATCACGGTGCGCCGATGGAGCCGGTGATGGCGAATATCCATCTGACCGAAGTGTTCCTCGGCATCTTTATCGGTGCGGTGACCTTCACCGGGTCTATCGTCGCCTTCGGCAAGCTGCGCGGCATCATTTCTTCCAAGCCGTTGATGCTGCCGAATCGCCACAAGCTGAACCTGGCGGCGCTGGTGATCTCGTTCCTGCTGCTGGTGGCGTTCGTGCGCACCGACAGCGTGGGCTGGCAGGTGGTGACGCTGCTGCTGATGACGGCGATCGCGCTGGCGTTCGGCTGGCATCTGGTCGCCTCGATCGGCGGCGCCGACATGCCGGTGGTGGTGTCGATGCTCAACTCCTACTCGGGGTGGGCGGCGGCCGCGGCGGGCTTCATGCTGAGCAACGATCTGCTGATCGTCACCGGCGCGCTGGTGGGTTCTTCGGGGGCGATCCTGTCTTACATCATGTGCAAGGCGATGAACCGCTCGTTTATCAGCGTGATCGCCGGCGGTTTCGGCAGCGACGGTTCATCCACCGGCGATGCCGAAGAGATGGGCGAATACCGTGAAACCACGGCGGAAGAGGTGGCCGAGCAGTTGAAAAACTCCACCTCGGTGATCATCACCCCGGGCTACGGCATGGCGGTGGCGCAGGCGCAGTATCCGGTGGCGGAAATCACCGAAAAACTGCGGGCGCGCGGCGTGAAGGTGCGCTTCGGCATTCACCCGGTCGCGGGGCGCTTGCCGGGCCACATGAACGTGCTGCTGGCAGAGGCGAAGGTGCCGTACGACGTGGTGCTGGAGATGGATGAAATCAACGACGATTTCCCGGATACCGACACCGTGCTGGTGATCGGCGCCAACGATACGGTGAACCCGGCGGCGCTGGAAGATCCGCGCAGCCCGATCGCCGGCATGCCGGTATTGGAAGTGTGGAAAGCGCAGAACGTGATCGCGTTCAAACGGTCGATGAACACCGGCTACGCCGGCGTGCAGAACCCGCTGTTCTTCAAGGAGAACACCCAAATGCTGTTTGGCGACGCCAAAGACAGCGTGGAAGCGATTTTGCGGGCATTGCAGAAGTAAAATTGGGCAACCAAAGAAAAACGGGCCGCTTTTCAGCGGCCCGTTTCTTTATGCGCGAAGCTTAATCTTCGTCGTCGTGTTCGTCGTCTTCATCCGCCTCGATCGGGCAGTTGAAGTTTTCCGGTTTAATCACCAGCAGGTCGCATTTCAGATGATCGATCACATGTTCCGCCGTGTTGCCGATAAAGGCGGCTGAAATGCCGGTGCGGCCCAAGGTGCCCAGCACCACCACGCCGGCCTGCAGGTGTTCGGCCAGATCGGGTATCACCTCTTCCGGCAGGCCTTTTTCCACGTGGGTGAACTCTTCCTTAATGCAGAATTTTTGCCGCAGCGCCTTCATGGCGATCAGATGCTGGCCGCGAATGGCGTCGTTGTAGACGCTCGGGTCGAAGTCGGGCAATTCGATGGCGATGTTGATCGGGGTAACGGGATAGGCGCCGACCAGGTGAACCTCGGTCTGGTTGACGTTTTGCGCCAGTTCGACGGTTTCTTGCACCAGTTTGATATTGAGCGGGTCGTGATAGGGTTCTTCGCTGGCCAGATTGACCGCCACCAGCGCCTTGCCGCCTTCCGGCCAGGGCTGGTCTTTCACCATCCACACCGGGCAAGGGCATTTGCGCAGCAGGTGCCAGTCGGTGGGGGTAAAGATCACCGACTCCAACCGGTCGTGTTGGTGCGCCATTTTCAGCAGCAGGTCATGTTGGCCGGAAAGCACTTCCTGAATGATGGCTTCGAAGGGGCGGTTATGCCAGACCACTTTGATTTCGATCGGCACGCCGTCGTTGAGATAGAAGCGGCACTGCTCGTTGATCCAGGCGGCGCGTTGGCTGATCACACCTTGCCGCATCGCCGTTCTTTCATCCGGGGAGAGCAGGGTCGTCATTTCGTAAGAGAAGTCATAGATGGGCAGGAAGGCCTTGATGCGCCCGCCGTTCCGTTTTACCAGGTACACGGCGCGGCGCAATGCCGGCTGATCGTCCTGATTGGGGTCAATAGCCACCAGAAGATTCTGATACTTCGCCATAGGGCCTCCTTACAGCTGAAATCAACAGTCTGTTAATTTACAGAGTAACCCAACATTGAAAAACAGAACAACAACAGAAGCGTGCCGGATCAACAATTTCGGGGAAATGGTGATCCGGCAGGAGAATCAGGCGTTGACGGTCACGTTGATACGCGGCGTACCGGCCAGCACCGACAGGGCGTCGGCGTTTTCGATGGTGATGTATTTGCCTTTCACGCTGAGGATTTCGCTTTTCTGGAAGCGGCCCAGCAGCCGGCTGATGGTTTCCACCGTCAGGCCGAGATAGTTGCCGATATCGCCGCGGGTCATGGTCAAACGGAACTCGCGCGGAGAGAAACCGCGCTCCGCAAAGCGGCGCGACAGGTTGTAAACGAACGCCGCCAGGCGCTCTTCGGCGTTTTTCTTCGACAACAGCAGGATCATGTCCTGGTCGCCTTTGATCTCGCCGCTCATCAACCGCATGATCTGCTGACGCAGGTTCGGCATTTTGCCGGACAGATCGTCGAGGGTCTCGAACGGAATTTCGCACACCATCGAGGTTTCCAGCGCCTGGGCGAAGCTTGGGTGCTTCAGGCCGCCGATGGCGTCAAAGCCCACCAGGTCACCCGCCAGGTGGAAGCCGGTGATCTGCTCGTCGCCTTGCTCGGTGATGGTGTAGCTCTTGATGGTCCCGGAACGGATCGCGTACAGCGATTTCAGCTCGTCGCCGGCCTTGAACAGGGTCTGGCCTTTCTGAATAGGCTTTTTCCTCTCGATAATGTTGTCGAGCTGATCCAGCTCGTGGGCATTAAGGGTGAAAGGAATGCACAGCTGGCTGATGCTGCAGTCCTGGCAATGGATCGCACAACCACCAGACTGGATACGACGAATCACGCGTTTTTCCGGGATCATAGATTACGCTCATTCAATAATTGATATGAGTCAATTTTAACATCTTTTGCCGCAGCTGATAAGGGTAGCATTAGTCTGAATAGGGGCATTGTGTGCGAATTTTACGCACACATGCCGCCGATTATTCTGTAGGGGACTGAAGTTATGAGTATTATTTGTGACTTATGCGTTTTATTCACACAAGTTATTCATAGGGCCCAGCGGCCTGCGAGCGTGGCGTTGAGCAATGGGCTTTATTAAGCGTCGCCAAACAATGGCGCCGGATAATCGCCTGGCGCGGCTACAGCAGGCTTTTAGGCAGGTAGCCTTCGTGCTGCAGCAGCCATTGTTTGCGCTGTACGCCGCCGGCATAGCCGGTCAGTGCGCCTTGCGAACCGATCACTCGGTGGCAGGGCACGACGATGCTGATCGGGTTTGAACCGTTGGCCATGCCGACTGCGCGCGAGGCGGTCGGACGGCCGATGCGTTGCGCGAGCTGGCCGTAGGTCAGGATCTCGCCGCAGGGGATTTGGCGCAGCTGGTGCCAGACGGTGCGTTGGAACTCGGTGCCGGCGGTCATCACCGGTAACCGATCGATAATGCTCAGTTCACCGGCGAAATAGCGCTGCATGGCGTCGGTCAGCCCGCTGGGATCGCGCTGTTCGCGCAGGGTGAACCGATCGGCGCGGTAGTGGGTATTCAGCAGCTTCATCAGGCGCGCTTCGTGATCGGTCCAGTCAATCGCCCGCAGGCGCCCCTGTTCATCGGCAATCAGCACCAGTTCTCCCACCGGCGTGGCGGTACGATCAATCAAAAAAGTCTGCATCTGGATCACTCCTCGGTTTGGTAGGGCGATTATCGCATGAAATGGAAGGGAGCGATGGCGGATTTCGGACATGCTGATGGGCGACCGCAGGGTCGCCCGAATAGCCGGCTTACGGTAAGGCGGGGAGTTATTGTGCGATAAATTTATAAAATAAATTTATAAGTCATCAAGACAAGTTGTGTCTTGTTTATTATTTCAGCAGGCAGTAACGCTTTGTGGTTACTTATAGCTGATGGTCACGCGCTTTAAATGGGGATCGTTATTCACCATCTCACTGCTGACGGCAGAAATTAATTCTTTTGGCATCGCTTTTAACGAAGAGGATATATACCCGCTCTGATATTCTGTCACTTTACCGAAGCAGCTGGAGATAAGCTTTTCATCCTGATGTTTGACGGTGCATGCAGGCGTGGTAATGGCGCCGGTGAAGCGGACGACGCCAGAGGCGACCTGGCTGCCGGAAAGCGGTTTTGCTTGCAGAGCGAAGGGCAGAATGACCAATGCGCTTAATACGGCTAAGTAATGGTTCATACGCTGTTCCTTTCAGAGTAAAAACACTGCCAATTAAAAAACAAGCGCGCTTGTTTTCATCAAATAAGCTATTTCGCTTGGCGAAATAAAAACGAATGGGCAAAAATCCTACTGCCTGCATTCAATGAATTTGATAATAGAGAGGTAGGATGAGTAAAACCATGATTTGGATCATAGTGAAGACCGGTTAATGATTTCCGGCGCGGGCGGGATAACAGGCTGTGATCGTTCTCTCAGGAAAGCGGAAAATGGCGGGATGTTTTCGCCCCCGTGGTGCAGCCACTGAAACCGGGGGCGGGCGTGGGGTTACAGCATGCCGCTGCTGCCGCAGATGCGGATCTTTTCCGCCACCACTTCTTTCATCGCCAGCTTGCCGGGGACGATGTATTTGCGCGGATCGTTGGCATCCGGGTGCTGTGAAAAGTAGCTTTTTACCGCATCGGCGAAGGCGATTTTCAATTCGGTGGCGACGTTGACCTTGCAAACGCCGAGCGAAATCGCGCGCTTGACCATCGCTTCCGGAATGCCGGAGGCGCCATGCAGCACCAACGGCACGTCCACCTGTTCGCGGATCAGCGCCAGGCGTTCGAAGTCCAGCTTCGGTTCGCCGCGATACAGGCCGTGGGCGGAACCGATCGCCACCGCCAGCGAATCGATGCCGGTGGCGGCGACAAACTCGCGTGCCGCCACCGGGTCGGTATAGAAGCTGTCCGCCGTATCGACGATCAGATCGTCCTCTTGCCCGCCCAGGCGGCCCAGCTCCGCCTCCACGCTGGCGCCGTAGCGATGGCACAGGGCCACTGCGGCGGCCACCTTGGCGATATTCTGCTCGAACGGCAAATGGGAGCCGTCGATCATGACCGAGCGGATGCCGCTTTTCACCTTGTGCTCGATGTCATTGAGCTCTTCGTGATGATCCAGATGCAGCGCCAGCGGCAGATCGTAGCGGTGCGCGGCCGCCTGACAGATACCGATCAGGTAGTCGGTGCCGGCATAGCTGAAGGTGCCGGGCGTGCCGGCCATGATCACCGGCGAGCGCAGCTCGGCGGCAGTCTCCGCTACCACCTGCACGGTTTCCAGATTGTGAACGTTAAACGCCGGAACGGCGTAACCCTGGCGCTGCGCCTTGAGCAGCATGTCTCGGTTGGCTATCAGATACATGGGATCTCCTTACAGCTCGGGGGAAGGAAAACGGTAAATCGTCACGCCTTTCACCACCCGGTTAACTTCGCCGGTCGGGCAGGGGTTGTCCGGGGTGAGCCCCAATGCCAGCGAACTCTCGAAGGCCAGCATCTGGGTGAACAGCAGATACGGGAACAGCAGCCAGATATCGTCTGCCGCATCGTGCATATGCAGCAGGGTATCGGCGAGGGGTTGGCGCTCGCCGGTCAATCCGACCAGCTGCATCGCCTGCCCATCGCGCTGCAGTTCGTTCCACAGATCGCGGTCATACTGGCGGGCGTAGTCGTCGCGCGAGAACATCAACACCACCAGCGTCTGGCCGTCGACCATGAATTTCGGGCCATGACGCAGGCCGAGCGGCGAGTCGTAGCGCGTAACGATGCGCCCGGCGGTCAGCTCCAGCATCTTGAGCGAGGCCTCTTCGGCGAGGCCGGTAAAGCAGCTGCCGCCGAGGGTGATGTAGCGGCGGAAGCCGCCGGTGGCCAGCGCCTTCACCTGCGGCTGCAGCGTTTCTCGCAGTGCGCGGCAGCGCTGCACCATGGCGTGCAGCGGCGCCTGGGCGGCCTCGAGCGACAGAGGGCCGAGCAGCAGCGCGGCGCTCAGCATCATGCAGCTGAAGCTGGAGGTCATGGCGAAGCTCTGATCGTTAGAACCTTGCGGCATCACCAGCGAACAGACGTTGTCGCGCCGATGCGCATACTGCGCCAGCTTGCTGTCCGGGTTGCACACCAGCATCATGTGGTAGCTTTCCGGCAGCAGCTGGTCGGCCAGCTCCACCGTCGCCACGCTCTCCGGGCTGTTGCCCGAGCGGGCGAAGGAGACCAGCAGCGTCGGCCGCTCAGGGTCGAGATACTGCAGCGGGTTGGCGACGATATCGGTAGTGCCGTAGGCCACCACGTCGCGGCCGGTGCGTTCGCGCAGCCAGGGGGCCAGGGCGCGGCCGGCGAACGCCGAGCTGCCGGCGCCGCACAGCACGATCTGCAGGCGCGGATTGGCCAGCAGCGGCGCCAGAAACGGCTGCCATTGCGCCTGTTGATCCTGCAGCTGCCGGTGCAGCGCCGCCCACAGATCCGGCTGTTGCCAAATTTCTGCGGCGGTGTGCCAGGCGTTGCGCTGCTTCAGCCAATTCGCCTCGTAAGAGAAATACGCGTCCATGATGACAGCTCCTTAAAAAGCCTCGGTTAACGGTCGGCGATAATCACGTCGATCCCTAAATGGTGCAGCGCCTGCAGACAGTGTTCCGGAATGCGGCTGTCGGTGACCAGGCGGTGGATCTGGCCGATGTCGCGATCGTGCAAAAACTTGTGCGGCCAAATTTGCTGGCGTCGGCGAGGATGTGTTTGACGTCGCGATTGATGCGGATGGTGACGCTCTGGAGACCGAAAGCAGCTGGCTGAGCGGTTCCACGCGCACCGCGCCTTCGCGGCACAGCGGGTCGATAATTAATTCCCGGCGTTTTGCGGTAGTGATCATTAACGCAGACTCCTGATTTACCTGTAGCCGTGCCCGACCGCGGCTTAATAAGCCGCAGCGATACCGACCGGAGCGCTTTCAGTTGTTCGTGGCGAATTACAGCAAACGAAACACTGAAATGCAATCGATTAATTTTAAAATATCTATATCTATCAGTTGCTTATATTTGTTTTTGCTTTCATTTGAGCGCCAACCGAAAGCAGCGTCAACGCAAACTGAAAACGGCAAATTCGTTATTTTTCAGTCGACAATTCCCGGCATTTAATTATTCAGTCCGTCGAGGCCGAAAGCCGCAGCGATAATTCGGCAGCCGCCGGGCTTTCACTGTTTTTTTATGCCGGCGCGTGTAATAGCGCCGCATTGCAGCGGGTGAGGGTGAACGACAGCGGCCATGCGTTTCCCTCCGGCGATCCGTTCGTGGCCCATCCCGGCGAGGATCTGCAGCCGATAGCGCCTGCGTGAGGCGGTGAACCGCCGCATTGAAGCGTTGCTGGCGCCGATGTGAGGGGAAGTGGGGGCGAAAATGCGTCTTTCGCTCCCAAATCGCCATTACTTTGCTATACCTGATAGTCGATGGATTCATTTTATTGTCATGTGACTGACATGTCAGAGTCATGGCTCTGGCTTAAGTTTGCAGCGACTACGTCAGGAGATAACGCGATGTTCAGCCTGGATTCTCTGTTGCAAGATGCATTTCCACACCGCAATACCCCTGCCTGGCAGCGCAGCCTGCTAAGAACCCTTCTCTTCGAAAAAGAATTCAAACAGTTCGCCGCCGACTATCCCCACCTGAAAGGGCTCGATCTGATCGAGCAGGTGGTGGACTACTTTAACCTCAGCTGCGAGCTGGTGGACGGCGATCTGGAAAACATCCCCAGCCAGGGGCCGGTGGTGCTCGTGGCCAATCACCCGATCGGCTCGCTCGACGGACTGGTGCTGTTGCGCGCCGTCGCGGCGGTGCGTCCGGATGTGAAAGTGGTGGCCAGCCAACTGCTGACTTACATCGAACCGCTGCGCAACCTGTTCGTGCCGGTGGATAACGTCGCTTATAAAACCAGCCGCAAACAGATAGAAGGCATGCAGCAGCAGCTGGACAATCAGGGCGCGCTGATCCTGTTCCCGGCCGGCGAAGTGTCGCGCATGAGCCCGAAAGGCATCCGCGACGGCCACTGGCATACCGGTTTTCTGCGTCTGGCCGCCAAGGCGCGCGCGCCGATCGTGCCGATTCATATCAGCGCGCGCAACAGCAACCTGTTCTACTTTACGTCGCTGGTCTACCGTCCGCTGTCGACGCTGCTGCTGGTGCGTGAAATGTTCCAGCAGCGGGGCGGGCGCATCAGGATCCGCATCGGCGGCCGCGTGCCGTTCGCCAACTGGCACGATGGCCACACCAGCGCCAAGGATCTGGCGGAGCGCTTTCGCCGTCACGTGTATCGCCTGGGCCAGGGCAAACCGGGGCTGTTCGCCAGCGAATCGCCGATCGCGTTGCCGGAAGAGCGTCTGGAGCTGAAAAAGGCGCTGGCGAACTGCGAACGGCTGGGGGTGACGCCGGACGGCAAAACCATCTATCTCTATCGCCGTCACGATGAAGCGCGCACGCCGATCCTGCGCGAGCTGGGGCGCCTGCGCGAGATCGCTTTCCGCGCGGTGGGGGAAGGATCCGGCCGCCGCCGCGATCTGGACAGCTACGACGACGATTATTATCACCTGGTGTTGTGGGATGAAGAGGAGCTGGAGATCGTCGGCGCCTATCGTTTTATCCCCACCGCCGAACAAATCGCGCGTAAGGGCCTGGAGAGCATCTACAGCAACAGCCTGTTCCACTATGATCGCGATATGGAACCGATCCTGGCGCAGGGCATCGAGCTGGGGCGCAGCTTCATTCAGCCGGCCTATTGGGGCAAGCGCGGGCTGGACTATTTGTGGCTGGGCATCGGCGCCTATCTGTCGAAATACCCGCAGTATCGCTATCTGTTCGGCCCGGTATCCATTTCCGGCGGCATGCCGCTGGCGGCGCGGGATCTGTTGATCGCCTTCTATCGGCTCTATTTCTCGCCGGACCACGCCTTCGCGCAGTCGCGTCGTCCTTATCCGGCGTCGTTGCCGCAGGTGCTGGCGCAGTTTGCCGGGGATAACTACCAGGAAGATCTGGTGCGGCTGAAGAGCCTGCTCAGCAACATCGGCTGCTCGATCCCGACGCTGTACAAACAGTACACCGAGCTGTGCGAACCGGGCGGGGTGCAGTTTATCGACTTTGGCACCGATCCGGCCTTCAACAACTGCATCGACGGCCTGGTGCTGGTGGATACCTCGCGGCTCAAGCCGTCGCGTTATCAACGTTATATTGCGGTGCATCAGCCGCAGGAAGCCGAGACGGCATGATCGGCGTCTGACTCATGCCTTTTTGATCTAAGCACGACCTTGGGGCCGGCGACGGGATAGCGCTACGATAAACGTTTTGCTTTCCACCGCCGGAGCCTTTCATGCCTCATTCGTTTATCCCGCCGTTATTGTCCGCCGATGAACCGCCCGCCGCCGCCGTTGAAACCCCGCGCGGCAAAGCGCCATTTTTGCTGCTGTGCGATCACGCCGGCAAGGCGATACCGCAATCCCTCGGGGATCTCGGCTTACCGCCGGGGGAGATCGAGCGCCACATCGGCTGGGATATCGGCGCGCTGGGCGTATCGCGCCATCTGAGCCGCCAACTGGACGCCACGCTGATTCATCAGCGTTACTCACGGTTGGTGATCGACTGCAACCGGGCACCCGGCATCGCCAGCTCGATCCCGCATTTGTCTGAACTGACGCCCATCCCCGGCAATATCGGCATCGACGCCGAACACGCGCTGGCGCGTGAGCGCGAGGTATTTTTGCCGTATCACCACGCCATCGACGAGCATCTGGGGCAACGCCAACTGCGCGAACTGCCGACGGCGGTGATCGCCATGCACAGCTTCACGCCGGTGTTCAAGGGGCAACCGCGCCCCTGGCAGGTGGGGCTGTTGTTTAACCGCTACCCGGAATTTGCGCTGCTGTTAGCTGAACTGCTGCGTGAAGAGGGGGATCTGCAGGTGGGTATTAACGAACCTTATGCGATGACGGACGCCACCGATTACACGTTGCCGGTGCACGCGGAGCGCCGCGGTTTGCCTTACGTCGGCATCGAAATTCGCCAGGATTTGGTCGCTGACGAACGCGGGCAACAGGCATGGGCGAAACGTTTCGCGCGCCTGCTGCCGCAGGCCTGGCAACGCTGGCAAATTTGACTTTAGGAATATTCCCAGAGATGATAACCGTAAGGAATACGTAAGACGTCATTAGAAAAAAAGTCAGGAGACACGTGTGGAGCACAGCGATAACGGACTGTTTATCAAACGGGAGCGTTTTGAAGTTCTGGCGATTCTGCGAGAAATTTGCAAACAACGCACGCCGCTGCGCGTAGAAAATCAGCAGCACCGGTTTCAAAGTCTGTTATTGAGCGTCGGGCCGGACAATATCGTGTTTAGCGGTGAGGAAGCCTCGAGCGCCATCGACGGCGCTTGCACCATCGTGATTGAAAGCAACGACGCCAAAATCGAGTTTTCCGTCCCCCAGGCGGAGCTGACCGAACATCAGGGCGTACAGGCCTGTTCGACCCGGCTGCCGCAGGAGCTGGTCTATATCCAGCGTCGCCGTCAATTCCGCATCACTACGCCGCACTGGCGCCAATTCTTTTGTACCGGCGAATACCCGGACGGCACGCCGTACGAGCTGCGGATCCACGATCTCTCCGCCGGCGGCGTCGGTTTACGCTTCGACGGCCCGCTGCCGGATTTCTTCCAGCCAGGCTTGCAGTTCAAGAAAGCGGAGCTGGATCTGGGCAGCTACGGCAGCTTCAAGGTCAATATGGAGCTGGTGGTGGTCAACGACGATCAGGAAACCGACGATAACGACCAGGTGGTGCACTTCTCGCGCCTGTCATGCCGCTTTCTTAAGCTCGGATTGGCGATGGAGCGCAAAATTCAGAGCGCCGTGTTCGCCTTCGAGCTGGATTTCAACAAAAAGAAAAAACGCTGATCCTCTGTTCCGGCGCACCGGGCTGGATGCCGCCCGGCCGCGCCGCCATTCTTTCCCCGTTCAGGGGACGTAAATAATCTCGAAGCTGGACGTATTGTCGTAGGAGGACTTTTTGCCGCCGTCGACGTAGATAATCTGCAAATCGTAGTGATACACCAGCTTCTTGTCCGGATGCAGGATCAGTTCCAGCACGGAAATCTTCACGTTAACCGATTGAACGGGATGTTCCTTGTCCAGCTCAATGGTTTGGTTGTCGATGCTGACCAGCATGCGCTTGATTGGTCGCGGTCCGGCAGGATCGTAGGCGCCTGCGTCGCTGCGGAATTCCACGGTCTTATTGATGTCCGCCGGTGCGGATTGCTTGATGAAATCCGGCAGCCTGTTCTGGTATTTGGCATCCAGCGCCAGCGCTACGGGCAGATTATCCGGGTTGAAGCCGGTGAACTGCACCGCCAGATATCCCTTGAGCAGCAGGTTTTGCGGCGACCGATCGAAGAAGGCATCCCAAATCAATCCAAATTGGTTGGCGGGCAGCGTGAATGAATCCACGATGCCGCTCTGCAGATTGATCAGCGCGTTTTTTTCCTCCGTTTTTCCGTCCGGCAGCCCCAGCTGCAGCGTCAGGGTGTCCGCGTTGGCGAACGGTGCCAGCTTGCCGTCCGGTTGCATCTGCGTGAACTGTGTGGTGGCGTCGCCGATGCGCGCCTGATTGACCTTGGGCGACAGGAAATAGTCGAACGTCACTTCGACATCGTTGAGCGAGGTCGCGTGCGGCGCTGCAGAAAACGAGATAGACAGCATCGGTTTGTCGTCCTCGGCGGCGTTGGTCGCCAGCAGGAAAGTATCCGGCAGGTAATAAAGATAGTTTTTTCGTACATAGTCCTGATAGTAGTTGTACCACAGATGCCCGAAGGCCAGCGGCGTGAGGATCAGCTGCAGGCGCGGCGGCGGCGGCAGGATGCCCTGATAGATATAGGGATAGTAGTTCTCGGCGAAGTAGAAGACTTTCGGCGAGGTGATGGTGTTGAGGAGCCCGTTATCGGTGACGATGGCGACCACCAGCGTGGTTTGCGAGTCATAATCCGACAGCGCTCGCAGCAGCGCGTCACGCTGTTCCAGGCGGTCCAGGTCGAGCTGGGCGCGGTAGCGGGTCGGCGGGGCGTCCAGCAAAACCTGTTCGAAGATCATTTCTTCGACCTTGCCGAAAGTGCTGAAGGTCAGCACCACGTAGGGCACCTGCTGAACGGCGCGGCTGAGCGCGAAATCCACCGTCATATGCCAGCGCGTACCGTCACTGGTGGTAGCGATGCGATAGCGCGTCTCTCCCGAGACGACTTCGGTACAAACATCGGCCTGCAGTTCGTCGGCCACCGGCGCGGGCGCGGCGCGGTAGCGCAGACGGGGGGCTTCGGCGTCGGGAAACTGTTCGCGCGCGTTGTCCAAAATGACCTTGTTCAGCGTCACCAGATCATTGAGAAAGATGTTCATAGCGATCCTCCAGGGAAGAAAGGCGTGCCAGATGTCTGAACTGGTTCAGGCAGGCGGAAGTCCAAAGAAAATGACCGTCGTGACGGCGATAGAGCGGGCTTTCGTCATTGGTCGCCGGCAAGCGCCAGGCGGCCAGCGCATCGATCGCCGGTGAAAGCTGCGGCACCCCGTGCTGCCTGGCGTATTCCAGCGTACTCAGCCACTCATGCGGGTGG
The DNA here is from genome assembly GCF_052168495.1 of Serratia sp. CY52157. Lineage (NCBI taxonomy): Bacteria > Pseudomonadati > Pseudomonadota > Gammaproteobacteria > Enterobacterales > Yersiniaceae > Serratia > Serratia sp. CY52157. The sequence continues at coordinate 926,694 of NZ_JBJNMO010000001.1, read as the reverse complement.
GCATAATAGGGCGTTAACGCGTTGAGGCGGTTGTAATCGCCGTCGCTCCAGCTCACCGCCTGATTCAGCATTTGGATAATGCGCGGATAGGCCGGCGGCGGGCTGCCGTGAGCGGCGGTCAACGCATGGATTAAAATCAGCGCGTTGGTATTCACGCAGCAGTCCAACTGCGTGATATCACCGTCGTCTTTCATCCAGGTGTGAAAGGCGTAACACTCGGCCCAGGGATAGGGCGTCGTCTTCAGCCGCCGTTCGACGCGCTGTACCTGATAAGCCTGCATCTGCGCCAGCGTTTGCTTGGCTTGCGCCAACGAGCGCCGATGAAATCGATACAAGAGCTCAGTGATAATGGCGGTATCGTCGATGTCAGCGTCGATCCGCTGGCCCGCCATCCAGGTGGGGTGCTTGCCGGCAGGCCAAAAATGGAAGTGATGCGGGCGGCTCTCGCAACCGAGCAAGAAGTCGAGCGCCAGTTCGATATGGGGCGCGGTCTGGGCGCTATAATCCAGCGTGCGGAGCACCTGGGCGGTGACAAAAGCATTTTCATCCTTGTGCCAGCGGCCATCCGGCGTTCTGACATGAGAGGGAAAGGCGCCGCTGGCACACTGCTGCGCCAGCAGCTCCGCCAACGGCAATGGCACAAGCGGTGCCGTTTCGCGCGCTTTGCATGGCAGGATTTCGAAATGCGCGTGTTGCGGGCTGAACGTGCAGCTGACGCTGTGATTGCCCTGGCGATCGCAGGAAAAACCGACGACGTTGTACTGCAACGGAACCTGCTCGCTCACCGCGCGGTTAAGCAGCGGCAGGGTTTGGCCATCAGGCGCCAGCAACGCGGTGATGCCGTCAAAAACGCGGCGGTTGTCGCCGAAAAAACTTGCCGCCATGGCGAACAGCGTAAAACTCTCCAAATTGCCGTCCGGCGCGTATCCCAGACTGAACCCGTAGGTGGTCAGGGGGAAGTCCCGTCTGTCCTGCTGCTGCAGCGCGCGGTCCAGCAGCGGCATCAGGGCGGAAAAACGGCTTTCTCCCTCGAACAGCCGCATGACGGCGAGGATATCGTCGCGCGTGATCCGCGCACTGTGCCACTGGTAGTAATATTCGCGCGGAGAGTCGGCAGACTCCGGGTAATACCCCACCATCAGCAGCGTCAATCCCGCCGCGCGGCGGGCCTCGGCGGCGAGCGGCCCTTGCAATCCATTGGGCGCGGCCGCCATGTCAGTGGGGGTTTCAACGTAGACTTTGGTTTTGATCGCATCCGGGGCGTATTTTCGCCCAAGCCAGGCGCCGAAGCGCAACGGCTGAACGCTTGCACATTGCATGCGTCGTACCGCCTCCAGGCTGTTGGCGGGATCGGCGAGCGGGGCTGCGGTGATCGTCTGACTGTGTCGGACAAACGCCTCGACGCCGCGCCGCTGCGCGTAGCGCGGTAAAAAGGGATCCAGCGTGCAGGCGAGCCCCTGCGGTTTGGCCGACGACACGGTGAACTCCAACGGGCTGCCGTTATAACCGAGCAGGCTGGTGGTAAACGCGGCGGACAAACCGCCGGGCGTCGCTTTCATACGGCTGAAGCGGGCGACGTCCGGGGCCAGCGTGTTTTGCAAATGGGGCGCTTCCTTGCACAGGGCGCTGACCAGGGCGTTCCATGCCGCGGGTAACACTGCGTTGCGATCGGTCATGGCGCACACCTAAACCAGATTGGGGATAACGATCGCCGGCGGGTTTTCGCTGCCGCTGCGTTCGACGGTTTCCCCGCCTACCAGGAAGTAGATCAGTGTGTAATTGACCGCCCAGGGCTTCTCCGTCAGACAGCGGTATTTGAACGTTTGGCTCTCGTGCGCGTCTTGGTTAAAGGTATATTTCTTGATCTTGCGGCTTCCTTTGTCATCCTGATAGCTCAGTTCCACCATGACCTGGTTGCAGTTTTCCCAAGAGAATTTGCGATCGAGGAAGATACTGATCTCGTTGAACGACAGCACTGAGCCGGGATCCATGTTCAGCAGCGTCGAGGCCGATTCGGACAGCGACTGATAGTTGCTGCTGCCTTCCCAGCCCGAGGAGGCTACGGATTTGAAAGCGAATTCGCTGGTGACATGGAACAGCTCGTTCTTATCGCTGCTGCGGGCGATGCGTTTGGTCCATGTCCCGTCATCGTTGGTGAAAGGCGCGCCGGTATAAACCTGGTTGTTGTAACGGATGTTAAAGGTGGCGGCCTTGATCCCATACTCCTCGAAGCTGTCCGGTCCGAGGACGGTCAAATCCAGCTGCTGGAAGAACGGATCGTTGACGTTGACCTGAATAAAGTAGGGCGCGGTTTTCTGGGCGTGCAGGATATCGCTGCCGATGAAGTTTTGCGGCACGGCGGACTGGCTGAGGGCTTTCGACGAGGTGTAGTTGAAGTTCAGGCTTTTGGTTTCCTCGATCCGTACCAGCTTGATCTCCAGCGAAGCGCTGGGGAACAGGCCGCCTTTGCCGGCTTCTTCGCCTTCTTTCTTGTCGCTGGCGATAAGCGAATCCAGAATGGCGTCGCTGGCGGATTTCGCCTGCGGGTTGCTGTCGTCGTTAGGTTTGAGCGTGGCGCTGAAAAAGCTTTTCAGGATCTCTTCCTTGACGAACTGCAGCGCCCACTCTTTCTCTTTGGCCTCTTCGTCGCCCGGCATGCTTTCGGTGACCTTGATCACCAGTTTCTGATCCTGCTGCAGTTTTTTGATGACGCTGTCGAAGCCCAGCCAGAAGCTGGCCGGCGTCTCCACCGGGATGGGAATGTTGGCGCCGAATTTCAGATCGAACTCTTTGTAGATGCTTTCGAACTGTGCGGTCACTTCGACCTTCAGCGCCGGCGTGATGCCGGTGAAGCTGAGGTTATAGGCGACGGCGGCCGGCGCCTTGGCCTGGGTGAACGCGGCCTCGAGGATCACCGCCTGGGACGGCGTCAGCTTGGCGCTGAAAATGGCGCTGTTGTTGCCGAACAGGCTTGGGCAAGGGGCGCTGATCAGCTCACCGTTGGCGGCACCCGCGTCGAGCACGAAGAAGTTCACCGTGCCTTTATCATACGGTACCTGGGCCTTGCGGGCGTTCTTGGGATCAACGTTCAGTTTGCGCAGATAGTCGTTAAAGGCACGGTTCAACACCGCCTCGTCGATCGCCGTATTGACCTCGAAGTTGATGTATCCCCCTTGCGGGTCGCTGGCGTCGCCGGTGTATTTGATCAACGAAAACACCGGTTCGCCCGACTTTTGCGCAATGTGGATATCGCCGGGCAGATACCAGAACTGGTTATCGTCTGAATCGTCGGCGAAGAAGGTGATGTTGTTGATGGTGGCGGTTTTGGCTCTGAGTAATAACATGGCGTTTCCTTAGTTAACCGAGGGTAGCGAGATCGAGAGCGTTGGCGTCGGTCGAGCACTGCACGTTTTCGGGCCGATCGCCGCCTTCGCCGGGTAGATAGGTAAACCAGATATCCAGATCGACGGTCAGCTGCTTGGGATCGAGTTGATCGGCGCTGAAACAGCGCGGGGCGGCGTCGGATTCGGTGAATTGAAACACCTGCTGCAGCGTTTCCGCCGGCGTGCAGGCGTAGCTGGCGGAAACGATGACCATTTCCACCCGGCGCCAGTCCATGTCGGCCGACAGCGTCAGCACGCGCTGGCGATACAGGGTCGAGAATAGATAGACGTCCTGGCCGGTCGGTTCTTGCAGCTCGGCGGAAATATGCGGTGAGTTGACGGCGGCGCTGTAGGTTTTGTTGACGTCGAATTGGTATTCGTCCGGCTCCGGCAGCATGACCGGGTAGTGGGCCCGCGGGTTGGCATGGTCAATTTGGAAGCTGCGCGACACGCTGCTGTTCGCCTGTTGCCGGTGGCGATAGCGTAGCGTGACCAGCACGGATTGATAGCGCTGCCAGTCAAATTGTTGCGCCGCTTCGATCGCGAAATCATAGCGGCCGTAGAGCGACTCGACGTCCAGAAAGACCTCGCTCATCTCCGTTTGCAGGCTACCGGAGCTGACCGAAGTTACGCCGCCTATCGACTGGTTGAAGTACACGGTAAAGTCATACTCGACCGGCCACAGCATTTTTCCCGTTTTCGGGTCGATCAGGCTGGGTTCCTTAAACGGTTTGGGCCCGAAGTCGTCGCGGGTGAATTTCAGCTGTCGGCTGTTTGAGCCATAGCGCAACCGGGCCGTCACCAGCAGGATATTGGCGTCAAGGGCATCCGACAGCAGGCTGACTCGCACCTCGCGATAGGCGAAAAAGTCATCCTGCAGATCGCGTTTGACGATCGCGCGATCGGCCTGATAGTCCGTGCCGTTGACCAACTGGGCGAACAGGGCCTGCGGATAGAGCGAACGCTGCACGACGGTGGTTTCGCTGATCTTGCCGCTCAGGCGACGTTGGTCGATGTTTTCAACCGAGACCTGTTGCAGATAAAAGCCGGCTTTGGGGCTTGTCTGCTGCGGTTCGTTGGCGATAACCGGCGTGAAGAACTGGCTGGTGAGGATCTGCGTCAGTTCGGCGGCCGCCTGCGCCATATGGCCGTCGGGGTCGGTGTCCCTGACTTTGACGGTGACGATTTTCTCGCTGATCAACTGGGTGGATGTCTGCTCGATACCGACGCTAAAGATCAGTAGGTTAAAGCCTATCGAGCGCTGCAGGTAACGGTAAACCTGGTCCCAGTTGGCTTCCAGCTCGAAGGTGGCCGGCGGCAGCTGCTGCAGGTAGTCGATTTTGTAACTGACGGCGATCGGCGTCGAGGCCGGCGTGCGCATCAGGCTCGCCAGCAGCAGGATATCGTCGTCGTCGTCCAGTTTGGCGGACAGGTAGCAATATTGCTGGTCGCTCAGCGAGGTTTTGCTGGTCTGCCCGGGGATAAGATCGGGGATATTCAGCGTCGCGCTGCAGGCGATCGCCTGCAGCGGCAATAAGATCGCACTGCGCGGTATGTCCGGGCTGGCGTCGGCGGCGCGTTGCGCCGCTTCGGGCGAACTGGCCAGCTGGGTCTGCAACGACAGCGTGGCGTAGTAAAGATCGTCCGGTTGGTTGAGGTTTCTGAAAATTTGCAGTTGGACATCGGGTTGATTGCCTGCGGCGACCTGTACGCTCGGCGCGGCGGCACAGTAGTAATACACGGGCCGATCCGGGTCCGCTCGAATAAAACAGATGTCTTGCATGATTACCTGATCGCGCATAGCGGCAACCCCACGTCATCGAAGAGGGAGCCGGAGCAAGGCAGGCTTGCTCCGGCGGAGACCGGCCGTCAGAAGGTCACGACCACGATGGTGCTGGTGCCCGTGATCGGCTTGGTGACGGTTTTCTCCTGGTTATCGCCGTAATAGACCGTGGCGACGTAGTTGATCTGCGGCTCGTTGCCTTTCTCTTGCTGCATCAGGTTGAATGTCAGGTACTGCGTGAGCGACTTGGTGTCGAACTCGGTTAACGCAATGGGCTGCGTTTGCGAGAAGTCCCATTTCGGGTAGTTCACCGTCATCTCGAAGGTGATCAGCGAAACGTCTTTTTGCGACGGTTTGAAGATGATGGTGTATTTCTGCTGCTTCGGCAGGGCGTTGGCGATCAGGATCTGATTGCCGCGCGTTTCGCCATAGCCGGGCAGCTGAGGGTTGCTTTCCACGCCCGGCGGGAGGTAGGTCAGGCTGTCGCCGTCCAGCGCATAGTAGTCGGCCGAATAATAAAGCGGCTTTTCCACGTTGGTGCCGATCGGATAAATAAACGGCACCGGCGGATTATCGACTCTAATCACCTGGGTGTGTTGCTTGGGCGACACGTGATGTTCTTTGTCTTCGTACAGGGTTGTGACCACGACCTGACTGAAAACCTCCCAGCCCAGCGGATTGAGCAGGGTGGAGATATCCGCATAAACGATGCCGCTTTGCGCCGCGTTGATGGTGACCACCAGATCGTCTTTGACCTGGATGTCCCCAGACAGGTAAGGCTTGGCCTGCATGCCGGTGAAGTTGACGGTGTAGTGATAACGGTAGGCGCGGCCGAGCTCGGGTTTGATAAACCACTTGTCGGTTTTCTTCGGCCCCGGATCCTTCGGCGTAAAGGTCAGCGTGCTCTTGAGATCGTCGTCGTACACCGCGGTGACCACGATATTGGCGATATCATACTTGGCCATGTCTTCGGTGACGAAGAACTCCGGCTGGATGTACTGATAGAACGGGTCGTGGAGATCGTACTCTTTGAAGTACTGATCCAAATCGGCTTCGCCGACGATTGAGCGTATCGACGGCAGCTGAGTTTGCGGGTAAATGGTGGAGGACACCACGGCGTTCTCTTCATATTCGCGGGTGAAACTCTGAGTTTGCGAGATTTTGGACTCGAATTTTTCAAAGCTGCCGGCGTCGTTCAGCAAATTGAGACTCATGTCGATGCCGGTTTGGCTGCTCAGGATCTGCTCGACCTGCTGTTGTCCCCAGTTTCGCAGACTCTCCTTCCATTTTTCATAGGCGCCGGGTTCCATGCCCATCTCTTGCGCCGTCAACCCGATCTGCACGTCCACCTTGATCGCTTCCTTGGCGTAAAACTCCTGCTCGATCTTTTTCTCGTCGGCGGACCAGGTGTGGTAGTTGATGGTTTGCGCTACGGACTTGGCCTGCTCGCTGTTGTAGGTGACGATCACTTTGGCCGCCGACATGGAGGCATCCAGGGAGAGATCGAAGCGCACGCCGACGCTGGCGTTTTTATCGGTGCCTTTCAGTACCTGTTCAAACAGCGTGGCGCCTTCCCCGGTCAGCGACAGGCTGAATACGGTATTGTTGTCGCCGAGGCCGGAGGGGGACAGCGGTGTTGGGATCTGGCGATAGAACTTATCGTTGCCGTCGAGGATCAGCATGGCCTGCGCCGAGGTGTAGCGCGGTTGCATCAGTTCGATTTTTGCAGCGTCCGCCGGCATCAGTTCGCTGAGGAATTGATCGTCGCCCTTGTTGGCGTCGTAGAGCGCGACAAACCGGTTGAGCTGTTCATCGCTCAGGCCGGTATTCTTCTGCGCCTGGTCCATCGCGGTCTTCTTGGTGTTGTTTTCCGGGTCCGCTTCATAGGCCTGTTTCGCCTTGATGTAGTCGACAATGAGCTTGGATTTTTTATCCAGCGGGCCGTCTTTTCTGCCAAGGCCGTTATACAGCTGCAGGCGGATGCGGTCTTTCATTTCCGCATTCGGCTGCGGCAGCTGCACGGTGAATTGCGCGTAGCCGCCTTGGGTATCTTCGCTGCGGTATTTGTAAAACATGAAGCTCGGCGTATTGGTATCCCGTTTGGCAAACACCGGGATCTCCGGCACCACATAGAAGATATCCTTGCTGTCGCTGTCGCCGTAGCAGGTATACGCGTATTCCTTGACGCCCAAATACTCGGTGACGTCGATTTTTATCGATTGCTGCAAAGCGGTGGTTAACATAGGGCGGTCCTCTTGTTTATGTCACTTGTGGTATTGCAGTTTGATGGGGCCGGTGGTGGCCTGCAGGGGGCCGGAGTCGTAGTTTTTGGGGAATAGCGCCGCCGTTTTCCCTTGCCAGCGATAGTCCACCCGGCCGTTGAGGCCGGCGGCATGGGCGTTGATCCACCAGGTGGCCTGCCACTGCGCGGCGGAAAAGGCGAAGGTGAAGCTTTGTTTCTTGCCCTGGCCCGCCGGGAGATAGCTGGCGCTGCCGGAGATCGTTTTGAATTCGGACTTCAGAGACTCGGCGTCGAACAGCAGGCTATAGAAACCTACATCCTGCGGCGTCAGCGCGATGGCGTTCTGCCACGCCAGCCGGCTCTCGAAGCTGGTGTAATCGGCGAAGGTCACCTTGAGTGCGATATCGCTCACCGCCGCTGTCGTTTCCAGCGTCACTGGCGGGAAGCTGGGCCACGCCATCGGCATCTGTTGATCTGCCCAGCGCAGCTCTATCGCCATGATATTGAAGCCTTTCGGATCAAATCCCAGGCTGACGGTGCAGCGTTGAGGCTCGATCGGCTTATCCGGCCTGCTGGGTTCCGGCAGGGGCGTAGCGGTAAAGGAGATGATGCCGTCGGCCGGCAGCCGATTGAGCAATTCAGCAATGTCACGTTGCTGCTCCAGCAGATAGCGTTGGGGGACGGTGTCGTCGTATTCGATTTGGTAATTCAGCTTGTTGGGGATTTGTTCTGGCGACGAGATGTTGCGTAGCGTGTTGGCAATCAGCAGTGAGGCGGTGTTTACCAACGCCTGGCGAACGCGAGCTTGCGTCTGCTCTGAAGGCGCATTGTCGAACTGCGCTTGCACAATGACGACGCCGGCGTCGATTTGTTGGTTCAGCAGCCTGGCGATCGCTTCCGGTTGCCGCGCCTGCTCGTTGAAGGCCAGGGTGACAAACGCGACCCAATCGGCCTGCAAACGGGCATTGACGCGGCTGTCGACGCTGAATCGGCTGCGGGTGAGAAAATAGACCTGGTCTTTTGTTCCCTGGATCGCGCCCGCCAGCCGGCCAGACTCCTCATGGGTCAACGCCATTTTTGACTGTTCAAATTCGACGCTGTAGGCGGCAGTAGCCGGCCGTTGCGCGAAGTGCAGCCACAGCGATTGCTGGATCTCCTCCTGCTCCAGGGTGATGGTTTCCGGAGCGGGAACGAAATGGCGGCGGATATAGTCCTCGATCGCAGTCCTGTCGACCGGCAGCTTCGGTGCAATGAAGGTCGCCAGGCCGCCGCCGGGGCTGGTCAGCAAATGCAACGAGCTGATCTTGCCGGCCGGCGTTTCCTGCACCACCTGCGGCGTATAGCTGCCGTAGGTGTAACAGCCGCTGGGGCGCGTTTGGTCGTGAAACGCCAGCGCGCGATCAAGAAGAAAGAAGTTTTGCAACGTACGTTGTGGATCCAATTCGTCGGTCATGGTGTATCACCCTTGATATCGATCGTTTGGTCGCCGGTGACATAAGGCGACCAGGGGCCAGTGGGAGTCTTGTAGCGGAAGCCGGCGGCGAAAATGGAGGTGACGTTCCATTTGTAGACGAAGCTCGGCTGCGAATGCGTAAAAGTGCGCTCGCTGGTGCGCTCGCTGTCCTGCGGCTGAAAACTCAATACGGCGCTGAGCAACTGCGGCGGCAGCCGAACGGTGATCGTCGCCTGTTGTGCGCCGAACTGCGGAAAACTGTAGGCGCCGATGGTGGCGTTTTGCACGATCGGGGCGGGTAACGGGACGGCGCCGCCGCCGGAAAGCGAATAGGCGGTCGCTTCGGCAAAAGTAGGATCGCCCAGGATCGGTGCGCTGAAATAGGGCGCCGATGCGCTGAGCGTCCACGTTTGGCGCCAGTCGGCGGAGTGATAGAGGCCGCCAAGTCGGCTTTGTTGGGCGAACGTTGGGTCGAGATACAGGGTCAGGAAGCGGCAAGGCAGCGCGGCGTAATCCAGTACCAGGTTATCCTCGTCGCAGCGACGTTGTTCGCCGGGCAGCGTGCGGTAAACGCCGTCTTGCGGGTAATTCACGCGGATCTGGTAGAAAAACGGCTGTGCATCCAGCGCGCTGTTGTGAAACTTGAAGGTTAACCAGGAGCGGTCGGGCCGCAGCGCCAGCGTTTGCGTTTGCTCGATCGGGTAGATATTGCCGGGCGGTACGGTCAGCTGAATATCGATCGAAACGCCGGATTGCAACCCCAGCGGATAGGCGTAAAAGACGTTGATCTCTCGCTCTCCCGCCGGCAGCGGCGGTGCGGTGGTGCGATGGATAATGGTATCGGGCGAAACTTTGGCGATCTGCTGCGCGGCGGCGAACGGATCCAGCGTGAAGCAAAGCGGCCGCTGAGTCAGCGCGACATTGGCCAGATCGCACCGGGTCCGGCCGGCATGCGGGGGCGGCGTCAGAAGGATCTGTGCCATATTGCCGGCGGCTGGGCCGACAGACGGCGCACCGTACAGGTTGTATAGCCGATCGAGTAAAGCCTGGCTGAGCAGCAGATCGCCGGCCGGATCGTTCGCCGGCGGCGGTGGGTCGATGTCGAGCGGCAAGCGGGTGAGGTTGCGGCTGAGGTAGAGGGTCAGCCCGTCGTAGGGAAAGACAATCCCGGTATCGCCCACGGCATGGGCGCCCTCCACGCCGGCGGCCAGGGCCAGGATCAGCGCACGGGCATCAAATTCCACCCGGTAGGCCAGACGCGGTGATACGCCTTCGACGAAACCGTCAAGACGCGCGTTGAAGCCTATCGTCTCATCGAGCAGGGTGCGCTCGATCAACTGAGTGCTTGTCGCATTGAGCAGAATGATGAATTGACTGCACTGTGCTGAATACCAGGTGGTGTCGTAGTGCCGGCCGTACAGATCGCTGTGGTAATCGATGGGCACGTCGAATCCCAGGCTGCCCGGCAAGACCGGCAGCGCCTTCACCGCGCAATCCGGATACTGTTGCTTAAATACCTGCAGGCTTTGTTCACCGGCGAACTGCAATTGCGTGGTGAAATTCAGCCAGCCGTAGAGGCTATCGGTACTGTAACTACGCACGATATCCAGCGAGAAAGCCAAAGGGTCGGCCGCCAGAATGCTGAGCGCCTGCGGATATAAATAATAGGCGTCGTTTTGTCGATACGCGGCGACGAAACGTTGATCATCGCAGATAATAATGCGCTGGAAGTCGGGATAGCCTTCATACATGATATTATTCGTCCGCTGCATTGATCATATTGTGGTAATCCTGGTGCCACTCGGCGGGTAGCGTTTTCAGCACGTTTTTTGGGCGTTGGTGATATTCGTCTTCATAGAGGTGTTGAACCAGCGCGTCACCGACCAACACGCCGTTAGCATAAAAAGTACTGAGGGCACATTGGTTTTTTTGCAGCGGAGAGTCAGCGCCGAGTTGCAGGTTATAAACGGTTAACTCACCGGGCTGGAGAGAGATGGCGGTAATCTCGCACTCACCGTGCCGGGTTTTAAGACACATGCCTGAGGTCAATTCACGGGCGAGAAAAATACCGTTTGCGGTGACGAAAGGGTGCCCCAGGCTGGCTTTTATACGATATTCACGTGCCGCCTGGTCGCGGGCGGTAATGTCGATGTAATGCTGCTCCTGCCCCGTGGTGATATTCTCAATTCGCTTGGGTTGGTTATTTCCGCAAATAACGAACTCATCCGTCGTGAGAGCATTGATCGGCTTTTCTGTCCCATCCTGCATTAAAATCAATGTACCCTCTGCCAGGCAGCCATAAATAATCTGCATCGGTTTGATTTGTACGGTATTGAGCAGACGGCGATCCGGATCGCTTTCTTTGGGTGCGTTAGTAATAAAGGCGGCGATACTGCGGCCTTCAACATCAAGCGTAATTTTAAAAACGTAATAAACCATCTCGCCGGATTCAAAATCGACGCGGTTGAATTTCAGCCAGTCAAGATCCCAGGTGATGTTATTCCCGCTGATTCGGGTTGCGGCAGAATTAAAAATATTATAGCCGCCGTAAGGGGTGATCGGATCGCCACCGGCGCGGGTGCGGATAAGATAAATGGTATTGCTGGCGTTGACCGGCTTGCCATTGCTGAGATCAATATTGCCAAAATAGGTGATATTGCCTTTTATCGGCACTTTAACCGTGCCGTCCTGATCGTAGCCGGTGCGATAATCACAGTCGCCATCGTCACGCGTCAGGCAAATCTTAATCATGCGCTGGTTATACAGATTCCTGGGGGAATCATTGATCATTTCTTTCGGGTAGCTTTGCGTCGTGACGATTTCGGCGCCGTAAACGGTTTGCTGGCCGACCGTTTGTGCGAAGGTATAGATCACCGTAACCGGAAAGCTGCCGCCGGTCTGGCTTTGCGGATAGTCACCGCTGGCACCGATGGTGCAGTCCGCCGTGTAAACGTAGTCGCTTTTGTATTCCACCTTGCCGACGTTATCGGCGCCGCCGTCGAACAGGCCGAGGGTTTGCGTCACATTGGTCGCCTGAACCGGCAGAGAACCGATGGCGTCGGTTTGATAACGTTTACCGTCGGTGGAATCCAGCCTGACGATGCTGTACACCGGCTGAGCGCCGCCGGTGTTGGCCTCGCTCATCCGGCCCGCTACCCGTTTGACGCGTTTCGTCTGCTGCCAAAGTTGGCTGAATTGCGGTGCGGCGGCTGCGGTGACGCCGGCCAGTTTTAATTGAATATCATAAAATTCGGTTAAAACCGGATCGTCTGGCTCGATAAGAAATACGCCGCTGTTCTCGTATCGGTCGATAACGTTTTTTACGATGCGTTTCTCATCTGACGTATAATCTTTTGCGAGCATAATATCGGCCCCAATAAATTAATGGCATTGCCAGAGATGCACGCCATCATCATGGCGTGCCCATCGTTTTAATAGACGTTATTTGCAGGTTTCTTTACAGTAAGCGTAAATGGCGCTCAGGCAATCTGAAGATAAATACTGTTCGAACTCCGCATCGGTGGGTTCAATATCGACATCCAGCGTCATTGCGTAAAGCTCTTGAGCAAACATGTCTTTAGTGGCAGCGGGTTTGTTTTTAAAATAGGTTTTTATTTTTCCTTTGCTTACTTTTCGAATCCAGGCAAACTCACCGCCAATGGCCACTTTTCCGGTGAAAGTGAAGTCTTTACTGGTATAAACGCTGATGTCATTGGGGTAAACCTGATATCTTACCACCTGTTCCACGCCAATATTCTGATTGGTTTCTTCCCAGGTTTCTCTTTTTATTACATTCAACGCAAAGTTTTTTCCATCGACCGGGCCATCTTTAGCATCGGCGGTGCCGCCAAATAACATCGGACAACCTCTGGCAAAACCTTCGCTCTTTAACCCTAATAGAATAAAATCGGAATTGCCGACAGCTTTGGGTGCGCTATCAAGAATGACATACTTTTTAATAGGCATAGTCAGATCCTTATACGCAGGATGGTATAAAAAGGAGGTGGTGAATCGCTTTGTTGCCGCGTTTTACTCACATTCAACAATAGCAATGGCGCTTGAAAAAGCAACACATACATAAAAATAAATTAAGTGTTTATTCTTGCATAACAGATAATCAATAAAATCACGGCGTTGTAAAAGAAGAGGAATAGTTTCAAAAATCAAAAAAACAGAATGTTTTTTGCGGTTTCTATTTTCTTGTTGGCTTTAATTTTAATAAATCAATGTGTTGAGTATGGTTATGGTTTTAAATAGCACTAATCATTAGTTGTTTAATCTTTTATATATAGTGAATTAATTTAGCATTACTGTGCGCATCATTGACGGAGTAATAAATAAAATTCACAGCGGAATGATTGCCACGGTAAACAATCAAGACGGGAGAGGCGGGGCAGCAGGCTGCCCCAGGTCAGGGTTTAGGTTAACGCCCGCAGGCTGCCGATCTCTTCCCAACCGAAATGCGCCGCTTCGGCCAGTACGCCGCACACTTCATCGCCGGCGGCAACCACTGCCGCGTCGAGCGCAGCGCCCTGCAGCAGATGGCTGACCAGCAACGCGGTGAACAAATCGCCGGTGCCTTTGACCGCCGATTTGACCTTCGGATGAGTAAAGCACTGCGTTTCCTGCCGGGTGACCAGCATCAATCCCACTTCGTCTTCGTGTTGCGCTACGCCCGGCGCGCTGGTGACCAACACCCATTCGGTGGTGTCGTTCAACAGCGCCTGCGCGGCGTGTTGCGTCTGCTCGCGGTTGCTCAGTTGCCGGCCGCACAGCTGCTCCAGTTCGAAACCGTTCGGCGTCAGGCCGTTGGCCAGCCGCAGGAACGGCGAGCGATAGCAGTTGACGATGCGTTCATCCACGTAGATCCCTTCACCGTAATCGCCCATCACCGGATCGATATAGATGTTTATCTGCGGATTGAGCGAGCGCACCCGCTGCAGCCAGTTGGCCAGAATATGGCACTGCATCACGTCGCCCAGGTAGCCGACGATCACCGCCCGTGTGCGCTTCATGACGCCGCGGGCGATCAGGTCGTCGAGAAAACCGCCGAACCAATCGCCGGAGATGACGCCGCCGTGCGGTTTGCCGTAATAGGGCGGGCAGCCGAACAGCACGCTGGGCACCTGCAGCGCCTCCAGTCCCTTTTTCAGCAGAGCGCGGTAGGCGATGCCGTTGCCGACGCTGCCGTAGACCACCTGAGATTGAATGCTGATCACGTCGATAGACGGTGACCGCAAAGGTGAAGCCTGTTGCATGAGTTACTTCCTTGGTTCGTTGTTATCCAGCCAGCGCGCGAACACCTGCCGCGCGCGCTGTTCCAGCTGCGCGCCGTGGCGCGCGGCCTGGTCGCGCAGGGTCTGGGGCGCGATGCCGGCCAGTTCCAGCTCGCAGGCATGGCCAATCAGCCAGCGTTCGATATCGCGATAATCCGCCTCCAAATGGAACTGCAGGCCGAGCGCGAACCCCTGATAGTCGAAGGCCTGATGCGGGCATACCGCCGTGCCGGCCAGGCAGCGGGCGCCGTCCGGGATCATGAACATATCTCCGTGCCAGTGCAGTACCGGCGTGTCGGCCAGCGGCGCCAGCACCGACTCCTCTTCCGCCGGCGGCGTGGTCAGCGGGGCGAAGCCTATCTCTTTCACGCCGAGCGAAATAACCCCAGCGCCCAGCGCCTGGGCGATCACTTGTGCGCCGAGGCAGACCCCGAGGGTCGGCCGCCGCTGCGCCAGGCGCTGTTTGACCAGCGCGAATTCATGGTCGAGAAAATCATACCGCTGCTCGCCGGAAAAGTGCTGAGCGGCGCTGATCGGCCCGCCGAGCACCACCAACAGATCGGTCTCTTCATTATTGATAGCACGAATATCATCGCGGCCGGCATCGTAATAATCGATCTGATAGCCGCGCAGTGACAGCAGGGAACCGAGGATGCCCAGGTTTTCAAAGTTGACGTGCCGAATGGCGACGGCTTTTTTCATTGTTTAACCTCGCTAGCGTGAGTGAAGGGGATCAGCGCCAGCGACTCGCCCAGCACCGTGATGCCCTGCGCGCCGCTCTGGTAGACGATGCGGCGTTCGCTGACCTGGCTGAGCTGCACCTGATAACCCTGTGCGGCCGGGAACAGCGCGCAGGCCTGCTCCAGCTGATCGGCTGCCCACGGGGTGAACAGCTGCAGGCGGGCAAAGGCTTTTCCTGCATACTGAATGTCGAGCACGTAATGTTTATCCATGGAACCCCTTACTTTTGGCCGCAGAAACTGCTAATCTTATTTGAACTAGTACAAAAGGATTTATGTATGACTTCATTGTATGCAAAAGGCGGCGGCGCTGTCCAGATTGCCGAGCAGATCGCAGCACGCATCAAAAACGGCGCGCTGCGGCCGGGCGAACTGTTGCCGCCGGTACGCCAGCTGGCGGCGGAGCTGGAGGTCAATCCGAATACCGTGGCCAGTGCATACGCCAGATTGCGCGATGCGGGCCTGGTGGCGACGCGCGGGCGGGCGGGTACGGTGGTGCTGGAGCGGCCGCTGGCGGCGGTGAGTGCGGCCTATGCGCCGCGCC
The DNA here is from genome assembly GCF_052168495.1 of Serratia sp. CY52157. Lineage (NCBI taxonomy): Bacteria > Pseudomonadati > Pseudomonadota > Gammaproteobacteria > Enterobacterales > Yersiniaceae > Serratia > Serratia sp. CY52157. The sequence goes on along the minus strand of NZ_JBJNMO010000001.1, from coordinate 911,273 downwards.
AGGTGCCGGCGGGGATGTGCGATCTGGCCAGCGGCAACCTGGATGCCGCTTTGCTGCCGGCGCTGAGGCTCGGCGCGGCGGAGGTGTTCCCGCAGCAAAACGGCTATGACATCAGCGGCGACCTGCCGGTATTGACCGGTCTCGGGCGTGAGTGGCTCGGGCGCCAGGGCGTGGCCCTGGGGGAACCGGCGGTGTTTTCCGGCGCGTTGGACGCGATGGAAAAGGCGCTGCGCTGCCATGCCCAGCCTGGGGCGGCGGTGTGGGTGGAAGATCCCTGCTGGCCGCCGCTATTGACGCTGCTGCGTCACCTGCGCCTGCGGCCGCTGCCGCTGGCGGTGGATGAACAGGGCTGTCGGCTGCCGGAGAGTGGCGCGGCTGACGCGGTGATCCTGACGCCGCGCGCCCATAATCCGACCGGCGCTTCGCTTTCAGCGCAACGTGCGCAGCAGTGGCGAGGTTTTCTGCGCGGCCATCCGCAGTGTCTGGCGATCGTCGACGATTTCTGGGGGCCGTTGTCGCAACAGCCGCTGCATCTGCCGTTCGACGGCGATCGCGGCCTGTACGTGCTGTCGCTCAGCAAGTTTCTCAGCCCGGATCTGCGCATCGCGTTGGCCTGCGGCAGCCCGACCTTGCTGCAGGCGATGCGCGCCGATCAGTACATCAGCGAACGCTGGGTCAGCCATATCTTGCAGCAGATCGCCGCCAGACTGTGGGAACAAGCCTTGCAGGAAGGGCAATTGCAGCGGGCGCAACAGGCGTATCAGGCCAGACGGGATGAGCTGGCCCAGCGGCTCAATGCGTTGAATCACACGGCGCTGGCGGTAGGTGAAGGGCTGCATCTGTGGGTGCCGGTGCGCTCGGAAACCGCCGCCGCGCAACTGATGGCGCAGCGGGGGTGGCTGGTGCAGGGCGGTGAACCTTTCCGCCTGAAGTGTGGTCCGGCGCTCCGCGTCAGCCTGGCGAACGTCACGCCGTCGCAGTTGGCGCCGCTGGCGCAGGATCTGTCCGAAGCCATGCGGGCGGCGGCGGCGATCAACTAAGCCGGCGTCAAACTCTCCTCCGCCAGTAACTGCAGCGAGGCTAACCGGGCGGCCGGTTCGGCGATCGGCGTGTCGATGATGAACTCTTCCACGCCGTACTGTTGTTGCAGCTGCGCCAGTTGCTGATGCACCTGCTGCGCGGTGCCGAGCAGAATATGGCTTTCCCGCGGCTCGATGCGGTAGTCGGTGGCGCCGGCCTGCTGCACGAAACTCTCCGCCTGCGCCAGGCTGCCGACGGTCACACTCTGCTCACCGGCAACGTGCACGCGGTATTGCCGAATGTCGGCCGCCAATGCCGCGGCCTGTTCCTCGCTGGGGGCCACGATCGCCGCCACCGCCAGCAGCGCCTTGCGGCCGCCGCTGTGTGCGGCGTAGTGCTCCAGCGCGTCGCGGATATCCTGCGGATTGCCGTTCAAATGGGCGGCGAACACGAAGGCCCAGCCGGACTCGGCCGCCAGCGTTGCGCTTTCTTTACTGGCACCGAGCAGAAAACGCTGTGCGCCCTGCGGCGGCAGCGGTGTGGCGCTCAGGCCGGGCTCGGCGTCGTCGTTCAGATAGGCGGTCAACTGCGACAGCTGCTGAGGAAAGTCCGGCTTGCGTTGCCGATCGTGGGCGGCCTGCAGCGCCTGGGTTGCGAGCGGCAGCCCGCCGGGCGCTTTGCCCACCCCGAGATCGACGCGTCCCGGCGCCAGCGCCGCCAGCAGGTTGAAGTTTTCGGCCACCTTGTAGGCGCTGTAGTGCTGCAGCATCACGCCGCCGGAGCCGATGCGAATGCGCGTCGTCTGGCCGAGCAGGTAGCCGATCAGCACTTCCGGCGACGGGCAGGCGAGCTGCGGCGTGTTGTGGTGCTCGGCCAGCCAGAAACGCCGATACCCCCAGCGTTCCGCCCGTTGCGCCAGCTGCAGCGTGCGCGCCAGCGCCTGCGCGGCGCTTTCCCCGTCGGCGATCGGACTTTTTTCCAATATGCTCAAGGCATAAGCCATTTTTCCCGCTCCTTTCATCATCAGATATGCCTGACAAATACCATGCGGGCGGCGCGCGGCTTAATACTGATTGGCGATAGGATATTCCATTGATCCAAAACGGATTTGGATATGCGCATAACGGTAAAGCGCCGCGATTTTACCGCTCCAGCCAGGCCTTCAGACGAATGGCGTCACGGTAGTGGCCGTAGCGCGGCTGCGCGCCAAGCAAGATCATCACCACCGGCTGCCCTTTGATGGTGGTGCGCATCACCAGACAGTGACCGGCCTCGTCGGTAAAGCCGGTTTTCTGCAGCTGGATCTTCCAGGCCGGGTTGTTGATCAGACCGTTGGAACTGCGATAGACCAGCTGGCCGCGGCCAGGACGCACGATCTGCTGCTTGTCGGTGCTGAAGCGGCGAATCAATGGATAGCGATAGGCGTGATTGACCATTTTCAGCAGATCGCTGGCGGTGGCTACGTTGCGCGGCGTTAGCCCGGTCGGATCGTAGAAACGGGCGCGTTTCATGCCGATGGCGCGCGCTTTCAGATTCATTTTCGCCACGAAGGCCTTGCGCCCGCCGGGATAACTGCGGCTCAGCGCCGCGGCGGCGCGGTTCTCCGAAGACATCAGGGCGATGTGCAGCATATCGCGGCGGCTGAGCACCGAGCCGATGGTCAGCCGCGAATGGGTTTTCTTCAGCAGATCGCGATCGGCGGCGGTGACTTTGAGTTGACTGCCCATGGGGCGTTTGCTGTCCAGGGCGACCATGGCGGTCATCAGCTTGGAGAGAGACGCGATCGGCAGCACGCGGTTCGGTTGCTTCTGATAGAGCGTTTTTCCGGTACGCTGATTGACGACCAGCACCGATTTGGCATTCAACACCAATGGCGCCGCGGCGGCATGGGCGGGTGCCAAAACGAACAGCAGGCTGAACAGGGCGGCGGCGCCGAAGCGCCGGACGGACAGACGGAGAACAGGGAGAAATAAAAGCATAGCGACGGCAATAGTGACCCTAAGTGATTAAAAAATATCAAAAGAGTCTGCCCGGCAAATGTGAAGGAAATAGGGTGATAATCGCTCAAACTGTTACAGCAATCCCTTTTGCCGCAGCGTGAAGCGGGTGGCTTCGTTCAGATCGTAGTCCGCCAGGCGTTCGCGCGGCACCCAGGCGTAGTCGTCGAATTCATCGTTGATCGTCACGTCGCGGTTGGCGGCGTGGCAGTCGAAAATCAGGTAAATCATGTAGATTTGTTCCCGGCTGCCATCGGCGTAGGTTTTGATGCGCACATCGTCGCGGAAGGTCCAGGGCGTGATGCTGTCGAGGATCAGTGCGGGGCCCAGCTCTTCGCGCACTTCGCGCCGCAGAGCTTGCTCTATCTGCTCACCCGGCTCGACGCCGCCGCCGGACAGCGCCCACTGGCCGGGAAATACGCCCTTGTGCGCGGCCATTTTGCACAGCAGGAAGGCGTTATCGTTTTCAATCAGCGGGCAGACAATGATGCGTTGGCGCATGGAGGACTCCTGTCAAAAAACAAACCCGCAGCGTAACAGGTTTGGCGGCGCGGAACAGGCGGCAGGATCGCGTTCTGCGCGATAGCGAAAATTTTTGTTCCGCAGCGGTTATCGTCCTGATAAAGGCGTAATCTACCAGAACTGTGAATTCACCGAAGAGGGAGCTTTATGAATTATCAGGTGGTGCCATTTTGGTTTTACTCCGGCAAGGTTCTGCTGGCGGTGCTGGCTGCGCTCGGCTTGGGGCTGTGTGGCGTTAACGCGGCAATTTTTTACTGCCTGCTGCTCGGGGTTGTGTGGCCGGTCGCCGTTTCGATACGGCTGCATCAACTGACGGAAAAGGGCCTGGCGATGAATCCCCGGCGGGATTCGCACTGGATGGTCTATGTGCAGGGCATTCCGGTACAGGAAACCCGTCAGGTGTTAACCAATCCTTGTTTTGCCCTGGAATACCCGATGCAGATCTTTTTTCTGCGCGCCTTCGCCGGTAAAACCGTATTGCAGATGGCGCTGTTGCTGTTGTTGATCGCGCAGTTGGCGGCGGCGACTTATCTGTGGGTAGCCTTGGCCGGCGCGTTGTTTGGCGTTTGGCTGGTGTACAGAACCGTCGACAGCGTGCGCGCGTTGCGCGATGTGGCTCGGCAACGCTGGGTTAGCGAGCAACTGGTGACCGCACATGACACTGTCTGGTATCGGGCGGCGTTTAACGGCCGTAAAGATACTGTGGCGGCGCTGGATCGCCTGTTGACATGGTGAAAATATGAATGAGCAGGAGCAAGCCGGTCAGCTTGCTTTTGCGTTTTGTTCCTCAACCTGGCGTCAATCAGTAGTGTTATTGAGTATCATTTGCAATCATTTCTGGTCAGGATAAAGAAGAAATTTTCACCTGTCACGGAGATGATGAAAAATGCCTAATGGAATAAAACCCTTTGTTTTGATGACTCTTCTGCTGCTGTCGGCCTGCCACAGCGCGCCGGTCAGCCAGCCCCCTCAAGACGCCATGGCGACAGCCCCTATCGATGCCACCAAATCGCTGTTCCCGCTGGGGAACTATTCGCAGTCTGTCGATAAATGGTTGCCGCCCGGCCCGCAGCGGCGGGTGCCCGTGATGGATGCCGCCACGCAGCAACGTCATTTTTCCGCCCTCAAATCTCACTATTTTGGCATGGGGCCGAACGATGAGTCCCCCTGGAATCCGCATTACATCGCTGCCGTCCTGAACCGCGAAGCGGAAAGCCACCGTGATGCCGCAATGGATAAATACCTTGGCCGTGGAAGTGTCTCCTGGGGGGAAAACTTCAGGACTCACACCGACCGCTGGAAACAGCAAGTCAGAGATAACGCTTCTACGGACATTAGCCAGGTTTATCATTCTTCGGCCCGAGGCATTGCGGTCAGGGAGACGCTGGTCAGGATCCTGCCGACGGACGATCCGGCTTATGACGATCCTCGCCTGGCTGGGCAAGGTTATCCCTTTGATAATTTGCAGGATTCGTCTATCCGCCCCGGCACTCCGGTATACGTTATTACGCAAAGCCGCGATAAACGCTGGAAATACGTCATGTCGCCTACGGTGATCGGTTGGGTGCATAGCGAAGACATCGCGGCGGCGGATCAGCGGTTTGTCTCAGAATGGCTGGCGCTGGCGGGGAAAAATCTGGGGGCATTCATTAAACAGCCGGTTTCGGTGCAAACGGGCGGCCAGTTTTATTTTACGGCGCGCCACGGCACGATTCTGCCATTTTACCGTCACCGACAGGGCCTTTTTGTGGTCGCCGTGCCGGTACGCCGAGAGGATGGCCGCGCACAGATGCGCCGGGTCGTTGTCAAGAAGGGGGAATTTGCCGCCATGCCGTGGAAAATGACGCCCGAACATCTTGCCGTACTGATGCGGTCAATGAGCGGCAGACCTTATGGCTGGGGGAACTATAACTTCAATAATGACTGCTCCGCCGAACTGCGCAGTCTGTTGATGCCTTTTGGCCTCTTTCTTCCCAGAAATTCCGCCGCGCAGATACAGGCGGCCACCCGGGTGGTTGATCTTGCTCAAGCGAACACCAGTGAACGGCTGCGCTATCTCAAAGATCACGGCAAACCCTTCACCACGCTGGTTTACATTCCGGGCCATATCATGCTGTATATCGGCAATGCGCTCATTGACGGCCAGGTTGTGCCGATGACGTACCAGAATATCTGGGGGCTGCGCCCGGCAGATTCAAAGCGCCGCAGCATTATCGGCGGCGCAGTATTTTTCCCGCTGCTGGCGACCTATCCTGAAGATGCGAGCCTGATGTCGCTGGCGGGCAAGGCGCAGTTTAAACTGGGATTTATTGAATAGCCCTTTCTTTAGCTGATAAAGCGACCGCGAATGCGGCCGCTTGTTGTGCGGCGACAAATCGAACTGCGCTAATTGCCTAGCCGGCGCTGGATAATTTTATCGTGCTCATCCGTCAGGTTAGCGTAATTCCAAATAAATAATCCGCCAAGGTTAAAGTCCAAAACCTGATCGATAAAGTAATTTAAATTCCAGTCGGTCAATCCTTTGGTCGTCAGGGCCAGAATGCATTTTTTATTTTCGGCCCCGTTCGCCAACGATTGTTTTAATGCCGGGATCACATTAGCGAGAATATCGTCATTGCTCCACATCGCTGCCGCATAACAGTAATGGATAAAGCGGTCGCATTGGTCTGATTGAATGATTTTTCTGACTTTCTCGTTGAGCTTGTTGCCATTTTCCGTATTGGGGTGGTTGTAAGAATAACCGGCAATAAAACCAAAGCTGGTCTCTTTCCCGGCCTCTTTTAGCCGTTTCATGGCTTCGATGACCCGTTCGGTGTTCATATTGCATTCGTCATCAAAATCGACGCCATCCCAGCCCCGATCGACCGTGGCCGCGACGATCCTCAACACTTCATCCTCATTGGCCGGCTTTTGCTGCGGGGAGCATCCGCCGCCGCCGTAAACCCATAGCGTCTTTCCGTTAAAGCCGGGAAGCGTATCGGGTTTGTTTTGTTTTTCCGGACTCCATCCTGGCTGGGCTGAGGTGCCTGTGGTTAATCCATCAAGGTTGGTTACCATGCCGTACATCATGACATCGAACGCTTTATGCGGTTGGCCAGCCAGAGACTGGCTCCATCCGCCCGTAATAAACTTGTTCATTGTCGTTGTCTCCTTATTGAGCGTGTTCCTTAAATGAATGTGTCTTGCATGATGGAGGGTATCAGCCGCTATATTCATTTAGCCATTGTGCGGTTGCTGAACGGGCAAGGGATGAAAACTTTTTAAAATGAAATGACGTTTTTATGACGGAAATATTAATGAGCAAGAGCGTTGAAAATCATTAACGCCGAGCGATAAAGATTGTTATAACAGCGTGGACGATCTGGGCTAACGGCAATAGGCAGGATAAGGCGTTATGGTGCAAAGGGCAGCGGAAAAGATGCACAAGCTGGATTTTGATGATGAAGTGACCGGGCTGATCTACGGCCATGCGTTTCGCTCCGGCGAGCCGCCGGCGCGCCTGAACTCGCAGCAGGCTTGCCTGGCTTACCAAACGTTGTCGCCCGGCGACGGTTTTATCTGGCTGCACCTCAATCTCAACCACGCGGCGGCGGAGAAGTGGCTGAAAAACCATTTCGCCATTTCCGATTTTTTCTTTCACGAAATTCGCCACGGTTCCCACACTACTCGCATCGAGCGGCAGGGCGACGATCTGTTCGCCGTGCTCAACGACGTGATCTTCCACCCTGAAGACAACAACCCGGAAACGGCGACGCTGTGGCTGTATTGCCGCCGTGGGCTGGTGGTGACGGTGCGTCATAAACCGGTGCGATTGATCGAGCGGTTGCTGGGCCGCCTGACGGCGCTGCAGCTGGCGTCGTCCACCGAACTGCTGGCGCACCTGCTGGAAGAGCAGGAGGATGTGCTGGAGCAGGTGGTGCGGCAGGCCAACCAGTATGTCGATACCATCGAGGATCGTCTGCTGACGAGCCGCGTTAAACGCAACCGCGCCGAGCTGGGGCGCATGCGCCGCATGCTATTGCGCTTTCAGCGCCTGTTGGCGCCGGAGCCGGCCGCGCTGTTTCGCCTGTTGAACCGGCCGCCGAGCTGGCTGAGCCGTGAGGTGGTGCAGGATCTGCGGCAGTTTACCGAAGAGTTCACCGTGGTGTTGAACGATCTCGCCAGCCTGACCGAACGCATTCGGCTGCTGCAGGAAGAGCTGGGCGCCAAACTGATGGAGCAGAATAACCGCACGCTTTACACCCTGACGGTGATCACCGTGCTGGCGTTGCCTATCAACATCGTCGCCGGTTTTTTCGGCATGAACGTCGGAGGCATACCGCTGGCCAGCAATCACCACGGTTTTATCCTGCTGGTGTTGCTGGTCGGCAGTTTCACGCTGATCGCCGGTTATCTGGCGTTCAGGCGCAGGGACGAGTCGTAATTACAGGCGGGCGCGGTACTCTTCTTCCAGCCGGGCATGGGTGCTCCAGAACGGCTGCGGCGCCCGATCGTGCAGGCGATCCAGCAGAATATCCAGATGGGTATGCCAGCCGCCGGCGACGCTGAGCATCTCGTCGCGGTTAGCCAGGCGCCGGTGGGTGACCGTCAGCAGCACCGCGTTTCCCTGTTCCGTCAACTCGAAGGTCACTTCGGAAGGGCGCCCCTGATCCTGTTCGGCCCAGGTAAAGCTCAGCAGGCGCGGCGGGAACAGGCAGGTGATGTGGCCGCGGTTGCTGACGCAGCCGCCGTGCTGTTTGTACTTGGCCGGCGGTTGCTCGTGCTCGCCCGCCAGATCGGAGTTGCGAAACTCCAGCTCCAGCGGCGCGCCGTTTTCCAACTTCATGGCGCCGGCCGCCAGCCAGGTGGCGCGCTTGTCGGATTCGGTCAGGTAAGCCCACACCCGCTCGATGGGGCCGGGCAGCAACCGCTGGATGCGCAGCGTACCGGGTTCGATAATCATGCCGTAATCATTCATGGTTCACTCCTTGGGAGGAAGCTGTTCGGGCTGCAGCAGCGCCTGTTCGAGCGCATCCAGCCGTTCAGTCCAGAAATGTTCATAGGTTTGCAGCCAGTGCATGGCCTGCGCCATAGGCTCGGGTTCGAGCCGGCAGATATGGTTTCTTCCTTGCACGGTGCGTTGCACCAGGCCCGCATGTTCCAGTGCTTTCACGTGCTTGGAGGCGCCGGCGAACGACATCTGCAACGGCGCGGCCAGTTCGCCGATGCTGCGTTCACCGCCGGCCAGCGCGCGTAACATCGAGCGGCGGGTCGGGTCGGCCAGCGCATGAAAAATGGCGTCCAGCTGTGAGGAAGATAATTCAACCATATGGTTGAATATAGATCAGGCGGGCTAATATTCAACCGTTTTGTTGAATATTTTTTGCCCCGGCGCCAAACCGGGGCGAGGATCAGGCGTCGGCGTGCGCCAGCAGGGCGTTGAGCAACACATCGGCGCCGGCGGCGGCCCAGGCGGGGGTGATATCTTCCCGCTCGTTGTGGCTGATGCCGTCCACGCAGGGAATGAAGATCATGGCGGTCGGGGCGACGCGATTAAGGTAACAGGCGTCGTGGCCGGCGCCGGAAATCATGTCGCGATGGCGATAGCCCAACGCCTGCGCGGCGTGACGCACGCTGTCGATGCAGCCCCGATCGAAGGCGACCGGGGGATACTGGAAGATGCGCTCGGCCCGGGCGGCCAGGCCGCCGCCGTTGACCTCGTTTACCGCCGCCAGTAGGCGCTGCTCCATCTGCGCCAGAATAGCCTCCTGCGGATGGCGGAATTCGACGCTGAAAAAGACGCGCCCCGGCACCACGTTACGCGAATTGGGGGTGATTTGCGCCATGCCCACCGTGGCGCGCGCGTCGGGCGCGAAATCCCAACCGATGCGGTTGACCGCCGTGACCAGCGCCGCAAAGCCGAGCAGGGCGTCGCGGCGCCGATCCATCGGCGTGGTGCCGGCATGGGCGCTGAAGCCGACGACCTCCAGTTCATACCAGCGCTGCCCTTGTGCGGCGGTGACTACGCCGATGTCGAGATGCTCCGCTTCCAGAATCGGCCCCTGTTCGATGTGCAACTCGAAGGCGGCATGGATCGGCGTACCGCCCACCGGATACTCGCCGGCGTAGCCGATGCGCTCCAGCGCGTCGCCGAGGCTGACGCCGTGCTCGTCGCGGCGCGTCAGGCCGTATTCCAAGTCGAATACCCCGGCGAACACGCCCGAGGCGATCATCGCCGGCGCGAAGCGCGCGCCTTCTTCGTTGGTCCAGTTGATCACTTCAATCGGGCGTTCGGTGACGATCTGCCGATCGTTAAGGGTACGAATAACCTCTAATCCGGCCAGCACGCCGTAGATGCCGTCGAAACGGCCGCCGCGGGGCTGCGAATCACCGTGCGAGCCGGTGACGACCGGCGCCAGCTCGGGGCGAGCGCCTTCACGCCGCAGGAACATGTTGCCCATTTTGTCGACGCGTACGGTGCAACCCGCCTCCAGCGCCCAGGCGCGCAGCTGATCGCGCGCTTGCCGATCTTCTTCACTCAGCGCCAGCCGGGTGACGCCGTTATTGGCGATGGCGCCGAACTGCGCCATCGTCTGCAGGCTTTGCCACAGGCGCTCGCCGTTGACTCGATACGTCATTGATCTTCTCCCGGCGTTTTAGCGGTGTAGCGGAAATCGCAGCAGGGGGCGCCGGACATGATGGTCTGGCTGCGCTGCAGGTCGACGTCAGGGGCATAGCCAACGATAAACTGACTGTCGCGAGCGCAGGAGAGCAGGTGGCCGATCTCCCCCAGCCCCATCTCGTGATACATCTCGGCGTAGCGGCAGCGGGTGACGTTATAGTCGAAGTGCTGCGCGTCCTGATTGATCACCTCGACGCGCAGCGCATCGTCTTTTTCCCACAGGTACTGCAAGGCGGCGAAGCTGCGCAGATCCGCGCCGTTCGGTTCCTGGGCGGCGAACTGTTTGCCCGCCTCGATGGCGGCATTCTCGATGGCTTCGCCGATTACCGCCTGAGCGCGCGCCTTGCCGATTTCACGCACCAGAATCTGGTAGATCGGCTTGATGATCTCCGCCTCGATCTTTCTGCGGGCCAAAATGCCCAATTCGTTTTTTGCACAGCTCATCGCCTTGCTCCTCTTGATTTATTGTGACTTGGCGCCGCCCAACACGGTTTGCGGCTGCCATTTGCCGTCAACCACCCGGTACAGGGTGAAGCTCGGCTGTTGCAGGTTGCCTTGCGCATCGAAGGCGATGTCGCCGGTGACGCCCTGGTAATGTATGGCGCGCAGTTTCGGCAGATAATCGGCCGGATTGGCCGAATCGGCTTGCTCAATGGCGGCGATCAGCACCCGGGTGGCGTCGTAGGCGAAGGGCGCATGCAGTTCGATGTGGGTGTGATAACGATCGCGGTAGGCTTGTTCAAACGCCTTGCCGCCCGGCATCTGTTCCAGCGGCAGCCCCGGCTCCAGCGCGACGACGCCTTCGCCTTCCCGCTGCGCCAGCGTCAGGAAGGTTTGGCTGACGAAGCCGCCGGCGCCCATCAGCTGCGCGTTCATGCCCAGCTGTTTCAGTTTGCGCGCCAGCGGCGCCGCCTGCGAATCCACGCCGCCGAAGAAGATCAGATCGGCGTTTTTACTGCGGACGGTGGTCAGTACGGCGCTGAAATCAACGGTCTTGTCATCCACATACTCACGGGTGACCGGCTGCACGCCCTGGGCCTGCAGCGATTTGATAAACTCGTCCGCCAGCCCCTGGCCGAAAGCGGTGTGATCGTCTATCACTGCGATGCGCTTGGCTTTCAGCGTCTTCACCGCATATTGCCCGGCGTAGTTGCCGCCGTCGTCGTCGTGGCCCATCACGCGAAAGCTGGTGTCAAAACCTTGCTGCGTGTAGCCGTGACCGGTCGCCACCGGCGCCACCTGAGCGATGCCGGCGTCGTGATAGATGCGCGCCGCCGGGATGCTGGTGCCGGTGTTCCAGTGGCCGACCACGCCGGCGACGCCTTCGTCGACCAAACGCTGCGCCACGGCCACGGCGGTGCGCGGGTCGGACTGATCGTCCTCGGACACCAGCTTGAAGGTGACCGGTTTGCCGTTCAGCGTCGGTTTCTGTGCGTTAGCATCGGCGATCGCCAGCCGTGCGCCGTTTTCGAGATCTTTGCCGATGCGCGCGGAAGGGCCGGTCAGCGGCCCGGCAAGACCGATCAACACGGTGTCGTCCGCCAGCGCCGGGAGGCTCAGGATCATTGTCATGGCGGCCAGCGCCAACGGCTTGATGCGAATGTTCTGCTGCATGTCATACTCCTGGTGCGGTTAAAGGTAACAACGGTTATTCACCCAAATAGATCCGTTTGATTTTTTCATCGTCCAGCATGTCGGCGGAGCGGCCGCTGTGGCTCAGGCTGCCGCTGTCCAATACGTAGGCGCGATCGGTGGACGCCAGCGCCAGGCGGGCGTTCTGCTCGACCAACAGCAGCGTGACGCCGTCACGGGCTAACTGCTTGATGACCGAGAAAATGGCCTCCACCACAATCGGCGCCAGCCCCATCGACGGTTCGTCCAATATCAGCAGCCGCGGGCGGCTGAGCAGCGCGCGGCCCATCGCCACCATCTGTTGTTCACCGCCGGAAAGCAGCCCGGCCGGTTGATGCAGGCGCTCGCTCAGCCGTGGGAAGGTGGCGCACACGCGTTCAAAATCTTGCCGCACCGCCGATGCGTCACGCCGCGCATAGGCACCCAGCTGCAGGTTTTCTCGCACCGTCAGGCGGGTGAAAATGCCGCGTCCCTCCGGCACCATCACCAGCCCTTGTTGCAGCAAGCGGTGCGGCGGCATTCCGCGAATCGAACGGCCGTCGAACAGAATGTCGCCCTCAAACGGCTGCAGGCCGGTCAGCGCCCGCAGGCTCGAGGTTTTGCCCGCGCCATTGGCGCCGATCAGCGTCACCTGTTCGCCGGCGTTCACCATGAAATCGATGCCTTTGACCGCATGAATGCCGCCATAAGACACTTTGAGTCGTTTAACGCTCAGCAGGGCTTCAGACATGCGCGCCGCCTCCCAGATAGGCTTGAATGACCGCCGGCTCGCGCCGCACCTGCGCCGGTTCGCCTTCGGCGATCGCTTTGCCGTAATCCAGCACCGTCAGCCGATCGCACAGACCCATCACCAGCTTGACGTCGTGTTCGATCAGCAGCAGAGTTTTGCCGCTGTCGCGGATGCGCAGCAGCAGTTCGCGCAGCGCCACTTTTTCTCCGGCGTTCATGCCGGCCGCCGGTTCGTCCAGCGCCAGCAACCGGGGCTCGGTCGCCAGCGCGCGGGCGATCTCCAGCCGCCGCTGATGGCCGTAGGCGAGATCGCCGGCGCGGTAATGGGCGAATTGGCTGATGCCGACGTACTCCAGCAGCGCATGAGATTTATCGCGCACCGCCTGTTCCTCCTCCCTGGCGCGACGGTGCCGGGCGATCGCCGCCCACAGGCCGTTGCGGGTGCGCACGTGGCAGCCGACCATCACGTTTTCCAGCACGCTCATTTCATTGAACAACCGCAGGTTTTGGAAGGTGCGGGCAATGCCGGCCTGCGCCACTTTGTCGATCGCCTGGGGCTTATAGCGCTGGCCCGCCAGGCGGAACTCGCCCGCGTCGGCGCGATACAGGCCGGTGATCAGGTTGAAGCAGGTGGTCTTACCGGCGCCGTTCGGCCCAATCAGGCCGTAGATTTCCCCCTGGCGGATGCTCATGCTGACGTCATCCACCGCCGTCAGGCCGCCGAAGCGTTTGCTGATATGGTGTAAAGCGAGCAGCGGCGTCATGCGGCGTTCCCCCGTGCGTGGCGGGCCGGCCACAGGCCCGCCGGGCGATACAGCATCACCAGGATCAGCGCCAGGCCGTAAAACAGTTGGCGGATGATTTCCGGGTCGATCAGCACTTGGCCGAACAGCGCCTGCTGCAGCGGCCCCATGCTGCTGCGCAGCAGCTCCGGCAGGGCGGCCAGCAGCAGCGCGCCCAGAATCACGCCGGGGATGTGCCCCATGCCGCCGAGCACCACCATCGCCAGTACGGCGATCGATTCCTGCAGGGTGAACGATTCCGGCGACACGAAGCCCTGAAACGCGGCGAACAGCGCGCCGGCCACGCCGCCAAAGGTGGCGCCGATGGCGAAGGCCAGCAGCTTGAAGTTGCGGGTGTTGATGCCCATCGCCCGCGCGGCGTCCTCGTCTTCGCGGATCGCCGTCCACGCGCGGCCGATGCGCGAGTTCTGCAGCCGCAGGCTGATAAACAGGATCGCCAGCAGCAGGGCGGCGAACAGGTAGTAATACAGGTACAGGCCGGAAAAACGTACGCCGAACCACTCATGCATGCCGGAAAACTTCAGGCCGAACAGGCTGACCGGATCGATGCCGGAAATGCCTTTGGGGCCGTTGGTGAGGTTGACCGGGCGGTCGAGATTGCGCATCAGAATGCGCACGATTTCGCCGAAACCGAGCGTGACGATCGCCAGATAATCGCCGCGCAGCCGCAGCGTCGGCGCGCCGAGCAGGATGCCGCACGCCGCCGCCAGCAGCGCCGCCAGCGGGATCAGACCCAGCATCGACAGGTGCAGCCCGTCGGGGAACCACTGCAGCAGCAGCGGGAATTGCTGTGTCAGATGCGGTGACGACAGCAGCGCGGCCAAATAGGCGCCGACGGCGTAAAAGGCGATAAAGCCCATGTCCAGCAACCCGGTCATGCCCACCACGATGTTCAGCCCGAGCGCCAGCATCAGGTACAGCAGGGCGAAATCGACGACCCGCACCCAGTAGTTGCCCCCGGCGGCGCCCGCCACCCAGGGCGCCAGCAGCAGCGCGAGAATGAACAGCGTCAGCCCCAGCCTGGCGCGGCGCGGCGTGGCCAGAGGAACGGGAGGAGTCAAAACGGTCATGGTGATGTCCTTATGCGCGCGTGGCGATGCGTTCGCCCAAGAGCCCGGAGGGGCGGAAGACCAGCACGGCGATCAGCACCAGAAACGCGAACACGTCCTGGTAGTTGCTGCCGAACACGCCGCCGGTCAGCTCGCCGAGATAGCCGGTGCCCAGCGATTCGAACAGGCCCAGCAGCAATCCGCCGAGCATCGCGCCGCGCAGGTTGCCGATGCCGCCAAGCACGGCGGCGGTAAACGCCTTGATGCCCGGCAGAAAGCCCATCGAGAAACCGGCGTTGCCGTAGTTGCTGGCCATCATGATGCCGGCCACCGCCGCCAGCGCGCCGCCGAGCGCGAAGGTCAGAACGATGATGCGGTCAGGACTGATGCCCATCAGGCCGGCGACCTGCGGGTTTTCCGCCGTGGCGCGCATGGCGCGGCCGAAACGGCTGTGTTCGACCAGCAGCCATAAGCCGGCCATGACCGCGACGGCCACCGCCAGCGTGACGATCGCCGTGCCGGTGATCACCGCCGGCGCATGCCCGCCGCTGCCTACGGTCAGGGCGATGGGGGTCATTGGCAGCAGCTGAGGAAACATCAGGGGATTGCGTGACCAGATCAGCATCGCCAGGGTTTGCAGCAGCAGCGAGACGCCGATACCGCTGATCAGCGGGGCCAGGCGCGGTGCATTGCGCAACCGGCGGTAGGCGAGACGCTCGATCGCCATCGAGGTGATGGCGCAGACCGCCATGGCGAACAGGGCCGCCAGCAGCAGCGTGGCGTAGGACGGTAACGCGGGAAAGTGGTGTTGCAACACGCTTATCGCCGACAACGCGCTCAGCGCACCGACCATCAGCACGTCGCCGTGCGCGAAATTGATGATGCGCAGGATGCCGTACACCATGGTGTAACCGAGCGCGATCAGCGCATAGATGCTGCCGAGCATCAAACCGTTGACGGTTTGCTGTACCAGCGTATCCATAGAGAGAGTCCGGAGATAATGAGTCAGGAGGGTCACAGTAGAGAATTTAAAAAAATTGTAAAATACGGAAAAATACTTTCTTATACAAAAAACGAGTGATTTTAATGCGTTGATTTTTATGTATATTGAATCCATTCCTTCAGTGTCGATTTCCCAAAAACAGTCAATATATGAAAAAAACAGAACAGTACGATGAGCCATTGCCGATGCTGCCGAACGATCCGCCGCTGCGCGCCGTGCGGGCGTTCGAAGCCATCGCGCGCCTGGGGGGCATCAGCGCGGCGGCTAACGAGCTGATGATTTCGCCTTCGGCGGTCAGTCATCAACTCAAAACGCTGGAGGCATTTTTGCAGATGCCGTTGACCGAACGGCAGGGGCGTAACCTGGTGCTGCGCAGCGAGGGGCGGGAGTATTACCGTTCGATTCGCTCGGCGTTCAACGTGCTGCGCCAGGCGACCGAACACGTGCGCGAGCAATCCGCGTCGCGGCAGGTGACCATCAGCCTGATCCCGCTGTTCGGCATGGGTTGGTTCATTCCGCGGCTGCGTGGTTTCCTGCGCGAAAATCCGGATATCGACATCAATGTGGTCTACGCCAACCACCGCAATTACCTGAGCGACGCCGCTGACCTGTCGATCCGCTTCGGGGTCGGGCAGTGGACCGGCTATCGCAGCGAGAAGCTGATGTCCGGCAAAATGGTGCCGGTGTGCAGCCGGGCATTCAGTAAACTGCATGGTTTGCTCGATACGCCGGAGCAGCTGGCGACGCTGCCGCTGCTGCACGACGAGGAACGCAATACCTGGATGCAATGGTTTCAGCAGGCCGGCGTCAAGCGCCCGCTGCGCAGTATCGGCCCGATGTTTGAGGACGGATTGTTGACGTTGGCGGCGGTACAGGCGGGGTTAGGGTGCGCGTTGATGCGTGAACCGTTAATCGCCCAGTATCTTGAAAGCGGTGAATTGATCAAAATGTTCGATCTGCCGATCGACGACGGACGCGATTATTACCTGTGCGCTCGACTGGATAGCGAGCTGTCGCAGGAAGGCGAAAATCTGCGGCAGTGGCTGCGCCGCGAAGCCGATGACAGCCGGCTCGCGTAACGCCGGGCGGAAACAGGGGGGAGCCGGACGTTCATTTCACCTTCCCACGACGCACGCCACGCCAACAGGAAAGTAATAGGCCCTCCGGGGTGGGCGTTTTTAAACCGTTGCTCACCGGCGATGATTGCTGAAGCTTCAACGCGCGATGCTGTCACTGGCGAAGATGACGGCTATGCTTAACTTGCCGATCACGTGGCGCGACGGCCACAAAGTGACAATAATTCCCACTCTCAGCGCAACGTCAAGGAGCGAGCAGATGTCTGTCGGCAATGATACGGAAACCGTGAATAAGACGGGGCTGGCGCCGCTGGCGTTGGGCGCATTGGGCGTGGTGTTCGGCGATATCGGCACCAGCCCGCTGTACACCCTGAAAACCGTGCTGTTTCTCTCCGGCGACGCGCCTTCAGCGCCGGTGATCCTTGGCCTGCTGTCGCTGATATTCTGGACGCTGGTGATCGTCACTTCTCTCAAATACGCCATGTTCGCCATGCGCATCGGCAACCGCGGCGAGGGCGGCATCATGGCGCTGATGTCGCTGCTGGTCAGCAAGCGAAAATCCCGGCCGCTGGTGTTGTTCGCCGGCCTGTTCGGCGCCGCGCTCATTTACGGCGACGGCGCCATCACGCCGGCCATCTCGGTGCTCTCGGCCCTCGAAGGGCTGAACATCGTGCTGCCGGCGTCGCAGCCCTATATTCTGCCGGCGGCGGTGGTGATTTTGCTCAGTCTGTTCGCCATTCAGCCGCTGGGTACCGCGCGCATCGGCCGCGTGTTCGGGCCGATCATGGCGCTGTGGTTCCTGTCGATCGCTGCGTTGGGCGTGTGGGGTATCATCCAGCATCCGGCGGTTTTGCTGGCGCTGAACCCGCTCTATGGCATTCACTTCCTGTTCTCCAACGGACTGACCAGCTTCCTGGTGCTAGGCGGCGTGTTTTTGTGCGTCACCGGCGCCGAAGCGCTGTATGCCGACATGGGGCATTTCGGCAAACGGCCGATTTGGCTGGCCTGGTTCGGCATCGTTTTTCCCAGCCTGTTGCTTAACTACGCCGGTCAGGCCGCGCTGATCCTGAGCGGCGCCGATGTCACGCAGAACATCTTCTTCCGTTTATGCCCGCCGGCGATGCTGATCCCGCTGGTGATCCTGGCTACGCTGGCGACGATCATCGCCAGCCAGGCGATCATCAGCGGTGCGTTTTCCATGACCCGGCAGGCGATCCAACTGGGGTGGCTGCCGCGGCTGCGGGTCAGGCAAACCACCGAGGAAAGTTACGGGCAGATCTACATTGGCGCCATCAACTGGTTGCTGATGGTGGTGACGCTGTTCCTGACCGTGTTCTTTAAATCGTCGGACAATCTGGCCGCCGCCTACGGCATCGCCGTCTCATTGACCATGATCATGACCACCGGCCTGCTGTTCGTCGCCATGCGCGAGGTGTGGCGCTGGGGGCCGATCGCCAGCCTGTTGGTGGCGGGCGGTTTCTTCGTGGTCGATTTGAGCTTCCTGACGGCCAACATGACTAAAGTGCTGCAGGGCGGTTATATCCCGCTGCTGTTGGCCGCCGCGGTCTATACCGTGATGCTGGTCTGGCATCGCGGGGTGCTGGCGGCCGCGCGCACCCTCGGTGAAACGACAGTGCCGGTAGAGGATTTCCTGGAGAAAATCCGCAGCGAATCCGTGCCGCGCGTGCCGGGCACCGCGGTATTTCTGACTCGCAGCCTGCAGGGGACGCCGCCGGTGATGAAATGGCAGGTCAAGCGTAACGGTTCGCTGCACGCCAACGTGCTGGCGCTCACCATTGCCATCGTCAATGAGCCGCGGGTCTCGAATGCTGAACGTTTGGTGATGCGCGAGCTGTCGCCGGGCTTTTGGTGCGGCGTGGCCAGCTATGGCTTTATGGAGCGGCCTAACATCCCGCAGCTGTTGCAGCACGTCGAGGCGCAGAAATCCGGTCTGAACTTCGACGAGGCGACCTACTATCTCGGGCACGAGACCGTGGTGCGCCGCGAAGCGAACGACCGGTTGCCATCCTGGCAGCGCAACCTGTTCGCGCTGATGGTGCGCAACGGCATGCACGTCACGGATTATTACTACCTGCCCAGCGATCAGGTGGTGGAGATTAGCCGCCGCGTGCCTGTATAGGGCGCGAAAAAGGCATCGCCGCAATTGCGGCTTGCATCACACAACGCGGTTTGCATTTCATTCCTGGCCGCCATAACCTGACAAGAAACGGATTGTTACTGACGCGATCAGGCAAAACCTAACTTCTCTCCCGGCATCGAACATGGCCGGATGGGCGGTTAGGTTTTTTTTTTGCAAAAAGGAGAAGGGAATGAAACTTGTCGTCGCTAATGATTACCAGGAAATGAGTGAGCTGGCCGCCAGCCTGTTGTTGAGTTACATGCTGCGCCCGCAGCGCGTCAATCTGGCTATCACCGCCGGCTCGACGCCTAAACGGATGTATGAGTTGTTGGCTCCGCGCGTCAAGGGCCACGCGGAATTCGCCAACGCGCATTACTATAATTTCGATGAAATTCCTTACGCTGGCCGATCGGGCTATGGCGTCACCATGGAGAATCTGCACCGTATGTTCTTTGGCCCGGCGGCGATCCCCGAGCGGCAACTGCACGTCTTGAATTCGGACAACTACCTCCAGCACGATCGGCGTATCGCCGAAGATGGCGGGCTGGATGCGATCGTGATGGGCGTCGGAGCAGACGGGCATTTCTGCGGCAATCTGCCGGGCACCACCGCCTTCGAAGACCACACCTGTCGGGTGCCGGTTTCCGCCAGGCCGGATATGGCGGACATTTTGCTCAAAGAGGTGGGCGGCCGCACTGAATGGTTGCCCGATCATTACATCACCCTGGGGCCTGCAAGCGTGATGGCCGCCAAAAAGCTGGTGCTGCTCGTCAACGGTTCGCACAAAGCGGACATTTTGCGGCGCATTGTCAGCGGGCCGGTGGAGAGCAGGGTGCCCGCCAGCATTTTGATGCTGCATCCGGACCTGTTGATTATCGCCGATCGGGAGGCCGCGGCGCTGCTGCCTTAAGCGTTCATCCGGCGCGTCTCGCCTCAGAACCAACGGTCATAACCTGCAACCAAAGCGTCTTTCCCTGCGGCGCAGAATCAGGCTAGAGTGCGTTTTTTCATGCACCTGGGGGATTCCGATGCTGTTCGATTTAAACCAGCAGGCGGCCGAACTGCCTGAGGCCTGGCGCTCTGCCGTGCTGGGCCGCGTCGGTGCGGCCAATATCAAAGTGCTGCGCATGGACGCGCGCAGCATTGCGGATGAAGTGCATGATTACAGCGAAGGGTTGCTGGTGATCAGCGGCCACCTGCGGCTGCAGGTGGCGGGGGAAGAAGTGGTGGTGCGGGCCGGTCAGCTGTATCAGGCCGCGGCCGGCGTGCCGCACCGCGTGTTGCCGGGCAGCGAAGGTACGCTGGTGATTGTCGATTTGCCGGAGGATTAAGCGTCGCCTAACGCCGTCAGCGCCACGTTTACCGCCGCCAATAACCGCGCCTCGGTGACGCCGTCACGCGCCTGAATCGACAGGCCGTGCAGGAAGACGGCGAAATAGTCACCCAGGCTGTCGGCGTCGGTGTCGGCCGGCAATTCGCCGGTTTGCACCGCCTGCCGCAGCCGTTCGACGATCTGCTGCGTGCGCTGCAGCCGATGCTCTGCCAGCCAGGCTTTGAGCCCGTCGTTTTCCGCGCTGACGCTGGCGGCGGCGGAGACCACCATGCAGCCTTGCGGCAGATCGGGCCGACTATAGAGCCGCACGGCGTCTTCCAGCAGGCGTTTGAGCGCCGGGCGAATGCCGCTTTCCGTCGCGAAGGCGCGATCGGCGAAGCCCCCTTCGGCGGTTTCATAACAGGCAATCGCCTCGCGAAACAGCTGCTCTTTGGAGCCGAACGCTTTGTAGATGCGCGCGGAAGCGATGCCCAACTCCGCCACCAGATCCGACATCGAAGTGCCTTCGTAACCTTGCCGCCAGAATAAGTTTCGCGCCTTCAATAGCGCCTGTTCGCGATCGAACTCGCGCGGTCTGCCTGCCATTCGCTGCTCCAATTTACCTGCCATTCAGCGACATAGGATCGCTTAAATCGACGGGAATACCAATGCCTTTATAAATTTCGCTTGCGGTCGCCGCGCTTTGCTCCTATTGTTTGTCAATCGACAACCAATAGGAGTTTACGATGAAAACCCTCAAAGGTCCAAGCCTGCATCTCGCGCAATTCAGCGATGACGCGGCGCCGTTCAACAGCTTGCCCGCCATTGCCGAGTGGGCGGCGCGGACCGGTTTTACCGCCTTGCAGATCCCGGCCTGGGATCGGCGTTTATTCGACGTGGCCACCGCTGCGGAAAGCCAAACCTACTGCGACGATTTGACCGGCATGTTGGCGGAGCAGGGGTTGGTGGTCAGCGAACTGACCAGCCATATCTTCGGCCAGCTGATGGCGGTGCACCCGGCTTACGATGCGCTGTGCGACAGCTTTGCGCCGCCGGCGCTGCAGGGCGATCCCAAGGCCCGCGGCGAGTGGGCGCGGCAGCAAATGCTGTTGGCGGTGAAGGCGTCGGCGCGGCTGGGGCTCAGCGAACTGGGCACCTTTTCCGGTTCGCTGGCCTGGCCCTATCTGTTCCCGTTCCCGCAGCGCCCTGAAGGATTGATCGACACCGCGTTCAACGAGCTCGCCAAACGCTGGCTGCCGGTGCTCGACGCCTGCGAGGAGCAGGGCATCAATCTGTGTTATGAAATTCACCCGAGTGAGGACCTGCACGACGGCGTGACGTTTGAGATGTTTCTGCAGCGCGTTGGCAACCATCCGCGTTGCCGGGTGTTGTTCGATCCGAGCCACATGGTGCTGCAGCAGCTTAATTATCTGGAGTTTATCGATATCTATAAGGACGTTATCGGCATGTTCCACGTTAAGGACGCCGAGTTCAATCCGACCGGTCGTCAGGGCATATACGGCGGTTATCAGTCCTGGATCGATCGCGCCGGCCGTTTCCGCTCGCTGGGCGACGGCCAGGTCGATTTCAACGGCATTTTCTCCCGTTTGACGCAGTATGGCTATCAGGGCTGGGCGACGCTGGAGTGGGAATGCTGCCTGAAAAATCCGCAGGACGGCGCTCGCGAAGGCGCGGCCTTCATTCGCGATCGCATTATCCGCGTCACTGATAAAGTGTTCGACGACTTCGCCGGCGCGCCGGTCAATCCTCAGCAGATCAATGCCTTGCTCGGCATTCGCTGAGCCTGACCCCACAGGGAGTTAACCCCATGAAACACAGTCAAAACGAGATCCTGTTGCAGGATCTCGCGGCGGAACACGTCTATACCCAGGTCAACGGCCGGCGCCTTCACTGCGTGGTGGCCGGCGAAGGGCGGCCGGTGCTGCTGATCCCCGGCTGGCCGCAAACCTGGTACACCTGGCGTTATGTGATGCGCGCCTTGGCGGCGGCCGGTTTTCAGGCAATCGCCGTCGATCCGCCGGGCATCGGCGACTCTGACAAGCCCGCTGGCGGCTACGACACCGGCAGCATCGGTGCGGCGTTGCACGCGATGATGGCGCAGCTGGGCCATCAACGTTACCAACTGGTCGGCCACGATATCGGCATGTGGATCGGTTACGCCATGGCGAGCGATTTCCCGCAGGCGGTGGAGCGTCTGGTGCTGACGGAGGCGGTGATCCCCGGTCTGGCGCCGCCGCCGCCGATTTTCGTCGCGCCGGAGGAGAATATCTTCCTGTGGCATTTCATGTTCAACCAGCTGGCGGATTTGCCGGAGACCCTGACCCAGGGGCGCGAGCGGGAGTATCTTGGCTATATCTTCAACCGCTGGTCTTATCGGCGCGATCGGGTGGCGGCTGAGGTCTATATCGCCGCCTATTCGGCGCCGGGCGGCCTGCGCGCCGGATTCGACTATTACCGGGCGATCCCGGAGACCGTTCGCCAGAACCGGCTGCGCGCCGCCACGCCGTTGACGATGCCGGTGTTGACGGTGGGAGCGGAGCACGCCACCGGCGACGCGCCGCTGACGACGCTGCGGGGCAATGCGCACGATCTGCGGGGCGAAACGGTCGCCGGCTGCGGGCATTTCATTACCGAGGAGTGTCATGAGGAATTTATTGCCCTGATTACGCCGTTCCTGGCAGGAGAGCAACATGTCGCTTGATGAACACATCGCCGCCTTTTTGACGGCGTCGGCCGATGCGTCGCCCCCCGCGTCGCTGGCGGAAATGCGCGCGGCCACGGAAACCGGTTTACGCCGGCTGCAGGGCGAGGCGGAACCGAGCGGCGGCGTCAGGGACTATACGGTGGTCGCCGCCGATGGACACAGGATTGCGCTGCGTACTTATTTACCGGCAGGGGAAAACCGCGCAAACGCACAACCGGCGATGCTGTTCGCCCACGGCGGCGGCTGGTGCCTCGGTTCGCTGTCGCTGTATGACCAGCCCTGTCAGGCGCTGGCTAACGCCACCGATCGGGTGATCCTGTCGGTCGATTATCGACTGGCGCCGGAGTTTCCTTTTCCACAGCCGCTGGAAGATGTCTATCAGGCGCTCTGTTGGGCGGCGCAACAGGCGCCGCAGTTAGGGATTGACGCTGACCGTCTGGCGGTGGGCGGCGACAGCGCCGGGGGCAATCTGGCGGCGGCGGTCGCGCTGTTGGCGCGGGATCGCGGGGGCCCGCACATTGAACGTCAACTGCTGCTGTACCCGGCGCTCAGCCGCGAAATGGCGACGAAGAGCTATCGCGAATTCGCCGAGGGGCATTTTTTGACGCGCGACGCGATGGTGTTTTGTTGGCAGCAGTACCTGGCCCAGCGACGCGATCCGAGCGCCGAGCCGCTGCACGCCGCCACGCTGCGCGGATTGCCGCCGGCCACTATCCTGAGCTGCGAATATGATCCGCTGCGCGATGAGGCCGAACTGTATGCGCAGCGGCTGCGTGAAGCGGGTGTGGCGGTACGCTGTGAACGGTTGTCGGGCATGGTGCATGCCTGCATTCACATGTTGGGGCTGACCCCGGCGGCGCGGCGCCTGTTCGAGCTGGCTCGCGAGTAAAAAGTTCACGCTAAGACGCGATGAACCATTCTTATCCCATTCGTTTGATGTTGTGTTATGAAAGGCAATGAAAATAGTGAGATAAGCAGGGTGTTGGGCGCCCTTGAAGACGCCGAACGCAGGCATAGCGCATTAGGAGAAACCGCCATGGACGGCGGTTTCAGGTGAGACAGGCAGGGACGCCTGTCGCAACCGGCCTCAATGCGGTATGGCGGAGAGAGGGAAGTTGGCAAAGCCAACCGTCTGATAGGGCAAAGGCGCGGGTTGCCAGGGGCCGCGCCTTCGGCCCCTGGCTCGGTCGAAGCGTATGAGCTTCATGGCGCATCTCACCTTTATCGACCGAAAACTGCACAAATACGTTCAGAAAAACGCTAACTAACCAGGATTACCCGCATTGCGGGGCTTCTGGCTATTCATCCGACGTGCGATTAACGGCCGGCGACGGTGACAAAGCGCGTTTCCAGGTAGGATTCGATCGCTTCGCTGCCGCCTTCGGTGCCGTGGCCGGAGTCCTTCACGCCGCCAAACGGCGTTTCCGGCAGGCCGAAACCGATGTGGTTGATGCTCAGCATGCCGCTCTCCACGTCGCGCCCCAGCGCATTGACGGTGGCGATGTTGCGGCTGTAAGCGTAGGCGGCCAGCCCGTACGGCAGGCGATTGGCTTCGGCGATCGCCTCATCGTAGGTGGTGAACGGGCGCAGCAGGGCGACCGGGCCAAACGGCTCTTCCGACATGGCGCGCGCGCTCAGCGGCACGTCACGCAGCACCGTCGGCTCGAAGAAGTTGCCTTTGCCCGCCACGCGTTTGCCGCCGGTGCTGGCCTTCGCCCCGTGGGCGATAGCGTCCTGCACCAGCGCCTCGATATTGTCGACGCTGCGGCCCAGCACCATCGGCCCCATCGTCACGCCGTCTTCCAGCCCGTTGCCGAGCTTGAGTTCACGCACCGCGGCGGTGAATTTCTCCACGAAGGCCTCATAAACGCCTTGCTGGATCAGGAAGCGGGTCGGGGCGATACAGACCTGGCCGGCGTTGCGGAACTTGGATTGCGCCAGCTCTTTGGCCGCCGCGTCGAGATCGGCGTCGTCGAAGATCAGCACCGGCGCGTGGCCACCCAGCTCCATGGTGGCCTTTTTCATATGCTGGCCGGCCAGCGCAGCCAGGTGCTTGCCCACGCGGGTGGAGCCGGTGAAGGAGATCTTGCGAATGGTCGGATGCGGGATCAGGTATTCCGAGATTTCCGCCGGGGTGCCGTACACCAGCGCGATCACCCCGGCCGGAATGCCGGCGTCGGCGAAGGCTTTGATCAGCTCAGCCGGTGAGGCCGGCGTTTCTTCCGGGCCTTTGACGATGATTGAACAACCCGCCGCCAGCGCGGCGGACAGCTTGCGCACGATCTGGTTGATCGGGAAGTTCCACGGCGTGAAGGCGGCCACCGGGCCGACCGGCAATTTCAGGGTTTGCTGCTGCACGTCGCGAGCGCGGGACGGAATAATCTGCCCGTAGGTGCGGGTGGCTTCGCCGGCGAACCACTCGATCACGTCGGCGGCGTTGAGAATTTCGATTTTGGCCTGCGCCACCGGCTTACCCTGTTCCTGCGTCATGATGGCGGCGATGGCGTCGGCGCGTTCGCGCAGCAGCGCAGCGGCTTTGCGCATCAGGTTGGCGCGCTGGTGTGCGGCGGTGTTTCGCCAAACGTTAAACCCGCGTTCGGTGGCGGCCAGCGCCAGATCGAGATCCTCTGCGGCGGCGTGCGCCACTTGACCGATGATCTCGTCGGTAGCGGGGTTGGAGACCGGCAGGGTTTTTCCGGCCAGCGCGCTGCGCCATTGTCCATCGATATACAGTTGAGTATCCGGATACATTGTTGCCTCTTGTTTGCGGAGTGTCAGGGGCCGATGAGCTTCGCGATGCGGCCCGTCTGAAAGGGACAGGGACCTTAACCCTACGCCGAATGGCGCCGATCGTCCAGGCGAGGGGCACGAAAGGACCAGGGCGGCTACTCAATCGGCGATGTTTTGGCTATGCTGAGCAGATTGTCAGCACGGATGAGGAGGTCGGGTGCAAGGGGTTCCACAACAGTTTCCGTTCGAGAAGGATTGCGCGCAGTTCCGGCATTTGTCGCATCTGCCCGGCGTCGAACTCTATCAGGCGCACATTGAGCGCTATGCCTTCGAGCCGCATACCCATGACGCCTTCGCCATCGGCACCGTGGATACCGGGGCGGAGCGTTTTCGCTATCGCGGGGCGCAGCATTTAGCGGCGCCGGGCGCGCTGGTACTGATGAACCCGGACGAGCTGCACACCGGCGAAGCCGAAACGCCGGGCGGTTGGTGTTACCGCATGCTCTATCTGGCGCCCGAGGCGCTGGAGCAGCTGTCCGGCGATCGGAGCCAGTGGTTTACTGATGCGGTGCGCCACGATCCGCGGGCGGCGCAGCGCCTGTCCGCCATTCTCGCCGCGCTGTGGCAAACCGACGATCCGCTTATGCTCGACGGCCTGCTTTTGGAAGCGGTGGCGTTGCTGCAACCGCACATCCGCACAGGGCGCCGGGAGAAAGCCGAGGCGGCGCACCGTTTCGAGGTGGTGAAAAGCTACCTGCACGATAACTTCGCCGAGGCCATAACGCTCAACCAACTGGCCGAGCTGGTGTCGCTCAGCCCGTACCATTTCCTGCGCAAGTTTAAGGCCGAATATCACGTCTCGCCGCAGCAGATGCTGATGGCGATCCGGCTGTCGCAGGCCAAACGCATGCTGGAGCGCGGCATGCCCGCCGCACAGGTGGCGGCGGCGGCGGGGCTGACCGATCAGGCGCACCTGACGCGCGCCTTCGCCAACCGTTACGGCGTCACGCCAGTGCGTTTCCAGAAACAGGTGAAATTGGGCTAAAACAGCAACCTGCTACAATAATTCCTCCCCGCGTTTTCGTTACTCTGCCGCTGTCTTGTCGGGCGGGTTGGCCGCACCGGCCGTTTGTCGGAGTCGTTATGTTCATTGGCGTTGTGTTTGCCCTGGCCGCCGGGCTGATGTGGGGATTGATTTTCGTCGGTCCGTTGCTGGTGCCGGACTATCCCGCCGCGCTGCAGTCCACCGGGCGCTATCTGGCCTTTGGGCTGATCGCCTTGCCGCTGGCGTGGTTCGATCGCCGCCGCCTGCATAAGCTGCGGCGCCAGGATTGGTGGGAAGCGCTCAAGCTGACGGCTATCGGCAATCTGCTGTACTACCTGTGCCTGGCCAGCGCCATTCAGCGCACCGGTGCGCCGGTGTCGACCATGATCATCGGCACCTTGCCGGTAGTGATCGCCATTTGCGCCAATCTGTTTTACGGCCGGCACGACGGGCGCCTGGCCTGGAGCAAACTGGCGCCCGCACTGCTGTTGATCGTCTGTGGATTGGTGTGCGTGAACGTCGCCGAGCTGCGCGGCAATGCGGTGCCGATCGACGGCTGGCGCTATCTCAGCGGTCTTGGGCTGGCCGTGTTGGCGGTGGCGTGCTGGACCTGGTTCCCGCTGCGCAATTCACGCTGGCTGCGGGAGAATCCGACGCAGCGTCCGGCCACCTGGGCCACGGCCCAAGGGCTGGTGACGCTGCCGCTGGCGCTGCTGGGCTATCTGGCGGTCTGCGGTCAGTTGGCGTTGAGTGAGCCGGCGTTCGCCTTGCCGTTCGGCCCGCGCCCTGAGGTGTTTATCCCTCTGATGCTGATCATCGGCGTGTTCTGCTCCTGGCTGGGGGCGCTGTGCTGGAACGAAGCCAGCCAGCGGCTGCCGACGGTGTTGGTGGGGCCGCTCATCGTGTTCGAAATTCTGGCGGGGCTGGCGTATACCTTTCTGTTGCGCCAGGCCTGGCCGCCGCTGCTGACGCTGGCGGGCATCGTCTGTCTGATCGCCGGCGTGGTGTACGCCATGCGCATCAAGCCGCAGCCGGTGGTGGTGGCGCTGGAGGACAAGCCGAGGTGACGCCCGCCGTGGCGGCGGGCGTAAGGGTTAACGCTTGCTGTGGTGAATGATCTCTTCGGCCACGTTGCGCGGCGTTTCGGCGTAGTGGCTGAATTCCATGGTGTAGGTGGCGCGGCCCTGCGACATCGAACGCAGGGTGGTCGAGTAGCCGAACATCTCGGACAGCGGCACCTTGGCGCGAATTTCCTTGCCGCCGCCGCCCGGGATCTCTTCCATGCCCTGCACCAGACCGCGGCGTGAGGAGAGATCGCCCATCACGTTGCCGGCGTAATCCTCCGGCGTTTCCACTTCCACCGACATGATCGGCTCGAGGATCACCGGATCCGCCAGGCGGCAGGCGTCCTTGAAGCCGAAGATCGCCGCCATGCGGAACGCCTGTTCCGACGAGTCGACGTCATGGTAAGAACCGAAGGTCAGGTGCACCTTGACGTCCACCACCTGATAACCGGCCAGCACGCCGTTATTCAGCGCCTCAAGCACGCCTTTTTTCACCGCCGGGATAAACTCGCCGGGAATGACGCCGCCCTTGATCTCATCGAAGAACTCGAAGCCTTTGCCGGGTTCGTTCGGCTCGACGGTCAGCACCACGTGGCCGTATTGCCCTTTACCGCCGGATTGGCGCACGAACTTGCCTTCCACGTCGGCCACCCGTTTGCGGATGGTTTCGCGGTAAGACACCTGCGGTTTGCCGGTGGTGGTCTCCACCCCGAACTCGCGGCGCATGCGATCGACGATAATCTCCAGGTGCAGCTCGCCCATGCCGTAGATAATGGTTTGGCCGGATTCTTCATCGGTGCGCACGCGGAACGACGGATCTTCCGAAGAGAGCCGCTGCAGCGCGATGCCCATTTTCTCCTGATCGCCCTTGGTCTTCGGCTCGATCGCCTGGGCGATCACCGGCTCGGGGAAGGTCATGCGCTCCAGCGTAATGATGGCGCCGGGATCGCACAGCGTATCGCCGGTGGTGACGTCCTTCAGGCCGACGCAGGCGGCAATGTCGCCGGCGTGCAGTTCGTCGATGTCCTTACGATCGTTGGCGTGCATCTGCACGATGCGGCCGATGCGCTCCTTTTTGCCCTTGATTGGGTTATAAACGCTGCTGCCTTTGGCCAGCACCCCGGAATAGACGCGCACGAAGGTGAGTTGGCCGACGAACGGGTCGGTCATCAGCTTAAACGCCAGCGCCGAGAATTTTTCGTTGTCGTCGGCTTTGCGAGTGATGATTTCATCGTGTTCGCCGTGGCCCTCCATCGGCGGCACGTCGAGCGGCGAGGGCATCAGCTCAATCACCGCGTCCAGCATGCGCTGCACGCCTTTGTTGCGGAACGCCGATCCGCACAGCATCGGCTGGATTTCGCCGGCGACGGTGCGCACCCGCAGCCCGTGAACGATCTCCTCTTCGCTCAGCGGCACCTGATTGAGGTATTTCTCCATCAGTTCTTCCGACGCTTCGGCGGCCGCTTCAATCATGTTTTCACGCCACTCCTGCGCCGATTCGCGCAGGTCGGCCGGGATCTCTTCGAAGCTGAAGTTCATGCCCTGCGAGGCTTCGTCCCACAGAATGGCTTTCATCCGCACCAGGTCCACCACGCCGCTGAAGCGGTCTTCGGCGCCGATAGGAATAACGATCGGCACCGGGTTGGCTTTGAGGCGCTCGATCATCATTTTGCGCACGCGGAAAAAGTCCGCGCCGATGCGGTCCATCTTGTTGACGAACGCCAGCCGCGGCACTTTGTATTTGTTGGCCTGGCGCCAGACGGTTTCCGACTGCGGCTGGACGCCGCCCACCGAGTCATAGACCATGACGGCGCCGTCCAGCACGCGCATCGAGCGCTCCACTTCAATGGTGAAATCGACGTGCCCGGGGGTGTCGATGATATTGATGCGGTGCTGCGGATAATTATGCTGCATGCCGTTCCAGAAGCAGGTAGTGGCCGCCGAGGTGATGGTGATGCCGCGCTCTTGTTCCTGCGCCATCCAGTCCATGGTCGCCGCGCCGTCATGCACTTCGCCCAGCTTGTGGCTGACCCCGGTGTAAAACAGAATCCGCTCGGTGGTGGTGGTCTTGCCGGCATCGATATGCGCGGAGATGCCGATATTGCGGTAACGTTCGATAGGGGTGGTGCGAGCCATAATCAACCTTTCTTAGCCGCGTGAAGGAGAGCGGCTTAAACAGCATGGATAATGATGATAATCCTCATAGGGTTATCCGCCGGATCGCAGAGCCTTGCTCTGGTCACAAACTAATCGTAGTTGAAGGCGTTGGTTTTTTTAAGCGATGGTTGTGATAGATGAAAGTTTGCACGCACAACGGCGCCGGCGCAGAAAAGGGCGAAAAAAAGGCCCGTAACGGGCCTATTGTCGAACGGCGCATCCGCCGCTTATTTGCGTCCCAGCAGGAAGCCGAAAACGATGCCGACTGCCGCCGCAACGGCCACGCCGGCCAGCGGGTTGGCTTCCACCTGCGTTCTTACGCTGTCCGCTGCGTCACGGGCGGCATAGCTGGCCTGGGAGGCGTACTTGCGCGCCGCGCCGCGTACCTGATGCTCCGGCGAATCGACGGCTTTACCAAACGCTTCTTCTACCGCGCCTGCGGCTTCATTGGCTTTGTCTTCCGCTTTACCAAACATGCTGCTCTCCTGTTCCTTGTGGGTTAACGAACTCTAAGCCTAGCAGGTGAACGGCGTTTTTTGCAGCATTCTGTGCGTTATAAGATCAATCCGAGCAAAGAAAAGTCTTTCCATACGCACGGCGTCGGCTTCACCCGCGCGTTTTTTTATGTTCTATTGGCTAGCGGTTTAACCGAGTATCGTTACCCTTTGACCGATTCGTTGAGTTGAAAGGACTCCCCATGTCAGTACTGCGTATTCTGGCGCTGCTCGCCGCGACCGCCGCCGCGTTGCCCGCCCAGGCCAAACCTGCGGCTCACGGCGCGGCGCCCGAGAACGGCGTTCGTTGGCAATCTTGTCTCAACAGCGGCTTTCAGCGTTGGTTCGATGAAGCGCCGCCGGCGGGGCTGCGCTGCGGCTACCTCGACGTGCCGTTGGTTTACGCTACGCCTCCCGCCCATTCGGCGCAGGCGGGGGAACCGACCGTGCGTCTGGCGCTGACCCTGCTGCCCGCCACCGGGCCGAAAAAGGGCAGCGTCGTGGTGATCAGCGGCGGGCCGGGCCTGCCGGGGATCAATCCTTATCTCGGCAACGACGCCCACGTCGCCAAACTGCGTAAATCCTACGACATCATCGGTTACGATCCGCGCGGCGTCGGTCAATCGACGCCAAAAATTTCCTGCCAGGTGGCCGAAGGTGACGAACTCCCTGAACCGGACGACAACGACGTGGCCGGCGCGGAGAACCAGACGCGCACCCTGATCGCCGCCTGCATCAAACAGACCGGCGCGGACGTGCTGCAACACATCGGCACCGACGAGGCGGTCAACGATCTGAACGCGATCCGCCATGCGCTGGGCGAACCGGGGCTGACGGCGGTGGCGTACTCGTACGGCACCAAGGTGGCGGCGCTGTATGCCGAACGTTTTCCGAAGAAAACGCGCGCGCTGGTGCTGGACGGGGTGGTGGATCTGGCGGAGGACGATTTCACCCAGCGCATGAATCAGGAGCGAGGCTTCCAGCAAAGTTTCCTGCGTTTCGCCGCCTATTGCGGAAAAACCGACAGCTGCCAGCTTGGCGGCGGCGCCAATCAGGCGCTTCAGCGTTATCACGCTTTGCTGCGCAAGCTGCATGAGCAGCCGTTCGTCACTGCGGCGGGCTATGAGATCTCCGCCGACGATGTGCTGACGGTGACGCGTTCGCTGCTGT
The DNA here is from genome assembly GCF_052168495.1 of Serratia sp. CY52157. Lineage (NCBI taxonomy): Bacteria > Pseudomonadati > Pseudomonadota > Gammaproteobacteria > Enterobacterales > Yersiniaceae > Serratia > Serratia sp. CY52157. Next base: position 879,944 of record NZ_JBJNMO010000001.1, on the reverse strand, counting down.
TGTGGCCGGAGCGCTGGCATGAACTGGCCACCGTACTGCGTCAGCTCGATGCCGGCATCGCCGGGCAACAGGTTTCCGATCTGATCGACGAAAGCTATTCTCCGGATGCCGATGATGCCCTGAACGTCATCACCTGCGCCGACGTCGCCAACCCAACGGCCGATCCGCAGCTGTTGCGCAGGCAGCGGCAGGAGATCAATACCGCCGCTTTATATGCCCACTATCTGCCGCTGCACGAGTATCCGCTGGAAATGTGCGATCTGTGGCCGTACCGCGGCAAAGATCGGCCGCACATGCCGGTGGCGTCCGCCGCGCTGCCGCCGCTGCTGTTCGTCGCCCAGCGCTACGATCCAACCACGCCGTACCGCAATGCCCAGGTGATGGCCTCGGCCTTTAAAAGCCCGCTGATCACCCGCGAACGCGACGGACATACGTTGGCGCTGAACGGCATCGACAGCTGCGTCGACGAAAGCGTGGTGGAGTATCTGCTGGCGCCGAAAAAGCCGCGCCGCGACAAGGTTTGCCGCTGAGGAGGCCGGGCGTTGGCCCGGCCTGACAGGCAAATCGCGCGTGTTTTAGAATTTCACCTCTTCCGCCAGCGCCAGCGTCACGAACGGCCCCGACAGGGTCTGGTTATGGTGACGAATAATGGCGTCGGCGCCGAGCGCCGCCGTGTCCGAACAGCTATGGGCATCGGCGGCCAACACCAGGTCAAATCCCAACTCCGCGCCGCGCCGACACGCGGTGTCTACGCAGTATTGCGTTTTCATTCCCGAAATCACCAACCGACCGATGCCGGCTTGCTTAAGCCGCTCCGCCAGGCCAGTCCGGTAAAAACAGCTGGGATGGGTTTTATCGATGAACCAGTCGGCTTGCGCATCGGTGTCGAGATCGGGGTGAACTTGCCACAGCGGACTGTTTACGGCGATAGGTGAACCTGCCGGGCCGGTGTGGCGAATAAACACCACGAGCGCATTCGCCACGCGTGCGGCGCGTATCAACGCATGGGTCTTCGCCAGAAGGGTTTCGGCGGCGAACGGGGGATCGTCCGGCGAGGCGAACAGGCCGACTTGCATGTCGATAACCAGCAGGGCGCTGCGCGGTGCGGGGATAGTTGGCATAGGTCTTCTCCGTAATGAAATTGCCGGCGGGCACGGAGAAATAAAAAACCCCGGCCATGGCTGGCGGGGCTTGGGGATACGTCGTTAGCTGTTGCGCACCCGTGCAGCCCGCCATTGCGTGGCGGTTGCGGTGGTGGTGGTGAGGGCGTGCGCGATGCGATTCATGCCATTGATAATGCGCGGTGGCGAGGGGAACGTCAAGGGTCGCTCCCCACACTCTCAGCCGGTGAAAATATGCGCTTGCCCCATCACGTTGAGACTGACCTGCGCCCCGGGCCGCAGGCCTTCGCGGCTGACGGTTTTGATCTCGAGCTGCGCGCCGTCGGCGGCCATTTGCAGATTGAGGGTGGAGACGAAGCCGGCGAAATCGATGCCGGTGATCACCGCCTGGCCACGCTGCGCCGGATCGGACAAACCGATTTGAATCTGCTCCGGACGCAGCATGATGCGCGCCGAGCCGCTGCGTTGGCGATCGTCGACGGCGATGCGCCCCAATGCGCAGTCGGCCCAGCCGTGCGCCAGCTCGGCGGTCAGCACCAGCGTTTCGCCAAGGAAACTGGCGGTCGGTTCATCGACCGGGCGTAGATAAAGATCCTGCGGCGCGCCCACCTGCGCCAGCCGACCGTTGCGCATGACCGCCACCTGATCGGCGAACGACAGCGCCTCGCTCTGATCGTGGGTGACCAGGATCGACGCGACTTTGGCCTCCGTCAGCAGTTCGGCCACCGCTTTGCGGGTGGCGGCGCGCAGGCCGGTATCCAGTGCCGAGAACGGCTCATCCAGCAACATCAGCCGCGGTTGCTGCGACAAGGCGCGCGCCAATGCGACCCGCTGTTGCTGTCCGCCGGACAGCTCGTGCGGCCACAGGGCGGCCAGGCGACGATCCAGCGCCACCATTTCCATCAGCGCCTCGATGCGACGCTGTTTCTCGCGCTTGCTGCCTTTGAGGCCAAAACCGATGTTGCCGGCGACGGTAAAGTGCGGGAACAGCGCGCCATCCTGCGGGACGAAGCCGATGCCGCGCAGGTGCGCCGGCACCCAGCCGCCGCCGTTGCCCATCGCTTGCCCCTGCAGCAGAATTTGTCCGCCGTCGGGGATTTCAAAACCGGCGATGATGCGCAGCAGGGTGGTTTTGCCGGAGCCGGAAGGGCCGACGATCGCTGTGCGGCTGCCGGCGGCAACCTGCAGGTCGATGTGTTCCAGCACCCTGATGGCATTGTAAGATTTTCCGATACCGTGCAGTTCGAGCGTGCTCATAGTCCCGCCGTACGTTTAGATTGAGAGTAAAGAAGCCAGGTGAGCGGCAGCGACAGCGCCACCATAATCAGCGCATAAGGCGCGGCGGCGACATAGTCTATCTCGCTGGTCAGCGCCCAGAAACCGGTGGCCAGCGTGCGGGTGCCGTTCGGCGCCAGCAGCAGCGTGGCGGTCAATTCATTGGCGATCGCCAGGAACACCAGCGCGGCGCCTGCGGCGGCGCCCGGTGCCGCCAGCCGCAACGTGGTGCTCCACAGCGCCTGCGCCGGCGACTTGCCCAGGCTGCGCGCCACGTTTTCCAATTCCACCGGCGCCTGCGCGATGCCGGCGCGCAGGTTGATCAACGCTCGCGGCATAAACATCAGCAGATACGCCAGCAGCAGGGTGATTTCGGTTTGGTAAATCGGCCGGAAGCTGTGAATGGTGATGGTCACCAGCGCCAGCGCCACCACGATGCCGGGCAGCGAACTGGTCACGTAGTTGCAGCCTTCCAGCACCCGGTACAGGCGGGCCGGATAGCGCACCGACAGCCAGGCCATCGGAATGGCGCACAGCGTAATCAGCAGCGCGCCAGAGGCGGACAGCGACAGCGTTTGCCACAGCGCGGGCCACAGATCGGCGTTGCGCCATACGTCGAGGCCGCCCAGCCACAGCCAGCGGACCAGGGTGATGAAAGGCACGCCCAGCGCCAGCGCGGTCAGCGCGATCGGCAGCAGCAGCGCCAGCGCGGCGAGCGGCGCTGACAGGCGACGCGGCGTTTGGCTGCGGGCGCTGCCGGAACCGACGCGGGCATAGCGCGCGCGGCCGCGGCTTATCGCCTCAAGCAACAGCAGCCCCAGGCAGCACAGCACCAATACGCCGGCCAGCATGTTGGCCGCCGGGCCGTTGAAGGTCGACTGGAACTGATCGAAGATGGCGGTGGTGAAGGTATCGAAACGGATCATGGCGTACAGGCCGTACTCCGCCAGCAGGTGCAGCGCGATCAGCAGCGAACCGCCCCAGACCGCCAGCTTCAGCTGCGGCAACACCACGCGGAAAAACACCGCCGGCGGCCGGGAGCCGAGCGAGGTGGCGACGTCTTCGATACCGGGATCCAGACGGCGCAAGACCGCGGCGGCCGGCAGGTAGATAAACGGAAAATAGGCGAGCACCGAGATGAAAACGCCGGCGCCCAGGCCGTGCATCGACGGCACCAGACTGATCCAGGCATAGCTTTGCACAAAGGCCGGCACAGCCAGCGGCGCGGTCGCCAATACCGCCCAGAGACGGCGGCCCGGCAGCGTGGTGCGTTCGGTCAACCAGGCCAGGGCCACCCCCAGCACGGCGCAGATCGGCAGCGTCAGCACCACCAACAGCAGGGTATTCAACAGCAGTTCCGCCACGCGCGGGCGGAAAACCAGAGCTTTGACCGTTTGCCAGCCGGTTTCAAACGCCACGCCGATAACGAATCCCAGCGGCAGCAGCGCCAGCAACGACAGCAACACGGCGCAGGCCACCACGATCGGCCCCGGCCGCGGGTGACGAGGGATAGTGGAATAACGCCGCGCGGTCTGCGCGGCGTGGGTACTCAGGTTTGACATAACGATCAAAAACTCTCGGTTTGCCGGCGGGCCTTACAGCAGGCCGGCCTCTGTCATCAGTTCGACAACTTTCTTACTGTTCAACTGCGCGGCGTCTACCTTCGGCGCGTCCAGATCTTTCAGCGGCACCAGTTTCGGGTTGGAAGCCGCACCGACGCCGACGGCGTATTCGAAGGCATTATTGGTGCGCAAGATCTCCTGGCCCTGTTTGCCGGTGATCCACTTGATGAACGCCTGCGCCTGCTGCTGATGCTTGCTGGAAGCCAGCACGCCGCCGCCGGAGATGCTGACGAATGCGCCCGGATCCTGATGTTTGAAGTAGTACAGCTTGATGTTTTTGCTGTTCTCGCCGGTTTTAGCGCCGTCGACGAACGGGTAGTAATGATAGATCACGCCGCTGTCGATCTGGCCGGCATTGACCGCTTTCATCACCGTGCTGTTGCCTTTATAGGCGGTAAAGTTGGTTTTCATCGCTTTCAGCCAGTCCAGCGTTGCTTTCTCGCCTTTCAGCGCCAGCAGCGCGCTGACGATCGCCTGGAAATCGGCGCCCGATGGCGAAGCGGCCCAGCGGCCTTTCCATTCCGGCTTGGCCAGATCCAGCAGCGACTTCGGCAACTGCGCGTCGGTCAGTTTGGCCGGGTTATAGACGAATACGGTAGAGCGGGCGGCGATGCCGATCCAGCGGCCGTGGCTTGGGCGATATTGCGGCTCTACCTGGGCCAGCGTGGCGGCGTCGAGCGGGGCGAACAGCTTGGCGTTATCCACCAACACCATCGCCGGGGAGTTTTCCGTCAGGAACACGTCGGCAGGCGATGCGCTGCCTTCCTGCACCAGCTGATTGCCCAGTTCGCTGTCGCCGCCGTTGCGCAGCGTGACTTTGATGCCGGTGTCTTTGGTAAAACCGTCGACCCAGGATTTCACCAGATTTTCGTGCTGGGCGTTGTAAATAACGATGCCTTGGTCGGCGGGAGCCGCCTGAGCGCCGAAGGCCAGCATCATCGAGGAGGCGAGCAGGGCCACGGGGCCGAGGGATGAAATACGCAGCTTCATGCAGTTATCCTTTTTAGCGTTCGAATGAGGAAAACGAATATCGCCTGGCAAGCGCAAGCAGCCCGATTTTAGCCAAGAACATCCATAATGATAGTGAAAACGATTCGTATTAAATTATTTTTGACGATCGCTCACAAAATGAATTGCCCTAAGGATACGTTAAGCTTCGGCTGGAATAATCTGTACTGATTGCCCGCATTATTTCTCTCTCTGCTTTCAAGATGTTGGTTCGGCCATGCCGGCCCTTGCACCCGCTCTGTTGCTTATCGCCATCCTTTATCCAGTACTTCTTTGATAATGAAAGAAATTCAACACCGCTTTTGGTTATGACTCATAGCGATTAATGATTTAATTTATTCCACTGCCACATTGCATATTGAACGCGATAAAACACTCATCAGGGATATCGACGTGAAATATTCATTCAATGGCAAGAAAATGGCTGGTTTAATCCTCCTGACTTTAAACGCTACGATCGCTCACGCGGCGGAGGTGCCGGCGGGCGCTAAACTGGCGCCGGTACAGGAATTGGTGCGCGCCAACGGGTATGAACCGGCGACGCTGGATCCGAACCTGGCCGAGAGCAATGTGGAGTTCTACATCTTCAACGATCTGTTCGAAGGTCTGCTGCGAGTCGGAAAAGAGGGCGAAGTGATCCCGGCGCTGGCGCAGAAATGGGAGCACCAGGGCAACGTCTGGACTTTCCATCTGCGGCCGCAGGCCAAATGGTCGAACGGCGATCCGGTGACCGCCGACGATTTCGTTTACAGCTGGCGGCGCCTCACCGATCCGAAAACCGCGTCGCCGTACGGCAGCTATCTGGCCTCGGCCTATGTGCTGAATGCGGCGGCGATCAACGCCGGCAGCAAACCGCCGAGCGAGCTGGGCGTTAAAGCGCTGGACGCGCACACCTTGCAGGTGACGCTGTCTGAGCCCAACGCCTACCTGCTCAAACAACTGGTGCATTTTCCGGTTCTGCCGGTCAACCGCAAGGTGGTTGAGCAATACGGCAAAAACTGGACTCAACCGGCGCATTTTGTCGGCAACGGCGCGTTTCGTCTCAGCGAGTGGGTGGTGAACGAAAAAGTGGTGGTGGAACGCAATCCGCAGTATTGGGATAACGCCAACACCGTGCTCAACAAGGTGACCTTCCTGCCGATTCAGGGGTTCCCGGAGGTGGCGCGTTTCCGCGCCGGCGAGGTGGAGTTGGGCTATACCACGCCGCCGGAACTGTATCAGCAGCTGAAAAAAACGCTCGGGGATCAACAGCTGGTGACCTATCCGCTGCTCTCCACCAGCTATTTCGCCTTCAATAACCGGCAGACGCCGTTTAACGACGTGCGGGTGCGCCAGGCGCTGAACCTGGCGCTGGACAAAGAGATTATCGCCGGCAAGGTGCTGGGATACGGCCAGCAGCCGGCCTGGACCTTTACCCCAACGGGGGCGGGCGGCTATCGCCTGCAGGCCGGCGCTGCGGCCGGTTTGACGCCGGAACAACGCCACGCCCAGGCGAGACAGTTGTTGGCGGAGGCCGGTTTCAACGCCGAGCATCCGCTGCGCTTTACCGTGTTGTACAGCAATGACGCCACCATCAAGAAGATCGTCATCGCCGCCGCCGCCATGTGGAAAAAGAACCTCGGAGTGGAGGCCGGCATGCAAAGCCAGGAGCGTAAAGTGACGCTGGATAATATCAACCGCGGCCAGTACAGCGTAGCCTTTACCCGCTGGCTGGCGGATTACGACGATCCTTCTACCTTCCTGAATGTGTTCCGCGCCGACAGCAGCGAGAACAGCCCCAAATACCGTAACCCGGAATACGATCGCATTCTGCATCAGGCGACGGCGGCGCCGACACCGCAGCAGGTGCAGCAGTATTTCCAGCAGGCCGAGGCGGTGCTGGCCGTCGATACGCCGGTCGCGCCGGTGTACTACGAAGCCAACGCCACGCTCATCAAACCCTACGTCAAGGGGATCGACTTCACCCGACAGGGCGCCCTATACGATAAAAACGTCTACATTCTCGCGCACTGATAAATAAAAAAACGGCTGATTTATATCAGCCGTTTTTATAGATTCGCGTTTAATAAAAATATCCTAAATACTCCATAAACGACGGGCAATCTTTTCTTCCCGCCGGATAAAACAACGCCTATACTGCGCCGGTAGTTTATATGCAGTATCTCGTTTGGCGAGGCTCCTATACAAACACAGGTTACTGATCTGACGACATCGAGAGATGCCCAAGGTTAAGACAGGCTTTATCGGATTAAGGTTCAGCCCAAAGTAACTTCCGAGCAACAATTCGGATACGTTGTATAGTGCTAAAACCTGGACGCGGAGATAGGCAGTCTGCACTCCCTCTGTGGTTACGCCCCTATGCGATTCGCTGTTGAAGTTCACAACAGAAATAGGGACTGACAAAATGATCAAGTCACATCAATACTCTTCTTCTCCGGCGCTGCGCGCGACTGAAACTCTCGATGAAACTTCGGTCGCCGGTTATATGAACGCCGATTTTATTACCGTTCCCGCGACGATGACGGTCACGCATGCCCGGGAATATTTACTTTCACAGCTAAAAACGGACGAAATTCCTACCCGGGTCTTTATTACCGCAGACGATTATCATTTGCGCGGCACGCTGTCGGTGAAAAAACTGCTGCAGTGCGAAGAACAGGATAAAGCGGTCGGGGTAATGATGGATTACAGCTATTTCCAGGTTTCACCCGACGACGATCGCAACGACGTGGCGCATCTGCTGGGCAAAGGCGGTTTGGACGTGGTGCCGGTCGTGGCGAACAACACGCTGGTCGGCGTGCTGGGCGAGCGCGAGATCGCTCGGCTGGTCGAAGATGAAAACACCGAAGACGCGCAGCGTCAGGGCGCGAGCCTGCCGCTGGACAAGCCTTATCTGGAGACCAGCCCGTGGGCGCTGTGGCGCAAACGCTCGGTGTGGCTGCTGATGCTGTTCGTGGCCGAAGCTTACACCGGCAACGTGCTGAAAGCGTTTGAAGATCAGCTCGAAGCGGCGATTGCACTGGCGTTCTTCATCCCGCTGCTGATCGGCACCGGCGGCAACAGCGGCACCCAGATCACCTCGACGCTGGTGCGCGCCATGGCGCTGGGCGAGGTCAGCCTGCGCAATCTGGGCGCGGTGATCCGCAAAGAGGTCACGACCTCGCTGCTGATCGCCGTCACCATTGGTCTGGCGGCCTGGGTGCGCGCCTGGATCATGGGCGTCGGCATGGAGGTGACGCTGGTGGTCAGCCTGTCGCTGGTGGCGATCACCGTATGGAGCGCCATTGTTTCGTCGATCATTCCGATGCTGCTGAAACGGCTCGGTATCGATCCGGCGGTGGTGTCGGCGCCGTTTATCGCCACCTTTATCGATGGCACCGGCCTGATTATCTATTTCAAAATTGCCCAGCACGTCCTGGGAATTTAAACGGGTCCCGCGCTTGAAAGCGCGGGAATGTTGCAAAAAAGAGGAGGACGTTAAAAAACCATGGATACCGACCAACCCCGATATTTAACGCAAGGGGATTTTATCGATAACATTTAACCTGAGGACAAAACAATGGGAAACATGACTATTTTTATGGGATTCCTGGCAATGATCAGCTCACTGGGCCTGTTGGCGGCCTATATGAGCACCAAATGGGATGATTGATGAACGCTAAAGATCCGCCTAGATGCATCCTCCCCGTAACCGCTATTTATTATGGGGAGGATTTAGCGGCGCGCTGAACGCGCGGCCTGATACGGGAGTTGATAATAATGACGATTCTTATTCTGGGATTGCTCTACGCCATTTTAATGATTTCGGTGGGGGTGAATGAGATTTATTTTTATTCCACCGGAAAATCCAATTTTCTTACTAGCCTCATGCTGACTTTCTCTGGCAGTATGCTGCTGATCGCCTTTGTCTGGCAATTATCCTCTAAAGTAAAAAAATAAATCACTGTCCGAATGTGAGCAGCATAATGCAAAATGAAAAACAGGCCGTGGCCAGAAACTCGATGATCGCCAGCGGGTTACTGGCCACGGGCAAATTCGTCGCCGGCATTTTTACCGGCAGTATTGGCCTGATATCCGAAGGGATCCACTCTTTCACCGATTTTATCGCCACCAGCATCACCTGGCTGGCGGTGCGCATCAGCGATAAACCCGCCGATGACGATCACCACTTCGGCCACGGCAAGGTGGAAAACCTGGCGGCGCTGTTCGAGGTGTTGCTGTTGCTCGGCGCCGCCGGTTGGATCGTCTACGAGGCGGGCGGCAGCCTGCTTGGACAACCGCATGAGATAGTCGCGGCGCCGGCGGTGATCGCGGTGCTGCTGATTTCCATCTGCGTCGATTTTTTCCGCGTGCGGGCGCTCAGCCGCGTCGCCAAGGCGACCGACAGCGCGGCGCTGGAGGCGGATGCGCTGCATTTCTTCTCCGACATGCTTTCGTCCGGCGTGGTGCTGCTGGGCATGGTGTTTGTGCTGCTGGGCTTTGGCCGTGCGGACGCCATCGCCGCGCTGATCGTCGCCGGTTTTATCTTTGTCGCGGCAATCAAACTGGGTAAACGTTCCTTCGACTCGCTGATGGATGCCGCGCCCGCCGGGGCCACCGAGGCGATTCGCGCCACGCTGGACAGCTTCCCGGCGGTGCTGGCCTGCGACAGCGTGCGTATTCGCAACGCCGGCGCCGTACTGTTTGTCGAGATCACGGTGGCGGTGTGCCGCACCTTGCCGCTGGAGCGCATCGATGCGTTGAAGCGAGAAATCGTCGAACGGCTGCGGCAGCAGTATGCCAAGGCGGAGTTTACCGTCATCGCGGTGCCGCAGACCCGCAGCGACGAAGACATGGCGACGCGCATTCGGGCGATCGCCGCCAATCACGGCGCGCAGGTGCAGAACGTCACTTTGCAGCAGTTGCCGACGCACATGGCGATCGGCATGGATCTGGCGGTGCCGGCCAACGCCAGCGTGGCGCAGGCGCATGATATCGCCACGGAGATAGAAGGGATCCTGCGTCAGGCGATCGGCGAGGACACCGAGATAGAGACACATCTGGAGCCGCAGACGCCGCACTGGCTGGCCAGCGAGGATGTTTCCGCCGCCGAGCTGGCCGATATCCGGCTGATTTTGCAGTCGGCGCTGGAGCAGGGGGATAAGGTGCAAGACGTGCACAACATCCGGGCGCGCAGAACCGACGGCGGCATCATCGTCAACTTCCACTGCCGGGTGTCGCCGGCGGTAACCATCGCCGCGGCGCACGATGCGGTCGATCGGGTCGAGCGGCGGCTGCGCGCGCTTTATCCGGCCATCTCACGCGCGATAGGGCACGTCGAGCCGATCAAGCCCGGCGTTTGAATCAGCTCGGCCAATTGCGGATAGAGCGCCGCGTTGGCCAGCAGCAGCGGGTTGCCGCGTCGCAGCCCGTTGTGATGCATAAAGTCATTCGCCACGCCGCCGGCTTCGCGCGTCAGCACCAGCCCTGGCAGGCTGTCCCAGGCATTCATGTGCGGTTCGTAATAGCCCAGCAGCCGACCGGCGGCCACCTGGGCGGTCATCAACGCGCCGGAGCCGCTGCGCACAAACATGCCGCCCGCCTGCAGCAGGCGACAGAGAAAACCGCTGAATTCCGCCGCCGAGGCGCGCGGTGATACCCCGAGGCCCATCACGCCATCCGCGACGCTGCGCCCGGCATGCACGCCGATCGGTTCCCCGTTGAGGAAAGCGCCTTGGCCGCGGCAGGCGCGGAACATCTCGCGGTGATTGGGATCGTAAACCACGCCGATCGTCGGCTCACCGTCGATCACCACGCTTATCGCGATACACCAGGTATGCAGCCCGTTCAGGAAGCAGGCGGTGCCGTCGATCGGATCGACGACCCAAAGGCAGGCCGCGCTATCGTTGGTGCCGCCGCTCTCTTCGCCGAGAAACCCATCCAGAGGAAAGCGCCGGTTAATCATGCGGCGGATCAGCGCCTCGACGCGGCGGTCGGCCTCGCTGACCACGTCCTGCAGGCCCTGTTTAAACTCGACGGCCAGACTTTGCCGGCGTTGGTAAAAGCTGAAGGCGAGATCGGCGGCGGCGCGGGCGATCTCACGCGCGAAGCGGTAGCGCGCCTCGATGTCCCGTGGAGAGAGTGACGTCATGCAGTGCCTGATAACGAAAAAAAGGAATGGCCGTAGCCTGCCAGAGAATGATGAAAGTAATGTGTCGCTCAGCGCTGCGGATAACAAAAGCGCTGCGTGTCGCGCCTCAAGCCGCCGGCGGCACGCGGTTTTACAAAGAGGAAAAAACAGGCCGCCGGGCGGCCTGTGAGATTGATGACAAACCTTATACCCTTGCCGGGTTGGCAGAGAGCACCGAATAAAAAACAAGGAAAATCAATTTATTGATTTTCGACTGATCACCACAAAGAGGGGAAAAACCACGCTTTTTCCCCTCTTTGTCAATAGCCTGACAGGCCGCCGGGCGGCCTGTGGGATTAGCCCAGATGCAACCGGGCGGTGATGTCGGCAATCTCGCGGCGCCAACGCGCCTGAAGCTCCGGTTTTTGATGCTTCGGTTTACGCGCCAGGTCGGCCTCCAGTTTGCTTTCGAGGGCAAACAGGGCGGTCAGCAACGCCTCTTCGCCTTCCAACTGCGGGTTTGGCGTCGGGGCGTCTGCGTTGGCCTCGTGCGCCGTCGGCAGCGCCGGCGTTTCGCCCGCCAGACGCTGGTACACCGGCGCCAGATCGTGCCACTCCTCCAGTTTTTGTTGGTCTATCAGCCAAAAGCGGTTGCAGCTCTGTTCGATCAGCATCCGATCGTGGGTGACCAGCATGACGGCGCCGGGGAACTGACGCAGCGTTTCCGCCAGCTCCTCTTTGCCCGCCATATCCAGGTGGTTGGTGGGCTCGTCCAGCAGCAGCAACGAATGGTTGGCCAGCGTCAGGCCGACAAACAGCAGCCGTGAACGCTCGCCGCCGCTCAACGAACGGATCTGCTGATGGTGGCGCAGGTAAGGGAACCCGGCGCCGATCAGCGCCATTTTCCGCTGTTCCTCGGTCAGCGGCGCAAACTGCGCCAGCGCTTCGCTCAACGTGTCTTCATCGCGCAGCTGTTGCAGGCTCTGATCGTAATAGCCGATACGCACGCGCGGATGGAACAGCGCCGGGCGCTGCGTTTGTTGCTGATACTCGCGCCACAGCAGGCGCAACAGCGACGATTTTCCGCAGCCGTTGCGCCCGACGATGGCGATGCGATCGCCGCTTTTCACGCGCAGATGTTCCAGGCTGAACAGCACCGGCGCATCCGGCGCCGGGCGCACCGCCCAGTGCGGCAGCGCCAGCAGGCGATCGGCGTCCAGCGCTTCTCCCTGCAGCCGCAGCCGCCATGGACTGCCGGCGGTCAGGGTGGTCTGTTCTTCCTTCAACCGATCGACGCGCTTCTCCATTTGCTTGGCCTTGCGCGCCAGATCTTCGTTGTCGTAGACCTTGCCCCAGGTCGCCAGGCGCTTGGCGCTTTTTTCCACCCGGTCGATTTCCTTTTGCTCGGCGTGGCGCCGCTGTTCGTCCGCGGCGTCCTGTTCCGCCAGCGCGGTGCGCGCCGCAGAGCAGGGCAAACGGAAGAACTGCAGCGTTTTGTCGCGCAGGATCCAGGTGCAGTTGGTTACCTGGTCGAGCAGATAGCGATCGTGCGACACCAGCACGAAGCTGCCGGTCCAGTTACGCAAGAACTGTTCCAGCCACAGCAGCGTGGGCAGGTCCAGGTGGTTGCTGGGTTCGTCGAGCAGCAGCAGATCGGGCTGGCGGATCAGCGCGCGCGCCAACAGCAGCCGCGTATGCTGGCCGCCGCTGAGGGTGCCGGCGGTCAGCATCCAGCTCGCCGGTTCAAACCCCAGCTCGGCCAGTAGCGCTTCGCAGCGCCAGCGTTCGCTGAGGTGTTGGCCCGCAGGCAGCCGCGCCAGAACCGCATCCAGCAGGGTGCTGGCGTGCAGTTCCGGCGGCAGGTGCTGCTCGATGCGCGCCATCAGACATTGATGTGACAATGTCACCGATCCGGTGTGCGCAGGCAGGTCGCCGCTGAGAATTTGCAGCAGGGTGCTTTTGCCGCAGCCGTTATCGCCGATCAAACCGATGCGGTCGCCTTTTTTCAGGCTGAAGGAAATCTCGCTCAGCAGGACGCCGAACGCGTTGTCGTAACCGACAGATTGTGCAGACAGTAATGTGCTCATTGCTTACTCAAGAGTTACAGGCATGACAATGCCTAATCGTCAAACATTGCTGACGATAACCCGGTAAGCCGGAGGGAAGATCCTGGATTTTAGTAAGCTTCGCTCAAGCTGGGTTATCGCAGCGCGATACCGGTAATGCTTGAGCGGCGACGATTACCAAAGAAGTGTGAGTGAAAAACCAATTCACACGTCAGCATAGTAAGTCTCCTTTTATTGGTTGCAGGTTAATCGGTGGCTGGATTATAGAGCGCTTCATGCCGTATCGCCAGTGTAAAAGCGCCCGAATAATCAGCAAGCTAAGGCGAGCGCGGGCGCGTGGCACACAATGGGAATAATTACTGTATTTCGGCCGACATTAAGCAGCTATTATAATTAGCGTTTATGGTTAAGCGACGGTTCATCCGCCGCCTGTTCGTCTGTCTATCAGATAATGATGCTGAGCACTGAATTTATGTTAAAGCCTCGCCCGTTCCTGCTGTTGTTATTATTGCTGTTGGGTATGCAACTGACGCCGTTCGCCGCCGTCGCCGCCACCCAGGATGATCCCGCCGCCGAAAGCGCGCCCGATCCCGCTACGCAGTTGAAAGCCGCGCAAAAGCAGTTGGACAGCATGAAGCAGCTGGTTTCCAAAGCGACGACCGACACCCAGCTCAGCAAGCTGCGGTTGGCGACGGACGATCTGGTCGCCAGCATGGATAAATTGTCCGCCGATCTGCAGCCGGTGCAGGAAAAACTGCAGGCGCAGCTGGACGTGCTGGGGCCGGCCCCGGCGGCCGGCGCGCTGCCGGAAACCCCGGCCGTCGCCCAGCAGCGCAATGCGCTGAACAGCAGCAAGAAGCAGTTGGACGATGCGGTAAAACGCGCGCAGGCCATCAAGACCAGCGCCTTCGACCTGGGCCAGCAGATCAGCGATCTGCGTCGGGTGGCGTTCAAAACCCAACTGGCGCTGAACACCGGCAGCATTTTGGGCGTCAAATTCTGGACGCCGGTCGTGCAGCCGTCAGCGGATGACGTGCAGCGGCTGGACCAGTTCAACGCCGAGATGAAAGCGGCCTGGGACGCCAGTTGGCAGGACGAATGGCGGTACGGCACCCTGGCGTTGCTGGCGCTGGCGGTGATCGTCTGGTCCTGGGGGCGCTATTTGTCCGAGCGTTTCCTCGCCTGGGTCAGCATTCGCTTCCTGCCGGACGGGCGCCTGCGCCGCAGCTTTATGGCCATCATCACCGTGGCGGTGACGGTGATCACCACCTCGATTGCGCTGAACCTGCTGTATTACGTCTTTATCCGCGTGCAGCCGCTGCCGGTCATGTTGGAAGACTTCGCCGAAGGCTTTAACCGTCTGGGGATTTTCTGCGCGCTGATCGCCGGGCTGGGGCGTGCGGCGCTGTCGCTGAATCGCCCGTCCTGGCGTTTGGCTTCGCTGGACAATGAAGTGGCCGCCGGGCTGCGTTACTTCTCGCCGCTGCTGGCCGGCCTGGCGCTGGCGTTCGGCACCGTGGAGCTGATCAACAACGTCGTCAGCGCCTCATTGGCCACCACCATCTTCGGTAACGGCCTGGTGGCGGGGCTGATCGGCATGGTGCTGCTGGCGGCGCCGCTGCGCGGCCAGCGCATTCGTCGCCGTCTGGAGCAGCAGGGCGCGCACCTGGAAAAACGCACGCTGGTCGGCGGGCTGGTGCATATCGTCACCCTGGTGTGTTCGGTGGTGATCCTGCTTTCACTGCTCGTGGGCTATATCGCTTTCGCCCGCTTCCTGACCTACCAGCTCATCTGGGTGGTGCTGGTGCTGATGGCGTTCTACTTCATGGTGCTGTTCGCCACTGACCTGTGCGCCGCGCTGTTTTCGCCGCAGACCGTCAGCGGCAAGATGCTGAAGAAAACGCTCAGCTTCAAGGATCGCCATCTGGAGCAGGTGGCGATCATCACCACCGCGCTGGCCAAATGTTCACTGTTGCTGTTGATGATCGTCGCGTTGTTCAACGGCTCGTTCGGCAGCACCACGCCGGGCTCGCTGATGGAGAAAATCGTCTCGATCCTGACCGGCGAAGGGTTGCAGCGTTTCAACATCGTGCCAGGCAACCTGCTCAACGCCGTGATCTGCCTGGCGATCGGCATCTACATCCTGCGCGCGGTGCGGCGCTGGCTGGGCTCTGAGCTGCTGCCGAAGACCATTTCGGACGTCGGCATTCGCGCCTCGCTGGTGACGCTGTTCAGCAATATCGGCTATGTGCTGGTCATTCTGATCACCCTGGCGGCGCTGGGCATCCAGTGGAGCAACCTGGCGTGGATCGTCAGCGCCCTGTCGGTCGGTATCGGTTTCGGTTTGCAGGAGATTGTGAAGAACTTTATTTCCGGCCTGATCCTGCTGACCGAACGCCCGGTGAAGGTCGGGGATATGATCGGCATCGGCGGCGTGGAAGGCGACGTGCGGCGCATCAACGTACGCGCCACCGAAATTCAGCTCAGCGACCGCTCCACCATGATCGTACCGAACTCGCAGCTGATCTCACAGAACGTGCGTAACGCCACCATGGGCAACGCGCAAGGCGTGGTGACCATTGCGCTGACGTTCCCGACCTCGATCGATCCGGAGCAGGTGCGCAATATCCTGCTGAGCGCTTACAACGAGTACGAAACCATTCTGGAGACGCCGGCGCCTTATGTGCGCTTCAGCCAGTTGGGGCCGGACGGCATTATCCTGAGCGTGACCGGCTATGTGCCGAGCCCGCGCATGGTCGGCGCCACCAAGAGTGAACTGCTGTTTAACATCCTCAAGCTGTTGCGCGCTCAGGAAGTGAGCCTGTCCAGCCCGCAGGAGGTGGTGTTCATGAAGCAGCAGGCGACGCGATATCAGGCTAACGAAGAGGAACACTCTTCCTAGTTCTGCCATGAGGCGGCGGGTCGTTCATCAACGGCCCGCCGAACGCGGTTAGTACATCGACGGCTCCACGGACTGCGAACAGTCGCTGTTGGCGCCGGAGTTGCTGCAGGTGTAGGGCTCATTCGGCGACGCCGGCGGCGCATTCGACGGGCCGCCGCCGCCGATACAGCCGCTCAGCAACAACGTCAAAAGCACCAGCGTTATCTTTTTCATCTCTCCGTCCTCCATTGCGATTCCTCCTTTAAGTATATGTCGGGAAAGCGAACGCTACCGCCCGCCAGTGCGATCTATACTCCTTGGATGCCGTTTCGCCGCACCGCGCCGGCGAACGAGGGGGGAAAGATGCACATCGACGACGATTTGACGCGCTTTGCCGCGTTAGGGGCGCCGCCCTTACCGCCGGGAGCCCGGCAGGGTTATATTGACCACGACGGCGCGCGTATTTGGTATGCCGCCTATGGCGACGGACCGGCGGTGATCCTGTTGCACGGCGGCCTGGGCCACAGCGGCAACTGGGGGTATCAGCTGCCGGCATTGCTGGCCGCCGGGTACGGGGTGTTGCTCATCGATAGCCGCGGGCACGGGCGCAGCACGCGCGACGCCCGGCCGTATCGTTACGATCGGATGGCCGATGATCTGTTGGCGGTGATGGCGGCGCTGCAAATACCCCACGCCGCGCTGGCGGGCTGGAGCGACGGCGCTTGCGTCGCGCTCATCGCCGCCCATCAGGCGCCCGGGCAGGTGGACGGCGTTTTTTTCTTCGGCTGCAATATGGACGCCAGCGGCGTTAAACCGTTGGCGCCCAGCCCGATCGTCGAGCGCTGTTTTGCGCGCCATGCGCAGGACTATGCCGCCTTGTCGCCGACGCCGGACGATTTCGAGGCGTTCGTCGCCGCCGTGAGCCTGATGATGAGCAGCCAGCCGGACTACCGCGCACAGGATTTGGCGGCCATTCGCGTGCCGGTGACGATCGTTCACAGCGAATACGATGAATTTATCCGCGCCGAACATGCCGCCTACCTGAGCCGCAGCATTCCCGGCGCCCGTTTGACGACGCTGCCGGGCGTCAGCCATTTCGCGCCGCTGCAGCGGCCCGCGCTGTTCAACCGCGCGTTGCTGGATTTTCTCGCCGATGTGATGTGCCGCGGCCGGCGCAAAGAAAACGGGCGCCAAACGGCGCCCAAGGCATGACAGGTTAGAAATCGACCGTCGCCTGCAGGCTCAGGCTGCGCGGTTCACCCTCAATCACGCGTAAATTACCGGCGCTGGAGGCATAGTACTCGCGGTTGAACAGGTTTTTCACATTCAGTTTCAGCTGGGTATGTTTCCCAAGCAGCTTGCTGTCCCAGGCGACAAAGGCATCCGCCACGGTATAGGCCGGCATGGTGAAACTGTTCTCCGGATCGCCGGCGCGGCGACCGACGTAGCGCGCGCCGCCGCCAATGCGCATCTCGCCGGGCACCACCGGCAATGTCATGCGGCGGCTGAGGTACAGGCCGCCCATGTTGGTTGGGGCGTTGACCAGCCGATTGCCGACGTTGTCCGGGTTGAGGTTGTCTTCGACAATTTCGGTCTTGTCGTAGCTGTAGTTGGCGGTGAGATCCCAGTTGCGCGCCACTTCCCCGTTCAACTCCAGTTCGACGCCGGTGGAGCGCGCTTTGGGGATGCTGCGGGTCACGCCGTTGATAAAGATCGACATGTTGCTTTCATCAATGCGATAGAGCGCCAGCGTGGCGTCAAACGCCGGGGTGATCTGCCATTTTCCGCCCACCTCATAGGTGGTGCCGGTTTCCGGCGTGGCGACGTCGCCATTGTCGTCGATGGCGGTGGACGGCGTGAACGAACGGCTGTAATTGCCGTACAGCGACAGGCTCGGCGTCAGCTTATACACCAACCCCGCCTGCGGCAAAAACTGGTCGTCTTTGTCATTGAGCGTATTTTTCGGTTTCTGGAAACCGTTGCTGTTGTTCTGGTAATACGACTGATAGCGCGCGCCCAGCACCGCGATCCATTGATCGGTAAGATGAATGCTGTCCTTGGCGTACAGGGAACGGCTGAACAGCGTGGCGCGCAGGTTGCTTGACGCGTCGCTGTAGGTGGTGCTGTCGGTGACCGGCGTTTCGCCATACACCGGATCGTACATGTTGAAGGTCTTCGAGACCTTGCCGCGGTAGGAATAGGCCTTGTAGGTCTGATTTTTCTCGTAGTCCACGCCCAGCAGCAGATCGTGCTGCATGCCGAACAGCTGCGGCGAACCGGTCAGATCCCAGGAGTAATAGTGGGTTTGATGATTGAAACCGCGGTTGGCGTCGGCGCGGCGCGAGACGATGCCGGTCGTGGTGTCGACCGCGGTGGCGCGCACTTCGTTGCTGTCGTAACGGCGTTGCAGCCAGGCGTAGTTGAAGTGGGTCGTCCAGATCGGATCGAGCGCGTACTCATAATGGGCGTTCAGACGTTTGTTCTTGCCCCAGGCATGGTTCGCGTAGTCATCCAGGCGGCGGTTATAGGGCACATCGACCGGTTTGCCGTCGATAAATGCGGTGCCGCGATCGTAAGGAATGTCGTACTTGTATTCGCTGTAGGCGATGTTAAAGGAAGCCTGGTCGCCGAACCAACTGAGCGAGGGGGCGATCAGCGTATGTTCGTCGCTGCCGAAATTGCGCCAGTAATCTGCGTGCTGGCGTTCGGCGATCAGGCGAAAGGCGAAGCCGCCGCCCAGCGGGCCGGTCACATCGACGCTGCCGCTGCCGCCGCCAAAACTGTTGGTGGCGCCGCTGATGCGGGTGTTCCAGTCATACTGCGGTTTTTTGCTGATCAGATTGATGACGCCGCCGGGGCTGAGGATGCCATACAGCAGCGACGCGGAACCTTTCAGGACCTCGACGCGATCGGTGGTGGCGTCCATGCTCAGCCCTTGGTTGCTGCGCACGCCGTCGATGAAGACCGAGCCGTCGGAGTTAACCCCGAACCCGCGTTTGACGAAGCCATCCTCCGTGCCGCCGAGCGTGTTGCCCTGGGTGACGCCGCTGACGAACTTCATCGCCTCATTGACGCTTTTGACCTGGAAGTCGTCAATGACCTGAGAGGTGACGACGCTGACCGATTGCGGCACCTCGGCGAGCGGCGCGGCGGTCTTGCCGGCGGTCGAGGCAGTGTCGGCGCTATAGCTGCCGGAAGGCTGGGTCGCGGCGGTCACCGTAATGGATTCCTCCGTTTTTGCGCCGGGCGCGGCGGCGATCGCCAGCGCGGGGAACAAACCGGCAATCAGGGGCAGCGTGCGAAGAACGTGATTTTTATTTCTTTTAGTGGGGTAGCGAAGAACTGACTGGTGCATATAATTCCATGAAAAAATAATAAATAGTAACGATTATCATTATAATTATCATTTATAGGTTTTGAATAGAGGGGAATGCCGGTATCCCTTCATTGCACGATTTAATTTTGTCATTAGGGAAAAAGACGGCGATTTTGCCGGTAAAAATTCGGATGGATGGCAATAACGATCGCAGTGACGGGAGGGACGCGGCAGTTTGTTCGTCGGAAGGGTGATTCCTGTCAATATATTGATACACAAATATATTTTCCCTTGATGAATAAACAGGTGTCCGGGCAGGCAAAACTGGCAATAATAGGCGGGTCGGCCGTTTATCTTCGCCTCGCCGCCGACGGTTGTGACGCGAACAGACTGTCACTTTATGCTAGCGGAAGTCTCTGGATCCAAGATGCAAACCACCTCGTTGTCCGATACCCGGAAAATCTGGCCCGCGCTCATCATTTTTTTGTTGGTGTTCACCCTGTGTCTGCTGGGCATCGTGAGTCGCCCCGGCAGCTTTCTGGCGATATTCTGGCCGGTGAACGCCGTACTGCTGGCCGTTTTGGTGCGTCGGCCACAGTGGGCTACGCGAGCCGGCTGGGGCATGGCGGTGCTGGGCTATCTGGCGGCGGATCTGTTGACCGGCAGTTCGCTGCAAAAGACGCTGCTGCTGAATGTCGCCAATCTGACCGGCGTCGTGGTGGGGTATCTGTTGTTCATGCGGCTGTCGCCGCCGGCGCGCATGTTGCAACGCGGCACGTCCAGCATGTACCTGTTCGGCATCTGCCTGGCCGCCGCCGCCGCGACCGGCGCGGTGGGCGCCGTAACTTCGCAGTGGCTGTTCGGCAGACCCTATCTGACCTCGCTGGCGCTGTGGTTCTCGTCCGAATTCACCAATTACGTCACGCTGATGCCGTTTATTCTGGCGTTTCCCGGCGATTGGCGACGTCGCCTTGCGGCGGCCGGCGCCATGTTCACCCAGCGCAGCCAATGGCCGCGGGCGGGGCGAAAACTCACGGTGTTGGCGCTGCTGTTGCTGGCGGCGGTGTGTAGCGTGCTGATCGGCGGCCCCGGGGCGGTGATCTTTCCCATGCCGGTGCTGCTGTGGCTGGCGATGTCCTTCTCACTGTTCTGCACCATGATTGCGGTGCTGATCTATGTGCTGTGGTGCCATCTGGCTATCGATTTCGGGCTGTTGAGTTCGACGCTCGACATGAAGGTGTTGCAAAACGCGGTATCGATGCGTTTGGGCATCGCGCTGCTGGCGCTGGGGCCCATCGCCGTGGCCAGCATGAACTATGCGCGCAATGCGCTGCTGCGCACGCTGGAGCACGTGGCGAATCACGATGCGTTGACGCACGTGCTGACGCGCAATGCGTTTATGCAACGCGGCGAACGGTTGATAGACCAAAAGGGCGAGCTGGTGTGCGTCATGATGCTCGATATCGACTATTTCAAATCGATTAATGACCGTTTCGGCCATGCCGGCGGCGATCAGGCGCTGATGGCCTTTACCCGCGCGATCGCCGCCGATCTGAGCGTCGGTGACCTGTTCGGCCGCATGGGGGGCGAAGAGTTCGCCATCGTTTCGACGCTCGGCCAGCCGCAGCAGGGATGGCAATTGGCCGAACGCCTGCGGCAACGCATCGAAACGGAGTCTATCCTCATGCCGGCCGGGCATCCGCTGCAGATCACCGTCAGCATCGGCATGGTGACCTGCCCGGGCGGTTCCGGCCAAAGCCTGGCGGATCTGCTGAAGCTGGCGGATCTGGCGGTGTACAAAGCGAAAAACGCCGGCCGCAACCGGGTCGCCACACCGGAATCGTCTCCGCCGGCCTGTCACGGCCGCTGAACTTCCGATCCGCGCTGCGTGCCTGCGGTCTAAACTGGTAAGGGACGCGGGCATTTCCGCCTGCGCCGAACCGACTGTCCTTAATCAGACAAGAGGATGCCAGAATGAAATACGTAGACGGGTTTGTGGTGGCGGTGCCGGCCGCCAATAAGGAGGCTTATCACCGGTTGGCGGCGGCGGCAGCGCCGCTGTTCAAAGAGTTTGGCGCCACGCGCATCGTGGAGTGCTGGGGCGATGACGTGCCCGATGGCAAGCTCACCGACTTTCGCGGCGCGGTGAAAGCCCAGGAAGACGAAGTGGTGGTGTTCAGCTGGATAGAGTACCCCTCCAAAGCGGTGCGCGACGCCGCCAATGAGAAAATGATGAACGATCCGCGCATGAAAGCGCTGGGCGAGATGCCGTTCGACGGCAAACGCATGATCTTCGGCGGTTTCGCGCCGATCCTCGATGCGTAAAGGAGGCGCAGATGGCCAGAATTACGCAACATCTGTGGTTTGAAAAAGACATGGAAGCGGCGCTGAATTGCTATGTCGCGCTGATCCCCGGATCATCCGTGAACTGGTTTTCCGACCTGCCGGCGGATACGCCGAGCGGCCCGGCCGGCAGCGTGAAGCTGGCCGCCTTCACGCTGGGGGACCAGCGCTACGCGGCGATCGAAGCCGGGCCGCTGGATCCGTTCAATCACAGTTTCTCCGTGATGGTGGAATGTGACGATCAGGCGGAAGTCGACAGGCTGTGGGATGCGTTGAGCGAGGGCGGCGAGGCGGAGCAGTGCGGCTGGCTGCGCGATCGCTGGGGGCTGTGCTGGCAAATTGTGCCGCGGCGCCTGACGGAGTTGATGAACGATCCCGACGCCGCCCGCGTGCGGCGGGTAACGGAAGCGATGCTTCTGATGGGCAAAATCGACATCGCCGGGCTGGAAGCGGCGGCGCGCGAGTAGCGCAACGCTCACAGAGGGAGAGAACGGATGCACCGAGAACGGCACAGTATTGAACGCATCGGCTGGCTGCGGGCGGCGGTGCTCGGCGCCAACGACGGCATCGTTTCAACGGCCAGCCTGCTGCTGGGCGTCGCGGCGGCCAACGCCTCGCATTCCGCGCTGATGATCGCCGGCGTCGCCGGGTGGGTGGCCGGCGCGATGTCGATGGCCACCGGCGAGTATGTGTCGGTCTCGTCGCAGGCGGATACCGAAAAGGCCGCGCTGGCGGAAGAGCAGGCGGAGCTGCTTGAAGACTACCCGGGGGAGTTTCGCGAACTGACGTCAATCTACGTGCATCGCGGTCTGGATCCGGCGCTGGCCCGGCAGGTGGCGGAAAAGCTGATGGCGCATGATGCGTTGGAGGCGCACGCGCGCGACGAACTGGGCATTTCCTCCGCCACCCGCGCCCGGCCGCTGCAGGCTGCGTTGGCGTCGGCCCTGAGTTTCTCCCTCGGCGCGCTGTTGCCGCTGCTGGTGGCGATGTGGGTACCGGTCGCCTGGACGCGGCCGGCGCTGGTGGCGTCGGCGCTGATTTCCCTCGGCGTTCTCGGCGGCATCGCCGCGAAAACCGGCGGGGCGCCGATCTTGCCGGGCGTGGCGCGCATCCTCATCTGGAGCGCACTGGCGATGGCGGTTTCTTCCGGCGTCGGCCTGCTGTTTGGCGTGACGGCCGGCTAACGTCGCGCTTGCATCAATCTATTGCACCTCAAGCTCAGAATTTATCATTTGTCAGCCGCCGGCGTTCGCGGCAAGGTGACGGCAACGCCAACATCAGTCAGGGACACTTATGCAGAAATCACAGATCCTATCGTGGGTCGCCCAGCATCCGCTGTTGCAACGCATGGTCGCGCTAGAGCCGATCACCTGGTTCAATCCGCGCGCGACAACGCTGGCCGCAGGGTTGCCCCACGTCGGGTTGACCGCCGCCGACGTCGCCGACGCGGAGCAGCGCCTGGCGCGTTTCGCGCCTTATCTTGCCGCGGCCTTCCCGGAAACCCAACCGACAAAGGGGATCATCGAATCCGAGCTGGTGGCGATCCCGGCCATGCAGCTCGCGTTGGATCGGCGCTATGGGCAGACGTTGGGCGGGTGCCTGCTGTTGAAAAAGGACAGCCATCTGCCGATTTCCGGCTCAATCAAGGCGCGCGGCGGCATCTATGAGGTGCTGACGCACGCGGAAAAGCTGGCGCTGGAGGCGGGGCTGCTGCACACCGGCGACGACTACGCCCGGCTGTTTTCCGACGAGTTCCGTCAATTCTTCAGCCAGTACCGCATCGCCGTCGGTTCGACCGGCAATCTGGGATTATCCATCGGCATCATCAGCGCCCGGTTGGGGTTTGACGTTAGCGTGCACATGTCGGCGGACGCGCGGGCGTGGAAAAAACAGAAGCTGCGCGACAATGGCGTGACGGTGGTGGAGTACGCCGACGATTACGGCGTGGCGGTCGAACAAGGGCGCAAACAGGCGGCGGACGATCCGAGTTGCTTCTTTATCGATGATGAAAACTCGCAAACCCTGTTCCTCGGCTACGCGGTGGCCGGCGGCCGCCTGAAGCGGCAGTTTGCCGAACAGGGCATCGTGGTGGACGCGCAGCATCCGCTGTTCGTTTATCTGCCGTGCGGCGTCGGCGGCGGGCCGGGCGGAGTCGCCTTTGGCCTCAAGCTGGCGTTCGGCGATCATGTTCACTGCATTTTCGCCGAACCGACCCATTCCCCTTGCATGCTGCTCGGCGTCTACAGCGGGTTGCATGACGGCATTGCGGTGCAAGATCTCGGCATCGACAACCGCACGGCGGCGGACGGACTGGCGGTGGGGCGCGCCTCCGGTTTTGTCGGCCGGGCGATGGAGCGCCTGCTAAGCGCGTTTTACACCCTGAGCGACGAAGAGATGTTCGCGCTGCTCGGATTGTTGGACAGGCACGAGCATATCCAGCTGGAACCCTCCGCCCTGGCCGGCATGGCCGGGCCGTGGCGCGTTACCGCTCATGCGCGGCAGCTCAGCGAGCAGGGCGTGAGCGCGGAGAGCCTGGCCCAGGCGACGCATCTGGTATGGGCGACCGGCGGCGGCATGGTGCCGACGGCGGAAATGGCGAAATACCTCGCCGCCGCGCAAACGGCGCCGTGAGTCAATAGCGCCGAGGCTTGCGCTCGCTTCCTGTTTTTAGGCGGCGAGCGCGGTTTGACAAGCGCCGGTTCCCTCCGGCCCAGGGTCAACGTCAGACCGGGCGCTCATGATGTTTGTAAAATGTTAACAAAATCACAACTCCCCACGCCGTAGTCACGGCTTAAATCTCCATATCCAATTAATAGTAAATGAAATTATTTTATTTACCGTTTTCTGATGTTCGTTTATCGCACGCTTATTTTTTTAACAATATTGAAGCATTCGCCGTGGGGTGGTTTGATTTGATTGTCGATTAACGAACTATATTCCGATAATCGCACAAATTAACCCTCTCGCCGGCTCGCAGCCGGCTGTTCCGTGCGGTGAGGTTTGCCGCACTCTCTGAGGAGCAAGCCATGCCGCATGATAACAACGTAGAAATTCGAGGGTTTATCGATAACCAGCCATTTTCTCGCTACCAGTGGTTGATACTGGTTTTGTGTTTTTGGGCGGTCGCGCTGGACGGTTTCGATACCGCCATTATCGGCTTCATCGCCACGTCGCTGGTGCAGGAGTGGGGAATAGACAAAACCGCGTTGGGGCCGGTAATGAGCGCCGCGCTGGTCGGTCTGGCGGTAGGCGCGTTGGCCGCCGGCCCGTTGGCGGATCGCATCGGCCGCAAGAAAGTGCTGGTGATTTCGCTGCTGCTGTTCGGCGGCTTCAGCCTGCTGACCGCCTTCGCCGGCTCGCTTTCGACGCTGACGCTGCTGCGTTTTTTGACCGGGCTGGGACTGGGGGCGGCCATGCCGAACGCCGCCACGCTGATGTCGGAATATGCCCCTCAGCGCTGCCGAGCCCTGATGGTGAATCTGATGTTTTGCGGTTTCCCTCTCGGTTCGTCGCTGGGCGGTTTTTCTTCCGCCTGGCTGATCCCGCATTTCGGCTGGCAGAGCGTGCTGGTGCTGGGCGGCGTCATGCCGTTGCTGCTGGCGCTGGTCCTGATCGCCGCCTTGCCTGAATCCGTGCGCTTCATGGTCGCGCGCGGCTATGCCGCAGAGCGCATCGCCAAGGTGCTGAAGCGCATTGCGCCGATCCGAATGACGCCGCCGCCGCGCTTCATGTTGCAGGAAGAGGGGCTGGTAAAGGCAGCGTCGCCGCTGGGCATGATCTTTTCGCGTCGCTATCTGCTGGGCACGTTGATGCTGTGTCTGACTTACTTCATGGGATTGATGATCTTCTATCTGCTGACCAGTTGGCTGCCGCTGCTGATCCGTGAAACCGGCGCCTCCGTTACGCAGGCGTCGCTGATCACCGCGCTGTTTCCGCTCGGCGGGGGGCTCGGCGTATTGATTATCGGTTGGTTGATGGATCGCATGAACCCGCACAAGGTGGTGGCCGTCGGCTATTTGCTGACCGGTTTGTTCGTCGGCATCATCGGCTATGTCTATACCTCTCCGCTGCTGATGGCGCTCACGGTGTTCATCGCCGGCACCTGCATGAACGGCGCCCAGTCATCCATGCCGGCCCTGGCGGCCGGGTTCTATCCCACCCAGAGCCGGGCGACCGGCGTGGCCTGGATGCTCGGTCTCGGGCGTTTTGGCGGCATTCTGGGGGCGATGAGCGGTGGCGTGTTGATGCAGATGCAGCTGTCGTTCAGCACCATTTTCACGCTGTTGGCCATCCCGGCGCTGATCGCGGCGCTGGCGCTGCTCGCCAAACACCTTTCCGGCGGCTACCCGGCGCTGCCGGCGCCGCTCAACAAAATGCTATGAGGGAGTCATGCTATGCGCACACAGGTTGTGATCATCGGCGCCGGTCCGGCCGGTTTGATGTTGTCCCATCTGCTGCACCTGCAAGGTGTGGAATCGGTGGTGTTGGAAACGCGCAGCCGGGAGGCGGTGGAATCGACCATTCGCGCCGGGGTGCTCGAACAGGGGACCGTCGATCTGCTCGAGCAGACCGGATTGGGGGAGCGGATGCGGCGGGAAGGGGCGCGGCATCAGGGGATCCGCTTGGCGTTCGGCGGCCGGCAGCACCGCATCGATCTGGCCGGATTGACCGAGCGCGCCGTCACCGTTTATGCCCAGCACGAAGTCTTGAAAGACCTGATCGCCGCGCGTCTGGCGGCGCAGGGCCATCTGTTTTTCGAGGTGGAGCAGGTTGAATTGAAGGCGCTGGACAGCGCGCAGCCCGAGGTTCACTACCGTCATGGCGACCAGCCGCGCCGGCTGCGCTGCGACTTTGTCATCGGATGCGACGGATTCCACGGCATCAGCCGCGCGGCGATGCCCGGCGGGCTGCGGCAGGATTACACCCGCACCTATCCGTTCGGCTGGTTCGGCATTCTGGTCGAAGCGCCGCCGTCCAGCGAAGAGCTGATCTACGCCTGCCATCCGCGCGGTTTTGCGTTGATCAGCACCCGCTCGCCCGGCGTGCAGCGCATGTATTTTCAGTGCGATCCTGCGGAACAGGTCGATCAATGGTCGGACGATCGTATCTGGCGCGAGTTGGAGCAGCGGCTGGAAAACCATGAAGGCTGGACGCTGAAAAAGGGCCGCATATTTCAGAAAAACGTGGTGGGCATGCGCAGCTTCGTTACCGAACCGATGCGCTACCGGCGCCTGCTGTTGGCGGGCGACGCGGCGCATATCGTGCCGCCGACCGGCGCCAAAGGGTTGAATCTGGCCATGGCCGATGTTTGCCTGTTGTCCCAGGCGCTGGAGACGTTTTACCGGCGAGGCGACTGGCAACGGCTGGACGATTACAGCGACACCGCCTTGCAGCGGGTCTGGCGCGCCGAGCATTTTTCCTGGTGGATGACCCACATGCTGCATACCCGGCGGGAAGACACGCCTTTCGAACACCGGCTGCAACTCTCAGAGTTGCAGTACACGGTGAAATCGCGCAGCGCCATGACGATGCTGGCGGAAAATTATGTCGGTGCGCCATTCCCGGCGATATAAGCGAAAACGCCCATGCCGGGCGGCATGGGCGAGAAGGGGCGTCACCGCCCCTGAACTGCGGCGGTTACAGCTGTTCGCCGTTGCTGGCGATCACCCGACGATACCAGTCGAAGCTTTTCTTGCGCGACCGTTCCAGCGTGCCGGTGCCGTCGTCGTGTTTATCGACGTAGATGAAGCCGTAACGCTTGCTGTACTCGCCGGTAGTGAACGACACGCAGTCGATGCAGCCCCACGGCGTATAGCCGATCAGGTCTACGCCGTCTTCAATCACCGCTTTTTTCATCTCTTCGATATGGGCGCGCAGATAGTCGATGCGATAGTCATCGTTGATCTGGCCATTCGCTTCCACCTTGTCGAAGGCGCCGAAGCCGTTTTCCACGATAAACAGCGGCTTCTGGTAACGTTCATACAGCACGTTCAGCGAATAGCGCAGCCCGACCGGATCGATCTGCCAGCCCCAGTCGGAGGCTTTGACGTGCGGGTTCGGCACGTTGCCCGGGAAGCCGAACATGCCGTCGCTGCCGTCCACCGCGTTGGCCTGCAGCGCATTGCTCATGTAATAGCTGAAGCCGATGTAATCGGTGCAGCCCTCGCGCAGGATCTGCGCGTCCTGCGGCTGCATCTCGATCTTCAGCCCTTTGCGTTCCCAGTCACGCAGCAGGTAGCTGGGGTAGTAGCCGCGCATCTGCACGTCGGTATACAGATAGCGCTGGTGCATCGCTTCCACGGCGTACATCACGTCGTCCGGCTTGCAGGAATAAGGGTAGAACGGCACGCAGGCCAGCATGCAGCCGATCTTGAATTCCGGGTTGATCTGATGGCCGAGTTTGACCACCTGCGCGCTGGCGACGAACTGGTGGTGCAACACCTGGTACAGCGTCTGCTCGGGGTTGTCTTCCTGGGTGTAGTCCACGCCGGAACAGCAGTAGCCGAACAGCGGGTAGCGGTAGTTGCTCTGGTTGTTGATTTCGTTGAAGGTCATCCAGTACTTCACTTTTTCGCGGTAGCGGCGCATCACCACTTCGCTAAAGCGCACGAAGAACTCCACCACCCGGCGATTTTTCCAGCCGCCGTAGGCTTTTACCAAATGGTAAGGCATTTCGAAGTGGGACAGGGTGATCACCGGCTGGATGCCGTATTTCAGCAATTCGTCGAACAGGTCGTCGTAAAACTGCAGGCCGGCTTCGTTCGGCGTTGCTTCGTCGCCGTTCGGGAAAATGCGCGTCCAGGCGATCGAGGTACGAAAACACTTGAAGCCCATCTCGGCGAACAGCGCCACGTCCTGCTTGTAGCGGCCGTAGAAGTCCACCGCTTCGTGGTTGGGATAGCGATAGCCGTCGAGCACGCCGTCGGTCATCACGCGATCCACTCCGTGCGAACCGCCGGACAACACGTCGGCGATGCTTGGCCCTTTGCCGCCCTGATCCCAACCGCCTTCAACCTGGTGCGCGGCGACCGCGCCTCCCCACAGAAAATCTTTCGGCAACTGTTTCATCGTCAATGTCTCATCTTATTTAATGAAGGGTAATAACGTTCGCGTTGCCAATAGAGTAACAAGACCGAAAGAAATGTCACGATATAACAAATCGCCGTAAAACGTGATTTGTCACAATAAAAAAACAGCCTGTTTTATTTTATCGCGTTCATTCTTCCCAGGCGCTTGCCGATGGTTTCAATAATATAAAGCACGGGGATTTGCGTAGTAATATTATGATGATCGCCGATCAAGTGTTGCGGGACGTGATAAGACAGATTGAAGTCCGCCAGCCGCGCCAGCGAAGAGGTTTCGTTGTTGGTGATGCTGATGATTTTACAGTGGTGCAGGCTGAACTGGCTGGCCAGCCGCAGGATCTCTTCGGTTTCGCCGGAAACCGACAACATGATCGCCACCGCGCTTTTATACATATCGCTGTTGACGGGATAATAAGGATCGTCGATATGGGTGCTGAATTTTCCAACGTTGGAAAAGAAACGCGCGCCATATTTCCCCAGGGCGCCGGAGGTGCTGATGCCGACGAAAATAATTCGCTCGGCGGCGGCGATATGCCGCACCGCTTCATCGAGCAGCTGATTAAATTCATCGTTGCTGACGCTTTTAAAAAAACTGAGAATTTCGCCGATGCCGGAATCGACCGGCGGCGCATCGGTTTGCTCCAGGTACAGTTTGAAACGGATGCGAAATTCCGAATAGCCGTCACACCCCATTTTTTTGCAAAATCGCAGCACGGTGGTGGTGGACACGCCGGCGGCCTCGGCCAGTTCGCGGATGGTCATGTACATCACTTGATTCTTGTGTTTGCTGACGTAGTTATAAACCATCAGCTCCAGGGCGTTGAGCGCGGCGATTGCTTTGTGGGTAAACATGAGTCGATCCGGCGGCTGAAAACGGGAAGCGTATCTGCGGGTTAACATAGCAAAATTCCCCGCTGCTGGCACTGCCGAACAAAAAAGAAAAGCCGCACCAGTCAGGGGCGGCCCAGGGTTCACGACGAACAAATAAAGCAAAACGTTCCGGAAGACATGCCATGAAAACGCGTTTCATCACACAGGGTTAGCATAGGTCAGCTTACTCCGGCGGCAAAATGCCGGTTTCTGCTTTCTAAAGCCAAAGCGCGGCAAAGGCTACGGCGCCTCGGGCTTATCTTCGGACCAGCGGGCGGCGTTGACGTCCACCTTACCCGGCAGCAGTCCGATGGCGGTGAATTTATCCGCCAACTGCTGCTGCTGTCTGAACACCTCCGGCGACATGCGCTGGCTGCCGAACGGCATGCGGGCGATGGCTTTGGCCCAAATCGCCTGATCCAGGCCGGTGCTCTGAGCGAGGATCGCCGCCGCTTCCTGCGGATGGCCGTTGGCCCAGTCGCTCAGCGCGCCGAGCTGTTGAATCACCTGCTTGGCGCTGTCCGGGTAGGTTTCGGCAAAGCGGCGGCTGGCGAGATAGAAGGTGTAGTGCGGCACCAGGCCTTCCGCGTCTTTCAGCCGGCGGGCGTTGGCATGGGTTTCCACCTCGGCGTAGTAGGGATCCCAAATCACCCAGGCGTCGACGCTGCCGCGCTGGAAGGCGGCGCGGGCATCGCTCGGCGGCAGATAGACCGGCGTGATGTCCTTGTAGCTCAAGCCGGCCTGTTCCAGCGCGCTCACCAGCAGGTAATTGACGTCAGACCCTTTGTTCAACGCCACGCGTTTGCCTTTCAGATCGGCCACGGAGCGGATCGCCGAATCCTGCGGCACCACGATGGCTTCGGTTTTCGGGCTGGGCGGCGAATGCGCCAAATAAACCAGATCGGCCTTGGCGGCTTGCGCGAAGGCCGGCGGGGCGTCGCCGGTCGCCGCCAGATCGATGCTGCCGACGTTCAACCCTTCCAACATCTGCGGGCCGGCGGGGAATTCTATCCAGCGAACCTTGACGCCCTGCGGCTCCAGGGTTTTCTCCAGCGTGCCGCGGTATTTCAGCAGCGCAAAAATGTTGGCTTTCTGGTAACCGATGGTGATTTGTTGCGGTTTCTCCTGCGCGCCGGCCGGCAGGCTAAACAGGCCGAGCAGCAGGGCGGCGATCAGCGGCGTTGTGAGTTTTCTCATCCTGATTTTCCGATAGGCGAAGTGAACGGTAGCGATGACGCGCTGGGCGTAACGCCATGAAACGACATTTAAATTTTCCTGCGGCGGGATAAGGGCGATGATAATGAGCGGCGCAGTGGCGTGTAAAGCGCCCGCTTATGCTGAATAATGCCTTGCTTAGCCATAAATCAGCTTAAGCGGGAGAGGGTGAGCTCGACGTTATGCCGCGTCACGCTCGCGCGAACGCGCCAGCAACAGCGGAACCAACAGATAGAGGGCGGCGGCCAACGCCCAGACCAGGCCCGGCCAGACATCGCGCGTGGCGGCGTACAGCGCCGTCGCCACCAGCGGCCCCGCGACGCCGATCAGGCTGCCCATGCTGGCCAGCGTCCCTTGCAGCTCGCCCTGATGATCGTCGTCCACCTTTTGCGCCATTAACGCCTGCAGCGCGGGCAGCGCCATACCGCCCGCCGCGAAGAACGGCAGCAAGGCGAAAGGTGCCCAGCCGCGCGTGGCGATCGACAGCAGCGCCAGGCCCATTGCGTCGGCGGCCAGGCCGATCAGCAGCGCCTTGCGTTCGCCGAGCCGCGCGACCAGCGGGCCGATGGCGAAGGCCTGCGACAGCGCGTGGCAGGCGCCGTAACCGGCCAGCGACAGGCCCGCCACCATCATGCTCCAGCCGAAACGATCCTGACCGTATAAAATCCACAATGTGGCCGGCGCCTGCGAAACCAGCGCCATGATCAGGTAAATGCCGGCCAGCGGCATCAGGCCAGGCTTGCCGTGCAGCCGGCGCAATGACGAAAAGGGATTGAGGCGGATTTTCTCGGCGGCGCGGGCGCGGGGTTTACGCGATTCCGGCAGCAGGAAAAACGCCATCGCCAGGTTGACGGCGTTCATCGCCGCCGCCGCCAGGAAGGGCGCATGCAGATGCCACTCGCCCAGCGAACCGCCGAGCAGCGGGCCGACGATAAAACCGACGCCGAATACCGCGCCCACCAGGCCGAAACGCCGCGCGCGTTGACCGGCCGGCGTAATGTCGGTGACGTAAGCGGTGGCGACCGCCATGTTGGCGCCGGTGATGCCCGCCAGCAACCGGCCCAGATAGAGCCAGGCCAGCGTCGGCGCGAACGCCATCAGCAGATAGTCGGCCGCCGCGCCGGCGAGCGAGATGAGCAGCACCGGCCGCCGGCCGAAACGATCGCTCAGCGCGCCGAGGATCGGCGAGAACAGAAATTGCATTAACGCATAGGCCGCCAGCAGGGCGCCGTAGTGCAGGCTGCCGGCGTCAAGACCGCCCAGCGAACGCAACAACGCCGGCAGAATCGGCATGATCAGACCGATGCCCACCGCATCCAGCAACACCGTCAACAAAATAACCAGTATGGTTTTTTTCAAAATTGTGACTCTAACAGTGATAGAGTATTGAGTATTCCACAGTTACCCTATCAGTGATAGAGAGATGAGTGAAAAAAATACTGCGACACGTTTAACGCGAGAAACCGTCCTGCGCGGGGCGCTGGCGTTGCTGAACGACATCGGCATCGATGCCCTGAGCACCCGCCGCCTGGCGCAACATTTGGGCGTGCAATCTCCCACGCTCTATTGGCATTTCAAGAACAAGGCCGAGCTGCTGAAGGCGATGGCGGAAACCATCATGCTGGATCACCGTGAGGAGGTGCCCGCCGACATGCCCTGGCAGGATTGGGTTGTCACCAATGCCGGCAACTTTCGTCGGGCGTTGCTGGCTTACCGCGACGGCGCGCGTCTGCATGCCGGCACCCGGCCGCAGGAGCCGCAATTCGCCGTCATTGAGGCCAAGGTGGCGCTGCTGTGCCGGGCGGGGTTGACGCCGGAGCGCGCGGTAAACCTGCTGTTCGCCGTCGGGCGTTTCGTGGTGGGCTGGGTGCTGGAGGAACAGCAAATGCAGCCTGACGATCCGCTCAATGACGCCGACCGCCGCCGTTACCCGCTGCTGTGCCAAGGCTGGGAAACATTGCAGGAGAAGGGCGCGGATGCGCTGTTCGAAGCCGGGGTGCGGCTGTTGGTCGACGGCGCCGAGGCCGGACTGGCGATCGACAATAATCACGGGCGGCAATCATAAAAGCGCGCTTATCTATCGGAAATTTATAGAAAATACCCACTTTTCGTTAAAGCCATGGCGGCTACATTCCCTTAACATCGTCAAGTATTTTGATGGTAATTATTAGCACGCTGCGCAATTATTCACCGCAGTGATGTTACGGATTAAATCCGTTTGTTTAAGGGATAGTTTCACCATGGAAATCAACGTTAATGGCCGGGTGGTTCCACTCGGCAATCTCGCGCCCGACACGCCGCTGCTGTACGTTTTACGCAACGATCTGCACTTGAATGGCCCCAAATATGGCTGCGGCCTGGGGGAGTGCGGCGCCTGCACGGTGCTGATCGACGGCGTCGCCGCGCGTTCTTGCTCAATGCCGCTGGCCGCCGTAGGAAGCAAGTCCGTCACCACGCTGGAAGGCTTGGGCACGCCGGAGGCGCTGCATCCGGTTCAGCAGGGGTTTATCGATGAGCAGGCGGCGCAGTGCGGTTACTGCGCCAACGGCATGATCATGACGCTGGTCGCGTTGTTCGAACGCGAGCCGGATGCAGATGAACAAACCATCAAGAAAAAGCTGGCCTACAACCTGTGCCGCTGCGGCACCCACCTTGAGATCTTGCGCGCCGCCGAGCGCGCCCGCGATCTGCTGGCTGCGCGGAGGCAAGCATGAGCCGCCTCGAACTGACCCGCCGACAGTTGCTGCAAGCCGGCGGTGTGGTGATGGTCAGCAGTCTGCTGCCCGCGCCGTTTAACGCCTTCGCCGCCGAGACGGTTGCATCGCCTGCCGCTCTGCCGCTGGATCGGGTGAACAGCTTTATCAGCCTCACCGCCGACGGCCGGGTGACGGCCTTCAATGGCCATGTCGATCTCGGCACCGGCATTCGCACCGCGCTGGCGCAGATCGTCGCCGACGAAATTTGCGTGCCGTTCGAGCACGTCACGATGATCCTCGGCGATACGCAACGCACGCCGGATCAGGGGCCGACCATCGCCAGCGCCACCATCCAGGTCACGTCGGTGCCGCTGCGGCAGGCGGCGGCGCAGGTGCGACATATGCTGACGGCGCTGGCGGCCAAAGCCTTCGAACTGCCGGCCGACCAGCTGACGGCGGCGGCGGGACAGGTGTTTGTGACCAAGCACCCGGGGCGTTCCTTGAGCTATGCGCAGCTGGCGAGCGGGCAAAATCTGCATGTGACGCTGGATAAAAACGTGCCGCTGAACGGTGAACAGCAGGGCCGCTATGTCGGCCGCGCCGTCGCCCGGGTCGATATTCCGGCCAAGGTCAGCGGGGGGCTGACCTACGTGCACGACCTGCGCTTGCCCGGCATGCTGCATGGCCGGGTGGTGCGCCCGCCTTACGCAGGCGCCGACAGCAGCGCGCCGCTGGGCGGCGGCCTGTTGTCGGTGGATGAAAGTTCGATCGCGCACCTGCCGGGCATCGTGAAACTGGTGGTGATCAACGATTTCATCGGCATTGTGGCCGAGCGCGAAGAGCAGGCGATCGCCGCCATGCGCCGGCTGAAAACCGAATGGAAACCCTGGGCCGGCCTGCCGGACCTGTCGCCGGAGGCGCTGCCCGCCGCGCTGGAAGCCAACCCGAAAACCGACCGCGTGCTGCGCGATGATGCGGGCACGGACGAGGCGTTGGCATTGCTGCATACCGAAGTGCGGGCGGACTATGTCTGGCCTTACCATCAGCACGCCTCGATCGGCCCCTCCTGCGCGGTAGCGGAGGTCAAAGACGGGCGGGCGCAGGTGTGGTCCGGCACGCAAAACCCGCACGATCTGCGCAAAGATATCGCCAGGCTGCTCGAGCTGCCGTCTGAGCAGGTGCACATCACCCGCATGGAAGCCTCCGGCTGCTATGGCCGCAACTGCGCCGACGACGTCTCGGCGGACGCGGCACTGTTGGCGCGGGCCACCGGCCGCCCGGTGCGGGTGCAGCTGATGCGTGAACAGGAATCCGGCTGGGAGCCGAAGGGCACCGGCCAACTGATCCGGGTGCGCGGCGGCCTCGACGCGCAAAATCGGGTGGCGGCTTACGAGTTGAAAACCAGCTATCCCTCCAACAATGCGGTGACCTTGCCGCTGGTGTTGACCGGCAAGGTGGCCAACCGGGCTGACGTGCAACAGATGGGCGATCGCACCGCCATTCCGCAATACGCGTATCCGCACATGCGGGTGATCTGTCAGGACGCCGCGCCGATCGTGCGCGCGTCGTGGATGCGCGGCGTTTCGGCGCTGCCCAACGTGTTCGCCCATGAATCCTGGATCGACGAGCTGGCCTGGCGCGCCGGCGAGGATCCGATCGCGTTTCGCCTGCGTTACCTGAACGATCCGCGCGCGGTGGCCTTGATTGAGGCCCTGAAGCGCCAGGCTAACTGGCAAGACGGCCCGGCGCACCGCTCGCGCGCCGCCGGGGCCGAAGTGGTGAGCGGCCGCGGCTTCGCCTATGCGCGCTATTTCCACAGCAAATTCCCCGGCTTCGGCGCCGCCTGGGCGGCCTGGGTGTGCGATCTCAGCGTCAATCGCCTTTCCGGGCAGATCACGCTCAATAAAATCTTCGTGGCGCATGATTGCGGCCGGATGATCAATCCGGCCGGGGTGCGCCATCAGGTGCACGGCAACATTATCCAATCCGCCAGCCGGGTGCTGAAAGAGTTTGTGACCTTCAACGCGTCGGGCGTGACGTCATTAGACTGGGGCGGCTATCCGATCCTGCGCTTTGACGAATTGCCGCAGATCGATATCCAACTGATCGACCGCCCGGACGAAGCGCCGATGGGCGCAGGAGAGTCCGCCTCGGTGCCGAGTGCGGCGGCGATCGGCAACGCGCTGTTTGACGCCCTCGGCGTGCGCCTGCGCGAGGTGCCGTTCACACCGGCGCGGGTGCTCGCCGCGCTGCGCGCTCAGGCCGGCCATTAACCCCCCGTTACGAACAAGGACAGCAAAGATGAGTAAGATGAAAAAAATCGTCGGGTGGGGCGGCGTCACGGTGATCGCCGTTGTGGTCGCCGGCGTGGTCGCCAGTTGGCAGCCGGAGATTGCGCCGCTCGCCGCCGATGCGACCCACAGTTTCAGCGAGGCGCAGATCGCGCGTGGCAAAACGTTGGCCGATCTCGGCGACTGCGCCGTGTGCCACACCCGTGCGGGCGGCGAGCGCAACACCGGCGGGTTGGCGATGGAGATCCCCTTCGGCACCATTTACACCACCAACATCACGCCGGACGTGGAAACCGGCATCGGCAGCTGGAGCTACGCGGCGTTCGAACGCGCCATGCGCCACGGCGTCGATCGCCAGGGCCGCTATCTCTATCCGGCGTTTCCCTATACCGCCTTTACCCGCACCCGCGACGACGATCTGCAGGCGCTGTATGCCTATCTGATGTCGCAGCCGCCGGTCAAGTACCGGCCGCCGACCACCGATCTGCACTTTCCGTTCAACATTCGCCAGGGCATCTTTGCCTGGAACCTGCTGTTCCTGACGCCGGGCGCGATGCCGGAACAGACGACCCAAAGCGCCGACTGGAACCGCGGCGCGTACCTGGTCGAAGGGCTGGGGCACTGCAGCGCCTGCCACTCGCCGCGCAACGTGCTGTTCGGCGAGAAAACCGGCGGCGTGCACCTGGCCGGCGGCGTGGCGGAGGGATGGACGGCGCCGGCGTTGACCGGCCGCTCGCCCGCGCCGCTCGCGTGGACGCAGCAGGATCTGGTCGATTTCATGCGCACCGGCTACTCGGCCAACCACGGCGTCGCCGCCGGCCCGATGGCGCCGGTGATCGAAGAAGGGCTGTCGCGCTTGCCGCAGGCCGATCTGCAGGCGATCGCCGTCTATCTGCGCAGCTATCATCCTGAAACGGCGGCGGGCGCTGCGGCGACAACGTTAAACGCTCAGGCGGAACGGCAGGTGGAGCCTTTGAGTTCGGCAGGGGCGCGGCTGTTTTCCGGCGCCTGCATGGCTTGCCATGCGCAGGAAAAAGGCGCGCAGATGGCGGGGGTGCGGCCGTCTCTGGCGCTGAACACCAACCTGTTCGCCGACGCGCCGGACAACGCCATTCGCGTGGTGCTGGACGGCATACAGCGGCCGGCGAACGCCGAGCTGGGCTATATGCCGGGCTTTCGCCATAACCTGAATGACGCGCAGATCGCCATCCTGCTCAACTACCTGCGGCAGCATTACGCCGGTCAGGCGCCGTGGCCGGACTTGGCGGCGCAGGTCAGCCGTTTGCGCGCCGAAACCGCGCAGAAATAGCCGCCTGGGGCTGGACAGCCGCGCCGCGTTGACGACAATAGACCTTTTCACATGGACAGAGGCAGTAAAATGAATACGTTAGACGCGATCCGCCAACGCCGCGCCACCAAGCAGTTCGATACGCAGCACGTGATGACGCTCGAAGAGAAAAAAGCGCTGTTGAACATTGCGCTGCAGGGCGCTCCCAGCGCGTTTAACCTGCAGCACTGGCGCCTGCTGCTGATCGAAGATCGCGCGCAGCGCGAGAAAATTCGCGAGGCGGCGTGGGGGCAGGCGCAGGTGACCGACGCGTCGATGCTGGTCGTGCTGTGCGGCGATCTGTCGAGTTGGGAATCGAAAGTAAAAACCGTTTGGGCCGACGCGGCGGAGCCGGTGCAGCAATTCATGATCCCGGCCGTCGATCAGTATTATCGCGGTAAGCCGCAGGTGCAGCGCGACGAAGTGATGCGCAGCAGCGGCATCTTCGCCCAGACGCTGATGCTGGCGGCCAAGGCGCAGGGCTACGACTCTTGCCCGATGGACGGTTTTGATTTCGACGCGGTGGGCGAGATTATCAATAAGCCGGCGCATTATCAGATCGCGCTGATGGTCGCTATCGGCAAGGCGGCGGGGCAACCTTACCCGCGCATCGGCAAGCTGCCGTTCGACGAGGTGGTGAAAACCGATCGCTTCTGAGCTGAACGGTGAATGACAAAAGGGAAGGCTTGCGCCTTCCCTTATTTTTTTATGACGCACAGTTCGTTCCAGTAACTGAAACGGATGCGCCGTTGCAGGCGGTGATGCCACATAGAACACTCCTTCTACCCTACACGGTTTAAATAAATAGCACCGCGCCGAACACAAGGCGAATGCCTTATTGTGCATAGCTTGCCCGTCGGACGGGATTAACCGATTTTACCGGCCCGGTGCGCGGCGGGCGCCCATCGCCAGCCGAAGTTCATGCCCGCGGCCGCGCCGAGAATGGCCAGCGTGCCCAGCAACTGCAACAGGCTGAGACGGTGCCCGAACGCCGCCCAGTCCACCACGATCGCCACTGCCGGGTAGATAAACGACAGCGCGCCAACCAGAGCGGTGGGGATTTTCTGGATAGCGCCATAGAGCAACGTGGACATCACCCCGGTATGCACCAGGCCGAGGGTCGCCAGCAGCAGCCAGTCGAACGGTTCTGCGGGAAGGCGGGCCAGACCGGCGAACGGCGCCATCGCCAGCGCGCCGACGGTCAGTTGAATCAACACGATGAGCTGCGGCGGCAACGCGGCCAGCTGTTTGACAATCGCCGCCGCCAGGGCGTACATCAGGGCCGCACCGAGCGCCAGCGCTACGCCCAGCAGATAGTCGCCATCGCCGCCACCGCTCTGCCGGCCGGTGACGATCAACACCATCCCGGCGAACGCCAGCAGAAGCCAGCCCAGCCGATTAGCCGTCAGTTTTTCGCCGAACAGCAGCGCTCCCAGCGCCACCAACATAAACGGTTGAACATGGTAGGTCACGGTGGCGACAGCGATCGAGGCATGCGCATAGGCGGCAAACAATAGCATCCAGTTGAGCACCAGCGCGAGGCCCCCCAGGACGGCGAAAGCCAGCTGCCGCCGGTTGATGGCGCCTGATTTCAGTTGCCCAAGCGCGGCGCAGGTGGCCAGCATCGCCAGCGCGCCGAACGCGCAGCGCCAAAACACCACCGTGGCGGGCGGCTGCCCTAACACGATCACCGGCCAACCGACGGTGCCGGAGATCGTCATGGCGAGGATCATTTGCACTGCGCCGCGCGTTTTCGTTTTCATGTCGTTTCCCTCGCGGCCTGACCGTACTTGTGGTGAAGTCGCTTAATCATTAAAATGAACAATCGAACATTATGATGAACATGGTTGACGGCGTTCGTCAAGTCGAACAAATGAATGGTATAACGAACAATGAGCGAGAGCCTAATGCAGAACATCACGCCGATCGGCCTCTTGTCGGCGGCAATCCGCCGTGAGCGGGAGCGATTGAACCTGTCCGTCACCGAACTGGCGAAGCGCGCGGGTATCGCCAAGTCCACGTTGTCGCAGCTCGAAGCCGGCAGCGGTAATCCCAGTCTGGAAACGCTGTGGGCGTTGGCGATGGCGCTGGATGTGCCGGTCAGCCGACTGATTTCGCAACCCAGCAGGCAGGTGCAAGTGATCCGCGCTCATGAGGGGACCGCGGCGGTGTCAGAGCAGGGCAACTACGCCGCCACGTTGCTGGCCACTTGTCCACCGGGCGCGCAGCGCGACATTTACCGGCTGCGGGTGCAGCCCGGCGAAGTCAAACTTTCCCGGCCGCATCCGCCGGGCACCGTCGAGCATGTGATCATCAGCAGTGGACGGGCGCGCCTCGGGCCGGCGGATCAGCCGCTGGAGCTGAGCGCCGGGGATTACATCAGTTACTCCGCCGATCGCGAGCACGTTTTCGAGGCCCTGGAGCCGGAGACCACCGCTGTGATGCTGATCGAGCAGGGCTAGCACGGCGTTGACGGTTCGTTTATTGAAAATGATTCTCAATTATATTAGTGTGCCCGCCTGTTTTGACGCCGGGGCAGGCGCGTAGCCCGGCGTCGCCGTTTGTTGCCCTTCAAGGACCGAAGATGAAAATCGCTATTCCTTCCATACTGTTACTCGCCGGTTTGACGGCGACGCACCCGGCCACCGTGTTGGCCGCTGCACCGCCCGCCGCGGCGGATCAGGGCCAGAACGACACGGCCAACAACGATTTCAGCTTCGTGCGTTATCGCGCGGATTATCGCGTTAACGCCAACGCCACTAACGTGAAGACGGAAAGCTACGAAGTGTTGCTGAAAACCAAGGCGGCGGTCGAAAAATTCAGCCAGATCCGCCTGAGCTACAGCGAGAAAATGGAAACGCTGGAGGTGGTCGCCGCCTATACGCTGACCGCCGACGGCCAGCGCCACGATGTGGCGCCCGATCGCATCTATACCCAGGAAAGCTATTCCAGCGCCACGGCGCCGCTGTATGCCGATCGCAAGGTGCGCGTCATCGTGTTCTCCAATCTGGCGCCGGGCTCGCGCGTGGTGTACGAACTGCGCCGCACGCAGAACACCCCGTATTTCCCTGACTATTTCGGCCTGTGGGAGACCTTCAGCGTTTTCGATCAGTTCGACGACGCCGAAGTGACCCTGCAGGCGCCGGCCAAGCTGCCGATGCATATCTTCACGCGCGGCGTCGAGGGCGGGGACCAACCGCAGATCCGCAACGGCCAGGCGCACTGGCGCTGGCATTATTCGCGCAGCGCGCCGATGAAGGCGCAAAACTGGGCGGCGGACAGCTGGACCTTCAGCCCGACCATCATGGCCAGCACCTACCGCGAGTGGCCGCAGTTGGCCAAGGCCTACCAGCTGAAGGCCGGCGCGGCGGCGAAGGTGACGCCGGGCATTCAGGCGCTGGCGGACAATATCACCGCCGGTATCAGCGATCGGCGCGAGCAGGCGGAGGCCCTCTATCGCTGGGTGGCGCAAAACATTCGCTACGTGGCGGTGTACCTGGGCAACGGCGGGCTGGAGCCGAATTCGGCGCAGAGCATTCTCGATAACCATTACGGCGACTGTAAGGATCACGTGGTGATCCTGGAGGCGCTGCTCGCCGCCAAAGGCATTGAAAGCTCGCCGGTGCTGATCGGCATGGATGAAGGCCCGATACTGCCTAAAGTGCCGCTGCTTGGCCGCTTCAATCACGCCATCACCTACGTGCCGGAATTCAAACTGTACCTCGATTCCACCAATCCCTGGGCGCGTTTCGGGCAACTGCCGGAGGGCGATTTGGGCGCGCCGGTGCTGCTGACGCGCGACGCCAGGCTGGCGCGCACGCCGGGCAGCGATGAGCAGCCGGTCAAGAGCGCGCTGAACGTCGATTTCGTGTTCGACAAGGCGGGCAATCTGCGCGGACAGACCGAGCGCCGGCTGAGCGAAGTGGAAGAAATTGACCTGCGGGGCTACTTCTCGCAGATCAACCGTCAGAATCGGGCGCAGGCCGAAGCGACAATCATGTCCGCTTCCGGCATCGACGGCAACGGCGAAGTGGCGATGAACAGCGATCCGCTGGATCTCAAAAAGCAGTTCGGCTATCGCTTCCGCTTCAAGGCGGACGACTACGTCGATTTCGGCGTGGTGGGCGGCATGACGTTGCCCAACCCGCCCGGCGGCAAATCGTTCCGCACGCTGTATACCACCACGGCGGCGCCGGGCAACGAAACGCCGTTCTACTGCACCGCGCAGCGCTACGACGAAACCTACCGTCTGCAGCTGCCGGCCAACGTGCCGATCATCGCTATTCCGAAAGATCGGCAATTCCGCAATGCGGCGGGCGACTATCGCGTCGAGTGGCGGCGCGACGGGCAGCAGGTGACCGTCAATCACCGCCTGCAGGTGAACGCCATTCGCGGCAAGGAAGCGCTGTGCCAGGCGCAGGATTACCCGGCGTTCCGCGAGCTGTTCCAGCAGGTGCGGCGCGGTTTCCGCGGCCAGGTGGTGTACGGTGAATTGGCCAACGGCAAATAAGCCGATGCCCCGTCGCGCCAAGCGGCGGGGCGCACGCCTCAGTTGAACTCGCCTGCGACCTCGGACCACAGGCTGACGCGGCAACCGCGCGCCGCGAAAGCGTCCATCTCGCGCTTGATGCCGCCGCTCTCTTGCCAACCCGGCAAGTCGAGCACGATCAATTCATCCATCGCCGCCATGAACAGGGCGTCGATCGGCGCCCACAGCTTGCCGATGGCGGTTTTGTCTAGCTCTTGCAAACACTGGTTGATCGGATGCGACATGCTGACCTGGCTAAAAACGGCGTTGCCGGCTCGCACGATAGCGGCGGCGACGTCGTTGCAGGCGATAAAGCGTTGCTGCACGACGTTGGCGTCGGTGTGGCTGTAGGGGCAGGCTAAAAATATTTTTCTCATTAGCGTTTGTTCTCTCAATAATTGTTGTCAGGGACGAAAAAAGGGCGCAGCTTCACCGTGAGGCGGCGCCCCGTTTATTTTTATGGCTTAGGGGTAAATTTAACGAGCGGCGGCGGCGATGGCCGTCGATTGCCTTTGCGTCTGTTCTTTTTCCAGCAATTCAGCCTCCGGCACCGAAATTTTTATGGCGATCAGCACGGCGATCATGCCACCGAGGAATTTGCCCATCATGATCGGCAACACCAGCGAAGGTTGGAAGTTGGCGGTAAACGCCAGGTGATCGCCCAACGTGGCCTGTGCGCAGATGCCGAAGGCCACGCACAGCACCTTATCGCGGGCGCGCATGCCTTTGAACAGGTGATAAACGGCGATGATATTGGCCAATACCATAATAAAGCCCAGCGCGCCGGTATCCGATAAACCGAGCTTTTTACCGATGAAATGCATCGGCTTGCGGCAATAGCGCTGGAATAAATAACAAATGGGGAATGTGCCCGCCAACATAATGCCGATATAACCGGCGATCTCGATAGCGCGGAATAATTCGTCTTTGTCGGCAAATAACGGATCGAATACCCAGCCGCCGAACACCTTTTTAAATACACCGGTAAAATGCTCGATGATGCACAGCGCCAACACCAGCTTGATAAAGGCATCCGCCGCCTTGCCGAAGATCAGGAATCCTTTCACCATCGCCGCCGGCCGCAGCTTCAGCCCCAGCGCCAGCAGGAAGCACAGGGCGAACAGCGGGGAGAGCAGCCGCAGCGCCTGCAGCAAGTCCAGCTGCAGATAGTGCGCGGCAGGTGACGTGGTGGAGATAATCTCCCTGACCGGCAGGTTATTGAAGGTGATGGTCACCAGGGCGATCAGCACGGCGAACGGAATGCTGATCAGGCCTGCCATGGCACCCAGCGCCAGATATTTATGGTCGTCGCGGTTCAGCATGATAAGCCCGACCGGGATCAGGTACACGATGCTGGCACCCGAGGTGTAGCCCACCAACATGGCGACGATCCACATATCGCGGTTGGCGGCAATGGCGTCGGCCAGCTGATAGCCGCCCATGTCCACGGCGATCACCGCCAGCGCCGCGATCGAGGCGTCGGAGCCGAGCGCCGAGAAGAAGGGGCCGATGCTGTACATGATCAGGTAAGAGATGATCGGGATTGCGGCCATGATGCCAGCCTGGGCGAGAAACACCGGGCCGATGGCGTGAATGCCGTTGACGAATTCGCGTCCCAGCTCGCCTTCCGGTTTGGCGATCGACGCCAGCGCACCGATCAGAGTGCCGGCCATGATGATATAGATGATGAAATTACCGAACTCAGCCATGGTGTTCCT
Organism: Serratia sp. CY52157; assembly: GCF_052168495.1. Classification (NCBI taxonomy): domain Bacteria; kingdom Pseudomonadati; phylum Pseudomonadota; class Gammaproteobacteria; order Enterobacterales; family Yersiniaceae; genus Serratia; species Serratia sp. CY52157. The sequence goes on along the minus strand of NZ_JBJNMO010000001.1, from coordinate 836,473 downwards.
CCTGCGATGAACGTAAGCCGCGCGAGCGCGCGATGATTTCCTGATAGCGGGCAAACCAGCCCGCCATATCGACCTCGGCGGGTTCCGTCACTTCATAGCGGTTGAGCACCTTGAGCGGATGTTCCACCCCCAGTCCTTTACGCGCCAACAACGCAACGCCTTGGGCGGTGATCTCCTTATTGGCGGGAGAGACGATGCGCTTTTGGATCAGGTTGGCGAGAAACTGCGTGAAATAGCGGTTGGCGGACAGGCCGCCGTCCACCGAAATGCTGTCGCCGATCGGTTTCAGTTTATCCATGGCGTTGATCACCTCGGCGGAACGCATGGCGATGCCTTCGAGGATCGACTGCAGCAGATCCTTGCGCTCGGTCTCCAGCGACAGCCCGGCCCACATCCCGGCGGCGGAGCGGTCCCAGTACGGGCAAGCCAGTCCGGAGAGCGCGGGCACAAAGGCCAGGCCGCGCGCGATGGCCGGCTGAGAGGGGAAGTCGCCGAATTCATCGAAATCGTTGAACAGGCCTATCTTTCTCGCCCAGTTAATGGCGGAGGCGGCGTTATAAACGCCGCCGTCCAGGCCATACACCGGCTCGCTGTCGGGCAGCTTCCAGCACAGCGTGGGCAACAGGCCGGACTCGCCGGCATCGATCGGGCGCGGCCCGGTGATCGCCTGTAAAAAGGCGCCGGTACCGAAGGTGATCTTCATCTGCCCCGGTTGATGGCAGCCGTGGCCGTATGTGCCGGCAAACTGGTCGACGATGCAGGCCGTCAGCGGCACCGGTTTGCCGTTGAGCGCGACGTCGCCGAAGTGGCCGATGTTGTCTCTGACCTCGGGCAGGCTGTCGATCGGCACGCCGAACAAACGGCACAGCTCCTCATCCCACTGCAGGGTATGAATGTTGAACAACGAGGTGCGCGAGGCCGAGTTATAGTCGGTAAGATGCCGGCCGCACAGGTGGAACAGGAAGAAGGCGTCCATGGTGCCGAGCCGCAGGCGGCCGCGTTGCGCCAATTGCCTGGCGCCCGGGGCGTTGTTCATCAGCCAGCCCATCTTGCTGGCTGAGAAGTAGGTATCGAGCGGCAGACCGGTTTTCGCCGTCACCAGCGGCTCAACGCCTTCGCGTTTCAGCCGCTGGATCTCCGGCTCGGTGCGCTGATCTTGCCAAACGATGGCGTTGTACAGCGGCAGGCCGCTGTCGGCGTCCCAGGCCAGCAGGCTTTCGCCCTGATGCCCTAAACCGATGGCATCCACCATGTCGCACTGGCTGAGACAGCGGCGGATATTCGCCAAAATCTCCAGGGCGTCGTGTTCCACCCAGCCCGGATTGGGGGTGATCTGCTTGTGCGGCATGCTGGCCGGTGAATGGTGCCTGCCGTCTTCGCCGAACACCACGACCCGGGTGCCGGTGGTCCCCTGATCAATCGCGGCATAACGTTGATTCATCATTGCTTCGCTCTCTTATAGGTTTTGTTTTTTTATTGTGCCTGGTGTTGGTTGTGTGTCTGTTTTAATAATCTATCTTCAATTTCACACACAAAAGCAACATAAATCACAAGATAAAATAACCCCGCGTGATCGACCTCATACTTTTTGCTTATCACCGCCTTTTGCGGCTTTTTTTTGGGAGTTATGTTGTTTTTGTCATTTCAAATGCGGTTATTGTGTGGTTTTATTGTGGTTATCACATCAAAACGGGACATCAGCATGATGGAAGAACAAACGGGTTGGGACATTGTCGTGATTGGCGGCGGTGTGGTCGGGTGTGCGGTATTCCGCAAATTCTGCCTGATGGGCGCCCGTACGCTGCTGTTGGAAAAAGGGGGCGATATCCTGTCCGGCGCCAGCAAAGCCAACAGCGCGCTGCTGCATACCGGCTTCGATGCGCCCAGCGGCAGCCTGGAACTGCATTGCATGCAGGCCGGGTACCGGGAATTTATCGCCATCCGTGAACGAATGAATCTGCCGCTGTTGCCCACCGGCGCGCTGGTCGTGGCTTGGGACGAGCAGCAGTTGGCGGCGCTGCCCGCGATTGTGCAACAGGCGCACGACAACGGCGTGCTGGACGTGGCGCAGATCGACGCCGCCGAGCTGTATCGCCGTGAGCCGCAGCTGGCGCCCGGCGCGTTGGCGGCGGTAGAGGTGCCGGGCGAGAGCGTGATCGATCCCTGGAGCACGCCACTGGCTTACCTGACGCAGGGCGTTAAACACGGCGGCGACTATCGCTTCAATACCGAGGTGACAGGCGCCGAACGCTTGCCGACCGGCTGGCGGCTAACCAGCAACCGGGGCGAGTTTCACGGCAAAATCGTCATCAACTGCGCCGGCAATCAGGGCGACCGGGTAGAAAGTTTCTGCCATCAGCCCGAGTTTGAAATTCGCCCGCGCAAAGGGCAGTTCCTGGTGTTCGACAAGGCCGCCGCCGGGCAGGTCAACGCCATTATCTTGCCGGTACCGACGGCGATCACCAAAGGGGTGCTGCTGTCGAAAACCATCTTCGGCAATTTGCTGCTCGGGCCGACCGCCGAAGAACAGCAGGATCGCGAGACGGCGACGGTGGACGAAACCAAAATGCGCGAGCTGATCGAACAGGGCACCCGGCTGCTGCCCACGCTGGCGAATTACAGCGTGACCGCCAGCTATGCCGGATTACGCCCGGCGACTGAACAGAAACACTACCGCATTCAGCACTATCCCGATCGGCAGTGGATCTGCGTGGCGGGCATTCGCTCCACCGGCCTGACGGCGGCGCTGGGCATCGCGCAATATGTGGAACAGCTCTATCGCGACCACTTTACGCCGTGCTTCACGCCAAAAACGCCGGAGACCGTGTATTGGCCGCAAATGCCGATGCTTGCCGACTACGCGCTGCGCGATTACGCGCGCCCGGACAACGGCGGCATCGTTTGCCACTGCGAGCTGGTGACCCAGCGGGAGATCGAGGCGGCGTTCGATTCCGCCGTGCCGCCAGAGTGCATCGGCGGGCTGCGGCGCCGCACGCGCGTGATGATGGGGCGCTGCAACGGTTTTTATTGCAGCAGCCGGGTGGCGGAAATGGTAGGCGATCGTTTTGGCCAGACGCTGGCCGTAGGGAGCATTGATGAAAACTGAGTATCAGGTGGCGATTGTCGGTGCCGGGCCGGCCGGGATCGCAGCGGCGACCGCGTTGCGGCAGGCGGGGATCGAGGATGTGGTGCTCCTGGAACGGGAACGGCAGGCGGGCGGTGTGCCCAGACACTGTCGGCACCCCACCTTTGGGCTGCAAACGTTTTATAGGCCGATGCTGGGATCCACCTATGTCGATAAAATACTGGCGCGCGCCGGGCAGGTGGAGATCCGTACCGGCGTGACGGTGCTCGCCATCAAGCCGGACGGCGAGCTGACCATCACGGACTGCCGCGGCGTCAGCACCTTGAAAGCGCAGCGGGTGATCCTGGCGACCGGCGTGCGCGAGACGCCGCGCCATCCGCGTCTGGTGAGCGGGCTGCGGCCGCAGGGCGTACTCACCGCCGGTGCACTGCAGCAGTTCGTCTATCTGCGCGGGCTGCAGCCGGGCAAGGCGCCGGTGGTGATCGGCACCGAGCTGGTCAGTTTCTCCGCGCTGTGGACGCTGCGTAACGCCGGCGTGCGCGCCGTCGCCATGATTGAAAGCGGCGGCAGACCCGTCGCCTGGCGTCTGAGCGCGCTCTATGCGCGTCTGATGGGAGTGCCGATCCACTACTATTCGCGTGTGACCGATATTGCCGGCCGCGATCGGGTTGAATCTATAGAAGTGGAAAATCGCCAGGGGGAGAAACGGCGCATCGCCTGCGACAGCCTGATCTTCACCGGCCGCTTCACTGGGGAGTATACGCTGATCCGCCAGAGCCACCTGGCGCAGCGGCCGGACAGCGGCTGTCCGTTGACCGATCAGTTCGGCCGCTGTTCCGACGCCACCTATTTCGCCGTCGGCAACATGTTGCACCCGGCGGACATGGGCGATCAGTGTTATCAGGAAGGGCTGCGCGTCGGCGAGGCCGTTGCCCATTCGCTGCAGCGCACGCTGCCGCCGGCGCGGCAAATCCTGCCGGTGCGGCACGACGAACGGATACGTCTGACTGCGCCCGCCCGTGTGGCGCTGATCGGCAATCCCGCCACGGTCACGATCAATATGCGCGTGGAACAGGCGGTGTCCGGTTCGGTGGTGGTGCGGTTGGGGGAAAAAGTGCTGTACCGCAAAACGCATCGTTGCCTGCCTGAACGGCGGATCCTGCTGCGCAATATCGTCTTGCCAGCCGAGGCTGAGCGTGATGCGCTGCACATCAGCATCGAATCCGCAGGATGAACGACGGCAACGGCTTGCGTCTAACGCCCTGAAACCCGTAGTATTCCGTCAGTTAACGCCGCAAGTCTCGGCGGAGGCAGTCACTCTTACTAAAGGCAGCGAGTGTAATGTGAATGGATATCTCTAATTCCGTGGAAAGGCGCAATGAAATACTGGCGCTGATCCAGGCCAACGGCCGGGTTTACGTGAATGAGCTGGCGGATAAATTCCAGGTTTCGCAGGAAACCATTCGGCGCGACCTGAACAAGCTGGAAGACTATCGGCTGATCAAGAAGATCCACGGCGGCGCAGTGAGCAGCCAGTTTAAATTCGAGCATGAATTCAACGAGCGGGCCAAAATCGCCGAGGCCGAGAAGCGCGCCATCGCGGAGAAAGCGGCGACGCTGCTCCAACCGGGCGATACGGTGTTCGTGGATTTCGGCTCCACCACGCTGGAGTTTGCCCGGCAGTTGGCAACGATCGATCAACTGACGGTCATCACCAACTCGCCGCTTATCGCCAACGTCTGTCTGGAAAATGACTCCATTGACGTGGTGCTGATCGGCGGGCAGTTCATCGACTCCAAAATGGCGTGCCTGGGCGCGATCGCATTGAATAATATCGAGGCGTTTTTCGCCGACTACGCCATCATCGGCGCCGGCGCGGTCAATCTGCAGACCGGCGTGATGGATCAGAACGTCAATGAAGCGGCCATCGCGCGCAAAATGATTGCCCAGAGCCGCAAGTGCATCGTGCTGGCCGACGAAAATAAGCTGCGCGGGCATGCGATGACGCTGGTGGCCAAATGGCCCGAGGTCGATTATCTGGTGACCTCCGACAGCGGTAACGCATTAGAAGGCTTGGTTTTCCCCGCCAACGTTAATGTGTTGGTGGCGCAGGTCTAAAGGGGGAGAAGCCTTTCTCCATGCGGAGAAAGGCTCAAACCGCTTCCGTCAAGCGATATCGACCGCGCGCACCTCTTTGGATCTCAACTTCACGCGGATCGGCACCGATTTATACGAAGGCGTGCCGCTCTCCTCATCGATATAATGCAGCGGCACCAGCACGTTGGCCTCCGGGTAGTAGGCGCCGACCGAACCGGCTGAGATGTTGTAGGCGATCACCGTGATGCCTTCCAGGCGCTGGGTGCTGCCGGGCAGCGCCGTTTCCAGATCCACCACGTCGCCATGTTCCAGCCCCAAACGTTGCAGATCGCTGTCATTCATGAACAGCACGTCGCGCCGGCCGAAGACCCCGCGGTAGCGATCGTCCAGAGCATAGATGGTGGTGTTGTACTGATCGTGGCTGCGCAGCGTGATCAGCCGCAGCGTGTCTTTGTCTGCCGTTGTCTCGTCCTCATGCAGCCCGTTGAATACGGAAAACATCGCCTTGCCCGTCGCCGTCGGCCACTGGCGCTCAGTCGGCGGCAGCGGCATGCGGAAACCGCCGGGTTGGCGAATGCGCGCGTTGTAATCGTCGAAGCCGGGGATGGTTTTTTCGATCAAATCGCGGATCACGTCGTAATCTTCGATCAGTTCATCCCAGGGCACCTTGCTGGCGGGCATCACCGCTTTGGCCATGCCGGCCACAATGGCGGGTTCCGAACGCAACAGCTCCGACGCCGGTTTTAATTTGCCGGACGAGGCGTGAACCATCGACATCGAATCCTCCACCGTCACCGATTGTCGCCCGCCGGCCTGCATGTCCAGTTCGGTACGTCCCAGACAGGGCAGAATGAGGGTTTCTTTCGCCACCAACAAATGGCTGCGGTTGAGTTTGGTGCCGATATGCACGCTTAATTCCAGCGCTTTCATCGCCGGGAAACTCTGCTCGGGGTCCGGCAGCGCCACGGCGAAGTTGCCGCCCAGGCAGATCAACGCCTTCGAGGCGCCGTCGATCATCGCCTGCATGCATTTCACGGCATCGTGACCGTGGGCTTTGGGCGGCGTGAAGCCAAACACCGTTTCCAGCTTCGCCAAAAAATCGGCCGAGGGTTTTTCGGTGATGCCGACGGTGCGGTTGCCCTGCACGTTGGAGTGGCCGCGCAGCGGGCAGATGCCGGCGCCCGGTTTGCCGATGTTGCCGCGCAGCAACAGCAGATCGGCAATCAGGCGTACGTTGGCGGTGCCTTTATTGTGCTGCGTAATGCCCATGCCGTAGGTCACGATGGTGGCGTTGGATTTCGCGTAAGCGGCGGCGACCTGTTCCAGATCCCGGCGCGCCAGGCCGCTCTCCGCCTCAATCGCATCCCAACCGGTGGCCTTCAGATCGGCGGCGAAATCCGCAAAACCTTCCGTGTGCTCGGCAATAAAGGCGTGGTCCAGCGCATTGCCATGTTCGTCATCCAACTGCAGCAGCGCTTTGGCGATGCCTTTGAGCGCCGCGGCGTCGCCGCCGGCTTTGACCTGATAGTAGGTGGAGGCGATAGGGGTCGAACTGTAGGTCGCCATTTCGATGACGTTTTGCGGATCGGTGAAACGCTCGAGCGCCCGCTCGCGCAGCGGATTGAACACGATAATCGGCACTTTTTTGCGCGCCAGCTCATGCAGCGTGCCCATCATGCGCGGGTGATTGGTGCCCGGATTGTGCCCGATGGAGATAATCAGCTCCGCGCTGTCAAAGTCGTCCAGGGACACGGTGCCTTTGCCGATGCCGATCGACTGGGGCAGGCCAACGCTGGTCGGTTCATGGCACATATTGGAACAGTCGGGGAAGTTATTGCTGCCAAATTCCCGCGCAAACAGCTGGAACAGATAGGCCGCCTCATTGGACGCCCGGCCGGAGGTATAAAACTCCACCTGCTCCGGCGGCAGCGTCTGCAAAACGGCGGCGATGCGTTGAAATGCCTCATCCCAGGCCAGCGGGCGCAGCGTGTCGGTCCCGGCGTCATAGAACAGGGGCGTGGTCAGGCGACCATAATCCTCCAGTTCATAGTCGGTTTTCCGCAGCAGTGAGGTCACGGTATTTTGCGCCAGGAATTCGGCCGTCACGCGTTTGCTGGTCGCTTCCCAAGTCACGGCTTTGGCGCCGTTTTCGCAAAACTGGAAGGTGGATCGATGTTCTTTATCCGGCCATGCGCATCCCGGGCAATCAAACCCGTCGGGCTGATTGGTGCGCATCAGCGTTACCGGCGCCTCCAGGGTATCCATCTGTGTACGCACGGCGATGGCCGTCGCTTTCAGCGCGCCCCAACCGCCGGCGGGCCCATCGTAGGGATGAACCCCGGGCACTGCTCGTCTTTTCGCCATTATTGATTGCCTCCGACACCGCTTACGATAAATGCAGGTGATTGATTTACTATGAATATTATCCTTATCGTCCAAGACGGACCGCAGGCGCCGCCGTCGTTGAACGCAGGCCTGTCGATTCAGTATAGATGAGTGAAAAAGGAGACAGCGGCCATCTGTGCGGGGAGAGCGGCGGCCCGTCTAATCGGAGGCGGGCCGCCGGAGGGTTACTTTTTCACCACCAGCCCCACGCCGCGGCCGCGCGGATCGGACGCGGTTTCCGGCGTGCGGCCATCGATGCGGATAGCCTGAATATCCCCCATGTTCCAGCCCTGATCTTCGAGGGTGTAGCCCATGGCTTTCAGCTCGTCCGCCGGTTTGCCGGTCAGCGGCGCGAAGCTGTCGTAATAAACGGTGTCCTTCGGCAACAGTTGGTGATGCACGCGCTGGGCGGCCACCGCCTGCGCCAGCGGCAGATGGTAATCGTAGAGATTGTTGATCACCTGAAAGATCGAGGTGAAGATGCGCGATCCGCCCGGCGTGCCGATCACCAGGGTGACGTCGCCGTCGCGGGTGATGATGGTCGGGCTCATCGAGGAGAGCATGCGTTTGCCCGGCTCGATGGCGTTGGCGTCGCTGCCCACCACGCCAAAGGCGTTGGCGACGCCGGGTTTGGCGCTGAAGTCGTCCATCTCGTCGTTGAGCAGGAAACCGGCGCCTTTGACCACCACGCCGCTGCCGAAGTCCCAGTTAAGCGTATAGGTGTTGCTGACCGCGTTGCCGGCCGCATCGACGATCGAGAAGTGGGTGGTTTGGTGGCTTTCCAGCCCCGGCCGCACCTGCTCGGTCGGCGAGATCGCCGTCGGGTTGATCTCGGCGGCGCGTTTTTGCAGGTAGTCGGGGGCGATCAGCTGCGCTTCCGGCACGTTAGTGAAATCCGGGTCGCCGAGGTAGTCGGCGCGATCGGCGAACACGCGTTTTTCGATTTCCGCCAGCAGGTGGATATAGCGCGCCGAGTTCAGCGGCACGCCCTTGAAGTCGGCGGCGCGATCTTCTTTTATCCCCAGCAGCTGCGCCAGCGCGATGCCGCCGGAGCTGGGCAGCGGGGCGGTATACACGGTGTTGCCGCGCCAGCTGATGCGCATCGGTTCACGCCATTTCACCCGATAGTCGGCCAAATCCGCCGCGCCGATCAGCCCGTTGTCGCGCTGCATTTGCGCCACCAGCAGGCGGGCGGTTTCGCCGTGATAAAAATCGTCGGCGCCCGATTTGGCGATGCGCTCAAGGGTGGCGGCCAGCTCCGGCTGTTTGAACACCGTGCCGGGCTTCATGGCGCCGAAATAGTCGCCGAAGTTGGTTTTACCGGCAAACAGCTTGTTGGCGTCTTCGCGGTACTGATACTGCTGACCCGCCACGGTGAAACCTTGCCGGGCGTAGCCGATCGCCGGCGTCAGCAGCTCGGCCCACGGCAGCTTGCCGAAGCGTTTATGGGCTTCCCACAGCCCCAGCACGGTGCCCGGCACGCCGGCGGCGCGACTGCCCACCAGGCTGAGATTCTCGATCACTTCGCCTTTCTCGTTCAGATACATAGTTTTGCCGGCGGCCTTGGGCGCCACTTCGCGGTAGTCGAGGAAATAGGGTTTGCCGTCGACGTACAGCGTCATAAAGCCGCCGCCACCGATATTGCCGGCTTCAGGGTAGGTGACCGCCAGGGTAAAGGCGGTGGCGACCGCCGCATCAACCGCGTTGCCGCCGGCCTGCAGAATGTGCGCGGCGACTTTTGCGCCATACTGATCCGGAGCGGCGACCGCGCCGGCGGTCAGATCGGCGGCAAAGGCGGCGGGAACGGTGCAGGCCAGGGTCACGCTCAGAGCTATCGTTTTCAATAAACCGGCAGACATAGAAGATCCTTTTAGCGATGTTCAGTTATCAGGTGAATTCAACTAATTATTTTTGAAACAGCGGGTTAGCGCGTTTTATTCGGGCTGTTGCGGCGCTTTATTGAAAGTAGCAGCGGTCAGGCGGGGCCGCCTGACCAGAGTAGCAAATCGTGATGTGGCGCGTTATGCGTCGGCCGGCAGCGTCGATTGCAGCCATTGGCAGAAGTGCCGGGCGAGCGGATTGTGTTCGCTGTCGCGATGCAGCAGCCACGCCCAGTTGGCGCCGCGCACGCGTTGCTCGGTTAACGGATGCAGCAACCCGGCGTCACGCGCTTGCTGCGCCAGCAGCTGACTGACCAACGCGATGCCCAGCCCCTGGCAGGCGGCATCCAGCAGCAGGCCGGGATCGGAGAAATTCAGCCCGCTGTCGCGCTGGCCGACGTGCGCGCCGCCCGCCACCGTCCAGTGGCTCCAGTCCATTTCGCGTTCGCCGTGCAGCGTGACGCGCTGCTCCGCCGCCAGCGCCAATAGGCTGGGGTGGCAGGCGGGATAAAGCCGGTCGGTGCAGAGAACCTTAAAGGTGCAGTCCGCCTGCGCGCTGAGATCGTCGCGGATCGCCAAGTCGATGCTGTCCGTCGCCATATCCGGTGGCTCGAAGCTGGTGAAGAGCCACAGATCTATCTGCGGATGCCGCTGGTTGAACTCGCCCAGCCGCGGCGTCAGCCAGTGGCGGGCAAAGGCCGGCGTCGTGTTGACGATCAACTGATTGGGTTTGCGGTATTGGTCCAGACGACGAATGCCGACGGCCAATTGTTGCAGCATCACCTGCGCGGTGCTGAACAGATCGTGGCCGGCATCGGTCAGCGTCACGCTGCGGCCGGTGCGGAAAAACAGCGGCTGTTCCAGAAACGCCTCGAGGCTGCGGATCTGCTGGCTGATCGCCGACTGGGTAAGGTGCAGCTCTTCGGCGGCCTGATGAAAACTGCCCAGACGCGCCGCCGCTTCAAATCCGCGCAATGCGCTTAACGGGGGCCAGTGTTTTAACATTATCAATAAGCCTGTCTAATCAGATATCCACTAAATATATCGTTTGTCGCAGCGGCAGGGGAAGACTAGCATGAGATTCAATTCCCGGAGAGCGAAAAAACCGGTTAACCAGTTGAATTTAAATTAATTAAAAGAGGGTGTTTATGTCAACGCGCCGCACCTTTATCAAGCAGCTTTCGGCGGTGGCCGGCGTCGGCTTGACGGCATCATTGGGTATTTCGTTACGCGGTCACGCAAAAGCTGCGCTTAATCCGGCCTGGCGCTTGCCGGATGAAGGGGAACCGCAACAGCGGGCGTTTATCGCGTTCGGCGCGCAGCGCGCGATTTGGGGCGACTTCACGGCGGACGTGCGGGCGGCACAGGGGCGTATCGCCCGCGCCATCGCCGAATTTCAGCCGTTGACGGTTTTTTGCCGCGAGCGTGAACGGCAATTAGCCGAGGCCATCTGCGGTAGTCACAACGTCAGCTATGTCGTCACCGAGCTGGATGATATCTGGATGCGCGACATCGGCGCCAATTTCGTCGTCAATGATGCCGGCGAACTGGGCGCGGTGGATTTCAACTTCAACGGCTGGGGCGATAAGCAGCAGCATGCCAGGGATGCGCGTCTGGCAGGGTTTGCCGCCAGGCGATACGGCGTCGCTCAACCGCGCCGCAGCGCACTGGTAGGCGAAGGCGGCGGCATTGAAGTGGATGGGCGCGGCACCGGCATCATGACCGAGAGCAGTTGGGTGAATGCGAACCGCAACCCGGGCTGGAGCAGGGATCGGGTTGAGCAGGAGCTGAAGGCGATGCTCGGCCTGCGTAAAATTATCTGGCTGCCGGGCATTAAAGGCCGAGACATCACCGATGCCCACGTCGATTTTTACGCCCGTTTCGTGCGGCCGGGCGTGGTGGTGGCCAATCTGGACACCGACCCGACCTCTTACGATCATGCGGTCACCCAGACGCATCTGGCGATCCTCAAGACGGCGACCGACGCCGATGGCCGCACGCTGCAGGTGCATACGCTCTCGCCGCCGCAGGCACCGCGCGACAGCCGTTTCAGCCGACACAATCCCGATTTCGCGGCGGGCTACATCAACTATTTCGTTATCAACGGCGCGGTGATCGCCCCGGAGTTTGGCGACCCGCAGGCGGACAAGGCGGCGTTTGCGCTGCTGTCGGCGCTCTATCCTCAGCGCAAGGTGGTGCAACTGGAGATCGACGCGATCGCCGCCGGCGGCGGCGGCATTCACTGCGTGACCAGCCAACTGCCGGCGCCTGGCAAACCAGACCCGTGAATGTTCAAAAAATGCGCGTGCGGTTGTTTGTCATCATCGGGTGTGGTTGGCTGATCAGAGTCACCTAAGGAGGCCATAATGAACGACTCACCCTTGAGCATTCCCACCTGGTATCGCGATCCGCACGCAGAACAGGCTATGGCTGCAGGCCATGCGCCCATCTGGCGGCATCTGCTGAGCCTGGTGCCGGAACGCGAACTGTCCGGCGTCAGGGTGCTGGACTTCGGCTGCAATCAGGGCGGTTTTCTGCGCCTGTTGCATCAAATTCGGCCATTTAGTGAGGGGATTGGCGTTGATATCGCCCGCCAATCCGTCGAACAAGCCAACCGCCTGAAAGGAAACCTGCCGATCGTTTATCAGACCGACACGCGGTTGACGGGTTATGAGAACCACTGCGATATCGCCTTCAGTCATGAAGTCATCTACCTGATTGAAGATATCGCGCAGCATGCCGCCGATATGCTGCGGGTGCTGAAGCCGGGCGGCGTTTATTATGCGGTGACCGGTTGCCACACCGACAACCCGCTGTGGCCGCAATGGCGCGAAAGGGTGGCTGAACAGACGCATACCGTGGTGCAGGATCGTTCTCTGGACGATTATGCGCGTATTTTCTCCGCCGCGGGGTTCCAGGTCTCTGCCCGCAGGCTGGGTTTTTCCGGCTTCGTTCCCTATGAGCCGGACGGCTGGATGCCGACTGTTTCGGCAGCGATCGACTACTATTGGCACACCAAAACGGTGTTTAGACTGGTTAAACCCTAAAAATCCCACGCGGCGCTCGGTACGCCGCCGCTGACGAGATAAGATGACGAAATTTATGATGGACCAAGACGCTAAAACAATGGACTTTCGTTTAATCACACGGTTGTCCCTGCTTATGGGGGCGCTCTTGACGCCCGTTGGAGGGGCCACTGCGGCCATGCTTACGCTCGAGAATCAGGATCCGGCGGCGGTGTACCTTATTCAGGATGCGAAGCTGATTCAGGAGCGTGAGGGGGTGAAGATCGCCGAGCGCTCATACCGTTATTTCGAACTTAAGCTCGCCGACAATCTCCAGTATGAAGGTTATATCACCCGCTGCGCCGACGACTATGCCGATAAATTGAATGAACAAGATCGGCGTGAATTAAACCGCTGCACTGAGCAGGTGATCGACGACCTGGATCGGTTGATGGAAAAGACCGCCAACGTGACGTTCTACGATGGCGGCACGCAAAACGTTTATCGGGGCGAAGAACATTCAACGCCTTATTATTACTATTCGTTCGCCCGCGTGGCCAATTATTATCAAACCGACGATGGGCGCCATCCCCTGTATGGCCTGGTTTATCGCTGCAAGCAGCCGGCGAGCGATGCTCATCGGGAGCAAGAGCCTGATACAACTGAAGCGGCGCCGCCCCCGGCTGAAGTGGAACGCTTTATTGCATGGGCTAAAAACCGCTGCGCCAATGTGCTGAAACCACGCTGAACGAGATTGCGCCACCGTTTTCCGCTTCGAAAAGATTTTACGCAATCCTTACGCAACCCTTTCAGAAGCGCATTCCGGCATTCGATATATTGAGAATAGTCATTCTCAATAGGATCGTATTGCAATGCAGAGGAAAACGCTTTTGGCGCTGGGGCTTTCGCTGTCGCTGGCCGCCTGCGATGGGCAAAACGCCGGCGCGCCGACGGGCGCAGGCGGTGAACGGGAGGTCGGCGTCGTCACGTTGCGAGGCCAGTCTGTAACCCTGAGCAGCGAGTTGACCGGCCGGGTTAACGCCACCATGACCTCCGACGTGCGGCCGCAGGTCGACGGCATCATCAAGCAGCGGCTGTTTACCGAAGGGGCCGAGGTGAAAGCCGGGCAGGTCTTGTATCAAATTGACCCCGCCAGCTATCAGGCCAGCTACGATCAGGCCACCGCCCAGCTGAAAAACGCTCAGGCCACGGTGCAATCCACCCGGCTCAAATCGCAGCGCTATGCGGCGCTGGTGAAAGAGAACGGCGTTTCCAAACAGGACGCAGACGACGCCAAAGCCGCGTATCTGCAGGCCGTGGCGTCGGTGGCGCAGTATCAGGCGGCGCTGGAAACGGCGCGCATCAATCTCGCCTATACCCAGGTGCGGGCGCCGATCGCCGGCCGCATCGGCATTTCGTCGGTGACGCCGGGCGCGCTGGTCACCGCCGGCCAGACTGATGCGTTGGCCACCATCCGCGCGTTGGATCCCATCTATGTCGATCTGACCCAGTCCAGCGCCCAGTTGCTTAAACTGCGCCGTCAGCAGGCCGCTTTGCAGCGCGGTGCGGTCACGCCGGTCGCCATCAAGCTGGAGGACGGCACGTCTTATGCCCACGCCGGCAAGCTGGAGTTGAGCGAGGTGGCGGTGGATGAGGCCACCGGTTCGGTCACGCTGCGCGCGGTGTTCCCCAACCCCGAACATGAGCTGTTGCCCGGCATGTACGTCCATGCCACGGTGGATAACGGCGTCGATCCCAAAGCCATCCTGGCGCCGCAGCAGGGCATCACCCGCAACGCCAAAGGGGAAGCCACCGCGTTGGTGGTAAACGAGCAAAACAAAGTGGCGCAACGCACCGTCAGCGCCGAACGGGTGGTGGGCAGTAACTGGCTGATCGACAGCGGGCTGAACGACGGCGATCGCCTGATCGTCGAAGGCACCAGCAAGGTGACGATCGGCGCTGCGGTGAAGCCGGTAGACGTCTCGGTCGACAAAACCCAACGCGGGGAGCAGTGATATGGCGCAGTTCTTTATCCGGCGTCCGGTATTCGCCTGGGTGATCGCCATCATCATCATGCTGTGCGGTCTGATGTCGATCAATTCATTGCCCGTCTCGCAGTACCCGGACGTCTCACCGCCGCAGATCGCCATCTCCGCCACCTACCCGGGCGCGGACGCGGAAACGCTGGAAAACAGCGTCACCCAGGTGATTGAGCAGCAGCTCACCGGCCTGGACGGCCTGCTGTATTTCTCGTCGACCAGCAGCGCCAGCGGCTCGGTCAGCATCAACGTCACCTTTGAGCAGGGCACCGATCCGGATATCGCTCAGGTGCAGGTGCAAAACAAGGTGCAGCAGGCGGAAAGTCGTCTGCCGAGCGCCGTCACCGCACAGGGCGTGACGGTCAAAAAATCCCAGAGCAGCTTTCTGCTGATCGTCGGGCTGTATGACGAAAGCGACAAGGCGACGATGGCCGATATCTCCGACTATCTGGTCAGCAACCTGCAGGATCCGCTGTCGCGCATCGAGGGCGTCGGGGACGTACAGGTGTTCGGCTCGGAATACGCGATGCGCATCTGGCTGGATCCGACCAAACTGGCGAGCTTTTCGCTGATGCCTTCCGACGTGCAGACGGCGATCGAGGCGCAAAACACCCAGGTGTCCGCCGGCAAGATAGGCGATCTGCCGGCCGCCGCCGACCAGCAGCTGACCGCCACGGTGAAGGCGCAGTCGCGGCTGCAAACGCCGGAACAGTTCCGCAATATCATCCTGAAAAGCGACAGCAACGGGGCGCTGGTGCGGCTGGGCGACGTGGCGCGGGTTGAGCTGGGCAACGAAGACTACTCCGCCAGCGCGCACCTCAACGGCCACCCGGCGGCGGGGATCGCGGTCAAGCTGGCGGCGGGCGCCAACGCCCTGAGCACCGCCAAGCTGGTAAAGGCCAAGGTGGCGGAATACCAAAGCGCCATGCCGCAGGGCTACAAGGTGGCCTACCCGAAAGACAGCACCGACTTCATCAACATCTCGATCGAAGAGGTGGTGAAAACGCTGTTTGAAGCGGTGGCGTTAGTGGTGGTAGTGATGTTCGTGTTCCTGCAAAACCTGCGCACCACGCTGATCCCGACCATTACCGTGCCGGTGGTGTTGCTGGGCACCTTCGGCGTGCTGGCGGCGTTCGGCTATTCGATCAATACCCTGACGCTGTTCGGCATGGTGTTGGCGATCGGGCTATTGGTGGATGACGCCATTGTGGTGGTGGAAAACGTCGAACGGGTGATGCACGAGGATAAGCTGCCGCCGCGCGAGGCGACGGAGAAATCGATGCGCGAAATCACCGGCGCGCTGGTCGGCATCGCGCTGGTGCTGTCGGCGGTGTTTCTGCCGATGGCGTTCTTCGGCGGCTCCACCGGGGTGATCTACCGCCAGTTTTCGATCACCGTCGTCTCCTCGATGGTGTTGTCGGTGGTGCTGGCGTTGACGCTGGCGCCGGCCTTGTGCGCCACGTTGCTGAAACCCGCGCACGACGCGCAGACCGACAAAGGCTTGCTGGGCAAATTCAACCGCGGTTATGACCGGCTGCAGGCGAAGTACGCCGACAAGGTCGGCGCAGTGATCCACCGGCCAACGCGCTATCTGCTGCTGTACGGCCTGCTGTTGATCGCCGCCGCCGTAATGTATCTGCGTTTGCCGACCGGCTTCCTGCCCAACGAGGATCAGGGCTCGGTGATGGTGCAGTACACCTTGCCGGCCGGCGCCACCAACGCGCGCACCTCGGCGGTGAGCGAGGCGGTGACCGCCTATTTTCTCGACCAGGAAAAGGCCAACGTCAGCACCATTTTCACCATCAACGGCTTCGGTTTCAGCGGCAGCGGGCAAAACGCCGGCATGGCGTTCGTCAGCCTCAAAGACTGGAGCCAACGCGGCGGCAGCGAAAACACCGCCGACGCCATCGCCAAACGCGCCATGGCGCACTTTGCCTCGCTGCGCGACGCCCAGGTGTTCTCCATGAGCCCGCCGGCGATCGACGGCTTTGGCCAATCCGACGGCTTTACCTTCGAGCTGCAGGCCAAGGGGGCGACCACCCGCGCCGAGCTGCAGGCGATGCGCGATCAGATCGTCGCCGCCGCCGGCAACAACCCGGCGCTGCTGGCGGTGCGCGCCAACACCTTGCCGGACACCCCGCAGCTGCAGGTAGCGATCGACAACGGCAAACTGCAGGCACTCGGCCTGAGCGCCGCGGACGTCAACAGCACCCTCAGCAGCGCGTTCGGCAGCACCTACATCAACGACTTTATCGACCGCAACCGGGTGAAAAAAGTCTATATGCAGGGCGACGTGCAGTACCGCGCCAAGCCGGAAGACCTCGACCGCTGGTTTGTGCGCGGCACCAATGCATCGGGCGCCAGCAGCATGACGCCGTTCTCCGCCTTTGCGTCTTCGCACTGGATCTACGGGCCGGAGAACCTGGCGCGCTATAACGGGCTGTCGTCGTTCGAGATCACCGGGCAGGGCGCCGCCGGTGTCAGTTCCGGTACGGCAATGAGCGAGATGGAGAAACTGGCGGCGAAATACTCCGCCGGCAGCAGCTACTCCTGGAGCGGGCTGTCCTATCAGGAACGGCTGACCAGCGGCCAGGCGTCGTCGCTGTACGCGATTTCGCTCATCGTGGTGTTCCTGTGCCTGGCGGCGCTGTATGAGAGCTGGTCGATTCCGTTCGCGGTGATGTTGGTGGTGCCGATGGGCGTGGTGGGCTCACTGCTGGCGATCACGCTGCGCGGGCTGGAAAACGACATCTACTTCCAGGTGGCGCTGCTCACCATCATCGGGCTGTCGGCGAAGAACGCCATTTTGATCGTCGAGTTCGCCGAGGAGATGCACCAGCGGGGGGAAACGCTGATTGGCGCGGCGGTCCACGCGGCGCGCATGCGCCTGCGGCCGATCCTGATGACCTCGCTGGCGTTCACCGCCGGGGTGCTGCCGCTGGCGGTATCCAGCGGCGCCGGCGCCAACAGCCGAATCGCCATCGGCACCGGCATTATCGGCGGCACGATCACCGCCACCGCCTTGGCGATCTTTTTCGTACCGCTGTTTTATGTGTTGGTGCGCCGCATGTTTACCCGTCGGCCCACCAACTCGCCGTCGCAGGCAGGAGAATAACGTGTTGCAACGAGTCATGATGTTAACTTTACCGCTGCTGCTGAGCGGGTGTCTGTCGCTGGATCCGCACTACCAGCGCCCGGCGGCGCCGGTGCCCGCCAACCTGCCGCAGGGCGAGGCCGCCGGCAAACAGGCGTTGAGCTACCCGGACGTCGCCTGGCGCGACTATGTGCAGGACGCCAGGCTGCGGCAGGTGGTGGCGATGGGGCTGAACAGCAGCCGCGATCTGCGTGAGGCGATCGCCAATATCGCTTCGGCGCGCGCCCTGTACGGTGAGCAGCGCTCGGCGCTGTTCCCGACGATCAACGCCACCGCCGACGGCAGCCGCGGGCGTTCGCTGACCGGCAACGGCAATGCCACCGCCATCAGCCAGAGTTACGAAGCGCAGGGCGGCGTCAGCGCGTTCGAGCTGGATCTGTTCGGCAAGAACGCCAGCCTGTCGCGGGCGGCGTTCGAAACCTATCTGGCCAACTTGGAAGCGGCGAAAAGCACCCGTCTGACGCTGATCGCCGATATCGTCACCGACTGGGTGGCGGTGGCGGCCGAGCGCAGCAATCTGGCGGTGGCGCAGCAGACGATGGAAAGCGCCAAACGTTCGCTGGACGTGACGCGCAACAATCAACAGCACGGCATTTCGTCGCTGGTCGACGTGGCGTCGGCGGAAACCGTTTATCAACAGGCGCGATCGGACGCCGCCAGCTACGCCACCCTCGCCGCGCAGGCGAAAAACGCGCTGGATTTGGCGGTGGGGCAAAGCGTGCCGGAAAACCTGCTGCCCGACGGTATCGATGCGCTCGGCGAAATCATGCGCAATCTGCCGGCCGGGGTGTCTTCGCAGGTGCTGCTGACGCGGCCGGATGTGCTGCAGGCCGAGCATAATCTGAAATCCGCCAACGCCAACATCGGCTCGGCGCGTGCGGCGTTCTTCCCGTCGATCAGCCTGACCGCCAGCGGCGGCGTGGGCAGCGGTGAACTCTCGGCGCTGTTCAGCCACGGCGCCGGCGTCTGGTCGTTCGCCCCGAGCATCAGCCTGCCGATCTTCAGCGGCGGCTATAACACGGCTCAGCTCCACTACACCCAGGCGCAGAAAGACCTGTATGTCGCCACCTATGAGAAAGCGGTGCAGACGGCATTTCAGGAAACCGCCGACGCGCTGGCGCGCAAAGCCACGCTGCAGGAACAGTTGGCGGCGCAAACCGGCTATGTGGCGGCGGCGCAGCAATATTATCGCCTGGCCGAACTGCGTTACCGCCAGGGCGTGGACAGCTACCTGACGCTGCTGGACGCGCACCGCACGCTGTATACGGCGCAGCAGTCGCTGATCGCCGCACAGCAGACCGCGTACGACAATCAGGCGACCCTGTATAAAGTGTTGGGCGGCGGGGTTGCCGCCGAGCGGCAGGGGGACGGCGTCATCGCCGATAAGGCGGCGCTCAGCCGCTAACCGTCGACCGCGCGCGCCGCGAATTGGGCGGCGCGCGGTTTACTTATGGAAAGTGTAAAGAAACGGAAAACCCGCGCGGCGGCCCGAACTCGCCGCGGCGGGCAGAGTCAGACAGATAATTGCATTCACCTTTTCTTCATATCGGCTCGAGGTCGTCATGGCAGAAGACATTCAGCAACAGGTCATCGCGCTTATCGCCGCATTCAACACACCAGGGCGGCAGAAGAAGGGGGCGGTCATCACCCCGGAAACCGAGATTAACACCGCGCTCAACCTGTCGTTCAGCGACTCCAACACGCTGATGCGCCGCTACTTCGATACCTTCGGCGTCGACAGCAGCAACTACAACCACGAGCTGTATTTCCAGCCGCCGAGCAATACCGGGCGCTGGTTTTCCCCCTCCGCCTGTAAAGAACACACCCGGCCGCTGTGCGTATCGATGCTGGTGCGCTCGGCGCGCGCCAAACGCTGGCTGTACGACATCCATTTTCTTATCGAGCAATTGCGCTAGCGCCAGGTTACTGCTCCAGCAGCTCGGCGAATTTCGCCAGCCACTGCGGATGCGCCGGCCAGGCCGGGGCGGTGACCAGGTTGCCGTCGACGTGCGCCTGATCGATGCCGATCTCCGCATAGTGGCCGCCGCCGAGCCGCACCTCCGGGGCGCAAGCCGGGTAGGCGCTGCAGGTGCGGCCCTTCAACACCCCGGCCGCCGCCAGCAGCTGCGGGCCGTGGCAAACGGCGGCGATCGGTTTTTTGGCGGCGTCGAACGCCTGCACCAGCGCGATCACGTCGGGATTCAGGCGCAGGTATTCGGGCGCCCGACCGCCGGGGATCAACAGCGCGTCATAGTGTTCTTCTTTGGCGGCGGCAAAGTCGGCGTTCAGGGTGAAACGATGACCGGGTTTCTCGCTGTAGGTCTGCGCGCCGTCAAAGTCGTGGATCGCGGTCTGGATGTAGTCGCCGACGGCTTTGTCGGGGCACACGGCGTCCACCCAATGGCCAAGCATTTGCAATGCCTGAAACGGCACCATGGTTTCGTAATCTTCGGCGTAGTCGCCGACCAGCATCAGGATTTTTTTCTTGCTCATGATCACAACTCCTGCAGGAGGGGGAATGCCTAAGGTATAGCCCAGCGCCCCTGGGAATGCGAACCGCAAAGCGCCTATCTATACTCGTGATACTGCGGCGCTTTCTCGCCGCTCAACCCAGGGAGGATCCCCGATGCTGAATCTGGCTACCTTGCTTGAAGAAAGTGCGCGCACCTGGCCGGAACGGCCGGCGGTGATACAGGACGATATACCGCTCAGCTATCGGGCGCTGAATGAAATGGCCAACCGGGTGGCGAATTTACTGGTCGCGCGCGGCGTGCAGCCCGGTGAGCGAGTGGCGCTGGCCTGCCCCAATCGGCCGGAGTTTCCGGCTATCTATTACGGCATTCTCAAAAGCGGCGCGGTGGTGGTGCCGCTCAATATTCTGCTTAAGAGCGCAGAGTTCGACTATTACCTGGCGGACTCGGCGGCGGTGGCGTTGTTTTGCTTCGAAGGCAGCAGCGGCCTGCCGTTGGGGGAAGAGGCGCTGCGGGCGGCGGCGAAGGCGGAGCAATGCCGTGAGGTGTTTATCATCGGCGATCGGCTGCCGCTCGAAGGCGAACGTTTCAGCACGGCGATAGCCGAACAGGCCACCGAGTTCGCTTCGGCCGCGACGCTCGAAAGCGACACGGCGGTGGTGCTGTATACCAGCGGCACCACCGGCCGGGCCAAAGGGGCGGAGTTGACCCACGCCAACCTGGTGCTTAACGCGCTGGGATCGGTGCGGCTGTTCGACGGCTCGGAAACGGATCCCGATCGCCATCTGGTGACGTTGCCGCTGTTCCACACGTTTGGTTCGACGGTGCAGATGAATGCCGGATTTTCCGCCGCCGCCACCCTGGTGCTGGTCGAACGCTTCGACGCCGCGCAGGCCATCGCGCTGATGCAGCGGCACGGCATTACCTTTTTTGCCGGCGTGCCGACCATGTATTGGGCGTTGTTGAATGCACTGGATGAGCATACGGATATCGAGCGCCTGCGCAGCACGCTGCGTATGGCGGTGTCCGGCGGGGCCAGCCTGCCGGTGCAGATCCTGGAGGATTTCTCGCGCCGCTTCGGCGTCAACATTCTCGAAGGGTATGGGCTGTCGGAAACCAGCCCGGTCGCCACCTTTAACCATCCGCACCGCGTGACCAAACCCGGCTCTATCGGCCAACCGATCTGGGGCGTGGAGGTTCGCTTGCTCGACGTCACCGGACAACCGATCGACGGTGTCGATCAGGTGGGAGAGATCGCGGTGCGCGGCTACAACATCATGAAAGGCTATCTGAACCGTCCCGAGGCGACGGCGGAAGTGCTGGAAAACGGCTGGTTCCGCACCGGCGATCTGGCGCGCCGCGATGCCGACGGCTTCTATTTCATCGTCGATCGGGCCAAGGACATGATCATTCGCGGCGGGTTCAACGTCTATCCGCGCGAGATTGAAGAGGCGCTGATTCGCCATCCGGCGGTGTCGTTGGTGGCGGTGATCGGTGTCGAGCATCCTTCGCTGGGTGAAGAGATCAAAGCGGTGGTGGTGTTGAAAGAGACGGAGGAGCCGATCGAGGAAGAGGCGCTGATCGCCTGGAGCCGGGAGAGGCTGGCGGCGTTCAAGTATCCGCGTATCGTCGAGTTTGTCGAACGCTTGCCGATGACCAGTACCGGTAAGGTGTTGAAACGCTGTTTGCGCTGAGGAAAATCCGGCCTGCCGGGGCAGGCCGGGAAACGGGCATCAACCTGGGTAGATGCCACGCTCTTTACGTGCGGTCAGGATGCGCTCGCAAGCCACGATATAAGCGGCGGTGCGCAGGCTGCACTCTTTCTCTGCGGCCTTGTTCCAGACGTGGACCATCGCGTCGGTCATGATCTTGTCCATACGCTCGTTGATCTCGGACTCGCTCCAGAAGTAGCTCGCCATGTCCTGCACCCACTCGAAGTAACTGACCGTTACGCCGCCGGCGTTACAGATAACGTCCGGAACCACGGTGATGTTACGGGAACGCAGAATGTCGTCCGCTTCTGGGAAGGTTGGGCCGTTAGCCCCTTCCAGCACCAGCTTGGCGCTGAGGATTTCGGCGCGCTGACGGGTGATCTGGCCTTCCAGCGCCGCAGGGATCAGGATGTCCATGTCAACCGACCAGAACGCTTCGCTTTCGATCTCGCTGGCGCCTGGGAAACCGGCGATCTGCTTGTGCTTGGCCTGGTATTCGGTCAGCGCGGCCAGATCGATGCCGTTGGCGTTGAACAGGGTTGCAGAGTGGTCCTGGATGGTGACGACGCGAGCGCCGACGCCGACGAACAGGCGAGCCGCTTCGCTGCCCACGTTACCGAAGCCTTGCACCGCCACTTTGGCGCCTTCGATCTGCACGCCCAGACGCTTGGCCACTTCGCTGCCGGTGACGAACACGCCGCGGCCAGTCGCTTTCTCACGGCCCAGGGAGCCGCCGAGGTGGATTGGCTTACCGGTTACCACGCCGGTGATGGTGGTGCCGTGGTTCATGGAGTAGGTATCCATCATCCAGGCCATCACTTTGGCGTTGGTGCCGACGTCCGGCGCAGGAATGTCTTTCTGTGGCCCGATGATGAAGCCGATTTCGCTGGTGTAGCGGCGGGTCAGTCGCTCCAGTTCACCTTCAGACAGTTTGAACGGATCGACGCGGATGCCGCCCTTGGCGCCGCCGTACGGCAGGTTGACCGCGGCGCACTTGATGGTCATCCAGGCGGACAGGGCCATCACTTCGTTCAGATCGACGTCAGGGTGGAAGCGGATACCGCCTTTACCCGGCCCGCGCGACAGGTTGTGCTGTACGCGGAAGCCTTCGAAGTGACGGATGGTGCCATCGTCCATCTGCAGCGGGATATCGACAATCAAAGCGCGTTTAGGGTGACGCAGCGTATCAACCCAGCGTGAGAGGTCGCCGAGGTAAGGGGCGACGCGATCGATTTGTTGCAGATATGTAGCCCAAGCGGTGGTGCTGCTGTCTGAAGCGTAGGATAGCTTTTCCATAACCAACCTTTATATTTTAGAGGTATTTATTTCGTTTAACCGTGGATTAGCAAGCGCATAACACTTTGCGCCGCTAAATTTACCACTAATTATGCCGGTTGTTAGCCCCCCGCTCATCGGGCCAGCGGACGGTTTTTCGCCGCCTGCAGGGCGGTAAATGAATAGTTAATTACTTTTCGCCGGGCGTTAGCGGGCACATGCATACTTTATGCATATAAAACGCATAAAAACCCTTTATATCTATTTTTCAGAAGCTTGAATGTGATCAAAAAGTTTCATTTTATTTAACTGCTATGTTGACAATGGCGTTTCCCCTCGGCAGCGTTAAAATCCTGTTAAAACGCCGTCTGCCGCCGCGTTTTGCCTGGGCAGCGAGAAGCGTGATTCGGGGTTGTTTTACTGTATTGCGGCAGAGAGTGGGCTGAAAAGCGTGTTCACCTGAAACGGACGGGTGACCGCGAGCGGCCGGCCACCCGTTCTGGTTTGGCGAATCAGCGTTTCGTTTAAAGAAGACCGCGCCGCGGTGGCGTGGTCATCCGATACGCATTAGGCGCCGGTATGCTGATAGCGTTGTAATTCCACCGGTTCAGCGCCGATACTCGCCAGATATTCTTTGACGGACGCCGGCGCGGAAGCTTGCGTAAATTGGTAGATGTTTTCATCCGCATCCAACAGCGTCTCCCATTTTACAATGTTCACCCAGCGAGGCTCATTGTCTACGCTGATGCCCGAGTCACGCGAAATAAACCCGTTTTGGTTCGAGATAAATTCCTCTTCAACGCGTTTGTCCAATACGGCAAACGCTTCAGGGCTGAGTGAGGCCGGCAGTTTAAAACTTGAAATTTCAATAATGTAGCTGTTGGCGGAACAGACCGCCTTGGATTCATAATTCATAATAAAAGTCCTTTAAATTAAATTGCTTATACAACTCAAATTAAGCTGCATCCTTATTGCAGTACTGCAGGTTAAATTTATTCCTGATGTCTGAAATAAATAATTAGGAATAATCTGAATCGGCGCTTTGCTTTATGCAAAACATGATGATTTGTATGAGATTTTTCTTGCATAAGGGAGTTTGCTAATCAACTTACCAACGGCCTGAGGCAATAATTCAATAACGATGGTGCGGTTATTAATGTCATTGGCAAAGGGGCGGTTTTTAAATAAAAAAACGGTATGTGAACGGCGTGGTTAACCTATTTCCGTTTTCTCTTTGAAGGGGCGGGCGTTATTTCGCCGGCGACCGGCAATGGCAAATCATGCCCCCCCGTCGGGATAAAAGGTCACTTGCGGCGCAGCCGGTAGTGAGGGGGGAACCAACGCCATCCGCTCGGCAAGCGGCGGCAACTGCGGTATGCTAAGCGGCTGAACAACAAACCAAACCGGGCTATACGGAGACACCCCAGCGTGGCGAATTCTTCTTCTCAACTTGAACTGTTGCGGTCGGTCGCCGACGGCATCGCGGCCCTGTTTTTCCCGAATGCGGAAGTGGTGATCCACGATTTGGCCGCCAACAAGATAGCCTACCTGGCGAACAACCTGTCGAAGCGCAAACCGGGCGACGACGCGGGGCTGGAAGATTTCACGTTTGATGGCGGCGCCAACGTGACCGGCCCCTACGAAAAGCTGAACTGGGACGGCAAAAAGATGCGCTCGGTGAGCATCGCCGCGCGCGACGAGCAGGGTAACCCCAGCTATCTGCTGTGCATCAACCTGAGCACCGCGATGTTCGAGGACGCCCGCAACGCGCTGGATATGTTCCTGTCGGTCACGCGATTGCAGCCGCAGCCGCAACAGCTGTTCAAAGACGACTGGCAAGAGAAGATCAATACCTTCCTGCATGACTGGCTGCGGCGCGAGAACGCTGCGCTCGGCGCGCTGAGCCGCGAACAGAAACGGCGGCTGGTCAGCGATCTCTATCATCAGGGGGCGTTCAAGGCCAAAAGCGCGGCGGACTATATCGCCAACGTGTTGTCGATGGGGCGCGCTACGGTGTACAAGCATCTGCGGGAATTGAAGCAAGAGTAAACGCGGCGGGAAAGGTGGAAGAAAGGGGCGGCGATGGCCGTAAACCTGACTGGCATTTTTTATCCGGTCTCTGTCAGCGCCGTGCAGGAAAAATTGCCGTAAATACCCCGAATTTCTCTGTTACCACAATGAACGGCAATTGGAGGGGCCGAAGGCGCGGCCCCTCCACCCGCGCCTTCGCTTAACACCGTCTGTCCGCTATGCGGATACCCTCGTCGCGTCTGCATTGTCGGGCGGGTCGGCTGCGACAAACGTCCCTGTTAGTCTCGCCTCAACCGGCCTTCCCTGGCCGGTTGCCCCTGACAACGCCGTCTTGCTCGGCAGCCGGTGATGCGCGCCCAAGGTCAACACATGAGCTGGCAGCTACCGGGAAATCTGTCGCTTATGAGGTTGTGGTAGAGAAGTTGGAGATGAGCGCGGTGTTGGGCGCCCTTGAAGACGCCGAACGTAGGCATAGCGCATTAGGCGAAACCGCCATGGACGGCGGTTTCAGGTGAGACAGGCAGGGACGCCTGTCGCAGCCGGCCTCAATGCGGTATGGCGGAGAGAGGGCAGTTGGCAAAGCCAACCGTCTGATAGGGCAAAGACGCGGGTTGCAAGGGACCGCGCCTACGGTCCCTTGCTCGGTCGAGGCGCATGAGTTTCATGGTGCATCTCACATTTATCGACCGAAATACGTCACCAATACCTTCAGAAAAACGCTAACTGACACGCATTACGGCGCTGGCCGCCCCTTTTCGTTACCAGCGGTAGTTCACCGAAGCGATGACGCTGCGGCCGCTGCCGTAGAAGCAGGCGTACTCGCCGCTGCAGGATGAAACGTATTTCTTGTCCGTCAGGTTCTGCACGTTGAGCTGCAGCGCCGCACCGCGCAGCGCCGGCGAGGCCTGGCCGAGATCATATTTCACCATGGCATCGTACAGCGTGTAGTGCGGCACGTCGTACTGGCCGGTGGCGTCGGCCGGCGCATCGCCGATGTAACGCACGCCGCTGCCGACGGTCAGGCCGTTGAACGCGCCGCTCAGGAAGCTGTAGCTGCCCCAGGCGGACGCCGCGTGGCGTGGAATGCCCGCCGGGCTGTGGCCGATTTCGTCCGCCGCGTTAGAGTCTTTGGTCACCACGTCGGTGTAGGTGTAGGCAGCGATCAGCTTGATCTCCGGCGTCGGCTGAGCGTGCACTTCCGCCTCAATCCCTTTGGATTTCACCTCACCGATCTGCTCGTAGGCGGAGGTGAGACGGTTGTAAGACGCCACATTGCGCTGGGTGATGTCGAACCAGGAGAGGGTCAGCAGGGTGTTGCCGCCCGGGATCTGGTACTTTACGCCCACCTCGGTTTGTTTGCCGGTGGTCGGCTTGAGCGGGTCGGCGCCCGGCGCGCTCGGGTACAGGTTAGGATCGAACGAGGTGCTGTAGCTGACGTACGGCGAAATGCCGTTGTCGAAGGCGTAGAGCAGGCCCGCACGGCCGGTGAACTGGGCATCGTTGTAGGTCTGCTCTTTGCCGCCGCTGGTGCGATCGCGGGTGTTGACCTGCGACCAGTCCTGACGGCCGGACAGCAGCAGGTTCCAGTTATTCCACGCCAGCTGGTCCTGCAGATACACCCCGACCTGATTCAGCGTCTTCAAATCGCTGGAAGCCAGCGCCAGCGTGCTGCCATCGATGCTGGGGCGAACCGGGTTGGCCCAGTCGATCGGGTAATCGTTGCCGCGATCGCGATACATCTTCGAATCGATATGGCTGTAGCGGTAATCCAATCCGCCCAGCACCGTGTGTTTCACCTCGCCGGTGTCGAACAGGCCCTTCAGCTGGTTATCCACGCCAAACTCGTTGGTCATCTGCGTTTCATGCTGCGCCATGCGGGTGACGGTGTGGTCGTTGACCTTCGAGTTTACGTTATAAACCAGATATTTATAGTCCTCATCACGGTGGGTGAAACGCAGGTTCTGGGTAAACGACAGCGCATCGCTGAAGTTGTGCTCGAGGCTGTAGCCGATCGACGCCTGCTCGCGCCGCGACTTGTTGAAGCTGGGTTCGCTGATGTTGAAGTCATAGGGCACATAGCCCGCGCTGGTCGGGAACAGCGTGCCGGCGCGCGGCAGGAAGTTGCGCGATCCGGCTTTCGGATCGTTCTGGTAGCTGGTCAGCAGCGTAAAGCTGGTGTCTTCGTTCGGCAGCCAGGTGAAGGCCGGGGCGATGGCCACCCGTTGCTGCTTGCTGTCTTTGACAAACTCATGTTCGGTTCTGGCGATACCGTTCAGGCGATAGAACAGGGTGTTGTCGTCGTTGAGTTTGCCGCCAAAGTCGAACGCCGTTTCCGCCAGATGACGGTTGCCGGTGCTGAATTTAACTTCGTGAATGCTCTGGGCAGTAGGGCGTTTGCTGGTCATCACCACCACGCCGCCGGGGCTGACCTGGCCGTAAAGCACGCCGGCCGGGCCGTGCACCATTTCCACACGCTCCAGCAACCAGGGATCGATCTGCCCGGCGCCGCCGTTTTGGCTCGAGAGGCCAAAGTGCAGGCCGTCGAGCAGCTTGGGCGCGTAGCGGAAGCCGCGGCTGATCACTTCGTCATTGCGATTGGAATTGCCGCGATAGGTGGTGATCACCCCGCTGGTGTAGTTCAAGGCGTCGGCGACCGACGCCGGTTCCTGGTCGTTCATTTGCTCGCGCGTCACCACCGAGATGGACTGCGGGGTTTTGCTCAGCGGGGCGGCGGTTTTGGTGCCGGCGGCGCTCTCTTTGGCGACGATCCCTTTGACGGGCGCGGTCACGCTGCTCTGCGCGTCGGCAGTCACCACCATCGTCTCGTCCGCCGCGGCAAAAGCGTTTTGCGCGAAGGGCAGTAGCGCCAGCGTCGCCCCCAGCAACAGCCGGTTGGCGGACATCGCCTCTGCGCTATCGTTTTCTATCCCTTTGTTTCTAATATTCATTATCTCTCCTGCATGCCTACTTTTGTGTGTAATGCCACCCTGATAAACCCCGCAATGCCGATGAATACGCTTTCCCTCGTCGACGCGGAGACGTCGCGTTTGCACGACGGCAAAAATCCGACAAATAGTATTGAAAATGATAATGAGTATCAATACGATTGTCAGGTTTTGTAAAAGTCACGCACGTTATGTAAGGGGCGCTATGGAGTTTTTGCCGGAAAAGAGGCCAGAACACGGCCATGAGGGATTGGCGGCGCACTGGCTGCGTGAGGCGGCGGCGGGGCAACCCGCATGGTGGCAGAAGGTTGCCGCTCATGGCACGCCTGTCGTCGACGCGCACGATGAACAGCACGTCAGAATGACCTGGCTATGGCGCGATCCTGCCGGCGACGAGCGGCACTCGCCGATATGCCGGGTCTATGCCGATATCAACGGCATTACCGACCATCACAGCACGACCCCCAGCAGCCTGAAAAGGCTCCCCGGCACCGACGTTTGGTACGGCGCGGCCGTTGTCGATCGCCGCTGGCGCGGCAGTTACAGCCTGATCCCGATTACGGCGCGGGATCTTCCTCCCGTCTTCAGCGACGACGAAACGTTGCGCGATCGCCAGCAGCGCGCCTGGTGGGTATCGCTGTTTCCGTTGGCGATCGCCGATCCGCTGAATCGCACCTCGCTGGGGCCGGCTTATCGCCCGCGCGCCGTTTCCCTGGCTCAGGGGCCGGACGCGGACGACCAAAGCGCTTGGCAGGCCGCCGATCGGCCGTTGGATGAAGCGCGGCTACAGCTTTTTCACTGGCACAGCGAACGGCTGGGCACCCGGCGGCGCGTGTGGCTGTATGCCGGCGGCGAGGCGGCGGACAACGCCAACCGCCCGCTGGTGCTGCTGCTCGACGGCCAGAACTGGATCGAAAGGCACGCATTGCTGCCGGTGATTGAGAACGAGACCGCAAAAGGGCATCTGCCGCCCGCGTGCTGGCTGCTGATCGATGCGATCGATGGCGAACACCGGGAAAACGAGCTGCCTTGCAACGCCGCCTTTTGGCAGGCGGTGATCGACGAACTGCTGCCGCAGGCGCAGCGGCGCGAACCGTTCAGCGAAGAGGGGGCGCGCACCGTGGTCGCCGGCCAGAGCTACGGCGGACTGGCGGCGTTATACGCCGGCCTGCACTGGCCCGAGCGCTTCGGCCATGTGCTGAGCCAGTCCGGCTCCTTCTGGTGGCCCACGGTGCAATTCGTTACCCAGTTCGAAAAACGCCATGAGTTGGAGGAAGGCTGGTTGATACGCCAGGTTCGGCAGCGCGGCGCGACCGCGCCGACGCTCACCGTGATTCAGCAAGCCGGCGATCGGGAGGCGGACATCGAATTCGTCAATCGCCAGATGCACCAGGCGCTGACGGCGGCCGGGCATCGTGCCGACTACCGCGTGTATTCCGGCGGACATGACGCGCTCTGTTGGCGCGGCGGTCTGGTGGACGGCGTGCGCCGGCTGCTTTCCGCAATGAAGTAATTCCACATTTTGACAGACAGGTAAGGCAAATGACTCAGGAACAACAAAACCCGTTCGATGACGAAAGTCTCCGTTTCTCCGTGTTGGTCAACGCGCAACAGCAGTACTCGCTGTGGCCGCAGTTTGCCGATACGCCGCCGGGATGGCGCGTGTTGATGGGGCCGGCGTCGCGCGGTGAATGTATCGACTATATCGAAGCGCACTGGCAGGACATGCGGCCGGCGTCGTTGAAAGCGGCGGATGCGCCGCGTTAATCGCCGCACAGCCACATCGCTACATTCCGTTTGAGGAAAAGGACAGACACCATGTCAGAAACGCTTTCTTTGCCGGATACTCAGGTCGAGTATCGGGATTATCCGCTGGTTGCGGCGCAACCGGGGATCTGGATTGCCGACCAAATCGCGCTGCGGCGCAACAGCTTTGCCGTGGCGCACTACACCGAACTGCACGGCGATATCGATCGTTCGGCGCTGGAGCGCGCGATTCGCCAGGGGCTGGCAGAGGCGGATACGGTTCAGGCGCGCTTCTTTGAGGCGCAGGACGGCCAGCCGGTGCAACGTTTACCGCTGAACGCGGATCCCGCGCGGGTGCTGGCGCCGGAGTGGTTTGACTTCAGCGCGCGGCCAGACGCCGAGCAGGCGGCGCTGGCGCTGATGCACGACGATCTGGCGCAGGATCTGCCCGCGGACGGCGAGCGCCCGCTCTATCGCCATGCGGTGATCCGCATCAGCGCCGATCGCTGGTTCTGGTACCAGCGCTTTCATCATCTGACCCTGGACGGCTTCAGCTTCGAGGCCATCACCCGCCGGATCGCCGATATCTACCGCGCGCTGCGCCACGGGCTGTCGCCGGCGGCCTCGCCGTTTACCCCGTTCGGCAAGGTGGTGGAAGAGTTTCAGCAATGGCAAACGTCGGCCGCACGCCAGCGGGCGGCCGAATTCTGGCGGCAGCATCTGCGCGATCTGCCGTCGCCGCTGTCATTGGCGACGGAAAACCGCGAGGTCGAACCGGGCGCTCGGCCGCTCAAACAGGCGCTGGTGCTGCCGGAGTCGCTGTTTGACGAAGCGCTGCGCGATGCGGCGCTGCAGTCGTTGCAACCGGCCGATATCGTCACGGCGGCGCTGG
Source organism: Serratia sp. CY52157 (assembly GCF_052168495.1). NCBI lineage: Bacteria > Pseudomonadati > Pseudomonadota > Gammaproteobacteria > Enterobacterales > Yersiniaceae > Serratia > Serratia sp. CY52157. The sequence goes on along the minus strand of NZ_JBJNMO010000001.1, from coordinate 805,756 downwards.
CGATGTATCTGGCGCGCATGAGCGGCGAAACCCGGCTCTCCATCGGTTTTCCTTTCATGCGCCGCATGGGTTCGCAGGCGCTGGCGGCGATCGGCCCGGTGGTTAACGTGCTGCCGCTGCTGCTGAACGTGACGCCGGAGATGTCGCTGGCGGACGTCTGCCAGGCCACCGCGGCGCAAATCAAACAGGTGCGGCGCCATCAACGCTATGAGGCGGAGCAGATCAAACGCGATCTCGGCCTGATCGGCGGCCATCAGGAGCTGTACGGCCCGGTGGTCAACGTCAAGGTTTACCACAGCGACTTGTCCTTCGACGGTCAAGCGGCCGTTACCCATACGCTGGCGATGGGGCCGGTCGACGACCTCGAGTTTGAGATCGGTTTTCGAAGCGGCGTGCTGACGCTGTCGTTGGTGGCCAACCCTGCCAAATACGCGCCGCGCACCTTGCAAGGCCATGCGGAGCGCATTGGCCATTGGTTGCAGCAACTGGCGCGGCGGCCGCATCAGCCGAACGGTCAACTGGCGCTGGTCAGCGAAGGGGAGCTGCGCCAACTCGCGGCCTGGGGGCGCGGCGCTGAGCTGACGCCGCCGGCGGGCATGGTGTCGATCATGGACGCTTTCCAGCGTCAGGTTGAGCGACAGCCCGAGGCGTTGGCGGTGACCTGCGGCGATGTGCGCCTCAGCTACCGTCAACTCAGTGAACGGGTGATGCAACTGGGGCGCGTGCTGATCGAAAGCGGCATCGGCGCCGAAGACGTGGTCGCCATCGGCATTCCGCGCTCGGTGGACACGCTGGTCGCGCTGTTTGGCGTGTTGGCCAGCGGCGCGGCCTATATGCCGCTCGATCTGGATTATCCGCGTGAACGTCTGGCGCTGATGTGCGACGACGCGCGGCCGGTGATGCTGCTGACCCACAGCGACACGCGGGCCAACATGCCGGATCTGCCGCAGATCATGTGCCTCGATGAGGCGCAATGCCGGGCGCGCTGTGCGGCCGCCGAGGCCGCGCCGATATCGGACGAAGAGCGGCGCGTGCCGCTGAACGAGGCGCATCTGGCCTACATGATTTACACCTCCGGTTCGACCGGCAAACCCAAAGGCGTGATGTCCACGCACCGCGGGCTGCTGAACCTGTTCTTGTCACATCAGGCCTCGCTGTTCGGCCCGGCGATCGAAAAATTCCAGGCTCGCCGCGGGCGGCGTCTGCGCGCCGGGCATACCGCTTCGTTCTCTTTCGACTCCTCCTGGGAGCCGCTGTTCTGCATGATGATGGGCAGCGAACTGGTTATCTTCGATGAAGAGCTGCGCCGCGACCCCTGGGCGCTGCTCGAACAGACCCAACAGACCCCGATCGATCTGCTGGACATCACGCCGTCGTTCCTCTCGCAGTTGGTGGATTGCGGCCTGCTGAAGGGACAGTTCCCACTGCCGGCGTTTGTGATGATCGGCGGCGAGGCGGCGACGCCGACGCTGTGGAACCTGATGCGGCAGCATCCGGAAGTCGAGATCCATAACTATTACGGCCCGTCCGAATACACCGTCGATACCCTCGGCGCGCCGGTCACGGCCGCAGACCAGCCGGTGATCGGGCGCCCCCTGGCCAATACCGAAGTCTGGCTGCTCGACAGTCGCCTGCAGCCGGTGCCGATCGGCGCGGCGGGGGAACTGTACATTTCAGGCAAGGGCATCGCGCGCGGTTACCTGCGCCGCCCGGATCTGACGGCAGCGCGCTTTGTCGCCAATCCGTTCGCCGACGGCGAGGTGATGTACCGCAGCGGCGATCTGATGCGTTGGAGCGCGGACGGCCAGCTGGTGTTCATTGGCCGTACCGATCACCAAATCAAGGTGCGCGGCTTCCGCGTCGAGCTGGGTGAAGTGGAGAGCGCGCTGGCTGCCTTGCCGGACGTGGGGCGGGCGGTGGTGATCGCCGAGCGGATCGGCGCCACCTATCGCCTGATCGGTTACTGCTCAGTGCAGGATGACGCGCGGCGCGTCTCACCCGCGCTGCAGAGCGAGCTGCTGGGGCAGTTGGCGCAGCGTCTGCCGGATTACATGGTGCCGGCGATCCTGGTGGTGATGCCGGAGCTGCCGCTTAACGTTAACGGCAAGATTGACCGTCAGGCGCTGCCCAAACCGCAGGAGACGCTGGCGCAAAGCCTGCGCGAGCCGGCCACCGAGCAGGAAAGGCTGATTTGCCGCGCCATGGCCCAGCTGTTGGGGATGGAGCGCGTCGGCGCCGACGACGATTTCTTCGCGCTCGGCGGCGACAGCATCTCGGCGATGGGGCTGGGCACCGCCCTGCGGCGCAACGGGTATCTGCTGCGGCCGCGTGAGATCTTCGCGCTGCACACCCCCGCGCGCATGGCGCAGGCGATGCATCCGCTGGCCGTTGGATCTCAGGCCGCGCGCAGCGTGCAGCAAGGGCCGATCGACGGGCTGCCGATCCTGCACTGGTTTGCCGAGACGGGCGACATGCATCGTCGCTTCGCGCACGGCGTTTTCCTGCGCGTGCCTGCCGAATTGCAACCGGCACAGCTGCGTTATGCGTTGGAACAGCTGCGTACGGCACACCCGGCGCTGGGCGCGCGGATCCGCGACGGCCAGTTGGTGGTTGAAACCGCCGCCGCCGGTGAATTGATGCAGCGTCATCCCGTATCCGACGATCTGGAAACCGTAGCGGAACAGGCGTTTGATGCCGCGCTGGCGCGCCTCAATCCGGCCGAGGGCAACATGATGCAGGCCATCTTGTTGCAGCGTGACGGGCAGAGCCTCGGGCTGGTGCTGGCGATCCACCACCTGGTGGTTGACGGCGTTTCCTGGCGCATCCTGCTCGACGAACTGCGGCAAGCGGCCGACAGCGCCATGCAGGGGCAGCCGATCGCGCTGCCGCCGGAGGAAACCTCGCTCTATGAGTGGTCCGCGCGTTTACGGGCCGACGCCGAACGCCGGGAAACCGAGCTGCCGTTCTGGCGGCAGATGCTGGCGGACGGCGTGCCGCGCTTGGGGCGACGCGCGCTGGATCCGCAGACCGATCGTCTCGCTTCGGTGAGCGAACGGCGCACGCTGCTCGACAGCCGGCTGACCGCCGCGCTGCTGGGCGCCTTGCCGCAGGGATACCGCGCTCAGGTCGAAGAGATCATGCTGTGCGCGCTGGCGCTGGCCTGCCGGCGTCATTTCCAGGCCGCTTCGCTGCGCTTTTCGCTGGAGTCGCACGGCCGCGCCGAACTGGACGATAGCCTCGATCTGGCGCGCACCGTCGGCTGGCTGACGGCGGAGTACCCGCTGTGCATCGAACTGCATGACGCCGAACACCACGAGGCCGTGCGCGCGGTGAAACGGGTGACACGTGCGGTGGCCGATCGCGGCATCGGCTATGGTCAACTGCGCTATTTGCATCCGCAGCGTGACGAACTGGCCGCGCTGGCGCAGCGCAATGCGCCGGAGATTTTGTTCAACTACCTCGGGCGCTTCGGCCAGGATGAGGGACACTGGACGCCGCAGCGCAGCCGGACCCGTTTCCGAGACGCCTTCGCCGTAGCGCAGGATACGCAGCAGGCGCTGTGTTACGGGCTGGAAGTGAACATCTTTGTCGAAGAGCGGCGCGACGGCGCGTGTCTGGCGATCAACTGGAGCTGGCTGGAGGGGATTTTCAGCGCGAGCGACATCGAGGCGTTGCATAGGGGCATCGAGCAGGCCGTGCGTGCGCTGTGCGAGTTTGCCGAACGGCATCCCGAACGCGCAGCGGCAACGTTGACGGCGGCCGAGATCGCCCAACCGAACGTCGACGATGAAACGCTGCGCGCCTGGGAGCGGGAGTATGGGCCGTTGGCCGATGCGCTGCCGCTGTTGCCCTTGCAGCACGGCTTGCTGTTCCATGCCCAGACGGCGCAGCAGGGCGGCAGTTATAACTCGCTGACGCGCCTGAGCCTCTGCGGCGAACTGGACGCGCCACGGCTCCAGCAGGCGCTGGATGCGGTGATCCGCCGCCATCCGCAGCTGGCCGCCCGGTTCAACCGCGAGGGCGAACCGCTGCAGCTGATACCGCAGGAAAGCCATTGGCCGCTGGACAGCCACAGGCTGCCGCCGCTGTCCGCCGAACAAGAAATGCAGGCGCTGAATGAGCTGGAGCAGGAAGAACTGCGGCGCGATCTGTTTAATCAGCCGGGCGCGATGCTGCATGCGCTGTGGGTCAAACACGGCGAGAGCGAACGCTGCACGCTGTTCCTCAATGCCCACCACCTGATCGTCGATGGCTGGTCGACGCCGGTGGTGCTCAACGATCTGATGCTCGCATTGCGTGAAGGGATAACGGCGTTGCCGCCGCTGCGTTCGAACTATGCCGATATCGTGCGCCGCCTGGCCGCGCGGGATGCCGACGCCTCGCGCCGCATCTGGCGCGAGACGCTGCAGGACGTACGGCCAACGCTGCTGTTTGGCGAGACGCAGGACGACCGCGTGTTTGAGCTGGAAATGACGCTGCCGCCGGCGGAGGAACAGCGTTTGCTGACCCTGTGCCGCGAACGCGGGCTGACGCTCAATACCGTGATGCAGGGCATCTGGGCGCTGCAGCTGGCCGGCTGTTGCGGCCATCAGGACGTGGTGTTCGGCTCGCCGGTTTCCGGGCGGTTTGGCCAGATCGACGGCGTGGAAGAGCACGTTGGCCTGTTCAGCAACACGCTGCCGGTACGCGTACGGCTGGAAAACGGCCGGCCGTTGACGGAACAGCTGACCGCTCTGCAACACCGGCAGATTGAACTGCTGGAGCACGACGATTTGGGATTGGGTGAGATCCAGCACCTGGCCGGCGCGGGCACGCTGTTCGATACGCTGTTGGTGGTGGAGAACTACCCGGACAACGACGCCTTGCTCGGCGGCACAGGTTCCCTGCGCTGCGACGCCATCCGCAACAAAGGCTATACCCACTATCCGCTGACGTTGCTGGTGCTGCCGGGCGAGCGTCTGCGTCTGCTGATGGAGTACCGTGACTCGGTGCCGCAGCCTGAACGCTTCGCCGCGCGGCTGATGGCGCTGCTGCAACAATGGATTGCGCAACCGGATCTGCCGTTGCCGCGCTGGCAATTGCAAACCCCGCAGGAACAGGCGTTGATCGCGGCGGTCAACCGCACCGCACAGGCGGTAGCGGACACCACCTTGCATCAGGCGATCGCCGATCAAGCTCGGCGCACGCCGGAACGCATCGCGTTGCTGGATGCCGGGCACACCCTCAGCTACCGTGACATGCAGCGCCAGGCCGCGCTGTTGGCCGAACGGCTGACGGCGGCGGGCATTCAGCCGGGCGATATCGTCGCGGTGGCGTTGCCGCGTTCCGTGCGCCTCAGCCTGGCGCTGACGGCGATTGTGCAAACCGGCGCCGCCTGGCTGCCGCTGGATACCGGTTACCCGGATGAGCGTCTGGCCTACATGGTGGCAGACGCCAAGCCACGGCTGATTATCACCGAGAGCGCCTTGGATGCCCGTTTTGCCGCGCTGGCGCCGACGTTGCGGTTCGATGCGCTGGACGACAGCGGGCGCGAACCGATGCAGCGCGCACCGGCGGGGAACGGCGATTATCCCGCCTACGTCCTGTATACCTCGGGCTCTACCGGGCGGCCGAAAGGGGTGGTGGTGAACCACCGGGCGATCGTCAACCGTCTGTTCTGGATGCAGCATGAGTATTCGCTCGATGCGCAGGACGTGGTATTGCAGAAAACGCCGTGCAGCTTCGACGTTTCCGTCTGGGAGTTCTTCTGGCCGCTGATGGTCGGCGCGCGCCTGGTGATGGCGCCGCCGGAGGCGCACCGCGATCCGCAGGCGCTGACGACATTGATCGACGACTATGGCGTAACCACGCTGCATTTCGTTCCGTCCATGTTGGCTATCTGGGTTGAGGCGCTGAACGAACGTGCGCCGCAGCGCGCCGCCGCCAGCCTGAAACGCGTGTTCTGCAGCGGTGAGGCGTTGTCGTGTGAACTGGCATCCCGCTACCAGGCGTTGGTCGCCGCGCCGCTGCATAACCTGTATGGCCCGACGGAGGCGGCGGTTGATGTCACCTATCAACCGGCGTCCGGCGAGGCATTGGCGGCGGTGAGCGGCGCCGGCGTGCCGATCGGCAAACCGGTCTGGAACACCCAACTGAGCATTCTCGACGCCATGCTGCGGCCGGTGCCCGTCGGCTGCGCCGGCGATCTCTACCTGCGCGGCATTCAGCTGGCCGACGGCTATCTGCATCGGCCGGGATTGACGGCGCAGCGGTTTGTCGCCGATCCCGCCGGCAACGGGGCGCGCATGTATCGCACCGGCGATATCGCCCGCTGGCTGGAAGACGGCAGCGTCGAGTATTTGGGGCGCAGCGACGATCAGCTGAAGATCCGCGGCCAGCGCATCGAACTGGGCGAAATCGAACAGGCGCTGCTGGCGCAGCCGGGAGTAGCGCAGGCGGCGGTGCACGCCATCGAACTGGGTGAGGGCGCGACGGGGCTGGGCGGCGCCGATATGCGGCAGTTGGTCGCCTGGCTGATCGCCCAGCCGGGCGTGACGCTGGATACCGCCGTCCTGCATCAGGCGCTGGAGGCGCGTTTGCCGGCGCACATGATGCCGGTCAGCTATGTCATGACCGACAGCTTCCCGCTCAGCGCCAGCGGCAAGCTGGATCGCAAGGCGTTGCCTCGGCCGCAGCTGAGCCCGCAGAGCGGCCGCGTGCCGCACAGCGACAGCGAGCGCCTGCTGGCGGCGCTGTTCAGCGAACTGCTGGGGCGCGAGACGGTGTATGCCGACGACGACTTCTTCGCGTTGGGCGGCCACTCGCTGCTGGCGATGCGCCTGGCGGCGGAGCTGCGTCGGCGCGTCACCCGGCCGCTGAGCGTCGGGCAGATCATGTTCGCCCGCAGTCTGGAGAAAATGGCGCACCTGCTCGATGACGCGCAGGCCGCCGGCTCGGCCGAGAGCCGTGGCGTCGGCGAGTGCCTGCAGCTGCGGGCGGGCCAAGGCCCGGCGCTGTTCTGCCTGCATCCGGCTTCCGGTTTCGCCTGGCAGTACTCGGGGCTGAGCCGGTATCTGCCGGGGAGTTACCCGATCATCGGTCTGCAGTCGCCAAGACCGGACGGCGTCATCGCCACCTGCGAGGACATTGAGCAGATGGTCGATCGTCATCTCGCCACTTTGCGCCGCCTGCAGCCGCAGGGGCCTTACTACCTGCTGGGCTATTCGCTCGGCGGCACGCTGGCGCATTCGATGGCCGCGCGTCTGCAGCAGCAGGGTGAAGAGGTGGCGTTCCTCGGCATGCTGGATACCTATCCGCCGGAAGGCCAGGACTGGACCGGCCCCACCGAGGAAGAGGCGCAGAAGGAGGTGGCGCAGGAACAGGCCGAGTTTATGGCGGAAGATCATGGCGATCCGACGCTGATGGCGGAGAAGGCGGCGATGTTCGACAGCATCGTCGCCAACTATCGTGACGCGGTGCGCCTCCTTTCTCAAGCGCGCAGTCAGCGTTTCCACGGCACGGCGACGCTGTTTGTCGCCGATCGGACGCTGCCGCCATTGATGGACATCAACGCCGTGTGGGCGCCGTATCTGGATCGGCTGATCTGTCATCACCAAGGTTGCGAGCACGCGGACATTCTGTCGCCGGCCTCGCTGGAGACGCTAGGGCCGCTATTGCATTCGCTGCTGACGCGGCAATACGGGTTGGTATAACGCAACCGGGCCGGGGCGTGCGCCACGGCCCGTACTAAAACATGATATGCAGGACACTATGGCCAGACCTTCTTTTTTTCTTGATTTCAGTTTGCTGAGAAGCAATGCGCATTTTCGTGCGATTTTCTGCGCCCGCATGCTGTCGGTGTTTTCACTCGGCATGCTGGCGGTGGGGGTGCCGATTCAGATCCAGGCGATGACCGGCTCCACGTTGCAGGTGGGCGTGGCGGTGGCGCTGGACGGCGTAGGCATGTTTATCGGCCTGATGTTGGGCGGGGTGCTCGCCGATCGCTACGATCGCCGCAAGCTGATCCTGTTCGCGCGCGGCACCTGCGGGCTGGGCTTTGTCGCCCTGAGTCTGAACGCCTTCGCGCCGGCCCCGTCGCTGTGGGCGCTCTACCTGCTGGCTGCCTGGGACGGGTTCTTCGGCGCGCTCGGCATGACGGCGCTGATGGCGGTGATCCCGCTGCTGGTCGGGCGCGAAAACCTGGCGGCGGCGGGGGCCTTGAGCATGGTGACGGTGCGCATCGGCGCGATCCTGGCGCCGGCGCTGGGGGGGATCATCATCGTGTTCGGCGGCGTCGGTCTCGCTTTCGCCGTCGCGGCGGCAGGGACGCTGGGCACCCTGGTCCCGCTGGTGCGCCTGCCGACGCTGCTGCCGCAGCAGCAGGAGCCGGAACACCCGCTGCGCGCGCTCGCCAGCGGCTTCCAGTTTGTCTGGCGCAATAAGGTGGTCGGCTCGGTGGTGCTGCTGGGGATGCTGATGAGCATCGTCGGCGCCGTCAGGGTGCTGTTCCCGGCGTTGGCGCAGGACGCTTACCACGTCGGCGCGTCCTCTATCGGCCTGATGTACTCCGCAGTGCCGCTCGGTGCGATGCTGGGCGCGCTGACCAGCGGCTGGGTGGGGCGTTTCTCTCGCCCTGGGGTGCTGATCCTGATCGCCGCTATCGTCGCGTTCACCGCCATCGCGTCACTGGGGCTGTTCAGCCATCTGGCGCCGGCGCTGCTGGCGCTGGTGTGCTACGGCTACGCCAATGCCATCGCCTCGCTCTTGCAGTTCATGCTGATCCAGAGCAATACGCCGGATCATCTGCTGGGGCGGGTGAACAGCCTCGGCACCGCGCAGGACGTGACCGGCGATTCGATCGGCGCGCTGGGGCTCGGCGTGCTGGGCAGGGTATTTACCCCGTTGATGAGCGTGCTGTCGTTTGGCGCATTCGCCGCAGTGCTCGGCGTGCTGGTGGCCTTCAGCGTGCGCACGCTGCGCCAGTGCCGGCCGGCGGACGCGTTGGTCGAGCACGATGAGCCGGCTCCGGCAACCTCAGCGGCGGCGGACAACTGACCCCTCACGGCGCCGGCTGTTCCGGCCGGTGCCGCTCCCCCCAGTCGCACATCATGTCGATCACCGGGATCAGCGAACGCCCGCGCTCGGACAGGCTGTACTCCACCTTGGGCGGGATCTGCGGATACTCCTTTCTCACCACCAGACGGTCTTTTTCCAGCTCTTTCAACGTCGAACTGAGCGTCTTGTACGAAATGGTGCCGATGCAGCGCTGCAGTTCGTTGAACCGCAATACCGGCTTATACAACGCCAGCCAGTAGAGAATAATCATTTTGTATTTACCGTTGATCACCGACAGGGTGTAGCCATAACCGGTGTCTTCAAGGCTGATGCCCGTAGGGCTGCAGTGGGATTCGGCGGTCATTTACACTTTCTCCAGGGTAAGTATGTGTCGTGAGTGTGCGTATTTTACATTCTGTCAGCATACCCTAAGATGCGTCGAAACACCTGACTGGAGAGATCAGTATGAAAACGTTGGTGGTAGTGACACATCCCGATATGGCGAATTCGGTGGTCAACAAACGTTGGCTGGAGGAACTGCGGCGCTATCCGGCGCTGTATACCGTGCACGAACTGCATCAGGCCTATCCGGACTGGCGGATCGACGTCGCCAGGGAACAGCAGTTGATTGAAGCGCATGACAACATCGTGCTGCAATTCCCGATTTACTGGTTCAGCAGCCCGCCGCTGCTGAAAAAATGGCTGGACGACGTGCTCACCTACGGCTGGGCCTACGGTTCTCGCAGTGGCTATAAGATGCAGAACAAGAAACTGGCGCTGGCGGTCACGGCGGGCGTGCGCGCAGAAGATTACGCGCGTGAAGGGCGTTATCGCTACTCGCTGGAGGAGATCTTCCGGCCGTTTGAAGTGACCGCCGATTATGTGCGGGCCGACTATGCTTCGTTCTTTGCCTTTTACGGCAAGGAAGCCGCTTCGGACGGGACGGCAGAGCAGGTTCAGCAGCACGAGTTGGACAGCAGCGCGCAGGGCTATCGGGCATTTCTCGCCGCTCTGAATTAACGAGACTCCCCGGATGCGCCAGGGAGTGCGCATCCGGTTACTTGATGTGAACGCCGAAACCGTCTTGCCCCGGCGCGAGATGCGCTTTCAGGGGCTGCTGATTAAACGGAAAAGCGCTTTTTGATTCTGTCGACCGGCGTGCCATCGCTGAGCGGCACCTGCAGCAGACGATCGTAATCGCGAAAGCCCATTTTTGATAATAGGCGAGACCGCCCACGTTATCCGCCCGGATGGTGGCGTTGATGTGCTTGAAACCGTGCGACTTCGCTGCCGCTAACGTGACGGGAAACAGCGCGCTGCCAACGCCACGTACCTTCGGCGACAGGCGGGAAAAGGTGGCAATATCTGCGGTATCGGGCGGCAGTGCATCGTCAACGCTCAGCGACTGAAAGCCCACCAACACGCCATCCACCTCCGCGACCTGGCAACTCAGCGCATTGTCGCCGCTGATGAACCATTCGCTGAACTCGGCTGGGGTGAGGGGCGTTTCTATCGCGGTCGTGCCGCCGGCTCTGATCACCTCATTCAATAACTGCGTCAGCGCTTCAGCGTCTTGCGGGGTTATCGTTCTGATCTTCATTGCGTTGCTATCTCCTCCACAGGGGTTTCAGGCGTAAGGAATCTGCTGGAACCATCGAAAGAAGATAGACGCAGGCGTCCGGTAATGAAATACCGGAACGTGCGGGACAAAAAACAGCGCGGGAATTACATGAACAGGAAGCGGTCGGCCAGCGCAACGCCACGCTCGAGGCGCGGTGGCAGCGCGTCGTCGCGATCGTCAGGCTGAGCAGCCTGCGGCGCGGCGTCTTCGGCTTTTTCAATCATCAGCTCGCCGAGCAGGGCCAGAAAACGAGTGAGCTTTTGCATATTCCCTCCGGATCGTTGATTACGTTGAGAGTGATAGTAATCGCCGCTAAACCGAATGGGAAAAACTTAAAACTCATATCCTAAGAACCGGATCGCATATCGCGTAACCGGGCGACGGTTGCCCATCGCCCGGTGAACGGCTTAGAAGGTGACGTTAACCTTAGCCCACAGGGTGCGGCCCGGTTCATTCACCGCGCTGTTGGCCGAATAGCCGAAGGCGCTGTTGCCCGCCAGGTTGAGGTGCTCGCTGTAGGTCTTGTTCAGGATATTATCCAGACCGGCGCTCAGCTTGACGTTTTTATTCACCTTGTAGGCGGCGTTGGCGGAGAGCACGCCGAAGCCGGCGCTTTCGGCAAAGTCTTTGCCTACTACGTTGCCTTCGTTGATCGCCACGCGGTGTTGGCTGCTGACCAGACGCCATAGGCCGGTGCCGCTCCAGTCGCCGTACTCATAGGTCAGCCCCAAGCGTGCCTCCAGCGGCGGGATCTGCGGCAGCGGGCGACCGTTGCTGGTGTTTTTCCCCCAGGAGTAGGCCAGGCTGGCGTCGGTTTTCCAGTGCTCGCTCAGTTGATAACCCATGCCCATTTCGCCGCCCATAATGTTGGCGTTGACGTTATCGGCCTGGCTGAGACGCGCATTGTGCGGATCGTATTTGAACAGGATGAAATCATCGACGCGGCCCACATACGCGGAGACCCAGCCGTTGAAGCGCTTGCCGTTGTACTGCGCGCCGATGTCGAGTTGCGTGGTTTTCTCGCTCTTGACGCTGGAGAACGGATCCTTGCTGCCGTTCGGACCCAGCTTCGGCGAGAACAGCTCCCAGTAATCCGGGAAGCGCTCGGTATAGCCGACGCCGGCATACAGCATCAGCGGCAGCTCGGCCAGCGTATGCTCCAGGCGCATAAAGCCGCTCGGCAGGGTGTCTGAACGTTCCACATCGCTGCCGCTGCGGAAGTTCTCCACCAGGGTGCGATCGAGACGCGCGCCGCCGATCAGCTTATCCTGCTCGCTGGTGGACCATGTCAGCTCGCCGAAGGCGCCGTAGCTGTTGAACTGGGCGTCTTTTTCCCAGCTGCCGCGGCTCATGCTGCGGTGGGTATTGGTCTGCGTGTCCAGGCCGCTTTCAAGCTTCACGTCCTGCCACTGCCAGGTGCCCATCACGCGGCCGCCGATGGTGCGGCGATCGAGCTGCATCGTCATGCCGGAAGACATCATGTGCCCGCCGTGGCCCCCCATGTTCATGCCGCCATGCCCACCATGGCCGCCCATGCCGCCGCTGCCCGGCGAGCGCAGGGTCACGTTGTCCATCACGTGGTTGGCGTAGTTGTAGTAGACCTGCGCTTCCAACTTATCCAGCACCTCGCCGATGTTGGATTTCTCCACCCGCATGCCCAGGCTTTCGCGTTTGAACTGCGAACCGTCCATGCTGCGGCCGGCATAGCGCGCTTCGCCGTTGCCGCGCCCCATCGTCACTTCCAGCAGCGTGTCGGCATCCGGCGTCCAGCCGAGCGCCAGATCGCCGTTCCATTTGTCCCAGCGCGACGGCACGCGCGTATTCGTTCCGTCCTGGTAATCATTGGCGCGCGACTTGTTGGCCATCACCCGCAGGTAACCTTGTTCGGCGCCGAGGCTGGCGTCGATATTCTCGTCCCAGCGGCCATTGGAGCCGGTCAGCACGCTGGCGTTGCCCTTGATGCCCGGTTTGTCGAAGCGCGGACGTTCACGTTCGAAACGCACCGTGCCCGCCGACGAACCCGGCCCCCACAGCACCGTCTGCGGCCCTTTGGTGATGGTCAGCAGATCGAAGCTTTCCGGCGAGATGTAAGAGGTGGGCGCATCCATTCTCGATGGGCAGGCGCCGAGCATCTCCGAACCGTCAGTGAGAATTTTCAGCCGCGAACCGAACATGCCGCGAAATACCGGATCGCCGTTGGTGCCGCCGTTGCGGATCTGCGAAAAACCGGGGATGGTTTTCAGATAGTCCGAACCGTCGCTGGCGGGCACCGGCTGACGCGGGGTTTTTGGTGACGTCACGATGGTCAGCGGAGAGTAGAGCGGTGCGGTGACGGTGATCACGTCGCCATCATTAACCTGTGTGTTGGCAGGGTGCTGATGCGCCTGCGCCGCGTGGCCGGCCAGCAGGAACAGCGGCATGGCGGTGGTGATTGCGCGGGTGACGGCGTGCTTTTTATAAGCGGGTTTAAACATCATCTTTCCTTAAGCTAACTTTTTTCCATTATTCTCCGGCGATTTATTCAGGCGTGGGGATGCCTGGTGAAAATCACCATCGGAAAATACGGGGGTTAATTCCCTCAACGTGGAAATAACCGGGCTAATAATGTCGTCTCAATGCATAACCATTGGGCGTATTAATTCCGCCATGTTGAAACGATCAACGGCAATACAGAAACGGCAATGGGGTATTGTTAAATCAGAGGAAAGAGACGGGCGGCGCGCGCGGCTGTAATTCGGTATGAACGACGTGGGCAAACAGGGGAACGAGATAATGAGTCGGCGGCGGGCGCGAGGCCAGAGATTGAGACCAGAACAGCGGGGCGTGGCTCACGTCCAGCAGCGGCGCGTGCAGCAACAGCACGCAGTAGCCGCAGGCGCTGTCGTCCATCATCATCGCCATGTTGTGGTGGCCGCCGCCGTGCTGCATCATCGGCGATGCGGCCTTTTCCGGCGCGGCCGGCGGCGAATGCATCTCATGATGCATCGGCATCGCCATGCCGCAGTCCGCCATGACGGTCGTTTCAGCACTTCCGGCGCGCGCATGCTCCAGGGATCGCGAGACCACCGGCGCAATGAACAACATCAGAATGGCGAACATCCCTAACCAGGCGGCGGCCCGGTTACGTGATGCAGGGGGCTGAATTAACGACACAATCAACCTAAAAAAGGGTTAACACAGGGGAGGGAATTGTACTGGTTTATGTCGAAATGTTAAAACCTTTTATTTCAGGTCAACGCTCTGTTGATGAATATATTATCGGATAAGCGCTTTAATTCTGACCAAAGGCTATTTTCTTACGCCAATAACGTGACGGGGACAATATTAATGACGGAAAAACTGGCGAGCACGATTATTCCGCTTTATGACGAACATGCCGCCGCCTGGGAACGCCTCAGACCTACCACGCTGTTTGAACGGCCGTGGCTCGACCGCTTTTTGCAGCTTACCCCGGCCAACGCGCAGCTGCTGGATCTCGGCTGCGGCAATGGCGCGCCGATCGCCGCCTATTTTATCGAACAGGGGCATCGGGTGACCGGCATCGACGGTGCGCAGGCGATGATCGCGCGCTGCCGGCAGCGTTTTCCACAGCAGGAGTGGCGGCAAATGGATATGCGCCAGCTGGATTTGGCGACCCGGTTCGACGGCCTGCTGGCCTGGGACAGTTTCTTTCATCTGGCGCGCGACGATCAGCGCCGCATGTTTCCGCTGTTCAGACGGCATGCCAATCCGCATGCCGCACTGATGTTCACCAGCGGCCCTGCAGACGGCGTGGCGATCGGCAGCTTCGAAGGCCAGCCGTTGTTTCACGCCAGCCTGGCGCCGGAAGAGTATAGGCGTTTATTGCAGGAGAACGGCTTCCGCGTGGTCGACCATATCGTGGAAGATCCCGCCTGCGGGGGAAGAACGATCTGGCTGGCGCAGAGGAGTGAGTGACAATGTCACGGGCGAGTTCACCGGAACCCGCCCGTAACCTTACTTCGCGCTGACGCGCCAGACAGTATTGCCGACGTCATCCGCAACCAGCAAAGCGCCGGTCTTGTCGACAGCCAGCCCCACAGGGGCGCCATAGAGTTCCTTCTCATCATCGGAGACAAAGCCGGTGACCACCGCTTTGAGCTTGCCGACCGGTTTGCCTTGCTCAAACGCTACATAGCTGACCCGATAGCCGTTCAGCGGCGAGCGATCCCAACTGCCGTGCTCGCTGATAAAAGCGCCGCCGCGATAGTCGGCCGGCAGAGCGCTCGCGGTGTAGAACAGCAGCCCCAGCGGCGCGACGTGCGAGCTGAGCGCGTAATCCGGCTTGATGGCTTTCGCCACCCGATCCGGCCGCGGCGGCTGTACCCGTCGATCGACGTGCTGGCCGAAATAACTGTAAGGCCAGCCGTAGAAACCGCCGTCTTGCACCGAGGTCAGGTAATCCGGCACCAGATCGGCGCCGATTTCGTCACGCTCGTTGACAATCGCCCACAGCTTGCCGCTTTGCGGCTCCCACTGCAGCCCGGTCGGGTTGCGCAGGCCGCTGGCGAAGATGCGGCTGGCGCCGGAGGCGGTGTCCACTTCCAGCACGGCGGCGCGCCGGTACTCTACGGCCAGGCCGTTTTCGGTGATGTTGCTGTTGGAACCGACGCCGACATACAGCTTTTTCCCGTCAGGGCTGGCCAGCAGGGCCTTGGTCCAGTGATGGTTGATGGTGTCCGGCAGATCGGCCAGTTCTTTGCCCGGATCGCTGATGCGCGTTTCGCCTGGCTGATAGGCGTACTGCATGATATTGCCGGTATTGGCCACGTACAGCGTATTGCCAATCAACTGGACGCCGAACGGGGAATCGAGCCCCTCGAGGAAGACGTGCTTTTCCCAGTTGCCGCCGGCGGTCGGGCGCAGCAGGGTGATGCGATTGCCCCCTTTGCCGCCTTTACCGGATTGGCCTTTCACCAGGCCGGCGATCAGCTGCTTGGGCGTGCTCACCGCTTCCGTGCCCGGCCCGTTGGCCTCCACGACCAACACATCGCCATTGGGCAGCGTGAGCAACTGACGCGGATGAAGCAAATCGTCTGCCACCTTATCGATTTTCAAGCCTTCCGCCACTTTCGGCGTCTGATCTTGTTGCCAGCCAATGCCCTTAGGCACCTGCATCGGCGGGATCAGGAAGTCTTGCGCCGCCGGCAACGTCGGGTCCGGGCCAATTTGTTGCTCTGGCGAAATGACGGCGCTGTTATCGCAGCCGGCCAAGGCCAAAACGGCGGAAAGGGTGAGCGCCAGAGATGAGAGCTTCATGAAAACCTCCTTATTTTGCGCGGGCGCCAAGGGCCAGCAGAATATTCGCCAGGCTGAGCAGCGCGACCACGATCGCAGACAGCACCAGGCCTTGGGGCACCACGGCATACGCATCCCGGCTATGCACGAAAGCGTTGATAATGGCGAGAACGATGGCCAGCAAATTCAGCCAGAAATGGAGTTTGACCGACGATCCCCGCAGCCGAGCGCTGCCGAACCATACCTGTACCAGGTTAATCAGGCGGGGAATGATGGCAAAAATCAGGCCGATGGCAATTAGCCAACTTGCGCCATTGACCCACTGAATATTAGCGGTACAGGCATAAATGATGTCGAAAATCAGCGCCGCGGTGAAAAATCCGTAAGGTATCGGGTTGAGCCATTCATAGACGGCCACTGCGGCCGCTGAGGGCCTTGCTGTCGTTTGCGTGGTCATGCAGGCATCTCCATGAAAAATGATGGGTAAAAAGGCCATTGGCCCCTTAAAGCTTTGTTCAGATCCAGCGATTTGAACAATTTTGATTCTCATTTTTAGCATGCGATGTTAAAACCGAAACCATCACTTCGGCATTATCAATGGCTTAGCAATATCAGGAGGCAGGGCATGAGCATAGAACGCGTTCAGCGTTTTCTGGCCGAGCACGCACCGGAGACGACGGTGACGGTGCTGGCAAAGAACACCGCAACGGTGGCGCTGGCGGCAGAAGCCTTTGGCGTGAAGAGCGGGCAGATCGCCAAGACGCTTTCGTTTCGCGTTAACGGCGAAGTGGTGCTGCTGGTGATGGCGGGAACTGCCAGAATCGACAACAAGAAGTACAAGCAATTCTTCGGCGTGAAGGCGCGTATGCTGCCGGCGGAAGAGGTTGAAGCATTAACCGGCTATCCGCCCGGCGGCGTTTGTCCCTTTGCCGCACCGGAGGCGGTGAGGATCTACTGCGATCATAGCCTGCGCGCTTTCGATGAAGTGCTTCCGGCAGGCGGCAGCGATAACTCTGGCGTGAGAATTGCGCCACAGCGGCTGGCCGGCATCACGGGAGCGGAGTGGATTGACGTGACGGGGTAACTAATAGTGACACCGTCGCTATGCATTATGTTAAATTCAGAATCTTTACCTCTGTGTAATTTTCTGTTTTAAAAGGGAAAAACTAGTCGTTTGCGTTGTGGCAAACCGCCTCGATATTATGGCCATCCGGACCAATGACAAACGCCGCATAGTAGTGGGCATGATAATTGGGGCGTAAACCGGGCGCGCCATTGTCTTTGCCGCCGGCGCTTAACGCGGCGTGATAGAACGCATCGACCTGTTCACGGCTGCTTGCGGTAAAT
This sequence comes from Serratia sp. CY52157, assembly GCF_052168495.1. Taxonomy (NCBI): domain Bacteria; kingdom Pseudomonadati; phylum Pseudomonadota; class Gammaproteobacteria; order Enterobacterales; family Yersiniaceae; genus Serratia; species Serratia sp. CY52157. The sequence goes on along the minus strand of NZ_JBJNMO010000001.1, from coordinate 788,499 downwards.
GCCAGGTGCAGATGCGCCGGTTTTTCATCGGTCTGAAACAGGCATAATGACACGTTACCCCGATCGGGACACAGCTCAACGCCATAATCGGGGTCACCTTCGGCAACGATCTTTACGCCCAGCGGCGCCAGCGCATTAAGGAAAAACGCTTTGCTCAGAGCAAAGTCGCTGACGCCAAATTTCACATGGTCAAACATGGGGATGTCCTGGAGTGTGGAAGAATGTTCCCATTCAGTATAGCCAACGCCATGAAGGCCACCGGAAACGGTGAAGACGAACGCCAGTACGCATTTGGCAGGCAGAAGTTGTTCATTTTTATGGCGTGTTTTGGTGAAATCTGCAGTGTCGCAGTAGCCATGTTTTATCAGATTTCACGTAGCGCGATCAAAAAAGCGGGGGGATTTCGCCTCAATATCCGCAGAGATGTGTCGCTATAAGCATGCCCGGTCATCATTAATGGCAGAACGCATTTATCTATGATCCTCAGTGGGTGGAACGTGATAAAGCTGAAACTTCGCGAGATATTGGCTGGCGTGTTAACGGCAGTCCATCACATCGGCAGAGTTGGCTGACGGCCAAACCAACGATTGATAATTTTGCTGGGAGGTTAAGCGGCGTTGGAATGCCAAGTGCCGAAATCCTGGGAAGCGGCAAGCGCATGCCTCACATGCATGCATTTACTGCAGGAAGTGAACAGGCGACAGGCATTGGGTGTTCAGAGATTTTTGCGCAAACATCATGGTGTCGCGCAGCAATAAGCGGCAATGGCAATGAAGCCTGCAGCGAAAACTCGACGGCTTAAGACCAGCTGAAAAACGAATTCGTTCAACGGCATGAGCAACGTGCGTTGAAATGGTTGGCCACAGGAGAAAACCCCATGATCAAGCCAGGACGCCAGAATCCACGTATAACCACATGGGTGCGCATAATGTATATTATGTTAAAAACAATCATTCAGGGACTGATGCAAAAGCAAGTGATGCCCCCAGGAATCTGTCGATACCCTTCTCTTTCGCCGTTAGCACCGCCAATGATACTGCCATCGGGTCGTCAGGCCTACTAGACGTCACTACCGAGTAGACCGGGAAACACGTATTGGGTCGATGTCCAAGCAGCAAAGGCTGCCAGGCGGATCATGCAAGGGACACATCACTCACAATGAGTTCGATTATATGCGCCTCAAAAAATTAATTGTAAGGCGCACTCTTAAAACACATTTATTCTGTTATATTTCTTGGCAACATAGAAACAGATGCTTGAGACAATCCTGCGCGCTTGAATTTATACCGCATATATGTTGACACTTCCATCTCATGGTTTGACAACAAAATCTGACGATCTGAAAGCTCTACCCGTAACAAATCACTCAATGAAGCAATGTTAATCTCATCCATTGACTGTACTGGATCATCAATCAGTATAAATGGATTAAGCGCATATACCCTATTCAATGTTAGGAAAAATGCCAAACCTAATGATGCGATTTGCCCACTACTCATAGACAGGATTGCATCATGATCAGACTTCAGCGCAGTATTGAATTTGAGTATATCTCCTTTACCGCTCACTATAAACAAACCTAACCCACGCTGATAATTCTGTATGAGTCTTCCACTATATATATGGAATAACAGCTCTATATCACCAATAGTCTTTTTCGCATACTGCTTCGCAGTGTCGTCCAATTGCTTCCTAAGCTTAACAATTTTTGCTTTTATTTTTTTGCCAGCTTCAATCCTAGAACTGAGCTTATCAAGCTCCGCTACTTTGGACTTGTACTCTTCGCTTTTGAATTTAGAATGAGCGGCTCTGAGATAGGATTCTTTATTTTCAAAATCCGAAACACTAAGTGAGATTATATCTGATGCGTTCAAGAAAGCCATCTCTAAGCTAGATGACCAGTCTAAAGGGAGCACATCCTTTTCTGGTTTTTTAGCTGTAGCAATAATCCCTTTTGCTTCATTAAACCGTAACAGCAGAGCTGCATCATCAGCCGTAAAACTAAGATCTTTTGATACGCCATAATTTACCAACTGCAAAGCCACTTCACTTATGATTGAGAACTTAGATTCTGCTGCTGTGAGAGCCTTAAAAAGCACACTATCGAAATCTTTTGCGACTAGGTCACGCTGCTGTGTGAATGCTGTTATCTGTAAATTTAGTAAGTCCTGTATTGACCTTACTGTCTCCTCCAACTTCTGGGCAGAAGCATCTATTTCAGATCGAATTCTTTCCGCATTATTTACAGCGGCTTCCTCTAACGCAGAGTAAGTCGCCCATGAGAACCCACAGAATGGACAACCGGATATTTCCAAATCTTCACATTCTTGGTGTTGCCGCAGCAACTCTGCATGAGCATTTAGTAAATTTACAAGCTTTGCGTTCTTGGCTGCACTATCAGATTTAATTAGATCCCGTGCCTCAATGAGACTATTTACACCAACCAAATTAGCAGCATTCTTGAGACCGTTTAGGTCTACTTCATTTATCTCTGAAGCTGGCTTTCTGAATATCAAAAGATCATGATCCAGCCCAACTAGCGTTGACTCTTTTACTTTCAGACCTTCATATCCAGCTACTTCAGAACCCAACTGAAGAGCCAACTTTATATCGACCTCTCTTTTTAAAAACTCATCAATATTACTATTAGCCTTTCTCGTCAGAACCTCATCAAAGTTCTGATATATTCTAAATATATTCCGTAATTCACGTATCAGAGTTTCAATATCTGTATCATTTACAGCCGATAGAGGCTGTTCAACATCCCAACTAGGTGACGGCAGCGCGGTACTTAACCGCTTGAAGTCAACGGTATTCTCGGCATCTTGAAACTGACCACTAAGCTGTTTAATTTTTTCATTCAACTCAGCTTGGAGGTCAGTATGCACTTTCCCAGTATAAGATTCCGTAATAATACTTTCTAACGCAGAGCAATATGATATCTGTCTCGTCAATTTATCGGTATTAATAAGATGCTCAATGCCTTTTTTTCTTTCAGTGGCATCCGTCGAGTACAGGTATCTATTCTGCCCTTGCTCAAGATAGTTCAATAAAGAGAAATTTTTTAAGAAGTTCTCTCCTAGAATACTCTCTAGTGCTTTAGAATCAAGACTCTCTCCAAACTTATTGGAGTCAATACTGCTTATTTCGTAAAGCTTAAAAATAGAAAAGTTATCAGGTGCATTATTATCCGGGTTCGATAGGTCCGCTATGGTAGCAACACGAGCTAGGAAAATTGACTCTCCCGAATCTTGATTTATGAGCTCAGCTCTAATAGCGATGTCGCCTTCTTTATTTCTATTCCAGTATATGTTTTCTTCAAATTGTTTTTTGCGCGAACGTTTTGCAACTGTTGCATCATTTGTATTGATAATTCTTTGTATAACGCCAGTAAACAAAAGCTCCAACGCATCAAATATGCTAGTTTTTCCAAAACCATTGGGGCCATCCAAAGTAATCATGGAGGCAGCTCGAAAATCAATAGATGTATTTTCAAATGGCTTGAAATTTTCAATCTTAAGGCTGGATATTTTCCATTTCTTCATGAATCAGAGTCTCGATTAGTTTGTCTGCTTCAATTCCAGATGCAGAAGAATTAAAGATTTTGAGATGAAGATCGGTCAATTTTTTCTCGGCGAGTGCTTCCTCTACATAAATATCAAGCGGCTTCAGTGAGCTTTCCTTAACAGGAACATTTACAAATGGAAGCTTTATAAAAATTCTCGCCGCGACACTATATAATGTAGGCGATAGCGGTTGATCTCGATATTCTGCAAACATCCTATCATCGACAACCATCGCTGAAACGCTTTCGAAGTTGTGCCCCTCTAACAACCTAAGCTCTTCTTCGCTGTAATAAAGAAAATATTTTTTAAAATAATATGGATTTTCTTCAATACCAAACACCTTACTCTCAATTCCATTAAAATCAGCTCGACGCCTTAATTTATGCAAAATAATCAGATCGGTATTTTTATCGAAAGCAGGATCAGATTTGAATGCTTCAGGAGCATACAGTAACACTAATTTATTCAGCACCTGCGGTGATGGTATATTTCCACACTCAGCCACAGCGAGGAATCGCTTCCTATCTCCACTATCCTGACTAAAATAAGTCAAAGACTTATAATCAACACCTTCAAGGCCAGCTAAAGTTTCTCCTGCCGAATACTCTATGGTGACGTCATCTGCTTTAGAATAGTCACCGGTATTAAACAAAGTAAACTCATGTTTCAAGGCAGCCTGTAGAACAATATCTTTAATCATTCAACTTCATCCTCGCCTCTTCCTTTGAAATTATTTTTGCATCAAAGGCTTTAGTTATTTTGTTACGATCCTTACCCATCAATGAAAACTCATCTTCTACAGCATCCCGCGAAGCTCCGGTAGCTGCACAAAATCGCTCAGCGGGTGAAAAAATATTTGCTCTAGCTGCGATTAACCATTGATATTCAACTAAGATATCTATCAGTTCTGGATCGCTTTTCAGCTGTTCCATTAGATCTTCAGCAAACCTATGCTCCCGTCGAGCATTGTCTGCCGAAATTGCTGTTGGTAAATAAAAATCGCCGGCAGAACACCTATAGTAAGGAGGCTTTTGCTCACTCAGTGGTGCTTTATCTATATCGTAGATCACATCCACATAATCATAAACACTGTTCTCACTCACGACCATTGTGGAAGATCCAAAACATAACGACTTCCACAACCAAATAAATGGAGTATCACCCAATTCTTTAATCTGATCGTAAACATTTGCAACTTTTTGAATAACAGTTCTATCTGCTGTTTTTTCCATTGTATTGGTATACCGATACAATGATTTACAAACGGCCATCCTGGCTTGGAACATTTTGTATACAATGTCGTCTTCATGGGTAGCGGTGAGGCTTAATAACTCTACAATCTTCTCACTTTTTAAAGTTTGAGTAAACGCGGCTTCTGCGGCGCTCATTAACCCATCCTGATTGCACGCGTGTATATATATTACTTGAGCGGCAATATGACTCTGCAAAGCCTCGAACTTCAAATTCACTAAAAAATCACTACAAGGTAACTCTTCGGAAAGCAAGTACCTCTCAATTTTTGATTTCGTTTTTTCTTCAACATCTTGGAGATAGCAGTAAGGCAGTCCATCGTAAGTATAAAATTTAACGACATTCCCATTGCTGCCAACAAAATCAGAAGCATCATCAAGGCGCGCAGATGTATGAAAATATCTTTTGGTAGTCTTATCACACAACATATATGTAGATGCGGCTTTTTCGAGAGCCTCCTCATAGGCAGCTCTTTTATCATCTGCTAGCGCTTTTACCTGATGCGTAGAAACTGCAATTCCATTTTCAATTATCGCAAAATCATCAATGCTGTCGATTTGCAACTCAAACGACATTTTATTGAGCACACATTCTATGGAATGATAAAGCGCTAAATGCCCTTGATAAATAAACCCACTCCATGTAGGTGCAGCTGTATGAGGATGGGAGGAAGCCGATTTCGACATGCAATATGTCCTAGGCAAATTTAGAGACAGAGTCAGAAGTAACCTTCTAACTCAGTAGAATGTGATCTTAATTTCTGTATCCGATGTTTAGATTTTTTGTTGTGCGCGCCCAGCGGCGTTATGAAAACTTCCTTGATTGTCATTTTTATGCATTCCCTTGAGCGATATCACTATGACATCGCCGAATGTAACATACCTGTAGGGTCAAAAAAAGGGTCAGCCAAACTTCCGAACAGAACTGCAACACTCGTGGCAAGGATAGCGATGGGGCATGCCTCACAGGACCAGTTTCAGAGTGTAGTGGTCTAATCATCCCGGACACTAAAACTTGTTTAACATCAGATTTTATTTTAACTGAAATTCCAACCCTTTTTTCGTCACCATCATATAATAAATGCCTCATTCCTTCATCCAATTTACACTCGATAAATGATTGGGATCTTATATTTTCTTGCCTGAATTTTCCGGTGCAGTCCATAAAGTAACAATCAATGAATTTTGTGCCTTCGTTTATTTTACAATTAAATAAATCCCTAAAATGTCTAAATGTACTTTTCCTGACAATGCAATCTGAAAAATCAATTGAAGGAAAATCAGACAGAATGTACGTACCTTCAATGTTATTTTTATCGTGCAGCTTTTCTAAGACCTGTCTTCTTTCCATGGATGATTTTGGATTCCAGTAATCTAGTGCTAACCTATGTAGCTCATGTTGAGTGTTAAGCAATTGTTTTATCAAAAATAAGCTGTTCTATTACGATTATTAATCGGCTTGTTTTATTTGGTTGACTTTCTACTTCGATCCCATACAATTTTAAATTGTCTAAATGCAGGTCGTGTGTTAATGATTCGCACACTATCAGGTTTAATTTTAAATTCTTTTAAAATATCCGACTGCGTTAGATTGGATTGACATCCAATGATAACTTCTTTTAACTTAATTTCGTTGCTAAATGACTGAAAATACAATCCGTTTTCTGACATAAGTTTTTTTATTGGAATTATAATTCTATGCTCTTTTTCATAACTCCAATGATAAAACTTTGTTGTTAGTAATTTATTGTCCTTTCCCTTGTCATTAGAATTAATTAAATCGTACTTAAGACGATATTTTACATAAGAAACCTTTTTTAATAGTTTGTTATCTATATCAAACCCTAGACAAATACCCTTATGATTTTCCGCGTAGTGGGCCCACTGAACAGGATCTTGTCAATCTTCACTAAAGCATATTAATCCATGAGAGGATGAGAATTGGTCTTTTTCAAATTGAATGGCTTTTCTGACATTTCTGTCGGATAGTTCCACACCTAAAAGTTCAAATGGATCATTCAAATTATTGAAAGTTGATATTTTCAACCTGGATAATTTAATATTTTCTAACCCATACTCTGATTTGGTAAAATAATAAACCCTCATGTTGCGAAATCTCACTTTGGTAAAATATGTTCTTAACTTAATCCAGAGAAATTAAAAAGTAAATAGCTGAATTCTATTTACAATGTTTTTTGTTCAATTTCGTCCTCTTGAATTAGTGTCAGTCGTGCCAGATTACGAAAACTTAGTCCGTGTGTTATACTACTACTGTATGAATTTAATAAAACAAATCAAAATCTTAGCATGTTATAGTAAGGATAACGTCTAACGACTCGATCTGTGGTTGCAAAAACGTATGATTTCCAGCCGGTAAACGCGGGCAAGACGAGCTGTCACGCTTATCGATTTATAAGCCAGCTTATTATTACGGCGGTGGAAATCAGTTTGTGTGATAATCACATCTGCCACACACACGGTAATTTCACTTAGTGACTATCTATTGAAAAAAATAATCTTACTTTGCGCCGGGTAGCATCTGTTAGCATGGTCATCACTATCGTATAAGAAAAAGTTCAGATTAGGAATAACTGGAGTCGATATACGCTACCGCCCTCAGGTTCAGTGCACCCCGCATGCGGCCTCCAATTCATCAATGAATTTAGATTGCCATAAAGGTTAATAAAATCAAGTAGCAACGTTTAAAATGATGAGCTGTGACAGCTTTTATTTAAGTAAAGATTAATAAATAATCACTTAAGATTTCGAGATGATCCAATTCCTTTTTTCTGTCTTAAGGTTGCTTTTGCTCAAAGATTGACACCGATACAAGCTTGTAATTGCTTGTGGTTTCATCTATTCAACTCAGTGAGAGGTTGAGCATGCCACTGACAATTTTTTATTGCTATTCTCAGTTAGTGGCTAAGGTATTCGTCAAAATATGCGAATCTAAAGTACGAATCACCGCTGAGCGTTCATCCGAGACGCTCTAAGCATATTATCAGCGACTTTGTTATTGACCATGCATTCTTTCAATTGGACTTGGCTAAGCTACTCTGCAAAATGGGTCAAAATGCCCTCCTTTTTGATCGCGCTACGTGAAATCTGGCTAACTTCGGCAGTTCAATCTACAATCAATCTTCAATAGTGACATTGTCATATAAAAGCGAAGCTTCACGCCTGTTTCTCTCCCAGGTGCGACCGCCGAACCCGCAATTCCCCATGCCGCCAGGCGCCGTCTGCCGTGGTGCGATTATCGAGCAGGCGATTCAAGGCTTCTTCGACCAGCCGGTCGATGCGTTGGCTGTAGCTGGTCAGCGCCCAGTTGGCTGATCCGGCCTCGTCGATATCGTCGAAACCTACCACGGCCATTGCAGACGACGGTGCCACTTGCCTGAGCGCTTCGAGCGCCCCCAGCGCCAACACGTCGTTCTCGCAGAACAGCGCCTCAACCCGCTCGCTTTCCGGCGTTGCCTGCAGGTATTCGCTCATCAGCTGGAAACCGCGTTGGCGATCGTAGTGGCCAGCCGTGAGCACCCGATCCAGCTGAAAGCCAGAGGTTATCAGCCTATCGCGGTAGCCTTCCATGCGCAGCAAATGGCTACTTTGCGTGTCTGGCCCCTTCATGTAGCCAAAGCGCCGATGCCCTTGTTCTATCAGCAACCCAGCGATCTCTTCGCCGGCGCGGTAACCGTCGATATTGACCACATCAATGTGTTCGCTTTCCGTATTGCGGCACACCTGCACCAGCGGGATCTGATGCAGATCTTGCGCGATCGCCGCCCACTCTTGGGTTAACACCGTCGCCAGGAACAAAATGCCATCGACCTGCAGCTGATCGGCCATCGCCATCACCGCCCGGTAGTTTTCCCCCGCGGTGATGTTCAACAGCAGCGCCATATAGCCGCGGGTTTGCAGTTGTTTGGTGACCATATCGAGCATCATCATCGAATGCGGGTTCTTCATTTCGTCGATGGCCACGCCGATGATGTGCGTGCGTTTTTGCGACAGGCTGCGCGCCAGCAGATTGGGTCGATAGCCCAGCTCGGCCGCCGCCGCCAGTACGCTTTCACGCGCGCTGTCTGAGATCGACGCACCGGGCGTAAAGGCGCGCGATACCGTCCATTTAGAGACGCCGGCCTTTTCGGCGACGTCGCTGGCGGTGGCTTTGTGGTGTTTCGTCATGGTTGCGTCGATCCCTGCTTCGGTGAAGTCACACTATACCCTGCTCGCTCAGATCCCCTAAGCGCCTGCCGGCATACCTGCTGCGATTATGTCCCGTTTTTGCACCCGATTGCAATTTGTTATGCAACCGGGTGCAAAACATAAAGAGTTTGTGATCGTCCGCGCTGTTTTCACCTTTCCCCTGTTGACCAAATTTTATCCATGGCCGACATTCACGGTGGCATTCAGAGACTCATCGCCGTTTTGTCTCCTGTTTTGCACCCGGTTGCAAAACACTGTTTTTACATAATACCTCTCTTCTCAACAGGATACCGTAATGAAAAAAACCAGACTGTTGTTGATGTTAGCCTGCTCGCTGTTTGTCGTGACCGCCCAGGCCAAGACCTACCAGGTCGGCGTGGCGCTGGCCAACTTCGATCTCAACTTCGTCTCTATCCTGCGCAGCCAAATGGCGCGGGAACTGGTTGCGCAGCAGCTGCAAGGCCAGTTCGTTGATGCCAAAGGCGATGTCGCCCTGCAGGTGCAGCAGGTAGACGATCTGATTAATCAGGGCGTGGACGCCATTATCCTCAACCCGGTCGATACGCAAGGCGTTCAGCCGATGATAGCGGCCGCCCAACGCGCCGCTATCCCCCTTATCTTCGTCAACCGCAAACCCGAAGTGCCGCTGAGCGGCGCGACGGCCTACGTCGGCTCCGATTCGGCGCTCAGCGGTCGCCTGCAGATGGAGGCTCTGGCGAAAAAAATGAATTACCGCGGCAACGTGGCGATCCTGATGGGCGCCCTCTCCAACGAAGAAACCCGCGAGCGCACCCGCGCGGTGGAGGCGGTGATCGCCAAACACAAAGAGCTGAAAGTGGTAGAGAAACAGACTGCGAAATGGCAACGCAATGAAGCGGTCGACGTGGTCTCCGGCTGGTTGCTGAACGGCGTACCGATCGATGCGATCGCCGCCAACAACGATGAGATGGCCATCGGCGCGATCATGGCGCTGAAGCAGGCCAAAAAGAACGGCGTACTGGTTGCCGGTATCGATGGCACGCCCGACGGCCTGCAATTTATCAAAAACGGCGACCTGGCGGTGACCATTTTCCAGGATGCCAAAGCCCAGGCGATCGGCGCGGTGCAAGTGACCCGAGCGATGTTGGATCACGCCAAAACCGAGTCTTACAACTGGGTGCCTTATGCCACCGTGACGCGAGAAAACTACCCGCAATTTGCGCAAATGAACCAGAAATAAACCGTTGCCACTCTCTTTTTCAACCCACTTTGCACCCGAGTGCAAAACCACAGTATCAGGAGTCAGCATGTTAAATGGTGAAAGAAGCATCCCTCGCCCGCTGCGTTGGGCGATGATCGGCGGCGGCCGCCTCAGTCAGGTGGGCTACAAGCACCGTTCCGGCGCACTGCGCGACAATACCGCCTATCGGCTGGTTGCCGGCGCTTTTGATATCGACGCGGCGCGCGGGCGTGAGTTTGGCGTCAATCTCGGCGTGCCCGCTGAACGCTGCTATGACGACTATCAGCAGTTGCTGAAACAAGAGGCCTACCGCGAAGATGGTGTTGAGGTGGTGACCATCGCCACCCCTAACGGCACCCACTATGAAATCACGCGCGCCGCGCTGAATGCCGGCCTGCATGTCATCTGCGAAAAACCGCTGTTCTTCACTACGGCGGAGGCGAGAGAAATCAAGGCGCTGGCGGCGGAGAAAGGCCTGATCGTCGGCGTAACCTACGGCTTCTCCGGGCATCCGCTGCTGATGCAGATGCGCGCCATGATCGCGAACGGCGACATCGGCGAAATACGCATGGTCGAATTGCAGTACACCCATGGCTTCAACGCCAACGAAAGCGCGGACACGTTCGAGGCGCAAAAGTGGCGCGTCGATCCGAAAATCGCCGGCCCCTCCTTTGTTCTGGGTGATATTTCTACCCACACCTTCTACATCTCACAGCTGGTGATGCCCGACATGAAAATTGCCTCCCTGCTGTGCGATCGCCAGAGCTTTATCCCTTCCCGCGCCCCGCTGGAAGACAATGCCATGGTGCTGATGCACTACGAAAACGGCGCCGTCGGCCGCATGTGGGCCTCCGCCATCAACGCGGGCGCGATGGACAGCCAAAGCATTCGCGTGGTGGGCGCACGCGCCAGCCTGCAATGGAGCGATTCCACGCCCGGCGAATTGCGCTATGAGATCCAGGGGCGGCCCAACCAAACGCTGCACCACGGCATGCCCTATCTGGACGACAGCGCGCTGGCCGAAGAGCGGCTCGGCGCGCTGCATACCGAAGGGCTGGCCGAATCCTGGGCCAATATTTACCTCAAGTTCGCCATCGCCATCAGCGCCAGCCAGCACGGCGATCGGCAAACGCTGGCCACGCTGATCTATCCGGATATCGATGCCGGGTTAGAAGGCGTGCGCTGGATTGAAAACTGCGTTCGTTCCGCCGACAACGGCGCCACCTGGGTCAATTACCGATAAGGAAAGCATCATGAAACTTTCATTCTGTACCGACAGCCTGGGCCATTTGCCCTTCGAGCCGATGCTGGATCGGTTGCTGGAGCTGGGGGTGCGCGGCGTGGAAATGACCACCGGCGGCTGGTCTCCGGCGCCCCATCTGGATACCGACGATCTGCTGGCCAACCCGGCCAAACGCCGGCAGCTGCAGCAGGCCCTGGCCAGCCGCGGCATGGAGATCGCCGCGCTCAATGTCTCCGGCAATCCGCTCGATCCGGGCGAGCTGGGGCAGCGCCATCTGCGCCAAACCGACAATACGCTGGAGCTGGCCGGCCTGCTGGGGGTGAAGAAGATCGTCATGATGAGCGGCCTGCCCCCGGCCAGCCCGCATGACACCATCCCCAACTGGATCACCTATACCGTCAGCTGGCCCCCTACGGTGAAAAACTGTCTGGACTATCAATGGAATGAGGTGGCGATCCCCTATTGGCAGGCGCTGGTCGCCCGAGCCAAAGCGTGCGGCGTCGAGCGCTTTGCGCTGGAAAACTTCAGCGCCATGCTGGTGTGGAACCCGGAAACGCTGTTCCGGCTGCGAGAGGCCGTTGGCCCGATGGTGGGTCTGAACCTCGATCCCAGCCACTTGATCTGGATGGGCGCAGATCCCATCGCGGTGGCCCGCGCCCTTGGGCCCGCCATTCACCATGTGCACGGCAAAGACGTACGCCTTGAGCGCGGCGTCGTCGAGGTTAACGGGCTGCTGGAGACCAAACCGATAGACGAGGTAGCTGACCGGGCCTGGAATTATGTCGCCGTCGGCTGCGGCCGGGATCTGCAGTGGTGGAAGGAATTCTTCTCGGTGGTGCGCATGATGGGTTACAACGACTGGGTGTCACTGGAAATGGAAGACTTGACCATGTCGGTCGATGCCGGCATCGCCTCTTCCGTTCAGGCGCTGCAGCAAACCCTCAGCCAATAAATATCCTGCGCAGCGGCCACGGCCGCTGCGCCACCCAGTGAATTGCCAACCGCTTACAAACACCATACCGGCCGGGCGCCCACCGTCGCACTGGCATGCCCAGCGCCATGGCTCAGGCACAGCGTTCTCAGCCCGGCACCCGCACCGGAATACCAGGCGCCGCCTCGCATCAGCATGCGTTCGCCGTAGTTGCGCAGATAAACCTGATCGCCGTCCGCACACCGGTGATGCGGTACAACGCCGAGGATTTTCAATATATCCGGCACCGACTCTCCACTTGCCGCACCAATACGCCCGAACTCATCATCCATCAAACCTGGCGGATACCCATTGTCATGCGGATCGCCGTTGAAATGCCGGATACGGTCCGAAATGCGCGGCGTGCCGGCATTGCCGGTAAGACTCGGCGATGAAGCATCGAATTTTGCGGTTCCCGGGCTGCCGGGAGGTAGCCACTCGCCTGTTGCCAGCTCGACCGCGCGCCAGCGTTCGTCTTCATTATCGGTCATCGGCATCGCGGCGTCATTGTCCGGTAAAAGCAGGATTTCCCCCGCGACCAATTTCAGCCCGTGTTGCCATTCCCAAAGGTTGCCGCAGAGATCGCCAATACCGTGCGGCGTACCGTCATGATACCAGGCAGCCGGCCCGGATGCGGTAAACGTTGTCGGATCGCCCTGCTCATCGCCCACGGCACCGCCGTCACATCGCTTGCCATACTGGCGTCGATCGCGATGCGATCGCCCACTCTCGGTATTGCCTAATTCCGGCCAGCCATGATGACGGCACCAGAACATCAACGCGGCCCATTCGGCGTTGGTGCCAATGTGCCAGCCGCGTCCATTGCGAGCCGCCGCCTGTCGAAATGCGGCCAGGTCATGCCAGCTGGCCGGGGCCGTCTCAGGTTGACTGACCAGTTCGCCATGGATCAGCGTGCCGGGGTAACAGCCGTAGAAGAAAGCCTCTTTTCGCTGACCGTTGACGATAAACGCAGGATGAACCGCCTCGCCTAACCCTGATGTGACCTCTTGCAGCGTAAAACGAGGTATCACATGCATATAGCTGGGCTGCCCACTTGCGGTGTAAAGCACGGTGCGACGCCCTTGCGATTCGGCCTCTACTTTGCAACGCAAAGCGTCTTTTACAATAATCATGGAGTTATGTGCCCGTTAAAAATGCCGAGGCCGGGAAAGCGCAGGCTCCCCGGCCCATTTCTTACGCCACCATGGCGGCGGATTTGATCGGTTGCAACAATTGTCCAATATCGCAATTGAGCAGTTGAGCGCGCTGCAGCAACTCCTCCGTCTTGGCGCCAATCACGGAGTGAACATAGGCGTTGACCTGCTCCTGGTTCATTTGGTTATAACGGTCGGTAAACGCCATTTCGATGCTGTCGCAGATCACTGCGCCGGCGTTGCTGACGTAGTCCGGCAGATAGTGAATACCGCGCGCCAACAGCCGCTGTTCAGCCTGTGGCGTATTAAACGGTGAGTTGGCGCTGCTCACCACCCAGCGGGTATTCAGCTGTTCAATATTCTGTGCATTCAATACGTTGGACATCGACGCGATGCACAGCACCTCGCTGGGTTGCGCCCAAAGTTCCTCTTCGCTCACGCGGCGCACCCCCGCAGGAAATTGCGCTGCGGGGTTGATGTCATAGGCCGTCACCTCACAACCGAACAGCAGGCTTTGTTTCGCCACTTCAGTGCCGACCTTGCCCATACCGTGAATGGCAATGCGCGCGCGAGGCAAATGATTGAGCCTCAGCGTCAACACTTTTTTCATCGAACTCCAGACGCCGTAGCCGGTTGCCACCGATGTATCGACTTGTGGGCTGTCCATGGCATTCAGGATCCACGGCGTAAACTGCCGCAGATAGTCCATCTCTCGATTGCCGGTATTGATATCGCATCCCGTAAACATGGTGCCGCCATAGCGATTGAGCAGAGCGCCTATCGCTTCAAGCACTGCCGGTTGCTCTTGGGGAGAACGTTTGCTGTTCACCACGATTTTGCCGCCGCTGAAGCCGGTATTGTACAGCCCGTGCTTCAGCGACATGCGCTGCGCCAGCATGATCGCCTCCTCTTCCTGCTGCTGCCGGGACGCATAGTTTCGCCAACGGATACCGCCATTGGCCGGTAGCAGCTTGATCTGCGACGAGTAAGCCAGGGTGAATGACGTTTCGTCATCGATTACGACCGTTTCTATCTGGTATTGGTTATGTGTATTCAGCAATTCATTGTTAACTGACATAATTTGCCATCCTGTTTTAATGAGAATCTTGCTCGAATGCTCCAGCCTGGTCCAACTGTTGTTTAATGCCCCACGGCGTAGGCCGCTTAAGAAAATCGGCCATCCCTATTGCCTTGCCAAACTCTTGCTCCAACATCGCCAGCAGGCGCAGCGCCATCAGCGACTGCCCGCCGGCGTCAAAAAAGTCACAGTGGTTAGAATCGGGGTTCACGCCGGTCACACCCCCCCAAACGCGCCAGATACGCGCCATCTGAGGATCTGACTGGCTTGTTGCCGCCGGCGTTCGCTCGGCTTGCGGCCCCTGCCTGTCCCGTTCGCCCAACCACCAGTGCGCCGGATCGAAGGGATACATCGGCAATGCGATGCGCGAAGGCGGCAGTTGCCACAGGCGGCGCCAGTTAACGTTGACGCTGGCGCGCCAGATTTTTTGCAGCGCCTGGATCCATACGGCGCCTTCATTCTGCGCTTCGTCGCGACGCGGCAAGGTTCGCACCGCGGTCACAGAACCGGCGGATTTTAGCTGTGCAACCAACGCCGTGAGCGTCGAACCCGGCCCAACTTCGATAAACAACGTCTTGCCGCGCTGCGGTAGCTGCTGCAAGGCGCGGTGGTAATTGACCGGTTCACGGGCATGACGCGCCCAATATCGGCCGTCAAGCGCCGAACATTCGACTTCGGTCGCCAGCAAGGCGGAGACGTAACGTACCCCCGTCGCCGATTCACGCGGCGGCGGCGCAATATTGGCCAGCTCGTCAAGAATGGGATCCATCAGGGTCGAATGAAACGCATGTGAAACATTCAAGGCTTTGCATCGCACGCCTCGGTCTCGCATCTGGCGTTCGCAAGCGCGAATGGCTTCAGCGGTGCCGGACAGCACGCAGCCGTCATCACTGTTTTCTGCCGCCAGCGATAGCTGATGACTCAACCAGGGCTGAACCTGTTGAACGCTCAGCTCTACCGCCAACATCATCCCGGACGGCAACCCGGCCATCAGACGCCCACGATGAGCGGCGAAAACCAGCGCCTCTTGCACCGAGAACACCCCAGCGGCCCAGGCCGCCGCAATTTCGCCGAGGCTGTGCCCAATGACCCAATCCGGCTCGACGCCGTAATGCATCAGCAGTTCGGCCACGGAGATTTCGACGGCGATCAGCGCGGGCTGCGTCAACGCGGTATCGTTAATCGACTCGGGCGCGGCCTCTCCGGTAAATAACGCCGAGAGATCCAGTGCGGCTTGCGTTTGCACTATCTGCAGTTTGTCGTTCATCAGTTTTCTGAAGGTCGCGTCCTGCGCCATCAAATCGCTGGCCATACCGATAAACTGGCTTCCCTGGCCAGGGAATTGGAAAACTACCGACAAGCGCCCTTTCCCCGTATCCATCATGTTTTCTTTCACGCTCAACGCGCCCCGATCGTCTATCTGCAAGGTGCCGCGATAGCGCAGCGACTTTCTTCCGCTTTGCGCGCTCCAGGCCAAGCGTTCGTCGTTTTCGCCGTGCGGTCGCTGCAGATAGCGTTTTACCAGCCGATGCCAGGCCTGTTCTGACTGTGCGCTGATCGGTACGACGCTGGAAGACAATGAGGCCGCTGTTCGCGCCGGCGGCATGACAGGCGGCCTCGCCAGTACGACATGCGCATTCGTACCGCCAATACCGAATGCGCTGACGCCGATGGCCTGGCGCGGATCCTCGCGATCCCACCGTTGAGCGGAACAGATAAACTCAAACGGACTCTCCGCCAATGCCATTTCCGGATTCGGTGAGCCAACGTTGATCTGCGGCGTGAGCCAGCCATGCTGAATTTGCAGGGCGGCCTTAATCAATCCCGCCATGCCGGCGCAGGTTTCCAGGTGCCCGACGTTAGCCTTGACTGCGCCGATGGCGCAGAACCCCCGTCGTGTCGTATGCTCTCGGAAAACGCCGTTCAGCGCCTCGAATTCGATGGGATCGCCGGCCAGAGTGCCCGTACCGTGGGCTTCGATGGCGCGAAAATCCTCAGGCGTCAACCGGGCATCGTCCATCGCCTGGCGCAGCAGGCGTTGCTGGCCATGCAAACTGGTGGTGGTAAAACTGACTTTGCGCGCGCCGTCATTATTCATCGCCACGCCTTTGATCACCGCGACGACGTTATCGCCGGCCGCCAGCGCATCACTCAGGCGCTTCAACACCACCACACCGACGCCGCTGCCGAATACCGTACCGCTGGCATCTGCGGAAAATGGCCGGCAGTGCCCATCGGTGGAAAACACCATGCCTTGCTGCGCAAAATAGCCGTCGTTTTGCGGGATCCTTAGGGTACAAGCGCCTGCTAACGCCAGGTTGCAACGGCCGCTGCGCAAGGCGTGGACCGCTTCGTATACCGCCACCAGCGAAGTGGCGCAGGCGGCTTGCACGTTGCACACCGGCCCCCCGATGCCCAGATGCCAGGCCACCCTGCTGGTGAGGTAATCTTTATCGCTCATTATTTGCCGCTCGAACGGCGAAGGATTGAGTTTATCGAGTAGCTCGGATCCTTGCGCCTGACGTAAATAGTCAGAGCTGCTACAGCCGGCGAACAGCCCGGTATCCTCAAGTTCCCCCGGTGTCACACCGGCGCTTTCCAGCGCGTGCCAGGCGCATTCCAAAAAGAGCCGCTGCTGGGGATCCATCAGCAGCGCATCGCGCGCGCTAATACCGAAGAATCCTGCATCAAAGCGAGATATGTCGCCGGCCACAGGCGCGGCGACGGGAATATATCCCTTGTCGACGGCATCATCCCGATCGTTATCGACGCGAACCAGGGATTCGACACCGTTGATCAAATTATGCCACCAGCTTTCGATGTCCTCGGCACCCGGGAAACGGCAGGCCATGCCAACCAGGGCGATATCCCGTTCATTGCTGTTCACCTGCTGCATGAAGGTTCTCCGCTCAGAAACGCAATGCGCTGATGTCCCAACGGGGCTCTCGTTCCGCCAGCAGATCGGCGCAAATTTGCCCCATCAGAGGCGTAAATTTGAACGCCCATCCCCCTGCCGAGACCACCAGATGTTCGCCGCCGTGGCAGCGGCCTTTGGCGCTGTCGAGATAGAATTGGCGCGCCGGATCGGTGGGCAACACGGCCAGACAGCTTGCAGCGGAATGCTGTTTATCCGGTTCGAGGAACGGCATATGCCGGCGGGCAAACTCCAACGCGCGCTCCACGTGCTGCGGGTTTGCCCTATAGCCAGGCGCATTGGCTTCGGTGATCGGATCCACTTCGAAGTCGGTCCCCAGCCGATCAAACCCATTGACGGACCAAGGGTTGGGCGGGAAGCCATAAAACAGGTTGCTGTCGCTTTCCACCGGCGGTTGGAAAGCAAACCAGAAGGGATCGTTGGCTCCCAGGCGCTGGCTGCGCAGCATGCTGATGCAGGCCATCTCATAGGTAGAAAGCGCAAGTTCAATATCCAACTGGCGCAGCAGTTTCTTGCTGCCCGGCCCACTGGCAACCAGGACTTTACGGGCGCGATAACGGTTTTGCGTCGTCAGCACCGTTGCGCCCCGAGCATCGGGCTCCACGGCCTTCACGCATTGCTGGAACTGGAACTCCACGCCGGCTTCGCTGGCCAGCGAGTAAAGCGACGCCAGGGTGCCTTTAACGTCGATCACGCCACCGTCTTGCTGCAAGAAACCTTCATAGTTGCTGTCCAAGCCGGTGAAACCATAGCGCCGTTCGATTTCACGCATCGTCAGACGTTCATAAGGCAACCTCATTTCATCCATTGAAAGCATGGTTTGGCGGATTTGCCCCTCATTGGTCCAGACATCCGCATCGCCGAACCATAGGCTGCCAATGCGGTGGATCAGTTTTCTGTCCGCCTGTTGTTCCAGCTGCCGCCACAATTTGTCGGCCTCCAGGGTAAGGCGGAATATTTCCAGCTCCGAATATTGCAAACGCCAATGGCGCTCCTCCCCGCTGGTGCCGGCCAGTTGCGTAAATAGCGCATGTTGTTCCAGGACCAAAACCTTATGGTCGCGATGCTCTCGCGCATAATTCCATGCGGCGGCCAGCCCGATGGGGCCAGCGCCGATAATAATGACATCCCAGTGTACCGACGTGTGCATACCTATCCCTCGTAATGGATATTGTGTGTGTTTGATAAAATTATTTTTTAATTAAGCTTTTAATCTGATCCAGCGGCAACAGGACGATCAGCGTCAGATATTTTTCTCGCGGAATATCCTGATAGAGCTGACGAACGCCGATCTTCCCCATGACATCCCCGCTAACGCCGGCGGCGAACAACGATTGCCATTGCCCCGCCCAAATCGCACTGGAATTCCAAATGCCGGCGGTTTCGATTCGCCCCAGCGGCGTCTCGGCCGTCTCGTGGTACCAGGAAACCACGCTGTCGTCCGGCAGTGAGGCGATTTTCCACCCCTGGCCCTTCATCGTGCCGATATCATGCCCCTGCTTATCCACCAACCGATCGATATGTGAATTGGCATCGCCAACGTTAGGGACATTATCCGCTTTTGCTTTAAAGGTAATATTTGCCATTTCGATAACGGAAAGCACGGTGGCATTGTTATAGCCGTCTTTCGTCGCCAAAATATGCTCAATATCGTTGGCCTCTTTACCTGAACTTATTAACTGGCGAACATAATCGCCAAGCGCGATTAGCTCAGACAATACATTATTATTGCCCTGTATAATTTCCATGAAATATTCCTTTTAGACGTTGTTAAACGGTCAAGGCTTCAGATTGTTTGAACCACTCGCGCCCTTTTTCTCGATCGATATCGGAACCGGCGTCGGCAAAGAGTGTGACAACCCGTTGATCCGCACTCAGCGTTTCTGCCAGCTTACAGGCCGTTTTCCAGTTGGCGGCGGAAGATGCGCCGATTTTAACGCCGGTCAACTGATGGAATTCGTGCATCGCGCTGAGCGCTTCCCGATAGGAAACCGGATTGAAAGGCGGTTCCTGCGGCATCAACTTACTGATGAAAGGCTGACGGAAACCGAAGCCCAGCCCGCCGGCTCCGGCAAATTTAGGTTCACCGTTCGGCGCAGACAGCGTACCGTAAGGCAATTCGCGCGGCGTGCTGCCCCATACGATCAGCTGTGGGTTATCCTGACGCAACGCGGCGGCCACCCCCGACAAAGTCCCGCCGGTCCCTACCGCCGATACCCAACCGTCGATGCGCTCACCCTCCAGCTGCCGGCGAATCTCTGCGCCCGTCGCATGCTGATGTACGGCGGTGTTGACCAGGTTAAGATGCTGAGAAAGCAGCGTCCAACTGCCATCTTCATGCGCAATCTGCTGGCTGCGTGCAATGACGCCGAGCAGGAACTGATTGCGATCGACCAGAGTAACGATGGCTTTATCGGCTTTTAACGTGTCGATAAGCGGTTGCGGAGACGAATCCGGGATCACCACTTGCACCGCTATCCCGCACATATTGCCGAGTTTGGCCAGGGCTTTCGCCATATTGCCCCCCGAGGAATCGAGCAACTTCAATTCACCGGCGGCGAAGTCGTGTTGATTGATGGCATCGCAAAACAGACCGAACGCGGTGCGGTCTTTCACCGAGCCAAACGGATTCTCAAACTCAAACTTGGCGTAAATCGACGCCTTTCCCTTTGGCGACGGCACTTCAACCAGCGGGGTATTGCCTAACGTCGCATAGAATTTTTTCAACTGGGGGAACAGAGCGAAGGCTTTCTCCGTATCCGGTGCGCAATCCTGTGGGTTAAACAGCTCAAAATTCATCAGAGGTTCCTTTAAAGCCATACGTTGACAAATAAGCCAGCGTTACCGGAGCAGCTGGCGGAGAAACGCAGCGGTGTCCTGCGCGAAATAAAAGTGATCGCCCGCGAGGAATTGCACCCGGCTGCCGGGGAGTTCTTTTTCCCACAGCGACAGCGCGGCGCGGCTAACCAACGGATCGTTATCGCCGCCCAAAATGCGTGGCTGCATGTCGGGCAAAGGTTCTGCGCTGAGCGCGCCCAACAGCTGTAGATCTTGCTGTATCAAGCGGGTGACAAGCGGGCGAGTGATCTCATCCAGCGACAGTGCGCCGCTGCTTTCACTGAATGTCAGGATGTCGCCCAACACCTCTTGCCGCAGGCTTTCCTGTTGAAGTATTTTCAGTTCAGAGGGGGCGCGCTGGGCCGACAACACGGCGTCGATGTTAAAACGCGACGCTTGTAACGCCGCGGCAACCTGCAGGGCAAACAGCGCGCCCATGCTATGACCGAAAATCACCACCGGCGCGATGCCCAGCGAAGAATGCAGCGCATCAACGCAGCGCGTAATGGCTCGCTGCGCCGTTTCCCAAGCCGGCGCGTCTTGCGCGTCTTCTCGGCCGGGGTACTGCACGATGAACAGATCCACCTCGTCCGGCAGCAGATCACGCCAGTGCTGGTAGAACGCAACGCCGCCGCCGGCATGTGGAAATACGACCAATTGTTTGCTGACCGGTGAACTGCATGGGCGGCTGAGCCTCACCACGCAACCGAGAGACGTGCGCAATGGCGTCATGAGTTCAACCCCGCCGTATTTTTGACCGTCTGTTCCTGGCGCAGCATGTCGCGCAACGTCACGCGATCTATCTTGCCGATCCCTTTCATCGGAATGGTATCGATGACAATCAGCCGCTCCGGCGCCTTGAACGCCGCCAGCCCTTCTTTCTCAAAGAAGCGGCGCAATGCGCTGAGAGTCAGAGTGGCATCCGTGCTGGTGACAAACAGACAAGGCACCTCACCGTAGAGATCGTCCGGCATACCAACGCAGGCGGCTCGCACCACGGCAGGATGCTGTTCAGCCAACTCCTCTATCTCATTGGGACTGAATTTCTCTCCCCCGCGGTTGATCGAGTCGTTTACGCGGCCGTCGATGAAAATGTTGCCCGCGGCATCGACGTGCGCCAGGTCGCCGGTACGGTAGAAGCCGTCCGCGGTAAACGCGCTACGATTCGCCTGGGGATTTTGGTAATACTCGGTGAGCGTATAAGGGCCGCGGGTGATCAGTTCGCCTGATTTGCCCACGGGCAAAGGACGGCCGTTTTCGTCGACGATCAGTACTTCATCATGCGGGCTCAACGGCCGGCCCTGAGAGCTGAATCGCAGAGTGTCATCATCGTCAATCGAGTTAAAACACAGCAGCCCTTCGCTCATGCCATAGCACTGCTGCAGGGTAATGCCGAGGTTGCGGGAGGCGGAGGCCGCTAGCTCAGGCGTCACCCTGGCGCCACCCACCTGAACATGCCACAAAGACGTCAGGTCGCGCGGCGTTTGCCGCTGCAGTTCGCTCCATTGAGACAGCAACGCAGGCACCAGCGTGGTGTGCGTCACGCCGCATTGCTCGATCACGTCCAACGCCGTTTCCGCCGACGGAGCGTCGGCGAGCGCAACGGCGCCGCCGCGAGAAAGTGTACCGAGTATACCGGGGCAATTGATGACAAACCCATGCGAAACCGGCATCGCGGCGAAATAGACCGAATGGCTGTCTAAAGCAAACACGTCACAGCCGCACTCGATCATATAGCTGTAGCCGCCATTTTTACGGGCAATCGCTTTAGGTAAACCGGTGGTGCCGCTCGAGAGCAACATGACGGCGGTATCCGAGGGCGTCATGGTGGCGGCGTGAAGTGGCGGCGCGGGCGTCAAAGGCGAACAGAAATGTTGCAGGTTTAGGTAACGAGTGTCGTGCCCGGCGTCATCGTAGTCTTCGACCAATATCACATCGATATTGAGACCTTCGGCCAACAGCGTCTGCAAAGCGGCAAGTGGGTTATAGCGACGGGAACCTCGCTGCAGGGCAAATACTTTTGGCGCCGTCAGATGCAGAATGTGCCTCAGCTCTTTTTCTCGATAAGAGGGTAATATCGGCACCGGGATCGCACCGAGCATCAACGAAGAGAGCATGATGACAACCGCTTCACGGGTGTTGCGCAATTGATAGGCGATCCGATCACCCTTCACCACGCCCAATTGACACAGCTTCAAAGCGGCTGAAGCCACCGCACCGTTCAGCCAGTCGTAAGTGTAAACCTCCCCGTGTTCAAAAAGCGCCGGGCGCTGTCCATGTTGTTGAAGGGCCAGCAATAAACGTTGGTTGATCGAATCCTCAACACTAACCATAGCGACTCCATAATGAGTTAACTCACTGTTTGACTGTTATCTTTCTCAATCACAATTCGTTAAACAAACAGCTTTCGGCACCTCGGTCAGGCGGCGCCATCACTTCTGTATTGGCTCAGAATGAAAAGCAAAACGGACTCAAAAACACTTCATTTTCTGGCCGACATCAAACACCATGACCGACCGTCAGTCAATTACCTTGGCGTTAATTATTTGTAGATCTTATGTTTCACCCCTATCATGTCGTTTTAATCTCCTTTATAAACAACACATTATAAATAATACTTTTTTTATACTTGCTTATGACATTTCAGAAATAAGCTGTTCTAATGAATAGTCTCGCCCTCCCCACAGCGATGGCGCGTTAACACAGCGGGCTTTCAGCAGGGCTTGCAATGCCACCGTTTCCGCCGAACTGAGTGCTAAATCTTGACGCAACTGCCAGCTGCCATCCGCCTCTTGCAGCACATCTTCAGGCACCCCCACCTCAGCCAACAGCGCCAACAAATCATCCAGAGTCTTCATAATGTTATCCAATCGTTAAATGGTATTGATAATTATTCATATTGACCGTCAGTCGGTCAATGAGTATTTTAACGCTTGCCTGAGATGACCAGACTCCCGCCCTCGCAGCGAGACTCTTACTTAAAGAGGGATTTTTTTTGAATAAATTCAACGGATTTCGCCTGCGGAAGGCTTATCTTTGCCCGTTGTTGCTGGGCATGATGCCCTGCCTGACCCTGGCGGTCGATGAAGAGTCGATCTGGGTGGTCGCAGAGGGTTCATCCTCAGACAATGCCCCACAGGGTTATGCCGCACAGCAAGCGACGGTGGCGACCAAAACCCGGTCACCGTTGGTCGATGTGCCGCAATTTGTCTCGGTGGTCAATCGCCAGCAAATGGATGTGCAGTCGGCCGACACGGTTAGCCAGGCGTTGCGCTACAGCGCCGGCGTTGCCGTGGAACGTTTCGGCGCCTTTTCCAGCGGCGTGGACTTCGCCAAAATGCGCGGTTTTGAGGCCGACTACTACCTGGATGGATTGCGCGTCATCGGCAATACCGGCATTTGGGGACCGCAAATTGAAACCTGGGGAGTGCAAAGCGTTGAAGTCTTGCATGGCCCTTCATCCTCGTTATACGGCCAGGGGGGCGCCGGCGGCGTTATTAATATGATTTCCCGACGCCCTTCCACCGCCGAGTCGAATCAGCTTAAATGGGATGTCGGCAATGACCGCTCGCACTCCCTCAGCCTCGATTCCACCGGCGCGCTGACCGATGACGAACAGTGGGTGTACCGCTTCGATGGCCTGGCGGCCACGCGCGGTTCGCAGATCGAAGACACCAGGCAAAAGCGCCTCTTTCTGGCGCCCGCAATCACCTGGCAACCCAATGACCGCACGCGCTGGACCGTGTTGGCTCACTATCTTCGCGAACCCCAATCAGGCTATTACAACACCCTTCCCGCCCAGGTTTTGGGGCTGTTGCCCAATCCGCACGGCAAGATAGATACCGATAGAAATTACAGCGATCCCGCGCACGAACACTCGAGCCGTACGCAATACGATATGACCTCGCTGCTTGAATTCGAATTGAACGATCGCTGGCGCCTAAAGCAAAACCTGCGCTATTCCCACGTAGACTCGACGGTGCGGCGCGATTTTACGCGCGCCATCACGCCGGACGAGGGACTTTTGACGGCGGTTTATCAGGACGCACCGAGTCAGGCGGACAGCATCGTGATGGATAACCAGGCCGAGACGACATTCGTTACCGGCGCCATCGTCCATCAGGGATTGGCCGGGATCGACTTTCAGGCCGGTAAATTGGATAAAGACTGGTGGGGATCGCAAACCGTGACGTTTGATCCCTGGTCCGAACAGTACCGCCCTTCATTCGAACCTATCCCGGTTTCACGCACGTCGACAACGCAACGCTTCCAGCGCACGGGCTTATACGGACAGGACGAAGCCAGCTGGCGCGGATGGCATTTGTTGTTGGGCGGCCGTCATGACTGGTCACGCATGCGTACCAGTGACAATCTGGCCCATACTCAAACGCAAACCAATGACGCAGCCTGGAGCTATCGCGCCGGGTTGAGCTACCCGTTCGACAATGGCCTGGCGCCGTGGGCCAGCGTCTCTACCGCCTTCGAGCCGTTGACCGGCACAAACGCTCAAGGCACGCCGTTCAAGCCAACCCATTCCACTCAGTATGAGATGGGGATGAAACTGCAGCCACCCGGCAGCGCAACGATGACCAGCCTGGCGGTCTACCAACTGACGCAGCGCGATGTGAACACCATCGATCCCCTTAATCCCAGTTATTACACCCAAACGGGTGAAGTGCGTTCTCGCGGCGTGGAGCTGGAATCACGGGCGGCGGTGACCGATAACCTTAATCTGATGCTGTCCTATGCCTGGGTCAACAACGTCGTGACGGAGGCTAACGATAGCACGCAGGGGAAACATCCGGTGGGGGTTCCGGCGCAGACCGGCTCGATGTGGCTGGACTATCGCTTTACTAAAGGGCCGCTGCAGGGGCTGCTGATCGGTGGCGGTACCCGCTACCTGGGGGCCAGTTGGGGAGATGGCACCAACACCTTCAAAGTGCCCGCCGTTTGGCTCGGCGATATGACCGTTCGCTATACGCCGGGTGCCTGGGATCCTCGTCTGTATAATCTGGAGCTGGGATTGACGGTCAACAACCTGACCAACAAATCTTACATCGCCAGTTGCACCAGTGCGCCTTACTGCAGCATCGGCATCGAACGCCGCATCATCGGTTCGATAAGCTGGTATTTCTGATGCACAGACGACGTTTTCTTCAGGCGGCCGCTTTGCTGGCACTTTCTTCGCCTTCACGCTCTCTGCGCGCCCAGGCTGATACACAGATCGTGACCGATATCGTCGGGCGTACGGTGACTTTACGCTATCCTCTGCGGCGTATTTTCCTGGCGGAAGGCAACCTGTTTTATACCGTTGCGGCGCTCAACCCACGCGCGCCGATGGAAAAACTGGTGGGTTGGCGAGACAATTTCCGCACCGCCGACCTGGACAGCTACCGGCTGTATCTGCGCTATTTTCCCGAACTGGCCAAGCTGCCGGCCTTCGCCGGCGTGCAGCAAATGCAATTCGATCTGGAAAGGTTGATCGCCTTGCGGCCCGAAGCCATGTTGCTCAACGCGAATACGCGTTCTGTGCTGGAAACGAGCGGCCTGATGGCTAAGCTTACGGCGGCGAACATCCCCGTGGTGTTTGTCGATATGAGCATCGGCCTGATGAACAACAGCGCCAGAAGCATCGCCATCATGGGGCAGCTGTTTGATAATCCGCAAAGTGCACATAGCCTGATTCGCTTCCGCCAGCGTCATCTCGATACGATCCGCGACACGCTGATGAAACGGGCTCCGCCGCGCCCACGCATAATGATGGAGCGCGCCGCCGGATTATACGAGGATTGCTGCCTGTCTTGGGGCAATGGCAACTACGGCGAGATGGTGGATAGCGCAGGAGGATTCAATTTGGCTCAGACGCATATTCACGGCGTTTACGGCGCATTGAGTCAGGAAACGGTGATCGCTTCCCGGCCCGATAAAATCGTCGTGACCGGCAGCAACTGGAGTCATTACTCGCCCCACGGTGACTGGATCAACCTTGGGCCAGGCGCAGATTTGACGCTGGCAAAAACGCGGCTGGAAAAATTGATGCGACGCTCGGCTTATCGCACCCTGGCCGCGGCAAAGAACGGACAGGCGTACGCCATCTGGCACCCGTTCTACGATCACCCTTTTAATTTCGTTGCGATCGAACGTCTGGCCACTTGGTTCCATCCGTCGCTGTTTGCCGGCGTTGATCCCGAAGCGACTTTTACTGAACTCTTCGCCCGCTTTCTTCCCATTCCGTATCAGCCCGGTTACTGGGTGTCGCTCAAGGCGGCGCCGTAAACGATCAGCGACATCCCAGCAAACGCATGAATTCCTGCGCCAGCGCAGGCCCCAGCCCTTGGCGGTCGGCGTCGGGGTTGACCATAACGTCATCCACGGCACCATGCATGCCGTGATACATCAAGATGGCGGTCAGATGCGGATTCTCCAGACGCCAGGCGCCCGCCGCTGCGCCATCGTTTAAAATCGTCAGGATCTGCTCCAGCACGGCATCACGATCCTGATTGCCTCGGGTATGATAATGATGATCGTGATACAACGCATCGTGCAGTTCCATGCCTTCAAAATAGGTCGCCACGCCGGCATCACACCAGGCTCTCAGACGCGCCAACCAGTCATCCGGCGCACATTCATCGATAGCCAGCTGAATTTTCTCGATAAAGTGATTGGTGAAACGTATACGTAAAGCGGACAACATTTCATTTTTGGACGGGAAATAGTGGTAGAAGGTCCCTTTGGCGACGTTGGCGTCGCGGACGATATCGCTGATGGTGGTCGCTTCAAACCCTTTTTCGATAAACAGCTTCTGCGCCGCATCCATCAATTCATCCAAGCGCACTTCCGCCGGTTTGGTTCGAGGCTGTGTTTCTTTCATCTTCTCTTTTGTCTTCATATCAACATCCACTAGGAGTCCAGCGGCCATCGTAACCAATGTTGTTGCCATTGACCAGCCGGCCTATCTCAGTGAAATCAATATTTACGCTCCATTGACCGACGGTCAGTCATAATATAGGATGAGAATAGTTTTCACTATCACCCCCATCTCAATAAGGAGCCCCACTATGTCCGGTATGCGCAGGATTTCGCTCGTTGCCGCCATCTGTCTGGGTACATTTATGGCGTCGCTTGATATCAGCATTGTCAATGTGGCGCTGCCCACGATGCTGGAATCGCTACAAACCGACATGTCGGGCCTGCAGTGGGTCGTTGACGCCTATGCCCTTTGCCTTTCCGCGTTAATCCTTTCCTCCGGTCCGCTGGGCGACAGATTTGGCCGCAAGCGTATTTGGCTGTACGGCGTTGCATTGTTTACCGTCGGTTCGATCGTTTGCGCATTCGCCTCCTCTCTCGGCATGCTGCTGACGGGCCGGGTGATACAAGGGATCGCCGGCGCAGCCGTTATCCCTGGGGCATTGTCGTTATTGACTCATGCTTTTCCGGAGGAACAGTTGCGCACCCGCGCGATCGGGATCTGGTCTTCGGTCAATGCCCTTTCGCTGGTGATTGGCCCGGTTTTGGGCGGCTTGCTGGTGCATACCACCGGTTGGCCAGGCATATTCTGGATCAACATTCCGGTTGGGATCGTCGCGTTGATATTGGGCGGTTGGGGGCTGCGAGAAAGCTCGCATCCTGAGCACGCTGCGCTTGACCCGCTGGGGCAAGGGTTGAGCATCTTGTGGCTTGGCGCGCTGACCTACGGGCTGATTGCCGCCGGAGAATTCGGTTGGCACAGTGTGCAATCGCGTTTTCCGTTGTACGCCGCCCTGGCGCTGTTTGCGCTGTTTCTCTGGGTGGAAACGCGGGTCAAACGCCCCTTGCTGCAGCTGAGCCTGTTTCGCAACGCCGATTTTAGCGGCTATAACCTCGCCTCTTTTGTACTCGGTTTTTCCGCTTACAGCAGCGTCTTCTTCGTCTCGCTATTTCTGCAACAGGCCCAGGGCTGGAGCCCCGCCGACACCGGTTGGCGCATGGCGCCGGAATTTCTCGCCATGGCGCTGGCCGCTTCCGGTTTTGGCCGCCTGTCCGCCAAACTGAGCGTGAACTCGCTGATGATCGTCGGTTATGGCCTGATGGGCGTTGCCCTGCTGTTGCTGACGCAGCTGCACGCCGATTCGCCTTACGCTCTGGTGGCGCTCTATTTGGCCCTGCTCGGTTTCGGCATGGGGCTGTCCATGCCGGCGACAAGCGCCTTGGTGATGCGCACCGTTGCGCCGCAACGTTCCGGGATGGCGTCGGCAACGATGAACGCGCTGCGACAAACCGGCATGACGCTGGGCATCGCCTTGCTGGGCACGCTGATGAGCATGAAAGCGGTGACCACCTTGACTGCGGCTTTGCAAACGCAAGGCGTGGAACAGGCCGCCGCAATCGCCCGGACGGCGGTCATCGAACAACAGCAAACGGCCGTTGATGCATTGAGCGCGAGCCGCATGCAAGCGCTGACGCACAGCGCCTTCGCCGATGGTTTCGGGATCGCCATGCTGTGTGCCGGATTACTCAGCATCGTGATGACCGTGTGGCTGCTGATCATGCTGCATCCGCGTTTCCGTCTGCATCCTCAGGCCGGAAACGCCGTGCTGAACAAGTCACCTGAACGACTGAACGAGGAATGAACATGACAAAATTATCGGTCGACCCGATCGAAGAATTGATCGCTTTCGCTTCGCAGGTAGATGCGTGCATGATTCCCCCCGCCGTCCTGGCATTCCAGTGTAAACGGCTCATGGATAATCTTGGCTGTCTCGCCGCCGGCTACGATCAAAGCGGCGTTGACGCGGCGCTGTCGCTGGCCAGACGCTGGAGCGGCAACGCCGAAGCCAGCATTATCGGCAGCGAAGAGCGGCTCGCCGCGCCGCAGGCGGCGTTTGTCAACGCCGTACGCGCTCGCGCGCTCGATTATTGCGACGTGCTTTCTCCTGGCTGGCACCCCAGCTCCTCGGATATTCCTGTGGCCTTGGCGGCTGCGGAACTGTCGGGCGCTTCCGGCCTCGACACCTTGGCTGCGTTGGCCGTTGGGCAAGACTTCGCTCAACGCATCAACCTCGCCGCGCAGGCGAACGGCTTTTTCTACCGCGGATTCGACTCGAACATCCTCGGCCTGTTTTCCGGCGCAGCGATCGCCGCCCGCCTGTTGCGCCTGGACCTGCACGCCTTTACCGACGCTATCGGCCTGGCGTTCGATTTTGGCATCGGCACCTTCCAACACTATCAGGACAAGACGCTGGCGGTACGTATCAGCCAGGGATTGGTGGCTCGCCATGCGCTGGAAGCGGTTTTAATGGCGCAGGCTGGAATAAGTGGCCCTAAACGCGTCCTGAGCGGCGAGAACGGATTTTTCAATCTCTATGCCCCGGGCGAACCCGACCTGGGATTGCTGACCCACCACTTGGGCACCGCCTTTCTGGGTGAAGAAGCGACCTGTTTCAAACTCTACCCGCACTGCAGCATTCTGCTGGCGCTGACCGAAGCGCTGTTGAACGACGGCCCGCATCGGCAGTTGCCCGATCCCGCACGGGCGAAGATCACTCTGCATGCCTCGCCGACCATGCGCATGGTCTGCGGCGCGCCATACGAGCCGCAGAAAACGGCCGAAATCGATGCGCAATTCAGCGCGCGTTACATCATCGCCAATGCGCTGCTGCGCGGCCAGGCCAGCGCACGTGAATTCAGCGCGGCTTCAGCGACAGAACCTACGGTCGTTGCTCTGGCGCAGCGTATCGAAGTTCATGAACAACATGCCTTCGATAGGTTTGACCGCTTCGAACTACACATCACGCCGGAGCAGGGTGATACGCTGCGGCTCGAGGCCGAGTTTGGCCGCGGCTGGCCGGAGAATCCGGCCGACATGCAGGATATTCGTGAGAAATTTCTTCACTGCTGTGCGCAATCCCCCAGTGAGGGATTACGCCTCAATGCGCGAAAACTGATGGCCTGCATCGAGAATCTGGTCGAAGCGCCTTCGTTACAAGCCTTGTTGGCCGCAACGCGAGAAGTGCGCTAGTCCCGACGCACTTCGCCGGCCCCCTCACTTCGGCGCGTAAATCTCTCTGAGCGTGGCGATCACTTTCGCCACGTTTGGGTTATCGATACGGTAAAACAGGGTTTGCGCTTCGCGTCGGTACGTTACCAGACCTTCATTGCGCATTTTCGCCAGGTGCTGCGACAGCGCCGATTGGCTGAGCGGCACCAACTGTTGAAGCTCCCCCACGGCAATCTCATCGTGTTTCAATAGCAGGCAAAGCACCAGCAAACGGTGTTCGTTGCCTATCGCTTTCAACAGCCTGGCGGCCTCAATCGCCCCTTCATTCAAAAAGGGATCCTGCTTAGCTTTTGCATTCATGGTCAATCACGGCCCCGTCATCATTCAGCCGCATTATAGCGGCTTTCAGGCGCCGGCACAGCATTACATTAGCATTCATTAAATTAGATATTGCTAATTTATATAATACTAATATAACCTTGTATTCAAGCCGAGCGGCTCTCCCTGAGGCCGCAGGCTCTTTCCCAACACAAGTGAGAATGCGTTATGAATATGCCAACCCTGGTGTTGCTGGCGTTTGCCGGCTGGACATTATTGATTCTATTCGGCACCGTCGGTGTTTATCGCTGGTCCCGAATTTTAACCGGCCGCGCCACGGTCAGCGAATGGCAAGCGAACAAACCGCAGGGCAGCGATGGCTACCAGCGCGCCATTGCGGCGCATCGCAACTGCATTGAAAATTTGCCGGTTTATACCGCCCTCGTTGTGGCGATAGCCGCATTTCAGGTGGAAAGCACGACGCTGAATGTCTTGTCTCTGGTCCTGCTCGGCGCGCGCATGGCGCAGAGTCTGGTTCACATCGGTTTCGAGCAGACGGAGAAAGTCGCCACCTGGCGCTTCGCTTTCTTTTTCACGCAAATCGTCACGATGATTTGGATGGGGATAGAGATCGTCAGGAGCCTGCCATGACGATCACGAACCTGGCAGAGCCCCATGAGGTGACCCGTTTCCTCTATGACGCAGACAAACCCGAGGGGCAGCGGGCCATCCTCTACTTTTCCGCCTCCTGGTGCCGCCCTTGTCAGAATATGCAGGGGATCGTTGAACAGCTGCACCGTCACGCCAACGAGATCGCCTTCGGCCGCATTGACGTCGCGCAGGCGCCGACGGTCGCCCCTGCGTTCGGCATCAAATCCGTGCCCTCCCTCGCCCTGTTTGAGGATGCGCGCCTCATCGCAATCATCGCGGGCGAGGTTCCCTTGCAACGGCTGTCACACCGGGTGGCGACGGCCTTCGCCGGCGTTACAGCATCCACTCGATAGGCAGCCAGCCGGCCACGGTAAGAACGATGCGTTTTACCCAGCCGGCACCGGGTTCTTGCAGGTGCACCTCGGTGTGGCCGTCTTCGAAGGCTTCTTTCCACACCATTTTGCCTTCGGGCGTCAATACCGGCCGATAGGCGGCGTATTCGAGCGGGCCATCAAACAGTTGGCGGGTGTCGGCCGCCAGCGACGGGCTATCGATCAAGAATCCCATTTCGCAGTTCAGGTGCGCCGAGCGCGGATCGAAATTGAACGAGCCGATAAACACCCGTTTGTCATCGATGGCGAAGGTTTTAGCATGCAGCGCCGCACCGGACAGCCCCAGCGGCTTGAGTTCCTTGCGCCCCGTCGGTTGCCCGGCGCGCAGCTTCAGCTCGAACAGCTCGACGCCCGCCTGCAGCAGCTCACGCCGGTATTTGGCGTAGCCGGCGTGGACCACCAGCACGTCGGTGGTGTTCATCGCGTTGGTGAGCACGCGGATGGATTTTCCCTGTTTGGCAAGCGATTCAAAGAAGGTTGCCCCTTCCCGCCCCGGCACGAAATAGGCGGAGACCAGATCCAATTGCCGGCTGACGCCGCCGATGATCTTGCCCAGCTGCGTCACCATCAAGCGATCGCGCGACGCTTTGCCCAATCCTTTCGCCGGATCGTCGGCCACCAGCTCTACCTGGGTGAATTCCGGCTGCACGGCGCCATCGCGAAAGCGCACCGCACTGGTTTCCAGCTGCACCGCCAATTTACGGGCGCGCTCGCTGGTTTCGGTTGCGGCAGCCTGCGTCAGGAATGCCGAGAGGTTGCCCTGGCCCCGGATAATTTGCTCAACGCCGAATACCGAGGCGCTGTTCCAGTAGCGATCGAAGACATCGGCGGTCTCCGCCACCACGCTGCCGACACTCAACACGTCGAGATCGAGGAAATAGTTCTCGTCGCCGACCTGGAAATACTCATCGCCAATGTTGCGGCCGCCGATGATCGCCACGGCGCCGTCGACGATGTAGGACTTGTTATGCATGCGCCGGTTCATGCGCATAAAGTCGAAGGCGTAACCGGCCAGCTTCGGCGTACGTACGGTAGACGGGTTGAACAGACGGATCTCGACGTTTTTCTGCGCGTTCAGCGCCGCCAGCGTCTCATCCATGGCGACGCCGTTATCGTCCAGCAGCAGCCGCACACGCACGCCGCGTTGGGCCGCGTCATACAGGGTTTTCAGCAGGATCTGCCCGGAGGTGTCGTTATGCCAGATATAGTACTGGGCATCGATCGACCTTTCCGCCATCCGCGCCAACGCCAGGCGGCTGGCGAACGCATCGTGGCCGCTGACCAGCGGCACCACGCCGCTCAGGCCGGGGTGTGCCGCCATCTGTTCGGCGGCCCGCGCCGGCAATAGCGCGGCAGGATCCGCCGGCAAGGCCGCCTGCGGCAGACGCTGCGAAATATCCGGCAAACGAAAGATGACTCTTGCCGCAATAATGGCGATCGTCACGGCGATAATCAGGTACACGACAATTTTTATCACGGGAAGCGGCCTCGGAGGTTGACTGCTTTGCTTTATACGTCATTAGGTTGCTTCAATCTATAGGAGAAGCGCGCTCTGCAATACGGCTATAGCGTAAAGCGCGAAGGCGAAACGCCAAACAGTTTTTTAAACGCCACCGAATAGGCGCTGTGGCTCTCATAACCGCTTTCGAAAGCGGCGTGTATGATGGAGTGGCCGGCCAACAGCAGCGGAATGGACGACAGCAGCCGCAGACGCTGTTTCCACTGGCCAAAGGTGATGCCGGTTTGTTGAGTAAAGTGACGCTGGAAGGTTTTCGCGCTGATCGACAGTGAATCCGCCCAGATCTCAATGCCGCGATCGTCGGCCGGCGTGATGACCAACTGCCGGCAAATGTCGGCCATTCTCGCTTCCATCGGCCAGGGGAGATGCAGCGCCAGCTGCGGCTGCAGGCTCAGTTCCTCGAGGAACAGCGCTCTGAGCAGCGCGTGGCGTTTGGTTTCCTCGCCCTCGGGTGCCAGCGTCGCCAGTTGGGCGATCAACTCCCGCAGCAGCGGTGACACCTGCAAAACGCCGTCGCGCAACGGCAACCGCGCGGCGGTGAATTCATCGACAAAAATCCCGTAAACGCAGATATTGCTCTGCATGACCAGCTGATGCTCCACCCCCGGCCGCAGCCAGACCGCGGTGGTTGGCGGCACGATCCAACGCCCGCTGCCCGCCTCGACCGCCATCACTCCCTGTTGCGAATAGAGCAAATGGCAACGTTTATGCGAGTGGAAAGGAACGACAAAGCCTGCCGGATAGTGTTTCACCAGCCCTGTCACCTCGAACGAGGAATTCTCGTGGCTGCTCAGGTTGATGCGTTTCGTTTCGGCGTTGTCGACTTCGAATCCCATGGTCGTTTGTCCCTTTTGATAACGCGAATGTCTTTTATTTGATAGAGAGGCCGCATGATCCTCCATATAGTGACGTTCTCGCAAGCCACACCAGGGGCCTTATGCGAATAAACTCACTATGACACCCACATTTCATCGTTCTGCGTGGTAACGGGGCGATGACATTGTGCATGCGCTGCACAATGGCGGCAACGTTGCGGGGGCGACGGAGGCCGAAAGTGATGGAAAGGGAAAGCGCGGTGGATTGAATCAGGAGGTTTATGCCTAGTCAGCAGGTAGCTTAGCCTGGGGGGCGGCTCAATGCTGAAGGGATAGGGAGAGCGCCTAGGCTCTCCGCTATCCCTTCTTGTCAATACGTCAACGGGCCAGTTCGGCGCCGTCCAGCTCGGAAATCGCCAGACAAATCACTTCCGTTATGGCCTCTACCGTATAGGCGGTATTGGCAGGAATGATTAACATCTCATGAGGTTGCAGCGTCTGATCGTCAACCTTCAGTTCACCGCTCAGCACCATCAGTTTCACCCATCCCGGATGAAAACGCGCCGGTTGTCGGCTGCCCGCATCCAGCTTCAGCAACGCCGTATGGCCCGGCGTCTCCCGTTTCAAAATATGAAAGCGCACCCCATCGTAAGGCATGTTTTCGTAATGCAGTGACGCCAGTGTTCTCTTATGCATGGTAAGTGTCCTCGTGACCTGTGAGTAGCTGCTCCGCCTTCGGTCGCCGTAAAAACGTTTGGCGGCTGTCCCTACCGAAAGCACCGTCTCGCAGCCTCTTGGCGAACGGATTAACTGTCGTGCTTGCAGCGGCCTGTACGGCCTCCGCTTCATGCCTAACCTGCCTCAGGCATGCTAATAAATATATAAGAGCCTCGCCAACGGCGCAAAAAACCACTGCAACGTTGAGCGCATTACGGTGTTAATCCGTAGTCGGAAAGATTATCCAGCAGCCCGATCAGAGAGAAGAACAGCGCCGTTTGCCGAGGATCGCGCCAGCCATCGGCAAAGTCCGCCATCAGCCACAGGACTTCGTCGAGAAACAGATGCTCTACCGCCTGATGCCAGCTTTGCACTTCGCCGGCCGTCAACGCGACAGACTCACCGTACCCCGTCAAAAACAGCCGCCATTCCCGTACGGTGAACACGCGGTCGGGCGCCGAGTCCAGTGCGTTGTGGAACAGCAGCAGGACCAGCGCCAGATCGAACACGCGCGGCAAAAACAGCGCGTTGTCGGGGTCGATCAGCACTGGCCTATCCTGCGCGACATAAATCAGATTATCGGCTTTAAAGTCATAGGGCGTTTCCACGCAAGGGAGACCCCGTGCGCTAAGCGCCGTCTGCCGCCCGGCAATCTGCAGCATACGCGTTTTTAGCGCCTCGATGTCGAGCGTCAGCCCCTGGCTTGCCGCATGACTGGCGATCTCGTCCAGATCCGCCGAGATATCGTCTTCAGTCAGTGCATACTCGTCATAAACCGCCAGCCCGGCGTTATTGTCTGCCGAAGATAACGCGTGGATCCTTCCCAACAGCCTGCCCGCCGCGATAATCTGCTCATCGCGGCCCGCATATTTTTCTCCCGCCACAAAGGGATAAACCACCCACATACTGCCCGCTATCTCTTGCGGACAGGCCGTCGGCGCCACGACGACGCAACGCGGTGAGATACGCCGCCAGCGCCCGGGCTTCGCCCGACGTCGGACGGGTGCGCTTCAGGACGTGATCCCCTATCTTATAAACCGGCGCATAGGGATAAAGACTGAGCGGCGGCTGCGCGGTATCCAGCGCGAACCGACCGGCAATCGCGATGATATCCCCCCCTTCACCCCCATCATCAATAAATCGCGCCGGGCGGTAACCGTGAGGAATGGCGGGATTAACGCCGTGCAACAGCTCGTCGCTGACCAGCCGACCCAACGTCGGAGCGCACATCACGGCCGGATGCATCACCGCCACATAGAGACAGGTGGCGCCCAGCGGCCCGAGGATGGGATAACCGTCGCGCGGCCTGGGGCGCAGCCCCACCGAACACGCCTGCAGTTGCAATGGCGCCGAGCCGTGCAGGCGGTTTTGAATCGCCGATCGCGCGTCCTCTTCCACGCGTTTGACATCGCCGCCCGCGGGATAATCCTCCGCAGCGAGCAGATCGCCATTTTGCGCATGACGCACTTCGATGTCGTCGCCCGCAATCAGCGTGTTCACCGCCTGCGCCGCCGCGTGATAGCGCAACAAAATTGCCGGCGACGCCTCGATCGGCAACGAGAATTCGCTGCCGTCCAGCAGCGCCGAGATCCCCGTGCCGCAGGCGAGCACTACCCGTTCGGCGGCGATCGCGCCCTCCTCGGTAACGATGCCGGTTATCTGACCACCGGCTTCGCGCAGAAATCCGCTGACCGCACGTCCCAGAAGCAACTCGCCGCCCAACGCGCCTACCCGTTCGAGCAGCCGCTGTGTCACTTCTTGCGGATCGACCGCGCCATCGCGCGCCGCAAAATAGGCCTGGCTATCGGGCCGCCCGAGCGCCGGCTCCAGCGCCATCACCTCGGCGGAGGACAGACGCCGATTGTCGGGGTTTTGCGTCGCCGGCGCCTGACCATAGCTGAGCGCGCCGGACCAATTCACCCACAATTCCGGGATCTCCTGCGTCAGCCGCACCCAGTCAGCCACGATCTCGCGCCGCAGAAACGCGTCGGGAGCGCCCTCTGGCACGCCTTCGCTGATCCAGCCGAACGAGCTGCCTGTGGCCCCCGCCGCGGGATGCGTCTGCTCAACGACGATAACGCGCTGCCCCTGACGCGCGAGATGATAGGCGATCGATGCCCCGACAATCCCGGCGCCCACGATAACAATGCGTGATGATGTTCCATTCATTTAATGATGTCCGTACCTCATTTCAAATGTTGTCGCCAAAGCAAGCAGGCCGCCAGACAGGCTACCCCGCCGCCGCAGGCCAATACGGCATAAGACGCGCCCCAACTGTGGGTGGTATCCATCACCACGCCAAAGGAGAAAGGGGCGAACGAACCGATGCCGAATCCCAGCAACGATCGCCAGCCCATCACGCTGCCGAGCTGTTGCGGCGGTACGTTGTCCGCCATCGCGGCCGACAGCACGCCGGAGTCGCCGAGAAT
The DNA here is from genome assembly GCF_052168495.1 of Serratia sp. CY52157. Taxonomy (NCBI): domain Bacteria; kingdom Pseudomonadati; phylum Pseudomonadota; class Gammaproteobacteria; order Enterobacterales; family Yersiniaceae; genus Serratia; species Serratia sp. CY52157. Next base: position 751,223 of record NZ_JBJNMO010000001.1, on the reverse strand, counting down.
AAAGAAACTGCCGATGCTGACGAGCAGCAGCGTCCAGCCCGGCCCCCAGTTCGCCGACCCTCCCATCAGCAGCGAACCCAATGCGCCGGCGGCGCCCATAAACATCAGCACCGACGCGCGATTGAAATAGTCGGAAACGGTGCCGACAATCAGCGTGGCGATCATGCCGGCCAGGTGGATCACCGCCGCGACGATCAATCCGGCGCTGAGCGGATCCAGAGAGAAACCGCTCAACGCCTCGCTGACCAGGCTGGGCGCCCAGGCCCAGTTGCCGAGCAGTTCCCAGCTGTGGGCGATATACCCGATCAGCAACAGCAGGGTCGCATAGGTGATAGCATAGCTCTCACGTTTCGTCTTCCTCCCCAGCGTGCGCGGCTGCGGTTCCCGATAACCGACCAGGGCCAACGATCCCGCCAACGCTCCCAGTAACGCACCGGCGGCGCACAGAGAAAACGCCACGCCGGCGCCCCAGCGCATGGCGCTCCAACCGGCGATGAAAACCGACAGAAAATACCCCAACGAACTGGCCGCCAGCACCATGCCGATGGCATAACCGCGCCGCGCCGGACCGTTCATCCCCATCGCCAACAGCAGCGCCGGCGTATAAGCCCCGCCCTGCGTCAAACCGACGAAGGCCATCAACACCAACGCGCTGAGATAAGAATGGGCAAATACGGCGAACAGCATCAGCGCACCGGCGCCCAGCCAGGAGAACAGCAGATAAACCCGGCGGGCGCCCAACGAATCACACCACCAGGAGGCCACCAGCAACGCCAGGGCGTTGGTCAGGCTGAACACCGTCTGCACCGTGCCGGCGGAAGCGGCGTCGAGCTGCCACTCGCTCCTGATGGTCGGCAGCGCGCCGGCGAACATCATGGTGCCCAGACACAGACCCGCCCGGCTCACGCAAAGCAGATAAAAAGCCCGCATTTCAGCGCCGCCTCCCTGCCAACCGCAGGGGGAGGATAACGCCATTAACACGCATGACCGATAGCCAAAAGATCTGCATCATAAACTCAGCAATCAGAAGGAGATGCCTCATCATAGTGAGCAAAATCAAAGGCTGACAAACGATCTTTCTTCCCCCATTTGGTTGAGCTAGACTCAACCTATGAAAAAAATCCACTCCCTGCCGCACCTGTCCGCTTTCGAAGCCGCCGCCCGTCTCGGCAGCTTCAGCGCCGCTGCGGATGAGCTGTTTCTCACCACCGGCGCGGTCAGCCGCCATATTCGCAGTCTCGAAGCACAGCTGGGGATCACGCTGTTTTATCGCGGACACAAATCCGTGCGGCTGACGCAGGCCGGTGAGAACTTTTCCCGCACCGCGTCCCGGGTCATCGGCGAACTGTTTGCTGCGGAGAGCGCGCTGAAAGCGAGCGCCGGCCAGCAGCGGCTGGTGGTGCACAGCCTGCCGACGTTCACCATGCACTGGCTGATGCCGAAGCTGGCGGCATTCAATGAGCGTCATCCGGGGGTCGCGATTGATATCACCACCGGCATCGGCGCCGTCGATCGCAATACGCCGTTTGACGTGGCGATCCGGCGCGATCCCGCGCACTTCTCCGGGCTGAAAGCGATCCCTTTCCTGCAGGAAGACAGCCTGCTGGTCTGCAGCCAGAGCTATCTGCACGCCAGACCGGTCATTGCGCCGGACACGCTTGGCGAGCATACCGCCATCCGCATCCGCGCCCGGGAAGATTTGTGGCGCAGTTGGCTGAATGCTTATCCGACGGCGCTGGACGCTTCGCCGCCGCCGCTCACGCTCGATCATACCTTCGCCGCCATTCAGGCGGCCGAAGACGGCCTGGGGCTGGCCGTTGTGCCTTATTTGTTCTGCGCCAAACACCTGTCGTCCGGCCGACTGGTGTCGCCTTTCCCGACGCTGACCATCCGAACCGGCGTCTATTCTCTGCTGCTGCGCGACCGGGACGATGACGTCGTGAGAACATTCGCCGCCTGGCTGCGCACTTACCAGGCCTGACCGGGTGACGACATTGACGGACAGTCATGGCCTGCGCCTGGGTGAGAATCGCCGGCGATTTCCGGTTGGCGCGCCATGAGCGGCGTTGCCTCAGGGATTTCGCCGCTGCTGTCCGTGAATGTCGACGAGCGCGCAAAGCTTTTCCAACGTCACCGCCGGTGAAAAATAGAAACCCTGTACGACATCGCACCGATACTCGGTCAGGTAGTGGAGCGACTCCAGGTCTTCAACCCCTTCCGCCAAGACTTCATAGTTGAGTTTATGCAGCATATCGATGATGCTTTGCACGATGATGCGGCTGTCCGCATCGCTCTTCAGCAGTCTTATCAGGGAGGCGTCCAGTTTGACGACGTCGGCGGGGATATGGCGCAGATAGTTTAAATTGCTGTAGCCGGCGCCGAAATCATCCAGCGCGATGCGATGCCCGTTGGCCTTGAGCGCATGCAGACAGGCCAACGCCGCGCTGCTTTCCTGAATGCGTTGCGACTCCAGGCACTCTATCTCAATGTCCCCCGCCTGCAGCCCGCGCCGGGTGATGGCTTCATTCAACCGTGCCGCAAAGTGCCGCTCGGCCAGATTGCCGGCCGTCACGTTGATCGAGATGGGAAACGCGATCCCCGCTTCACGCATCAACAACAACTGTTCAATCGACTGCGCGATGACAAACTCGGTCAACGGTTTGATCAGCGAGGTATTTTCCACCAGCGGAATGAACTCCCCCGTCGGGATCGCCCCCCAACGTTCATGCCGCCAACGCAGCAATGCTTCCGCGCCGACGATCCTGCCGCTCGCCAAATCAATCTGCGGTTGGTATTCCAAAAATAGCCCGCGATTATTTTCCTTCAGGCTCTGCGCCAACTCATTAAAAATATTGAAATTATGCTTGCGCGCCGCATCCTTCGGCTCGCTATAGAGGGAGACGGCTCGCCCCTCGTCGATCGAATCATGCAGCGCGCTGGTCGCCTGGCGCAAAATCTCGGGAGGATCGGCATGCGGCGCGGAAAACAACGCATAACCGGCATTAAGCTCCAGGCGCAGCGGCACGGCGCCTCTCACTTCGTGATGCAAACGGTCGGCGCAACGCAACAGATCGCGCTTCGCCTGCGGCATGTGCTGCGCCTCGATAATGACGGCGAAACGTCCGGGCGCGATGCTGTACAGCATGCGCTCACTGAGAAACGTCTCTTTCAGGAAATGGCTGATATCCCCCAGCAGTAACTCTACCGTAGACAGGCCGAAAGAACGCGCCATCTCGTAGGCGTATTGGATATCTATCGTATCGAACAGCAATAACGCGTATTTGCCCGTGTCCGGTAAATTGCCGAGTTCCCCCATCAGCCGCTGTCGATTGGGCAAGCGAGTGATGGCATCGACCAGGCCGATCTCACTCTGCGCTTCAATCAGCTCGCCGACGATGGTGGCCATGCTGCGCAGCAGTTCGACCTGACGGCGAGTCAGATGCTTTGGCTGCGAACCCACGAGGCAGAACGCGCCGATCGTATAGCCTTCGCGGGTGCACAGCGGGATGGCGGCGCAGTGGCGGATCGCCGCGGCGCCGTTGACCATGGGATCCGAGGCAAAGCGTTCATCCGCATGGGTGTCCGGACAAATCAACGCCTCGCCGCTCAGACGAACGAAATTGAACAAGGGGCTGACGAAATCGATCTCCTCGAACCCGACGTCAATGTGCTCGCGGATCCAAATCTTGCGCGTTCCGTGCAGGTAAATGAGGCAGCCCTCGGCCTGTAACAGCTTGCGGGTGATCGTCAGCACCTGATGGATCGCGTCGTCATGGCCGGCGCCCAACCCCGCCAGCGCATCGATGGCCGCCAGGCGCTCGTCTTCGTTCTTACTGAGATGTCGTAACATTGGCTCATAGCTCACAGATGGCGTAAGTGCCTTTGCCGGCGGATTTCGCCTGATACATCGCGCCGTCGGCGCTGGCCAGCAGCATTTCCGGCGTCACGTCCCCACTCGCAGAGATAGCGGCGCCAATGCTGGCGGACAGGCAGACCTTCTGCTGACCGATCTGCGAAATACCGGCCAGCTCCGCCAACACCTTTTCGCAAAACGCGCTGACCTCAGGCCGCGGCGCTGTCAGCGGCCACAGGATCACCGTGAACTCGTCGCCGGCCAGGCGCGAGACGCTGTACCGTTCGTCGGCGCAAGCGCTGAGCAATTTGGCGAACGTCTTCAGGATCAGATCACCGAAGTCATGGCCGTAACTGTCGTTCATGCCCTTAAAACCATCGAGATCGATGAACAACAGGGCCATCTGCCGCTGATGACAGCAGACTTGCAACGTGCCCGACAACCGGCGCAGAAATGCGCGTCGGTTGGTCAACCCGGTCAGCATGTCGTGCGTGGCGTCATATTCCAATCGTTGCTGCAGCCGCTTCAACTCGGTGATATCCATGGAGAGAATGTAAAAGCCCTGAGCCTCGCACGGCACCAGCGTGGTATGGATCATCAGCAGCCCCTGCTGGGTCTGCAATTCGTTTTCGAAGCTGACCATTTCGCCCGCCAAAGCCCGCGCGATCATCGGCCGAGCCATCTGATACACGCTTTCCCCCATGAACTCGCGCACCGTCATGCCCTGCAGGCTGGCCTCTTCCAGACCAAACCAGGTCTTATAGGCGCTATTGGCGAACAGGTAGCGTTCATTGGCGTCGATTTGGCTGATTAACGCCGGCATATTGTCGGTAATGGCGCGCAGGCGTTCTTTTTCCGCACTGAGCTGAGATTCGGCGAGCACCCGGGTTTCTATCTCTTCGTTGAGCTGTTTGACCACCGCGTTAAGCTCATGCGTACGAATTTCGACGCGTTCTTCCAGCTCATGCTGCAAGGCATACAGGTCGGCCTCCGCCGCCTTGCGCTCGCTGATATCGACGATGACCGAGATGAAATGATCCGGCTTGCCGTTCGGCAGCCGATTCAGCGCCACCGTCAGTTCCACCCACACGATCGTGCCATCGGCGCGGAAATAGCGTTTCTCCAGCGAGTAGGTGTCGATCTCGTTTCTCAGCAACTGCTGCAGTTTTTCCAGATCGGTGTTGAGATCGAGCGGATAGGTAATGTCCTGAAAGGTGCGATCCATCAGCTCGCGCTCGGAGTATTGCAGCATTTCACAGATGCGCGGATTGACCCGCAGCCAATACCCCTGCAGCGAAACCAGCGCCATGCCCACCGCCGCCTGAGAGAAAGTCTGTTCGAATAACGCCTCCGTGCGCTGCAGATCGGATTTCAGGTTTTCGGTATAGACGTTGCGTTCGATGCTCTGCAGATACTCTTCCACCACCGCGGCGAAGTCACGCAGGTCGGCCAGTTTATCTTGAGGAAACGGCTGCGGGTGACTGTCGATAATGCATAGCGTGCCGAGCGGCAACCCGTCGAGGGACAGCAGCTGTTGCCCGACGTAGAAGCCGATGCGCGGGCCACCGACCACCAGTGGGTTATCGAAAAAGCGCGGATCCTGCGCGGTATCGGGCACCACCAGCGCTTCGCGTTGCAGAATGGCATGGCCGCAGAACGAGATGTTGCGCGGCGTTTCCCGGACATCCAGGCCATAGCGTGATAAAAACCATTGACGATCGCGGTCGATCAGTGACACCAGCGCAATGGTGACGCCGAAATATTTCGCAGCCAGCCGCGTGATGCGATCCAGCTTTTCTACTGAGTTCGAATCCAGCACGTTCAGCGAATCCAATACCGACAGGCGTTCGGCTTCGTTTTCGGGGAAGCATGGCTCGAGCATGTTGACTCCCATTGTGACACCCACGGATCCGGTGCAGCCGGCCGGCGTGATTCCGTTCAGCCTATCCGTCGGTTAGCGGCAAATATCCTTGTCCATCATAGACTCACTCAGTATCAATCCGATTATGCATTCTCGCCAGCTGGAACAAGGCCTGTCGGCCGGCGTCGTCGCGGCGGCACAGGCCGGGCGCCCCCCGCTAAGCCTTGCAGGGCGGCAGCCCGCCGGCCAGCTTTTCATTTTTGACCTGGCACAACCCCGCCACGCCGGATTCCAACAGAATGCGCCGCGTCGCCATCAACGTCTCACGCTGCTCGTTCAGCGTCGCCATCATCCGCTCGATTTCCGCCAGCCGGCTGTCGACGCCTTGTATCAAACCATCCTGATAGGCGCTGCCCTGCAGCGCCAATACCCCGCGGATCGCCTGCAGCGAGAACCCCAGATTCTGGCCGATTTGGATCAGGTGCAGCCGCTCCAGCGCGCTTTCGCTATACACCCGATATCCGTTAACGCCGCGCACCGCTTTGGGCAGCAGACCCTGCTGTTCGTAGTAACGTATCGCCGAGGCGGCCATGCCGGCGCGCTCCGCCAACTCTCCGATTTTCATGCCCTATTGACCTTAAAGTTAACTTTAAACCTAGTATAGCGCCATTCCCCCTGCGACAGGAACGTACCCGATGTTTACCCCGCTGATTCTGCCCAACGGCAGCCGCTTACCCAACCGTTTGGCCAAAGCCGCGTTGGAAGAAAATCTGGCCGATGAAGGCCAACTGCCCGGCCCCGCGCTATGGCGTCTGTATCGCCACTGGGGTATCGGCGGCGCCGGCCTCATCATCACCGGCAACGTGATGATCGACGGACGCGCCATGACCGGCCCCGGCGGCGTGGTGCTGGAACAGGATACGCCGCTCGAGGCGTTCAAAACCTGGGCGGCGGCCTCGCGCCAGGAAGGCGCACAGGTATGGATGCAGCTCAGCCACCCGGGCCGTCAGGTGATGGCCAACATGGGCGGCAACGCCTGGGCGCCCTCCGCCATCCCGATGGCGATGGGCAAGTACAGCAAGGCGTTCGCGCAGCCGGAGGCCATGAGCGAAGCGCAGATTGCCGAGGTGATCGCCCGCTTCGCCGCCAGCGCGCACGCCGCCGAAAAGGCCGGGTTTACCGGCGTGCAGATCCACGCGGCGCACGGCTACCTGATCTCCCAGTTTTTGTCGCCGTTGGCCAACCGGCGCAGCGATCGTTGGGGGGGCGAACTGGCGAATCGCGCCCGTCTGCTGCTGGAGGTGGTGCGCGCGGTGCGCCAGCGTGTCTCGCCAGACTTTTGCGTGGCGGTGAAGCTCAATTCAGCCGATTTTCAGCGCGGCGGCTTTTCGCCGGACGAGGCCCGACAGGTATTGTTGATGCTCAACGAACTGCCGGTCGATCTGGTGGAGTTGTCGGGCGGGAGTTATGAAAGCCCGGCGATGCAGGGGGAAGCCGCAGACGACAGCACCCTGGCGCGCGAAGCCTATTTTCTGACCTTCGCCCGCGATCTCGCCGCAGTAGCGCGCATGCCGGTGATGACCACCGGCGGCATCGCCCGCCCGTCGGTGGCGCAACGGGTGCTGAACAGCGGCGTCGCGGTGGTCGGCATCGCCACCGCCATGGCGGAAATTCCCGATCTGCCGCGCCGCTGGCAAACCGGCGAAGCCCCTCATGCGCTGCCCGAACCGGTAAAATGGCGCGACAAAACGCTGACGCTGCTCGCCCGCATGGCGCTGATCAAGCGCCGCATGCACGCCCTGAGCCGCGATCGGACGCGCAACGTGCGTTACTCACCGCTGTGGTCGCTGCTCATCGATCGGTGGCGCACCCGCCGCACTCTGCGGCGCTATCATGCCTGGTTACGGCAACGTTAATGACTGCGGCGCCGGCAGACACGCCGGCGCCGCACAAAAATCCCGCTGTTTTGATCGCGCTACGTAAAATCTGCAAGAAATCACCACCCTGGATACTGCGCTTTTAACGCTCGACTGCTTATATTCATCACAAATTTTGTGTATATAACCGCTATAGGACTTAAGGTGGTGAATAGATGAAAATAAGCCGCTATTTTCTATTTATGTTATTAATCGGAAATTCACCTTAATAATAAATGCATTAAAGAAGCAGCCAAAGGAAAGCAGAAAAGGATTTTTACGCAATGTTAAAGAAATGTTGTTTTTTGCCGGCAAAACCAACGGTCAACAAATCAACAACATATTGATGAGCCTAAGAAAAAACTAAACAATTCAAAACAAAATCGGCTATTGAGTCCCAGGCGAAAAAGCCATATATTGGTCGCGCTTTTCACAAGGCAGTTACTTTTCTAATTCATTAATTCAATCGTTGCGTCTTGAGACCTTCGGTTGTAGGAGAGATATGATGACGGATAAAGTCCGTATTGATACTTTAGTTGCAAACTCATTAAACGGAAACAATGAAACCTATTTGGCGCGTCAAGCCGAATTTGAGTCGAATGTTAGGAGTTATCCGCGCAAATTGCCGTTGGCAATTGCGAAAGCCCAGGGCGTTTGGATCACTGATGTTGAGAATAATCAATATCTTGATTGCCTGGCCGGGGCGGGAACGTTGGCTCTTGGACATAATCACCCCGACGTCCTGCAAAGCATCCAAAATGTCATTACCAGCGGCTTGCCGTTACATACTCTCGATCTCACGACCCCGTTGAAAGATCGTTTCTCCGACTACCTGCTCTCTCTGTTGCCGGGCGAAGGCAAAGGGTACTGCCTGCAGTTCTGCGGACCGTCCGGCGCCGATGCGGTGGAAGCCGCGCTGAAGCTGGCGAAAAAACACACTGGCCGTTCCGGCGTGATCAGCTTCTCCGGCGGCTACCACGGCATGACCCACGGCGCGCTGTCGGTCACCGGCAACCTGTCGCCGAAAGCGGCCATCAACGGCATGATGCCGGAAGTGCAATTCATGCCTTATCCGCATGAATACCGCTGCCCGCTGGGCATCGGCGGCGAAGCCGGCGTCAAGGCGCTGACCTACTACTTCGATAATCTGATTAACGACGTGGAAAGCGGCGTGCGTAAACCGGCGGCGGTGATCCTGGAAGCCGTTCAGGGCGAAGGCGGGGTTAACCCGGCCCCGGCCGAGTGGCTGCAGCGCATTCGCAAAGTGACGCAGGAACACGGCATTCTGCTGATCATCGACGAAGTTCAGGCCGGTTTCGCCCGTACGGGCAAGCTGTTCGCCTTCGAACACGCCGGCATCGAGCCGGACATCATCGTGATGTCGAAAGCGGTCGGCGGCGGCTTGCCGCTCGCGGTGCTGGGCATCAAAAAAGAGTTCGATGCCTGGGAACCGGGCCACCACACCGGCACCTTCCGCGGCAACCAGCTGGCGATGGCCACCGGCCTGACCACCCTGCAGTACCTGAAGGAGCATAAGGTCGCCGATAAAGTGGCCGCTCAGGGCGAATGGCTCAAAGGCAAGCTGGCCGAGCTGCAGAAACGTTATCCGGTGATCGGTCACGTCCGCGGTCTGGGCCTGATGATCGGCATCGAGATCGTCAAGCCGAACGAAGCGCAGGATCACATGGGCTGCTACCCGGCCGATGGCGAGCTGTCCGCGCTGCTGCAGAAAAAATGCTTCGAATCCGGCTTGATCCTGGAGCGCGGCGGGCGCAATGGCTGTGTGCTGCGCCTGTTGCCTTCCCTGCTGATCACCAATGATGAGCTGGGTATTTTCCTGGATAAATTTGAGCAGGCGCTGTTGGCCGCCGGCGTCAAGCCAGTCTGATTGGAGCGAATGACCGCGATGTCCAAGTTAAACCCGATTCTGGCTTCCTCGGCGCACAGCGCCGAGGCTTACCGCCAGGCGATCGCACAGAGCAGTGAAGCCGTCGTGCAGTGGCTGCAACAGCCTGAGATGTATCAGGGCAAAAGCGTTGCCGAACTGCGCGAGCGCATCCAGCTCGACTTTACCCCGCAAGGCCTGGGCAACCAGGCGGCGATCGAGCGCGCCATCGAGTACTTTTTGAAAGACAGCCTGTCGGTGCACCACCCGCAGTGCGTGGCGCATCTGCACTGCCCGAGCCTGGTGATTAGCCAGGCCGCTGAAGTGCTGATCAACGCCACCAACCAGAGCATGGACTCCTGGGATCAGAGCCCGTCGGCCACGCTGATCGAAATGAAGCTGATCGGGTGGCTGCGCGCCCAGGTCGGTTACCCGCCCGGCGACGCCGGGGTGTTCACCAGCGGCGGCACCCAGAGCAACCTGATGGGGCTGATGCTGGCGCGCGATGCATTCTTCGCGCGTCAGGGCCACTCCGTGCAGCAGGACGGTCTGGTGGGCGATCTGCGCAAGCTGAAAGTGTTCTGTTCTGAAAACGCCCACTTCTCGGTGCAGAAGAACATGGCGCTGATGGGCCTCGGCTACCAGTCCGTCACGCTGGTGAAAACCGATCGCTTCGCCCGAATGGACGTGAACGATCTGGCGGAAAAACTGGCGCAGGCCAAGGCTAACGGCGAGCAGGTGATGGCGATCGTCGCCACCGCCGGCACCACCGATGCCGGCGCGATCGACCCGCTGCGCGATATCGCGCGGCTGGCGGCGGAGCAGAAAATTTGGGTGCACGTGGATGCGGCCTGGGGCGGCGCGCTGCTGCTCTCCGAGCAGTACCGCGACTACCTGGACGGCCTGGAGCTGGTGGACTCCATCACCCTGGACTTCCATAAGCAGTTCTTCCAGACCATCAGCTGCGGCGCCTTCCTGCTGAAAGACGAGCGCCACTACGAGCTGATGCGCTATCAGGCGGCCTACCTGAACTCCGAATTCGACGAAGCGCAAGGCGTGCCGAACCTGGTCTCCAAATCGCTGCAGACCACCCGCCGCTTCGATGCGTTGAAGCTGTGGATGGGGCTGGAAGCGCTGGGGCAGAAGCAGTATGCCGAGATCATCGATCATGGCGTCTCGCTGGCGCAACAGGTGGCGCGTTACATCGCCGATCAGGAATCGCTGGAACTGGTGATGCAGCCGCAGCTGGCCAGCGTGCTGTTCCGCTACCGTCCGGCGCAGCTGGCGGCGAAAGGCGACGCGGCCGTCGCGCTGTTCAACCAGCGCATCGGTGACGCCTTGCTGGAGTCGGGCCGCGCCAACGTCGGCGTGACCGAGTTCGATGGCGTGACCTGCTTGAAGATGACGCTGCTGAACCCGATCGTGACGCTGGAAGACATCAAGCTGCTGCTGGCGCTGGTCGAGAAAACCGCGCAGCAGCTGCCGGCGTAACCCTCCGCAACTGCGCATTAAAAGCCGATAACCCCCAGGTTATCGGCTTTTTTATTGCCCATCAGAGAGCAAGTGACACAGCGCTTACGCTGATATACTGCAGTAAACGCCTTCTCTTATTTCCGGCGCCACAGGATAAACGCATGACCGACCCTGACTTCAACCTGCTGACCGCGCTCGACGCGCTGCTGTCGACGGGCAGCGTTGCCGGCGCGGCGCGACGTCTCGGTTTAAGCGCCTCGGCGATGAGCCGCACACTCAGCCGACTGCGCACGGCCACCGGCGATCCGCTGTTGGTGCGCGCCGGGCGTCATATGGTGCTGACGCCTTATGCCGAAACGCTGCGCGAACGGGCGCGAAACGCGGCATTCGAAGCTCGGGCGCTGCTGCGTCCGACGCCGAACGCGCTGGATCCCGCCACGCTCGACCGGACCTTTACGCTGCGCGCCAACGACGGCTTCGTCGAGGCCTTCGGCCCAGCGCTGATCGCCGCCGCTGCGCAACAGGCGCCACGGGCGCGGCTGCGCTTTGCGCCCAAGCCGGAGAAAAGCGACCGCCCCCTGCGTGAAGGCCTGGTCGATCTGGAGATTGGCGTGTTGGGCGAAATGGGGCCGGAAATCCGCCTGCAGGCGCTGTTTCGCGACCGCTTCGTCGGCGTGATGAGAAGCGCGCACCCGCTGGCGCAGCGGCCCAAGATAGGCGCCGCCGAGTACGCCGCCTGCGGCCACGTGGTGGCCTCGCGCAGCGGGCGCATTCTCGGGCCGGTAGACGCCGCGTTGGCGGAGCTGGGGCTGACGCGCCAGATTGCCGCCGTGGTGCCGAGCTTTCCGGCCGCGCTGGCGGTGGCGCAAGCCTCAGACCTGCTGGCGCTGTTACCCGCCTCCTTTCTGCATGCTCATCCGGACGACGGCCCGCTGCGCATGTTCGAGCTGCCGGTGAAAACGCCGCCCATTACCGTCTCGCAAATGTGGCACCCGCGCCTGGACGCTGAAGCGGAGCACCGCTGGCTGCGGCAGTTGGTGTTGGCCGTTTGCCGTCAACGGGCGTAGGCACCGCGCACCTCAAGTGACAATGTCACCAAGCATTCCCTTACGGCGCCTCTCGCCCGTTTAAATCGGTCAGATAGGCGCAAAACATGTCCGCCATCGCATCGGCATAAGCCACAATTTCCGCATCGCTGCGCGGCGTTTCGGAGAATTGCTTGCCCGCCGCCCCCAGCGTGCCGACGATCAACTCGCCTGCCAACGTACGGACGCCTTCCGCCGCATCGGGCAACGCTTCGCCCATAAACACCTGCACGATGTCTTTGCCGGTGGCCTTCGCCGCCTGCGCCTCCGGCGCATCGCGGTACAACGGCGCCGCATCGTTCAGCGCCACGCGCATCTGCGCCTCTTCACATTCCGAACGGATAAATGTCTGCACCAGCAACCGTAAACGCTCGAACGGCGCAGTCTCTCGATCGGCCAGAATACCGCTCAGCATGGCGGTGGTCTGCCGCCATTCGTCGCTTTGCAAACGAAACAGGATCGCCGCTTTGTTAGGAAAATACTGATAAAGCGAACCGATACTGACGCCGGCGCGTTCAGCCACTCTGGCGGTAGTGAAACGCGCGGCGCCCTCCTGCGCCAAAACCTGAATAGCGGCGGTCAAAATGGCGGAGACCAATTCGGCGGATCGCGCCTGTTGCGGTTGTTTTCTCGAGGAAATTTGCTTACTGCGGCGTTCAGTCATAGCGGGCGGCCAATGCGAATAGTGAAATGCGAATAGTTCGTCATATTATAGTGGCACGCGCTTTCGCGCTCACTTTTTCTACGGGAGTTTTGCCATGAGTACCCTGACCACCGCGCCGTTGGCGCCGCTGCTAAGCACCCTGTTCCAGCAGGCCGCCGGCCGTTCACCGGCGCTCGCCGCCCTGTTCCGCGACGTGCCTGACGAAGAGCAAAATCGACTGATGCAGAGTAAAACCGACTATCGTGAACTCTACCATCGCCTGAAGGATTTCCCCCTGGCGGTGTCGCCGGAAACCGGCGCATTGCTGTACATGCTGGCGCGCGGTTGTCGGGCGCAAAACATCGTCGAATTCGGCACGTCGTTCGGTATTTCAACGCTGCACCTGGCCGCCGCGCTGCGCGACAACGGCGGCGGCCGGTTGATCACCTGCGAATTTGAACCGAGCAAAGCGGCGCAGGCGCGCCGCAACCTGACCGAAGGCGGCGTCGTCGATCTGGTGGAGATCCGCGTGGGCGATGCCCTGGAAACGCTGCGCGACGATCTGCCGGCCACTGTCGACCTGCTGTTGCTGGACGGCGCCAAGGGGCTTTACCCCGATATCCTCGCGCTGCTGGAAAATCGTCTGCGCCCCGGCGCGCTGATCGTCGCCGACAACGCCGATTACAGCCCGGATTATCTGGCGCGCGTGCGTTCTCCGGCGTCGGGTTATCTCTCCACGCCGTTCGCGGATGACGTCGAGCTGTCGATACGCCTTTAAATCCCTCATCGCGCGGGGGTTGTTCCCCCTCGCGCGATCATACAACATAGCGGGCATGATGCCTGACACAGTGAAATGCCCATGACGCTTCCCCCTCTTTGGCCGGTGTTCGACGGCCATAACGACCTGCTGCTCAACCTGTGGCTGCAGCACGATGACGATCCGGTCACCGCCTTTTATTCGCACGTCACGCCGGGCCACCTCGACTTTCCACGCATGCGGCGCGGCGGATTCTGCGGCGGGCTGTTCGCGGTGTTTATTCCTCCGGTCAGCTATATCGCCCAAATGCGTAATCAAACGCTGGAGGAAGCGCAGGCCGCGTTCGATCCGCTGGCGATAGCCGAACGGCAGATAGCCATCCTGCACCAGTTGGAGGGCGCCTCTCAGGGGCAGTTGCGCCTCTGCCGCACGGCTACCGAGATAGAACAGTGCCGCCTCGACGGGCAAATCGCCGCGGTGCTGCATATCGAAGGCGCCGGCATGATCGACGCGGCGCTGACGCAGCTGGCGGCCTTCTATCGGCTGGGCGTGCGCAGCATCGGGCCGTTCTGGAATCTGCCGAACGCCTTCGGCACCGGCGTCAGCGGGCCGTTCCCCGGATCACCCGATACCGGCCCCGGCCTGACGCCGGCCGGTGAAGCGCTGATCCGCGCCTGCAACCAGCGCCGCATCATGATTGACGTCTCGCACATGAACGAGAAAACCTTCTGGCAAACCGCCGCGTTTAGCACCGCACCGCTGGTCGCCACCCATTCCAATGCCCACGCCCTCTGCCCGCAACCGCGCAACTTGACCGACGCGCAGCTGGACGCTATCGCCCAGAGCGACGGTATGGTCGGCGTCAATTTCGGCACCGCCTTCCTGCGGGCTGACGGAAAACGTGACAGTGCAACGACAGGCTTAACAGAAATTGTTAAACACGTTGAGTATTTGATCGCTAAACTTGGTGAAGATCGCGTGGGATTTGGCTCTGATTTTGACGGGGTTAACGTACCGCAACCGTTGGAGGACGCCGCAGGCCTGCCGCGCCTGACGCAAGCACTCAAGCAGGCGGGGTTTGACGACCGGCTGCTGGAGAAGCTGACCTGGCGCAACTGGCTGAACGTGCTCTCCGCCACCTGGGGTGAATAACCCGGTTACGCTTTAACGGTTGCGATCTCCGTCACATTTCGTCAACATTGAGCCAGCCGAATGCGAATTTTTCTCATTGGCTTCGAACTATCACGATGCATGCAAAGGAGCACCGCTATGACTACCTGGACCAAACCTGAGTTTGTTGACCTGCGTCTGGGGCTGGAAGTGACGCTGTACATTTCCAACCGTTAATCGCCTGTCTGCCCGCCTTTCTCGCGGGCATTTCTTTCCTTCTTTTTCTGGTTCAGACATGCAGATAAAAGTTCTCGGCTCGGCAGCGGGCGGCGGCTTTCCCCAGTGGAATTGCAACTGCGACAACTGCCGGGGCGTTCGCAGCCACAGCATCAACGCCACGCGCCGCACGCAGTCTTCCATCGCCGTCAGCGACGACGGTAAAAACTGGGTGCTGTGCAACGTTTCCCCGGACATTTGCCATCAGCTGCTGGCCTCGCCCGAATTGAACAATCCCGACGTGCTGCGCGGCACCGGCATCGGCGCGATCGTGCTGACCGACAGCCAGATCGATCACAGCGCGGGCTTGCTCAATTTGCGTGAGGGCTGCCCGCATCAGGTCTGGTGCACCCCCGAAGTGCACGACGATCTCAGCACCGGTTTCCCGGTGTTTCCCATGCTCTCTCACTGGAACGGCGGGTTAATCCATCACCCGGTGACGCCCGGCGAACCGTTCCACACGGCGGTCTGCCCAAACGTGCGCTTCACCGCCATTCCGCTGCTCAGCAACGCGCCGCCCTATTCGCCGTACCGCGATCGCCCGCTGCCGGGCCACAACGTGGCGCTGTTTATCGAAGATACCGCGCGCGGGGTCGGTCTGCTGTACGCGCCGGGCCTGGGTGAGCCGGACGAGGCTTTGATGCCCTGGCTGCGCCGGGCGGATTGCCTGCTGATCGACGGCACGCTCTGGCGCGACAATGAGCTGGCCAACGCCGGCGTGGGGCGCAATACCGGCAAAGACATGGGGCATCTGGCGCTGGCGGAAGAGCACGGGCTGGCGGCCCTGCTCAGCACCTTGCCCGCCAAACGCAAGATCTTGATCCACATTAACAATACCAACCCGATCCTCAATGAAGACTCCGCGGAACGGCAGAGCCTGAGCGCCGCCGGCATCGAAGTGAGCTGGGACGGCATGAATATCGAACTGTAGGGAATCGCCATGACGCAACCACTCCCCCTGACTCCGCAGGCATTTGAAGCGGCGCTGCGCGCCAAAGGCGCTTATTATCATATCCACCACCCGTATCACATCGCGATGCACAACGGCGAAGCGACCCGTGAGCAGATCCAGGGCTGGGTGGCCAACCGTTTCTACTATCAGACCAGCATTCCGATCAAGGATGCGGCGATCATGGCCAACTGCCCGCAGCCGGAAACCCGTCGCAAATGGGTGCAGCGCATTCTGGATCACGACGGTTACGGCGGCAGCGAAGGCGGCATCGAGGCCTGGCTGCGCCTCGGCGAGGCGGTTGGGCTGCAGCGCGACGCCCTGCTGTCCGAGCAGTTGGTGCTGCCCGGCGTGCGTTTCGCGGTGGATGCCTACGTCAACTTCGCGCGCCGCGCCTGTTGGCAGGAAGCGGCCTGCAGCTCGCTGACCGAATTGTTTGCGCCGCAGATCCACCAGTCGCGCCTCGACAGCTGGCCGCAGCACTACCCGTGGATCGACGCCGCCGGCTACGACTATTTCCGCAGTCGCCTCGGCCAGGCCAACCGCGACGTGGAGCACGGGCTGGCGCTGGCGCTGGACTATTGCGATACCGTTGAAAAACAGCAGCGCATGCTGGAAATCCTGCAGTTCAAGCTGGATATTTTGTGGAGCATGCTGGACGCCATGAGCATGGCCTATACCCTGAACCGCCCGCCTTACCACAGCGTGACCGCCGCGCGGGTCTGGCACAATCAGAGGCTGGTGTAATGACACTGAATCCTGAACACACCCCCGTCTTCCGCCGCGGCTACCGCCTGCAATGGGAGCAGGTGCAAAACAGCCACGTGATCCTCTACCCGGAAGGCATGGCCAAACTGAACGACAGCGCCGCCGCCATCCTGCAGCTGGTTGACGGCAACACCACGCTGAACGGCATCATCGCGCAGCTGAACGCCCGCTTCCCCGGCGCCGAGGGGCTGGCGGACGATGTGCTGGCGTTTTTCCAGCGCGCCTACGAACAAAAATGGGTGACTTTCCGTGACTGAGCCACGCGCGCCGGCGGTAAATCCGCCGCTCTGGCTGCTGGCGGAGCTGACCTATCGCTGCCCGCTGCAGTGCCCCTATTGCTCCAACCCGCTCGACTTTGCCGCGCAGGAAAAAGAGCTGACGACCGAGCAATGGATCGCGGTGTTTCGCCAGGCGCGGGCGATGGGCAGCGTACAGCTCGGTTTCTCCGGCGGCGAGCCGTTGGTGCGTAAAGACCTGCCCGAGCTGATCGCCGCCGCGCGCGATCTCGGGTTTTACACCAACCTGATCACCTCCGGCATCGGCCTGACCGAGAAAAAGCTGCAGACCTTCGCCGACGCCGGGCTGGATCATATTCAGATCAGTTTTCAGGCCAGCGATGAAACGTTGAACGCTGCACTGGCGGGCTCCGCCAAGGCGTTTCAGCAGAAGCTGGCGATGGCCAAGGCGGTCAAGGCGCTCGGCTATCCGATGGTGCTCAACTTCGTCTTGCATCGCCATAATATCGGCCAGATCGACCGCATCATCGAACTGGCGATCCAGCTGGATGCCGACGACGTCGAGCTGGCGACCTGCCAGTTCTACGGCTGGGCGCACCTGAACCGTGAAGGCCTGCTGCCGACCCGCGAACAGATCGCCGATGCGGAAGCCGTGGTGAAACGCTATCGCGAACGCATGGCTGCCGACGGCAAGCTGGCCAACCTGCTGTTCGTCACGCCGGATTACTATGAGGAACGCCCCAAAGGCTGCATGGGCGGTTGGGGGGCTATTTTCATGAGCGTGACGCCGGAAGGCATGGCGTTACCCTGTCACAGCGCCCGTCAGTTACCGATCGCCTTTCCGTCGGTGCTGGAGCACGATCTGCAGCATATTTGGTATCACTCCTTCGGCTTTAACCGCTATCGCGGCTATGACTGGATGCCGGAGCCCTGCCGTTCCTGTTCGGAGAAAGAGAAAGACTACGGCGGCTGCCGCTGCCAGGCGTTCATGCTGACCGGCGACGCCGACAACGCCGATCCGGTGTGCGGCAAGTCGCCGCACCATGGCACCATTCTGGCGGCGCGTGAAGCGGCGAATCGCTCGCAGATCGGCATCGATCAGCTGCGTTTTCGCAATCAGACCAACTCCCGACTGATCTTCAAGGGCTGACGATGACACTCGCCGCCTCGTGGCAGCTCGATAACGGTTTGGCCGTCAGGGCGATAAGCACGCCTGACGCCGAGGCCGCCGCCGCGCTGGTGCGCATCGAGGCGGGCAGCTTTCAGGCGCCTGCCGCCTGGCCGGGCCTGGCGCATCTGCTGGAGCATATGCTGTTTCGCGGCAGCGTGAACTTTAGCGCACAGGATGGGCTGATGGGCTGGACGCCGGCGGTCGGCGGCCGGTTAAACGCCACGACCCAGGCCACGCAAACCGCGTTTTTCTTTGAGGTGGGCGCCGAACAGCTGGCGGAGGGGTTGGCCAGGCTGATCGATATGCTCGCCGTCCCACAGCTGGCGGCTGAGGCAATCGCCCAGGAGATCGAGGTCATCGACGCCGAATATCGCCTGCTGCGCGCCGACGGTGAAACCCGCTGCGAAGCGGCGCAGCGGCAGATGTTCAGCGGCATTGACGCGTTGCACCGCTTTCATATCGGCAGCCGCGCCGCTTTCGGCAGCGATATTCCCGCGTTGCAGCGGGTGCTGCGGCAGTTTCACCACCACTATTACCGCGCGTCGAACATCACTCTGTGGCTGCAAGGCCCGCAATCGCTCGAGCAGTTGCATGCGCTGGCGCAGCGCTACGGCGGCGCCTTGCCGCCGGGCAGCGTCGCGCCGCCCGAGGCATTGCCGCCGCTGGCCGCCGGGCAAGATTACACGCTGTCTCTGCCCGGCGCGCCGCAGCTGCGGTTGGTGTTTGCCCTGCCGCACTCCCGTTCACGCGGCTGGCTGCGGCGGCTGGAGCGTTTATTGCTGGACGAAGCCCCTGGCGGGCTGCTGGCACGGCTGCGCGCTCACGCGTGGGCCGACGCCGTTAGGCTGGATTACGCCCGCTGCGCTGAAAACAGCGCCCTGCTGAGTTTTATTTTTACCGTCAATCACGGCTCGGCGTCTGAAGCCGCCCACATCGAAAGCGCCTTGCTGGCCTGGTTGCAGGCGCTTATCGCGCTGACACCGGCTCAGCTTGCGCATTTCGGGCAACTGGCAAACCGCGATTTCCACCGTTTGGCGCCGCTCGATCAGTTGCGCGCCCGAGCATTTGGGCTGCCGCCGGTGGAGCCGAACGACGATTGGCCACGGCATATTTCGGCGCTGATTAGCGCGCCGCATCGCCGTCTGGCCGTGCTGCCTGAGGGAGGCGGTGAAACGCGTGAAATTCAAGGGCTGCCGTTGGCGCTCGCGCCCTTCGTTCGCACCGTGCCGACGCCCACGATAGATCCTTTCCGCTTTTTCTCCACCTCGGCGGCGCTGCCGATCCCGCCCCTGCCGGCCGGCCAGGCGCCGCTGCGGCATCTGCACCCCGACGAAGCGCAGCCGGTGCTGCTGCTGCGCCCAGCGTCGCATGCCGCTCTCAGCGAAGAACAGGCCTGTGGTTTGCAGGCGGCATTGCGCCCTGGAGCGGCCGAGTTAGCGCATCGGGAGGGACATTTAAGCTTCGAGCGCCACCAGGGCGTGTGGTTGTTACAGCTGGCGGGCAGCGCAGCGCTGATCTGCCACGGTCTGAACGTCGTGAATCGAGCCCTGGCGGCGCTGCCGCCGGCCGTCATCAACGAGGCGGCGAGAAACCTGCGCCACGCGCAGCTCAAAGCGCAAAACGATATCGCCATTCGCCGCCTGTTAGCCCAATTGCCGGCGGCGTTGAGCGTATCAACGGCAACGGCCCCACTCTGGCATGCCACCTTGGTCGGCGGCGACGGCGAGTTAAAACGGCGGCTGTCGCATTTGCTGTATGACTTTCCTTTTCCCATAACCGACGAGGCTCAGCGGCCGACGCCTCTGCATCACCACCCCGTCACCCTGACGGAAAGCGGCGCAGAACACGCCTTGCTGCAATTTTACCCGCTGCCGAACGACGAAGCCGAAGGCCGTTGGGCGCTGCGCGTGCTGGCCCGGCTTTACGCGCCGCGTTACTTCCAGCAGTTGCGCGTCGAGCGCAACGTGGGTTACGTGGTGCAATGCGCCTTTCATCGCAGCGCCGATGCCGAAGGCCTGCTGTTTGCGCTGCAATCCCCGACGTTCGCCGTTGAGCAGCTGCGGCAGTTAACCGACGAATTCTTGCTGCAGATGCGCCATGAACTGGCGCACCTCGGCGCCGGCGAACTGGAGCTGGCGCAACAGGCGCTGCGGCAAAGCGTGCAGCGCCTCAGCGCCGAGCCGTTGCAACGCGCCCGGGAAATCGCCCTGGAAAATCGCCACCGGGTGGCGCAGGTTGCCTCTCTGCCTGCCGCGCAGCTCGTACACTGGCAGAAACGGATATTCCTCTAAGCCAAACCGAGGTTGTGCCGATAACGTCGGCTTTTCCCTCATAAAAACAGTTACATATCCTTAACAAGCGCACCTCCATCAATGTTACAATAGTCGCCAATAACGACCTTTTCACCTTTAAGAATCAGTATGTTATTGGAGATTATTCAATGTCAGATGCCAATGCACGTTCGGGCATAAAACTTACGCTGTGGTGTTGCCTGTTGGGCATCATCCTGGCCGCCACCGGCCTGTTCTTCACTGTCGCCGGCGGCAAACTGCTCTCGCTGGGCGGCAGCGCCTACTTCCTGATTGCCGGCCTCGTCATCCTGCTGTCGGCCATTCAGTTTTTCCGCCGCAAGTCCTCAGCGGTTTGGCTGTTCCTGGCGGTGTTCATCGGCACCGTCATTTGGGCGCCGTTGGACGCCGGTTTTGATTTTTGGCCGTTGATTTCCCGTCTGATGGTGCCGACCGGCCTGATGCTGCTGGCCTTCCTCACCTGGCCGGCGCTGCGCAAGCGCGAAGGCAAAGCGCCGTTGGCCAAGCCGGCTTACCTGCTCTCCGCCTTGCTGGCGGTCGGCATGGTCGGCGCCTTTGTCCAAATGTTCCAGCCGCATCCCACCGTTGCCTTCAGCGGCCAGCCGCTGCCGCTGATCCCGGTTGATAAAGCGCAACAGCAGAAAGATTGGGATAACTACGGCAATACGCCGGGCGGCAGCCGTTTCGTCGCGCTGGATCAGATCACCCGCGATAACGTGCGGGAGCTGAAAGTCGCCTGGACTTTCCATACGGGTGACATCCCTATCAGCCCTGATGGCAACGGCGCGGAAGATCAGCAAACGCCGCTGCAAATCGGCAACCGCATTTTCCTGTGCACGCCGCATAACAATGTGATCGCCGTCGACGCCGACAGCGGCAAAGAAATTTGGCGGCGAGAAGTCAACGCCAAGTCGCAGGTATGGAACCGCTGTCGCGGCCTGGCCTACTTCGATATCAACAAGCCGTTGCCCGCGCCGAGCGTGCCGGGTTCAACCCCCGCCGCGCCCGTCGCGCTGGCGGCCGGCGACAGCTGCCAACGGCGCATATTGATGAACACCATCGACGCGCGCCTGATGGCGATTAACGCCGACAACGGCGAATTCTGCCAACACTTCGGCAACCAGGGCGTGGTAGACCTGAAGGACGGTCTCGGCGACGCCGCCGATCCGAAATATCAACTGACGTCGGCGCCGACGCTGGCCGGCACCACCGTGGTGGTCGGCGGGCGCGTTGCCGATAACGTGCAAACCGATATGCCCGGCGGCGTGCTGCGCGGCTTCAACGTGATCACCGGCGAAATGCGCTGGGCGTTTGACCCGGGCAATCCGCAGCCGAACGCTGCCCTGAAACCGGATCAACACTTCGTGCGCAGCACCCCGAACTCCTGGGCGCCGATGTCGTACGATCCGGCGATGAACACGGTCTTCCTGCCGATGGGCAGCTCCTCCGTCGATCTGTGGGGCGCCAACCGCAACGCGCTGGATCACCGATACGGCGCCTCGGTGCTGGCGCTCGACGCGACCACCGGCAAAGAGAAATGGGTCTATCAGACCGTGCATAACGATCTGTGGGACTTCGATCTGCCGATGCAGCCCAGCCTGCTCGACTTCCCGATGCAGGACGGCACCACCCGCCCTGCGCTGGTTATCGGCACCAAAAGCGGGCAGATCTTCGTGCTGGATCGCCATACCGGCAAACCGCTGACCGAAGTGAAGGAACTGCCGGTGAAGACCCGCACCATTCCGGGCGAGCAATATTCCGCCACGCAGCCGTTCTCCGTCGGCATGCCGCAGATTGGCGCGCAGAAGCTCAGCGAGTCCGACATGTGGGGCGCTACGCCATTCGATCAATTGATGTGCCGCATCAGCTTTAAATCGATGCGTTATGACGGCCTGTTCACCGCGCCGGACACCGACGTTTCCCTCAGCTTCCCCGGCTCGCTGGGCGGCATGAACTGGGGCGGTCTCTCTACCGATCCGAACAACCGTTATATTTTCGCCAACGATATGCGTCTGGGCCTGTGGGTGCAGATGATCCCGCAGAAAGCCGACGCAGGCGCGCCGGCCGGCAACGGCGGTGAAGCCGTGAATACCGGCATGGGCGCGGTCCCGCTCAAAGGCACGCCATATGCCGTCAATAAGAATCGCTTCATGTCGCCGCTGGGCATTCCTTGCCAAAAACCGCCGTTCGGCACCCTCTCCGCCATCGATTTGCAGACGCGCAAAGTGGTGTGGCAGGTTCCGGTAGGAACGGTGCAGGATACCGGGCCGTTCGGCATCAAAATGCGCGCGCAGATGCCGATCGGCATGCCGACGCTGGGCGGCACGCTGGCGACTCAAGGCGGACTGGTGTTTATCGCCGGTACGCAGGATTATTATCTGCGCGCCTTTGATTCGTCCACCGGGCAAGAGCTGTGGAAAGCGCGCTTGCCGGTCGGCAGCGGCGGCACGCCGATGAGTTACGTCTCGCCGACCACCGGTAAGCAGTATGTCGTCATTTCCGCCGGCGGCGCACGTCAGTCGCCGGATCGCGGTGATTACGTCATCGCCTACGCGCTGGATAAATAATCGCCGGAACGCCGGTTAAATAAAGCGGCGCACCGCGCTCAATGGGCATTTAGAGGGAGACGTTGCATGACGTCTCCTTTTTTTGGGTTTATTGCCTGAACAGCAGAATATTAACCATCCGTTTCATTTTCATGCCTTTTCTTTTATTTCTCTTACGGCGATACAGCGCGCGCCACCGGCGCCGGTGATACTCACAGGCAATTGATATGTATAAGGTAAAAAATAATAAAATGAAGAGAAATTCCATGTTTCGGCCTAAATCCTTTTAGTCATTTCAGATGATTATCATCAATTTTTCTAACCAAAAGAATTAGAAACATCCTGTTCTAACGCGCCTTTATCCTGTGAAGACACCGCCGCCCGGCCTGTCGCTTCCGCGCGCCCCATAAAAAACCCCCATCGTTGCGATGGGGGCTGAGTAGCGTGAAACGGATCAACGGCTATCAGAAGCGCCAGGTCAGACCGGCATTGACGCTGTTGTCCTGATGGTTGGACGACAATTGCCCGCCGTAACCGAGGGACAACACGGCGTTTTTGTTAACCCAAACATCGACGCCCGCCTTCAGAACCGCCCCGTCACGGGAAACGGGGACGCTGTTCACGTCGAACGCCGCATCGCTGCGTTTGAACATCAGCTGTGTTTTACGCTCCAGCTTGCCGTACTGATGTTGCCAACCCAGCTCGCCGCGCAGCGCGATCGCCACGCTGTCGGTCTGCCATTGCGTATCGGCGCGCAAGCCCAGCGTCGAAGCGGTGGCGGACTGACTTTGCTTATCGCCGCGCAGCGCCGCCGCCCCGCCTTGCTCGTTGATCCCCTCGTTGCGATAGTGGGTGTACGCCAGGTTGGCGAACGGCTCAAGATTGACCACGTCGTTGCTCCAATCGTAACCGCTTTCGATAAACAGCTGACCGGTGCGCGCGTTATAGCGGGCCTTTTCGCGATCCGCCTGCGCGCCGTAGTTTACCGAGCGCGACGTGTCGATGCGATGCCAGGTATAGGTGCCGCCCGCTCGCAGCGCCAACGCGCCGAAACGTTTGTCGCCGTACAGCCCCAGATGGTAGTTGTCGCTGTGAGCATCTGACTGATAGCCGCCATCCAGCGACGTGCGGGTATACCCGGTCATCACGCCCAGCCGGCCGTCGTCAAACAGTTCGCTGTCCAGACCCAACAGCACGCCATAGGTGGATGTCTGGTAACCGGTGGCGTTGTCGTTGCCGGAAGCATGCCCCCAATTGCCCAGCAGTTTCGCCCAGGCGCCATTATCATCCGCTTTGATATCGGAAGCGGTGCGGCGGCCTTCAGCCTGGCGCAAGCGTTCGGTGGCGGTATCGCGCAGATTACGGCTTTCGTTGATCTGGGCGGAAGCCATATCCGCGTGGATCTGGCCGGACAGTTGACGTGTCGCCTGCTGCAATTCTCTGGCCGAAGTGAAGCCGAGGAAGCTTTCATAAACCGGATGGCCGGCCACGGGGCTCGTCGCTTCGGTAACGGCTGTCGCCTCGCCTTCAACGCCCTGCAGTGCGGTTAGCGCTTCAGCGGTAGGCGCCGCGACGCTGCGTTTGGCCGTTTCCGTGACCGGTTCCGTGGCGTTGAGCGTTTCCACCGCGCGGGCGACCGCTTTCTCGTTTTCGGTGCTGGCCAGGCTGTCAAAACGGGCGGCGGTGCGCGTGATCCCAAGGCCGACGTCATTGCCCTGATAGTCCAGCGTCACATTGACAAACGGATACGAAGGATTGGCGTTTTCGAAGCGGCCGGTCACGCCATCCGTCGTCGTCAGGATGGTGTATTTGTTGCCCAGCAGGCTTTGCGCCTCATTTTGCGACAGCAGGTTTTTGCTGTGCTCCAGGCTGACGTTCACACTGCCGCCGTAGAGGAAAGCGCGCCGCGCTTCGATTTTATCGCTGCGGCCATTGTCTGCGACCTCCACGTTATACTGCGAGCCGCGATCAAACACGGCGTCATGCAACACGTGCAGCGTACCGATGCCATTTCCCGGCGTCACGCTGCCGCCCCGAACCGCTCTGAACGCCCCCACCGTGCCGTCGCCGGCCAGCGTGCCGCTATTTTCGATATAGACATTGGACGCCACCGAACCGTTGATCGCCAGTACGCCCTGTTTCACCCAGGTGTCACCGCTGTAAGTATTATTGCCCAACAGCGCCAGCGTACCGGCGCCCGTTTTGGTCAACCCGCCGTGGCCGCGGATGTCATTGCTCCACGAATCGAAGTCGCATTCGGCCGACGTGCAACGCCGCTCAACCGGGGTTCCGGCTTCGACGATATTCCCCAGACCGGGGATATTCACCACAAACTGTTTTTCACTGTAGGAACCCGGCACATAGAATTCCTGCGGAATATCCTCTTGGGTGATAAACATCTTCGGCCCGTTGATCGCATCGCGTAAATTGACGCGGCCCCAGCCGAATAAATGATCAATGCCGGCCTCGCCTAAATCGGTGGCGGTGGTTTTGATGACCGCGGATATTTGAGCGGCGCTCATATAAGGGAAGCGCTGCATCAATACGGCGGCAAATCCGGTGACGTGCGGCGCCGCCATTGAGGTGCCCGACATATTTCCGTAATCGGGTTTAACCGTCAGCTCGCCCTTATTATAGGCTTCGCGGTTCACCGCCCCGCCGGTATTGGAAACCAGCTCCCCTACGCTGCTGTAAATACTGCTGCCTGGCGCTGACACGCAAAAACTGGCCGTATGTCCGCAGCTGGTTGAGGAAACGCTTAAATTATCGTTATTACTCAGATTGGTCACGATCAGATAATTGTTTAATACCTCAGGGAAAGCATAGGGAAGTGACTTTTGCGCCTCAGGAATATTGTAGTTATTGTAATTGCCTGCCGAGAAAACGATCAGTTTGCCATGCTTGGCGGCGCGCAGCAGCGTCGCCATGGCGCTGTGCCCGCCGGTGGGCACGGGTTGCTCGCTGCCCCATTCCAGGTTGGACTTATTGCGCATCACTTCATTGATGACGTCGGTTTTCACCCACGCCACATAGTCAGGCCTCCCGTTCGGCAGCCAAATGGTGTTGCCATTGGCATCCTTTCTGACCGCCGGTGGGATCCCCCAGCTGTTATTGATAACCCGGGCTGGGCTCTGGATCAGTTCTTCGCGGCCGTTGCGATTGCCGAAGTCGTTCAACTTGGCGCCGATAATGTCCGCGTCGTAGGCGACGCCATGCATACCGGAGCCGTCTCTTTTGGCGGCTGCAATACCGGCGACATGCGTGCCATGCGTGCCGAATGACATATTATCTTGTTTATCATACGAGAAATTATAGCTGCCGTTATCCAGCCGCGTCAGTTTACCGGCGAATTCCGGATGAGAGAGAATGGCATCATCAATAACGCCAATCGTCACGCCTTTTCCGGTATAGCCTCTGGCATAGGCGAACTCGGCGGAAATAGCCTCAATCCCCCATTGGCGATTAAATTCTGCGGTTTTCCAACTGTCGGGTGAACCTAATTGTCCTGGTTCCCGATAAGCGGCAAGAGATGAATGAAGAGACAAGCCATAACAACCCAGAAACACGCAATACGCTAACTTCAATTTTTTATTAAGTATCATTTTACGCTCCATGTTTATTTATACCCAGAAGAAAACTGACGTTTTAACCGCGCTGAAACCTCCTATGATCGTGAAACGACAGATAACGCATGCCTGCCCGACGCGGGCCGCATAAAACAGGCTGAGTGATAAAAATTCGGGCGTGCGGACATGAAGATGTCACCACCCCATACGCTTAGGGCGCAGAAGTGCAGACAGGTGGCGAATGTACGTTTGCCGGCGATAAACCCGGCGCCGTTATACCGGCACGGCTCGGCCATCCGGCCGAAGCGCGAGAATCAGGCTGTGAGTGCATCCCGCTAAATCATCCAGTTTTGTTAATGATTTTCATTCGCGAGGCTATCTTATACGTAAGCAAAGTATCAACAGATGAAACAAAACATTTCTTGATTTGCATCATAACTTTCACCGCAAACGTCGGCGACAGGTGCGTCGGCTACCGCTGAACCGGGCATAACATGGCGCTTTTTACCGCCCGGCATGCGGATTTTGTCAGTCATGATGCATAAGAGAGGCGGTATGACGAGTGAAAGAACAGCAGAAAGACTGAACATTTCCTCAAAAAGAAACATCAGGTTTGATTACTTTTTTGCGGTTATTAAACCGCCTGGTCGGAGCACTTATTTTTCGATGCAATATAAGAGGGGCTTATAAATAACAGGAGTATTCCTAATGCGTTCTTGCGTAATCTATTTCATGCTACCAGGCCGATTTTTAGCCGCGCCCGCTGGCTATTCCCATTTTCATTGGCAAGACTATATTGAAAGAGGCTCTGCTATAGAGCAAGAATATGGGTAATTTTCCGAGGAAATACCGCATGAGCCTGTTGCCCGAGCAGACCAATAACAAAAATCCGATCGACCTCTACAGCGAAATCGTAGACGACTTGCCGGGTCTGATCTGCTTCGGCAACCGCCTTGGCGGTTACTTCAACAAGCAGTGGCGCGACTATACCGGCGCAATCGCCGGTGAGCACGGCGCCGCAGACTGGCTCGAGGCCCTGCACCCTGACGATCGCGAACGCCTGGCCGCGCAATGGCGCCAGGCCATCGTTGCCCTCTCCTCGTTCGCCGGCGAAGCCCGTCTGCGCGAGCGCAGCGGCGCCTACCGGTGGTTTATGCTGGCGTTTAACGCCCGCCAGGACGGCAAGGCGCTGGAGCCCAGCTGGTACCTCACCGCTACCGACATCCATCCGCAAATGCTGCAACGCCAGCAAAACGTTCAGGCGCTCTCTATCCAGCAAGACATGCTGGACGCCAGCGTTGACTGCATCAAAGTGATCAATCGCGACGGCACGCTGCGCCACATGAACCGCTCCGGCAGCCTGGCGCTCGGCCTCGATCCGGCGCAAAAAGAGTTTGGCATGCCCTGGCTGGGGCTGTTGTCGCCCGAAGTTCGCCGCCGCGGCAGCAAAGCGTTGCGCAGCGTCAAAGCCGGTAAGAATGCGCGCTTCGCGGGATTGAGCGTGACGCCGCAGGGCAAAAAACAGCATTGGGACAACATCCTCTCTCCCGTCAGCGATGAGCACGGGGCCGTGGCCGAGATCTTGTGCGTCTCACGGGATGTGACGTCGCAGCGCGTGATGGAGCAACGCCTGCTGCTTGCCAGCGAGTATGACGAACTGACCGGCCTGCCCAACCGGCGCCTCTTCAAGAAAAAGCTGAAGCAAGAGATGAAGCGCGCCCTGCATGGCAACAAGTCGCTCGGGCTGATGCTGCTGGATCTTGACCATTTCAAACTGGTGAACGATACGCTGGGCCACGCGGCGGGCGATCATCTGCTGCGGGTACTGGGCAAAAGGCTGAGCGCCTGCATGAATACCCATTCGTTCGTCTCTCGCCTCGGCGGCGACGAGTTCGCCGTCGTGATCAGCGACGTTGAAAACGAGCAGGATATTTTCCGCATCGCCAACAAGTTTCTGCTGCAGCTGGAGACGCCGATCACCCACGGCGGCAAGACGTTGCATTGCGGCATGAGCATCGGTGGCGCCATCTATCCCAAAGATGCCCGCGATGCGTCAGAGCTGATGAAGTGCGCCGATACCGCGCTGTATGAACTGAAAGAAGGCGGCCGCGGCGGCGTCTACATGTTCGACAGCAAGATGATGGACAAAGCCCGCGCCCGCGCCAGTCAGCTCAACTACGCGCGCCAGATCGTGCGCGATAATTGCATTCGCCCCAACTACCAGCCGAAGGTCAGCCTCGCCGACGGCAGCATCGTCGGCTTCGAAGCGCTGCTGCGCTGGCATTGCCCGCAAAACGGCATACAGCTGCCGGCGACGGTCAGCGAGGCCTTCAACGACTATGAACTGGCGACCAAAATCAGCGAAGCCATGCAGCTGAAAGTCTTCGCCGATATCGCCCGCTGGCGCGCGGCCGGCGTGGCGGTGCGGCCCGTTTCGCTGAACGTGTCGCCGATCGAGTTTTTACGCGACAACTACGCCGAAACCTTCCTGCAACGCCTGCTGAAGTTCCACATTCCCCACCACCTGATCGAACTGGAAGTGACCGAACACGCGTTCAACAAGCACGGTTCGAAATACGTACTGCGCGCGCTGCACATGCTCAAAGAGATGGGTATCCGTATCGCGCTGGACGACTTCGGCACCGGCCACTCCTCGTTCAGCCATATCATGGACTACCCGCTGGACTGCATTAAGCTGGACTGCGACTTCATTCAACGCATGAACACCGAACCGGCGATCCTGGCGATCGTGGAAAGCATCGGCATTCTCGGTCAAAAGCTGTCGATCGATATCATCGCCGAAGGCGTGGAAACCGAGCAGCAGCGCCAAACGCTGTGCGAAGCCGGTTTCCATATCGGCCAGGGGTTTTTGTTCAGCCCGGCGGTGGGATCCCAGCAGGTGCCGACGCTGCTGCAGGCGATACTTCAGCCTGCCGAAGGCGGCACGGCGAATCGTTAAATCGGCATCGCATGCCCCACATTCGGGGGGCTTGATCCCCCCTCTTTTCCTCTGCTTGTTTCACGCCTCCCGCACCGGAATATTTGTGAGAGCCCTCACAAAGCATAAACGTATCTTTACATTTTTGAACGGTTAAGCTTCCGTTCTGTCAGATTTGAGTGTATTCCAGAGCGTCAAAACGATTCTTTTTCCACTCAATTGGGAACGTTACCGGAGACTTGTTAAGAAATAGTTAATTTAAATCAATGCACTACAAATAATAGCAGGAGGTACTGCGATGCACGAAAGGCAAGAGAAGAATGCAATGTTCATTTCGTTCGATGCCGTCTCGGTCTCGGGGATCACGGTGGAAGCAATGAAGATTGCCAAACGACTGCAAGCCTGTGGATTTCGCTCTTATCTTGATTTGGGATACGACATCAAGATTGATAAGGGAAACTTTAATAAACCCTATCAGCATGAGCATGACATCTACCGCGATGTCTTTACGCTGGTCCGCCTGGACGACATCACGTCGATTCCAGATTACCACCCCGCCTTTCTCGAGTACGCGCACGCGGCGTTGATCGGCCAGAAAACGCCCATTGACGAGCAAGAAAAAGCCGCTTTGTTGCATACCATCGCGTTGACGGCGCGGCAGCTGGCGGATCGCCTCATCGCCCAATGGGAAGCGCTCGCAATCAGCCATGTGGTGGTGGAAAACGGCACGCTGCCGGAAAACATCATCTATACCAAAGCGCTGTATCTGGCGATCGAAGATTATGGCCGACGTTATCGACTGACGCGTTTCGTCATCTGGCGCGATCATGACCTGATGTGGAACAGCGAAAAAAAGGTGCTCAAATACGGCCCGCCACCTTATTCTCACGCCATCAAACCTATCCCTTCAAAATACATTACCTATGTCACGCTCAATCACGATCTGAAGCAAAAGCTGGAGGCCTGGTGCAATCATGATGTCCATGTCGAGGTAAAGAAAAATACCTATGACTTCTCGGACAGTCACGAAAGAACGAATGTCAGAAAGCAGATGAATATTCGCGACAATGATCTTCTCATTGCCAGAACCACCCGCATCATCCCTCAGAAAAGATTGGACCGCGATATTATTCTGATCAGCCGGCTGAACGATTTATTTATCCGCGACCACAACACGCGACGCGCCTATTTGGCGATCGCAGGCAATGAATATGAAAATCCGTCATGTTATCTGCAACTCGCAAAATTGGCGCAGGAACTGAATGTTCTCCCCTATGTCAAATTCGTCGGCATGCTTCCTCATGTCGATATGCGCTCGGAAAACGACGCGTTTTGCATAGAGGACCTCTATCACTCTTGCGACCTGGTCTCTTTTCTCACCTCGTATGATTATGATAGCTATGGCAATCCTATCGGCGAAGCGATCAGTTGCCGCCGTTGCTATATCACCACTCGCTACGAATATTATCACGAAGTCTACGGCCGGCATGGGTTTGAAGCGCCCGTCATGCCGATCTCCGAGTTACAGGATGGGCCGCCGAACGACGAATTCATCCAGGACGTCTACCGGTTCATTAATAACAAGGAGAAGATGAAGCGCGTGGCGGAAAAGAATTACGCGCTGGGCAAGCGGATTTTATCCAACAACGTCATGGAGTTCTTAAATATCAGCTAATCATCGAATGACGTGACATTTCATTTTCAGACAAGCCATTTCTAACTGTGGACTTTCATTAGCCCTTGGAGGATCTATGCGTGATACTGTTTTTGTGTCTGTCGTACTGCCCGTTTATAATGAAAGCGACCGTATTGAGGCGGTTTTACTTTCGCTGTTCAATCAGCACACCAAGAATGAATTAATCACCCACGACACTTACGAACTGATTGTCGTTGATAACAACTCCACCGATGATTCCGTCGCTAAAATAAACGCGTTTAGTGAAAGGCATCCGGCTATGGCCATTCATGTTATCGCCGAAACGGTGCAGGGTGTCTCCTCGGCCAGAAAACGCGGCATGGACTATGCGTCGCTGCGTTCTAAAGCCCGCGACAGCCGGCTGGGAAATAAACGCAAGCACTATATCGTTTCCGCCGATGCCGATTGCACCGTGGATGCATTTTGGCTTTACGAGCTGGTGAATACCATGATCGAGCAACAAGGCGACCTGGGCACCTGCAACTATTACTACCCTCCCGCAGAGTTTGAGCACCGCCCTAACCTGTTCCGCGAGATCCAAAAAACGCTGCGTCTGCGCGAATTTTCGTTCTCCCTGTTCGGCGGCTTCCCCGACGGCAAAGGGTTCGGGGTGGAGCGCAGCCTGTATGACGCGGTAGGCGGCATCGAAATCTTCTACCAGCTCAACCATGGCCGCTTTGTCGAACACCTGTCCGACGACTGGGACTTCGGCATTAAGGTCATCGCCTACGGCGGCAAGCCGGTTTACGCTCGCCATGCTTACGTTGAGATCAACAGCCGCCGGGTGGACACCATTCTCGATGAGGTGATCAACGGCATCGCCTACGGCAAGGACGGCATCATTATCATGAAGGACGTCCGGCCGGACGTTGAGCGACAGAAAACCGCGCTGGCGGACGCCACGCCGGCGGAGGCGAAACTGGCCTGGGACTACTCGGTCAAGGACTACACGCCAAAGAATATCTTACTGCCGGTGCTGCTCAATCCGTATCTGCTGTTGGAAAACAGCGAAGTGCGCGATTTCTTCTCCGGCCCGCTGGCCGACAGCCTCTACCGCCGCATTCACGAGCTGAAACACGAGATGCGCCTCATCGATTTCAAACCGATCCATGCCTACAAAACCCCCGCCTATCGGCTCTACCTCGAATTTCGCGATGCGCTGTTTGCCGCCATGCGGCGCGCCGTCGGTGACGATATCGGCTTCCCGCCCGCATTGCCGGCCTGCTTCGATACGGTCAAAGACGAGGATTTCACCCGCTTTGTTTATTACTTCTGTGAAGACCGCGAGTCCGGCGAAGCCCACAACTATTTCGGCAACGGAGGGGTCTTCTGATGAACGACGAAGCCTTGCACTCATTGCTGGATATCGATGAAAACTATCCCACGCCGCGGGTGAACGCGTTCCTGGCGCAACCGGAAAACCGGGCCTTTCTGGAGTACGTCCATAAGGATCCGTTCGGCTGTCACGTGTTCCCCGGCGATCTCGTCGATTACCCGCTGGCCGCGTTTTTTGCCGATATGGAGGCCGACATTCGCCAGGCGGGCAAAATCCACCTCTGGGCCTATATCCCGACCTGCCGCTATCGCTGCCATTTTTGTCAGTACCCCACGGTGATCCTCAATCCCAAGGCGCCCGCCTCTCAGGCGGTATTCCGCGATTTGGTCGATTTCAACATCAAGGAGGCGCAAATGTGGCTGGCGCGCGTGCCCAGCCTGGCCGAAGTGGAAATCGGTGAATTCAACGTCTTTGGCGGCACGCCGTCCTTGCTGCCGGAGCCGGAACTGCGCCGCATGATGGCCTTCTACTTCAGCCACTTTAACTTCACCAACGCCACCCTGCGCTTCGAAGGGGAGCCCGGCACCCTGAACAAAGCCTATCTGGCACTGCTGAAAGAGCTCGGCTTCAGCAAAATCAGTTTCGGCACCCAATCCTTCAATGACGACATCATCACCGCCTGCGGGCGCATGCACTCGGCCGAAGAGTGCGTGGAGACCATTCATCATGCGCGCGCGCTCGGCATTGATTGGGTCAGCGTGGATCTCATTTACGGCATGCTGGGCCAAAGCGTGGACGACGTGAAATACGACATGGAAAAAACCCTCGAGCTGAATCTGTCGCACGTCGTCTGCACCAAGCTGCACATGGATGAGTTTATTAAAAATCGCACCGGCGTCTCGGGCGAGCGCGAAAGCCTGTGGCAGAAAAAGGGGCTGATCAGCATCAACAACCTGCGCTTCCCTGGCCTGGGCAAACAGTACCAAATGCGCGAGCTGGTCGAGAACTACCTGAATGGCGGCTATACCGAACACCCCACCATGTACTTTCACCGCAATGATCAACAGCCGGAAAAGTGGAAAGCGCTCATCACCGATCTCGACAAGCAGTATCCGGAAGTGGCGATCGGTTTGGGCGGCAGCTCCAAATCGACGCGATCCGAAGCCATCAACATCACCGGTTACAAGAAGTACAAGGAGGCGCTCAACCAAGACCGCCTGCCCATCGAGGAAAGCCGCGGTTTCTCCCCGATCCAGCGTGAAGTGAACGCCTTCAAAATGGCGCTCTCCACCTTGCTGCCGGTGGACGATCGGGTGTTTAAACGGCGCTTTGACGGCAACAGCCTGTTTGCTAACCCGGTCATCCGCCGCACATTGAAAACCCTGGTGGATAAAGCGCTGGTCACTGTCGATGGCCCGTGCGTGACGCTCACGCCCATCGGCGTCACGCTGGTCGAAGCCATTATCAATACCCAATTTTCCGCCGCATTCGCCAATCAGGAGTGAAAGATGACGACGATAGTCTCCGATCCCAAACCGGTATTCAGCTTTTATTACATCGGCATCGATACCGAAGCCGGCGTCACGCCACAACAGTTTGAAACCTTCGTGCGCGAACAAGGCGTGTATATCCCCTGTTATCCCGGCTGGCGCTGGACGTTGCTGCGCGGCCTGCGCGGCGAACGCGTCGGGCAATACCTGATGTTGTACGAGATTGACAGCGCCGAGCAGCGCGATCGTTACGTCACCGCCACCGGGCAGCGAACGGCGCACGCGCACGAATTCTGGCGGCGGCATGCCGCCGCGCAGGAAATCCTCGCCGAGTGGCGAAAACTGGGCACCTACAGCCTGCTGCCGACGCTGTTCAGCGATTATCGCCTGCTGGCTGAGAACAGAAAAAGCGACGTGCCGCCCGGCCCGCGCTACCGGGAACGGCCGGGCGAACCGCCCGAGGCGCGCATTATCGGCATCCACAATCTGGCGCTGCGCGAAGGCGTGACCCCGGCGCAATTCGAACGCTTTATCGCCGAAAATCACCATCGCATTGAGGATTATCCGGGCTGGAAGTTTCACTTGCTGAAGGGAGAGCGCGGCAATCGGCTCGATCAGTACGCGGTGATGATGGAAATCGTCAGCCTGGCGGCGCTGGACGTGTTCTATCCGGAGCCCGATATCGCCACCGCCGAAGCGGCAACCTTCGCCAAAGCGCATCGCGACACCAAGCAAATGTATGAAGAGTGGAAGCAACTGGCGTCATTTTCCGGTTCACCGCAGATTTATACCGATTATCTGTCCGTCGCACAGAGCCGATCGTCATGATGCTGCCTTGGCTAACCGGCGAGGCCGCAGAGAATCAGCGCCGGCAAATCGCCACCCGAGCGATCTTCTTCCTCGCCGGGTTGGGCATGGCCGCCTGGGCGCCGTTGATCCCTTTCGTGAAAGCGCGATTGGGCATCGATGACGGCGCGCTCGGTTTGCTGCTGTTTTGCCTCGCCGCCGGCTCCATGGCGATCATGCCCTTCGCCGGGTATCTGATCGCCAAACTGGGGTGCCGCGCCGTGTTGCTGGGCGCTGGCGCCTTGCTGTGCATCGACTTGCCGCTGTTGGCGTTA
Organism: Serratia sp. CY52157; assembly: GCF_052168495.1. NCBI lineage: Bacteria > Pseudomonadati > Pseudomonadota > Gammaproteobacteria > Enterobacterales > Yersiniaceae > Serratia > Serratia sp. CY52157. Next base: position 716,298 of record NZ_JBJNMO010000001.1, on the reverse strand, counting down.
CTCGATGCTCCGCTGTTGATGGGGGCGGCATTGGGGGTATTTGGCGCCGTCAACGGCATCATGGATGTGGCGATGAACTCACAGGCGATAATCGTCGAGCGGGAGAGCGGCCAGGCGAAAATGTCCGGCTTTCATGGCTTCTACAGCCTTGGCGGCATTGCCGGCGCCGGCGGCGTCAGTCTGTTGCTGCTGGCGGGCCTCGCCCCGGCCCAGGCCATCGGCCTGATCGCCCTCCTCATCGCGATCCTGCTGCTGATCGTCGCCGGCGATTTACTGGCGCACGGCGGCATCGGCGAGCGGCGACGGGGCGGCGCGCGGTGGGCGCTGGCCCACGGCAAGATCCTGTTTATCGCCCTGCTCTGTTTCTTCGTGTTCCTGACCGAGGGGGCGATGCTCGACTGGTCGGCATTATTCCTGCATGCCGAGCGCGGCGTGGCCAAATCGCAGGCGGGGATCGGGTTCACGCTGTACGCCGTCGCCGTGGCCTGCGGGCGGCTGTATGGCGACAGGCTGATCGGCGCAATCGGGCGCTACCGCACTCTGCTGCTCGGCAGCCTGTGCGCCGCGGCAGGCGTGCTGTTGACCGTCACCGTCCCTCTGGCATCGGCCGCCTTTGGCGGGTTGATGCTCGCCGGCCTGGGCATCGCCAACATCGTTCCCATTCTGTTCAACGCCGTCGGCAATCAAAAACAGGTGCCGCCTGGCCAGGCGTTTCCGGCCGTGACGCTGGTCGGCTATCTCGGCTTATTAACCGGCCCGGCGCTGATCGGTTTTATCGCCAATTACACCAGCCTGGCCCTGGCTTTCGGCTGCACGTTGCTGTGCCTGTTGCTCGTCAGCATCAGCGCCAAAGCCGTGACGAACACATCTCACTAACTTAACTTGCGAGGATCGTTTAATGCATGCATCAACCACGCCGGTTTTCTCCCTGCACTACGTGGGAATCAACCTGAAACGGGGCGTCGCCTCAGATCGTTTCGAAGCGTTCGTTCGCCATAAAGGCGTCGCCATCCCGGCCTATCCCGGCTGGCGATGGACGCTGCTGCGCGGCCTGCGCGGCGAGCGTGAAAATCAGTACCTTATGGTTTATCAGGCTAAAGACGCCGCCACCTACGCGCGCTATATCGACGGCAACGGCGAGCTGACCGACGAGGCGCACGCCTTTTGGCGGCAGCGTCCGGAGGCCGCTGCGCTGATTGGGGAGTGGAAAACCTTCGCGACCTTCGCCGAACTGCCGACCCTTTACACCTGTTACCGTCTGGTGGCCGAGAATAGCCGCAGTTCATTGCCGCCCGGCCCCAATTACCGCAGCGAACCAGGGAAGGAAAGCATTCAGCGTGTCATCGGCATTCATAACCTGGCGCTTAAAGCGGGCGTCTCGCCCGAGCAGTTTGAACGGTTCATTACCGACAACATCCACCGCGTGGAAGACTACCCGGGCTGGAAGTTTCACCTGCTGAAGGGCCAGAGCGGCAACCGGCTGGACCAATACGCGGTGATGCTGATCATTGAAAGTCTGGCGTCGCTCAACGCGTTCCATCCGGAGCTCGACGTCTCAACCGAGCAAGCGCTCAGGTTCGTGGCCGAGCATCAGGACACCGAACGCATGTACGACGAGTGGAAAACACTGGCGTCGTTCTCCGGCGCGCCGCAAATCTACACGGATTACCTGGCGATTGGCGGCAACGAGAATGACGCCCATCCGGCGTAAACCGCGCGGCGGCGTTGAGCGCCGCCGCTTTCACGGCCGCCGTTCGCCGAACGGCGCCAGCTTCATGCCGATAAGCGTCACCACGCAGATGAGCGCCCCGGCGTAGAAGGTGGAGGCGGAACCGAACAGCTCCCACAGGGTTCCGGCCCCGAGACTCGCCAGCAGCAGCGCCACGCCGCTGATCAGATTGAACATGCCGAACGCGGTGCCGCGCAGGTGCGCCGGCGCGGTATGTGCCACCATCGCCGCCAATAGCCCCTGGGTCATGCCCATGTGCACGCCCCACAGCGCGACGCCAAAAAGCACCCCGCCCCAATGATCGCTCAGCGCCAATACCAGGTCGGCGGCGATCAGTACCAGCAACCCGGCTTTCAGCAATCCTTCATGGCTCATGCGGTCGGACAGTTTTCCGAACGGATAGGCCGAGCAGGCGTAGACCAGATTCATGGCGACCATCACCAGCGGGATCAGCGCCAGCGGCGTGCCGCCCTGCTGCGCCTTCAACACCAGGAACGCTTCACTGAAGCGCGCCAGCGTGAAGATCGCGCCGATGCTCACCACCCACCAATAGCTGCGCCCCAGCAGCCGCAGGTTGGCGCGAGTGATCGGGTTGGTGCGCTTGTGGGTTATCGCGGCGGCCGGCTCTTTCAGGCCGAAAAACAGCAGCGCAATCGCCAGCGCCGCCGGGATCGCCGCCACCCAGAAGATGGCGCGAAAATCGTTGTGCCACAGCAGCATCAGACCGACGGCCAGCAGCGGCCCTAAAAAGGCGCCGACGGTATCCAGCGACTGGCGCAGCCCGAAAGCCGCGCCGCGAATTTCCGGCGGCGTCACGTCGGCCACCAGGGCATCACGCGGCGCCCCGCGAATGCCTTTGCCCACGCGATCCAGCAGGCGCGCGCTCATCACCATGCCGGACGACGACGCGATGGCGAAAAACGGTTTGCTGATGGCGCCCAACCCATAGCCCAGCAGCGCCAGCCCTTTACGTTTGCCGAGGTAATCGCTGAGCACGCCGGAGAACACCTTGACGATCAACGCCGTCGCCTCCGCCAGCCCTTCGATCAGACCGATGACAATCACGCTGGCGCCGAGCGTCGTCGCCATAAACAGCGGCAACAGGCTATGGATCATTTCCGAGGAAACGTCCATCAGCAGGCTCACGCCACCCAATACCCACACGCCGCGCGGTATGCGGCCCAACGTAGCGAAACGCGACGACATGGTTCATCCTCGATCGATTCAGCGCCGCCAGAGGCGCCTCATGATTTTTCCAAGATTGGTTAGTTGATTTTGTTCGTTCACAGATCTGCAGCCTTTAGAGATAGTGCAACGACCGTGTGACACCCATAATAATGAAGGTAATTAACATAATGATATATAGCAAAAAGATGATAGTGATTGCGGCGCTGCTGAGTTTTTCCGCCGCCGCCGCACCGGGCGTGGATCTCGTCGCCAACGAAACGCCGATCCACACGGTGAAGAGCGCCGAAGCCGTGGCCAAAATCCCCGCCGGCTTCCGGTTCGTGGAACCCGGCACGCTGACGGTGGCCATTTCCCTGCTGGGCAGCGGCCCGCCGTTCGGCCTGTACGCCCGCGACAATAAAACGGTGATCGGCAGCGAGGCGGACATCGCGCGCCTGGTGGCCGACGGTTTGGGGTTGAAACTCAGGCTGGTGCCCACGTCGTGGGAAGACTGGCCGCTGGGGGTGGCCTCCGGCAAATATGACGCCGCGGTTTACAACATCACCGTGACCAACGAACGCAAAACCAAATTCGATTTCGCCACCTATCGGCAGGATACGCTGGGCTTCTACGTCAAGTCCGACAGTAAAATCACCCAGATCAAAACGGCGCCGGATATCGCCGGTAAAAAGATCATCGTCGATTCCGGCACCAATCAGGAAGCGGTGCTGCTGGCCTGGGACAAGGAGAACCGCGCCAAGGGATTAGCGCCGCTGCAGCCGGTGTACGTCACCGATAAGGCCGCCTCCACGCTGGCCATTCAGTCGGGCCGCGCCGACGCCACCTTCGGGCCCAACGTCTCCGGCGCTTATCAGGCGCGGCTGACCGGTAAAACCCGGCTGGTGGGCATCGTGCCCGGCGGCTGGCCGAAGACCGCCAACATCGCCGTCACGCTGAAGAAAGGCAACGGCCTGGTGGACGCGGTGCAGGCTTCGCTCAACAGCGCCATCGCCAACGGCAGTTATCTGCAGGTGTTGGATCGCTGGGCGGAGAGCGACGAGAAGATTGCCCATTCCGAGATTAACCCGCCGGGACTGGGGGATTGAGAGAGCAACAAACAGGCCCCGCGCAGCGGGGCCTTCTTATCACACGACTGTATTATTGATTAGTACATAGCCTCAGATTCAACTAGCTGCAAAATTCAATGAGAAGGGTCATTAGATCGACATATGAAAAACTTCAGCTGACTTTTTCTATGAGCGCACCTTAGAATGCAAATCATGATAATTAATCCAGTTTGAATAAATTAAATGAAAGCATATAAACAAGGTCAATAACAATGCAGCTGTAATTTTGACAGACAGAATATGACATTAATTTACATTCAACAGACTATCTGGTTGAATGTGAATTTAACTTTGATATTATATGAACCACAAACATTCAGCGTTTTGAAAGGGAAGAAAATGAGCGTAAGTACTATTACTATCCGTAAATTACTACAAGCAGTATCTGACGGCGAAATCCGGATCCCTGCATTTCAACGAGATTTTGTTTGGGAACCCGATAGAGTACAATTTCTAATGGATAGTCTTTTTAAAAAATACCCAGTAGGAACCTTGCTGTTGTGGAAGACAAAAGAGAAGCTTGAACATGATAAAATGTTAGGGCCATTTAACTTGCCAGCTCCAAAAAAAGATTATCCAATTGATTATGTCCTTGACGGACAACAAAGAATAACCTCAATATTTGCCACATTTCAAACTGAATTGGAAAAAGATAAGAGTTTTGGAAATTGGCTAGATATATATTTTGATATTGATGCAAAGAGTGATGTTCAAGACTCTCAGTTTATTGCCTTAGAAAAAACTGATGTAAAAAAAATCATGTCCCTCTAAATCTACTTTTTGACATACAGAATTTCGGTAAATATGTCAGAGAGTTTTACGACCAAAATAGGATTCGAGAAATTGACGAACTACAAGCTGCTTTTCTTGATGTGCAAATCCCTGTTGAAACTGTTGAAATAGATGATCACTCAAAAATAGCGATCATATTTGAAAGAGTGAACAGAGGGGGAATGCCTTTAGATACATATCAACTGCTTTCGGCTTGGACGTGGAGTGGTGATTTTGATTTAAGGGCAAAGTTTGAGGAGCTGGGGGACGACTTAGATGATCATGGTTATAAAGAACTCGGCGATGAAGCAGATTTATTATTAAAATGCTGTGCCGCAGTAATAAAAGGCGATGCTTCAGCTAAATCTGTTGTTGAGCTTAATGGGACAGAAGTTAGGAATAAATTTAAGAAGTTTCAGACAGGTATTTTAGGGGCTGTTGAATTCTTAAAAAAAGACTGTAAAGTCGCCTCATTTAAAAACTTACCTTACAAATCAATGCTAATACCATTATCTCGTTGTTTTTCAACTGAAAAAAGATCAGATTTCCATCCATCTTCAAAGCAAAGGCAAGCTTTAGTGAAATGGTTCTGGCACAGTTGTTTTTCTCGTCGCTACTCAAACAGTGTCGATACGGCTGTAAAACTAGACGTGCTAGCTATGGATAAACTTCTAAAAAACGACTTAGCCGATCTGGAGTCTAGGACATATACTGTGACGCCTGATTTTTTCACAAAAAACATATTCCAAATGACCTCAGTAAATACCAAGACATTCATACTTTTCCTTGCCAATAGGAAACCTCTTTCGTTCCTTTCAGGTTCAAAAGTAGATTTAGAGAAAGTATTGTTAGCATGTAATAAAAGAGAATACCATCATATATTCCCGAAAGACCATCTTGAGAAGAAGCTCAAGCTAAAAAATAAAGTAGATATATATCCATTGGCAAATTTCTCGTTCTTATCAAAAAGAGATAATGCATCAATTCAGAATTCATCGCCATCTGAATATGAGAAAAGAATTGATCCTGATAAAAAAGAAAAAATATTAAGCTCATCTTACATCCCTAAAGATGGATTAAGTCTACCATACAAGGACTTTATAAAGGCACGAAGCATTATATTAGCAAAAGAGGCAAACAAGTTAATCAGCTAGCAATAAAAATACTGGCCATGAATTGAAACGCATGGCCATATTAATCTATTATATAAAATCATGATAAAGATAATAAAATATAATAATTAACATTATAAAAATATATTTCATCGTCATTTTATACCGCTCTTCGCCTCCCCAGCTTGCGGTACAGCGTGCTGCGCGAAACGCCGAGCGCCTTCGCCGCCCGACTGAGATTGCCGCCCGCCCTGTCGATCGCCGCCTGCAGATCCTCGCCGCCGGCGTCGGCGCATGCCTGGCGCGGCGACAGTACCGCGATCGACTGCGGCAGATCGTCCAGGGTGATCACCGCGCGATCGTCCGCCAGCGCCAGCAGCACCTTGAGCGTACTTAACAATTGCCGCACGTTGCCGGGCCACGGATAGCGCGCCAGCATCGCCAGCGCCTCCGGCAACAGGCGAATGTCGCGCCGTTCGCCGCCCAGCTCCCGCCACAGCTGCAGAATGAACGCCTCCAATTGCGCCCGCTCTCTGAGCGGCGGGATGCGCAGGCTGTATTCCTGTATGCGATACAATAAATCTTCGCGAAACGCCCCCGTTTGCACCTGCCGATGCAGATCGTGGTGCGTCGCGCAAACCAGCGCGAAATCGACCGCATAGGCGCTGCGGCTGCCGAGCGGCGTGACCGTTTTCTCCTGCAACACCCGCAGCAGGCGCGTTTGCAGGCCCGCCGGCATGTCGCCGATTTCATCGAGGAACAGCACGCCGCCGTCCGCCTCACGGATCTTGCCGATATAGCCTTTGGGGTTGGCGCCGGTAAACGCCCCCGGCGCATAGCCGAACAGTTCGGACTCGATCAGCGGTTCCGGCAGCGCCGCGCAGTTGATCGCCACGAAGTTGCCGTTGTGCCAGCGACTTTCCTGAAACAGGCGGCGGCTGAAGTGCTCCTTGCCGCAGCCGGTTTCGCCGGTCACGCACAGAGAAAGGCCGGCGTTGAGAATGCGCAACGCTTTCTGATGCTGCTCGTCGTGCCGTTCCGCCGGCGGCGTCGAACGCAGAGCGCTAACGCGACGCTGGGGCGCCTCGAGCAGCGAATAATAGTGCCGTTGATTGCCGGCCAGCGTCTGGCGCGGCGCGCCGGAGGGTTGCCGCAACAGATCGGGGAACAGCTGAGCGAATTCAAGCGAGCCGAATGCGGCCGGCGAGAGTTGGAACTCGACCATCGCCAGCCGATTGGCGGCGATCAGCACTTCGTCGTGAAACACCAGCAGCAGTTCCTGCGCGCTGCCCAGGCGGCCAGCGTCGGCGTGCAGGCGCAGCGTCCAGTGACGATCGGCGATCGCGCTTCTGACCCAGCGGTGTTCGATATGGCGCACCGCCTGCATGATCAGACGCTGCGCATCAGGATACGGGCGCTGGGCCGGGGCAGAGAGATCCAGTATGCCGGCAATATGGCCATCCGGCCGGTAGATCGGCGCGGCGGTGCAGTTCAATCCGGCGTTTTGGTTGAGAAAATGCTGATCGCCGCGCACTTCGCAGAAAGCGCCCAGCGCCAGCGCAGTGCCGATGGCGTTGGTGCCCCGCTCCGCTTCTCCCCACTGGTTGCCCGGCGCCAGCGCAAAGCGCGACGCCTTGTGCAGAAAATCGTGATTGCCACGGGTTTCCAACACCAGCCCGTCGGCGTCGGCGATCACCACGATGGCCGGTTGACGCGTAATTTGCGCGCCCAACTGTTCGATCAGCGGCTGTACCCGTTGCGGCACCCAGTCGTTGCGGCTGCGCAGTTCTTCGAGCAGACCGGCTTTGATAAACGGGATATGTTGATCGGCGCGCGTCAGGCCGTAACTGCGGCTGCGCTGCCAGGATTCCGCCAGCGGGTGGGTCAGCAAACTGGCGCTCTCAGTGAGCAAGCGATCGTCAGGCAACATGCGTTTCTCCCCCGGCTGCAAGTGTTGCAAATATGTATCATGGATGTGTATCAGGCGTTGCGACACGGAACACAAAAAATCATCGGCGGCAGCGGAACCGCTCGATTGGCTTACCCACATCAGTGCTTAACGTTTTAATAAATAGCCATTTTTTTACGAATACTACGTCCTTCGCTAATCTGGCACGGGGCGTGCTTCTCTGTGCTGCGGCGACAGGCCGCACTCACAGGCGCAGCGCAATAGCGCCGGTTATCATCTGCAGAGAGGTGCTTCACATGAAATATGTTCACCCCGGTTTGCCTGGCTCGCTGGTTTCGTTCCGTCCACGCTATGGCAACTACATTGGCGGCAAATTTGTCGAACCGGTATCCGGCAACTACTTCACCAACACCTCGCCGGTGACCGGCCAGCCGATCGCCGAATTCCCGCGTTCCGACGCCAAAGACATCGAACTGGCGCTTGACGCGGCGCATGCGGCGGCGGGCGCCTGGGGTAAAACCAGCGTGCAGGAACGCGCCAATGTGCTGTTGGCGATCGCCGATCGCATCGAGTCGCGGCTGGAGATGCTGGCGCTGACCGAAACCTGGGACAACGGCAAACCGATCCGCGAAACCCTGAATGCCGATCTGCCGCTGGCGGTCGACCATTTCCGCTACTTCGCCGGCTGCCTGCGCGCGCAGGAAGGCACCGCGGCGGAGATCGACCAAAATACCGTGGCCTACCATATCTATGAACCGCTGGGCGTGGTCGGCCAGATTATCCCGTGGAACTTCCCGCTGCTGATGGCCGCCTGGAAACTGGCGCCGGCGCTGGCGGGCGGTAACTGCGTGGTGCTGAAACCGGCGGAACAGACGCCGCTCGGCATCAGCGTGCTGATGGAAGAGATCGGCGATCTGCTGCCGCCGGGGGGGCTCAACGTGGTGCAAGGTTTCGGCGCCGAGGCCGGCGAAGCGCTGGCGCGCAGCAAACGCATCGAAAAAATCGCCTTCACCGGCTCCACGCCGGTCGGCCGCCACATTCTCGCCTGTGCGGCGGAGAACATCATCCCCAGCACCGTCGAGCTGGGCGGCAAATCGCCGAACATTTATTTTGAAGACATCATGCAGGCGGAGCCGGCGTTTATCGACAAGGCGGTTGAGGGGTTGGTGCTGGGCTTTTTCAACCAGGGAGAGGTTTGCACCTGCCCTTCACGCGCGCTGATCCAGGAGTCCATCTACCCGCAGTTCATGGAGAAAGTGCTGGCGCGTATCGCCACCATCCGCCAGGGCGATCCCTTCGACACTGAGACCATGATCGGCGCCCAGGCGTCAAAACAGCAGTACGACAAGATCCTGTCCTACATCGACATCGCTAAAAACGAGGGCGGCAAAATCGTTGCGGGCGGCGAGCCCGCTCAGCGCGGCGACGAAGTGCAAAACGGTTTCTACCTGCAGCCGACGCTGATCACCGGCGACAACAGCATGCGTTTCTTCCGCGAGGAGATCTTCGGGCCGGTGATTGGCGTCACCACCTTCAAGGATGAGGCCGAAGCCCTGGCGCTGGCCAACGACACCGAGTTCGGGCTGGGCGCCGGGCTGTGGACCCGCGACATCAACCGCGCCTACCGCATGGGACGCGCGATCAAGGCCGGCCGCGTATGGACCAACTGCTACCACCTGTACCCGGCGCACGCCGCGTTCGGCGGCTACAAAAACTCCGGCATCGGGCGCGAGACCCACAAGGCGGCGCTGTCGCACTATCAGCAGGTGAAAAACCTGCTGGTCAGCTACGACGCCAAACCGCTGGGCCTGTTCTGAAGCCGGCGTAATGAGATAACAAGAAGGCCACCCGCAGGTGGCCTTCTTTTTTCGCGTGGCCTACTTCGCCATGCCGAGATCGATCACCATGCGACCGCGAATGGTGCCCGCCTTCATCTCCTCGAAGATGGCGTTGATATCGCCCAATGGCCGTTTGGTCACTTTCGGCGTCACTTTGCCTTCGGCGGCGAACTGGAACGCCTCTTTCAGATCTTCGCGCGTGCCCACCAGCGAACCCACCACCTGAATGCCGTCCAGCACCAGACGCGGAATGCTCAGATCCATACTCTCCGGCGGCAGCCCCACGGCCACCACTTTACCGCCGGCGCGCACCGCATTGACCGCCGAGTTGAAGGCGGCTTTCGCCACCGCCGTCACCACCGCCGCGTGAGCGCCGCCGGTTTGCTGCTGAATGATCTCCTCCGCGTTTTGCGTTTTGGAGTTGATAGTCAGATCGGCGCCGATCTGTTTGGCGAACTCCAGCTGGCCATCATTGACGTCGATGGCGATCACTTTGGCGTTAAACACGTTCTTGGCGTACTGCAAGGCCAGGTTGCCCAGCCCGCCCAGGCCATAGATGGCGATCCACTGCCCCGGCTTGATATCGGAAATCTTCACCGCCTTGTAGGTGGTGACGCCGGCGCAGGTGATGCTGCTGGCGGCGAAAGAATCGAGCCCGTCCGGCACTTTCACCGCGTAGTCCGCCACCACGATGCACTCTTCCGCCATGCCGCCGTCAACGCTGTAGCCGGCGTTTTTCACCGAGCGGCACAGGGTCTCGTTGCCGCTGACGCAGTATTCGCAGTGGCCGCAACCCTGGTAAAACCAGGCGACGCTGGCGCGGTCACCCACTTTTAACGAGGTGACGCCCTCACCGACGGCGGAGACCACGCCGATGCCCTCATGCCCCAACGTAATGCCCGGCACCTCGCCGAAATCGCCGTTTTTCACGTGCAAATCGGTGTGGCACACCCCGCAACACTCCATTTTCAACGCCGCTTCGCCGTGCTTCAGCGGGCGCAGCACTTTATCCTGAATGTCTACGGTATGGTTTTTCGTCACTACGGCAGCTTTCATGGTGTTTTCCTTAGCAGTGTGGGAAGTACAGTTGTTAATGTAGTGACTGTATTCGGCGAGGGCAAGCGCCGCGTGTTTTGTGTAAAAACAAATAATTAAATATGAATCAGTCTGATTATTTCATAAAAAACCATTAACAGACGGCGCGATCGCCTTGAGATTGGCAGCCGTGAACGATCGCGCCTCTCTGGCTTGATTTACCCCTTGAAGCGATTAACAGGGATTTTGAGGTAGTGCCGCCCATCATCTTCGCAATCAGGCAGAACGCCGCCGCGAATGTTGACCTGCAGCGCCATCAGCATCAATTCCGGATGCGGCAACGTGGCGTCTCGCTGCTTCCTTTGCGCGATAAATTGGGCTTTATCCATGTTGGCCACCCAGGGGTTGTTCTCGCGCTGCTCTCGCACGGTGCTTTCCCAGCGGGCCTCACGCCCCGCCGGGCGATAATCGTGGCCGGTAAACAGGCGGGTATCCGCTGGCAGGCTCAAGATCCGCTGCAACGAATCCCACAGGGCTTCCGCATTTCCGCCGGGGAAATCAGCCCTTGCGGTGCCGCTGTCCGGCATGAAAAACGTATCGTGAATAAACGCCGCATCGGCAATGTGATACGTGACGGAAGCCAGGGTGTGGCCAGGAGACAGCAAGACTTCAGCGCGCAGGTTGCCGATAAAAAAGACGTCCCCATCCGCAAACAGCGCATCCCACACGGTCTCGGCGGGAGGCAGTTCCTTCAAATTATAGATGTCTTGCCACAGCCCCTGCACGGCGGTAATTTTTTCGCCTATGCCGCTGAGGGCGCCGGTTTTCTGCGCCAGCCAGGTTGCGGCAGAAAAATGGTCGGCATGCGGGTGCGTATCCAGCACCCAGGCCACGCCCCACCCTTGCTGCCGGATAAAGCTCAAAATGGTGTGCGCCTGCTGATGCGATACCGTGCCCGATCGGCGGTCAAAATCCAGTACCGGATCGATGATGGCGCAGCGACGCGCCTCGGGATCGGCGACGACATACTGCAGGCTGCCGCTTTCCGGCTCATAAAATGCGTGCACTTGCGCATGAGACTGAACGGACTGATGCCGGCGATACCAGCTGAGCGCCTTATCGGCATCCGCGCCATATTCTTCGCATTGGCTGCGGAATCGCGCTTCATCGATCCGCCCTTCGCGCAGCGCATGCAGCAGAGCAAGGCAGGCTGAGCGCGCCCCGCTCCGGCAGTGCGCCAGGGTCTTCTTGCCTCGCCGCAACAGGTAATGGAAGGTATAAACGGTCTCCCAGGTCAGCGTGTCGAACGTGTAAGGAAGATAGACGTAGTCTATGCCCATGCCTTCAGCCAGCATTTTCTCTTGCTGATGGGATAGATGCTCCCCCGGTTCTTCATCTGGCCGGTTGTTGACGATAAGCCGGTAACCTTGTTGATGCAGGGTAGCGAAATCACTCGCTGCGGGCGCCCCCGAAAAGGAGAGCTGATGATGGTATGTACGGATGCGCATATTTTTTCCTTCTGTCTTATAAGCTTTTAAAAAGCATATAAAGGGCCAGCACCAAGAGCATGGCGGCGTAGAGCACACGGATAATGTCCTCGCGTTTCTTCAGGCGTTCGGTGAGCGCAACCCCCACGACGCCCCCCAGAACACCGCCGACGATCAGCCAGCACGTGATGACGAGCGACACCTTGCCGGACAAGGCATAGCTTGCGCTCGTCGATAAACCCATGGCAGAAACCACCACCAGCGAGGTGGCCACCGCTTCAAGCAGCGAAAAGCGGAAAAACCAGAGCAGCGCCGGCACCACTAAAAATCCGCCGCCGATACCCAGAAAGCCGGCCACCGCGCCGAGCGCCAACACGCTGAGCCACACGATGGCGGGATGAAAGGTTGCATCCGGGGAAGCCAACCCGTTGCCGGCCCGGTGATTTTTTTTCAGCGTTAATCCGGCGACAATCAGCATCAGCAAAGCGAAAGGCAGGGTTAGATAGCGCCCGTCCGTGATTTTTCCCATCTGTGAACCTGCCAGCGTTCCTGCCACCGCGACCAGCGACACGACAATGCCGGTTCGCCACCGGACGTTTCCTTTGGCGGCGTGCGCAAAAAGGTTGAGCAGCGCGCTGACGGCGACGGCCATGGCGCTGGTGCCTATCACCAAATGCGTATCCGGGATTTGCACCATATACAGCAGCAGCGGCACACAAACGATGGAGCCGCCTCCGCCTGTCAGGGCCAAGAGAAATCCGACTATTCCTCCGGTTATCACCAATAACATCAGGGTATAAAAAGTAAAATGGAAAAAATCCAATGCGCTAATTCCTGAACGGTGTTTGTGGCATTTATTAACGATCAGTTCGCATTGATTGTCAAATAACTTATTACATTTAGTTATTACATATAGCTAAATCGAATATGTAATTTTTAATATAACCATAAGTTCTATGAATTCCCTTTTAATCTGGGCATTAACCCCCTACTTTCTTATGAAAGGAGGCCTGCATGAAACCGGAAAAAATAAACACCCAGAAAAAAATTGTTGTTATTGGCGGTGGTTCATCTGGAATAAGCGTCGTGGCAAGCATAAGGAAGCGAGTTAAAGGCATTGATATAACGGTAATTGAACCTGGCGACTGTCATTATTATCAACCGGCATGGACCTTGGTGGGCGGCGGGCTTTTTGATATCAATGAAACGCGGCGTTCCATGCGCGCCGTCATCCCCCCAGGAACCGCATGGATTCAGGATAGCGTGGTGAGAGTGGAGCCCGGCCAAAAATATGTCGAGACTCGCCAAGGGCAGAAAATAAACTACGACTTCCTTATTGTTGCCTGCGGACTCGTTTTACGTTGGGATAAAATAGAGGGTCTTGAAGAAACGTTGGGAATGAATGGCGTCACCTCTAATTATCGTTTTGATCTTGCGGAATACACCTGGAAACTGGTTCGTGAAATGCAAGGCGGCGAGGCGATATTTTCTCAACCACCAATTCCGATAAAATGCGCCGGCGCGCCGCAAAAAGCCTTATACCTTTCATGCGATCACTGGCGGCGACAAGGTGTCCTTAATAATATTAACGTCAATTTTTGCCTGGCGGGCGCGGCGGTATTCGGCGTGCCGCAATTTGTTCCTCCGCTGACCGATTACTTGAAAAAATACCGCGCACAGGTCAACTTCCGGCATAATTTAGTTCGCGTTGATGGGCAGCGTCGGCAAGCGACCTTTTCTCTGGACGGTGATGAAGAAGGCAAACGCGAAGTGACACTGCCCTTCGATATGCTGCACGTAGTGCCGCCGCAATCTGCGCCGGCGTTCATTTCGCAAAGTGGGTTGTCTGACGAGTCCGGTTGGTGCGACGTGGATAAATTCACCCTACGGCATAAGCAGTGGCAGACGATTTTTGCGGTTGGCGACTGTTGCGCCACGCCAAATGCCAAAACCCTGGCGGCGGCTCGCAAACAGGTGGTGGTGGTGGCAGAGAACATTGCGGCGCAGCTTAACGGCGCTCCTGATGCGGCACGGTATGATGGTTATGGCTCCTGCCCATTGACGGTAGAGAAAGGCAAGGTTGTTCTGGCGGAGTTTGGTTACGACAGTAAATTGCTCCCAACCTTTCCTCTGTTCGACAATACGCATCCCAGCCGTATGGCATGGTGGCTGAAGGCCTGGTTTTTACCCAAATTTTACTGGGCAGGCATGTTGCGCGGGGTCGAATGGTTTGCCAAAAGCAAGCCATAGCGACCGTCATCGTTACCCGCGCCTCGCGGCTTCCGCAGGCGCTTGACTATTTGGCGATACACAGCCACCATCGCTTGCGAGCCATCAGGCTGATTGCAAGCCGTCACCACTAACCGGTCGATCAACGATGAAAAATGCCCCCGCCGTTACGATTCACTACTGTTCACAATGCAATTGGTTGCTGCGCGCCGGCTGGATGGCGCAAGAGCTGCTCAATACCTTCGGCGACGATCTCGCCTCCGTCACCCTGATGCCGGGCACCGGCGGGGTGTATCAAATCAGCGTCGATGGCGTGATGATTTGGGATCGCAAAATTGACGGCGGCTTCCCCGATGCGGCGCAGTTAAAGCAGCGGCTGCGCGATCACAGCTTTCCCGAGCGTTCCCTCGGCCACAACGACGGCAAAAAAGCCCGGCACTGAACGGCGTCAGCCCGCCGCCGGCGGCCGCGCGCCGAGAATGCGCGGCATCACTTCTTTCATCATTTCCATGAACTTGCGCAGGCGAGCCGGGTAATAGCTGGCGTAGGGATACAGCAGGTAGATAGGCAGCGGCGCGGCGCGCCAGGCCGGCAACACGGTTTGCAGCGCCCCGTCGGCCACATCGTCCCGCACCAGCCAGGAGGAGACAATCGCGACGCCCAGCCCCTCCAGCGCCGCCTTGCGTACCGCGTACAGGCTGTCGGTGCTCAACCTCGGCGTGATATCGAACCGCCCCTGCTCGCCGCGCTCAACATGGGTCAGCACCACTTCATTGCGATAAAAACTGTTCAACGCCAGCCACGGCAACCGCGCCAAATCGTCAAGACAGCGAACCGGCTCTCGGCTCTTCAGCAGCGCCGGCGACGCTACCGTGCTGCGCGGCACCTCCGCCAGCAATACCGCCACGACCGACGGATCGGTCACAGCACCGACGTGAATGGCGCAATCCACGCCTTCGGGAATAAAGTCCGGAGAATGATCGTTCAGCGTCCACTCAACGTAAGTTTGCGGGTAGCGCCGCAAGTACTCGCCCAACGGACCGATCAGCTGATCCTGGCCGAAAGCGTGCGGCGCCCGCACGCGCAACACCCCGACCGGTTCGTCGCGCGCGCCGCCCAGCCCTTCTTCCAGGCTTTGCCATTGCTCGATCAGCCCCCGCGCCTGGCGGTAACAGCGCTCGCCGTCGTCGGTCAGTTTGAGGGCGTGAGTCGTCCGCTGGATCAGTTTGGCGCCCAGCAGCTGCTCCAACGCCTGCAGACGCCGACTGATCGTCGGTTGTGAGGTGCCCAGCTGCTGCGCCGCCGCCGACAGGCTGCCGCTTTCGACGATGCGCACCAGCGTATGCAGCAAAGTTATGCGGTCGCCGTTGGGTAAATTAATTTTATTCATACGTTAAATGTATAACAGTTTTACCTGCGAGGGGGCTACAGCGGAATGAAGCAAGCGGTAAAAATGGCCGCACATTCACTTTGCAGGGATCTTTGCCATGAGCACCACCGCCACCAACGGCGCCCCGTCCGCCAACGTCGTGTTTCTGCTGGCCGCCGGCGCCGGCCTCAGCGTCGCTTCAATCTATTACAGCCAGCCCATGCTCGGCATGATGGGCGCCGATTTCCACGCCGGCGTCGCCGATGCCGGCATGGTGCCGACGCTGACCCAGTTGGGTTATGCGTTGGGCATTTTACTGTTGGCGCCGCTGGGCGACCGGTACGATCGCCGGCGGATCATTCTGATCAAAGGCGCGCTGCTGACGCTGACGCTGCTGCTTTGCGCGTTTGCCGCCTCATTCCCGCTGTTGTTGCTCAGCAGCCTGGCGATAGGCCTGACCGCCACCGTCGCCCAGGACATTATCCCCGCCGCCGCCACGCTGGCGCCGGAGGCCAGCCGCGGCAAAACCGTCGGCGCGGTGATGACCGGGCTATTGGCCGGTATTCTGCTGTCGCGCGTGTTCAGCGGCGCGCTCGCCGAGTTCGCCGGCTGGCGCAGCGTTTACGCGCTAGCGGCGCTGGGCGTTTTGCCGATCACGCTGGCTATCTGGCGCATGTTGCCGCGTCTTCGCCCCCATAACGCGCTGAGTTACCCCGCGCTGCTGCGCTCGCTGGGGCATCTGTGGGCCGCGTATCCCGAGCTGCGGCGTGCAACGCTGGCGCAAGGCTTTCTGTCATTGGGCTTCAGCGCTTTCTGGTCAACGCTGGCGTTGATGCTGGCGGAGCGCTACCAGATCGGCAGCGCGGCGGCCGGCGCGTTTGGTCTGGCAGGGGCGGCGGGTGCGCTGGCGGCGCCGTTGGCGGGAAGCCTGGCCGATCGGCACGGCCCTGACGCCGTGACCCGCATCGGCGCGGCACTGGTCCTGGCCGCCTTCGCCCTGATGTTTCTGCTTCCGCTGTTGCCGCTCCCGGCGCAGCTGGCGCTCATTGCGCTGAGCACCGTCGGATTCGATCTGGGCATCCAGGCGACGCTGATCGCACACCAGACCATCGTCTACGGTCTTGATCCGGCGGCCCGCAGCCGCTTGAACGCCCTCTTGTTCACCGGCGTATTCATCGGCATGGCGACCGGCGCCGCCCTCGGCAGCCGCATTCTGGCAAGCGCGGGCTGGCCGGGCGTCGTGGCGCTGGCAACCGCGGCGGGGGCCGTGGCGCTGTGGATCCGCTGCGGGCGCAAAACGGCACGCGTAGCGGCCTGATATCGCCCTCTACTGGCGCAAGCGGTTGATTTCACCCAGGCCTCTTGCGCTATACTGAGCGCCCTTTTTGCTACGCATTCAAAACAATTTTATGATGGAACGCTTGCTAGAAAACGCGATGTACGCCTCCCGCTGGCTGCTCGCGCCGGTTTATTTCGGCCTTTCACTGGCCCTGGTCGCCCTGTCTATCAAATTTTTTCAGGAGATCCTGCACGTCCTGCCCAACATTTTCTCCGTCGCTGAAGCCGATCTGATCCTGACCCTGCTGTCGTTGGTCGACATGGCGCTGGTCGGCGGGCTGCTGGTGATGGTGATGTTCTCCGGGTACGAAAATTTCGTCTCGCAGTTGGATATCACCGAAGGAAAAGAAAAGCTGAGCTGGCTGGGCAAAATGGACGCCACCTCGCTGAAAAACAAAGTCGCCGCGTCTATCGTCGCCATCTCGTCCATCCATCTGCTGCGGGTGTTTATGGACGCCAAGAACGTGCCAGACAACAAGCTGATGTGGTATGTGATCATCCACCTCACCTTCGTGCTCTCCGCCTTCGTGATGGGTTATTTGGACAAGGTGACCCGCTCCAAGCACTAAACGCGCCGCCACGCCCGATCGTCAGGATCGGGTGTCTTCCCCTCCTTCGCTGTTTCCCAACCGTCGCCGCCGTCATGTCTTTCATCTGGCACATCTGATGATAATTTTATTATAATGTCATTACACTCATTATGGACCGAACGCCGGCCATCGCGCCGGATTCGCCGCAGACAGGATCACGCTCCCCCATGCCATTACATGGTCACCCCCTGCAATTCCACGATATTCAGGCGATTCTGCCTCATCGCTATCCCTGTCTGTTGGTCGATCGCGTGCTGCCCGCCGGCACCTGCATCGCCGAAGGGCGGCTGAGCGCCATCAAGAACATCACCGCCAATGAGCCGACGTTCTGGAGCGGCCATGCGCGCTTCGCCGGTTTTCCTGGCGTGCTGTTGGTGGAAGCGCTGGCGCAAAGCACCGGTCTGCTGGCGCATTACTATCTCGGGGCGCTGAACGAAGGGGAACATTACTATTTCGCTTCCATTCAGCGGGCGCGGTTTTATCGCGCCGCCCGTCCCGGCGACCAGGTGTTGATGGAGGTCGCCTTTGTACGCCGGCGCGGCGCGATCGCCCGCTTCACCGGCCGTGCCAGCATCGATGGCCGGCGCATTTGCACCGCCGATTTCATGTGCGCCCGTAAGTAAACAGGCCGCTTGCCAAAGGAGCCCTGCGAATACCATGTCTCTGGTTGACAGCTTACTCAGAACCCTCGATTTCTCCCCGCGTGGCCAGGTGATCGCTCGCGAAGCCGACGCCTGGGGCGAAATCATCGTTTCCGATCACAAGGACTACCGCACGCTGCGGTTTGACGGCATCTGCGAGCAAAGCAAGATGAGCCTCAGCAACCCCGCGCAGCCGATCCACAACTACATCAAAGCGATGCTGATGGCGGTGGCCTGGCAGCCGCCGACGTCGGCGTTGATCCTGGGGTTAGGCGGCGGCAGCCTGCTGCGTGCGCTGCACGCGCTCGATCCGGCTATGCGCCTGGAGGTCGTCGAGCTGCGCGCCGCGGTAATCGCCGTCGCGCGCCGCTATTTTACGCTGCCGGCCACCGACACCATCAGCCTGCGCACCGCCGACGCCATGGACTTCGTGCGCCCGCCCGCCGAAACGCGTTACGATCTGATTTTCTCCGATCTTTATTCGGCGTTCGCCATGGATCCGCAGCAAGGCACCCAGACATTCCTGGAGAACTGCGCCGCGCGGCTGAATGACGGGGGCTGGCTGGTGCTGAATTACCACGATCTGCCCGACGAAAACAGCCTGCTGTACCACAGCCTGCACCGGATATTCGCCACCGTGCTGTTTTGCGTCGCCCCCAGCGGCAACGTGATCATTTATGCTACGCCGGCCCAGGTGTCGCTGCCGCTCAGCACGCTGCGCACGCTGGCCGCCGGCAGCGGCGAGCTGTTCAACTGCGAACTCGGCTACCTGTCACGCAAGATAGAGCGGCTGCATTTCCGCTAAAGACGAGCGGCGGCGCGGTCTGGCTGGCCGCTTCGCTCACATGGTATTATCATTCAGTCATCATTCTCTGGAGGATCCTGATGGAAAAGAAAACGGCGCGGCTAACGGTGCTGATTGACCCGGACAAGAAGAAAGCCCTGGAAGAGCTGTGCCTGCAGCAGGACGTCACCCCTTCCCAGGTGGTGCGCCAGCTGATACGCGATTATCTGCACAAGCATCAGGTGGATTATCCCAGCCAGCCGACCCACGCCAATCCTCGCGTCGAGAGCAATTGAGGCGGCCCGCCCCACAAACCGTGAAGCGCGCTTTGCCCCCCTGCGCGCGTCCCTAATCCGAATCCTCCACGGCGGTCTGTCCATCCTGCGCTATCGCTGCTACTGTTTTATCCGTTCATTATTCTCTCTTGGGAAAGGAAACGCGCCATGTTCAGCCATATTACCGTCGGCGTCAGCGATCTGGACGCCGCCGCCGCGTTCTACGACGCCATTTTGTTGCCATTGGGTTTACAACGGCGGGAAGTGACGCCGGACGGCGGCCCCGCCGCCCGCTGCTGGGTGATGCCGGGCCAAACGCTGCCGCGGTTTTATGCCTACCAACCCTTCGACAGACAGCCCGCCAGCGCCGGCAACGGCAGCATGCTGGCCTTTCTCGCCGCCGACGAGCTGGCGGTTAAACGCGCCTACGCCGCCGGCCTGCTGGCGGGTGGCAGCAGTGAAGGCGAACCCGGCGAGCGCGCGCACTATGGCAAAGGCTATTTCGGTGCTTACCTGCGCGATCCCGACGGCAACAAGGTCCATGTGGTTTACCGCGGAGATCTCGCCTGATGAAATGCTCGGTTTACATCGCCACCAGCGTAGACGGATTCATTGCCGGCCCGAACGGCGACATCGATTGGCTGCTGCGGCCCGAGTACGCGGTGTCGTTGCTCAATGGCCTGAGTTTTGAAGCGTTTATCGCCGACATCGACGCGCTGGTGATGGGCCGCCATACCTATGAAAAAGTCCGCGCCTTTCCCGAATGGCCCTATGGAGAACTGCCGGTGGTGGTACTGTCGACGCAATCCGCACCGCAGAGCGCAGAGCCTGTCCGCTGGATGAGCGGCGAACCGGCCAGCGTCGTGGCGCGGTTGGCCGAGGCCGGCTGCCGTCACCTGTATATCGACGGCGGCCAGACCGTGCAGCGTTTCCTGCAGGCCGGATTGATCGACGAATTGACGATTACGCGCGTGCCGCTGCTGCTGGGCGGCGGCATTCCCTTGTTCGGCGCCGATGCCCCTGAGCAGCGCCTGCGTCTGCTCGCCGTCACCCAGTCGGACAACGGTTTCGTGCAAGAACGCTACGCCGTTCAGCGCGCGTCATAACGCAGCGCCAGTCGGCGGCCGCCGAAGGCGATAAGCAATGCCGCCAACGCCAGCAACGCCGCCGCGCCGTAGGTGACGCGCATGCCGTAAGCCGCGGCCGCCGCGGCGCCCGCCACCCGCTGCGAGGCCAGATAAAACAGCGCCCCCATCGCCGACGCGCCGGTGATCGCCCCCAGATTGCGCGCCAGATTGACCATGCCGGCGATCAACCCGCGTCGTTCTGGAAACAGATCCTTCATCAGCACCGTGTTATTGGCCACCTGAAACAGCGCATAACCGGCGGTCAACAGCGCGATCGGCGCGACATAGCCGAGTACGCCCCAGCGGCCCAGCAGCGACAGCAATCCCGCCCCGGCGGCCACTGCCGCCAGCCCAAGCTGGGCGATGCGCTGCGATCCAAAGCGATCCACCAGATAACCCGCCGGAATACCGGTCAGGATCGCCACCGCCGGCCCCGCCGACATCACCAGCCCCACCTGCGCGGCGCTTAACCCCAGCGCGCGCGACAGATAAAACGGCCCGACCACCAGCGTGGCGGTCATCACCGTCATGACCAACGCGCTGGCCGCCAGCCCCGCCGTCAGGGCCGGATGGCGGAACATCGTCGGCGCCAACAGCGGCGACACGGCGCGGCGCTCCACGCGGATAAACACCCCTGCCGCCAACAGAGCGCCCAACATCAACGCCAGGTTAAGCGCGCCGAAATCACCGCGTCCCAGAGTCATCGCCAGCGAGTAGCAAAGCAATGCGCCGCCCAGCAGCAGCGTGCCGGCGCGGTCGAACGGTTCAGGGCGCGTCGCCGCCCGCGCCCCATTCGGCAAGTATCGCCAGGCGAGCCACAGCGCCAGCAGCCCCAGCGGCAGGTTGATCAGGAATATCGTTCGCCAGCCGAAGCCGGCGATCAGCGCGCCGCCCAACGACGGCCCCAGCGCGGTGCCCACGGCCGACATAGTGCCGAGCAGCCCCATCGCGCGGCCGATCTTTTCCGTGCCCAGAGCCTCGCCCGCCAGCGCCATGGTGATTGACATCATGACTGCGCCCCCCAGCCCCTGCGCCAGGCGCGCCGCCAGCAGCAGCCACAGCTGCGGAGCCAACGCACAAGCCAGCGAAGCGGCGGTAAACAGCGCGATGCCCGCCAGCAGCAGGCGGCGACGATTGAGGCTGTCGCCCAAGCGGCCGATGCCGATGATGCAGGTGGTGACGGCCAGCAAATAGCAGAGCAGCACCCACTGCACTGCCTGGAACGACGCATGGAATGCGGTGGCGAGCGCCGGCAGCCCGACGTTGGCGATGCTGATGCCGAGCGATGACAGCAGCATACACAGAGAAAGTGCGGCCAGTATGCCGCGGACGCCCTGCGGCGAAGGATGGGATAACATGATAAGCACTCCTGACATAGACTGAGGCTTAGCCTATGTCAGGGGCTGGGATGGCGGAAGACGCATGCGATGCACTGTATCAATGCATCTGACGCCTTATCTGGCGCGATGCGTTACCAGGCGGCGATCTCCGCCTCGGTGAGCGGCAGCGTTTGGGTTACGCCGGTTTCCGCCGCCAGGGTGGCCGCTTCCAGCACCGCCATCACCGCCAACGCCTGCGATGCGGTGACCGGGTTGGCGCCGGCGCCGCGCAGCGCGTCACGCACCTGGACGTAATATTGGCGCTGATCGCCATCCGGCGTCGGCAACGTACGCACCGGCTCCGTGCCGATAAACAGGCTCATCGCGTCGTCGTCTTTACCCCACTCAGCCGAACCCGGCGTTACGCCAGCCAGCAGTTGGCTCTCCTGCCCGTCGGCGCGCGCTTTGACCACGCTGCCTTTATCGCCGTGTACGGTAAAGCGCGACACGCCGCCCGCCACCAGCATGCTGCCATGCAAAATCACGCGGTGCGTCGGGTAGTTCAGCACCACATGCGCCCAGTCATTGATCTGCGCATTGGCGCGCAGCGTGGCGATGTTGGCCTGCACGCTGTGCGGCAAACCGAACAGCTGCAGCGCCTGATCGACCATGTGCGGCCCCAGATCGAACCACAGCCCGCTGCCCGGCAGATTCTGCTCGCGCCAGCGCACCCGCACTTCTGGGCGGTAACGATCGATGTGCGACTCAAAGTGCGTCACCTTGCCGATCAGTCCCTGCTCGATCACCTGCTTCACGCCCAGGAAATCGCTGTCCCAGCGGCGATTCTGGAATACCGACAGCAGACGGCCGTGCTTCTCCGCCGCCGCAATCAGCGTGCGCGCCTGCGCCAAATCCAGCGTAAACGGCTTATCCACCACCACGTGCTTGCCCGCTTCCAGCGCAGCCAGCGCCAGCGGCGCATGGGTGGCGTTCGGCGAAGCAATCACCACCAGGTCCACTTCCGGCAAGCGGATCGCCTCCAGCGGATCGGCGATCACGCGCACGTGCGCCAGATCGGCATGGACTTTGGCGGCATCGCGCGAAGCCACCACGCTCAGCGCCAGCCCCGGCACCGCGTTAATCAGCGGCGCATGAAACGCCTTGCCGACAAAGCCGTAACCAATCAGCGCCACCTGCAACGGTTGAGCGTTATCGTTCATCAGGGTTCTCCTCTAGCGGTCGTCGGCGACGACACAAAGTTCAATCATTGATTGCTCGTCCAGGTTATCCCACGGGCGATCGGTAAACAGGCGTTGGATCTGCGCCAGATCCGCCACGTGATGCGGCTCGCAGCGATCCAGCTTCATATGGTCGGCCACCAGCCAGCGCTCGCCGCTGTTGGCCAGCATGGCGCGTTTGACCTCTGCATCGGCCTCTTCGCCGGCGCTCAGCCCCAGCTGAGAATGCACCGCACAGGCGCCCAGCAAAGCGATGTCCGCGCGGTAGCGTTCCAGCAACGCCAGCGTCGCGCTGCCGGCGAACAGCCGTTGGCGCGCGTCCCACTGGCCGCCGAGCAGGATCAGTTGGATCTCCGGCTTATCGCTCAGGCACTGCGCGATATCCAGCGAAGCGGTGATCACCGTCGCCGGGCCGCGCAACGCTTGCGCCACCGCCAACAGCGTACTGCCCGCATCCAGCATCAGGGTGCTACCGGGGGGGATCTGTGCGGCCACCGCGCGGCCGAGCCGCTGCTTGACCTGCGGCAACAGCGCCGCACGCGCCTGGCGCGGCATGCCGGACGGTTCGAGCGCTATCGCGCCGCCGTGATGTTTCTGCGCCAACCCCTGCCGCTCAAGATCGGCCAAGTCGCGGCGCACGGTATCGACCGAAACACCGATGGCGCTGGCCAATTCCGCCACCGCCGCCTGACCGCGTTCGCTGAGCAAATCCAGTAAATGGCGCTGTCGTGCCGCTTTGTGCATGGGATTATTCCGCATTAAAAAAGCATAAAACGGCAATATACAGCAGATAACAGCATTGGAGAAGCCGCAATTGTGCGCACCGGAGATCAAACATCTTTTCCCCTGCGGGACGATGATGAAGACATAACGCATAACAATCCGGAGAAACGCATGAACATCGATCTGACGTTTGAAGACCTGAGCGCCCGCGCCACGCAATACAACGCCCGCGCTTCGGTGGAGGATTTTGACGCCTGCATGGCGGACTATGCCGCGCTGGCGCAGCGCGCCAAAGCGCAGACACCGGGCATTTACGATCTGCGCTACGGCATGAGCGCCGCCGAGCGTCTCGATCTGTTCCCGGCCAGCGCACAGCCCGCCCCGCTGCTGATCTTTATACATGGCGGCTACTGGCATTCACAGCGCAAAGAGGAAGCCTGCTCGATGGCCGCCGCGTTCGCCCGCCGCGGTGTGGCGGTCGCCACGCTGGAATATACGCTGGCGCCGGAAGCGACGCTGGCGGAGATCGTGCATGAGGTGCGCAGCGCCGTCGCCTGGCTTTATCATCACGGGGCGCCGTT
Source organism: Serratia sp. CY52157 (assembly GCF_052168495.1). NCBI lineage: Bacteria > Pseudomonadati > Pseudomonadota > Gammaproteobacteria > Enterobacterales > Yersiniaceae > Serratia > Serratia sp. CY52157. The sequence goes on along the minus strand of NZ_JBJNMO010000001.1, from coordinate 691,909 downwards.
CGGCATCGATCCGGCGCGCATTTTCGTCAGCGGCAGTTCGGCCGGCGGCCACCTGTGCGGCATGCTGATCGCCGACGGCTGGCAGCAACGCTATCGCCTGCCGCCCGATGCGATCAAAGGCGCGCTGGCGCTGAGCGGCCTCTACGATCTGCGCCCGCTGTGCGATATCTACATCAACGACTGGCTGCACCTGACGCCCGAACAGGCGCAAACTCTCAGCCCGCTGTTTTTGCTGCCGGCGAAAGCGCATGCGCCGCAGATCCTGCTCGACGTCGGCCACCGCGAAACGCAAGGCTTCAAAAACCAAACGCAGGCCTATTATGACGCCTGCCTGGCGCGCGGTCTCGACGTCCACCTGCTGGCCGACCGCCACTGCAATCACTTTACGCTGGTCAACGAGCTGGCGGATGCGGAAAGCGCGATGTTTCGGCAGGTGATGGCGATGATCGACGCAACGCAACGGTAGCCTGCCGCTGCAGCCGGAGTCTGGCGGCGATCGTAATCACCGCCAGCGCGGCGAACAAGGTTCCGCACAGCAGGCTGCCCTGTAGCCCCCACGCGGTGATGAACCAGCCGCCCGCCAGCGAGCCCAGCGCCACGCCCAGATTGATAAAGGCGATATACAGCCCGGTGGCGAACGCCGGCGCCTGGGGGGCTTCGGATGTCAGCCAGATCTGCGTCACGATCAAACCGCTGGTGTGCGCCGCTCCCCAATACAGACAAAGCGCCGTCATCGAACCGATATTCGCGCTGCCGTAGTGATACAGCAGCGCATAAGCCGCAATCAAGGCTAGCGGGTGCAGCAGCACCGTCAGCGCTCGATGGCGGCTCAACCCCTTGCTGGCCAACAGGTTGCCCGCGACACCGCCCACGCCGAACGCCACCAGAAGAAAGCCGATGGCGCCGCCGCTGAGGCCGATTTCACGGCTGAGATATTCAGCCGCGTAAGCATAGACGGCGAACATGGCGGCAAAGATCAGCACGCAGGTGATAATATTCAGCCACAGCGTCCCGCTGCGCAGGATCGTCAGCTGTTTGCCATAACTGAGGCGCTGAACGGCGACGTCGGGCAACCGCATCAGCAATCCCGCCGCCGCCAGGAGATTGACCCAGGCACAGAACCGGAACGAGGCTTCATAGCTGAACTGCCCGGCGATCCATTGCGTCAACGGTATCCCCAGCACCATGCCCATGCTGGTGCCGATGAACGCATAGGCGGTTGCTTTGGTGGCCTGATGCGGGGGATAAAGCGCCGCAGCCGCCACCATGGCCAGCGAAAAATAGATCGGATGAAACAACGCCGGCACAATGCGCAGCAGCATGAGCATGGCGAAACTGTCCGTCTGAGCGGACAGCGCGCTGGCCACCGCGAACACGGTCAACGCGATCAACAACATGCGTTTGCGATTGAATCGCGACGCCAGCAGCACCAACAGCGGCCCGAGCAGCGCGATGGTCAGGGCGAAGATCCCGACCAGCCAGCCGGCCTGCGCCGTAGAGATGCCATACCGTGCGATGATCTGCGGCAAAATGCCCACCACGCCGAACTCGATGCAGTAGACGCCGAACAACCCCAGCGCGATAAAGAAAATCGGCGGCATCAGGCGCATTGCATCGCTCCCGTCGCGGCATAGACCGCCTGACAAATCTCGCCGACAAAGGCGCCGGACATGCCCTCCAGCGCCGTGTTGGTAAACGCGACGACGCTGAGCTGCCGGACAGGATCGACGAACCAGGAATGGCCATAGGTGCCGCCCATTCGCCAGGTCCCCACGGACTCCGGCGTTTGCGCGGCGATGGGGTCTTTCAGTACGGTAATGCCGAGGCCGAAACCGCGCCCCGGCCAAAACGGCATCGACAAATCGCCGATCTGGTTGCTGGTGAACGCCGTCACCCAATCGGTTGGCAGCACCGGCGTTCCTCCCTGGCGCAACGCTTCCAGCAGGCGCAGAAAATCCTCGGCCGAGCCGACCATGCCGGCGCCGCCTGAGGCGTAAGCCAACGGATCCAACGCTCGCGCCGGCGACAGATGAAAACCGGCGCTGCCATCGATAAACGGTAAATGATCCGGTTGGCGCAGGCGGCGCGGCTCGCCGGGATGATCGACGTAAGCGGCCGCCAAACGTGCAGGATCCACCGCCAGGAAATCGGTATCCGTCATCGCCAGCGGCCCGGTCACCCATTTTTTTACTGCCTGCGCCAGCGGCAAGCCGCTCGCCTGTTCGATCGCCGCGCCCAGGACATCGGTCGCGATGGAATAGCGCCACTCCTCGCCGGGCGGCGCCAACAAAGGGGCGCAGGCAATACGCCGCACGTTCTCCTGCAGGCTGACAGACGCCTCATCCATGCCGTCGGAGACCGCCGATTGGGCGTAGAATCCCCCTTCCGGCTGGAAAAAACGGTAGCTTAGTCCGGCGGTGTGGGTCATGAGATGCCGTAGCGTCATCAACGGCGTGGTGCCATCCGCCAGCCGCGGACGAAAATGCGGCAGCCAACGGGTGATGGGATCTTCCAGCTGCATACGGCCTTGCGCCATCAATGCCAGCGCCGCCGTGGACACGATCGGTTTGGATACCGAAGCCAGACGGAACAGCGTATTGAACGCCATCGGCCGGCCGGCTTCGCGATCCGCCAGCCCCGCCGCGCGGCGATAAAACGTATCGCCCCCCAGCGCCACCAAAACCACTGCGCCAACCAGCCGTTTTTCCGCCAGCGCGTTATCGATCGCCCGGTCTATCACGCCCGCAGTATGCCCATATGCACTCATCGTCATTGCTCCAGATAATCAGCCCATGCTGTAGTCACCGAGCATAGGGCCTGGCGATTAGCGGAAAAACAGGCTAGATTTCCCTTCATAAAGGACATTAACGTCCGCAATAGGACAAACGATGGATAACTTAGCCGGCGTGAGCGCCTTCGTGCAGGCCGCTGAAACTCTCAGCTTCGTTGACGCCGGCCGCGTGCTCGGCATCTCGGCCTCGGCGGTGGGGAAAAGCATCGCCCGCCTGGAGAACCGACTGGGCGTGCGTCTGTTTCACCGCAGCACGCGCAGCATGACGCTGACCGCCGAGGGGCGGCGGTTTCTGCTGCGGTGTCAGCGCATTCTGGAGGAGATGGCGGCGGCGGAACGGGATATCAGTGATACGCATAGCGCGCCGCGCGGCAAACTGCGCGTCAGTCTGCCGCTGGTGGGAGGCCTGTTAAATCCGGTATTGGCGGAATTTGTCCGGAACTATCCCGATATTGAGCTGGAAGCCGATTTTTCCGACCGTCGGGTCGCGGTGATCGAAGAAGGGTTCGATGCGGTGATCCGCGTGGGCGATACCGAGGATTCTCGCTTAATGAGCCGCCAACTGGGTACGTTTCACCTACAGCTGGTGGCGGCGCCGGACTATCTGCGCCGGGCGGGTATACCCCGCCAGCCGGCAGAACTACGCGATCACGCCTGCCTGTTATACAGATTCCCCACCACCGGCAAAGTCGAGACCTGGCCGGTGGCGGGCGGAGATAAACTGCTCGACGAAGGCCTGGGCAAGCGCACGGTATGCAACACCGTCGATACGCTGATTTACCTGGCGGAACAGGGCCTGGGCATCGCCTGCCTGCCCGATTTCGCGGTGCGACAGGCGCTGGAGCAGCAGCGGCTCCAACCGGTGCTTGGCGACCACTGCCAACACAGTGGCAGTCTCAAAATTCTCTGGCCTTCAAGCAAACATCTTACCCCGCGTCTCAGGGCATTTATCGACATCATGAGCGTTCGCCTTTTCTCGGCCTAAGTCCTCTACCGTGCTAGAACAAATTCAGCTTTGCTTTGCATAAAAATAGCTAAAGCGCAGCCTGCCGCGCCTACCAGCAGCCCTGACGGCGGCGCAGCGCCGTCGTGATATTTCATTCAGCGATATGGAAGCGCCGTTCGTTCTTTCGGGACAAAGAAAACCGCCACACAATACCTTTCACCCCGCACTCGTGCATAACCATCTATAAATTCAGGTGTTAACGCCTTGTCATTACCGATAACCGCCCAATTCGCTCATCTGATATTGAACAGCCAGCCGGATGAAACCGCCCTGTCAGCCGCTCGCCGCGGCGTGAAAGATTACTTCGCCTGCGCGCTGCCGATTGCCCGCGGGGCGTTGAGCGATGCCGGTCTGGCAGCGATCGGCACGACGTTTCCGCCGAACGGCAGCGAGAACCGCGCACTGCGCTATGGCTATGTCAGCCACTCGTTGGACTTCGATGATTACCATCCTGCGCTGCGTGGCCATCCGAGCACCGTAGTGCTCTCCGCCCTGCTGGCGCTGAACGGTGAGAGTGACAATGTCACTGAAATGTTAACCGCCTATGTCATCGGCGTAGAGGCCGCTGGCCGGCTGGGATTGGCCGCTGGCACGCAACATTACGTACTGGGTTTTCACAGCACCGCCACCCTGGGCGCGGTCGCCGCCTGCGCCGCCGTGGCGCGTTATCTGCAGCTTGACCAGCGGCAAACGCAGATTGCTCTGGGCCTGGCGGCCACGCAGGCGGCGGGCCTGCGCAGCCAGTTCGGTTCGGCGGCCAAACCGCTGCACGCCGGCCTGGCGGCACGCAACGCGGTCAACGCCATCCTGCTGGCTCAGGCCGGTTTCATCGGCCAACCGGAGGGCGTGCTGGACAGCCTGCTGACATCCCATGGCGGCGGCCGGCAAAAGCCGGAATGTCTGACCGCCGGTTGGGGCACGCCCTGGCGCATCCTGCAGCCGGGGCTGGAGTTCAAGCGGTATCCGACCTGCGGTGGCACTCACAGCGCGGCCGAGGCGGCGCTCGCCCTGCGCGCGCGGCTGCAGGAACAAGGCGACGCCCTTGCGGAGATCGCAAAGATTGAGGTCAGTTTTCCGCCCGGTGCAGATACCGCGCCCTATATTCGCCAACCGGCCACCGGTGTGGAAGCGCGCTTTAGCCTCGAATACGTCATCGCCGATGCGCTCTACCACGGCGTGGTCCCGCTGATGCATTACGGCGAACAGCCGGTCGATACGGCTATCGCCGCCCTGGCGGCAAAAGTTGAGCGCCATGTCGATCCCGCGGCCCCGCCGGACGCGCTCGATCCGGAGATGCGCTTCCATCGCCTGACCCTGACGCTGCAGGACGGAAGGCAAATAAGCGACATGGTCACAAGAAAGCAAACCGCCGCCCGGCCAACAGACCTCGACGCCAAGCTGCGCGCCATTCTGCAGCTGCTTCCGGGCCTCGAAGGCGAAAGCGTTATCCGCGACTGCGCCCTCATGTCCCCTGGCGCGCTGCCGCGACTGATTGCATTGTTAAATTAATAATAAAACAGGAATAATTATGAGTACTTCACCTTCAACACCATCGCGCCAACTCCGTCTCGGCCTGTTCGTTCAGGCGCTGGGGCACCATATCGGGGGATGGCGCGCAGAAGGCGCCAGCGGTTCGCCGACCGATATCGACTGGTTCACCTGGATCGCAAAAACAGCCGAAGAAGGCACCTTCGATATGTTCTTCGTCGGCGACGCATTAGCGACCAGCGTGCACCGACTGCCCTCGACGATGTCACGCCTGGAGCCACTGACGCTGCTCGCGGCGCTGGCGGTCAACACCCGCCATATCGGGCTGACGGCGACCGCCTCCACCACTTTCGATCAACCCTTCCACCTGGCGCGCGCCATGGCCTCCATCGACCATATCAGCCACGGCCGCGCCGCCTGGAACGTGGTGACCTCTTTCTCCAGCGATGCGGCGCGCAACTTCAGCCGTGAAGATCTGCCGTCGCACGCCGAGCGCTATGAAGTGGCGCGGGAATTCCTCGAGGCCAGCTACAAACTGTGGGACGGCTGGGAAAAAGACGCCATCGTGCGCGACAAGCAAAATGGCGTGTACGCCATAGACGAGAAAATCCACGCCGCCAACCATAAAGGCAAGCATTTCTCGGTGCAGGGCCCGCTGAACATTTCCCGCTCACCGCAAGGGCGGCCAGTGATCATTGAGGCCGGATCGTCCCCGGCCGGCCAACAGCTGGCGGCGGAAACCGCCGAAGTGGTGTTCACCGCCGCCGCCAGCCTGGAAGAAGGACAGGCTTTCTACCGCAGTCAGAAAAAATACGTGGCCGACGCCGGCCGCAACCCGGACCACCTGCTGATCCTGCCAGGTGTGATGCCGATTGTCGGCCGTACCAAAGAAGAAGCGCAGGAAACCTGGTATCAGTTGAATCAACTGGTGGATATCGATAACGGCATTGAACAGCTGTCGGCGCGCTTTGGTTTCGATTTGAGCGATTACCCGCTGGACGGCCCGGTGCCGAACGTGGGCGCCACCGAAGGCGGCCAAAGCCGCGTGAAACTGCTGACCGATCTGGCCGCGCGGGAAAACCTGACGCTGCGCGAGCTGGCGGCCGTCGCGGCCGGTTCGCGCGGCCACCGCGTGGTGGTAGGTACCGCCGAAGAGATCGCCGACGACTTCCAGCTATGGCTGGAACAGCAAGGCGCAGACGGCTTCAACATCATGCCGGCGGTGTTGCCCAACCAGCTGGAACTGTTCGTCGAGCTGGTGATCCCGGAGCTGCGCCGCCGTGGCCTGTTCCGTGAGGAGTATCAGTATGCAACCCTGCGTGAAAACCTGGGCCTGCCTGAACCGGCAATCAACTTCGCTAACGTAAAATCGGCTTAATCCGCAGGGAAATTATGATGAAAACCACATTCAAACGCACCGTACTGTCCCTGCTGTTGGCTTCCTCCACGCTGGCGCCGTTGGCCGCCGGTCATGCCGCTGAAGGCGATGTTCCCTTCAAGGCGACGGTGAAAGCTGCCGCCGATCCGGCGCTGCACGACAGCCTGCCTGAATCAATAAAAAAGGCCGGCTATATCGTTGCCGGCACTAACCCGAACACCCCGCCGACCACTTTTTACCAGGCGGACAACAAAACGCTGGCCGGGCGTGAAATCGACGTGATGAGCGCGATTGCCGATCGCCTGGGCGTGGCGATCCACTGGAAGGACACCGGCGGTTTCGACAACATCATCCCCGGCCTGAAGTCCGGCCGTTATGACGTCGCGCTGGCCAACATTGACGCCAACAAAAAGCGCTTCCAGCAGGTGGACTTCGTCGGCTATTACAACGCTTCCAAGCTGGCCTTGATCGCCCGCAAAGACGCTGCGCTTGGCCCTTACACCGAGCTGGCCCAATTGTGCGGCCAGACCGTCGGCGCCGGCGCAGGCACCTCGCAAATAACCCGCCTGCAGCAGGCCAGCGATCAATGCGTCGCCGCCGGCAAACCGGCCATCACCATGCCGATCTTCCCGGACCGCCCGGCCGGGGTGCAAGCGGTGATCAGCGGCCGCGTACCGATGTTTTTCGGCCCGTATGAAGGGCTGCGCTACCAGGCCGCCCACGTCAAACCGCTGACGTTGGCCGGTGATATCAACATCGACGGCACCACGGTGGCCATCGCCCTGCCCAAAGGCTCCGAACTGGTGAAACCGGTGCAGGCAGCGCTAAATTCACTGATCGCCGACGGCAGCTACCAGAAAATCCTCGACGGCTGGGATATCGGTTTTGGTGCAGTGAAAACCGCCGGCATCAATGAAGAGATCGCAAAATGAGTGGGCAATACCCTGTCGACGACGCGGAACTGAGCATCGTCGGCCTCCGGCATTACGGGCGCTGGCTCAGCGCCCTGGTTGTGCTGCTGATCGTCGCCGTTATCGTCAATTCCATGCTGCACAACCCGCGCTTTGAATGGTCGGTGGTGGCGGAAAACCTCACCGAGGCGTCCATCCTCAACGGCGTGCTCATGACGCTGAAGCTGACGGTGATTTCGGTGGTGTTCGGCTTCGCCGGCGGCGTGCTGCTGGCGCTGATGCGCCTGTCGGCCAATCCGGTATTGGTGGCGGTAAGCTGGTTCTACACCTGGTTCTTCCGTGCAGTGCCGATGCTGGTGCAGCTGTTCCTGTGGTACAACATCGCCGCGCTTTATCCCCGCATCAGCTTGTGGATCCCGTTTCTGGGCGAAGTCGCCAGCGCGCCGACCAATACCCTTATCAGCACCTTCAGCGCCGCGGTGATTGCGCTGGTGATGCATCAGTCGGCCTATGCGGCGGAAATTGTGCGCGCAGGCATCCAAAGCGTCAGCAGCGGCCAGTTGGAAGCCGCCAAAGCGCTGGGCTACCGTCGTGGGCAAATCCTGTGGCGCGTGGTATTGCCGCAGGCGATGCGCACCATCCTGCCGCCGGCGGGCAATGAAGTGATCGGGCAGTTGAAAACCACCGCGGTGGTGTCGGTGATTGCCCTGCAGGACGTGCTGTATTCGGCGCAGATCATTTACCAACGCACCTACGAGGTCATCCCGCTGTTGCTGGTCGCCACCCTGTGGTATCTGGCCATGACTTCGATTCTGTCAATTGGTCAATACTACGTGGAGCGCTATTTTGGCCGCGGCACGCAGGCAACGCGCAGCGGCCGGTTCTTCCTCAACCGCAAAGCCCCTCAGGGAGGTGAACAATGAGCGCATCCATCCACATCAACCGGGTGCGGAAATCCTTTTCCGGCACCGAAGTGTTGAAAAACATCAGCCTGACCATTCCGGCAGGTTCGGTGACGGTGATCCTCGGCCCTTCCGGCTCCGGCAAATCCACCCTGTTGCGCTGCATCAACCACCTGGAAAAGCTGGACGGCGGCACCATTCGCGTTGGCGAACAGCTGATCGGCTATCGTCAAAAAGGCCGGCATCTGTACGAGCTGAAAGAAGCCGAGGTGGCCGAACAGCGTAAAAGCATCGGCATGGTATTTCAGCAGTTCAACTTGTTTGCGCACCGCACCGTGTTGCAAAACGTCAGCGACGCGCCGCTGCGGGTGAAAAAGGAAAAAAAAGCCGAGGTGCAGGAACGGGCGAAGCTGCTGCTGGCCCGCGTCGGGCTTGAACATCGCATCAACGCCTGGCCGCGTGAACTGTCCGGCGGCCAGCAGCAACGCGTCGCCATCGCCCGCGCGCTGGCGATGAACCCGCAGGTGTTACTGTTTGATGAACCGACCTCCGCGCTCGATCCTGAATTGGTTGGCGAAGTGCTGCAGGTGATGAAAGATTTGGCGCATTCGGGCATGACCATGGTGGTGGTCACGCACGAAATCGGCTTCGCCCGCGAAGTGGCCGACCAGATTGTCTTTATGGATCAGGGAAAGGTGGTTGAAACGGGCAGCGTGCAGCAGGTTCTGGATGCGCCGGGACATGAGAGGACGCGCAACTTCCTGGCGACGGTATTGTAACCCTCCGTCAGGGGGCGTTGCGTCCCCTGACGTTCAAATTCAGCCGTTATTTTTTCTGCCGATAGCGGAAAAGACGTTGAACACTTCACCCAGGCCGTAAATCGCGCCGAGCAAGACGGCCACCATTACCGGCACCAGGACCACCACGGTGGCCAAGCTTTCAATCATTTCTAACATCGTTCTCTCCTGGTTTATAAGCACAGCGAATCTGCGCCGGAAGAAAAGGTTTCCGGCCAAACGGTCGATTATCGTGGGGAGGCAGTCTAAAACGTGAGCTACATCACACTTGATGCGAGCTAATGTAACTTACACAATTACATTAACGCAATGCAAAAAATGCTCTGCGCGGAACGGGGTTTGGCGTGATTTTTTATTGCGTATCTGCTTGATATTGCGGTGAACAAGGGACGAAGGGATAGCCGGCGCGCAGCTCAACCTGCCCGGCCATTTCGGCGATGCTGGTCTGTGCCAGGCTGGCTTCCAGCGCGTGGCCGACGCGCGCAAACTCTTGCTCCAGCACCGGGGTAATGGCGTGGCCGATATAGCACGCCTCGTTAGGCCGGGTGCGATGCAGCGTGAAATAAGGTTGATCCTCCACCGCGCGATACACGTCCAGCAAAGAAATCGCTTCCGCCGGCCGCGCCAACAGCGCCCCGCCGCCTTGCCCCATCTGCGAATAGGTCAGCCCCGCCTCCGCCAACGCCCCGAGAATGCGCCGCACCACCGTCGGATTGGTGTTGACGCTGCGGGCGATATCTTCGGAACGCACCGTCTGGCCGCGACACAGCGTGATGTTGGTCAGAATATGGATGGCAACGGCAAATCGCGTAGAGGTAGACACCTTGGCACCTGCTCAGAGTTTCGCTTATGTCGGATTAAAACATAAGGAAAGCGTATCAATTTCCGGTAATACACATAATGAGTAGGGATAAGTGGAATGTCAACCTGCCCCCGCCCGAAGGCGGCGGCGGCTCAGGCTTCGGTACGGATCGCCGTGACTTTGTCGGGATAAAATGCCAGATGATCCTTGATCGTCACCACGGCGTTGTAAGGCATTTCATAGCTCCAGGCCGCATTGTCCCCCTGCGGGCCGTTCAGCGTGAGGGAGAAATAACTGCAGTCGCCCTTATAAGGGCAGTAGCTCACGTGCGTGCTTTTATGCAGCAGCGCCATATTCACATCCTCACGCGGAAAGTAAAACACCGGCGGATAGTTGGCTTCCTGCAAGATGAGTACATGACGGCTGTCGGCCAGGATTTGGCCGGCGCCGCGCACCACGACCCGCGTCGGATGGCGGGTCAGCGTAATCGGATGGTCCGGGCCGGGAATTTTCACCGGTTTGCCGGATGCGGAAACGAGCTCGGACATGGCGGCCTCCAGCGTGTGCGCCCCGCCCCTCATGAGGCGTCTTCCCAGTATAGCCGAACGGTTTTGCCGACGGCCGCACATTCGGCGAGCGATCGCTTTTCACCGCGCCAAAATTAAGAATTTTTACCTGTTCGATTTTCTTTCGGAGGAATACATTCATCCCAACTTCTACCGGCGAGTTAATCGGATTATTTTTAATCCATTAATTAGCCAATTTACCAGGAACTCATTATGAATATTAAACGTGCCGCGGGTGTGTTGGTGGTGGTAATGGCGACGCTTTCCGTTACCGCATGTGGGCATATGTCCAATCGCGATCGCAACACGGCGATCGGTGCGGGCGTCGGCGCCGTGGGCGGCGCGGTATTGACCGACGGCAGCACGCTGGGCACCCTCGGTGGCGCAGCGCTGGGCGGCATCATCGGCCACCAGACCAGCCGTTAATTCTCCCGCCAAAAATAACCTCCGCAGGCCGACGCTTTTTTAATCCACACGCGCCGGCCTGCTTTTATTTACTCCGCTGAAACTCCTCAGGGAGCGAACCTAAATAAATAACGTTAAGCGCGGCTTTATTATTCATTAACCTGCGCCAGGGTTATTTATTGTGCCGGCAGCCTGAAACGCGCCATCGCTTTTTCCAATCGTTCCGATTCGCCCTGCAGCAACTGCGAGGCCTCGGTCACCGCGTTCACCACGGCGCCGGTTTGCCGCGCCACCTGATTCAGCCCGGCGATGCGCGCCGTCACGTCCTGAATGCTCTCCCCCTGATTGAGCGACGCCAGCGAGATCTCCCCCATCAGTGCGCTAAACGTGTTCACCAGATCGATAATTTGACGCAAGTTGCCCGCCAGCAGCTCTACCGCTTGCGATCCCTGATCGATTTGCTGCAACGAGCGGTTGATCAGCTGATGAATATCGCGCGTAGAATGGCTGCTCTTCTGCGCCAGCAGGCCCACTTCTTTAGCGACAATGGCGAAACCCCGGCCGTGAACGCCGGCGTGCGCGGCCTCGATCGCCGCATTCAGCGCCAGAATATTGGTCTGAAACGCCACGCTGTCGATCAGCGCCACAATGCCGCGCATCTCGGCCGATTGGTTGACGATCCCTTGCATCGAGACGTTGACGGTTTGCATCATCTTTTCACCGGCGCCGGCGCACTGCCTGGCCTGTTCGGTGCGTTGATTGGCCAGCTGCGCGTATTGGCCGTTTTCTTCCACCCGCGCTGCCAACTGCTGCACGTGCTCGGTCGCCAACTGCAATTCGCCGTCCTGCTTCGCCGACTGCGCCGTCAACTGTCGATTGCCGTCCGCCAGCCGCCCGACGCCGTTCAGGATCCCGCTCGCCGCATCGCGCACCTCACTCACCAGCCGCTGCAGGCCGTTTTGCATGTGGCCAATGCTGGTTTGCAACTGACGCATTTCGCGGTTAACCGCCCGTTCAGGCGGCAACGGCCGCGAAAGATCGCCGGCGGCCAGCACGTTGAGATGGGCGATCGCCCTTTGCAACGGTACGATCACCCAACGAGCAACGCCGAACCACACGCCCAAGGCGATCAGCGCCAACGCCGCGAGCGCGCCGAGCGCATAGGTTTTGGCCTGCTCCAGCGCCGCCAATTGCCGCACGTTGACGTCATCGCCGCGTCGTTCGTTCAGCGCCTGATAAGCGAGATACTTCTCGTTGAAATCCGCCTGAAAAGCCTGGATCGGCACGGCGAAAAACGCATCGATGCTGTCGCTGCGTTGCAGCCCTTGCGCCTGCTCCTTCAGACCGTCATAGAACAGGCGATAACTGCCTTTCAGGGCGTCAGCGGCCTCGGGCGCCGTCGCGCTCAGGCGCTCAAACCGGGCGAAGGCCTGCTCTGAAGCCTGCAGCGCCGCCAGCGATTCATCCAGCAGGCTATGCCAGCTGCCGTCGGAACCGGTGGCTTTATCCTGCAGATAGTAAATGCCCGCACGGTTCAGGGTATCGCTGGCCGTCAGCAGCGACAGCCTGGCGCGATCCATCGCCGCCTGCTGGCGATGCAAGGCGTCGCCCGTCACCAGGTTAATCTTGGCGTCGCGCAGAATATTGGAAATAAATACGGTGGAAAACAATTGCAGCAGAGAAAATAGTGCGATAACGCAAATTACGCCGCTTAATAACCCCATACTTTTGCCGAAGCCAAACGCGCGCGGCAGCGCGGGCGCAGGTTTTGCCCCGCGGCCAAGTGTCAGTTTTATATTCATAATTTTTAGTCGGTAATACCAGGATGTCGCGAGTCTAACGAGCATTGATGACACGACGATTACAGCCTCCCATAGGCGGGTGTTGCCGGGTTCGGAATGCGTTGAAATCATGTCAAGGCGTGAACGAAAGAGGGAATTGTCTTGGTGAGAAAATAAGCTTCTCTGCGAATCGCCAAATAAGAAATATTATTTTAGAAACAGAGAAATTCATTCAAGTCGAATATCAATCAATACCTCAAGGCATATCCATAATAAATACTGCCGTAGGTTAAACTCGTTGTATTGAAGCGTGGGCCAGACATTTTCTGACCCACTCACTTCCCGCTTAAATCCTCACCCTTTAACCGACGACACCACATTGAGCGGCTGGGCATCCGGCAGGATATTCATGTGCTCCAGCACCTGGGCCATGATCTTGCCGAACACCGGCCCGGCTACCGAGCCGCCGAAGTGCTTGCCGGCTTTCGGGTTGTTGACCATCACCACCAGCGCCACCTGCGGATCGCTGGCCGGCGCCACGCCGGCGGTATAGTTGATATAGCCGCCGTCGTATTTGCCGCTGGGGCCCATTTTCTCGGCGGTACCGGTTTTGATCGCCAAACGGTAGCCGGGCACCGCAGCGCTCACCCCGCTGCCGCCCGGCAAGGCGTCGCTTTCCATCATATGCACCACGGACCTGACCGTATCGGCCGGCAAAATGCGTTGCCCCATCACCGGCGGCGTCACCTTAGTGATCGACAGCGGCCGATAAATGCCGAAGGAACCGATCGCGGCATACTCGCGCGCCATTTGCAGCGGCGTCACGCGCAGCCCATAGCCGAAGGAGAACGTGGCGCGTTCGATATCGGCCCAGCGCTCGCGATGCTGCGGCAGGTAGCCGCTGCTCTCATTGCCGATGCCAAGCTCGGTCGGCCGCCCCAGGCCAAAGCTGCGGTAGACCGCCGGCAGCACGGTGGCCGGCAGCGCCAGCGCAATGTGCGATACCGCGATGTCGCTCGATTTTTGCAGCACGCCGGTGATGGTCAGCTTCGACCAGTGGCCGACGTCCTTGATCAGGTGACCGTTCACCCGATACGGCGTGGTGTCCAACACGGTATCCGGCCGGATCAGCTTATGTTCCAGCCCCACCATCACCACGACCGGCTTCACCGTCGAACCCGGTTCGAAGCTGTCGCTGCTGCACACGTTGCGGATATCTTTCGCCGGCGTGCTGCCATAGTTGTTCGGGTTGAACGACGGATAGCTGGCCATGCCGAGGATTTCGCCGGTGTCGATTTTCACCAGCACCGCGCAGCCGGAGTCGGCCTGGTTAGCCACCACGCCGTCGCGGATCTGCGCATAGAGCACGTACTGGATAAATTTGTCGATGCTGAGCGTCACATTCGGCGGTGGAACCGGATCCACGCTTTTAATCACGCCGATCACCGCACCGCTGCCGTCCTTCTGGTAGACCCGCAGGCCGTTTTTACCCTGCAGCAACGGGTTGAAGCCCAGCTCGATGCCCTCCAGCCCCTGATTGTCCTGGCCGACGATGCCGATCAGTCCGGCCGCGTCCTGGCCCATCGGATAGAAGCGGCTGAAATCCTGCTCGGTGCTGACGCCGGTCAGGTGCAGCTTGCTGATATAAGCGGCGTTGTCGTCCTCCACCTTGCGCGCCAGGTAGACAAAGCGTTTGTGCCCGTTGCTCTGGATCAGATGCTGCACGTCCGCCAGCGGGATCTTCAGCACGTTGGCCATGCTCTGCCAGCGTTCGTTGCCGGTATCGGTCTGGGTATCGAGAATATGCTTCGGATCCAGCACGATGTCTTTCGACGACACGCTGACCGCCAGCGCCTCATTGTTGCGATCGGTGATCATGGCGCGGTTGGTCGGCACTACCTGGGTGCGAATCGAGCGCTGATCTGCCTGGTTCGCCAACTGCTGGTGTTCCAGCAGTTGCAGGTAACCGACCCTGAACGCCAACAGAAAAAAACAGACCAGCATGCCGGCGCAAATCCAGCCGAAACGAACTGTGGAATAGGTTTTACCGCTCTTTTTGGTCGATGGCGCCACTGTTGTGTTAACCCTGCGTTTTTATTCGGTTTATCGTGTTATTTCAGTCTACCTTGCCGGAAATGGTCAGGAGATTGCAGTTTGTAAGAAAGTAAAAACAAACCGCATCACCGTTGCACATCCGCACTGTCGTTTAACTGCGGTTTAGTTTGCGCCGCGTCGCCGGGCTGCGGCGCGTTGGCCGGATCGAAAATGTGGTCGAGGATCGCGCGCGCGGTCGGCCCCGCCACTACGCCGTCGCCGCCGCCGTTTTCCAGGATCAACGCCATCGCCACCCGGGGGTTCTTGTAGGGGGCGAACAGCGTATAAAAGATATGATCGCGCAGCCGCACCGGAATCATTTTGGCGTTGTAAGTCTGGTTTTGCTTCAGGCTGAACACCTGCGAGGTGCCGGATTTAGCGGCAATCTGGTACGGCGCGGTATGGAACAGCTTGTATCCGGTGCCGTTCGGCAGGTTGGCCATGCCATACATACCGTTGCGCACAATGCCCCAGTAAGGCGAACGGGGATCGCCAATCTGCAGCGCCTGCGTCGGCGGCTGATAACGCGTGACCCGGTTGCCCTGCTGCAGCGAATACAGCAGGTGCGGCGTTTTCACCTTACCGTTGTTGATCAGCGTAGTCAGCGCTTTCACCATCTGAATAGGCGTCGCCACCCAATATCCCTGACCGATGCCGACCGATACCGTATCCCCCTGATACCAGACTTTTTTGTGCACCCTCAGCTTCCAGTCGCGGCTTGGCAGCACGCCGCGGTACTCTTCGTTCAGATCGATGCCGGTCGACTGGCCGTAACCAAACTGGCTCAGCCAATGGTGAATGCGATCGATGCCCATCTCATACGCCACCTGATAAAAGAAGGTATCGGCGGACTCTTCTATCGCTTTGGTGACGTTGAGCATGCCGTGACCGGTTTTCAGCCAGTCGCGATAGCGCCGCTCGGTGCCGGGCAGCGTCCAGGTCGGCGCGCCGAAAAAGGTGGTGGTGGGCGTGATCACCCCGGCAAACAGCGCCGAAACCGCCATGTAGGGCTTCACCGTCGACGCCGGCGGGTACAGCCCCTGGGTGACGCGGTTGATGAGCGGCAAATCCGGGTTGCGGAGCAGCGCCTTATAGGCCTGATAGCCGATGCCTTTGACGAAGGGATTGGGATCGTAACTGGGGCTGGAGACCATCGCCAGAATGCCGCCGTCGCGCGGATCTTCCACCACCACCGCGGCGCGTTGCCCCTTCAGCACCGATTCGATGTACTGCTGCAGCGGCAGATCCAGCGTCAGGTAGATGTTTTTGCCGGCCTGCGGCGGCTGCTCCTTCAGCAAGCGGATCACCCGCCCGTGGTTATCCACCTCCACCTCCTGATAGCCGGTGGTGCCGTGCAACTCGGACTCGTAATAGGCCTCGATGCCCTGTTTGCCGATGTTGCGATCGGCGGCATAGTTCTCGCTCAACCCGGCCTTGTCCAGGCGTTTGAGATCGCTGTCGTTGATCTTCGACACGTAACCCAGCACGTGCGCCAGCTGCGCGCCGTAAGGATATTCACGCTGCTGATAAGTATCGATAGTCACCCCGTCGAAACGGTATTGATTGACGGCGAAACGCGCCACCTCGGTGTCGTTCAGCCCCGCTTTTAGCGTTATCGGCTTGTAGCGGCTGTTGTGGTGCATGTCGTCGCGAAACGCGCTGATATCTTCCGGCGTCAGATCGACGATCGGCGTCAACGCCTGCAGCAGCGCGGCCATGTCGGTGATTTTGCTGGGCGTGATCTCGATGCGATACAGTGTCACGTTTCGTACCAGCGGAATGCCGTTGCGATCGAAGATCAGCCCGCGGCTCGGGGCGATCGGCAACATCTTGATGTCATTCTGGTTGGAGCGCGTCTGGTAAAAGCCGTGCTGGCGAATTTGCAGCCGGTAGAGATTGACGACCAGCGCGCCGAAACAGACCACCACCAGCGCCAGCGCCACGGCCGCCCGGCGGATAAATAGCATCTCTTCCGCGGAGTGGTCGCGAATTTTTTCTTTTAACAGGGCCATGCGGAGCCGATACCTTTTGCGTCACATTTCCCCGCAAAATCAGGGAACTGAAAAGCCGGCAAGCATAGCGTTATCGGGCGCGACGCCCCATGAAAAGGTTGCTAATGAAATGGCATAACTGTTTCAGCATATTGGAATGTTACCGGCGGCGATTTTTTCACCGCGCGCCCCATTGAGCCGCCGTTCCTCTCAATGCTACAATGTGATCCTTATCACACTATTACCGTTATTCTCCTCCGCATTTTCCTGTCGGCGCCCTGCCGGATGCGGCTTTTTGTTACATAGGATCGAGTTCGATGAGTACCATTGCCACCGGTTTAATCATGATGCGCTGGGAGTTGCTGAGCGCCGTGATGATGTTCTTCGCCAGCCAGTTAAACGTCGTTTGCCGTAAAACCAGCCGCAATGGCATGGCGTTCATGTTCAGCAGCCTGGGCCTGTTTACCGCCTGCTGGTTCGTGATGGGCCTGATGGGCATTCACTTCACCCTCGAAGCCTTCGCCCAATTCTGGTCATCGGCCTGGGATCGCTACGTGGACGTGGTCAGCACCATGCCGGTCGATTGGCCGATGCCGTAATCTCGCCGCTGGGGGGCAACTCAGGCCGCCCCTGCAATCAGTCCGCTTCCGCAGACGGCGCCGCCGCCAGCCGCGCCATCAGCGCCCCCGCTTCGAGCAACAGCGCCTGCTCCCGCTCGGACAGACAGCTTTCCATCGCCGCCAGCAACCACGCCTCGCGTCGGGCGCGGCTTTGCTGCAGCAAACCCAGCCCGGCGGACGTCAGCCGCACCCGCACCCGGCGTTTGTCTTCGGCATCCGGCGTGCGCACCAGCAGCCCATCGGCTTCCAGCTCGCGCAACGCGGCCGCCAGGTTTGAGGAGCGCATACGCTCCGACTCCGCCAGCAACGACGGCGTCGCCTCGCCGCCATGGCGATCGATAGCCCCCAACAGCATCAGCTGGGCCCAGGATTTTTCGTCGCTGCGCGACTCGCGCCGCATGCGGCGCACCAGCGACATTAACTGCGTGCGCAGCAGCGTCACGTCTTCAGGATGATCTTTTTTCATTGGCATCAGTCGATAACGTTCAGTTTGTCCCTACTTTCACATCGCCGGATCGCGCAGTCAATGGCGCCCCGTTCGGCCACCGCGCGCTTCTGGCTTAACCCATTTATCTATGATAATATAGCTATTAATATATAGCAAAAAGACACTGCAGCCGGCAGGGTTACGTTTGCTCACGCATTTGCCCCCTCGCCGACTAATTTGCAGTGTTATTATTATTTTGCTTAACAAATCCCTCCTCATTCAACGTGGTACGATAAGCCGATGGAAGCGTGGAAAGTCAATCTGATCTCGGTCTGGCTCGGGTGTTTCTTCACCGGGCTGGCGATGAGCCAAATCCTCCCTTTTCTGCCGCTGTACGTCGAACAACTTGGCGTCAGCGATCATCAATCCCTCAGCCTGTGGTCCGGGCTGGTATTCAGCGGCACCTTTTTGGTCTCGGCGGTGGTGTCGCCGCTGTGGGGCAGCCTGGCCGACCGTAAGGGCCGTAAGCTGATGCTGCTGCGCGCTTCGCTGGGCATGGCGATCGTCATTGCGCTGCAGGGGCTGGCTACCAACGTGTGGCAGCTGTTCGCGCTGCGCGCCCTGATGGGGCTGACGTCCGGCTATATTCCCAACGCCATGGCGCTGGTCGCCTCGCAGGCGCCGCGCGATAAAAGCGGCTGGGCGCTGGGCACACTCTCGACCGGGCAGATCTCCGGCGTGATCGCCGGGCCGCTGCTGGGCGGGTTGATGGCCGACCATCTGGGGCTGCGGGTGGTGTTTTTCGTCACTTCCGGGCTGATGTTCGTCAGCTTCCTGGTGACGCTGTTCCTGATTAAAGAACGGCGCATCACGGTGAAAAAAGCGGATCAGCTGAGCGGCAAGGCGGTATTCCGGTCGTTGCCCTATCCGGCGCTGATCGTCACCCTGTTCGTTTGCACCCTGATGATTCAGCTGGCCAACTCCTCCATCAGCCCGATCCTGACGCTGTTCATTCGCGAACTGTCGGGCAACGTCAGCAATATCGCCTTCGTCAGCGGCATGATCGCCGCCGTGCCCGGCATCGCGGCGCTGATCTCCGCGCCGCGCCTCGGGCGGCTCGGCGATCGCATCGGCACCGCGCGCATTCTGATCGCCGCGCTGCTGTTCACCACCGGCCTGTTCGCCGTGATGGCCTGGGTGAATACGCCGCTGCAGCTGGGCATTCTGCGCTTTCTGCTGGGCTTCGCCGATGGCGCGCTGATGCCGGCGGTGCAGGCGCTGCTGCTGAAGTATTCCTCCGATCAGGTGACCGGGCGCATCTTCGGCTATAACCAGTCATTTATGTATCTGGGCAACGTGGTCGGCCCGCTGCTGGGTTCGGGCATTTCGGCGATGATGGGGTTCCGTTGGGTGTTCGCCGTGACGGCGGTATTGGTGCTGTTCAATGCGCTGCAGCTGCGCCATCAGTTCAAAAAAGTGCAGCCTAAACGCGCGGGATAGCGGGGAATGCGAGGGAAGCGCCTCAAGCAGTGGCGGGACAATGACGCCCATCAACCGTGCCGCCACTGCCAAAGGCGGCCGTAGCCTACTCGACGCGATGAACGTTTGGTATTTATGTAAGTAAATAAAGTGTTGCAGGCGCGTAGAGGGCCGCCGCAGCGGCCCTTTTGCATCAGAACATGGTGTTGTCGTTGGCCGATTTTTCCGGCACATCCTGATTGACGTCCCAATGCTCGGTGATTTTCCCCTGATCGTTCACCCGATAAATATCCACGCTGGCAGTGCCGCGATCCTGCGGGTTATTTTGATATTTGACGTGAACGTAGACCAGATCGCCGTTGACCGCGCTGCGGTATATTTTAGCGCTGTACTGCGGGTTGTCTTTGAAGGTCTGGCTGAAGAAATCGAGGAACGGCTTGATGCCGTCGCCGACGAACGGGTTATGCTGCTTGTAGTTTTCCACAATCAGCTTCCGCGCCACGCCGATGTCATGGCGGTTGAAGAAGCCCGCGTACAGATCTTCCACCACCTTCAGCTTTTGCTGAGCATGATGATAACCGCCCTTGCCGGCCGATTTGTAAGACGCCGCCTGATCCGTTGACAGCGCCGGGTAACTCGCCAGCAGGCCGCCGACGATCGCACAGGTGATCAATGCCTTTTTCATAACTGCTCCTTAGTTTCCTGAGTGACCTACAATTTTCAGCTGCCCTTTCAGATGGGTGAAGCTGCCGTCCTTGGCGGCGATGTTGGTGTACACCTCGCCGCGCTCGAAGTCCTCGATATGCGTCACGTTGTCACCGGACTGCGGCTCATGCCAGTAGACCATGTAGACCTTCGGCCGAATTTCCACCGCGGTGTACTGCACGGTATCGGTGATGCCCTGCGACGCCTCGCCGATGCCGGTGAAGGTCATGGTCTTGTCATCGGTAAAATCCAGCTTGAAGGCGAAATCGCCAAAGGTCACCTGCACCACTTTACCAACCGCAATAAACTGCCCGTGTTTTTCCGTCATCGTCGCCGCCTTACTGTTTGTCAGGGAGGTTTGCGCCGCCGTAGCGGCAGGCAATGCCAGGGGGAAAGTCAGGGCTATCGCCAGCGCGATACCCGTTCGCTTCACTGTTTTCATCGTTCCTTCTCCTTTCCGTGGTTGAAAACGAGAATCATTATTATTTCTTAACGGTTAGCGGAAATATAAGAATAATCTCTATTCCCATCAGGCACCTGACGACACCAAAAGAGGGTGAAAAATCGCCGTGAAATGGCGTGGCAATAGCGCATTCTGACCCTTGGTTTTTACGCAATGAACGGGATTACTGTTTTCAGGATGAGGGATAGCTCGGGGATTCGGTAGGTCTATAGCGCAGATAGCTTTAAGCTAATGCGAATTTATTCTTAAGCCGCCCGCCGCAGGGAAACGGTGGCGGGCGGCGCGGCGTTTAACGCAGCCAGGGCGTATAGGTGACGCCAACCAGCAATCCTTCCGGGCTGAGCAACCGGGTAACGCTTTGCCCCCACGGCTCTTCACGGTTGGCGACCAGCAGCCGATAACCGCGATCGATTAGCCCTTGGGTGGCTATCGCCATGTCGGCCACGTCAAACTCGATCCACGCCTGCGGCGCCGCGAGATCCGCCGGCCAGCGATCGTCGCCAAAACAGGACTGCGCCGCCTGCGCCAGCGGCCACAGGGCGAAGTGTTTCACCCCGTCCAGCGCACCCTGCTCGGCCAGCAGATAGCTCTCGTTGCCCGGCATCGGCTTGAGCGGCAGCCCCAGCGCCTCGACATAAAACGCCTTGCTCGCGTCGCTCTCACGCGTGATGGGCCCGAATCCGGCGACAAACAACACGCCCAGGCCCGCAAATTGTTGTTCCATGCTTACACTCCCATCCGGTTAGCGCCCCTGCCGCACCTGCAGCGGAGCAAATCCATAGGCCGCCTTGAAGCGGTTGCTGAAATGGCTGGCGGAGCTGAAGCCGCACGCCAGCGCGATCTCGGTGATCGGCTGTTGGCTATGCCGCAACAGCTGTTCCGCCCGTTGCAGCCGCGCGCGCATCACGAACTGGTGCGGCGCCAGGCCGGTGGCGTGCTTGAACATGCGGGCGAAGTGGTACTCGCTCAATCCGGCCTGCGCCGCCAGATCGGCCAGCAGCAGCGGCCGATCGAGATGGCTTGCGATATATTCCCGCACCCGCCTGGCTACCGCGGGGGCCAGGCCGCCGCGCGCCTGCGGCAGCGTCCACTGCAGCTGGCTGTAGCGTTGGATCAGGTGCGACATCAGCAGGTTCGACGCGCTGCTGAGCGCCAGCAGATTGGCGCTGTCCCGCCAGTCGCAGTTAAGCAAAAACTGGCGATACAGCAGCGTAATTTGCGGATCTTTGCCAAAGCTGCGCGGCTCTACGTTGATCGCCGCCGGGCTGCGATCCCAGGTTTGCTCCGCCAGCCGGCGCAAATGCCCGTCGGTGCAATACAGATGCACGAACGACAGATCGCTGCGCACATCCCAGGTAGATGCATACTGGCGCGGCATGATGCAGAACCGATCCGGCCCACCGCCGTTGCGCCAGCCGCCCGGCACCTGCTGGTAACACTCATAGCCGTCGGCGACGTACAGGCTCAGGGTATGGTGGTCGGCGCTCTCCTGCGTGACGCGATCGTTGCAGTTGGACCAGGCGGCCAGCTCCACGCCGGTGCCCAGCAGCACGCTGCCGTGCAACCGCGCTTTATGCTCACGCAGTGTTTCAAACGCCTGATAGTTGGACATCGCCGGCCCCGTTGTTCGACATGCCGACAGTGTAAAGAGTGGCGCCTCGGCATGCCAGCGGCCGCCCCGCGCTTTTGGCAAAAAAAGCGCAAGAATATGCAACTGGGCGCAAGGCGCTGCAAGCGCGGCCGCACGCCAAAGCGGATACTGCGCCATCGGTTTTTTCGGAGTGAATAGAATGAATGCGCTGTTGTACCTCGCCGTGGTGCTGATTTGGGGCACCACCTGGATTGCGATCACCCTGCAACAGGAAGGCCCGGTGGCCATTCCTGTCTCGATCGCTTACCGCTTCGCCATTTCCGCCGCGGTGATGTTCGTCGTCTTGGTGTTGCTGCGGCGTCTGCGCCGCATCGCCCCCCGCGATCATCTGTTCTGCGTGCTACAGGGCTGCTGCGTGTTCGGTTTCAACTTCTTCTGCTTTTACCACGCGGCGGCTTATATCAGCAGCGGGCTGGAATCGGTGATCTTCTCGATGGCGGTGCTGTTCAATGCCCTCAACAGCCTGCTGTTTTTCCGCCAGCGCCCCAGCCCCAACCTGCTGCCGGCGGCGCTGCTGGGGTTGACCGGCATCGTGGCGCTGTTCTGGCAAGACCTGGCCGCCACCCGCATGGCGCCGGAGCTGCTCAAAGGCATCGGTCTGAGCGCGCTCGGCACCTACGGCTTCTCGCTGGGCAATATGATCAGCGCGCGTCATCAGCGCCGCGGGCTGGATATCTTTTCCACCAACACCTACGCCATGACCTACGGCGCGATGCTGATGGCGCTGATCGCCCTGGCGCAGGGCGCATCGTTCCAGATCGAATTCAGCAGCCGCTATATCGGCTCCCTGCTGTACCTGGCTGTCTTCGGATCGGTGATCGCCTTCGCCGCCTACTTCAGCCTGCTCGGCCGCATCGGCGCCGGCGCGGCGGCTTACAGCACCCTGCTGTTCCCGCTGGTGGCGCTGACCATCTCGACGATCTACGAAGGCTACCAGTGGCACTTCAACGCCGTGCTGGGGCTGTGCCTGATTCTGCTGGGCAACCTGGTGATGTTCGCCAAGCCGGGGCTGAGGTGGCGACGGGCAGGTATGCCAAAACAAAATTCAACCCTTTGAAGCCATTGGCGAATATCGTTATCATCAGGTTTTGTTGATAACGGATGATGGCCAATGCTCAGAAGCGATGATGTGACACCCCGCGCCTACAAACAGGTGGACGTTTTCACCGCCACGCCGCTGCTCGGCAATCCCGTGGCGGTGGTGCTGGAAGCCGAAGGGCTGAACGACGCGCAGATGCTGGCATTGGCCCGTTGGACCAACCTTTCGGAAACCACCTTTGTGCTTAAACCGACGCACCCGGCGGCGGATTATAAGGTGCGCATCTTCACTACCGAAAAGGAGCTGCCCTTCGCCGGCCACCCGACGCTGGGCACCGCCCACGCCCTGCTGGAAGCCGGATTGGCGCCTAAACGCCCCGGAACGGTGATGCAGGAATGCGGCGTCGGCCTGGTGGCGATCAACATCCTGCCGGAAGGCGCATTGGCGTTCGCCGCGCCCGAAGTCAGTTTTCGCGCGATGGCGGTTGAGGAAACAGAACGGCTGATGGCCGCTTTACAGCCGGCGGTGATTGAAGCCGATACCCTGCCGGTTATTGTCGACATGGGCATCCGCTGGCTGATGATGCGCCTGCCGGATGCGCAATCTTGCCTGGCGGTGATGCCGGATCAGACCATGATCGAACGGTTGCAAACCGCCTGTGATGTGGATGGCGTAGTGATTTATGGCGCCTGTTCTGCGGCCGAACCGGCAGATTACGAAATGCGCGCATTTATGGTGGAATGCGGCGCCTTGATCGAAGATCCGGTAACGGGCAGCGCCAACGCCTGCCTGGCGCGCTTGCTGAAGGCCAACCACTTCCCCGACGGCGACCGAACCGCGCAGGGCTACCTGGTGCGCCAGGGCACCCAACTGAAGCGAGATGGCCGCGTGAGCGTGCGCTTTATTGACGGCGAGCCCTGGATCGGCGGGCAGTGCTGCACCCTGATTAACGGCACATTGGGTATTTAGTTTGGGGGGGACAGGTTGGAGGGAGTGGTTTTATCTGCCTATTCGGCTTGCCCTAATGAGGCTCAGTAATTATCTCTCACTGAAAGTGAGTTCAGCTAGCGGAGGTTAATTTTAAAGATTTTTTCTGTTGAAATTATTGCATTAATAATACCAACTGATTAGCTCCATCAAAGGATAAAATATTATCACAATTCAATTTAACGTCATTATTTTCAAAATCACAGCTAAACATGTAGTTCCAACCAGGAACACCCCAATATGCAGTATCAATGTTACTCAACCCAAAGCTAGTTTCACAGATCACACAAGGGTTAACCTTTCCATACCAAAACAATACGTGTGAACACTTTTCAAATGTACTACCTTTCAACCACTCATTCATTCTAACATATTGATTTTCATAGTCGTTATCCAGTATCTCCTGCGCACTTATCAATCTGTGATTTAATTTTGAAAAATCCAGATGCCCAGCGACCCAAGGTAGAGCGGATAATTTATCAAATAGTACCATAGATAGAGAAAGGTTAATCGTAGCATAATGCTGGGAAACCCACTCATTAATTATATTGTCATCAATAAATTTCATAAAGTATTTTCTCAAATAGATTTAAACATCATTCGTCAACGGGTTTCTCCCAATAAATTATTTTCTCCATTTCCCTTTCTATATCATCCATGCTATCCATCCCTAATTCATGACTAAACCTTTCAGAAATAACCCCTCTTATTTTTGATAAGCGGCCAGTAACATTATTTTTATCAATAAACTGCGTAGTTTCCTCACAATATGCATTTCTCACCTTCTGACTTACTTCCCCACTTGCATCGGTATAATAATGCCGTGCAATGTTCCGCAATGATATCAAAATAAACTCTATCTCAGATAATATATCTATCGCTTCATGGCCAGATAGAACTATTCTCTCATTCTCTTTATTTAGTTTCATTTGTAAAATCACCCATATTAAAAAACAGACTCTTCCATTGTTCAAGGCACTCCTCAAACTCATCTATACTCGAAACAATCATAGACTCCTCGGTGTACTCATTAAAAATCTCCACACCATTAGGTTTAATAGTTATAGTATGAGAGTTTCCCGTTCCCTCCCAAAATGGCAGATTTCCAGATCTTACAAGTTTACAAGCCTCAATAAACTCATTGACACCATAAAAACCTCTTTGGATATCATCCTTTATAAAGTCAGTTAGTATCCTATAGTCACTATTAGATTCTATAGACGGATAACCGTCATCACAGATAAAAAACCTCATGACAATCCTCCATGCTCTTTATTTCTTTATTCAATTCCTGCACACTCAGCAATCAAACTATCACCATTTCCTCAGGTTTTAGCACATTGACCTTCAGTCGGAATCCAGCACTTGAATCTATAGCAACCGTTGAATCATGTAATATGGTTGCAGAAACGAAGGGGTTGGAGTTTTCCGAGTAAACAACCCAAACTAGTTTTTCTTCGCGATCCAAATAAGCGATAAAACCTTCTGAACCATAGCTCCCCTCCCCTAAACATAAGTATCCACCACAACTCAAGTTAATTTTTTTTATTACATCAATAGTAGTAATCTCATCTTTATTTTTTTCATAGAACTCACAAAAATCGAAACATCCCGATTTAGATACTTTAGGCGTGGGGTAGGATATGATATCGATCAACTCAGCTCTACCATCTGAAAAATACAGAGCATTTTTAATCGGTAATTCACCAGCTTCCCACAGTTCAGTAATTACATTCTTCATTTTTTATGGACACCTCTTAGGTCGGCTATTGAGCCCTTTATCCGGAACCACACCGCCAGCTTTAACATTTCTGCGGTCTTTGAAACGCTCTTGGAATTTTTGCTGCCATGTTTTTCCTGTCGTAGATGAAGGATGAACAGCATTAGGGTCAACTCGTTGAACAGCAACTTTTTCTACACCTGCTTCCAAAGCAGCATCTAACCTTCTATTATCATATGTGACTAATTGGCCATCAACCTCTAATACATTTAGAGGAGAACGCCCCCAATCCCATTCTCCTTTTTTCATGATCTCGGCATAATCATTTGCAGATATTGTTCTCTGTGAGAAATTGATATCTGATGGATTAACCCATTCAACACTCAGCCCCAGCGGATCCACCCACATCAGCGGGTTCGGCGCATACTGATACAGGTTCAACCCGCCGCGCAACCCTATCGGATCCTGCGTGGTGAAACGCCCCACCTCGGGTTCGTAGTAGCGGAACAGGTTGTAGTGCAGGCCGCTTTCGTCGTCCTGATATTGCCCGGCGTAGCGCAGCGGCTGCTGATATTGCGCGCCCTGCCGCTTCGCCGCGCCGGCCACCGTCTGGCCCTGCAGCTTGCCGAAGGTGTCGTATTGCCCGGACCAGCACAGGTTGCCCGCCGCGTCGGTCACTTCCAGCGGCGCGCTGTTCAGATCGGTGTGATACCAGTAAATATCCGCCGAGCGGCTGTCGCCCGCCTGCTCCAGCGCCGCCAGCGGGCTCCACGGGCTGGCCGGATCGTAGCTCCAGCTGCGGCGGCTGCCGTCGTCGCGCTGCTCCTGCAGCAACCGATAACCCTGCCACAGGAAACGGGTCGTCTGTTCGGTTTTGCCCTTGTAGCGCACCGCTTTGCGACTGCGGCGACCCAGCGCGTCGTAATGATACTGTGCTTCGAACTCGCCCTGCGGGCCGCGGCCGTGCGCCTGCACCAGCCGATTGTCGGCGTCGTAGCGGTAGTGCTGTTCGTACAGGCCGTTGCGCCGGCTGATCAGGTTGCCCCAGGCGTCATAACGGTAAAACAGTTTTTGCCAGTGCGTCAGGCGGTTGTCGGCGATCGGCGCCAGCGGCAGGTGCGCGTCGATGTCGTTCTGCGGGCTGCGCTCACCCAGTAGGTTATCCGCCAGATCGTACACCAGCCGCGCGCCCGGTTTGCCCTGATTGGGTTCGCGGTGTTGCAGCAGGCGGCCCTCGGCGTCGTAACCGTAGTGCACTTCGCCGCGCAGCGCGTCGCTCACCCCGGCCAGCTCGCCGCGGCCGGTGTAGCGATAAGCGCGCCACAGCACACCATCTTCCGGCCGGGTCAGTTTGTCGTGGCCAAAGGCGCTGCTCTGCCAGCTGCGGCGGCCCAGGGCGTCGTAACGCCGCTGCTGCTGCAGCGCGCCCTGGCTGCGGCCGGTTTCCCGGTGCAGGCGATCGCGGGTGAACTCGCTCACCACCTGCTGGTTGAATTTGATGGCGCTGGCGTGGCCGGAACCGTAATACAGCCACTGCAGGCGATCGCCCTGGGGCAGCGTCAGCGCCTGCAGGTTGGCCAGCGCATCCCATTGGTATTGCAGTTCGCCATTCACGCCCTGCTCGCCGAGCAGCCGCCCGGCAGCGTCATAGCGCATCTGCACGCTGTCCGGCTCGATGCCCAGCGCCGCGCCGCTCGCCGTCGGCAGGCGGTTCAGCTCGCGCAGCCGCCCCATGGCGTCGAAACGGTAATGCCATTCCGCGCTGGCGTTGCCGCGCCAGACCAGTTGCCCGGCCTCGTCGAAGCGGAAGCGCTGTTCACGCTGCGTCAGCTCGCCCGCGCTGCCCGGCAATCCGACCTCACGGTGCTCCTCCAGCAGCCCGGCCGCGCCGTAGCGATAATAATGGCGGGTGTCGTCCGGGCGCTCTTCGGTCAGCACGCGGCCCACCGCATCGTAGCTGAAGCGGTATTCGCCGCCGTTGCCGTTCTCCAGCCGCGTCAGCCAGCCCTGCGGGCTGTAGTGATAGCGCCGGGTGCGGTTGATGCGATCGGTGATGCTGACCGGCAGCCCCAGGGCGTTGTACTGCCAGCGGGTCAGGCTGCCCAGCGCGTCCTGATGTTCGGCCAGCTGGCCGTGCGCGTTCCAGTTAAAGCGCTCTTCGCCGCCGTCCGGGTGGATCAGGGTATGCAGGCGGCCGCCGTTATCCCACAGGTAGCGCGTCTGGTGGCCTTCGGCATCGGTCTGCGTCGTCAGTTGCCCCAGCGCATCGTAGGTATAAGCCGTGACGCTGCCGGAACAGTCGGTATAGCGCGTCAGCTGGCCGCGGGCGTCCCACTCCAGCTTCACTTCCCCGCCCAGCGCGTCGATCACGCTGGCCGGCAGGCTCTCTTCGTCATCCGGATAGCGGTACAGCGTGGCATTGCCCAGCGCATCGACATAGCGCGTCGGGCGCCCCAGCGTGTCCCAGTGCTGCGCTTCGCTGCTGCCGTCCGGGTAGGCGACGGCGAACAGCCGGCCGCTGTTGCGCGAATATTGATAGCGCGTCACGCGGCCGAGCGGATCGGTCTCCGACAGCAGGCGGCCGTAAGGATCCCATTCGCTCCGGCGCTGCGCGCCGCCGGGCAGCAGCACGCTGCACAGTTCGCCGCGTTGGTAGATAAAGCCGTAGCGGCGCTGGTCGAAATCGGTGTACTGCGCCACGTTGTCGTCGTCATCCAGCCGCCACTCCGCCCGTTTGCCGTCGCCGCGCACCGCGCTGCGGCGCCCGCCGGCGAAGTCATAGCCGAACTCAAGGGATTCTCCGGCGCTATTGCGATAGGCCGTCACGCGCGGCACGCCGTCGATCTCTTGCCATTGGTATTCGTTCAGCAGTCCGGCGGCGTCCTGGTGGCTGATCATCAGGCCGTCGCGCCAGCCAAAGCGGCGCGTCACCTCACCGGCGCGGTTGCTCACCGTCGTCAGTTGGCCCTGCTCATCGTAACCGTAGCGCGCCAGCGTCCGTTCGCCTTCGGCGGTTTGCAGCGCCACTTCGCACAGGCGGCCCTGCGCATAGCGGCACATCAGGCGCTGCCCGGCGCTGTCCACCAGTTCATTCAGCAGCCCCTCGCCGTCGTAGAACAGCGAGGTGGCGTTGCCGATGGCGTCGGTGATCATGCTGAGCCGGCTCGGCCGATCGCCCGCCAGCGGCGGATAGTGGAAAATCTGTTCGCCGACGTCAAACAGCTGCCAGCTGCCGTCGTCGTTGTGCATCAGCCAGCATTTTTCGGCTTCGCAATAGGTTTTGTGGCCGCGCGGCACCCTGGGGAAAGCGACGAAGTCGCCGGAAGGCGCGCGCCACACCAGGCCGTCCTGATACGGCTGCAGGCTGCTCTCCCAGAACAGGTTCCAGCCGCGGCCCAGCACGCCGTCGCCGGGGTTACCGCTGCGCCAATAGCGCTGCCAGGCGACCGGCAGGCGCGATGGCAGCACGAAATCGAGATCGTCTTCGCCGTCGAGGAATTTCTGGCCGCTGACGATATCCACCGGCCGGGCGATAATGCCGACGGCGGCGGTCGCGGTCATCAGGGTGCCGGCTCGGCAGGCGATGCGCGCCAGTTTGTTGATGCCGGGCAGTTTGCCCAGCAGTTTGCCGAGCGCCCCCAGCTTGCCGGCGGCGCCGCCCACGCCGCCCACCAGCCCGGCGAACAGCAGCGTCAGATCGGAGACCTTATACAGCCAATCCGGCACTTCGGGCTTGATCGGCAAGGTGGTGACGGTGCCGCCGCCGATAAACACGTTGGGCGAACCTTCCATCACCTGCGCGTCGCAGTTGGTTTTGTCCCCCACGCGCGAGGCGGGCTGGCCGTTGATACTGACCTTGTCGGAGCCCTGCGCCATCTGCATGCTCGGGCCGTCGTCGCTGCAGGCCACCTGGCTGTTGGTGGCGAGCGCGGCGGGTTTGCCGTTGATGAAGACGTTGGGGGAGCCGGTGACGATATTGCCTTTGGGGGTCAGGCTACCGGCACCGGCGTCGGCAATGCCGTCGCGCGCCGCGGTGGCCGCCTCCCCGGTGAGATACCCCACCGCCAGGCTGGCGCCGATGAGCAGCACGCCGACGCCGATACAGGAAGCCGCCAGGCCGGCGACGAACAGCGCACCCGCCGCCAATGCGCCTGCGGCGGCGATCAGGCCGCCGACAAGGGTGCCGGCAATCATGCCGGCCAGGGCATGGGAATGCCCGATGGTATCGCCGACGCGGGCCGCTTCGGTCATCGTAAGTTCCTTTTACGCAAAAAGTTCATCGTTAGGCCGCCCGGTAGCTGTTCAGCACCTGCTGCAGCAGCGCGTCGTCTTGCGGCGTCAGCTTGCGCGCCATCGCCAGGGTGAACACCAGCACCCGGCCTTCCGCCAGCGCGAACACCGCCTGGTTCTGCCAGATGCGTTTGCCGTCGCGCAGGTAGCTGGCGCGCACCCACTCACCGGCGGCCAGCCCATCGCCCAGCGACGCCGGCTCGCGGCTTTTGAACGCCCAACCTTTCAGCCCCTGCGCCAGCGCATCAAGCTGGCGAGTGACGTAGCTTTCCAGGTTCTCCGCCGGCTGCAGCGCATCGCGGGAAATATTGACTGAGGGGGAAACATCATCGCCGGCCAACAGCACGTTGACGGTGCGATCGGCATAGCCTTCCGGCAAAGCGACGCTGCCTTCGCTGAAAGCGCAGCGGGATAAAGCGGACATGCGAGGATCCTTTTGCATAAATAATGCTTAAGCATCGCATAACTTAGCCTTGAAATAAAACCATCAGATACTGCGAATGTTGCACGGCGTGACCCCGTTCACTGTGAAAAAGACCGTTGTCGGAATCTTGCCGGGAATCAAACCGTAATATTACAGAATTATCTGAAACCACTGGCGCGCCAGCGCGCCGATTGTGGCTATACTCGGCTATCGCCCTTTTCAGGAGATCAGGATGCTGAGATTAACCCGCCGCGCGCTGTTGTGCGCCACGTTGGCCGCGTTCACCGCCGGCGCCGCCGAAACGCCGAAATTCGGCCCGGAGCTGCAGGGCTTTCACTACCCCTACCCGTTGCAACAATTCAGCTTCACCTCGCAGGGGCAGCCGTTAAAAATGGGCTATATGGACGTGCCGCCGGAAGGCGCCGCCAACGGCCGCACCGCGCTGCTGCTGCACGGTAAAAACTTCTGCGCCGCCACCTGGCAGGACACCATCAAGGCGCTGAGCAAGGCCGGTTACCGCGTCATCGCGCCCGATCAAATCGGTTTTTGCTCCTCCACCAAGCCGGCGCATTACCAGTACAGCTTCCAACAGCTGGCGCAAAATACCCACGGCCTGCTGCAGAATCTGAACATCAGCAAGGCCATCGTCATCGGCCACTCCACCGGCGGCATGCTGGCCACGCGCTACAGCCTGATGTATCCGCAGGCGGTGGAACGGCTGGTGATGGTCAACCCGATCGGCCTTGAGGACTGGAAGGCGAAAGGCGTGCCGTGGCGCAGCGTCGATCGGTGGTTCGAGCGCGAGCTGAACACCACCGCCGAGGGCATCCGCAACTATGAGCAGCGCACCTACTACGGCGGCCGCTGGAAGCCGGAGTACGATCGCTGGGTGGATATGCTGGCCGGGCTGAACAACGGGCCGGGCCACCGCCTGGTGGCGTGGAACTCGGCGCTGATCTACGACATGATCTTCACCCAGCCGGTGTATTACGAGTTCAAGGATCTGCAAACGCCCACCACGCTGATGATCGGCACCGCCGACACCACCGCCATCGGCAGCGATATCGCCCCGCCGGCGGTCAAGGCCAAGATCGGGCACTACGCGGTGCTGGGCAAGCAGGCGGCGAAACTGATCCCGCACGCCACGCTGATCGAATTCGCCGGGCTGGGCCATGCGCCGCAAATGGAGGAGCCGGCGCGCTTCCATCAGGCGTTGCTCAAGGCGCTGCAACCCTGAGCGGCCGGTTGGCGCAGCCGGCGCGCGGCGGCTAAACTTTCAGCTGGCACTCAATTGCAGGAGACAGCCATGCGACAGATTATTGCCAGCGCGTTCGTCAGCCTCGACGGCGTTATGCAGGCGCCCGGCGGGCAGGACGAAGACCGCAGCGGCGGCTTTCGCTTCGGCGGCTGGACCGCCCCCTATTGGGATGACGCCGTCGCGGAAACGATGGGCGAACTTTTCTCTGCGCCTTTCGATCTGCTGCTCGGGCGGCGCACCTACGATATCTTCGCCGGCTACTGGCCGCATATCACCGACGAGGCCGACCCGTTTTCCGCCGATATCGCCCGCACGTTCAATCAGGCGGCCAAGTACGTCGCCACCCACCACGGCGAGACGCTGACGTGGGAGAACAGCCAGTGGCTGGGGCAAGACATCCTCGCCCGGCTGCGCGAGCTGAAGCGCACCCAGGGGCCGGTGCTGCTGGTGCAGGGCAGCAGCACGCTGATGCAACAGCTGCTGGCCAACGATCTGGTGGATGAACTGCGCTTGCTCACCTACCCGGTGCTGCTCGGCGGCGGCAAGCGGCTGTTCGATGACAACGCGGCGCCGGCGGCCTTCACGCTGACCCACTCGGTGGTCTCGCCCGGCGGCGTCATTGTGGCTCACTACCGCCGCGCCGGCGCGGTGAAAACCGGCTCTTTCGTGGCGGAAAGCGCCGCGGCGGCCCAGTCGTAAAAAAAGGGCCGGTCGGCCCTTTTCTCTTTCCCTTCCTCACCTCAGGCAAACAAAATATCGCTCTGCTCCACCTGCCCGACCACGTGGATCTTGAAGTCGGCGGCATAGCTGTTGCTCTGGGTGTTCATCAACAGATCGGTGGTGCCGTTGAAGGCGTCGAAGTTGAGCTGGATCTCGCCTTTCTGGCCGCTGAAGGCGCTGCCGCTGTCGATAAAGCGCAGCTCGCTCAGGCTATTGTTGAAGCGCAGGCCGGAGAGATCGATCTTGTCGATGCCGTGCTCGAAGTCTTCAATCACGTCGAACGCCGCCACCGTCGACTCTTTGGCGTTGAGATAGACGAAATAGTCGGTGAAGTTGTTGGCGTCTTTGCCGCCCCACAGATGGTCCGCCCCCCGCCCGCCGTACAGGATGTCGGAACCGGCGTTGCCCGCCAGCAGGTTGTCCTGATCGTTGCCGATGAGCAGATCGCGCCCGCTGCCGCCGATGGCGTTCTCGATGATCGCCCCGCGCGCGATGGCGACGTTCTGCGTGCCGCCGCCGACGCTGGAGAACGCGCCGTCGTTCAGGTTGATCATCTGCTGCTGGCTGTAGCCGGAGAAGTCCAGCGTGTCGTTGCCGCCGGCGTCCCACACCGCGAAGTTGACCGGTTTGCCGTTGTCCGCCGTGGCGGTCAGGAAATCACGGCCGGTGTTGGAGTTGAAGCCGTACACCGTGTCGCCGGTGCGGGTGTTCATGTTGGCGCCGTACAGCTTCTGGATCGCGGCGATGTCATCCACCATCGGCCCATAGCCATACACCCCTTTGGTGTCGGCGCCGGTGTAACCGGCGTTGAAATAGCTCATGATCGAGTATTGCAGCGAATCCTGATAATAAGCCGCGTCGTTCTGGTAACTCGGGTTGCCTAACGATGCGTCATAAGATCCCGGATGCGCCAGCCCCAGGGCATGCCCCAGTTCGTGGGTGAAGGTCTGGCTGCTGAAGTCGCCGCTAACCGGCGCCTTATGGGTGGCGAAATTTTTGTTGAACCACACCGTGCCCGCAAAGGCGTTATCGCTGCCCGATTTGGAACTCGGCGGGTAATAGGCGTAAGCGTTGATGGCATTCGGGCCGCTGCCGGCTGCGGTGCTGCCGTCGGCGCGCTGCGTGAAGTAGGCGAAGGTGATATCCGCGCGGTGGTTGATATCGGTGGACGCCGCCTCGGTGAAGGTTACGTTCGCCACGTCGGCCCACGCCTGCATCGATTTCAGCGCCTGAGCCTGCGCCGCCTGGGTCAACGGCTGCAGCCCCTTGTCGCCGTCACCGGTCTGGCCGATGCGGTTCAGCGCGCTTTGCGTCAGGAAGGAATAGGTCAGCGCGACCGGCTGGTGATACACCTGGTCGCCGTTGTGCGTCAGGCCCGGCCGCGTCAACTGATCGGCGGCGCGATCGAAGCTGAAGTTATCGCGGATTTTACCCAAATTATTAATCGCCGCCCCGCCGCGCTGGTTACTGTACAGGTTAGCGTTGTCCAGCGTGAACAGCGCGCCGTAGCCCAATCCGTCATAGGGGCTGCCGGGCTGGTGATAGTAAAACTGATAGTTATGATCGTTGGGGGATGTGGCGGCCAGGCTGGTGAACTCATCGTCATCTTGCAAAATGTCGTTGTGGCGACTGCTCATTGCATTCTCCTTTTACACACTAGGAATCCACTCGATTTGTAAGACCATTCATCAGTCGTTCTTATCTAAGTCGAGGCTTAGGATTGACCAGTATAGTGACTCACTCCGGCGGCGCGAGCCCGCCCAGCCTGGCTTCACCGCGCCGGGCGTTAAGAAGGAGATAACCATAACAATTTGTATTCTCACTATATTAATGAGAAAAATAAGCGCAATAACAGGTTAATCACTCGTCTTTTCGCGCCTTTTAGCGACGGTTAGATCAGAATAATCGAGGATTAAAAAACCTAATCCTTGCCTCATCATCCCGCCGGGAACGTGCTAAGGTGTGAACGGACAGCCGAAAGGAGTGACCCGATGCCAACCCATTTCCTTATGCGCGCCTTGCGTCGCGCCAGCCTGACAGGAGTCGTTATGAGCGTATTGTGCAGCAGTGCCCTGGGCAGTTCACTGCCGTTGCTGGAACCCGCCGCGCTGAAGGGCGACTGGCAGCTCGCCGCCATCGGCGACGGTAAAGCCGTCTGCGAGGTGCAGCTGAGCGATGAAGCGGTAGCCAACACCAACGCTTTCCGCTTCAGCGCCTCCGCCGAGTGCCTGCAGCCGCTGGCGCTGCAAACGTTGCCGGTCGCCTGGCGGCCGACGCCGGACGGCATGACGCTGACCGACGCCGAAGGGAGCATGGTGGCGTTTCTGGCCCTGACCGCGCCGAAGCGCTATGAGCTGATCGACCGCAACGGCCCTTCACGCTTTGTGCTGATCCCGCGCTAACCCTTCAGGCAAACAGCAGGCCGAGCAGCGCGCCGCCCGCCAGCACCCACAGCGGATGGAGGCGCTTGCTCATGCTTAATCCCGTCGCCAGCGCCACGATCGCCGCCAGCCGCCAATGGGGCGCGGAAGCCTCGGCGATCAAAAGGCCGCTGGCCACCACCAGCCCCACGGTCAGCGGCACCAACCCGGCCTGCACGATACGGCGCCACGGACGATCCTTAAAGCGCCGCCAGGCGCCCATCACCAATAGCGTAACGATGGAAGACGGCCCGAACTTGGCGATCGAAGAAACCAGCAGCCCCGCCCAGCCGGCCACGTGCCAACCGACCAGCGGTACGATCATCATGTTCGGCCCCGGCGCGGCCTGCGCCATGGCGAACAGCGCGCTGAACTCCTGGGCGCTCATCCACTGATGCACCTCTACCACTTGCCGCTGCATCTCCGGCAGAATGGTCATGCCACCGCCGAACGCCAATAAAGAGAGCTCGGTGAAGATCAGCGCCAACGCCATCAACACCCCGCTCATGACGGCCACCTCCACATCAGCAGAATGCTCAGCGGCGCCAGCACCAGCATGGTCGGCAACAGCGGCAGGCGCAGCCAGGCAATGGCGATCAGCGCCAGCGCGACGATCGCCAGCGCCGGCCATTTGCCGCGCAGCGGCAGCAGCATCTTGATCCCGGTCGAGAGCAGCAGCCCGGCGGCCGCGGCGGCCAGCCCGGCGAACACATGCTGCACATGGGGATCGTTTTGGAAGCGGGCGTACACCACGCCCAGTCCCACCACGATCGCCGTCGGCGCGCTGATGAGGCCCAGCAAGGCGCACAGCGCGCCGCGCAGCCCGCGAAATTCCATCCCCACCGCCACCGACAGGTTGATCACATTGCCGCCGGGCAAAAACTGGCACAGGCCGAGCAGCTCGGTGAACTGTTCCGCGTTCAGCCAGCGCCGGCGTTCCACCAACATGCTGCGCGCCATCGGCAGTACGCCGCCGAAGCCGATCAGCCCCAGCCACAGAAAGCCCAAAAACAGCGCCGCGTTGCCCGGCGCTGCCGCCGGGTGCGGTTTTAACGTATTGATATCTGACATGACATTGCCGTTCCACATCGCTTGTTTTGATGTCTGGTATCATGCGCGTCGCCGTGCCATGATGTCTAATGCATTCCGGAACAACGAAAGATACCTTTGAGGTATGGCTATGATTGAACTGCGTCGCCTGCGGGCGTTCGTCACCGTGGTGGAAGAAGGCAACATCACCCGCGCCGCCGAGCGGCTGTTTATCCAGCAGCCGCCGCTGACCCGCCTGTTGCAGGGGTTGGAAGACGAATTGGGCGTGAAGTTGTTACAGCGATTGCCGCGCGGCGTGCGCGTCACCGAAGCGGGCGGCGTGCTGTTCGAAGAAGCCCGCGCCCTGCTGGCGCGCGCCGAACGCCTGCGCGAAGCGGTGCAGCGCGCCGCCCGCGGCGAGCAGGGCCACATCGCCATCGGTTTCACCAGTTCCGCCGCGCTACACCCGTTCGTGCCCAACCTGCTGCGCCGCTACCGCGACATCCTGCCGGGCATCACCACTCAACTGGAAGAAGCCGGCAGCGGCGAACTGATGGAGGCGTTGCTGGAACAGCGCCTCGACGCCGCCTTTGTACGCTCGCCGGCCAACGGCATTCCCGGCCTGAGCGTAGAGCCAGTGCTCAGCGAGCCGATGATCGTCGCCCTGCCGCTGGGCCACCGGCTGGCGCAAGAAACGCAGCAACCGCTGCCGTTGGCCGAACTGGCTCACGAGGCGTTTATTCTCTATCGCCGCCCGGCCGGCCAGGGGCTGTACGACGCCATCCTGGCCGCCTGCCACCGCGCCGGCTTCAGCCCGCGCATCGTGCAGGAAGCGCCGCGCCTGCCGGCCACCCTCAGCCTGGTGGGCGCCGGATTAGGGGTGTCAATCGTGCCCGGTTCCATGCGGCGGCTGGGCGGCGACGGCATCGTCTACCGCACTCTCGCCGCAGAAGTGCAGCTCAGCGCCCCGCTTTACCTGGCGCTGCGCCGCAGCCCGGCCTCGCCGATCGTCGAGCGCTTTCGTCAGCTGGTGCTGGAGACCGTGGGGCAGTCATAAAAAGCCCGAACGGCCAATAAAAAATGACGTTCGTTTATTATTTATTTAAGCCTGTGAGCGGTGAAAATTAATTCCAATCCATAACTATTCAACTTCCGGTTAATTAATTAAACCCGCTCTCACTTAGTAACAAACGCAAACAAATAAGCGCCTACGCGATACATTCCAGCCGCTAGGATTTAAGGGTCACAGCCTATTCCCGCCGATGACAAAAAATCATTTCAATGGCGATCGCGCCTTCCCTGTCGCCTGCTTCTGCAGGCGCACGGTTTTATATTGGAGAAAACGCTATGCTATCACGTCGTGATATATTGAAAGTCTCCGCCGTCAGCGCGGCCGCCGCCGGCATGATCGGCGGCATCGCCAAAAATGCCGCTGCCGATGACCATCGCAATATCGTGCCTCCCAGCAGCTATCAGCCGCCTGCCGATGCGCAGCATCTCTATAAATACAAATTCACCGACAGCAAAAAGCGCAGCCTGCCCAACGGCTGGGCGCGCGAAGCCACCGTCGAGCAATTCCCGATCTCCGAAGGCGTGGCGGGCGTCGACATGACGCTGGAGCCGGGCGGCGTGCGTGAGCTGCACTGGCACGCCATCGCCGCCGAATGGGCGTTTATGCTCGAAGGCCATGCGCACATCACCATCCTCGATCCCGAAGGCAAATGCGAGGTGGCAGATTTCGGCCCCGGCGACGTTTGGTATTTCCCGAAAGGCTATGGCCATTCCATTCAGGCGCTGGCGGACGGCGCGCATTTTATTCTGGCGTTTGATAACGGCCACTTCTCTGAATTCGGCACTTTCAGCATTACCGATTGGGTGGCGCATATGCCGAAAGAGGCATTGGAAAAAAGCGTCGACATGCCGGCGGCGGTATTTTCCAAGGCCAAACAGGGCGAGGCTTATATTGTCGGCGGCGCAGTTCCGCCCGCATTGCCATTGCCGAAAAATGACGGCGGATTAAATAACGCCCCGCTGACCCACCGCTATGAATTAATGAAGCAAAAGCCGTTCTTTGAAAATGACGCCGGCAGCGTCCATTTGGTGTCGTCGAAAGAATTTCCCATTTCCACCACCATGACCGGCATCATCGAGATCGTGAAACCCGGCGCAATCCGGGAATTGCACTGGCACCCCAATGCCAACGAATGGCAATACTATATTGCCGGCAAAGGCCGCATGACGGTGTTCAGTTCGCACGGCCACGCGCAGACGGAAGAGTACGCCCCTTCGGACGTCGGTTACGTGCCGCAGGGCTTCGGCCATTACATCGAGAACATCGGCGATGAGGATTTGAAGGTACTGATCGTGATGGACAACGGCATTTATCAGGATATTTCGTTGTCCGACTGGCTGGCGAAAACCCCGGCCTACCTGCTGGCGGACAACTTCAATAATCAGGTTGAGGACTGGCAGGATAGACCGAAAGACAAACGGGTGATGTCGCGCCGCAGCCGCTGACGCCGCGGCGAGGGAGAATCTCCCTCGCCGCTTTCTTTACTGCTTGCGCTGCTCCGCCACCTGTTTGGCGGTGACCTTGCCCTGCTTGTCGCCGAAATGGCCAACCACAAAGTTGGCGACCGCCGCCACTTCCTCGTCGGAATACGCGCTGCCGAACGCCGGCATCATCTCATGCCGCTCGCCGACGCTGATGCTTGTCCCCTTCAGGATGGCCTGCACCACGCTGCGACCCTGCGGATCGTTCACCGCCGTGCTGCCGACCAGCGACGCGTACTCGCTCTGGCGGCCCGGCCCGTTCCACTGGTGGCAGCCGCTGCAGTCGTTGGCGAACACCCGGCGCCCGAGCGAGCTGTCTTGCCTGCCCGGCAGGATCGGCGTGGAAGCCCCCGCCCCCTTCGGCTGCAGGTTCACCGCCGCGGCGTCGTCCCCGGCGATCGGCTCGATATCGCGCAGGTATTTCACCAGCGCCAGATTATCTTCCGGCGTCAGGAACTGCAGGCTGTTTTCCACCGCTTCCGCCATCGGGCCGGCGGCGCTGCTGCGCCCCGGCGCATGACCGGTGGCCAGATATTGCGACAGCTGCTGGTCGCTCCAGCCGCCGATGCCGGTCTGTTTGTCCGGCGTGATGTTGGCGGCGAACCAGCCCTGCACCACTTCACCGCTCAGGTGCTTGCTCTGGTTAAGGCCGAACCCCAGATTGCGCGGCGTATGGCACTCGCCGCAGTGGCCGAGCGCCGTCGCCAGATAGGCGCCGCGATTCCACTGTTCATCCTTGTTGAGATCCGGCGCGAAGCGCTGCTCCTGGAAGAACGCCAGGTTCCAGAATTTCATGCCCCAACGCTGGTTGAACGGGAACGACAGATCGTTTTGCGGGTTGGCCTGTTTCACCGGCGGCAGGCTGAACAGATAATCCTTGATCGCCAGCACGTCGTCGCGGCTCAGCCCGGTGTACGAGGTGTACGGCATCGCCGGATACAGGTTGCCCTGCGGGCCGATGCCCTCACGCACCGCGCGCACGAACTGATCGTCGCTCCAGTTGCCGATGCCGGTCTCTTTGTCGGCGGTGATGTTGGTGCCGTAAATGGTGCCGAACGGCAGTTTAAAGGCGAAGCCGCCCGCATAAGGCGCGCCGCCCGGCGCGGTATGGCACGCCACACAGTCGGCGGCGCGCGCCAGGTACTCGCCGCGCGCCAGTTTATCGGTCATGCCGGCCGGCGCCCCGGCGATCGGCGCCGCAGGCTCCGCGCCGGCAGGCCGCAGCAGGGTATACAGCGCGTATCCTCCCGCCAACACCACCACGGCGATAATCAGCCATAACAGCCCTTTCAAGGCGTTGCTCATCACGTCTCTCCCTAACCCAACGCCTTGGCGGCCTGGTGGATGGCGGCGCGAATGCGCACATAGGTGGCGCAGCGGCAGACGTTGCCGCCCATCGCCGCGTCAATGTCCGCATCGCTCGGGTTTTTGCTCTGGGCCAGCAGCGCGCTGGCGCTCATGATCTGGCCGGACTGGCAGTAACCGCACTGCACCACGTCCAGGTTGAGCCAAGCTTCCTGCACCGCCTTGCCTTCCGGCGTGGCGCCGACGGCTTCGATGGTGGTGATTTTCTTGCCGGCGGCGGCGGAGACCGGCGTCATGCACGAACGCACCGGCACGCCGTCCAGATGCACGGTGCAAGC
This sequence comes from Serratia sp. CY52157, assembly GCF_052168495.1. Taxonomy (NCBI): domain Bacteria; kingdom Pseudomonadati; phylum Pseudomonadota; class Gammaproteobacteria; order Enterobacterales; family Yersiniaceae; genus Serratia; species Serratia sp. CY52157. The sequence goes on along the minus strand of NZ_JBJNMO010000001.1, from coordinate 651,569 downwards.
GCCGCACATGGCGATGCCGCAGCCGAACTTGGTGCCGGTCAGGCCGGCTTCGTCACGCAGAAACCACAGCAGCGGCATGTGCGGATCGCCCTCAAAGGTCAGCGGCTGCTCGTTTACGGTTAAATGAATCATCAGGTTCTCTCCTTGTCAGACGCCGGATTCGCAGTGGGATTATGCAGCGGCAGGCTCAGCGAGGCGCGCGGCCGCCCGAGCAGCGCCAGCGCGTTGCCGACCGCCGGAGCGATGGTCGGCACCCCCAGTTCGCCTACGCCGGTCGGTTTCTCGGTCGAAGGCACGATGATCACCTCAACCTCCGGCATCTCATTGATGCGCAGCGGGCGGAAATTATTGAAGTTGGACTGTTCGACCACGCCGTCTTTCAGCGTGATATTGCCGTACAGCGCCAGGTTCAGGCCGTAGCCGATGCCGCCTTCGATCTGCGCGCGGATCACGTCGGGGTTCACCGCCACGCCGCAGTCCACCGCGCACCACACCTTGTGCACTTTCGGGATACCGCCTTCGCCGATCGATACCTCGGCCACCTGCGCCACATAGGTATCGAACGCCTTGGCGACGCCCACGCCGCGCGCGCGTCCGTCCACCACCTTGGCGCCCTGCCAATCAGCGGCTTTGGCCACCGCCCGCAGCACGCCCGCCGCGCGCGGCGCGTCGCCCATCAGCGCCAGCCGCCCTTCCACCGGATCCTGCCCGGTTTCCTGCAGCAGTTGATCGATAAAGCTCTCCACCGCGTGGCCGGTGTGGGTGCTGGCGACCGACCGCAGCGAGGTGGTCGGCACCTTGCCGGGCACGATATGCGCATCGCAGCGGAAGGCCTCAAAGGTATAAGGCACCTCGCTGGCGCCCTCGACCATCATCTGATCGAGGCCGTTGACCACCAGCGCATCCATCGCGCTGTGGCGCGTCCAGGAGTGGCCGACTACGGTATCGGTCCAGCCCACCACCTTGCCGCCGCGAATGGCGCCGCGCAGGCGATGCAGGATCATCGGGCGATACCAACCGTTGCGGATGTCGTCCTCGCGCGTCCATACCACCTTCACGCCGTGGCCGGGGCCGATGCCCTTGGCCGCCGCCGCCATGTCGGCCGCCAGATCCGGCCCCAGCGTCGGGTTGCCCAGATCGATACGCCGGCCGAAGCTGCCGCCCGCCAGAATGGTTTCAATCTGCACCTTCTCCGGCGGCAGCTCGAACAGATCGCACAGCTGCTTGTGGTCGAGCGTCTGGATTTGGCAGCCGTAGCGCGCCTTGACGCTTTCGCCGTCCCAGAACAGATAGCCGTCCAGCGGCTCCATCGGCGCGTGAGCGACGTAGGGGAAGGTGTATTCGGCCTCGATCACCTTATCGGCCTTGTCGAACACCTCGTCCGGCTTACCGAGACTCTTCGCCACTACGCCGGTTTTCTGCGCCACCTGGCGGAATTCGGCGTAGATCTCCTCGGTGTTGCGTCGCTCCGCCTGCGCATCGTCCCAAGTGACCCTAAGCCGATCCCGCCCCTGGATCGCCGCCCAGGTATTTTTGGCGTAAACCGCCACGCCGGTGGCAACCTGTTTCACCGCCACCACGCCCGGCACCGCCAACGCACGGTCGGCGTCAAACGTCGCCACCTTGCCGCCGAAGCGCGGCGGTTTCTTGATGGTGACGGTCAGCATGTCCGGCTCGTGGATATCCTGCGAGAACTGCGCGCTGCCGTTGGTTTTCGCCAGTGAATCGACGCGGTGCAGACCGCGCGTTTTGCCGATCAGGGTGAAATTGGCCGGATCCTTCAGCGCCAGGCTGGCGGGATCGGGCGGCGGCAGCGTGGCGGCCAACTCGGCGAACTCGCCGAAACCCGCTTCGCGCCCGCTGGCGGCATGGCGGATCTTGCCCGCCTGCACGGTGATTTCCTGCGCGGAGGTTTTCCAACTCTGTGCCGCAGCCTGCACCAGCAGCGCGCGCGCCATGGCGCCCATGCGCCGCATCTGTTCATAGGCGTTGGCCACCGAACTGGATCCGCCGGTGCCCTGGAAGCCGAACGCCAGGTTTTTGTAGATATTGGTGTCCACAGGCGCGGCCACGACCCGCACCTGTGCCCAGTTGGCGTCGAGCTCTTCGGCGACCAGCGTCGCCATGCCGGTATAGACCCCCTGGCCTACTTCGGTGTGTTTACTGATGACGGTGACGATGCCGTCGGCGCCGATCTGGACGAAGGCGTTGGCGTCAAACGCCGTCGCGCCGGCGGCGGCCGGGGCGTTCGAGCGCGCCAGCGCACCGGTGGACGGCAGATAGGTGCCGATCACCAACGCCCCGGCGCCGACGATAAACCGCCGCCGCGAAAGCGGAACTTGGGATATGCTCATTGCTCATGACTCCAAAAAAACCGGAGGCGTCACTGCCTTCGGCGAAACAGCGCTAATTATGGGAATGGCTTGCCGCGCCGGTCAGGTGACATAGCACAACAGAGCAATAATTAGCGTAGCCTATTATCCAGTAGGCTTAATGTTGAAGAGGGATTTTCTATTGGAGAATCGTGCGGTGCGGGCGGGAACCCGCACCGGGGGTCAGCTCTGCGTCGTCGCCAGATAGGAGAAGACGCTGAGCAGGCGGATTTGCGCCGCCATGTTGTCGCTGTCGAAGGCCACGGTGAGCGCATCCTGGCGCTCCACGCCGGGCACCAGGCTGAACAGATCCGCCAGCACCGGTTTGGCCGCCATCAGCGTCAGCCGGTAAGGCGGCATAAAACGGCGCTCCACCGGCAGTCTGGCGCCCTGGCGCACCTGTTGCATCGCGCGCTCGCGGATCTCGGCGCGCGCCCGCTGTGGGCTGAGCGATTCGGCGGCGGTTTGCGAGAGGGCGCGTTTCACGCAAACATAGCCGGATTGCGGATAACGTTCAGCGATCCAGCGTTGCAGCTCGTCGTCACCGCTCACCAGCCACAGCGGCACGTTTAACTCGGCCGCCGCCGCCGCATACAGATCGCTTTCGCCTACCGCCTCGCCGTTCAGGCTGACGCGATAAAAGGCCCGGCCGTTGATGGTATGCGCCAGCACGCCACGCTCGCCGGCGGCGCTGTGATAACCGATAAACATCAGGCCGTCGTAACGTTGATGCTGCAGCCCTTCCACCATCGACAGCCCGCGCGGTTTGCCCTGCACCAGGCGCGCCCGCGCATCGATGCGGTCGGCGCGCAGGTTCTGCATCATCGCGTGGCTGTCGGCCACCGTCACCTCGGTGGCGCCGCCGGCAAAAGCGCCGTCGATGGCGGCGTTGACCTCCTGCTCCATCAGCTCGCGCGCCGCCGCATAGTCGGCGTGGGCCGGGTTGCACTGCTCCGGCCGCATCACGCCGGCGATCCCCTCGATATCCGCAGAGATAAAGACTTTCACATCAGGCTCCCGTTATTTAATTTGCCGCCAGCCGATCGAGCAGCGGGCCCAGCGCCACGCGCGCATGCTGCTCGAAGCCGCTGACGCCTTCGGCGCTGAGCAACGCATCCAGCACCGCGTATTCGGTGGCGTCCGCCGCCGCCGCGAACAGCGGCTCCAGCCGTTCGTCCGGCAGCGTCGCCCCCAGCAACCGAGTGGAAAACGCCAGCGCGATGTCGCCGGAGCCGTGCCCCCAATGGCTGCCCACCCGCCCCAGGCCCGCGCCCGCGCGGCGGGCGATGCGGTTCAGCTGGCGGCTATCCAGCGCCCGATCGCAGGCGATGATGATGATGACCGAACCGGCGTCCACCTGCGGCGGCGGATCCGCCAACAGCTTGCCCAGCGCCTGGCCGACGCGCACGCCGCTCAGCGTCAGCGAGTCGAGGGTGCCGAAATTGGCCAGCACCAGCACGCCGAGCGTGGTGCCGAGCCCCGGGCAATAGCGCGAAGCGGTGCCGATGCCCCCTTTCAAGCCGAAACTGCTCATGCCGCGCCCGGCGCCGACGCTGCCGCGCGCAAAGCGGGTGGAATGGTTATCCAGCGCGCTGAAGACGTGCTCCTCACGCACCGCCATCGCCTGAATATCGTTGAGGTAGCCGTCGTTGCACTCCAGCACCAGCGGGTTGATGGTGGCGCTGCCGCGGCCGATCTGCGGGTAGCGCCGGCAGCTGCGCCGCACCATGGCGTTGAACAGCGTGCCGACCGCGAAGGTGTTGCTCAGCAGGATCGGCGTTTGCAGCACCCCCAGTTCGTTCAGCTGCACCAGCCCCAGCGGCTTGGCGAAGCCGTTGAGCACCGCGCTGCCGCACGGCAGCGGCTGGTTGAACAGATCGCCCGGCGGCACGATGGCGGTGACGCCGGTCTGGCATTCGCCGTCGGCCAGCGTGTGATGCCCGACGCTGACGCCCGGCACGTCGCACAGGGTGTCGGTCGGGCCGGCCGGATAACGCGCGCCCGGCAGGCGGCGGTGGCGCCGCCAATAGCTCAGCAGATTATCGAGGCTTTGTTGTTCAAATGCCTGGCTGTCTGTCATGGTTCCCTCATCCGCCGTTAGCCCATCAGAAAACCAGAATATCGCGCAATGCGCCGCGCCGTAAATTGAAAGCGGAAGCGAGCAGCAAAAATAGCCTTGCCCCATCGCCACTTATTGGGTTTTAGGGAGAAAAGCAATGTAAGTGGCTTGTGGCGCAGGTGATATCCCCCCTTATCCAATATGGATAACCCGATCTGCCGACGCAATGGTCGTTTCACGGTGGGCAATGATCAGCTTAGTGATATTGAGTCTCTTAATTGCCTGATTCACGGCAGCTTCGCTCTCCTTATCCAGTGCACTGGTGGCCTCATCCAGGAACAAAATAGCCGGTTTCTTGTAGATTGCCCGGGCTATGAATAGCCGTTGTTTTTGCCCGCCGGACAATCCTTCCCCCAACTCGCCGATCGGGGTTTCATACCCCATCGGCATGCGCATGATCACCTCATGCAGATAGCTGGCACGGGCACAGGCTTCCATCCAGGCATCATCCATCTTGTCCGCGAACCCGCAAATATTTTCGCGGATTGAGCCGGAGAACAGTTTGTCGTCCTGCATCACGCAGGCAATCATTTTGTGGTAGTTGTTGATGCCGAGCTGCCGGATATCGACGCCGTTCACCTCAACCCGCCCTGCAGCCGGGGTAAACAGTCCGCACAACACCTTCATCAGCGTGGTTTTGCCGGCGCCGGACGGGCCCACGATGGCCACGCTTTCGCCCGGCGCAACGCTGATGTCCAGGCCATCAAAGATAGCCGGTGACTGGCTGTCGTAACGATAGCTCAGGGCATGGGTCGTCAATCCCAAAGGTTGCAGGCCCGCCGTGTAAGGGTGATCGGGTTTACGCTCCTCCCGCGGATGCAGGGCGATATCGGCAATGCGCTCGTTATGCAGGCTCATCATGCGCAGCTGCAGCAAAAATTCCGTCAGCGACCCGATGCGGTCGGAGAACTGCCCCCGAAAGGCGCCGAACGCCACGAACATGCCGAGGGTCATCTGGTTATCGATCACCAGGCTGGTTCCCAACCACAGAATGACGATCTGGTCACACGCCGCTATGAAGGTGTTGATCCCGCCAAACAGCATGTCCATTCGGGTGACGCGGATCCCCGTGTTGATGGTGTCGATTTCAAGGTTTAGCCAGTGAGCGATGCGGCGTTCTGCCATGCCCTGCATTTTGACGGTAGCGATACCGTACAGCGTTTCCATAAAATACGAGCCGGCCCGAGCCTCTCTCACCAGCGCCTCCTCGGACAGCTGACGGTAATAGCCGTAGGTCAGCAGTCGCATCAACACATAAAGCGCAGTGAAAGTGAGCACTACCCAGGTCAGCCAGCCGCCATACAGCGCCATCATCACCAGCACACCGATCACCATGATGCCGTCCATGATGGCGCCGACGATGCTGGTGGTGAAAGTGCTGCGCAGCGTATCCAGTGAACCGAAACGTGACTGAATGTCCCCCAGCTTACGACGTTCAAAGTAACCGAGCGGCAGGCGCAGCAGATGGGTGAACAACCCGGACTGCCACTGAACGTTGATAAGCGTCGCCATGACCAATCCTGACCATGCCCGCACCATGCCGATGGCAGCCCGCAACAAGATAAACAGCATCAATCCGGCGCAAATGAGCGACAGTAACCCACGATCTCCGGCAGGAATAGCGTGATCCATCACCAGCTGCGTGCCGATGGGCATCACCAGGTTGATGGTTTCGAATACCAGAGACAGGCAAAAGATTTTGCCGAGCGCCCCCTTGAGGCCATGCACGCTGCCGATCAGCGTGCGAAGATGAATGCGATGGCGGACGCTGTCGGCGGTGAATTCGCTGCCGGGCCAGGCCTCAAGCGCTACGCCGGTGAAACTGTGCGACAGTTCCGTCAGGCTGACGGCCCGGCGCCCGCGCGCCGGATCATGCAGCACTGCGCGGTGGCCTTTGACGCTGACCAGCACCACAAAATGGTTGAATTCCCAGTGCAGAATGCAGGGCAGTTTTAGCGCGCCGAGTTCGTCCAGATCCAGAGACAGGGGACGGGTGCTCAACCCCAATTGCTCGGCGATACCGGTCAGTCCAACCAGCGTTGCACCGCGGGTTGACAGGTTGAACTGCCGGCGCAGCGCGATCAGGTCGATATTTTTGCCGTAATAACCGCAGATCATCGCCAGACAGGCCAGCCCGCATTCCGACGACTCGGTCTGGTGCACCATCGAAACCCGGTGGCGCAACCGCAGATCCAGTTGGCTGACCCGTTGTTTGAATGAGGTCCTACTCATTGACTGGCCCCGTCGCGCTGTGTTTCATGTCGTAGAACGGCGACAGCATCCATTGATAAATCTTCCTTTTTTCCAGAAACAGGGTGCTTTGCGCTTTCATGCCGTTTTCCAGGCTCAGGCGTTTACCGTCATAGGCAACGGCCTGTTTCTCCGGCATGACGATCACCTTGTAGTACGGCACGGCGGCGGTCAGCGCCGCTTTGGGCGCTCCCTGATAGGTCAGCATTTCCTGCGGCGAGGCCGGGGCTTTGGAGATGACGGCCACCGTACCGGCAAACTGGCCAAATTTCTCCGCCGGAAAAGCGTCATAGCGCACATTGACCTTATCGCCGGCGACGATGTAGGGGATAGCGTCGTTGGGCACCCACAGTACCAGGGCATAGCGATCGATGTTTTGCGGGATAATCTGCAGCAGACTGTCGCCGACGTTGACCATTTGGCCAACCGTGACGCTCAGCGAATCGATACGGCCGCCGGCCAGCGCGCGAACGATAATATCGCCAGTGGCATCTATGTTTTGCCGCTCCTTTTGCAGCTCGTAGCGCTGCAGCTCCATCTGGTAAATCTGGTTGTCGAATTCGGCAGCCTGGATATGGATCTGGCTTTCCAGCGCGGTGATCTGCAGCGCATTCTGTTCGTTCTGGCCGGACAGGCCCAGCAGGTTGTTCTGCTGCTGGTAATACAGCGCCACCTGGTTGGTGAGCTGATCCTTATTGATCAGCCCCTTGGTCTGATAGTGCCGGTAGTTCTCCATGTTTTCCTTCATGATACGAATCCCTTCCTGGGCGCGTTTGAGGATATCGGTGGAACGGGTGAATGCGGCGGTGTATTGCGCCTTCTGTTGTTCCAGCATGATAAGCGTGGCCTGCTTGCTGCTTTCCAGTCGGTTGATGATTTGCGCAATGCGTGCCAGCTGGCCATCGATATCCCGCCGCTGGTTGTCGCTGATCACACCGCTACGGGTACTCTTGCTGACGTCGATCTGGTAAATGGGGGCACCAGCGGCAATCACCTGCCCTTCGGTGACGAATTGCTTGACCACTATCCCCTGGACGGCGGAATAAACGTTGGCGGCGCGCGGATAAGTGCTGATCTCGCCGGTCACGTTGACCCGCCGGGTATAGGTACCGGCGATCGCGAAGGTGAGAAAGGCGATGAAGAAAAACAGGCAGAACCCTGTCGTGCCCCAAACGGGAATACCGGGTAGCAGAAGCGCCCTGCCACGCCATTTCATTTTCTGATTATCGATCGCTTCCTGGCGAAACATGAGCAGCGTCCCTTAGTGATAGCTAACATTCAAATTCACAGGCTACTGTATTGACAATAAAATAAGCAGAAGGTCAGTTAATTTTGGTGAGAGGATATGAAACCATTACAATAAACACCTTTAAATCTTCTGAGTGAACCTGGCGCCAATAAATTTTACGAACGTATGTTTCACCCAATGGCAGTATCATATCCAGAAAAAAATCAGAGAGATCCAGTTCGACAAGCCTTTTTATTCTTTAAACTCTACAGTATCTACTTCTAACTCATTTTCATCGTGGCAAAATAGACTATCGTCATAACAATGACACAAATAGAACAGAACAATAAATCACCTGAAAAATTTCTCAATGAATCCAAATAATCATTGCTGTTCTTATTTAATTTTTTAATGGCATCGCTTTCGTTATCAGCCTCTACTTCGATATGATGCTTTCTAAACCCCTTCTGCTTCATGTCTTTAATTATTTCTCGTGTAACCATTTCCTTTCTTAGCACTTTTGATTCATCACTCTTTATAAAAACAACATATCTATTCATCATATACCCCATCACCGTTATCAGACGCTCTTTTTCCACTCCCATCTCGATCCTGCCATCCACCCGACATCGCATCGAATTGGCTGCTTAAAATTTCCTTCATCAATGTTCCCCTATGCATTCACTGGGGTTATCCCATTTTTAAAGGGTTATAGTTGAAAAAGTAAAATACACTAATAATACATAACTACTCTGTATTTCATAAAAAATCCAATAAAAAAGCCCATTTTAAACATTGAAAACAATCATATTAGAATAAAACCGAGAATAATATACCGAACCTGATTACACGTAGGTACTATCGATTCAATTAATTGAATCGCCAAATAATCTCAACGCCCAAGATTAATAATCCAATAAAGAAGAGGCGGCGGAACAGCTGCGGGCGACAATGACGACGCACCCTCTCCCCCAGCCACATGCCGCCCAACGCAGGCAACAGCGCCAACAGCGAACCGCCGAGCAGCGTGGCGGGCAGCGCCTGATGCCAGGCTAAGCCGGCGGCCAGCGCCAGCGTCGAGACGCTGAACGACAGCCCCAGCGCCTGCACCAGATCGTCGCGCGCCAGGCCCAACGCATTCAGGTAAGGCACCGCCGGAATGACGAACACTCCGGTGGCGCCGGTCAGCGCACCGGTCACCAGGCCGCACAGCGGCCCCAACCAGGGTTCCGCCACAGCGGAAACGCGCCAGTCGAAACGGGTAAAACCCAGCAGCGCATAACCGATCAGACACACGCCCAGCGCCAGCGGCGCCAGGCGGCCGTCGCCGGCAGTGAGCGCCCCCGCGCTCAACAACGTGCCCAGCGTGACGCACAGCATCATCGGCCAGAGCCGGCGGCACAGCGCCCCCAGCCGCGCCCCGCGCAGCAACTGCCACAGGTTGGTGATCAGCGAAGGCAGCAACAGCAACGCGGCGGCCTGACCCGGCGGCATCATCAGGCTGAGCAACCCCATCGACACGGTCGGCAGCCCCAGACCGATCGCTCCTTTGACCGTGCCGGCCAGCGTAAAAATGCCCGTCAGGGCGATAATCTCAAGTAGCGTCAGCGACATGCGTCTATCCTTATGGCGAATCAACGGCTCGATTGTGGCCGGCGGTATGGCGCGGCACAATGCGGCAATGGCAGAGCCTGCCTGCGGCAAAGACAGAGGGAAAACGCATGCATTTTGACTTTATCGATCTGCGACTGTTGGCGGCGGTGCTCGAGACCGGCAGCATCACCGCCGGCGCCGAGCGCGTCGGGCTGTCGCTGGCCGCCGCCAGCGCTCGCATGCGCGGGCTGGAGCAACAGGCCGGCGTAGCGCTGCTGACGCGCAATCCGCGCGGCGTCCAGGCGACGCCCGCCGGTGAGCGCCTGTTGCATCACGCGCGAGTGCTATTGCAGCAGCGTGAGCGGTTGCGCGGCGACCTGGCCGAGTTCGCGCCGGGCCAGCGCAGCCGGCTGCGCATCGTCGCCAATACCGTCGCCGCCGACGCTTTTCTGCCGGAGCTGTTGGCGGATTTTCTGGTGCTGCACCCGCATACCGATATCGTACTGGAGGAGCTGCCCAGCCCGGCCATCGCGCAGGCGATCGCTGAACAGGCGGCGGATATCGGCATCGTGGCGGATCACGCCGATCTGCGCGGGCTGACAAGCTACCCTTTTCGCCAGGATCGCCTGGTGCTGGCGCTGCCGCCGGGGCATGCGCTCAGCGGTCGCCGCACGCTCAGCTTTGCGGACGCCCTGCCTTTCGAGTTTATCGGCCTGCCGGAAGAGAGTGCGCTGCAACAGCATCTGGAACAGCTGGCGATACGCAGCGGCGGCCCGATGCGATTGCGGGCGCGCGCGGCTCATTTCGACGCCATCTGCCGCATGGTGCTGCGCGGCGCCGGGCTGGCAGTGGTGCCGGAAGAGAGCGCCCAACGCCATCCGCAAATTCGGCACAGCGCACTGACGTTGACAGACGAGTGGGCGACCCGGCGCCTGTCGATCGCGGTGCGTGACCTGGCGCAGCTGCCGCTGCCGGCGCAGCGGCTGGTGGCGTTCCTGCGCCAAGCCTGAGGCGGCTCAGTGCGCAGCCTCGCCATCTTGTGCCTGCGGTTTCATATTCAGCGTTGTCGTGACGCTCAGCGACATCACATCGCAGCCCAACTTCTCCGAGCTGGTGGTGAACCGCTGAGCGTCGGCCAAGCCTCAAAAGACGAAGGGCGCATAATGCGCCCTTCTGTTTGCTTACCGGGAATGGCCGAACTTACTCGTCCTTCAGCCCGCGGTTGATCAGCATCGGCTCGATGCTCGGCTCTTTGCCGCGCCAGTCGATGTACAGCTTCTCCAGATCCTGGCTGTTGCCGCGCGACAGGATCATGTCGCGGAAGCGCTGGCCGTTTTCGGCGGTCAGGCCGCCGTGTTCGGTGAACCACTGGAAGGCGTCGTCCGCCAGCATTTCCGTCCACAGATAGGCATAGTAGCCCGCGGCGTAGCCGTTACCCCAGATGTGCTGGAAGTAGCTGGAACGGTAACGCGGCGGCACGTAGCTGAGATCCACCTTGTCTTTTTGCAGCGACTCGGCCTCGAACTTGTCCACGTCCTGCTGCGGCTGATCGGCGGTCAGCATGTGCCAGTGCATATCCAGCAGCGCGGCGGACAGCAGCTCGGTCATGCTGTAGCCCTTGTTGAACTTGTCGGCCTTCTTGATCTTGTCGACCAGTTCCTGCGGCATCGCCTCACCGGTCTGGTAGTGCTTGGCGAAGTGGCTGAACACTTTCGGATCGCTGACCCAGTGCTCGTTGAACTGCGACGGGAACTCGACGAAGTCGCGCGCGGTGTTGGTACCCGACAGGCTCGGGTATTCCTGATCGGCGAACATGCCGTGCAGCGCGTGGCCGAACTCGTGGAACATGGTGATCACGTCGTCATACGACAGCAGCGCCGGCTGCCCCGGCGCCGGTTTGGTGAAGTTGGCGACGTTGTAGATCACCGGCTTGGTGCCATTGAGCTTCGACTGATCGACGAAGTTGCTCATCCAGGCGCCGCCGCCCTTGTTGTCGCGCTTGAAGTAGTCGGTATAGAACAGCGCCAGCGATTTGCCGTCCTTGTCGAACACTTCATACACCTTGACGTCCGGCTGGTAGACCGGAATGTCCTTGCGCTCTTTGAAGCTGATGCCGTACAGCAGGTTGGCGGCGTAGAACACGCCGTTGTTCAGCACGTTGTTCAGCTCGAAGTAAGGTTTGATCTGCGACTCGTCCAGATCGTACTTGGCCTTGCGCACCTGTTCGGCGTAGAACTGCCAGTCCCAGGCCTGCACCTTGAAATCGCCTTTCTGCTGGTCGATCACCGCCTGAATGTCTTTGGCTTCACGTTCGGCCCGCGCGGTGGCCGCCGGCACGATGTTACGCATAAAGCTCAGCGCGGCATCCGGCGTCTTGGCCATCTGGTTTTGCAGTTTCCAGGCGGCATAGTTCTGGTAGCCCAGCAGCTTGGCCTGCTCGGCGCGCACCTTGGCCAGTCGGGAAATGGTCTGGCGGGTATCGTTGCCGTCGCCTTTCTCCGCCCGCGTCCAGGAGGCGTCGAACAGCGCTTTACGGGTATCGCGATCTTTCAGGCTCTGCAGCAGCGGCTGCTGGGTGGTGTTCTGCAGCACCAACAGCCACTGTTTCTCCAGCTTGCGCTCGGCGGCCGCCTGCGCTGCCGCGGCCAGCTCACCTTCGGACAGACCGTCCAGCTTCGCCTGGTCGGTTATCGCCAGCGCGCCGTTTTTGCTCGCCGCCAGCAGTTTGTTGGTGAACTGGGTGCTCAGCGTCGCCGCTTCCTGGTTCAGCGCTTTCAGCTTGGCCTTGTCGGCGTCCGACAGGTTGGCGCCCGCCAGCTCGAAGTTCTTATAGGTGACTTCCACCAGCCGACGCGACTCCGGATCCAGCTTCAGCGCATCGCGATCTTGATAGATGGCCTTGATGCGCGCGAACAGCTTGCCGTTGAGCATGATGTCGTCGTTCAGCGCCGCCAGCTTCGGCGAGGTTTCTTCATCCAGCTTCTGCAGCGCATCGCTGGTATTGGCCGAGGTCATGGCGCCGAACACGTTCATCACCCGCGTCAGCAGCGAACCGGCCTGCTCCAGCGCCACGAAGGTATTTTTAAAGTTAGGCTTGGCCGGGTTGTTGGCGATCTTCTCCACCTCTTCCCGCTTTTGCTTGATGCCCGCTTCGATCGCCGGGGCGTAGTCGCTTTCCTTGATCAGGTTGAACGGCGGCGCCTGGAACGGCAGACGGCTTTGATAGAAGAACGGATTTTGGGTCTTTTGCTTGTCGTGCTGATTGGCTTCACCGGTCACGGTAGCCTCCTTCGCCTGGCCGCTGGGCAGCGCGCTATGGTCGGCGTGAGGTTGGGTTTCTGCTGCCTGTGCCTGCGAGCCCAGCGCCATGCCGATCGCCAGCACCAATGTGGATAAACGCATCAAATCGAAACTCCTCCATGTTCACGGAATAAGGTCTCGGGGAATGGCTCCCTCTGAGTCACCTCCTAGCTTAGGCGCAGTTGGCAGTTTGAGCAAAAACAAGTGATTAGAAGTGAGCCGCCTCGCCGATCTGCTGTATCAGAAAGGTCAGCAGCGCGCGCGTTTTGGCCGGCAGATAGCGGCGGCCGGGATAAACGGCATACAGCTGCAGCGGCGCCGGCGGCAAGGCCAGCGGTATTTCAACCAAACGTCCGTCGGCCAGAAACGGCCGGCAGCCGAGCTCGGAGAGTATGGCGAACCCCACGCCGGCCAAGGCCGCCTTCAGCGTCATCTCCCCGCTATTGACGCGATAGCGCGCATTGACCGGGACGGTAACGAACTTGCCGTCCGGGCGGACGAATTGCCACGGCATGCCCTTCAGCGCATCCACCGTACTGATACAGGGCAATTGCGTGAATTGCTCAATCTCCAACGTCGGCGGCCACTGCGCCACCAGCGCCGGCGCAGCCACCACAATGCAGGGAAAGGTCGCCAGCGGCTGCGCGACATAGTCGCTGTCGTCCAACAGGCCCCGGCTGACCATGACCGCCAGATCGACATCGTCAAGCAGCGACGCCATGCCCGCCAGATTGGTGACGCAGCTGATTTCGATCTGCGGATGCTGCAGGGCGAAGGCCGCCAACGGATCGCCCAACAGATATGGCCCCACTTCATTCGGCACGCACAGGCGCAGCGGCCCGCGCAGCTGTTGCTGCCGTTCGCTGAGCGTTTGCGCGGTGTGATCGAGCGACGCCAGCAACGGCTGAGCCCGCTCATGCAACAGTTGGCCGTTCGGCGTCAGCCGCATTGAGCGGGTGCTGCGCTCGATTAAGCGCTGGTCGAGCTGGCGCTCCAGCTGCGAGATAGCGCGGCTGACGTTGGAGGTCGGCATCGCCAGCGCCCGAGCGGCCCCGACGAAGCTGCCTTGCTCCACCACCGCCACGAAAATGCGTAACAGGTTTAAATCCAATTTGGCGCGCATGATTATCCCACATTTGATAACAAACCATGCCATTTCTACCACCTAATCCCGCGCAACGCCACGCGCTACACTGCCGGCCTGATTCTGCAACCGATGGATGCTTATGACACCCACGAGAAAGCTGACGGCGATAGCGCTGGTCATCGCCTTTATTCAATTCACCAATGCCCTGGAATACATGGTGTTCAACCCGATATTTCTCTATATGGCCGCCGACTTTTCCGTGCCCGTCAGCTACGCCGGATATGTCAGCGCGGCCTATACGCTGGCGGCGGTGATTTCCGGCATCGGCGCGTTCTATTGGATCGGCGGCGTTGAAAAGCGGCGTTTTCTGCTGCTCAATGTCGCGCTGCTGGGGGTGACGACCTTACTGATCGCCGCAACCCAGCAGTTTTATTGGCTGTTGGCGCTGCGGCTGCTGGCCGGTCTGCTGGGCGGCACCACGATGGGCGTGGGGATCGGACTGCTGCTCAACGCCGCGCCGGCCGCGCTGCACGGCCGAATGTTGGCGACGGTGATCGCGTCTTTTTCGCTGGTGAGCATCGTCGGCATGCCGGGCATGCTGTACCTGTGCGAGGTGGCAAGCTGGCGCGCCGCGCTGGTGACTATCGGCGGGCTGTGTCTGCTGGCGGCGGTGTTGGTGGCGCTGTTCGTTCCCAGGGATGCGCCGCAGCCACAGGCTGCCGCGCCCGTCACGCTCGATCGCCGGCTGTTGCTGTTCGCCTCCGCCGCCGGTCTGACGCAGTTCAGCCCGATGCTGCTGATCCCGGTGCTGGCGCCGCTGCTCACCCAGCGGTTACAGGTGGCAGACGCGCATTTGTCCTGGCTGTTTCTCATCGGCGGCGTGGCCGGCTATCTGGCGACCGTGCTGGCGGGCCGCTGGTTGCAACGCGTTGGCGCCGTGACGCTGACGGTGAGCGCCACGCTGTTGCTGCTGGGCAGCCTGTGGCTGGCGGCGCGCGGTGGCGATCGCGCTGAACTGTTTATGGTGACGTTTCTCGCGGCGGCCTACGCGCGGCTGGTGGCGATCTCTTCCCTGAGCATGCGCTGGCCGGACAATCGGCAACGCGCCGCCTTCGGCACGCTGCAAACCGCCCTGATACACCTGAGCGCCACGGTGGCCTTCTTGCTCTCTTCCGCGCTGCTGAGCGGCGGCCTCACCCCGCGCAGTTTGCAACGCCTGCTGTGGTTATGCGCACTGAGCGCCGTCGCCGTCGCGCCGCTCAGCGTTTGGCTGCAGGCGCGGCTGCGTCAGCGCGGCGCCTGATAAACCACCTTACCGTCCACATAGGTGCGATAAATGTTGCGATCGTCCCCCAGGGTCATCAGCACAAACCCTTGCTCCATCAGCGTGGCGCTGTTGGCGTGACGCAGCTGCTGCAGCGGCGTGACCGCCGGATCGAGCACCACGAAATCCGCCTCTTTGCCGACGTTGAAGTTGCCGATTTTGTCGTCCAGCGCCAGCGCGCGCGCGCCGCCCAGGGTGGCATGATAGAACGCTTCTACGGCCGAGAGCCGGTAATGCTGCAGCTGGCCGACCTTGTACGCCTCGCCTAACGTGCGCAGCATATTGAAGGTGGTGCCGGCCCCCACGTCGGTGCCGATGCCGAGCTTCACCCGCTTGCGCCAGGCCTGCTGCAGGTCAAACAGCCCGCTGCCGAGAAACAGGTTGGAGGTGGGACAAAAGGCGATCGCCGAGCGGGTATCGCACAGGCAATCCCACTCCTGCTCCTCCAGATGCAGGCAATGGGCGAATACGCTTTTATCGCCGGTCATGCCGTAGCGGTGGTAAACATCCAGATAGCTGCGGTGTTGCGGGAACAGCGCTTTTACCCAGGCCACTTCCTGCGGGTTCTCGCTCAGGTGCGTCTGCAGCCAAACGTCGGGATATTCTTCACGTAGCCGCTGCACCTGCGCCAGCAGCGCCGGCGTACTGGTGGGCGCAAAGCGCGGCGTAATGGCGTAACCGAGGCGGCCTTTGCCGTGCCAGCGTTCGATCAGTTCGCGCGTCTGGCGATAACTCTGCTCCGGCGTTTCCAGCAGCGCCTCCGGCGCATGGCGATCCATCATGACCTTGCCGGCGATCAGGCGCATGTTCAGCGCTGCCGCCTGGCTGAACAGCGCATCGACCGACTGTGGATGCACGGTGCCGAACACCAGCGCGGTGGTGGTGCCGTTACTCAGCAACTGCTGCAGAAAGAAAGCCGACATCGCGTCGGTGTGCTGCTCACAGTCGTAACGGCTTTCGGTCGGGAAGGTGTAATTGTTTAACCAGTCCAGCAGTTGATCGCCATAGGCGCCAATCATTTCGGTTTGCGGATAGTGGATATGGGTATCGATAAAACCCGGCACGATCAGCTTGTCGCGATACTCCGTGACCGCGAAGCCCGGCGGCAGCAGCGCCTCGCCCTGCCGCCAGCTGCCGAACCAGACGATGACGCCGTCGTTCAGCAGCAGCAAACCGTCGGGAACATGCCGCAGGCGTTCTTCGAGCTGTTGCGGCGACTCCACACAGGCTGCGATATCAAAAAAATTGCCACGAATAGCCGTGGTGAATTGCAGTGCCATTATTTTCTTCCTTGTGACGACCGACCAAGCTCACCCGCGAAATAACCTGCGCCGATGAAACAAGGCTTTTTTGCCCAAACGCAAAGACCGGCTTAAGCATAGCAAGCCGTATGCCAACAGGCGGCGATAAAATACATTTTTAAATAAAAACAATTAATTAGTAATTAACCTAAAAGCATAGACCGGCGAAAGAGAATAAGACCCACGCTCAGTCTTCGACGGCGGATAAATAGCAACCGTTTGCTTGCCGAAATAACACCGCGCCGCTGCACCTTTAATGGGCAAACGACGCTCTTTACGACCGTCCGCTTTATTTCAACGCCGCTTCCGGGGGCGGAACCCCAGCCTGGAGGCAACGGCCAAACTTGAAACGATAACTATTCTCAATTATCATCCGCGCATCTTTTTGACCAGCAATGCGAAAACCATGTCCGCCACCGCCTCTGCCCCGCACGCCGCGCTGTCGCGCCTTTACGCCACCCACCACGCCTGGTTGCAGGGATGGTTGCGTCGGCGGCTGGGCTGCGCTTTCGACGCGGACGATGTGGCGCAGGACACCTTTATGCGCCTGCTGAAAAGCGACGCCGCGGCGACCCTGCGCGAACCGAAAGATTTTCTGGTCACCGTCGCCAAGCGGGTGATGGTCGATCTGTTCCGCCGCAGAACGCTGGAGCGCGCCTATCTTGAGATGCTGGCGCTGATCCCGGAAGGCTACGCCCCGTCGCCGGAGCAGCGCCAGAGCCTGCTGGAAAGCCTGCAGCAGATCGACGCCATGCTCGACGGCCTGGGGCCGAAGGTAAAACAGGCCTTTCTGTTGTCGCAGCTCGAAGGCCTGGGCTATGCGGACATCGCCGCGCGCCTCGGCGTGTCGGTCAGTTCGGTTAAAAAATACATGGCCAAAGCCACCGAGCATTGCCTGCTGTTCAGCCTCGAAAACGACGTTTATTCATGAGCAACGCCATCACCCCCGAGCAGCGCCAGGCGCTGAAAATGGCCGCACACTGGTATGCCCTGCTGTGCGACGAGCACGTCACCGAACGCCAGCGCCAACAGTGGCAAGCCTGGCACCAGCAGCATGACGATCACCGCTGGGCCTGGCAGCGCGTCGAAGCGTTGCAGAGCCAGCTGCAGGGCGTGCCGGGCAAATTCAGCTATCGCGCGCTCGATCGCGCCGGCCGTCAATCGGCGATCGATCGCCGCACCCTGCTGAAAAGCCTGCTGCTGTTGCTCGGCGTGGGCGGCGGCGGCTTCTTCTACCGGTCGCCGCTCGGCCAGGAGCTGCGCGCCGACTACCGCACCGCCACCGGCGAAATCAAACCCATTGTGTTAAGCGACGGCACCCAGCTGGTGCTGAACACCGCCAGCGCGGTGGACGTGCATTACGACGATCGCCAACGGCTTATCCGCTTGCACGCCGGGGAAATCAGCCTGGTTACCGGACGCGATGCCCGGCCGCTGTGGGTGCAGAGCCCGCAAGGGGCGATGCGCGCGCTCGGCACCCGTTTTTTGGTGCGCGAGAGCGGCGGCGAAACGCGCCTGACGGTGCTGGAGCATGCAGTCGAAGCGCAGCTGGCGCAAGACGCGCAACAAAAGCGCCGGGTGAACGCCGGCGAACAGATAAGCTTCAGCGCGGCGGCCTTCAGCGATAAGCAACCGGCTACGGCGGAAGACGGCTGGCTGCACGGGGTGCTGAGCGTCAGCCAGTGGCAGCTGGACCGGGTGATCGCCGAACTGGCGCGCTATCGGCGCGGCCACCTGAGCTGCGATCCGGCCGTTGCCGGCCTGCGCGTCAGCGGCAGTTTCCCGCTCAACGATACCGATCGCGCCCTCGCCCTGCTCAGCCAGACGCTGCCGGTACGCCTGCAAAGCTTTACCCGCTATTGGTTGCAAATCGTCCCCGCCTGAATTTTTTAAATGAAAATGATAAAAAATCGCATTCTTGATTGTCCCTTTTGCTTTGCTCATCCGACTCCCAGGAAAACACTGCAGCAATAAATAAAAAATGATTCAGGAGAAGGTATGAACAACGCTTGGGGAAAGGTCGCTCCGGCTTCGCTTTGGGGAAAACGGGCCACGCCGCTGGCCGTGGCCATTGGCCTGGTCTTCGCTGCACCGCAGATGGCGAGCGCCGCCAGCGCCGCTGCCGCCTATCACATTCCGGCCGGTGAGCTGGACGGCGCGCTGAACGCTTTCGCCGCGCGCGCCGGCATCGCGCTCTCGGTGGACGGCGCACTGACCGCCGGTAAACGTTCGCCGGGCCTGAGCGGCAGCTACGGCGTCGATGACGGCCTGAACGCCCTACTGGCGGGCAGCGGCCTGCAGGCTAAAGCGCTCGGCAACAACGGCTACACGCTGGCCAAACTGCCGCAGCCGCAGAAAGAAGAGGACATCACCGTGGTCGGCGACTGGCTGGCGGAAGGCCGTCAGGCAGACGTGTTCGAACACCCCGGCGCGCGCGACGTAGTGCGCCGCGAAGACTTCGTCAAAACCGGCACCACCACCGTGCGTGAAGCGTTGAACCGCGTGCCGGGCGTGGTGGCCCCGGAAAACAACGGCACCGGCAGCCACGATATGGCGCTGAACTTCGGCATACGCGGCCTCAACCCGCGCCTCGCCAGCCGCTCCACCGTGCTGATGGACGGCATCCCGGTGCCCTTCGCCCCTTACGGCCAGCCGCAGCTGTCGCTGGCGCCGGTCTCGCTCGGCAATATGGATGCGATTGACGTGGTGCGCGGCGGCGGCGCGGTGCGCTATGGGCCGCAGAGCGTCGGCGGCGTCGTCAACTTCGTTACCCGCGCCATCCCGAAAACCTTCGGCCTGGAGGCCGGCATGCAGGGGCAGCTCAGCCCGACCTCGCGCCAGGATCACCCGAAAGGCACCGGCAACCTGATGATCGGCGGCACCGCCGACAACGGCTTCGGCGCGGCGCTGCTTTACTCCGGCACCCGCGGCAGCGACTGGCGCGAGCACAGCGCAACCAAGATAGACGACGTGATGCTGAAAAGCCGCTACGCCCCGAACGAGGTGCACACCTTCAACAGCCTGCTGCAATACTACGAAGGCGAAGCGAACATGCCGGGCGGCCTGAGCCGGGCGGACTACAACGCCAACCCGTTCCAGTCTACGCGCCCGTACGACAAGTTCTGGGGCCGCCGCCAGTTGGCGAACTTCGGCTACCAATATCAGCCTGATCAGCAGCACAAGTTCGACGTGCAGAGCTTCTACACCTACACCCTGCGCAGCGGCTATCTGGATCAGGGCAAGAACCTGACGCTGTCGCCGCGCGAATACTGGGTGCGCGGCGTAGAACCGCGCTACAGCCAGAGTTTCCGCTGGGGAGATTCCGCCCATGAGGTCGGCGTCGGCTACCGTTACGTCAGTGAATCCACCCATGAGCTGCGCTACACCAGCAAGGCCAGCACCGGCAGGCTGCCGTCCACCGCCAGCCCGTACGATCGCGACACCCAGTCCGGCACCGAGGCGCACGCCTTCTATCTCGACGATCGCATCGACATCGGCGACTGGACCATCACGCCGGGCATGCGCTACGAGTACATCAAGTCGTATCAGAACAACTACATCAAGAACAACCGCCTCGACGTCAGCTATAACGCGCCGCTGCCGGCGTTGAACGTGATGTATCACCTGAACGAATACTGGAACCTGTACGCCAACACCGAAGGCTCCTTCGGCACCGTGCAATACAGCCAGATGGGCAAGGCAGTCGACAGCGGCAAGATTGAACCGGAGAAGGCGCGCACCTGGGAACTGGGCACCCGCTACGCCGGTGATGCGCTGACCGGCGAGATCGGGCTGTTCCTGATCAACTTCAACAACCAGTACGATTCCAACCAGGTGACCGACAGCGTGACCGCGCGCGGCAAAACCCGCCACGCCGGGCTGGAAGGCAGTCTGCGTTACGATCTGTCGCAGCTGACGCCGAAACTGGACGACCTGACCGCCTACGCCAGCTACGCCTACGTCAACGCCACCATCCGCGAAGACGGCGGCTACAAGGGCAACCAGGTGCCGTTCTCGCCGAAGCATAAAGGCACCCTGGGGCTGGACTACACACCGGGCAACTGGGCGTTTAACCTTAACGGCGAGTTCCAATCCAGCCAGTTCGCCGACAACGCCAACACCGTGGCGGAAAGCGCCGACGGCAGCACCGGCCGCATTCCCGGCTATATGCTGTGGGGCGTGCGCGCCGCCTATGATTTCGGCCCGGAAATGGCCGGCCTGAATCTGGGCGTCGGCGTGAAAAACCTGTTCAACCACGAGTATTTCACCCGCGCCTATGATGACAACAACAAAGGTCTGTACATCGGCCAGCCGCGCACGATCTATCTGCAAGGTTCGGTGAAGTTCTGACCCTCAACGGCGGGCGCGGTTAACCGTGCCCGCCGCCTTTCCCGCCAACGTGACGACGTCACATAAAACCGTTCCTCCGCGCCGCCGCAGCGGCGAAAAATAAGTCGCTTCTGACGCCAATACGCGTAATATCGACGATCCGCCCCGATTTATGTGCGCGGATTTTTTGCCGTTATGGCCTGAAAAGCGAGGAAATAAAATGAATCACAATGACCTTTCTCAGTGCCGCGTTGACACCGACCGTTTGTTGATTGCCCCCTTTACCGCAGCAGACGCCGACGATGTTTACCAGGCGATCACCCCCACGCTGACGCGCTTTATGACCTTTGAGCCGGAGGCGTCGCCGGAAGATTTCGCCAACGTTTGGCAAAGCTGGCTGCCGCTGATGCGCGAAGGCGAAGAAGTGATCTTCGTCGCCCGCCGGCGCGAAGACCGGCAGTTCGTCGGCGTCGGCGGCGCGCACAACCTGCGCAGCCCCACCCCGGAGCTGGGCATCTGGGTGAAAGAGAGCCTGCATGGCCAGGGCTACGGCCGCGAAATCGTGCAGGGCATCGCGCGCTGGGCCAGCGAGCGCTTTCAGCCGCCGCACTTTCTCTACCCGGTGGCCGAGCAGAATACCGCCAGCCGCCGCCTCGTCGAGTCGCTGGGCGGCGTGCTGGCCGGCAAGCGTGAAAACATCAAGTATGACGCCGTGGTCTACCACCTGCCGCCTCAGCGCTAATCAGCATCGGGCCGCTGGCCCGGTGTGACCTTTTTTCCTTTCCGCCGTGATAACCGCTGCCACTGCCTGCGGGTTTGTGCTAATGATAGAAGCATGTAGGGTAAAAACAGTTGAGGAACAGCAACATGATTATATTTGTTACCGGCGCCACCTCCGGTTTCGGCGAGGCGATCGCACGCCGTTTTATCCGTGAAGGCCACCAGGTGATCGCCGCCGGGCGCCGCCTTGAGCGTCTCGAAGCGCTGCAGGAAGAATTGGGGGAAGCGCTGCACATCGTGCGGCTCGACGTGTGCAACCGCGCCGCCATTCAGCAGGTGATAGAAGCGCTGCCGGCCGAGCTGCGCCAGATCGACGTGCTGGTGAACAACGCCGGGCTGGCGCTGGGGCTGGAGCCGGCGCACAAGGCCAACGCCGATGACTGGGAAACCATGATCGACACCAACGCCAAAGGGCTGGTGAACATGACACGCGCGCTGCTGCCCGCCATGGTCGAGCGCAACGTCGGCCACGTGATCAACATCGGTTCCACCGCCGCCAACTGGCCCTATGCCGGCGGCAACGTGTACGGCGCCACCAAGGCGTTCGTCAAGCAGTTCAGTCTGGGCCTACGCGCCGATCTGCACGGCACGCGCATCCGCGTGACCGATATCGAGCCGGGCCTGGTGGGCGGCACCGAATTCTCCAACGTGCGCTTCAAGGGCGATGACGGCAAGGTCAATAAAACCTACGAAGGCGCCGATGCGCTGACGCCGGAAGACATCGCCGAGTCGGTATTCTGGGTCGCCACGTTGCCGGCGCGCGTCAACATCAACACGCTGGAAATGATGCCGGTCAGCCAGTCCTTCGCCGGGCTGAACATCCACCGCGGCGTCTGAGCCCTGTCGGCGGGAGGCAACTCCCGCCGTGTTTCCTCAGGCCGCGCGCCAGCCGGAAACAATAATCAGCATGCCCGCCAGCGCCACCCCGGCGCCGACCCAATCCAGCGCAGACAGCTTCACGCCGTCCACCACTCGCAGCCACAGCAGCGCCGTCGCCACATACACGCCGCCATAGGCCGCGTAGACCCGCCCGCTGGCCGCAGGATGCAGCGTCAACAGCCAGACGAACAGCATCAGGCTCAAGGCCGCCGGCAGCAGCAGCCAGGCGCTGCCCTGCTTCTTGAGCCACAGGTAAGGCAGGAAACAGCCGATAATTTCAGCGAGCGCAGTGGCGAAAAACAACAGCGTAGTTTTTAACATCGGTCGCAGTTTTCTCTCGATAAAGTAAACGAATCGGCGCTTGGCTGGTGAATTCCAGGAGCGCGGTGGTATATTTGTCACCACGCCTGCGGGCGAGGTAACGCCAGTGCCGCCTTCATCAGGCGCACTCACTCATAAGGATGAAACGATGAAAACATTTTCGACCCAACGACTGCTGCGCGGGATGCTGCCGGTCGCCATGCTGGCCGTAATGGGCGCCTGGCAGGCGCCGGCGCTGGCCCTCTCTTGCGCTCAGGGCAGCACCTGCGTCACCGTCGATGGCAAAGGCAGCGGCGCGATGAGCACCGAAGAAGCGCGCCAGAGCAAAGAGCAGTGGAATGATACCAAATCCCTGCGCCACAAGGTTAACACCCGCGTCGAGAAAGAATTCGACAAGATCGATCGCGCGGCGGATGACGAAGATCGCTGCAACGACAGCAACAACGTCAACGCCTACTGGGAGCCGGACACCCGTAAATGTCTGGATCGCCAGACCGGGCGTCGGATTAATCCTTAATCCGCCTGCGGCGGGCGGGCAAGCGTGAAACCCGGCCGCCGTTGCTGCTATCCTGTTACAGGAAGTCCATTGTCTAAAAGGATGACGTGATGAAAAAAACGCTGATATTAACCGCTGTGTTGCTGGCCGGCGCGCCGATAGCGGCCCTGGCCTCCTGCGAAAGCGTGAAAGCGGACATTTCGCAAAAAATCGTCAATAACGGCGTGCCGGAGTCCGGCTTCAAACTGGAGATCGTGCCAAACGATCAGGCCGATCAAGCGGGCGGCCAGGTGGTCGGCCACTGCGAAAACGACACCCAGAAGATCGTCTACACCCGCCTGAACAACGGCGACGATCGCGGTGATGCGGCGCAGACCGGCACCAGCCAGGATACCTCCAACACGCAGTAAGCCGCACCGGCTACCAGGGCGCTCTGCAGCAGCGCCCGCTCCTTCTCTTCCTTACGCCTGTTCCGCCTCTTCCTCTTCGCCCTGCGGCCGACAACGCGCCGGGATCAGCATCGCCGCCGCCAGCGCCAGCAACGACACCAGCGCCGAAACCAGAAACACCCAATGCAGCGAAGCCGCCACTTGCTGGGTCAGCTGCGCCAACGCCTCGCTCCCCATGCTCTGGCGCACTGCCGGTTCCATCAGCCGCTGCACAGGATCGTCAATCTCCGGCAAACGCCACTGCAGGTTGAGATTCAGCGTCGCGCCCAAAATCGCGGTGCCGATGGCCGAGCCCACCATGCGGGTAAACACCGTACAGGCGGTGGCGATGCCGCGAATGCTGTAATGCGCCGCGTTCTGCACCGAAACCAGAAACGTGGTATTGCACAGCCCCATGCCGGCGCCGACCATAAACGCCGCCACCCGGCCCCACAGCAAGCCGCCCTCCGGCTGCAGCAGCAGCAAGATCAGGCCGCCCGCCACCAACAACAGCGCGCCCAGCAGCGCCGTGGCGCGGTACGAGGTCATCAGCATCAAGCGGCCGCTCAGCGTGCTGGCCAGCGGCCACCCGATCGACATCAGGGCCAGCGTGGTGCCCGCCTCCAGCGGCGAGCCCCCCATCACGCCCTGAATGAAGGTCGGCAGAAAGGCGCTGATGCCCATCATCGCCGCGCCGATCACCAGCCCGCCGATGTTGCCGGCGACGATCACCCGGCTTTGCCACAGCGCCAACGGGAACAGCGGTTCGACCGCGCGCCGCTCCTGGCGGACAAGCAGCGCCAGCGCCGCTGCCGCCAGCGCAAACAGCGGCACCACCCACCAGCCCAGGCTTTCCATCTGCAACAGCGCCAGCAGCAGCGCCGAAACGAACAGCGTCAGCCAGGCGGTACCGGCCAGATCCAGCGCGTGCTGGCGCAATGGTTGATGCGCCGGCAGATAGCGCCAGAGGAAGAACATCGCCAACAGGCCGATCGGCAGGTTGACCCAGAACACCAACGCCCACGGCAAATGCTGCACGATAAACGCCCCCAACAGCGGGCCGATGATCGCCGACACGCCCCACACGCTCGACAGGTATCCCATCACCTTCGGCCGTTCGGTGGCGCTGTAGATATCGCCGATGATGGTAGAGGCGATCGGCATGATGGCGCCGGCGCCCAGCCCCTGCAGCAGACGAAAGCCGATCAGCCAATACATCTCGGGGGCGAAACCGCACAGTACCGATCCCAACAGGAACAGCGTGGCGCCGAAGAAGAACACCCGCTTGCGGCCGTAGAGATCCGCCAGCCGCCCGTAGATGGGAATGGTGATCGCCTGCGACAGCAAATAGACCGCGAACACCCAGCCCAGC
Organism: Serratia sp. CY52157; assembly: GCF_052168495.1. Taxonomy (NCBI): domain Bacteria; kingdom Pseudomonadati; phylum Pseudomonadota; class Gammaproteobacteria; order Enterobacterales; family Yersiniaceae; genus Serratia; species Serratia sp. CY52157. The sequence goes on along the minus strand of NZ_JBJNMO010000001.1, from coordinate 626,390 downwards.
AGCGAGAAACCGCCGAGATCGCCGATGATGGTCGGCATGGCGGTGGCGACGATGGTGGCTTCGATCGCCGACATGAACATCGCCAGCATGCAGGCGATCAGAATCAGCGGGCGGTGAGCGATGGGTGCGGGTGAAACGTTATTTGTCATGGCGTTATGCAGGTTTCCTGGCGTTTTTGTTTTCCCTGAGTATATCAGCAAGCGCCTGCACCGAGTCTATCCGCTCTCACATCCCGTCTTCGCCGACGGCGGATCGCACCATTTGGACTTGTTGTTACGGCGTAACGTTATGCGGCGGATTTTTTTCACTTTCCCCCCATCCCAGCGCTGACGCGGGCTGAGACGCCGATCGGCGCAAACTCAATCACCTGATTTTGTTCATAAAACTTGGCACGGTCAACGACAGGGTGCTATACCTTCCCTAGCCGGAGTCGTTGGGCTTCGTGCTTTCTCGGGTTTAAATATCAGTATCTTATGCTGATTAACTCACGTATTGAGCCTACGTTCAGCACGCTGTGCCGAACGCACCCTTCGCTCAATGTCGCTAACCTCATGCGAAACGCCCGTTTTGTACCGCCACGCCCGCCGGGCCGTGGGTAACAATCAGAGCGGAATGCGCCGTCTCGTCGGCCGCTCCGCGCAACGGAGGACGCAACATCATGCACAAGTCAGCGCCATACCGGCGCCTGCTCCTCGGGAGCCTGTTGTTTATCGCCGTCATCGCACTGCTGGTTTACGGCATCGGTTGGGACACCCTCAAGTCGCGCCGGGAAGATTTGATCTACCTCGGCCAGCAACACATGTTCCTGGTGGCCTGCTCCATGCTGCTGTCGCTGCTGGTCGGCATTCCCAGCGGTATCTTGCTGAGCCGCCCTTTCGCCCGCCGCTGGGCGGAACACGTGATGCAAATCTTCAACGTCGGCAACACCCTGCCGCCGCTGGCGGTGCTGGCGCTGGCGATGGTGATCATCGGCATCGGCGATCGGCCGGCGGTGGTGGCGCTGTTCCTCGCCTCGCTGCTGCCCATCGTGCGCAATACCTATGCCGGCCTGCGTTCGGTGCCGCCGGCGCTGGTCGAGGCCGCCAACGGTATTGGCATGACCGCCGGGCAGCGGCTGCGCCAGGTCGAACTCCCCAACGCCCTGCCGGTGATCTTCGCCGGGATACGCATCGCGATGGCGATTAACGTCGGCACCGCGCCGCTGGCGTTTTTGATTGGCGCCAGCAGCTACGGCGAGCTGATTTTCCCCGGCATCTACCTGAACGACTTCCCGACGCTGATCCTCGGCGCCGCCGCCACCGCGCTGATCGCCCTGCTGCTCGATCTGGCGCTGGCCGGTCTCGGCCGCCGGCTCAGCCCGCACACCGCATCCTGATGGGAGAAACGCGATGACTCGATGGTTACAACGCCTCCGCCACGCGCTGCTGTTCTCCTTGCTGATGACCGGCGCGGCCGCCTGGGCCGCTCCGCTGACGCTGGCGAGCAAGAACTTTACCGAACAGCGCATTCTGTCGGCGATCACCGTGCAATACCTGCGGGCCAAAGGTTTTCAGGTCGAACCCAAGACCAACCTGGCCACGGTGATCACCCGCAACGCCATGATCAACAAGCAGATCGACATGACCTGGGAATACACCGGCACCTCGCTGATCATCTTTAACCACATCAATAAGCGCATGACGCCGCAGGAAACCTACGACACGGTGAAAAAGCTCGACGCCAAACTCGGCCTGGTGTGGCTGCAGCCGGCAGACATGAACAACACCTACGCCTTCGCCATGCAGCGCCGGCGCGCGGAAAAAGAGCAGATCCGCACGATGTCGCAGCTGGTGGCCAAAGTGGAACAGGTGCGTAAAACCGACCCGAAACACAACTGGCTGCTGGGGTTGGATCTGGAGTTTGCCGGCCGCTCGGATGGCCTGAAGCCGATGCAGGCGCTGTACGACATGCCGCTCGACCGCCCGCAAATCCGCCAGATGGATCCCGGCCTGGTCTACAACGCCATTCGCGACGGCTTCGTCGACGCCGGGCTGGTGTACACCACCGATGGCCGGGTGAAAGGCTTCGATCTGCAGGTGCTGGAAGACGACAAAGGCTATTTCCCGAGCTACGCGGTCACGCCGGTGGTGCGCGCCGACGTATTGCAAAACACGCCGGGGCTGGAAGAGGCGCTGAACACGCTGTCGAAACAGTTCAATAACCAGGTGATCACCGAGCTTAACGCCAAGGTGGATATCGACTACCAGACGCCGCAACAGGTCGCCGACGCGTTTCTCAAGCAGCGCGGCCTGATTTAAGGAGGCATGATGAATACCTTACTCTACGCCTGGCAAAACTGGGCCTATATCGCCGGGTTGACGCTGGAACACCTGCTGCTGGTCGGCGTCGCCGTGGGTCTGGCGATCCTGATCGGCGTGCCGCTTGGCGTGCTGATCGTCCGCCACAAATGGCTGGCGACGCCGGTGCTGAGCCTGGCCACGCTGGTGCTGACCGTGCCCTCCATCGCCCTGTTCGGGCTGATGATCCCGCTGTTTTCATTGATTGGCCACGGCATCGGCTACGTGCCGGCGATCACCGCGGTGTTCCTCTACTCGCTGCTGCCGATCGTGCGCAATACCCACACCGCGCTCGACAATCTGCCCGGCGGGCTGCGCGAAGCCGGCCGCGGCATCGGCATGACGTTCTGGCAACGCCTGCGCTGGGTGGAAATCCCGGTGGCGCTGCCGGTGATTTTCGGCGGCATCCGCACCGCCGTGGTGATGAATATCGGCGTGATGGCGATCGCCGCGGTGATCGGCGCCGGCGGCCTCGGCCTGCTGCTGCTCAACGGTATCAGCAGCAGTGACATTCGCCAGTTGATTACCGGCGCCGTGATGATCAGCCTGCTGGCGATCGTCCTCGATTGGTTATTGCACCGCTTGCAAATTGCGCTAACGCCCAAGGGGATCCGCTCATGATTAAATTGGAAAATCTGACCAAACAGTTCATGCAAAAGAACGGCACGCCGTTCAACGCCGTCGACAACATCAATCTGGACGTGCCGGAAGGTGAAATCTGCGTGCTGCTCGGCCCTTCCGGCTGCGGCAAAACCACCACGCTGAAGATGATCAACCGCCTGATCGAACCCACCGGCGGCACCATTCTGATCAACGGCGAAGACACCAGCGCGCTGGATACCGTCAGCCTGCGCCGTAAAATCGGCTACGTCATCCAACAGATTGGTCTGTTCCCCAACATGACCATCGAGGAGAACATCACCGTGGTGCCGCGCATGCTGGGCTGGGACAAAAAACGCTGCCACGCCCGCGCCGAGGAGCTGATGAGCATGGTGGCGCTGGATCCCAAACGCTTTTTGCACCGCTACCCGAAAGAGATGTCGGGCGGGCAGCAACAGCGCATCGGCGTGATCCGCGCGCTGGCGGCCGATCCGCCGGTGCTGCTGATGGATGAACCCTTCGGCGCGGTGGATCCGATCAACCGCGAAACCATCCAGAACGAGTTTCTCGACATGCAGCGCCAGCTGAAAAAGACCGTGATGCTGGTCAGCCACGACATCGACGAAGCGCTGAAGCTCGGCGATCGCATCGCGGTGTTCCGCCAGGGCAAAATCGTGCAGAACGCCAGTGCCGATGAGCTGCTGGCACGGCCGGCGAACGAGTTCGTCGCCTCCTTTGTCGGCCAGGATCGCACGCTGAAGCGCCTGCTGCTGGTGCAGGCCGGCGACGTGGCAGGCCAACAAGAGACGGTGACGGTGCGCCGGGAAACGCCGCTGGTGGAGGCGTTCGGGCTGATGGACGATATCGACGCCCGTTCAGTGACGGTAGTGGACGCCGACGGCAAGCCGCTGGGCTACGTCAAACGCCGTGAGGCGCGCGGCGCGCCGGGGGTGTGCGCCGACAGCCTGCACCGTTTCCGCGTCACCGCCCGCGCGGAAGAGAACCTGCGCGTGGTGCTGTCGAAGCTGTACGAACACAACACTTCCTGGATGCCGATCGTCGATGAAGACGGCCGCTACAGCGGCGAAATCTCGCAGGATTATATCGCCGACTACCTCAGTTCCGGCCGCACGCGCCGGGTGTTGACGCCGCAATAACCCACGCTGGGGCGCTCGCCGCCCCGCCCATGCCGCAGTTTGCTAAAGATTCACTGGTCATCGGCCGGAGCGCCAAGCACAATGCGCTGATGACCCTTTGATTTTTCTCACGACGCCGCCCACGCATGAAAAGATTGGTCCACCTGCACCACTATCGCGCCCTGCTGCGCAGCCTGTTTATCGCCGTGTTTATCGGCGTCGCCGCCGCCCTGGCGGTGTGGCTGTTTCACCGTTCGATGATTGGCCTCGAGTGGCTGCTGCTCGGCAATGCCGACGGCAGCCTGGTGGCCGCCGCCGCCGCGCTGCCCGGCTGGCGACGCGCGCTGACGCCCGCGCTGGGCGGTCTGGCGGCGGGCCTGCTGCTGTATATTCACCAGCGCTACCGCCACCAGCGCCCGGCGGCGCCCACCGACTATATGGAAGCGATTGAGACCGGCAACGGCAAGCTGGATACCGGCGCCAGCCTGGTGAAGTGTCTGGCGTCGCTGCTGGTGGTGTCGAGCGGCAGCGCCATCGGCCGTGAAGGCGCGATGATCCTGCTGGCGGCGCTGGTGGGATCGCTCTTCGCCCAGCGTTTTACGCACGAGAAAGAATGGAAACTGTGGGTGGCCTGCGCCGCCGCCGCCGGGATGGCCAGCGCCTACCATGCGCCGTTGGCGGGCAGCCTGTTTATCGCCGAGATCCTGTTCGGCACCCTGATGCTGGCCTCGCTCGGCCCGGTGGTGATCGCCGCAGTGAGCGCCCTGCTGATGACCAACCTGCTCAACGGCGGCCAGGCGCCGCTCTACCTGGTGACGCCGCTCGCCGCCCCCTTGCCGACGCAATACCTGCTGATGGCACTGGTCGGCGTGGTGGCCGGCGCCGGCGGGCCGCTGTTTTTGTGGTTGATGACCGCCAGCGGCCGCGCCTTCCGATCGCTGCGCCTGAAGCCGCCGTTGCAGCTGGCGTTGGGCGGCCTGATCGTCGGGCTGCTTTCGCTGCTGTTCCCGCAGGTGTGGGGCAATGGCTACAGCGTGGTGCAGGCGCTGCTGATCGCGCCGCCGGGGGTGTTGCTGCTGGGCGCGATCCTGGTGTGTAAACTGTTGGCGATCCTCGCCAGCAGCGGCTCGGGCGCGCCCGGCGGGGTCTTCACCCCGACGCTGTTCGTCGGCGCCGCGCTCGGATCGATAATCGGTCAGCTGTTCGGCCTGTGGCCAGGCATGGATGCGGCGGTGCCGCTGCTGCTGGCGCTGACCGGCATGGCCACCCTGCTGGCCGCCACCACCCATGCGCCGATCATGGCGGCGCTGATGGTGTTTGAAATGACCGGCGAATACGCGCTGCTGCCCGGCATTCTGCTCGCCTGCGTGATCGCCACCACCGTGTCGCGCGGCCTGCGGCCGATCTCGGTGTACCACACGGCGCCGCTGCCCAAACGCGAGGTTTAGAACTCACCCTGCTGCAATATTTTCCTGAACTGCGGGCACTGCAGGTGCTCGGGTTCAGGGCAATCGACCATGTGCCGCAGCCCGTCGCGCACCTGCATCAGGCGCTGGATATGGCGATCCAACTCATCCGCCCGCGCCGCCAGCAACACGCGATCGAGCGCGATTTTGCCCCGTTCGTCAAACAAGGCGCTCATCTCATCCAACGTAAAACCGGCCAGGCGCGCGAGGGCGATCAACCGCAGTTGATCGAGCACCCCGGCGGCGTATTGACGGCGCAAACCGTGGCGGCCTATCGACGCGATCAGCCCCTTTTTCTCGTAATGCCGCAGCGCAGAAGGCGCGACTCCGCTCAGGCGCGCCACCGCGCCGATATCCAGCTCTTTTGCCATTGACTTGAAGCCGACTTTAAGTTGCACACTGTGCGCACCTTATCACGTCACTGAGCCAAGGACACCCCTATGACCCCCGATTTGTTATTGCGCATTCTGTTAACCGGCGCCGGCGCCACCCTCTGCATGGATTTGTGGGCGTTGCTGCTGAAGCGGCGCTTCGGCATCCCTTCCCTCGATTACGCGCTGGTGGGCCGCTGGTTTCTCGGCATGTTCGACGGCCGCTGGTTTCACGCCACCATCGTCACGGCGCCGCCGCGCCAGGGGGAGAGAAAAATCGGCTGGATACTGCACTACGCCATCGGCTTGGCGTTCGCCTTTATCCCGCTCGGTTTGGCGGGCATCGAGTGGTATGCGGCGCCGGAACCGCGCATCGCGCTGTTGAGCGGCTGGCTGAGCCTGGCGGCGCCGTTTCTGGTGATGCAGCCCGCGCTGGGCTTTGGCGTGGCGGCGGCGAAAACCGCCAATCCGCGCAGAGCGCGGCTTCTCAGCTTGATCACCCATACTGTGTATGGGCTGGGCCTGCTGATCGCCGCCCGGTTGTTGGCGACGTTCTGCGCCTGAATGGGCTACAGCAACGTGGAAATATCGAGGTAGTGCGCCAGTTCGCGCTGCTCCGCGCGCGGCAGATACGGAATTTCACCCAGCAGCGGCGCGGAAATGCGCTGCTGCAGCGCCGTGATGGTTTCGGCATAGTGCGCCAACCCCGGATTGATGCGGTTGGCCACCCAGCCCAGCAGCGGCAGGCCGTCGTTGATGATCGACTGCGCGGTCAGCAGCGCGTGGCTGACGCAGCCCAGCTTGATGCCCACCACCAACACCACCGGCAGCTGCTCCTGCACCACCCATTCGGCGTACGGCCGCAGATCGTTCATCAGCACGCGCCAGCCGCCGCTGCCCTCCACCACCACCGTATCGGCTTTGGCGGACAGATCGCGCAGGCCGCTGCTCATCAGGCCGTAGTTGATGTCCTCGGTGGCATGCGCATGAAACACCTCATCCAGACAGGTGATGGGATTGATCTCCTCATAGCACAGCGGCAAGGTGGAAGAGGCCTGCAACACCAAAGCGTCTTTATTGCGGATGCCCTCGCTGGTTTCCTGGCAGCGCGCGGCGATCGGCTTGTAGCCCGCGACCGAGCGGCCATCGGCGGCCAGCGCCTGCATCAACCCGCGGGAAACCACGGTTTTACCGACGTCGGTATCCGTGCCTGTCACAAATAAACGCTTCAACATGAATAAAATGCCCCAGAATGCCCCGTTAACAATGTATCGCCGCACCGGCGGCGAAGAAGTCTTGCGGAAAAATTCTAGGGGATGCCGTCACGTAGGGGCTTGAGGTAGCTCAATCTTTTGCGGGATTAATAAGAAGTTCTGATGTTAGCCTTGCAGCAGCTGCACCAGCAATGAACCGTTATACAGCGCCTCTTTCACCAGCGCCGCGCCGGGCATGGTGCCCTGATTGAAGAACTGCGTGGATTCAACCTTGACCTGCTCGCTGTAGGCCGGCAGCGCCTGCTGGCGAATGCAGGAGGCGATGGCCGGGTGCAGGATCTCCGCCGCGCGGTTGAGCGGCGAACCCACCAGGATCTTCTCCGGATTGAACAGGTTGACCATGATAGCCAGAATGCGCCCCACGCTGTGGCCGACGCCGAGGATGATGTCCCGCGCCAGTTGATCGCCCGCCAGCGCGGCGTCGCACAGCGATTCAACGGTCAGCGGCGCGCCGTGCAGGCTGGAGCTCATTGAGCCGCTCAGCCGCTGCTGGGCGATCTCCAGCATGTTCTCGATGCTGGCCACGGTCTCGAGGCAGCCGTGGTTGCCGCAGTAGCAGCGTTTGCCGTAAGGATCGACCTGGGTGTGGCCGATCTCCACCACGCTGTGGCTGCCGGCATGCAGCACGTGGCCGCCGGTGATCACGCCGGCGCCGACGTTGTGGTCGATCACCACCTGAATCACGTTCTGGCTGCCGCGCGAGGCGCCGTACAACGCCTCGGCCATGGTCCAGGCGCTGATGTCGTGTTGCAAATAGACGGGCAGACCGGTCCGGGTTTCCAGCGCCGGGCCGAGCGGCATCTCCAGCACGTCGTAAAACGGCATGCGGTGCACCACGCCGGACTGCACGTCGATAATACCCGGCAGCGTAATGGCGATCGCCGTCAACCGTTCCAGCTTGCTTTGATGGCGAATAAAGAATTGATCGACTTCGGTCAGGATGAGTTTCAGCAGCGGTTCGGGATCTTCGGCCGCCAGCGGCAGCAGCTCTTCCACCACCAGTTTGCTGCTCAGATCGCGCAGCGCCAGCGTGATGCTGCCGCGGCTGATGCGGGCGGACAGGTAGTGCCAGGCCTCGGTGTCCAGCACCAGCCCCACCGCCGGGCGGCCCCGGCTGCCGATTTCCTGGTACTCGGTTTCCTTGACCAGATGGGCTTCCAGCAGTTCGCGCACGATCTTGGTGATGCTGGCGGGCGCCAGCTGTGCGCGTTTTGACAGTTCGATGCGCGAAATCGGGCCCAGTTGATCGATTAGCCGATAAACCGCCCCCGCATTGGTCTGTTTGATTTGATCAATATGCCCAGGCTGCCCAACCGCAATCACAAACCGGCTCCTACTATTTTTCGCGCTTCTAAATAAAGACTAGGGGTTATGGTGGGGCTTTTGTCATACAGCGTCAACTATTTGATTCGTTATGTGATTTGCTGCACAAATTCCTCGCAATTTCAGCGCGAATTGATTTTTATTTGCCCAATCTCAACGTCATTTCAGCATCAACGCCATCAGCGCCTGTGCCGCGGCGGTCAGCGGCCGTCGGCGGTGATGCACCAGCCACACTTCGGTCGTGGCGTCCGGCTCCGCCAGCGGCAAATAACGCACGCCGTCCACCCGCACCCGGGCGAAAGATGCCGGCAGAATCGAAACCCCCAATCCGGCGGAGACCAAACCGATGATGGTCATCGCTTCCCCCACTTCCTGAGTGATATACGGGGTAATGCCGGCCTTGCCGAGCAGCAGCAGAATTTCGTCATACAGCGCCGTGCCCACTTCGCGCGAGAAGAACACGAACGGCTCCTGCGCCAGGTGTTGAAAACGCAGCGCGCCGCCGGGCGTTTCCGCCAGCGGATGCCCCTCCGGCACCACCGCCAGCAGCGGTTCGCGCAGCAGCAGCTGATAGTGCAGCGCTTCCGGCAGCCGCGTGTTGCGCATCACCCCCAGATCCAGCTCACCGTTCAGCAGCGGTTCGATCTGCTGTTTGGTGTTGATTTCGCGCATCTTGATATGCACCTGCGGAGAATGCTGACGGAAAGCGCGCAGGCTGCGCGCCACCACGCCGATAAACGGTGCGGAAGAGGTAAAGCCGATGGTCATTTCCCCCAGTTCGCCGCGATCCAGGCGCGCCGCCTTTTCCGCCGCGCGGCCGACCTGATCGAGCACCTGATAGGCTTCTTTGAGGAACATCTCCCCGGCCTGCGTCAAGCTGACGTTGCGGTTGTTGCGCGCCAACAGCCGTGCGCCGACCATATCCTCCAGCGCCTGGATTTGCTGGCTGAGCGGCGGCTGGGAGATACGCAGCCGCTCCGCGGCGCGGCCAAAATGCAGCTCTTCCGCCACGGCGATAAAGTAACGCAGGTGTCTTAACTCGATATTCATATTTAAAAAGTCTTAATTGTAATTATTAATATATTAGACAAAAAAATCGCCGCTCCCTATCATTTTGTTATCTGCAAAGTGTCTGTTTATCTCCCCGAAGTTCGGTAAGGAAACGCTGTGACAACCCCTGTGCGTTCTGCGGCCGTGATGCCGTCGACGCTGGCCGCCAACGATGACGCGGCCGCTGCGCCAAAAGTAAAACGCTCCACCCTCAACAACAAACTCCCCTATATCGAACGCGGCACGCCGCAGTTTATGCGCGTAACGCTGGCGCTGTTTTCCGCCGGGCTGGCGACCTTCGCGTTGCTTTACTGCGTGCAGCCGATCCTGCCGGTGCTGTCGCAAGATTTCGGCGTCTCGCCGGCCGAAAGCAGCCTGTCGCTCTCGGTCTCTACCGGCCTGCTGGCGATCGGCCTGATGTTCACCGGGCCACTGTCCGACGCCATCGGCCGCAAGTCGGTGATGGTGGTGGCGCTGTTGCTGGCGGCAGTCTGCACGCTGATTTGCGCCTTTATGACCAGCTGGCACGGCATTTTGCTGATGCGCGCGCTGATCGGCCTGTCGCTGAGCGGCGTGGCGGCGGTCGGCATGACCTATCTCAGCGAAGAGATCCATCCCAGCTTCGTCGCCTTCTCGATGGGGTTGTACATCAGCGGCAATTCGATCGGCGGCATGAGCGGCCGCCTGGTGACCGGGGTGTTGACCGACTTCTTCTCCTGGCGCGTCTCGCTCGGGGTCATCGGTCTGTTCGCCCTCGCCGCCGCCTTCATGTTCTGGCGCATTCTGCCCGCTTCGCGGCATTTTCGCGCCAGCTCGCTGCGCCCCCGCACGCTGCTGATCAACTTCAAACTGCATTGGCACGATAAGGGGCTGCCGCTGCTGTTCGCGGAAGGCTTTCTGCTGATGGGCAGCTTCGTCACCCTGTTCAACTACATCGGTTATCGCCTGCTGGCGGATCCTTATCACCTGAGCCAGGCGATCGTCGGCCTGCTGTCGGTAGTCTACCTCACCGGCTCCTACAGCTCGCCCAAGGCCGGGGCGCTCACCTCGCGCTTCGGGCGCGGCCCGGTGCTGCTGGCGTCGATCGTGATTATGCTGATCGGGATTCTGATTACCGCATTGCCGCAGGTGCCGGCGATCTTTATCGGCATGATGCTGTTCACCGCCGGTTTCTTCGCCGCCCACTCGGTGGCCAGCAGCTGGATCGGCCGCCGTGCGCGCCGCGCCAAAGGCCAGGCGTCGTCGCTGTATCTGTTCTGTTATTACGTCGGCTCGAGCGTGGCCGGGACCCTCGGCGGCGTGTTCTGGCACAGTTTCGGCTGGAATGGCGTGGCGGCGTTCATCAGCCTGATGCTGTTGCTGGCGCTGCTGGTGGTGCATTACCTGAAGCGCCTGCCGGAAGCGGCGCGCCTGTGAATAAAAAAGCCGCGGTGGATTACCGCGGCTCGCTATGCCAATGCCGGTGATTATTGACCGGTTTTCCAGCGGGTGCGCAGGTACTCCACGGCCTTATCCGTTTGCGGCTCGGTCAGATAACGTTGCCGGAACAGGATGGTTCCCCCCATCCCCGGCAAGCTCTCGTTGAGATCCAACTGCCTTTTCAGCTCGGGAACGCCGCCGTCGACGGTCCATGCCGGTTCGCTCGCCGATGGCGTGCCCACTTTATACATCGCCACCCCGGCATAAAGCCGAACCGGCGTGTCTTTCACCACCTCGGCCCACCAGTTGGCCAGCACGTCATAGCGGACTATTTCACGATCGAAAGGCCAGTACAGCTGCGGTGCGATGTAGTCGAGCAGCCCCAGTTTGACCCACTGGCGCGTATCGGCATAGGCCGCATCGTACGATGGCGCGCCGGCCTGAGTCGCCGAGCCGGCGGGATCGTCCGCTTTGTTTCGCCAGACGCCCGCCGGGCTGACGCCAAACGCGACAGCGGGCTTTAGCGCCCTGACGGTGGCTGAAACCTGTTTTATCAATTGCAGCGTATTGTCTCTTCGCCAACTGGCCTTGTCTGCAAACCCTTTGCCGTATTCGCGATACGTCTTTTCATCATCCAGCGGCGATTGCGGCGTCTCATAATAGAAATAATCGTCAAATTGAATGCCGTCGACGTCATAGTTTTTGACGACTTCGGCCACCACGCCGGTGATCCAGTTGCGCACATCGGGTAAGCCAGGATCGAGCGCAAAGCGGTCGTTGGCCGTACGTATCCAGTCGGGATGCAGCGCATAGACGCTGGCCGGCGGAGACTGCAGCGTTTGATTAAGGGCATCAATCGTTTGCTTCCGGGTATTCATGGAAACCCGATAAGGATTCAGCCAGGCATGCACTTTGATGCCGCGCCGGTGCGCTTCTTTCAGCATAAAGGCCAGCGGATCGTAACCCGGATCCTGGCCCACGGTGCCGGTCAATACCTCCGACCAGGGCAAGATGTCAGAACGCCACAGGGCCGTTCCGTCCGGTTTAACCTGAAAATACACCGTGTTAATCCCGGTTTTCACCATGTCGTCCAGTGCGTCCGTCAGCGCCTGCTGCTGCAGGCGAATTCGCTCTGGCGCGGTTTCCGCTTTCAGGGAGGCCGCCGGCGGCCAGTCCAGCCCCATGACGGTGGCCAGCCAGATGCCCCGCATCGGTGTGACCGGCGGTGCAGGCTGCGGAGGCTTTTCCGGCTCAGGGGGTTTGGCGCATCCGCTCACGCCCAGCATGGCGGCCATCAACAGCCATCCGCCTAGTTTTGTTGCGCCTGTCGGCATAAATGTTCTCCTTCCGTGAGTGACGGTTATCCCATGTCGTATCGTGCAGAGCAAGAAACCGCCCGCTTTATCAACGCTATCCCGCGACCAGCGTCGCCCTTTCTGACGACGCCGGTACTTGTCCCATTACCAGCTCAGCCCCGTCCCGCGAGGGAACGCCACCTTGCCCGTATTGGTTTCCTCATCGTAGTCATGCCAGGTGTTGACCGGCAGTTTGCCGTGCGGTGTGATTTTCCCCGTCAGCACGTGCGCCAAAGCGATCATCGAAGGGCCACGCCATACGCCGCTGTCATACCCGTAGTAAGAATAGGTGGCGACGGCAGCATCCACGTCTGCGGCATAGTTCACGATATCGTAAGGCGCGCGCAATGAGAGGTGAACGCGTTTTTTCCCCTGCTCAGCGGCGTATTTCAACCAGCCCGGGTAAGGGCTGCTGTCATTACCCGATCCGGTGGCGGCGGTAACGACGCCATCCTGCTCGGCAGGCGTAAAGCGGGTCGAAAGCGTGCCGAGCAGGAACACGTCGCAATCGGCAATATGCGCCCTGATTTGGGCATCGCTCAGTTCCGTTTCCTTCGCGGCAACGACGTTCTGGTAGCCCTCCTGCGCCATCACGTTAGCGATGCCTTTGGCCTGCTCACCCCACGGGGTCAGGATAAAATAGCGCAGCGCCTTGTCTTTCAACGGCAGCAGGCTGTGGCGGTTAATGACCACGGTAATGGAGCGATCGGCGATGCGTTTTTCCAGCTCATGCGCTGAGGACGAAACGCTGCTGGAACAAGGGGCTTCGCGATGCCCCATCAGGTGATGGCGCAATTTGAGGCGCAAAATGCGCTCGACCGAAGCATCGATATCGGCCTCGCTGAGATGCCCTGTTTTCACCCGGCCCGCAAGGTAACGAATCAGGTCCGGCAGCAGGTTAGCCTGGGCCGGCGAAGCGATGCTGACAGGCATCAGGGCGATATCCACCCCGGCGGCAAAGACGTTTTCAGCCGCCCCTTGCTGGCTGAAATGCTCAGCAATCGCCCCCATATCCAGCGCATCTGAAATCGTTACGCCGGCATAACCCAGCTCATCGCGCAGGATGCGGGTCTGAATTTCATGCGACATGGTGGCCGGCACCGTGATTTTTTCGCCGCTGCGGGTGTCGATCTGGCGGTTATCCAGCGCGGGGTACTGAATATGCGCGGTCATGACCATGTCCGGCGCCGCACAGCGGTCAATGGCCTGTTTGTAAGGCGCGATATCGATGGCAAACGCCTCTTCCCGCGTACGGTCGACGCGCGGCAAACCGGTATGCGAGTCGGTGGAGGTGCTGCCATGGCCAGGGAAGTGTTTGTAAGCGGTGATCAACCCCTGGTGCTTCATCCCCGCCACCATTTTCTCGGCCAGGTGGGAAACGGCGTTCTTATCATCGCTGAAGGCGCGAACGTTAATCACCGGGTTGAACGGGTTGGTGTTGACGTCCACAACCGGTGCAAAGTTGGTATTGATATGCAACGCGCGCATATCCTGGGCCATCAGTTCGCCCTGTTCAACGGCGAGCTGTTTATCCGCGCCGCCCTCAATCGCCGCGGCGAGCGCCATATTGCCGGGGAATGAGGCATAGTCGCCGCGCGGCAGCCGGAAAACGTTACCGCCCTCGTTATCCGTGCCAATGAACAGGCGGATGCCGGCGTGGGTTTTCATCGCGGCATACCAGGCCGTTAACGTATTGATCTGCTGCTTATCTTTCAGATTATTGGCAAACAGGATCACCCCGCCCACATGGTTATCGGTGATCAGCTTGCCAATGGCTTCATCGGGAACGGTCATATCCTGATTGCTGCTACCGTTCCGATCCCAGTAGCGAAAATCCAGCATGATTTTTTGCCCGATCTTCTCTTCCAGCGTCATGTTTTTGACTTTCTGTTTAATATCCACAGTAAACCTCCTGTTAAAGCACCCGTTAATGACAGAAGAAAAGATAACCCCAAGGGCTCATAGCGTCCTGCCATTCTGTTTGTTCCAGCGTTTGGACAACGGCAAACGGGAAATGGATTAAACAGAAGACAAACGAACAGGAAAAAATCCATCAATGAATCAAAACCATAAGAAGAGCAGGTTTATTTTCGACAATCACACTTGCCCGCATGCGTAGCAGACGAGCGAGAGAATTCCCCCTGCTGCCCGCCCTATTTCCCCCTGGTAAGCCGGGTGGGCAGTTAAGCCGAGTATTGTCCCATTGCCGATGTTGCCCCCAGTCCGCTACTCCCCTATAGTATGTTGTAACTAAAATAGGGGCATATGATGAGCAAATACGATGTGATTGGCCGGATGAACGCCTGCTTTGCCGAACTGGAGCAAGCCCTCGGCGCATTGCAGCAGCAGATAACCCCGCTGCGGCTGCTGGCGGCGCGGGTGTTCAGCCTGCCGGAGGTAGAAAAAGGCCAGGAACATCAGGCCATTTCGCATATCGCGGTCGAGCAGCATGTGGGGCAAGCGGCGCGCGATCTGGCGCTGGAACACTATCAGCGGCTCTTCATCCACCATAACCGTGAGAATGTCAGCAGCAAGGCCGCCGTGCGCCTGCCCGGCGTCATCTGTCTGGCGGTGGAGCAACCGGAGTATCAGGCGCTGCAGGCGCAGCTGGCGCTGATCAACCGCCTGAAGGGCGAACTGGAGCAGATTATCACCGTCGATTCCGGCCTGGCGCCGGAGCAGCGTTTCGAATTCGTGCACACCCATTTGCACGGGCTGATTACCCTCAGCGCCTACCGCACCCTCACCGCCCTGACCAATCCCGACTCGGTGCGCTTCGGCTGGGCCAACAAGCACATCATCAAAAACGTCAAACGGGACGACATCCTGGCGCAGCTGGAGAAAAGTCTGAAAGCCGGCCGCGCGGTGCCGCCGCACAGCCGTGAACAGTGGGCCGCCCTGGTCAGCCGCGAAATAGACGATGTCAGCCGTCTGCCGCAGCATGCGACGTTGAAAATCAAGCGGCCGGTCAAAGTGCAGCCGATCGCCCGCGTGTGGTATCAGCAGCAGCAAAAGCAGGTGCAACACCCCTGCCCGCTGCCGCTGATCGCCCTGTGTCAGGTTGAAAGCGGCGCTGCGGTGCCGAAGATCGGCGAACTGCTCAACTACGACGCCGACGCAGTAAAGCATCGCTACAAACCCGACGCCAGGCCGCTGCGGCTGCTGGTGCCGCGCCTGCACCTGTATACCGACGGCACTACTCGCTGAGGGCATATACCCGCAGGCGATGACCGTCCGGATCCCGCGCCACAAAGGTGTAGCCGAATTCCATTTCGGTTGGCGTTTGCTCGATAGGCAGCCCGAGCTCGCGCCACTGGTTATAGCGCGCCTCCACCTCTTGCGGATCCTGGCATAAAAAGCCCAGTTCACCGCCGCCGCCGGTCAGCGTGGCGGCGGGTTTTACCCCCTGTTTGGCCCACATCCCGAGCTTGAAGCCGTTGTTGAGCACGAACAGGGCAAAGCCGGGAGAAAGCTCTACCGGCGCCTGCCCCAGCAGGCGTTGATAAAAGGCGGCGCTGTTGAGCGGGTTATCGACGTAAAGCAGGGTCATGCTGGGAAGGGTCATCGGTCTGTCCTCTGGGTGATGGGAACCGGTTGGTTCCCGATAGGCACAGACTAAAGGAGGCGACTGACAGTTTATGGCAGCAGCGTGTCGTTATTGTTCCGCAATGCCTTCGCTCAACCGCCACTCTTTCAACAGTCGCCGCCGGCCATGCGGATAACGCTGTTCAAGCGGCGTGGCGGCCTGAATGCGATCGAGGCGAAAATGACGAAAGGCCTGACGCAACTCACACCAGGCAACCAGCATCTGGAACTGGTCGAAAAAGCCCAGCGCAAAGGGCCACAGCAGGCGTTCGCTGCGCTGCCCCGCCAGGTCGAGATAGTCGATATGCAGCTTGCGCTCGCGGCGGATGCTGTCACGGATTAACACCCGCATCTCATCCGCCACCGGCGGCGACTGAGCCGGTGCGATAAGCAGCGTGTTGGCCTCCAGCTCCTCCCGCAGCGCCGTCGGCAGCACGTCGGCGATCTTGGCGAGCGCCTGGCCCGCGGCGCTCGCCAACTGGCTGTCGCCGCGGCGGCTGACCCAGCGCATGCCCAGCACCAGCGCTTCTATTTCCGCTTGCGAGAACATCAGCGGCGGCAGCATAAAACCGGGGCGCAGCACATAGCCGAGCCCCGCTTCGCCGACGATCTCCGCTCCCTGCTGCTGCAGCGTGGCGATATCGCGGTAAAGCGTACGCATGCTGATGCCCAGCGTCTGCGCCAACGCATGGCCCGCCACCGGATAGCGGTGGCTGCGCAGCAGCTGCATCAGATCGAGTAAACGTTGTGCGCGCGACATCTTAATTTCTCCATAAAAAAGGGGCTTACCTCAGTAAGCCCCCGGTTGCCTCACAGATCAATTACTTCTGCATGCTGCCGACCATCGCCTCCGGGCGCACCCATTCATCGAACTGCGCTTCGGTCAGATAGCCGAGCTTCAGCGCCGCGGCTTTCAACGTCAGCCCTTCCTTGTGCGCTTTCTTGGCGATTTGCGCCGCTTTGTCATAACCGATATGGGTGTTGAGCGCCGTCACCAGCATCAGCGATTCATTCAGCAACTGGGTAATGCGATCGCGGTTCGGTTCGATGCCCACCGCGCAGTGCTCGTTGAAGCCCTGCATACCGTCGGCCAGCAGGCGGATCGACTGCAGGTAGTTGTGGATCACCATCGGGCGGAACACGTTCAGCTCGAAGTTGCCGGAAGCGCCGCCGATATTCACCGCCACGTCGTTGCCCAGCACCTGCGCGCACAGCATGGTCATCGCTTCGCACTGGGTCGGGTTGACCTTGCCCGGCATGATGGAGCTGCCCGGCTCGTTCTCCGGGATAGAAATCTCGCCGATGCCGCAGCGTGGGCCGGACGACAGCCAGCGCACGTCGTTGGCGATCTTCATCAGCGAAGCCGCCAGCCCTTTCAGCGCGCCGTGCCCCTGCACCAACGCATCGCAGGTCGCCAACGCTTCGAACTTGTTCGGCGCGGTGACGAACGGCTGATGGGTCAACTCCGCCAGCGCTTTAGCGACGCGTACGGCATACTCCGGATGGGTGTTCAGGCCGGTGCCGACCGCCGTGCCGCCCAGCGCCAGCTCGGCGATGTGCGGGATGCTGTCTTCGATGTGTTTCAGATTGTGCGCCAGCATCGCCGCCCAGCCGGAGATTTCCTGGCCCAGGGTCAGCGGCGTGGCGTCCTGCAGGTGGGTGCGGCCGATTTTGACGATGTCGCGGTAGGCTTCGGCCTTGTCGCTCAGCGTCTTGTGCAGCACTTTCAGCTCGGGGATCAGGTGCTCGCGCAGCGCAATCACCGCCGCCACGTGCATCGCGGTGGGAAACACGTCGTTGGAGCTCTGGCTTTTATTGACGTCGTCGTTCGGATGCACCTTGCGCTCTTCACCGCGCACGCCGCCCAGCAGCTCGCTGGCGCGGTTGGCCAACACTTCATTCATGTTCATGTTGGTCTGAGTGCCGGAGCCGGTTTGCCAGATGGACAGCGGGAACTGGTCGGCATGGCTGCCCGCCAGCACTTCGTCGGCAGCGTTGATGATGGCGGCGCCCCGCTCGGCCGGCAGCAGCCCCAGGTCCACGTTCACCTGCGCGGCGGCGCGCTTGGTCAACGCCAGCGCATGGATCAGCGCGGTCGGCATCTTTTCGGAGGAAATGCGGAAATGCGCCAATGAGCGCTGGGTCTGTGCGCCCCACAGCTTGTCGGCCGGTACTTCGATGGGGCCCATGGAGTCTTTTTCGATACGAACGCCTGCCATCATTGTCTCCTTAGCATAATTCCTAAAATTGTAGGGTTAGACCGACGCGCTACCCCCCGTCGGCACGCATTCCCAGTATAGTGACATAATAACTATTCGCATTAAGAGAGTTATCTCACAGCACGATTCATCTCTTTTACCCATTCATGACGCGGTTATTTGCCGTCGGTTAACCCGTGCCGAAATAAAGACGAAGAAAGAACCGGGATAATAAACGCGGAGATGAAATTAACGCGCGTGACGCGAATTAAAATTATTGATGCGCTGCGCCTGTAAGTGATTGAGTTCATCGATCCGCTGCTGTTGCAAATGATTGATCTCATCGTAGGCATCCTGCCGTTCATTATGGCGATACGCCCCGGTCGCCACCGCGCCGGCGGTGAGCGCCAGCGGATGCGCCACGGGTGCAGTCACGGCGGGAAGCGCGACCGGTGCGGGCGCAACGACGATCGGCGCCGGCGTTATCACCACGGCGCGCGGGGCCGCGTAGGGATAGGTGACGATCACCGCCCCCTGAGCCGCCCCGGTGCAAAGCCCCAACAACAGCAACCATTTTTTCATGCAACAGACCTCTCATTTCGTTAAATCGACTCGTTAACGGCTACGGTAAAGCGGTCTGTCGTTCAGGTTTAAGCTCGGCGTGTGATCGCCCGACTTGGCGCAAAAATAATAATAAGGGAATGGCTCAGAAGGTAAAAAATAAATTCCGCCGACATACTTTGACACGCCGATAAATAAATAATGACGTAGAAAGCCTGCGCTGTCGGCAATAATTTCTTTCCCTCCCATCAACGATCGATTGGCGGATTTGCCGGGCCCTCTTGAGGCCGGTGAGCCATTTGAGACGCCGATCGTTATCACGCTATACTCTGGCCGCGTGGCCGGACGCAACCTTATCCGGCGTTGTTTTGATCGCGCCCATGAGGGTTCCTGCCGACGCGGGCGTATGATGGTTGTCGGCACAGATGAAGCGAATCTTATAAAATCAGTAAGTTATTGCCATTAGTGCGGCAATGACGCAAAGGACGTTTATCGACATGCAAAAAATGACCAACGCGGTACAGAATTACGCCTGGGGCAGCCACGATGCGCTGACCCGTCTTTACGGCATCGCCAACCCGGATAATCAGCCGATGGCCGAACTGTGGATGGGCGCGCATCCCAAGAGCCCTTCCCGCGTGCCCGGCGCCGATGGCGCACTGCGTTCGCTGCGCTTTCTTATTGATGAAGACCAGCCAAAGCAGCTGGGCGCTGACGTCGCCAGCCGCTTTGGCGAGTTGCCGTTCCTGTTTAAAGTGCTCTGCGCCGATCAACCGCTGTCGATCCAGGTCCACCCGAGCAAAGCGGCGGCCGAGATCGGCTTCGCGAAAGAGAACGCCGCCGGCATCCCGCTGAGCGCCGCCGAACGCAACTATAAAGATCCCAATCACAAGCCCGAGCTGGTCTTCGCCCTGACGCCGTTCCTGGCGATGAACGGCTTTCGCGAACTGGCCGATATCGTCTCCCTGCTGCAACCGATCGCCGGCGCGCACCACGATATCGCCACCTTCCTGCAGCAGCCGGACACCGCCCATCTGTCTACCCTGTTCGCCAGCCTGCTGACGATGAGCGGCGAGCAAAAGTCGTTGGCGCTCGGCGTGCTGAAAGCCGCGCTCAACAACCAGCAGGGTGAACCCTGGGATACCGTGCGCTTCATCGCCGGTTTCTATCCGGACGACAGCGGTCTGTTCTCACCGCTGCTGCTGAACGTGGTGCAGCTCGCGCCGGGCGAGGCGATGTTCCTGTATGCCGAAACGCCGCACGCCTATCTGAAAGGCGTGGCGCTGGAGGTGATGGCCAACTCGGACAACGTGCTGCGCGCCGGCCTGACGCCGAAATTTATCGACGTGCCCGAGCTGCTGGCCAACCTGCAGTTCCGCCCGCAGCCGGCGTCCGGCCTGCTGACCCAACCGGAGCGGCGCGGCAACGAACTGTTCTTCCCGATCCCGGTGGAAGATTTCGCCTTCTCGCTGCACGATTTGACTGCCGCGCCGCAGGCGCTCGCACAACGGAGCGCGGCTATCGTGTTCTGCGTCAGCGGCGAAGCGACGCTGGAAAAATCCGGGCAGCGCCTGACGCTCAAACCGGGTGAATCCTGCTTTATCGGCGCCTTCGAATCGCCGGTCAACGTCAGCGGCAGCGGCCGCATCGCCCGGGTTTATAACCAACTGGCCTAACCGTTGATAAATTTCAGCAAATTGCTTGCTGAAAGCGAGAGCTGCCCCCACAATTAAACGCCTGCGGGCGTTTTTTGTCGGCCCACATTTGCCCCCTCCCTCGCAACGGAGGGTTATAAGAAAAAAGGATGAAACAGAGCTATGAAAAAATCGTTAGTCGCTGTCAGCGTCATTGTCGTTCTTGGCGCAGCATGGACCGGGGCATCCTGGTACACCGGGAAACAGATCGAGCAGCACATGGGCGAAGTCGTCGACAACGCCAACGGCCAACTGAAAGCCTACCTGCCGAAAGCCGGCGTCAAGCTGAGCTATGAAAATTACCAGCGCGGCCTGTTCAGCAGTAAAGTGCGTTATGTGCTGCGTTCCGACGGCACGGATACCAGCGAAAACGCGGCGCTGAAAGCCGGTGAAGAAGTGGCGTTCCTGGAAACCATCGATCACGGTCCGTTCCCGTTCGCGCAGCTGAAAAAATTCAACCTGCTGCCGAGCATGGCGTCGGTGCATACCGAGCTGGAAAACACCCCGGCGGTGAAAGGCCTGTTTGAAACCACCAAAGGCAAATCGCTGTTTACCGCCGATTCGCGCATCTCGTACAGCGGCGATACCGCGTCCACCATCGACTTTATCCCACTGGACTACCAGAAGGATAAATCTTCGCTGAAATTCAGCGGCGCCACCATTGACGCCGACGTGTCCCGCGATCTGAAAAAAATCGCGCTGGACGCCAATAGCGACACTATCGTGTTCGCCAGCCCGAACGAATTCGGCCAAAACGAGCAGATCACCTTCCAGGGCTTCAACCTGAAAGGCAACAGCAACGAAAGCAAGTTCGGCGTGAAGCTCGGCGATCAGACGATGACCCTGAAGCAGTTCAAACTGACGATCGACGGTAAAGACACCGTGGCGTTGGACGGTTTCAATCTGGTGAGCAAGTTCGGCGAGCAAGGCAGCAGCAATATCGGCGGCCAGATCGATTACACCATGGACGCGCTCAAGGTGCAGGGCAACGACTTCGGCGCCGGTAAACTGACGCTGAAAATCGACAACGTCGACGGCAAGGCGCTGAAAGACTTCTCCGACAGCTACAACCGCCAAACCATGGCGCTGCTGCAGCAGGGCGAGAACCTGGATCCGGACGTCTACGAACAGCAGACCTCCGAGATGCTGCAAAAGAACCTGCCGCTGCTGCTGAAAGGCAACCCAAGCCTCAGCATCGCCCCGCTGAGCTGGAAAAACAGCAAGGGTGAGAGCATCTTCACGCTGGATCTGGCGATGACCGATCCGAGCAAGGCCGCCTCCCCGGCACAGTCGCCGGATCAAGTGATCGCTCAGGCGGTTAAAAAGCTGGATCTCAGCCTGACCATTCCGGAAGCGATGGCTACCGAAGTGACCGCGAAGACCGCCTTGTTGCAGGGTTACAATGAGGAAGACGCGCAGAAACTGGCGCAGCAGCAAGTGCAGGGCCTGGCTGCCATGGGTCAGATGTTCAAGCTGACCACCCAGAAAGACGGCGTGATCGCGAGCAAGTTCCACTACGCTGACAATCAGGTTGACCTGAACGGCAACAAAATGTCGCTGCAGGAGTTCATCGGCCAGTTCGCCATGCTGGGCGCCCCGGCGGAAGACGCTGAACCGGCGCAGGAAGCGGAACCCGCTCCGGCACCGGCGCAGTAATCGCCTGAAAGCCTGAACAAGGGCCCCCTGTGGGGCCCTTTTTATTTATGCCGCATAAACCGCATCGCGGATCTGCTGCGGGTAGCGGCCGCACATGCCCTCAAATGCGGTATTGGTCAAGACGACTACGCTCAGCTGCGCCTCTGGATCAAAGAACCAGCTGTGGCCGTAAACGCCGCCCCAGGTCAGGGTACCGGCATGCTGCGCCGTCTGCGCAGCGTCGGGATCCACCAGCAGCGCGCCGCCAAAGCCGAAGCCCCAGCCCGGCCCTTGCGTTTGCGCCTCGGCGCCGACGTGCGGGTGACGCAGCAACGCCACCGTATCCGGTTGCAAAATGCCCTGCCCGCCGCTGCGCAGCGCCTCCACCAGCCGCAGCACGTCGTCGGCATCACCGACCATGCCCGCGCCTCCGGAGGGATAGGCTCCGACGTTAAGCGCGCGCGCCGGCGAGAACGTCACTTCTCCCCCCGCCATGCCTTCCGGCAAGGCGATCCGCACGCCTTCCGGCATGCGCCGCGGCCCCTGCGGCGTATTGTAATAAGGCGTCGCCAGGTTAGCGGCATGGGTCGCATGGAACGCGGTATTGCCGAGCCCCAGCGGCCGCGCCACCCATTCGACAAACAGCTGCGGCAGCGGCATGCCCGTCACTCGCTCCAGCACCGCGCCGAGCACGTCGATCGCCAGCGAATAGTTGAAGCGCGCGCCCGGTTCCGACAGCAACGGCGCCTGCGCCAACAGCCGCAGGTTTTGCTCCAGCGTCAACGTCGACAGCTCCACGCCGTCCTGAATGCCCAACCGATGATACACCCCCGCCGGCGGCTGATTCAGACGATAGTCCAACCCGGCGGTATGGCTCAGCAAATGACGAATCTTGATCGTCGGGCGCCGGCCGTCGGCCAGCGCCGGGGTAAACCACGGCAGCCAATCGCTGACCGCATCGTCCAGGCTCAGCTTGCCTCGTTCAATCAGGCGCAGCGCCGCCAGCGTGGTGTAGGGCTTGGAAACCGACGACAGCCGAAACTGCGTTTCTCGCCGCATCGGTTGCCGCGCTTCGCGATCGGCATAACCGGCCGTACCGGCGTAGCAAATTTCACCCCGCCGCGCCACCAGCACCACGCTGCCCACGATGCGCCCTTCGGCCATCGCCTGTTGATCGATCGCCGCGATCCGTTCTGTTAACGCCCGTTGTTCTGCCGACATGATTTTTATCTCGCTGAGGGAAAGTAAAAATCAGTCTAAAACGTTCGTCATAAATTAAAATAAGGCATAATTTAATGAATCATTAAGCACAGGTTATTGATAGATGAGTTCACTCCTGCAGCTGCTGCCCTATTTCGAAGCCGTCGCGCGGCTTGGCAACTTCACCCGCGCGGCCAACCAACTGGGCGTCACGCCGCCGGCGGTGTCGCAAAACATTCAGGCGCTGGAGAATCAGCTGGGGGTGCGCTTATTCCACCGCACCAGCCGCTCGGTGCGCCTCAGCGACGAGGGCCGACTGTTTTACCAGAAGGTCTCGCCGGCGATGAACCAGATCGACGTGGCGGCGGACGACGTGCGCGCCCTGGGCGCGCAGCCGGCGGGCCTGCTGCGCATCACGCTGCCGCAACTGGCTGCTTCGCTGCTGGTGATGCCGCACCTGGCGGAGTTTCAGCGGCGCTATCCCGAAGTGCAGCTGGAGCTGTTTACCGAAGACCGCTTTTCCGATCTGGTGCTGGGCAGTTTTGATGCCGGCATTCGCATGCACGCCATGCTGCAAAAGGACATGATCGCCGTGCCGATCGACAACGGCCAGCGCCGGGTGCTGGTCGCCTCACCCGATTATCTGACGCGTTGCGGCGCGCCGGCCACGCCGGACGATCTGCTCGCGCACCATTGCCTGCGCTACCGTTTTCCCGGCAGCGGCAAATTGGAGCCCTGGTATTTCAGTCGGCACGGCGATGAGCGGGCGCTGGACGTCAGCGGCAGTTTGATCTTTAACGAAGATCGGCTGATCAAGGATGCGGCGTTGGCGGGCCTGGGGATCGCGCAACGTTTTCAGGGCACGGTGGTGCAGGAACTGGCGCAGGGCGATCTGGTGGAAGTGCTGCCAGAGTATGCCAGCGAGGCATCGGGATTTTTCATCTACTTTCCCGCCGGCAGGCATCTGCCGCTCAAGCTGCGCGCCTTTATCGATTTCATGCGCGAGCGGCGAGAGCGACAGCACCGGTAACAAGGGCGCCCCGACGGCGCCCCCCACGATCAGCGCTTATCCAGCGCTTGCACGATGCGGTAAGCCGCCTCGACCCGATCGTCGTTCGGGAACCATTTGTTGGCCAGCATCACCACGGCGATATTTTTCGCCGGGATAAACACCGCGTAGGTGGAGAAACCGCCGGTCGAACCGGTTTTATTATACCAACCGGCGCGCAGCTCCGGCTGCGGCGGCGTGATGGCGGTGGCCGGCGTGCCGTTCATGATCATCCCGGCGTTGTTGCCCTCGATCAGCCGCGACAGTTTCACCGGGTACGGGTAGTTCTCCCACATCAGATCCTGCGTGAACACGCCCGCTTTGTAATAGCCGACGTGCGTGGCGGCCAGCGCCTCGCGCCACGGCTGCGCGACCTTCGCCTGCTGCAGGTTGGCGTCCAGGTAACGAATCAGATCGCGGGCGTTGGATTTGATGCCGTAAGATTCGGCGTCCAGCGGGCCGGGATTGACGCGCACCGGCTTATCGTCCTTGTTGTAACCCTGGGCATAGTTGGCCATCTGCGCCGCCGGCACCTGAATGTAGGTGTGGCTCATGCCCAGCGCCGGCAGCATGCCCTGCTCCATGGCCTGGATAAACGGCCGATCGAGGCTCTTGGCGGCGATCATGCCCAGCATGCCGATACCGAGGTTGGAATAGACGCGGTAGCTGCCCGCCGGGTGCTTCGGCTGCCAGGCCCGGTAGTAAGCCATCAGTTGGGCGTTGTCGGTCACGTCGTCCGGCACGAACAGCGGCAGGCCGGATGTGTGGGTCGCCAGATTCAGCAGGCTGACGCCGTCGAAGGCGCTGCCGCGCAGCTCAGGCAGATAATGGCTGGCCGGATCGCTGAACGACAGCTTGCCCTGCTGCTGCGCATAGACCGCCAGCGTCGCGGTGAAGGTTTTGCTCAGCGACCCCACTTCGAACAGCGTCTGCTCGGTGATCGGTTTGCCGGTCTGTTTCGAGGCGACGCCATACGGGTAAATCTGCTGTTTGCCATCGACCGATACGGCGATCGCCATGCCCGGCACGCCGTATTTTTTCATCAGCGGCTGAATAACGGCGTCGATATCCTGCTGCTGCGCGGCGTGCGCGGTCGGCAAGATCAGTGCGGCGATCAGCGCGGCCGCCAGGCGGTTCATTTTCGTCATGATAGAGGCTCTTCGGTTGCAGGGCATCGGCCGCGGCCAAAAGTTTTTATTGGCGTTGCGCACGGCGCACTCCCTGATGGATGATGTCATTCCTTTACGGGCTCCGCCAATCTTGCGGCAGCCGCGCCAAATATCGGTTTTTGCCGCCGGGTTGACAAGCGATAATAATTTCAGCCAGCATAAAGAAAAACTTATGGCTATCAACAATGCGCAACCGACTTCCCCTCAACGCCCTGCGGGCGTTCGAATCCTCCGCCCGCCACCTGAACTTCACCCGCGCCGGTCTGGAGCTGCGCGTCACTCAGGCCGCCGTCAGCCAGCAGGTGCGCATGCTGGAAGAACAGCTGGGCATTCAGCTGTTCCGCCGCCTGCCGCGCGGGTTGGATCTGACCGAAGAGGGCCAGGCGCTGCTGCCGGTGTTGAGCGACGCTTTCGATCGCATCGAGGCGGTGTTGCAGCAGTTCGAAGGCGGGCATTTCCACGAAGTGCTGACGGTGGCGGTGGTCGGAACCTTCGCGGTCGGCTGGCTGATGCCGCGGCTGGCGGCGTTCCGCGCGGCGCATCCGTTCATCGATCTGCGGGTGCTGACCCACAACAACCTGGTCAATCTGTCGGCCGACGGCATGGATTTCGCCATCCGTTTCGGCGAAGGTTTATGGCCCGCCACCCGCAATATCAAGCTGTTCGACGCGCCGCTGACGGTGCTCTGCTCGCCGGCGGTCGCCGCGCGGCTGCATACGCCGCAGGATCTGCAGCACGAACTGCTGATGCGCACTTACCGCCAGGATGAATGGGAACGCTGGTTCACGGCTGCGCAGGTGACGCCGTGGCGAATCAACGGCCCGGTGTTCGACTCATCGAGGCTGATGGTGGAAGGCGCGCTCCAGTGCGACGGCGTGGCGCTGGCGCCGGTCAGCATGTTCCGCCGCGAACTGGCCGCCGGCGCGCTGCAGCGGCCGTTCGCCGCCGAGGCTGCGCTCGGCGCCTACTGGCTGACCCATTTGAAATCGCGGGATCTGACGCCGGCGATGAAGGCTTTTATCGGCTGGATTTGCCGCGAAGCGGAAGAGGAACAGCGGCGGGACTAAGCGGAGCCGCGCCGGATCAGCGTCGGCGGCAAAATGACGTTCTGCGCCGGCAGATCGGCGTCATTGATGCGCTGCAGCAGGCGCGCGGCGGCGCTGCGCCCCACTTCCCGCGCCGAGCTGGAGACAAAGGTCAGCGGCGGTTCGGTCAGCTCGGCCTCCGGCACGTCGCCGAAACCGATCAGCGCCACCTGCCGGCCGTAGTAGGCGTCGACCCCGTCCGAACCGATGCTGCGGCCGCTGCGCGTCAGGCCAAAATAGGCGCCAAGCGCCACCGACGCCTTGTGGCAAACGACAGCGGTGATATTCGGGTAGTGGCGCAGCAGCTGTTCCGCCGCTTCCGCCGCCTCACGCTGCCGGCAATCGCACTCGACGATCCATTCGCTGCGAAACGGCAGGCCGTACTGCAACAGCGTGGCGCAAAATCCGCCCAACCTTTCGGCGCGCGTCAACGAGTCGCTCTGGCCGCCGAGATAAGCAATCTGGCTGTGGCCGCGTTTGATCAAAAATTCGGTGGCCAGCTTGGCGGCCTGCATATTGTCCGGCCGCACCACGTCCACGCCCTCGAGACCGCTGGAGCGCGCCACGCATACCAGCGGCACGCCCTGCTCGGCCGCCTTTTCCTTCAGCCCGGCCGCCGCGCGGATGCCGCCCGCCAGCACGATGCCGTCGACGCCCTGCGCCAGCAGCGCGTCAAACGCCCGCTGCAGCCCCTGACCATCGCGCCCGCTCTGGGTTAAAAACAGCAGTTTGTCGTGCGCCTCCAGCGCTTCGCTCAGCCCGGCGGTCATTTCGGCATAGAAAGGTTCGCAAATGTCGCGCAGGATCAGGCCGATTACCCCGGATTCGCCGCCGCGCAGCGTCGCCGCCTGGCGATTGCGCACGTAGCCCAACTGCTCAATCGCCTGATTGACCTTCTCGACGGTGGTCGGCGAAATCCGCCCCTTGCCGCTCAATACCAGAGAAACCGTGGTGACCGAAACGCCCGCCTGTTGCGCTACATCGGTAATGGTGATCTTTTTGATGCTCATAGTCTCTGCGAACCCGTTCCTGGGCAACCCGCGCCGTAGTGATCAAGGGTATACCGAATCCGTCAACGCAGTAAAACGTTTTACTGCCCGCCGCATTGTCGCCAAAAACCGGGCGACAGATTTGTGATTGGCGGCGCATTTTTGCTAGGTAAAACGTTTTATCTTCTTTTTACCTAATCAGAAGTCCCCTTTTTGCTCGTCTTTTCGCCAGGAGAAGTCGGTTATGTCAGCAGCCAATAAACCCAAAATCACCCTCTGGGAGTTCTTCCAGAGCCTGGGCAAAACATTCATGTTGCCCGTCGCCTTGCTCTCTTTCTGCGGCATCATGCTGGGGATCGGCAGCTCGCTGAGCAGCCGTGACGTGATCACCCTGATGCCGTTTATCGGCCATCCGATCTTCCAGCTGATCTTCACCTGGATGAGCAAGATAGGCTCCTTCGCCTTCAGCTTCCTGCCGGTGATGTTCGCCATCGCCATTCCGCTGGGCATGGCGCGCGACAACAAGGGCGTCGCCGCCTTCTCCGGCTTCGTCGGCTTCGCCGTGCTGAATCTGGCCACCAACTTCTACCTGACCGCCGCCGGCGTGCTGCCCACCAGCGATCCGTTGGTGCTGAAGGCCAACAACATCCAAAACATTCTCGGCATTCAGTCGATCGACACCGGCATCCTCGGCGCAGTGATCGTCGGCATCATCGTGTATCTGCTGCATGAACGTTTCCACACCATCCGGCTGCCGGATGCGCTGGCCTTCTTCGGCGGCACCCGTTTCGTGCCGATTGTCACCACCGTGACGCTGGGCCTGTGCGGCCTGCTCATCCCCCTGATCTGGCCATGGTTCGCCGCCGGCATCAACGGCCTGGGGCGCATGATCAATGGCGCCGGCATTTTCGGGCCGATGATTTTCGGCACCGGCGAACGCCTGCTGTTGCCGTTCGGTCTGCATCACATACTGGTGGCGCTGATCCGCTTTACCGAGGCGGGCGGCACGATGGAGGTGTGCGGCCACAGCGTCAGCGGCGCCCTGACCATCTTCCAGGCGCAGCTCTCCTGCCCGACCACCACCGGTTTCGCCGAAAGCGCCACCCGCTTCCTGTCGCAGGGTAAAATGCCGGCGTTCCTCGGCGGCCTGCCGGGCGCGGCGCTGGCGATGTACCACTGCGCCAAACCGGAGAACCGCCATAAAATCAAGGGGCTGTTGATTTCCGGCGTGGTGGCTTGCGTCGTCGGCGGCACCACCGAGCCGATCGAGTTTCTGTTTCTGTTCGTCGCGCCGTTCCTTTATCTGATCCACGCGCTGCTCACCGGGTTGGGCTTTACCGTGATGGCGCTGCTGGGCGTGACCATCGGCAACACCGACGGCAACATTATCGACTTCGTGGTGTTCGGCATTCTGCACGGCACCGCCACCAAGTGGTATCTGGTGCCGGTGGTGGCCGCCATCTGGTTCGTCGGCTATTACGCCATTTTCCGCTTCGCCATCCGGCGCTTTAACATCAAAACGCCGGGCCGTGAGAGCGACGGCGCCGTCACCCAAAGCGCGCCAAGCGGCGCAGTGGGCAAATCCGGCTACAATGTGCCGGCGATTTTGGCGGCGCTCGGCGGCCCGGACAACATCATTACGCTGGACAACTGCATCACCCGCCTGCGCCTGTCGGTCAACGACATGAGCCAGGTGGACGACGCGGCACTGAAGGCCAACCGCGCCATCGGCGTAGTGCATCTCAACGATCATAATCTGCAGGTAGTGATCGGCCCGCAGGTGCAATCGGTGAAGGATGAATTAGACTCACTGATAGCCACGGCGCGCCCTGCCGCGGCGCTGCAGGGAGCCACCCATGTTTGATTTCTCTACCCCGATCGACCGCCACGGCACCTGGTGCACCCAGTGGGATTACATCGCCGATCGCTTCGGCAGCGCAGACCTGCTGCCGTTCACCATCTCCGATATGGATTTCGCCACCGCACCGTGCATTCTCGAGGCGCTGCAACAGCGCCTGCAGCACGGCGTGCTGGGCTACAGCCGTTGGCAGCATGAGGATTTTCTCGGCGCGCTGCGCCACTGGTATCAGCAACGTTTCAACACCGCTATCGACACCGCAACGGCGGTGTACGGCCCTTCCGTTATCTACATGGCGGCGCAGCTGATCCGCCAATGGTCCGTGCCGGGCGACTACGTGGTGACCCATACCCCGGCCTACGACGCCTTCTATAAGGTGATCCTCGCCAACCAGCGCCAGCTGCTGGCCTGCCCGCTGCACAAGGCCGCAGATGACTGGCGCTGCGACATGGCGCACCTCGAAGCGTTGCTGGCGCGGCCGCAAACCAAGATCCTGCTGCTGTGCAGCCCGCACAACCCCACCGGCAAGGTGTGGCGCCGCGAAGAGCTGCAGCAGATGGCCGAACTGTGCGAACGCCACGACGTGAGGGTGATCAGCGATGAGATCCACATGGACATGGTCTGGGGTGAACACCGCCATACGCCCTGGAGCCAGGTGGCGACCGGCCCCTGGGCCTTACTGACCTCCGGCTCCAAGAGTTTTAACATTCCGGCGTTAACCGGCGCCTACGGCTTTATCAGCGACGACGCCAGCCGCGAAGCCTATTTCCAGCAGCTCAAAGCCCGCGATGGCCTCTCCTCGCCGGCAGTGCTGGCGGTGGCGGCGCACGTAGCCGCCTATCGGCGCGGTGAACCCTGGCTGGATGCCCTGCGCGACTATCTGCAGGATAACCTGACCTACGTCGCCGAACGGCTGGCGGAGGCGTTTCCCGCGCTGGGCTGGCGCCCGCCGCAGGCCACCTATCTGGCCTGGATCGATCTGCGGCCGCTGGCCGTGGACGATCGGGCGCTGCAGCAGGTGCTTATCGAGCGTGAAAAGGTGGCGATCATGCCGGGCTTTACCTACGGCGAAGAAGGCCGCGGGTTCCTGCGCCTCAACGTCGGCTGCCCGCGCAGCAAGCTGGAAGCCGGCATGGACAAACTGATCGCCGGGTTGAAGTTTGTGCTGGACGAGAAATAACGCGAGGGGGCGAGCCTCTGCCCGCCCCTCGGTTACGCCTGAACAGACGGAATTTCCTCCAGATGACGATAGACCGTCAATCCCCATTCGTTAGCCAACCGCACGTCGTTATCGGCCCCCGCAGACGCCCCTTCGATGCGATACACCGCCTGACACTGCGCAATCAGTCGGTGAGCCACCGGGTAAAGAAACGCCTCGCTGACCGCATCGCCAACCTGAGTGGAACCCGCCGCGGCCGCCAAAGGCAGCGCCAGCCATTCGCCGATCACCGGCACGTGCCCCCGTTGGTAGACCGCCAGCGCCGCCTGTTCGAGGCGCGCCAGATTGGCGGCGATACGCTGCGGATCGCCATCGGTGCCGCTGCGATAAGGGCCGGCGATCAAGATTTGTTGGGCTTTCATCGTTGTTCCTCCAACGTCCGATTCAAGGCGACAAACTGCAGCAGCATGATGGTTTTGGCGTCAACGATCGTACCCTGACGAACCGCCTGCAGGGCCTGCGCCAGCGGCAGCTCGATCACCTCCAGATCTTCCCCCTCCGCCGCCAGCCCGCCGCCCTCGTTGAGGCGGTCGCTCGCCTGATATTCGCCGACGAAAAAGTGCAGCTTTTCGGTGACCGAACCAGGGCTCATGTACGCCTCAAACACTTTCTCCACGTTCTGCACGAAGTAGCCGGTTTCCTCTTCAACTTCGGCGCGGATGCGCGCCTCCGGCGACGCGTCGTCCAACAGCCCGGCGGCGGCCTCAATCAGCATGCCGTCATGACCGTTGACGAACACCGGAAAGCGGAACTGGCGTGTCAGGATCACCGTCTGCGCCTGCCGGTTGAACAGCAAAATCACCGCGCCGTCACCGCGATCGTAAGTCTCACGGCTTTGCCGCTGCCAGACGCCATCGCGCCGCAGAAAATCAAAGGTGGTTTTTTTCAGCAGGTACCAGTCATCGGACAACACCCGGGTTTCGACAATACGAACCCTGTCTTTGGTGGCTATCATCGGTTTACTCCGCCAGAGGAAGGAAATTGATACTATCGTGCAGTTTCGTGTATGATCAAGATATTTCGTGCATAGGAAATTTGAGAGGAAATGGCCATGTTGACCAGCCAACGCAAGAAGATCATTTTGGAAAAACTGGCCCAGGAGGGTCAGGTCTTGGCCAAACAGCTCAGCGAGATGTTCGGGCTGTCGGAAGATACGATCCGGCGCGATCTGCGTGAACTGGACGCCGAGGGGTTGCTGCAACGGGTGCATGGCGGCGCCCTGCCGGTTTCTTCCGCCATCGCCAGCTTCGCCGAACGCAATCAATTGGAATCCGGCGCCAAACGCGCGATCGCCAAAGCGGCGGCGGCGCTGATCGCCCCCGGCCAGGTGGTGATCATCGACGGCGGCACCACCTCCGCAGAGCTGGTCAGGCAACTGCCGGCCAACCTCAACGCCACCATCGTCACCCACAGCCCCAGCGTCGCCGTGGGCCTGGTCGATCACCCCACGGTCGAGGTGATCCTGATCGGCGGCCGACTGTATAAGCATTCGATCGTCAGCGTCGGCGCCGCCGCCGTAGAAGCGATGTCGCATATCCGCGCCGATATTTATTTCATGGGCGTGACCGGCGTGCACCCCACCGCGGGGCTGAGCACCGGCGATCTGGAAGAAGCCTACATCAAGCGCGCGCTGGCGGCCCGTGCGGCGGAAACCGTGGTGCTGGCTTCTGCCGCCAAGCTTAATGCCGCCTCGCAGTATGCGATCGGCGATATTACGCTGGCGCACACCATCATCGTTGAGCGGGCTACCGATGACGCGCTGATCGCGCCGTTGCAGCAGGCGGGGGTCAGCGTGTTGAAAGCCTGATTCACGACGATAATGCGATACACCCCGCATTATTTGTGATGCAAGTCACTTTTTTATGCAACGCAATGGCAAGTTTCATCCATTTGTTTTTATACTGTTCTGCACTTTACCTACGATAATTAGCGAGTGCCCAGCATGATCGATCCCCGCCTACCGCTTACCGATATTCACCGCCATCTCGACGGCAACATCCGCGCGCAGACCATTCTCGACCTCGGCCGCCAGTTCAATCTCGCCCTGCCGGCCAACGATTTGGAGAGCCTGCGCCCGCACGTGCAGATCACCCATGCCGAACCGGATCTGGTCAGCTTCCTGCAGAAACTGGACTGGGGCGTGGCGGTGCTGGGCGATCTGGACGCCTGCCGCCGGGTGGCATACGAAAACGTCGAGGACGCCGCCAACGCCGGCCTGCACTATGCCGAGCTGCGTTTCTCCCCTTACTACATGGCGATGAAGCATCAACTGCCGGTCGCCGGCGTGGTGGAAGCGGTGATCGACGGGATCCGTTCGGGCTGCCGCGATCGTGATATCGACATTCGCCTGATCGGCATCATGAGCCGCACCTTCGGCGAGGCCGCCTGTCTGCAGGAACTGGAAGGATTGCTGGCGCACCGCGACGGCATTACCGCGCTGGATTTGGCGGGCGATGAGCTGGGCTTCCCCGGCAGCCTGTTCCTCAGCCACTTCAACCGCGCCCGCGACGCCGGCCTGCGCATCACCGTGCACGCGGGCGAAGCCGCCGGCCCGGAAAGCATCTGGCAGGCGATCCGCGAGCTGGGCGCCGAACGTATCGGCCACGGGGTGAAAGCGGTCGAAGACCCGGCGCTGATGGACTTCCTGGCGGAACACGGCATCGGCATCGAATCCTGCCTGACCTCCAACATACAAACCAGCACCGTGCCGTCGCTGGCGCAGCATCCGCTGGCCACCTTCCTGCGCCACGGCGTGCTGGCGTCGATCAACACCGACGATCCGGCGGTTCAGGGCATCGAGATCGAGCATGAATACCGCGTCGCCGCGCCGCAGGCCGGGCTGACGCCGGAAGAAATCCGCACCGCGCAGGAAAACGGCCTGAAGCTGGCTTTCCTCAGCGAGCAGGAAAAACAGGCGCTGCGCGCCAAAGTTCAGGGCTAAATCCCCCCAGGCGCCAAACGGCGCCTTCTTCTCATCCCTCTCCCCGCCGTCTTCTTCCGACTGCTCGTCTTTATCGCTGTGTTACCCCATGACTCTGCCGCAAAAGAGGAATTTCGCATGTCTGACAAAACACGCCGCATCGTGCTGACCGGCGGCCCCGGCTCGGGCAAAAGCACGCTCATCGACGTTCTTCATCGCCGCGGCTTTCCGCACTCGCAGGAGGCCGGCCGGGCGATTATTCAGGATCAGGTGAGTATCGGCGGCCATGCGCTGCCGTGGGGCGATCGCCAGGCCTTCGCCGAGCGGATGCTCGATTGGGAACTGCGCTCATGGCGCGAAGCAACGGGGGAAACATGCTGGTTCTTCGATCGCGGGCTGCCGGATATCGCCGGGTATCTCACGCTGTGCGGACTGCCAATCCCCGCGCATTTGACAGCGGCGATCGGCGCCTTTCGCTATGCCGAAAGGGTGTTCATCGCCCCGCCGTGGCAAGCGATCTACGCGCAGGACAGCGAAAGAAAGCAATCTTTCGCCGAAGCCGAGCAAACCTATCGGGCGATGGTGGCCGTCTATCGCCGCTATGGCTATCGGCTGCAAGAGCTGCCGCGCGCCTCACCCGATGAGCGCGCCGACTTTCTGCTCGACGCGCTGGGCCGCCGTTAGCGGCCTGCGGCCTATTTGGCCGCCAGCGCCTCCGCCTCGGCCCGCTGTTTGGCGGTTTTACGCGCATAGCGCTGCGCCAGCACCGCGCACACCATCAGTTGCACCTGGTGGAAAATCATCAGCGGCAGCACCATGGCGCCCACCGCCGCGGCCGGGAACAGCACGTTGGCCATCGGGATGCCGTTCGCCAGGCTCTTTTTCGAACCGCAGAAGACGATGGTGATTTCATCGGCGGTGTTAAAGCCCAGCCAGCGCGCCGCGTAGGTGTTGATCACCAGCACCACCGTCAGCAGCACCAGCGACATCACCAGGATGGTCAGCAGCGACCAGCCGTCGATGCGATGCCAAATCCCTTCCACCACCGCCGCGCTGAACGCGGTATACACCACCAGCAGGATCGACGAACGGTCGGTCAGGTTGATCAGTTTGCGATGGCGATCGATCCACTTGCCGATCAATGGCCGCGCCAGGTGGCCGATCACGAACGGCACCATCAATTGCAAAATGATCGAACCGATGGCGTGCAGCACGTCGGTATTGCCGCCCTGGGTATGCATCAACGCCCCCACCAGCAGCGGCGACAGGAACACGCCGAGAATGCTCGACGCCGAGGCGCTGCAAATCGCCGCCGCCACGTTGCCGCCTGCCGCCGACGTAAAGGCGATGGCCGACTGCACCGTGGCCGGCAGCGCGCACAGATAGAGGAAGCCGAGATAGACCGTCGGCGTCATGATGCCCGGCACCAACAGGTTCATCGCCAGCCCGAGCAGCGGGAACAGCGCAAAGGTGCTGAGGAACACCAGCAGATGCAGCTTCCAGTGACTCATGCCGGCGATGATCGCCTCGCGCGACAGCTTGGCGCCGTGCATAAAGAACAGCAGCGCGATGGCGGCGGTGGTCAGGTGTTCAAAGAAGGTTTTCCAGATGCCTTCGCAGGGGAACAGCGAGGCGACGATCACCACCAAAATCAGAACCAGCAAAAATTTATCAATGCGCAAACGCTGCAACCAGGACATGAAACGGATTTCCTTGCACGTAGAGTCGTAAAAAGGCCCGACGTTGCGCCGGGCCACAGAAAAGTGGGCGGGATCAGACCACCGGCAGCGCCTGCTGCAGCCGGGCTGATTCCAGCCCCAGTTCGATCAATGCCATCACCGCGATGGCGTCGGCGGCCGGCACCGGATTTTCGCCTATGCCGGCAATCGCGTCGCGCACCGCCGCGTAATAAGCCGGGTAGTTGCCGGGAATATTGAGCAGCGGCTGTTCCGCCAGCAGGTCGCCACGTGACAGCGTCACCACACCCTCGCGCATGTCATAGCCCCAGTCGGCCTGCGGCAAGCGTTCGCCGGCCTTCAGCCGGTCTTCCTGCGGATCCAGGCCGTATTTGACATAGCTGCCGCGAGTGCCGTGCACCACATAGCGCGGGCTCTCCGCCGCCGCCAGCATGCTGGCGTGCAGCACCACACGGCGATCGCCATAGCTCAGCAGCGTGTGGAAATAGTCCACCGCCTGCGCCCCCGGCCGCAGCTCACCCAGATCGACAAACAGCCGCTCGGGTTTGCCGAAGAGTTGCAGCGCCTGATCGAGCAGATGCGGCCCCAAATCGAACCAGATGCCGCTGCCGACGCCGCCCTGTTCGCGCCAGCGCTGACGCACCTGTGGCCGGTAACGATCGAAGTGCGACTCGAAGTACACCACCTCGCCCAGCGAACCGTCGTTCAGCAGCGCTTTGAGGGTCAGGAAATCGCTGTCCCAGCGACGGTTGTGGAACACCGACAACAGCAAACCGCTCTGCTGCGCCTGTTGCTGCAGCGCCTGAGCTTGTGACAATGTCACGGTAAACGGTTTGTCCACGACCACGTGCTTGCCGGCGGCCAGCGCCTGTTGCGCCAGCGGGAAATGGGTATCGTTGGGGGTAGGAATCACGATCAGATCGAGGGCCGGATCGGCGAACAGCGCCTGCGCATCGCCCACCACCGTCATCGACGGCCAGTCCGCGCGCACTTTGCCGGCATCGCTGCTGGAAACGGCGGCCAGCTCCAGCCCGGGCGTACCGGCGATCAGCGGCGCATGAAAGGTTTTGCCGGCGTAGCCGTAACCGACCAGCCCGACACGAATTTTCTCAGCCATGGGATTTCCTCTTGCAGGCTCACGACACACCCTTTCGATTTGACACCATGCGGACGGCTGGAACAAGAAGTAAATGAGATGTTAATTCGAAGCGGGGTCGGAGTAGCCAAACGTGCGGCCCGGCCCCGCGACGCCGAGCTATCCGGTTGATAGGGATGACGAAGCCGGTATTACCCGCTAAGCTATGCCGCCTGTGATCCCCGATTCAATCAGGAAGCCGTTTTATGTCTCAAGCTGAATACTCTCGTATCGGCGGTTGGTTGCTGGCCCCGCTGGCCTATCTGATCGTCACCCTGCTCAGCGCCAGCCTGATGCTGCTCCTGTACGCCATGGCGATCTTCATGCCCGAGTCGCGCGACTATCTGTTGACCAACGCCCAGGCGTTTACCCTGCAATGGTACTTTTCGGTGTTGACCACGCTCTTGATGTGGGGCTTCACCCTGTGGCTGGTGTTTCTGTTTTGCCAGCGGTCGCAGCGCTTCCCTAAACTGTTCTTGTTATGGCTGCTGATCACGGTGATCCTGGCGGTGAAAGCCTTCGCCTTCGCGCCGGTGCCGGATGAAGTGGCGGTGCGCAGCCTCGGCTGGCCGCTGCTGATGGCGGCGCTGCTGGTGCCTTACATCAAGCGTTCGCAGCGGGTCAAAGGGACCTTTACCGAACGTTAAAGGCGATTGCAGCACGTTTTATTGGGTGATTTGTGTAAATTTTCACCAAAAAAGGCAATACCCCTGCGATTCATATGTTGTCGTCCGGCCGCCGATTCCCGATAATAGGCGGCTTTTATTTTTTTAGGCATCGCAATGACCGAATACCTGCTCCTGTTTGTCGGCACCGTACTGGTGAACAACTTCGTTCTGGTGAAGTTTCTTGGCCTGTGCCCGTTCCTCGGCGTTTCCAAGAAGCTGGAAAGCGCCATCGGCATGGGAATGGCCACCACCTTCGTCATGACGCTGGCCTCCGTCAGCGCCTGGGTGATCAACACCTTTATTCTGGTTCCGCTGGACCTGGTGTACCTGCGCACGCTCTCCTTCATTTTGGTGATCGCCGTGGTGGTGCAGTTCACCGAGATGGTGGTGCGCAAAACCAGCCCGGCGCTCTATCGCCTGCTGGGCATCTTCCTGCCGCTGATCACCACCAACTGCGCGGTGCTGGGCGTGGCGTTGCTTAACGTCAACCTCGGTTATAACTTCCTGCAGTCCGCCGTTTACGGTTTCAGCGCCGCCGCCGGTTTCTCGCTGGTGATGGTGCTGTTCGCCGCCATTCGCGAACGTCTGGCGGTGGCCGACGTGCCGGCGCCGTTCCGCGGCTCCTCGATCGCACTGATCACCGCCGGGCTGATGTCGCTGGCCTTTATGGGCTTTACCGGGCTGGTGAAATTCTAATGACTGCGTTGTGGATAGCTATCGCGGCTTTGAGCGCGCTCGGGCTGCTGTTCGGACTGGTGCTGGGCTACGCCGCGCGCCGTTTTGAGGTGGAAGAGGATCCGGTCGCCGAGCAGGTCGACGCGATCCTGCCACAGAGCCAGTGCGGCCAGTGCGGCTACCCCGGCTGTCGCCCCTATGCCGAGGCGGTGGCCAACGGCGAGATGATCAACAAATGCGCGCCGGGCGGCGAACAGGTGATGCTGAAACTGGCGGAGCTGCTCAACGTGGAGCCGCAGCCGCTGGGCAGCGAAGCCGCCGCCGAGCCGGAGCGTAAAGTGGCCTATATCGACGAGGCCAACTGCATCGGCTGCACCAAGTGCATTCAGGCTTGCCCGGTTGACGCCATCGTCGGTGCCACCCGCGCCATGCATACCGTCATTACCGACCTCTGTACCGGCTGCGATCTGTGCGTCGCCCCTTGCCCTACCGACTGTATTGAAATGAGACCGGTCGCCACCACCACCGCCAACTGGAAGTGGGACATGAAGACGATCCCGGTGCAAGTGATCCACGTGGAGCAACATGCTTAATCTGTTCGCCGCCTTTAAAAAAGACCGGATCTGGGATTTCGACGGCGGGATCCATCCACCGGAAATGAAGACTCAGTCGAGCGGCGCGCCGCTGCGTGTCGCCCCTCTGCCCAAGACCTTTATCATTCCGCTGCAGCAGCATCTGGGGCCGGAAGGCGAACTGTGCGTCAACGCCGGCGATCGGGTGTTGAAAGGCCAGCCGCTGACCGTCGGCCGCGGGCGCACCGTGCCGGTGCACGCCCCGACCTCGGGCACTGTTAGCGCCATCACGCCGCACATCACCGCTCACCCTTCCGGGCTGTCGGAGCTGTGCGTGATTATCGAGGCAGACGGCGAAGACCGCTGGTGCGAGCGCGAGCCGGTGGCGGATTACCGCCAATCGCCCGCCGCGGAGCTGATTCAACGTATTCATCAGGCCGGCATCGCCGGTCTGGGCGGCGCCGGTTTCCCGACCGCCAGTAAACTGCAAGGCGGCATGAGCGGCGTGGAAACGCTGATCCTCAACGCCGCCGAGTGCGAGCCTTACATCACCGCCGACGATCGCCTGATGCAGGAACATGCCGATCAGATCGTTGAAGGCACGCAGATCCTGCAACACATTCTGCAGCCCAAGGTCACGCTGATCGGCATTGAAGACAACAAGCCAGAGGCGATCGCGGCGCTGAAACAGGCGTTGCGCGGCCAGACCGGCATTGCCTTGCGCGTCATCCCCACCAAATACCCGTCCGGCGGCGCCAAGCAACTGACCAAGATTTTGACCGGCAAGGAAGTGCCGCACGGCAAGCACTCCTCCGCTATCGGCGTGCTGATGCAAAACGTCGGCACCGCCTTCGCCATCAAGCGGGCGATCGTCGACGGCGAACCGTTGATTGAGCGCGTGGTGACCCTGACCGGCGAGGCGGTCGAGCGCCCTGGCAACCTGTGGGCACGCATCGGCACGCCGGTGCAGCACCTGCTTGATTTCGTCGGTTTCCGTCCGCAGGCGCAGCAGATGGTGGTGATGGGCGGCCCGCTGATGGGCTTTACCCTGCCCGCGCTGAACGTGCCGATCGTCAAGATCAGTAACTGCATTCTGGCGCCGACGGTGGATGAAATGACGCCGCAGGAACCCGAGCAATCCTGCATCCGCTGCGGCCTGTGCGTGGACGCTTGCCCTGCCGGGCTGTTGCCGCAACAGCTGTACTGGTTCAGCCGCGGGCAGGAGCACGACAAGGCGCGCAACCACAACCTGTTCGATTGCATCGAATGCGGCGCCTGCGCGTTCGTCTGCCCCAGCAACATTCCGCTGGTGCAGTACTACCGGCAGGAAAAGGCCGAAATCAAGGCTATCGATTTGGAAGCGGCGCGCACCGCCGAGGCCAAGGCGCGTTACGAGGCCAAGCTGGCGCGTCTGGAGCGCGAGAAACTGGCGCGCGAAGAGCGGCACAAAAAGGCCGCCGTCAAACTGACCGACGACGATCAGGGGGCGGTACAGGCCGCACTGGCGCGCGTACGCAGCAAGAATGCCGAAGCGGCGGTTACGCCGGTCGACGGCCAGCAGCCGGACAACAGCGAGATGATCGCCGCCCGCGAAGCGCGTAAAGCGCAGGCGCGTGAACGGCGCGCCCAGTTGGCGGCCGAAGCGGAACAAGCCTCGCCGGCAACCTCAGGCGACGACGCGCGTAAGGCCGCCGTGGCCGCGGCGCTGGCCCGCGTGAAGGCGCGCAAAGAGGCACCGGCCGCAGACATCACCGCCCCTGCCGCGACAGAGGACGATCCGCGTAAAGCGGCAGTCGCCGCCGCCCTGGCGCGCGTGAAGGCCAAGAAAACGGCGCAGCAGGCGGACGCTCCCGCTGAGACAGAACCGGCTCCGGCTACCGCCGAAGAAGATCCGCGTAAAGCGGCAGTCGCCGCCGCCCTGGCTCGCGTGAAGGCCAAGAAAGCGGCGCAGCAGGCGGACGCTCCGGCCGAGACAGAACCGGCTCCGGCTACCGCCGAAGAAGATCCGCGTAAAGCGGCAGTCGTCGCCGCCCTGGCTCGCGTGAAGGCCAAGAAAGCGGCGCAGCAGGCGGACACTCCGGCCGAGACAGAACCGGCTCCGGCTGCCGCCGAAGAAGATCCGCGCAAAGCGGCGGTCGCGGCGGCTATCGCCCGCGCCAAAGCCAAGAAAGCGGCGCAGCAGGCGGACGCTCCGGCCGAGACAGAACCGGCTCCGGCTACCGCCGAAGAAGATCCGCGCAAAGCAGCGGTCGCGGCGGCTATCGCCCGCGCCAAAGCCAAGAAAGCGGCGCAGCAGGCGGACGTTCCTGCCGAGACAGAACCGGCTCCAGCTGCCGCCGAAGAAGATCCGCGCAAGGCGGCGGTTGCGGCGGCTATCGCCCGCGCCAAAGCCAAAAAAGCCGCCAGAGAATCGCTGGCGGCGGAAACGGAAGACAAATGATGACGGCGGCGCCTGGCCTACGCCGGGCGCCGTTTAATCGATAGAGATCAGATAGGTGTAGTCCACTTCAATCTGACGCAGTTTGGACTCCGGGTTCCACTCTTTGGTTTGAATGATCTCCATTTCCATACTGCCGCGCACCTTATCCTTCAGCCCCGGCATCACATGCGACACCAGATAACCGAAAAACTGCAGACACTCCTTCGCCGTGCCCTTATGGTTGATGGAGATAAACTCGCGGCTCGGCAGATGGATGGTGTCTATCTGATGATTGGAAAGAATGTCCTTTTTATGTTCAGGATCGACCGCCATCACCAGCGTGGACGACAGCTCGTCGCCTTCCCCGGCCTGCGGGCAATAAATGCTGTAAATTCGCCGGCAGTTGACGTGCAACCCCTTGAAGAAGTCATTGAAAATCTCGTCCTTCATCGCCATGCAGGACGCGTACTCCAGCTCTTGTTCGGAGGCGAAATCCAGCCGGCGCGAGAAGCCGACCAGCTGCATCTCGGGCAGCGTCAGCCGCTTCACTTCCGGATAATATCCCGCGCCGTAGCTGGCTTCGAAGTTAAAGCGCGGCATCAGGTTTTTCACGTCCCAGTGCTCCATCGAGCGGTAGCGATTGGGCGTGGTGCCGAAGCGCTGCTTGAACATGCGAGTAAAGGTCTGCTGCGAGTCGAAGCCCAGCTCATCGGAGATGTCGATGATGGAGCGACGGGTGATGCGCAGCGCCACCGCGGCGCGCGTCAGGATGCGCGAACGGATATAGGTGGCGAGTTGAATGCCGGTAATACGCTTGAATTTACGCTGCAGATGCCACTTGGAATAGCCCGAAATACGCGCAACTTCATCCAGGTTTGGCCGTTTCTCCAGATGTATCTCCACCCACTCAATTAGCTCTTCAATAAAAAAAATGTCTTCATTTGTCATTATTATGGATTCACTGACTCAATAATGTTCGCGATAGTAACCTACACGTATTATGTGAAAGTTGTTATTTTGTGCGGAAATCTGGACAAAAATGATATTTCATTCATACGGTTACCCCATTTCTCAGGGGCGATGGCGGCACAAGTTCCACAGACAATTCCTCACGTTAGCCCATTTTCCGGCCAAAAAAAAATCAAATCGCGCCACGCCGATCTCAACGGGTGCGAAAAGCCGAATACCCCTATCATTAAGGCGTATTACCCTCGCATCGAATCAGGTAGAATGCTCGGCTATTATTTTTGCCGCGCCTGCAATTCGGCGCATCGAAACTGCCGCAGGCGCGGCGCAGAAGGTATCGTTACTCTATGAAGTTCAGGCCGGTATCACCCACAGCCGCCAAAGGCTTACACATCGCCAGCTCGCCGTTCACCCACAACCAGCAAAGCACCAGCCGCATTATGCTGTGGGTGATGTTGGCCTGCATTCCCGGCATCGCAGCACAGATTTGGTTCTTCGGTTATGGCGTGCTGATTCAGGTG
The DNA here is from genome assembly GCF_052168495.1 of Serratia sp. CY52157. Classification (NCBI taxonomy): domain Bacteria; kingdom Pseudomonadati; phylum Pseudomonadota; class Gammaproteobacteria; order Enterobacterales; family Yersiniaceae; genus Serratia; species Serratia sp. CY52157. The sequence continues at coordinate 584,246 of NZ_JBJNMO010000001.1, read as the reverse complement.
GCGCTGGCGGCGATCGTCGCGCTGGCCGCAGAAGGCGCGATCCTCAGGCTGCGCAAGCTGCCGGTGCGCAGCCGGCTGGCGGACAACTCCGCCCTGCTGACCGCGCTGCTGCTCGGCATCAGCCTGCCGCCGCTGGCCCCGTGGTGGATGATCGTCATCGGCACCTTCTTCGCCATCGTCATCGCCAAACAGCTGTACGGCGGCCTTGGGCAGAACCCGTTCAATCCGGCGATGGTCGGTTACGTGGTGCTGCTGATCTCCTTCCCGGTGCAGATGACCAGCTGGTTGCCGCCGGATGAGCTGCGCGCCACCGCGCTGTCGTTCCACGACACGCTGCTGGCCATTTTCAGCGGCCATACCGCTCAGGGCGCGACGCTGCACGAATTGCAGATGGGCGTTGACGGCATCAGCCAGGCTACGCCGCTCGACGGCTTCAAAACCGGTTTGCGCAGCGGCCACAGCGTTGAACAGGTGTTGCAGCAGCCGCTGTTCGGCGGCGCGCTGGCGGGCATCGGCTGGCAGTGGGTCAACCTCGGCTTTCTGGCCGGCGGCCTGTTTATGCTGGCGCGCCGCCTAATCCACTGGCAGATCCCCTTCAGCATGTTGGCCGCTATCGCCTTCTGCTCCGGTCTGGCCTGGTGGCTCGATCCGGCGCATCAGGCTTCGCCGCTGATCCACCTGTTCTCCGGCGCCAGCATGCTGGGCGCGTTCTTTATCGCCACCGACCCTGTCAGCGCCTCCACCACGCCGAAGGGCCGTTTAATCTACGGCGCGCTGATCGGCGTGCTGGTCTGGCTGATCCGCGTTTATGGCGGCTACCCTGACGGCGTGGCCTTCGCTGTGCTGCTCGCCAACATCACCGTCCCGTTAATCGACCACTACACGCAGCCGCGCGTGTACGGCCATCGCTAAGGAGCCGCCATGCTGAATTCCATGAGAAAGCACGGCACCACGCTGGCGGTGTTTGCGGCGGTCACCACCGGCCTCACCGCCGTGGTCTACGCCCTGACGAAAACCACCATCGCGCATCAGGCGGCGCTGCAGCAAAAAGCCCTGCTCGATCAGGTGGTGCCGCCGGAAAATTACGACAACGTCATGCAGAACGAATGCTTCCTGGTCAGCGATCCGGCGCTGGGCGACGGCGCGCCACACCGTTTATACCTGGCGCGCAAAAACGGGCAACCGACCGCCGCCGCGCTGGAAACCACCGCGCCGGACGGCTACTCCGGCGCCATCAAGCTGCTGGTCGGCGCCGATTTCAACGGCACGGTACTCGGCACCCGGGTGATTGAACACCATGAAACCCCGGGGCTGGGCGACAAGATCGAACTGCGCATTTCCGACTGGATTTCCTTCTTCAGCGGCAAGAAAATCGAAGGCCCGGACGACAAACGCTGGGCGGTGAAGAAAGACGGCGGCATGTTCGACCAATTCACCGGCGCCACCATCACCCCGCGTGCGGTGGTCAATGCGGTGCGCCGCACGGCGTTGTATATGGAAACGCTGCCGCCTAAACTTGAAAGCTTACCTGCGTGTGGAGCCAGCGAATGAGTGAAGCCAAAGAATTGATCGTCCAGGGGTTGTGGAAGAACAACTCCGCCCTGGTGCAGCTGCTGGGCATGTGCCCGCTGCTGGCGGTGACCTCCACCGTCACCAACGCGCTGGGGCTGGGGCTGGCCACCACGCTGGTGCTGACGCTCACCAACGCCTCCATCTCCGCGGTGCGTCTCTGGGTGCCAAGCGAAGTGCGTATTCCGATCTACGTCATGATCATCGCCGCGGTGGTAAGCATCGTGCAGATGCTGATCAACGCCTATGCCTTCGGTCTGTATCAGTCGCTCGGCATTTTTATTCCGTTGATCGTGACCAACTGCATCGTCGTGGGCCGCGCCGAAGCGGTGGCCGCCAAGAAACCGGTCGGCCTCTCGGCGCTGGACGGCATGGCCATCGGCCTCGGCGCCACCGGCGTCATGGTGACGCTGGGTTCAATGCGCGAGCTGCTGGGCAACGGCACGCTGTTCGACGGCGCCGATCAACTGCTGGGCGGCTGGGCCAAATCGCTGCGCATCGAAGTGGTGCACTTCGACAGCCCATTCCTGCTGGCCATGCTGCCGCCAGGCGCCTTTATCGGCCTGGGCCTGCTGTTGGCGGTCAAGTATCTGATCGACGAAAAAATGAAGGCGCGCAAAGCCCGCGCCGTGGCGGCGGAACCGCTGCTGGAACAAGGACGTGCTGAGAAGGCCTGATGAACAAGCAGAAGCGACTGGAAATTCTGACCCGGCTGCGCGACAACAATCCGCATCCGACCACCGAGCTGGTGTACACCACGCCGTTTGAGCTGCTGATCGCGGTATTGCTGTCTGCGCAGGCCACCGACGTGAGCGTCAACAAGGCGACCGCCAAACTCTATCCGGTCGCCAACACCCCCGCCGCCATGCTGGCGCTGGGGGTTGATGGCGTCAAGGAGTACATCAAGACCATCGGTCTGTTCAACAGCAAGGCCGAAAACGTGATCAAGACCTGCCGCATGCTGCTGGAGCTGCACGGCGGCGAAGTGCCGGAAGATCGCGCCGCGCTGGAGGCGCTGCCGGGCGTTGGCCGCAAAACCGCTAACGTGGTGCTCAACACCGCCTTCGGCTGGGCGACCATCGCCGTGGACACCCATATCTTCCGGGTGTGCAACCGCACCCACTTTGCGCCGGGCAAGAACGTCGATCAGGTGGAGGAGAAGCTGTTGAAGGTGGTGCCCGCCGAATTCAAGGTCGATTGCCATCACTGGCTGATCCTACACGGACGCTACACCTGCATCGCGCGCAAACCGCGCTGCGGCTCCTGCATCATCGAAGACCTGTGCGAATATAAAGAAAAGGTTTATCCGGAATCCTGAGTCCGTTGGGTGCGGTAAACCGCACCCGCCGCGTCCACTTCCCTCGCCAACGCCGCTTTTTATCAAAAATGTGATATCGCGCAGCAGTAACCCCGGCGTTATCGCGGTTTTCAGTAAGAAACCCATCGCTGCGTTATTTTCAAGCAAAAAATTAGTCGAAAATTGCGGTGAACGTCACGCTTTCGGGATCACAAGGCGTTCACAAATGCCAGCCCCGTTTTCCTGAATTTCTATAATTTTACAAATCGCGCCATATACACAACATTCCAACGGATTAATAACCTCACGTACACTGATACGCTAAAAAATAGCAATTCAGCAGAATATATCCCTGTTTAAAATTCGTATAGCTTTTAGTCAAAACAAAAAATCGATAAACCACTAAAAGCCGAAAGTTAATACTGCATAACATTTGCAACATCGCGGCATAATCCTGCTGGCGTTAAATGTAACCGAATATGACAAACTGCTTGCCACGTTGACAAAGATAGTGAACATTAACCGCCGTCCCCATCCTATAACAACGCAAAAGGATGCCGTTCCGCATCAACTTTTGTACTTTCCCGTCCCCTAAAGACGGGCTGCGAAAAAACAGAGGTACCAGTGTCAACAGCAAACAACCAACACCAGGAGAGCGTGAGCCTTAACGCGTTCAAACAACCGAAAGCATTCTATCTGATCTTCTCGATCGAACTGTGGGAGCGCTTCGGCTATTACGGCCTGCAAGGCATCATGGCGGTTTATCTGGTCAAGATGCTCGGTCTGAGCGAAGCCGACTCCATCACCCTGTTCTCTTCTTTCAGCGCCCTGGTATACGGCTTCGTCGCCATTGGCGGCTGGCTGGGCGACAAGGTGCTGGGCGCCAAACGCGTGATCGTGCTCGGCGCGCTGGTGCTGGCCGCCGGTTACGCCATGGTGGCCTACTCCGGCCACGACATCTTCTGGGTCTACCTGGGCATGGCGACCATCGCCGTGGGCAGTGGCCTGTTCAAGGCTAACCCGTCCTCCCTGCTCTCCACCTGCTATGAGAAAGACGACCCGCGTATCGACGGCGCCTTCACCATGTACTACATGTCGGTGAACATCGGTTCCTTCTTCTCCATGCTGGCTACCCCGTGGCTGGCGGCGAAGTACGGCTGGAGCGTGGCGTTCTCCCTGAGCGTGGTCGGCATGCTGATCACCCTGGTCAACTTTATGATGTGCCACAAGTGGGTGAAGAAAAACGGCTCCAGGCCTGACTTCAAGCCGCTGCATCTGCCGAAACTGCTGATGGTGCTGGTCGGCATCGTGGCGCTGGTCGCCGTGTCCAGCTGGCTGCTGCACAACCAGGTGATCGCGCGCTGGGCGCTGGCCTTCATCTCCGCCGGGATCGTGATCGTGTTCGCCAAGGAAGCCTTCGCCCTGCATGGCGCCGCACGCCGTAAAATGATCGTCGCCTTCCTGCTGATGCTGGAAGCGGTGGTGTTCTTCGTGCTGTACAGCCAGATGCCGACGTCGCTGAACTTCTTCGCCATCCACAACGTGGAGCACAGCATCTTCGGCGTCGCCTTCGAGCCGGAGCAGTACCAGGCGCTGAACCCGTTCTGGATCATGCTCGCCAGCCCGATTCTGGCCGCGTTGTATAACAAGATGGGCGATCGCCTGCCGATGCCGCACAAGTTCGCTTTCGGCATGATCCTGTGTTCCTGCGCCTTCCTGGTGCTGCCATGGGGCGCCAGCTTCGCCAACGAACAGGGCATCGTGTCGGTCAACTGGCTGATCCTGAGCTACGCGCTGCAGAGCATCGGCGAGCTGATGATTTCCGGTCTGGGTCTGGCGATGGTGGCGCAGCTGGTGCCGCAGCGTCTGATGGGCTTCATCATGGGTTCCTGGTTCCTGACCACCGCCGCCGCGGCGCTGATCGCCGGTAAAGTCGCCGGTCTGACCGCCGTCCCTAGCGATATCAACGACGCGCACGCTTCACTGGCCATCTACAGCCATGTGTTTATGCAAATCGGCATCGCCACCGCCGTCATCGCCATCCTGATGATGCTGACCGCGCCGAAACTGTACCGCATGACGCTGGACACCAGCGAAGACCTGAATCAGAAAGCGCAGGAAGCCACGGCGGCTCACTGATCGCCTGTGGATTGAGCGTAAATAGAAACGCCGGGGTTAACCCCCGGCGTTTTTTTATGCCCGCAAGAAACGTGTTTACGCTGGCTTTCGCTTGCCGCTCAGGTTGGCCCACATGAATTCGCTCACCAGCGCGCTGTGGAACGCCGCCTGTTGCTTGTCGGCGGCGGCGCTGTGCCCACCCTCGGTATTTTCGTAGAAGTAAGCCTGCTGATACCCCATCGCCTGCATGCGCGCCGCCATTTTGCGCGCGTGGGCCGGGTTGACACGATCGTCGCTGGTGGCGGTATAGAACAGCACCGGCGGATAGGCCGTTTTCGCCTGAATATTGTGGTACGGCGAGAAGGTTTTGATATAGGCCCACTGCTCCGGCTTGCTCGGATCGCCGTATTCCGCGATCCACGACGCGCCGGCGGAGAGTTGGGTATAGCGCTGCATGTCCAACAGCGGCACTTCGCAGACGATGCAGCCGAACAGCTGCGGATACAGCGTCAGCATATTGCCTACCAGCAGGCCGCCGTTGCTGCCGCCGCGCGCGCCGAGATGCGGCGCGGAAGTCACCTTGCGCGCGAACAGGTCTTCGGCCACGGCGGCGAAATCCTCATAGGCGCGATGACGATTCTGCTTGAGCGCCGCCTGATGCCAGGCCGGACCATATTCACCGCCGCCCCGAATGTTGGCCACCACGTATACCCCGCCGCGCTCCAGCCAGGCCGGCGCCTTGCCGCCCAGATAGCCCGGCAGCAGCGGCACTTCAAACCCGCCGTAGCCGTACAGCAGCGTCGGCGTGCTGCCGTCCAGCTTGAGATCTTTGGCGGCGATCTGGAAATACGGCACGCGGGTGCCGTCCTTGGAGCGCGCGAAATGCTGGCTGACCTGATAGCCGGCGGCGTCAAAGTCCTGCGGCGCCTGTTTCAGCAGCGTCGCTTCCCCGCCGTCGAGGTTGCCCATATACAGCGAGGTCGGCTGCAGGAACCCGCTGACCGTCAGGAAATAGGCGTTGCTCTCGTCGTCGATGCCGCCGGCGGAAAGGGTGCTGATGGCGCCGGGGTTGCCCAGCGGGCGACGTTGCCAGCTGCCGCCCTGCGGCGTCAGCACTTCCAGTCGGTTGACCACGTTATCCATGATGCTGAGGATCAGGTGATCGCGAGTGCCGCTGTAGCCGCTCAGCGCCTGCTCCGCCGTCGGGGTAAACAGCGGCTGCAGCTCGCGCTTGCCCGCCAGATAGTCGTCGAAATTGGCCGCCAACAGCGAGCCGGACGGATAGCGCTTGCCGCCCACGTCCCAATCGCTGCTCGGCTTGATCAGCAGCCATTCCCGATGCGTATCCAGCTCGGCGTCGGCGGGGATGTCGATTTTTTTCTGCCGGCCGTCCTGAGTCAGCAAGAAATAGTCGCGGCGGTAGAAGTCCAGGCTGCGGCCGACGAAATCGCGCTCAAAGCCCGGCGTGCGGTCGTGATAGGCGAAGACCGCCATGTCCTCGGGCTGCGCTTCATACAACGTTTCCGCGGCGCTCAGCGGCGTGCCGCGCCGCCAGCGTTTGGCGATGCGCGCGTAGCCGGACTGGGTCATCGAGCCGGGGCCGAAATCGGTGGCGATGAACAGCGTGTCCCGATCGACCCAGGAAACCCGGCTTTTCGCCACCGGTACGTTAAAACCGTCTTTGACGAAGCGTTTGGCCACCAGATCGAATTCGCGGATTTCGGTGGCGTCACCGCCGTCCGGCGACAGCTGCATCAGGCAATAACGGTATTCCGGCGCCAGCGGCTGCGAGCCCTGATAAACCCAATCTTTGCCCTCCGCCTTGCCCAGCGCATCGATATCCAGCACCGTCTCCCAGGCCGGTTTGGCCTTGCGGTACTCGTCCAGCGTGGTACGCCGCAGCAGGCCACGCGGGTTGGCCTGATCCTGCCAGAAGTTGTAATAGTACTCGCCGCGTTTGCTCACCCACGGGATCTGGGTGTCTTTATTGAGGATATCCAGGACTTCGCGCTCAATGCGCTGAAAGTCTTCGCCCTGGCCGAAACGTGCCACGGTGCGCTGATTTTCCTGCTGCACCCATTGCAGCGCTTTTTTACCCTGCAGCTCTTCCAGCCACAGGAATTCATCGCCGGCGGCCGCGCCGCCCTCCGCCGCCATCGCCAGGCGGATACTGTTGGGTAATGAAGTCATCGCGAATACGGCTCCTGCGGTTTGCGCACTGAGTTTAATAAACTGACGTCGATTGGTGACCGGCAAAATCAAGCTCCTTTTGAGTCGGCTGCAACGCCGCCCCGTCATGGGCGACAGCCTGTGAAATAAGAGTCATTTTCAACAAGGTAGGCGTTTGGCGGCGCGGAGTCAAAGCCCGCGGCCGCCGCGTTGAGTCAGGATTGAGGATAGTGGATCAGATCGTGAATGCGCACCGTGTGTGAACCGGCGTTGCGGTAGGCATGCGGCCGATCGGCCTGAAAGCGCATCGCCTCGCCGGCCGCCAGGCTGTGCCACTCGCCGTCTATCGCCAATTCCAACCGGCCGCTGATCACGATCACATGCTCAATCACGCCCGGCTCATGCGGCGACGATTCGCTGAGCGCGCCCGGCGCGAGATCGATGACGAACATGTCGAAACCCAGCTGGCGATCGTAGGGAAACAGCGGCACCACGCGCATATCGGCGTTGTCCTGATCGTACACCGGCAGTTCGCCGTAGCGGTGCAGCGTCGCCTGCTGCTGCGCGGGCGACGCCTCAAGAAAGGCGGAGAACGCCACGTTGAAACCGGTGGCGATCTTCCACAGCGTCGCCACCGTCGGGCTGGATTCGCCGCGCTCAATCTGCCCGAGCATCGCCTTGCTGACGCCGGTGTATTCCGCCGCCTGCGTCAGGCTCCAGCCGCGCTGCGCGCGCAGCGTGCGAAGGGTGTGCGCCAAATGGCCGGCAAGTTCCTGCATCCTGTTCTCCTCTGCGTATCGCGCTCGATTATACCCGCTTGTGCGCTATAGCGCACGGTGCTATGCTGATTTCTTACCGTGCGTTATAACGCACACTCACCGATTGGAGCTCCTCATGCGCCCAGCCCTCTCCTTGCGCCATCTGACCCTGCCCGCCGTCATGGCCGGCTTTGTCGCCGTTCTGGTCGGCTACACCAGCTCTGCCGCCATCATTTTCCAGGCCGCCGCCGCCGCAGGCGCCACGCCGGCGCAGATCGGCGGCTGGCTGAGCACGCTTGGGATCGCGATGGGCGTCACCTCGCTGGGGCTTTCGCTGTACTATCGCACCCCGATCCTCACCGCGTGGTCGACGCCAGGAGCGGCGCTGCTGGTCACCAGCCTGCCCGGCACGCCGATCAATGAGGCGATCGGGGTGTTCATCTTCGCGTCGGGCCTGATCCTGCTCTGCGGCGTCACCGGGCTGTTCGCCCGCCTGATGGATTATATTCCGCAGGCGATTTCTGCCGCGATGTTGGCGGGGATCCTGCTGCGTTTCGGGCTGGACGCCTTCGCTTCGCTGCAGCTCAATTTCCTCCTCAGCGCCGGTATGGGCCTGGCCTATCTGCTCAGCCGCCGTTACCTGCCGCGCTACGCCATCGTACTGACGCTGGCGATTGGGCTGGCGATCGCCGCGCTACAGGGCGATATCCATCTGGCGCAACAGGCGCCGGCGGTCGCCGTGCCGGAATTTATCGCGCCGCATTTCAGCTGGCCGACGCTGCTCGGCATCGGCGTGCCCTTCTTCGTGGTCACCATGGCTTCACAGAACGCCCCCGGGATCGCTACGCTGCAGGCGGCGGGCTACCGTGTCCCCACCTCACCGCTGATCGCCTGGACGGCGCTGACCGCGCTGCTGTTGGCGCCATTCGGCGGTTTCTCGGTGTGCATCGCCGCCATTACCGCCGCCATTTGCATGGGGCCGGACGTGCATCCCGATCCACAGCGGCGCTATATGGGCGCGGTGGCCGCCGGCGGCTTCTATTTGTTGGCCGGGTTGTTCGGCGGCGCCATCGGCCTGCTGTTCAGCGCGTTGCCGGTCGCCTTGATCCACACCATCGCCGGGCTGGCGCTGCTCGGCACCATTGGCGGCAGCCTGCAACGCGCGCTGCATGATGAAAAACAGCGCGACGCGGCGCTGATCGCCTTCCTCATCACCGCCTCCGGCGTCACGTTGCTCGGCATCGGTTCGGCATTCTGGGGCATTGTCGGCGGCGCCATCGCGCATCTGCTGCTGTCGCTGCCGCGGCGAACCACCGTGACGTAAGGGGCGGTCTACATTGACAAGCGGCGCCGTGGCGCCTTCACTTTCTCTGTCGTCTGAATGTCAATTCACATAATAAGTGACGCCGTCACCAAGGAAGCTTATGACCGAGAAAGCCGCGCTGTTAGCCCAGCGCTTGATACGCAATGTCGAACAGGTAGAGATGAAGCATGACCGGCGGCCGCCGCTGTATGACAGCGTCGGCGCTCGTCTCGGCACCGGCACCGCCGCCGACAAGCTGGGCGCCTCCTTCGATTGTGTGGCGCCGGGCATGCGTTCCTGCCCCTATCATTTTCACTACGCTCAGGAGGAAATGTTCATCATTCTGGAAGGCAGCGGAACGCTGCGGGTAGCCGGAGAAATGCTGCCGATCGTCAGCGGAGATGTCATTTTCATTCCGCCTGGCCCGGAATACCCGCACCATATCATCAACACCTCCGATGCGCCGCTTAAGTATCTGTCCGTCAGCACGCGCGAACAGCCGGAAGTGGTGATGTATCCGGACTCAGGTAAATACCAGGCGATGGCGCGCGGCAATGATGGCGAGCAGGTGCGTTATCTGCAGCGCCCTTCAGCCTCGCTCGATTACTGGCAGGATGAACCCTGAATCGCCGTCCGGCAACGTGAGATCCAGCGCGCGCGCCGCCAGTTCCGCGACGCGAAAATCGATGTCCGCCGCCTGCCCGTCTTCCATAAACCAGGCGGCGGAAAGCCCCGACCAGGCCAGGATCCATTGCAGCAAACGCCGGCGATCCAGCCCGGCCAACCGGCACACCTGTTCCACGCGGCGATGGAAAATGGCCGGATCGGTGGCGACGCCGTAGTTAGGATTGCAGAAGATGTTGGCGTAATCGAAGCCTCGTTCACCGTACAAACGCTTGGGATCGATCGCCAGCCAACCGCGTGCGCCAAAGTCCAGCACATTGTCATGGTGGATATCCCCGTGCAACACGCTTTCTTCTCGCGGGCTGCTCAACAGCTCCGCCGCCGCCGTGGCGCTGAGACGCAGCATGCCGCCGTGCGCCTGGGCCGCCGGCCACAGCGAGCTGAACCACTCCTGCAACGGGATAAGCTCAGGCAACGGCGCCGCCCGCGGCGCATGCAAGGCGGCGATCGCCCGGCACAGGATCTGCGTGGCTTGTTCATCGTCGCCGTCACGCACCAGCTGCGCCAACGACCCTTCGCCCTGCGCGCGCTCCAGCAAAATGCCGTCGTCGTGCCACGCCAGCACCTGCGCGGCGCCTTCTCCACGCCACCAGCACATCAGCTGCCCGCCGAAGCGCTCCTCCTGCTCGCGGGCGATCTTCAGCATGGCCGCCGCGCCCCGGTAACGCACCGGCATCAATAGACTGCTGTGGGTTTCGAAGGCTTTGCCGTCCTGCTCCAGCCGCCAGCGCTGCAGGTAAGGCGTAAAAAGCGGGTTCATCGTCTCTGCGTCCTTGTTGCCGATCTGCGCCGCACTGTCACATTCGCGTGAGAGACGGCGTATAACATAAAGGGGGATGATTCTCTCAGATATCATCGGCGTGCGGCGCTTTGCCGCGTTTTCTCCAGTATCCTAACCAAGTTTGTCGATTTTATTAACCGGTCTTGCGCGGGGTTTGACCATGACATCATTAAAACGCATTAATTATCCGCAATTGCCTACGCCGGGTGGCCCTTATGTGCACGCCGTGCGCCACGGCGATCGCCTGTACGTATCTGGCTTGACGGCCTTCGCCACCGACGCGCAGGGCTTGAGCGCGCCGGAGCAAACGCAGGAGATCCTTGAGCAGTTGGCGACCATCGCCGCCAGCGAAGGCGTCAATCTCAAGGCATTGATTAAAATCAGCGTGTTCCTGACCGACATCGCCGATCTGGCGAGCGTGCGCCCGGTGCTGTTTGACTATTTCGACGGCGCGCTGCCGGCCTGTTCATTGATGGCGGTCAGCGCGTTGTTCTCACCCGCAGTGTGCGTGGAAATTGAGGCGGTGATGGCGTTGCAATAAGGCGCGGCTAGAGCGCGCCTTCGTCCGGCACGCAGGGGCCGATCTTGAACCAGGCTTTGGCGATCCGCCCCTGTTCCACTTCGTAAATGGCGATGACATCCATTTTGCCGCGCCCCTGCGGGAAGTTGCGCGTCACCACCTCCTGATCGACCACCATATTCCCCACCGCCATGCGTTTTATCCGTTCGCCGTACAGGCTCGGCTCGCGAAAGCGCGCCAGATGCCGTTCGCGGATCGCCGCCTTGCCGCTGGCCAGCAGCGTGTCGGGGTGTTCGTAATACTGCGCGTCATCCGCCCAGCAGGCCATAAAGGCCTCGATATCGCGGGCGTTATAGGCGTCAAGCTGTTGTTGAACCACATCCTGCGGGCGTGCCGTCTTATCGTTCATCATGTTCTCCTGCCGAAGTTAACCGCCGCATGCGTCGAACCCATCACGTTAACCGCCCAGTGCTACGGCTTGATGACACAGCGCCAATTGAATAAAAACACGAAAATAGCGAATAAATAACCTATCACACCCGATAAACAATACCAGCGTCCGCGCATAAATTTTCAGCGTACTCCGGGGAACGCTGAAAACCGCCTGACGGCGTGCGTTAATCTTTGCGGCAATTGGGAGGATTCTGCTAATTTAGCGTGAACAGCCTGATGATAACGAAACGCTATGCAGCAAAAACCGGTGTTGGACGAAGCCAGACAGTTAAAACGACTCAACGCCGCCACGCGGCGCCAATCCCATATGTACAAATGGATCGCGCTGATTGCTGCGCTGGATGCGCTGTTGGTGTTTTGGTATGACCGGGATATGCGCAACGTCACCTTCTCGGGAGCGGTTGCGCTGGTGTGCGGCTATTTGTGGATCCGCGATCGCAACAAGGCTCGGGGTTACCGGCGCGAGTTTGATCGCAAATTCGGCAAGCACAGCGGCAATTAAGGCTGCATCGCTTCCAGCACTTTAGCGCTGTCGACAATCTGCACGAACTTCACGATCTTGCCGGCGCGCACCGTATAAATATGCGCAAAAGAGGCGCTGAAGGATTTGCCGGTGGCCCGGTAAGTGCCGTGATAAAAACCCTGAGCAATCACGTTGTCGCCGGCGTCGTAAAAGTGATCGACATCGGCGCGGTAACCTTGCCATTCGCTGCCCAAACGCTGATGCACGTTCTTGATGATATTCTCCGGGCCGATATAAGTACCGGCGTAAGGGAAACCGGCGGCTTCGGTCCACTCGGCATCGGGGGCCAGCGCCGCCAGCAGATTACGGCCGTTTTCTTCGGAACTGCCTTCGTAAGTCGCGCGCACTATCTCAAGAGGGGTTGGCATGTCTCTTCTCCCATGGCTGATAAGGATATTCCGACCATCTCCGCGGACACAGGCTCTCACCAGGCGGAGACGGCGGAATGCGGCTATTCTAGGTTGCTTGTTTCGCTGCAAAAACCGCAGTTGTGACAATAGTAGGTTGCACTTTAGTAAACAATAGTCGTCTTCTGTCATTCTCTCGACCTCCGACGCGGCTATGCTGATTGCCCGATTTCCCCCAACAGGAGCTGAACGTGTCTTTACCCTCGCTGACGCAAGAGCTGTTACAGCCTTTTTCCCCCTACCAGACGCTGGCGCAAACGCTGCTGCCGCTCACCCTAGAATCGGACGATGGCTCGCACGATGTGGCGCACCTGCACCGAGTCTGGAAGAACTGCCGGCGCATCAGCAAGCTGGAAGGCGGCGACCGGCGCATTCTCTGCGCGGCGGTGCTGCTACATGACGCCGTGGCGGTGGAAAAGAATTCGCCGCAGCGTCACCTGGCTTCGCGCATGGCGGCGCAGCAAGCCACGCTGACGCTGACCCGGCTCGAATGGTCGCCGGCGGACATCGCGGCGGTGGCCCACGCTATCGAAGCACACAGTTTTTCCGCCGGCATCCCTCCGCAAACGCTGGAAGCGAAGATCCTGCAGGACGCCGATCGTCTCGACGCCATTGGCCTGATTGGCGTAGCCCGCTGCTTCTATATCGGCGGCCGCATGCGCAGCGCGCTGTATGACGCTGCGGATCCGCGGGCCGAACATCGTCAATACGATGACAAGCGTTTCAGCCTGGATCACTTCGAAACCAAGCTCTTCAAGCTGCAAGACGGCTTCCAGACCGCCGCCGGGCGACAGATGGCCGAGCAGCGCACCGAACGCATGCGGCGCTTTGTCGACGATCTGCTGGAAGAGGTGTAACCTGGGCTTACGGGGCATTTTCGTTATGCCCATAACATTTTCGGTCACATAACGCCGTTAAACTGAAAGCCAACTTCACCGAACGGGCGGCAAAGATGAAAAAGTTGACGTTGAAAGAGATGACGGAAAGCGAGCAACGGGAAGTCAAAACCGAGCTGGACAAAGCGCGTAAAAGCCACGGCCGGCCGCTGACCAACGCCGAACAGCACAAGGTCAAAGATGAAGTGGTGGCGCGCATCATGGCCGCCAGAGCGAAGCTCGCCAAGGCAGAGCGCGCGGAACGCAAGGCCAACCGCTACCGACCAAGCGGCGACACCTTCAGCTGGTCCGCCACCATCGGTACCCGCCCGCCGCGCTGAATCAGCCAAACAATCCCCGCCGCCGCGGGGATTGTCGTTTATTAGCCAAACTCATCTGCCCTCACCCATCATGAATAACAATGTTATCAATCTGTTGTAAATTGACAGCCTGATGAAGAATATTCATTATCACCTCCACATCCTCTTTTCACGAGACTGCCATGGCCTATCCGCGCAACGTTAATACACCGATTCTCCCGGCGTTGCCCGTTGGCGGTTTGGCGGCGGTTACATCGAAGAAACAGACGCTCATTTGACCGGGGCGAGCTGTCCCGTCAGATGAGCTGACTGGATGGCCTGCAACGCCCCGCCTTCAATTTTCTCATCTGGCTTCTCTGTCGGTCACACAGAAGGAATATTTTATGGCCTCATTTTCGGGTATTTGGGTGGCGATGGTTACCCCTTTCAATCAAGATGCCGTCGATCTGCCGGCGGTTAAACGCCTGGCGCGGCACCTGCTCGACGCCGGCATCGACGGCCTGGTGGTCTGCGGCTCTACCGGTGAAGCCGCCGCGCTAAGCAAGGAAGAACAGCTGGCGGTGCTCGACGCCGTGCTGGAGGTGGCGCCCGCCCATCAGGTGGTGATGGGCCTTTCCGGCAATAACATGGCCGCCACGTTGCAGATGCAGCAGGCCATTCAGCTGCGCGACATCGCCGGCGTGCTGATCCCGGCGCCTTACTACATCCGCCCTTCGCAATGCGGCCTGATAGACTATTTCACCCAGTTGGCCGACGCCTCCACCGTGCCGGTGATCCTGTACAACATTCCGCAGCGCACCGGCATCGCCATGGAGCTGGCCACGCTGCGCCGGCTCGCACGTCACCCGCGCATCACCGCCATCAAGGATTGCGGCGGCAACCCTGACGCCACCATGGCGCTGATCGCCGACGGCGAAATCGATGTGATGACCGGGGAAGACAATCTGATCCTCACCACGCTGTGCCTCGGCGGCACCGGCGCCATCTCCGCCGCCGCGCATGTTCACCCGGAACGTTTCGTCCAGCTGGTGCAGCAAGTCGCCGCCGGCGATCTGGCCGCGGCGCGCAGCAACTTCTATGAGCTGTTGCCGATGATCCACCAGATGTTCAGCTTCCCGAATCCGGCGCCGGTCAAGACCGTGCTGGCCCAACAGGGGCTGATCGCCAACGAACTGCGCTCGCCGATGCAGGTGGCGCCGCAGGCGCTGCAGCAGCAGATCGCCGCGACGCTGGCGCAGCTGCAGCCCGCCGAGGCGATCGTCGGTTAAATTTGTTAGCTAAGCCGCTGTAATTTTGGCGCTGTGGGACTACGATGAGAGGTTAAGCATGCCCGTCATTCGTCATCAACAAGGAGCTTCCGATGAAACTGTTCTATAAAGCCGGCGCCTGTTCGCTGTCCCCGCATATCGTGCTGCGTGAGGCAGGGCTGGATTTTACGGCGGAGAAGGTCGATCTGGCGCAGAAGAAAACCGAGAGCGGCGCCGATTACCTCGCCATCAACCCCAAGGGACAGGTACCGGCGCTGCTGCTGGATGACGGCAGCCTGCTGACTGAAGGCGTGGCGATCGTGCAATACCTGGCGGACCGCGTGCCGGACCGCAACCTGATCCCGGCGGCGGGCACCCTGTCGCGCTACCACGCGATCGAATGGCTGAACTACATCGCCACCGAGCTGCACAAAGGGTTCAGCCCGCTGTTCAACCCGAAGACGCCCGAGGAATATAAAACCATCGCGCGCGCCAGGCTGGAGCAGCAGTTCAGCTATCTGGATTCGGTACTGGCGAAGCAGCACTTCCTGTTGGGAAGCCGTTTCAGCGTGGCCGACGCCTACCTGTTCACCGTGCTGCGCTGGGCATTCTCCCTGCAGTTCGATGTGCGCAAGCACGCCCATCTGGCGGCCTGGTTCGATCGCGTTGCGGCGCGCCCGGCGGTAGATGCGGCGCTGAACGCCGAAGGATTGAAGTAAGGTTCAGCCCCGGCGGCTCTCGCCGGGGCCCGATGCCGCTTACAGTTTTACCGCACTGAACGCGCTGCGCGGCTGCACGATCCGATCCTGTGCCGCCACCACCTGCAATTCATACTCGCCCATCGCCTGCGTGGTCAGCATCACCTCATACACGGCGGCGGTCACGTGCTCCAGCGCTTTATCCAGCGCCTCGCCCTTCAGCAGATCCACCAGCAGCAGACCACTGGTCAAATCGCCGACGCCGACCGGCTGACGCGCCCCGAAGTCCACCAGCGGCCGGCTGATGTGCCAGGCTTCGTCCGCCGTCACCAGCAGCATTTCGAAACAGTCGGTGTGATAGCCGGCACGGGCCAGGTGCTTGACCAGCACCAATCGCGGCCCCTTGGCGATCAGCGATCGAGCGGCCTGCACCGCGTCGTCCACGTTGGCGACGGCCATCTGGCTCAGCATTTCCAGCTCCAGCAGGTTCGGCGCCACCATGTCGCTGCACGGCAACGCCTGACGGCAGTGAAACTCGGCCACCCCCGGCGCCACGATGCAGCCCTTTTCCGGATGTCCCATCACCGGATCGCAGAAATACCAGGCATTCGGATTCGCCTGCTTAACCTGACGCACGATCGCCAGAATATGGTCGCCCTGCTCCGGCGAACCGATATAACCGCTCAGCACCGCATCACAGCGCTTCAGTTGATCGATATTGGCGATGCCCTGCGCGATATCGCTCAGGTGGCTGGCCGGCATGACGCAGCCGGTCCACTGACCGTATTGCGTATGGTTGGAGAACTGCACCGTGTTCAGCGGCCAGACGTTGACGCCCATGCGGCGCATCGGAAACTCCGCCGCACTGTTGCCGGCGTGACCAAACACCACGTGCGACTGGATAGAAAGAATGTTTTTCATCGGAACAACTGACCTCGCCATGCCGTGTGCATCAGCCCGCGGCGAAATGAAAATGGGTGCATAACGCGAAAACGTCATGCCGGCGCTGTTAAAAACAAGAAATGAGAGGAATTTTTATGCTTTCGACGGCGGCGTATTGTAGCGAAAAGTCCGATTCAAAAAAAGCCGAGAACCGCCATGCAAGGCCTCTGCGACCTGAAAATCCGGGATCTTCCCACGGCCGCTGAATTGCATTTCGACGACGATAGACTTTACTTACTTGCCAATGTTGTTTTTTCACGACGCCATGGAGAATGCCATGAGTTTATTAAAACTACAGCAAGACGTTGCCATTCTATTCTACGCCACGCTGGGCAAAAAAGCCGACGATAACGCCCTGATCTATTTCGCTAAACAACTTGAAAAAGGGACTTATAATCAAAGCGAACTGGCGGATCTCTTCATTCGTTCTGCGGATGGCCGACATCTCTATGATAACCTGAACACCGCCGACAAGGTGAAGTCTCTCTATCACAACGCCAGCGGCATTTCCCCCGGCCCAGACACTGTGGCGCAGTGGGTAAAACAGGTCGATGACGGCAAATCGCTCGGCCAGTTGACGCAAGAACTCATCACCCAGCTCAGCGGTTATTCCGGGCCGGATAAAACAACCCTGGCACAACAGCAACACATTGAGAACACCATAGCGACCACTCTCTATCCCGCCTTTGTGCTGGCAGCAGAACATGCCCCGGCGGCGGCGGACATTCAGGGCATCTATTATGTACTCGGCAGCATGATTGATGCCACAGCGGTAAATTACTGGGGCAGCGTCCTCGCCGGCGGCCACCAAACTGCCGCACAGATAGCGACCTATTTCACCACCATCAAACCCTATATCACGTCGCTTAGCCATGAAGACTTCGTGAAGAGAATATTTTTTAAAGCGTTCGGCAACCAGGCCAGCGCCGACGAGGTGCAAAAATATGTCGCGGGCTTGAACGTCGGCAGCGAAACCCGTGGCGAAGTCATCATGCGTGTGATAACGGATATTCGAGCAGACACTCAGCATGAAACGGCCAAAAGTCATTTTCTGGCTGCCACCCATGTCTATGCACCTGGCGAGCGCCCCGATTTGCTCTATGGCGAAACCGTGATGTCCTTTTACCTGACGGTGGCCGGCGTTTCCGCCGACGCGACCGCACTTGACACCTTTAGCCGTTTGCTCGCCAGCGGGACGTCTTCCGTCGAGCTGTTGAAAATGCTGGCCAACGCCCGCCAATTCCAGGAAGCGGAAAGCTACGAGAAAATCTACGCTTCGCTGTATCACGAAAATTTGAGCCCGGCGCTCTCACAGGCCTTGTTGCTGAAGGCCGGCAATGATAAATATCAAGCCAGCGTGTTGGTCATCGAGTCATTCCGCCAGGGGATTTCCCCACTCGACGGCGCGCGTGAACCTCCTCCGGCAGATGTCGCCGCCTATCAATTTAGCATCGCCAACTCGCTGAATTACAAACCCTTCGCCGAATTATCGCTCTCCACCGACGGCGTATTGAGCGGTTCGGTGAACACCGGCAGTCAACATCCGTTAAGCCCGGCGGAGTTGGCCGTTCTGACGCACGTCTTTCTGAATGTGAATGCCTCGGTTGACGTTGATTTCAGCCATTCAATCAAATTGCAGGAAGTGACCTTGCAGGGGAATATGCCCACTGACGCCATTGCACTCAACTCATTAAAAAATAAGGGATTCTCTTTGCGGCTCAATCTGGACGAGAACCCTTACTTCAAGATGACAGAAAAGATTGCATTTGGTACCGAACGTGATGCGGTAATGATTTCCGATAAATTCGATCTCGCCAATGCCAAAATGGATCTTCTTTTTGGCGCAGGGGGCGCCAGCCTGCTCTGGAATGGCAATGGCGTTAACCACGGTGCCAACAGGGTCAGCACGACGTTCACCGCACAGAACGCTTTTGATGCGGATGGCGTCATTTCCGCCAACCTGATCTTGAAGGATATTTATCTGACCTCGACGGCAAGTGGCGACACCGAAGGCGTAATCAAAACGAACATTAACCAGTTTCAATTCTTTCCTCAGATCGATCTTGCGGGTTATCGCGGCACAGGAAATATTTATCTTGATGGGAAATGGATCGCGACAGAAGGCGCAAACATTTTCGATTATGGCGTAATCAATCAAACAGCCAGTATTTATAACGACAGCATCCCAACTGTAGCCTATTTACAACAGGCTCCCCATGCCCAGAAAAGCGGTGACGGGTATTACTGGACGGGCAACCAGGGATTAACACTTTCAGGTTTCGCCGATAATGTGCATGTTATCAACCTGCCGGTCTTCAACACGCTGCCCTTTCTCGCCATAAACGGCAACGCCGGAGCGCAAAGCAAACTTCATCTGGAGTTGGCGCCGGTCGCCGCACCAACAGAAGACCCCTTCGGGCCCTGGGGCGTCAGTATCGGCAACCGTGCCATCGAGCACCTGGAAGCCGGGACATTGAGCTTCACCAGCCATTTCCTTGGTCGGCAACCAGCGGAAGAACTTCGATTATATGCCAACGGTTCAAAATTCGCTGCAGTCACTCTGGCAGGCGCAAACGCGATTGAAACAATACGCATAGGCGGCATAAGCAAATTGCAGGTGACGGTAAAAGCAGACTTTGGCAATAGCCTCAAAAGTATTGTTATTGAACCGACATTCAATCCCGGCCATGAAATCATCCCACGTGTCGAAGCGGACCTGAGGATGGAAAAAGGCGGTAGTGGCGGCGGTGAGTTCTATAAGCTACTCACCTCGTTGACGCATCACAGCGCCTTCGACAGCGTCATTGAGGCATTAGCCGGTGAACAACTAACTATCGACTATACCAACAGCCAGACATTAACGCTAAAAGGCAACACCACGTTGAACCCATTGACCATGGCCAATGAGTATGCACACGACAGCAAAATCAACTTTGAGCACAGCACAATCGATGACATGGTCACCATCAATACCCTCACCCCTACGGATACCCTCACCGTCGGCGACCCGCATCGTTCTTGGGTCTTCAACGCCAAGTCATCAGGCGAGATCGTCATTTACGGTGAACTGAGCCAAACGGAACAGGTCAACGCGTTGTTTGACTCACTGGCTGTCAGCCCCAGCGATTCCGCGCAGGACATATTTAACCAGGCCCTGACGAAAATAACGCATGGCAGCGGTGAAGCCCTATTGCAAAGCGTCGGTGTGGTTAAGCTAGGTAATAATGCTTATATTATTATTGACAATAATAACAACCAAAAACTTGATTCTCAGGATATTATTTTCTCGCTAGGCAATAAAGACATCCACGATATCACGACCCATCTTCATTATCAGGCGCCAGTCATCACGCTTGCCGGCAACACCGCCGCACCCGCAACGGAATTAGCCATGGCCTGATGGTCATTAGCGGCCGCCTCGCGTCGTGGGTGGCCGCACTTTCAACAAATACAGAATTTCCTTAGGTTCACTCGCATTGCAATCAGGCTGTTTTGGGCTGTACTTGTCGATGCCTCGCACTTATTTTAACAACACACAGGGAAATATCATGAGCCTACTGACCTTACAACAAGGTGTAGCCAAGCTGTTCTATGCCACATTGGGCAAAAAAGCCGATGATGACGCGTTGAATTATTTCGCCAAAAAACTGGAGAAAGGCGATTACACGCAAAGTGAATTAGCCAATATGTTTATTCGTTCGCAAGACGGGCAACATCGCTACGATGGCCTGACCACCAGCCAAAAAATACAATACATCTATCAGAATACCACCGGCGCACAGCCGGATGCCTTGACGCTGAACGCGCTCACCACGCAGGTCAACGCGGGAAAATCTCTCGGCAACCTGACGACTGAGTTGATCGCCAACGTCATAAACTACACGGGCAACGATGCCGGACTGCAAGCTCAACAACAGCATTTGCAGACGATCGTCAACACCACGCTGTATCCTTCAGAGCTGGTGCAACCGTCACAGCTCTCTGCAGCAGCAGATGTACAAGGTCTCTATTATCTGCTCGGTAGCATGACCCATTCCGCCGCCGTCCAATACTGGAGCGACCTGCTGGTTAGCGGCAAGAAAAACACCGTCGACATCGCCAATGCATTCATCGCCACGAAAAGCTATATCCATTCACTCAGCAACGACGATTTTGTCAGGAAAATATTTTCGAAGGGGTTTGGTAAAAGCGCCAGTGAGAGTGACCTGCAAAAATACGTGACGGGATTGAACGATCACAGTGAAACACGCGGTGATGTCATAGTGCGCATGATGGATGACATCAGAAATGACGCCGCCGCCACCACCGCCAAGCAAAACTTCACGGCGGCAACTCATGTATATGGACCAGGTGAATTACCGCCGCCCGTTTATACCGAAGCGGTGATGGCGCTGTACCTGACGGTTGCCGGAACCGCCGCTGACGCCACTGCGCTCGATACCTTTAGCCGTTTGTTGGCCAGCGGCACCTCTCACAGCGATCTGCTTAAAATGTTGTCAAGCGCCTACCAATTCCGCAACGCCGGAGATTATCAAAAGATTTACCTCAAACTCTATGGCCAGCCACTCGACAGCGCTTCAGCGCAGGCTATCCTGCTGAAGGCCGGCAACGACAATATCAAGGCTTCCTCGCTGATTATCGATGCCTTCCGCGAAGGCAAATTCCCACTGGATAATCACCCCTACCCGCCCCAGGCCAGCCTGCTGAAAAACTTCGATATAAAATTGGGCGATGCATTGGGCTATCAACGGGACTTCAACGGAACGTTCAGCCTGTCAGATAGCGGTAAACTGGTGGCCAGCATTAATGGCAGAGGGGATCATGAGGTCACCAATGCCGAGATAGTCACGTTGAGTCAGATCAACCTCAACGTCAATACGCCCACGAACCTTGATGTGACAGCCTTGAAGAATGTTAATTCCATCGTGCTGTCCGGTCTCTATGCTACGAACACCATGGTGCTCTCTTCGCTGGGCAATAAATTCGTTTCTCTGCGCCTCAACGATGCCAATATCGCCAATGCGGATGCCGCTTTACCCATCAGCTTTTTAAACGTCGTGGTTGAAGGAAGCAGCAGCCTGAACAATGCCCATACCAGCCTGATGGCGAAAAACTTGCTCTGGGCCGGCAATGGCGTCAACGGCGGCGCCAACCATATCGGCAGCCATTTTTTGGCAGAGGCTAAATCCGCGAGTTCGTCCACTATCACAATGCTGTCAGCTAACTTCATTACCAAATCAGTTTATCTGACCACAAATCAGCTCGGTAATCTCGACGGCAGTATCGTCAGCAACGTCAACCAATTCAGATATTTTGACTATATCGATCTGACTCACTACAAAGGAACCGGCGACATTTATCTCGACGGAAAATGGGTTGCCAGCGAAGGCAGCAAGGTCTTCGACTTTGGTCTTTTCAGCCAAAATGCCGGCATCCACAACGCGGCTTACGCCAACGTATCCTCCCTCACCCAAGCCGAGTTGCCCCTGAGCAACGGCAACGGTTATACCGGCCACGCCGGTGGGATTATTTCAGCTTATTCCGGCGACCTGACACTGCTTAACGTCAGCAATGACTCGTTCAAACTGGCCGGCGGTCTGACAAGCAACAGCCATATTCATATTCATGATACCCGGCAAAGCGATACCCGCTTTACGTTGGAATTCACCAAAGACAGCGGCAAGTTCTTCGATTTGGATATGGGCACGTTCAGCTTTACCTCTGACCATAAACAAACGCTGGAAGTCTATATGGGCAGCAACGCAGAAATGGTGCAAAACCGCACCATGACGCTCAGCGGCGGGGATAACTCAATTTCCGACCTGCTACTGACCGGTGCGATGTATGCCGGCGATCAAGCACTGGTGCTCAACCTCACCGTCGCGGCGGATTTCAGCGATAATCTGCAAACCATTCGCGGAAACGACTACATCGATCGCCGCTTTTATTCGGATATGAAGCTGCAGTTAGTGGCGGAGAAAGGCGGCACCGGTGGCGGCAGCTTCTACAACACATTGAACTCCTTGGCCAACAAAGACGATTTCAGCACTGTCATCAACGAATTGAACGGGCATCAACTGACCATTGACGATACCGGCCTGACGGTGTTGAAAGCACAGGTAAAAGGTAATACCACGGTGGACTCGGCACGGACACTCTCCTTCAGCGACAGTAAAATAGATGACATGGTCACCTTGAACGTCGGCTATCAGAATAGCGTGATCAATGTCGGTGATGCCGCCAGCCAATGGGTCTTCTCCAAGGCCGGCGATAAAACCGCCACGCTGTATGGCAGCGCGACCAGCGCCACCGAACTGCAGGCGGCGTTTAGCGGTCTGACGGGCGCCAACAACGCCCAGGCGCTGTTCTCGCAGGTTTTGGCGAAAATGACCAACGGCGCCAGCACCCACCAGTTGGCGGAAGTCGGTTTGCTTAAACTGGATAAGTCGGTCTATGTCATCGTGGATAAAAATCATAACCAGACGTTTGACGCCGATGATGTGGTGTTCTCGATCGGCAATCAGGATCCCTATCTGGCCGCCGTCTCTCTGCACTACCATGCGCCGGCCGTCACCGTGAACGGTCTTGCGGCCGAAAATTCGCCGTCGGAGGCGTTTGCCTAATCTTCATCCGCGCCATGCGAAAAAAAAGCCCGGGGAGATCCCCGGGCTTTTCATGTCATGTAGCCTGACGCTTACTGCCAGTCCACCAGGCAGTAGTGTTTCTTGCCGCGGCGCAGCAGCGTGTAACGGCCAAACAGACGGTCCGCATCGCTGAAGCGGTATTCGGCATCCGACTGTTTCTCGCCGTTGATGGTCACCGCGTTGGAACCGATCATGGTGCGCGCCTGGCCACGTGACGGCACCAGTTCGGCATTCACCAGCGCCTGCTGCAGATCGGCGTCGCGCTCAAGTTTGATGGTCGGCATGCCGTCCTGCGCCAGCTGGGCGAAGTCCGCTTCGGTCATGTCATGCAGCGCGCCGGAGAACAGGCTCTGGGTGATGCGCTTGGCGGCCGCCAGGCCTTCCGCACCGTGCACCATGCCGGTCACTTCTTCCGCCAGCACGTACTGGGCGCGCGGCGCCTTGCCGCTGTTCTTGTCTTCTTCTTCCAGCGCGTTGATCTCTTCCAGGCTCATGAAGGTGAAGAACTTCAGGAAGCGGTAAACGTCGGCGTCGGCGGTGTTGATCCAGAACTGGTAGAACTTGTACGGGCTGGTTTTTTCCGGCGCCAGCCAGACCGCGCCGCCTTCGGTTTTACCGAACTTGGTGCCGTCTGCCTTGGTGATCAATGGCACGGTCAGGCCGAACACCTGCTTCTGATGCTGACGACGCGTCAGATCGATACCCGAGGTGATGTTGCCCCACTGATCGGAACCGCCGATCTGCAGCTCCACCTGGTGGCGGTTGTACAGCTCGGAGAAATCGAAGCCCTGCAGCAGGTTGTAGGAGAACTCGGTGAAGGAGATGCCGGAGTCGTCGCGATTCAGGCGCTGCTTGACCGCTTCCTTGTTGATCATCTGGTTGACGGAGAAGTGCTTGCCGATATCACGCAGGAAGGTCAGCACGTTCATGCCGCCGAACCAGTCGTAGTTGTTGGCCGCGATAGCGCTGTTGCTGCCGCAGTCGAAATCGAGGAACGGGGAAACCTGTTTACGGATCTTCTCCACCCACTCATTCACCGTATCGGTGGTGTTCAGCTTGCGCTCCGCCGCTTTGAAGCTCGGATCGCCGATGAGGCCAGTGGCGCCGCCCACCAGCGCTACCGGTTTGTGGCCGGCCAGCTGGAAGCGCTTCAGGCACAACAGAGGAACCAGATGGCCCAAATGCAAGCTGTCAGCGGTCGGATCGAAACCGCAATACAGTGCAATTGGCCCTTGCGCCAGTCGCTCCGCTAACGCTTCCTCATCCGTAACCTGGGCAACGAGGCCCCGCTCTTGCAGTTGTTTAATCAAGTTGCTGCTTGCCATCAATGACTCCATGTATAAACGAATGCACCTTTGCCGGTACACGGCCTTTCGCCCAGTGGCGAAATAAAAATTCAGGGTAGCGCATAGAATAAAGCGCCGGCGGCGTCAGCACCAGCGCTTAGAGGGGGATTTTACGTCTTCAAGGTGCCAGTCGGTCAATTTTCCAGTCATTCCCGTCCCGCTGATACAGGAAACGGTCATGCAGGCGGTGGGCGCCGCCCTGCCAGAACTCGACGGAGTCGAATTTCACGCGGAATCCGCCCCAGAAACTCGGCAACGGCACCTCGCCCTGCTGGAACTTCTGCTTCAACTCGAGGAATTTGCTTTCCAGCACGCCGCGCGCGGAAATGCGTGACGACTGCTGCGACACCCAGGCGCCGATTTGGCTGTCCTTCGGCCGGCTATGGAAATACTTCAGCACTTCGAGGGTCGACAGGCGCTCCGCCTGACCGAGAAAAATCACCTGACGATCGAGCATGTGCCAGGGGAACAGCAGGCTGATATGCGGGTTTTGCGCCAGCTGCTGCGCCTTGCGGCTGCCGAGGTTGGTGTAAAACACCAACCCCTGCTCATCGAAATGCTTGAGCAGCACGATGCGCTGATACGGCTGGCCGCGTTCGTCGACGGTGGCGACGCACATGGCGGTCGGATCGGCCAGGCGCGCGTCGCAGGCCTGTTTCAGCCAGCGCTCGAACAGCTCGAGCGGATTGGCGGTCAGATCGTTGCGGCGCAGGCCGCCTCGGGTATATTCACGGCGCAGGTCCGCAACATCAAACTCATTCTTTTCAATCATCTGGGTTATCGACCAACTGAAAAATCCGTCGTTACATTCTGCGCCTGCGGCGCCAGGAACTCAATCGCTCCGACGCCGCCGCTGACCGTCACTCCGTCAACACGCAGTCGCTCATGACTACCTTGCCGTTGCGCTCAAGATAGGCATTGCGGTCTTTCGACCAAAAAGTGTATTTGCCGTCGCTGTATTTGGCGCCGGTCAACGCCAACACCTGCTTGAGATGCAGCTGTTCGCCATCCATCAGCAGGCTGACTTCGCTCGCCTTGCCGTCGAGCGCCACCGTCAACGGCGTGGTGCCGCACTGGTAGTGCATCGTCTGGCTGCTCTGCGGCAGGATATAGCTGCAGCCGGACAGCGCCAGCGCGCCGGCGACGAAAATGACTTTTTTCATGCTGTTGCTCCTTAGAAAAATCCTTCACAGGCTATCCTAACAGAGCTAGCGCCCCCCGAATGGCAAAACCGGATAAATCCCACCCAGCACCGTTTCACGGCTGGCGCCGGTCACCGAAGGCAGGTTGCCGGCCTGGCCGGACAGCGTGCGAAACGCCAGCCAGGCGAAGGCCAGCGCCTCCATGTCGTCACCGCTGACGCCGCAATCGTCGGTCAGGCCGACCTCGGTGCCCGGCAGCAGCGCCGACAGGCGCGCCATCAGCAGCGTGTTGCGCGCCCCGCCGCCGCAGACCAGCAGGCGCTCACACCCGCCGGCCAGCTGCACCTGTTCGCTGATGCTGACGGCGGTCAGCTCCGTCAGCGTGGCATGCACGTCGACCGGCGCAATCGCCGGTAATCCGGCCAGCTGACGCTCCAGCCAGGCGATGTTGAAATACTCGCGGCCGGTGCTTTTCGGCGCAGGCAGCGCGAAGTAAGGGTCCGCCAGCATCTGCTGCAACAGCGG
Source organism: Serratia sp. CY52157 (assembly GCF_052168495.1). Lineage (NCBI taxonomy): Bacteria > Pseudomonadati > Pseudomonadota > Gammaproteobacteria > Enterobacterales > Yersiniaceae > Serratia > Serratia sp. CY52157. Next base: position 557,925 of record NZ_JBJNMO010000001.1, on the reverse strand, counting down.
CAAACAGACGCGCCCCTGCATGGCCCAGCCGCCGTCCTGATCGTAAGGTTGTGCGCGGTGGCGCCAGATCCAGGCGTCCATCAGCATGTTGCCCGGCCCGGTGTCGAAACCGCGCACCGGCGCACCGGGCAACAGCAGAGAGAGGTTGGCGATGCCGCCGATGTTCAGCACCATACGTCGCTCGACGGGATGCCCCAGCAGCGCCTGATGAAACGCCGGCACCAGCGGCGCGCCCTGCCCGCCGTAAGCCATGTCGCGCCGGCGGAAATCGCCGACGGTGGTGATATTGGTCAGTGCGGCGATGCGGTTGTTGTCGCCGAGCTGCATGGAGAAACGCGCGTCGCCTTCCGGTTCGTGCCATACCGTCTGGCCATGGCAGCCGATGGCGGTGATATGATCCGCGTCGATGCCGGTTTGCTTCAGCAGGCCGAGCACCGCCTCGCCAAACAGCGTGCCCAGCTGTGCGTCCAACCGGCCGACCGCGGCCAGCGTGGTTTGCTGCCCCTGGCACATTCCCAGGATCTCTTTTTTCAGCGCGATCGGCATCGGATGGCTATAGCTGGCCTGCTGCGCCACCATGCGATCGTCAATCGCGGCCAATACCACATCGATTCCGTCCAGACTGGTGCCGGACATGACGCCTATATAGCGGCCTGACTTCATAGCAACATCCTCTAACCCGCACGGTAAGCAAATTTTATCCTGACAAATAAACCAGAATTGACGAATTAACGCCATGAATTATGATGCTTTTTTTACGCGCCGTGAGCCAGGTGCGTCGCTGTGGCACATTTTATGTGTTAAACCGTGCGTTAACCGGCAACGGAATGTCGGTGAGGCTGTCATAAAGGTAAACCGCGGTTTATTATTGGTTGAACAGAGAAAAGTTAAGCTGCGTGCAGCGATGAGGCATGGCGCTGTATCAACTTTCCGCCATACTTTGTCTATCATTTTCACTGAATCTTGCCTGGTGAGCATTGCCAGGTTATGGACTACTACCATCAGGAGTTTTATATGATCAAGCGTCTTCTCGTCGTTGCCGTCGCCGCCGTTACGTTGGCTGGGTGTGCCAATGAATCCATGTCCGGCGATGTCTACTCGTCCTCGCAGGCCAAGCAGGTGCAGAACGTCACTTACGGGACGCTGGTTTCCGTGCGTCCGGTTAAAATTCAGGGCGGCGAAGGCTCCAACGCCTTGGGGATGATCGGCGGCGCGGTAATTGGTGGGCTGTTGGGCAACACCGTTGGCGGCGGCACCGGCCGTACGCTGGCTACCGCGGCGGGCGCTATCGCCGGCGGCGCGGCGGGCAACAGCATCGGTGAAGTGGCCGGTCGTACCTCAGGCTACGAGCTGGAAATCAAAACCGACCAGAAAGAGAACATCGTCGTGGTGCAGAAAGCAGGCGACACCAAGTTCAGCCCGGGTCAGCGCGTGCGCATGGCGCGCATGGGCGACACCATCACCGTCTCTCCGCTGTAAGTCAGCAGGCGGCACACGGCAAACCGGAGGCAATCGCCTCCGGTTTTATTTCTGATGCTGTGAAACTGTAATCGTAGAAAATAAGAATATTATTATTTGTTCTGCAGTTCGGTGATATTTTGTTCTAACTTGCCAATCAGCCCTACCAACAGATGCACTTCGTCGGCGGTAATGCCGCTTAAAATCTCACTGCGCGTAGATGTGATCACACTGTCGACTTCCCTGATGATCGGATCGGCCGCTTCGGTCAGCTTGATGCGCTTCGCGCGGCGATCGTTGGCACAGGTGTGACGCGTGATAAGCCCCTTCTCCTCCAGTTGGTCCAGCGTGCGAACCAGTGACGGTTGCTCGATACCGATCGCCTTGGCCAGCTGGATTTGCGACTGCTCCGGCGGCAAGCGATTGATATTGTGCAACGTAACCCAATGCGTTTGGGTCAGCTCCAACGGCTTGAGCCGATGATCGATGAGCGCTCGCCAAACACGAACCAATCGTGCTAAATCTGAACCTAATGTTGACTCCACTTACCCCTCCTTATAATTAGCATGCTAACATTACCTCCCAGAGCTTAGACTATTTTGGGTAACTCACATTAAAAACACAAATGTATATAATGTATATTGTGGAAATAACCACTATTTTTAGCCGCTATTGTTTAATCGTTATGCAAATATTCAACATATTCACCCGTAGGGATTGTTAATGTGAATACATCATGGTTACACGCCTCATCGCCCTTACCCGATTTGGTCCTGGGGGCATCGCTTTATTTTCCACCCATATTTAAAGCTTTTTTGCTAGGACTGGTCTTATGGTTGCTGATTCATCAGCTGCTCAGGGACTGGATGTATTCCGGTGAAATCTGGCACCCCATGTTGATGGACCTGTCCATTTTCGTCCTGACCGTCAGCGGTTCCTTATGGATTTTAGCGAGTTGGTAACCCATGCAGCATAAAACATTAAAATACTTTTCTACGGTGATCGTCTGCGCCATTGCCGTCTGCGCCGGTTGGTGGCTCTGGAATTATTATATGCAATCCCCATGGACCCGTGACGGAAAAGTGCGCGCAGAACTCGTCAATATCACCCCTGAGGTTTCTGGAAGATTAGAGAAAATAAGTGCGAATGACAATCAATTCGTACCTGCGGGAAGTCTGATTTTTACCCTCGACCCGGTGCCTTATCAGATCGCGCTGAACAATGCCGAGGCCGCGGTGGCAAAAGCGCAATCGGATCTGGCCAAGGCGGACCATGAAGCCGCCCGACGCCGCGGGTTGCCGCGCAACGTTATTTCCGCTGAAGATTTGGATGAGTCCAATTTAGCCGCTCAGGCAATGAAGGCCGCCTATAAAGCCGCCCTGGCCAACCTGGAACAGGCCAAATGGAATTTGAGCAAAACTAAAATTTACGCGCCGACCGACGGTTATATCACCAATCTGCAGGCGCGGGTCGGGAACTACGCCAACGCCGGCACGCCTTTGGTCGCACTGGTGGATGTCCATTCGTTTTATGTACTCGGTTATTTCGAAGAAACCAAGCTGAAACATATAAAAGAAGGCAATAAAGCCGATATTGTCTTATATAACGGCAACACCCCGCTGCAGGGGGAAGTAGAGAGTATCGGCCGCGCCATTTACGATCAGAGCGTTGACAGCAACAACGATCTATTAATGGATGTTAAGCCCAATGTTCCCTGGGTGCGTTTGGCTCAGCGCGTGCCGGTGCGGATAAAATTGCTCAACGTGCCCGCCGATTTGACGCTGGTTGCCGGCACCACCTGCACCATTTCGATTCATCAGCGGAACTAAAGTGTGAACCTGCCCTTTCTGGAGTGGAGCCGTACCCCCTGGGGTAAGGCGACCGGCGGCCAATGGCGCTATGCGCTGCGCAACTCGCTGGCGATGTGTCTGGCGCTGTGGGTGGCGTTCGTGCTCGAGCTCGACGAACCCTATTGGGCGCTCACCTCCGCCGCGGTGGTCAGCTTCCCCACCATCGGCGGCGTGATCAGCAAAAGCATCGGCCGCATCTTCGGCAGCCTGGTGGGCGCCGCCGCCTCGGTGGCGATCGCCGGCCACTGCCTGAACGATCCCTGGCTGTTCACGCTGTTCATCGCCGCCTGGATCGGGCTATGCACCTATATCTCCAACCATTATCAAAACAACGTTTCCTACGCGTTCGCGCTGGCGGGCTATACCGCCGCCATCATCGCCTTCGGTACGGTCAACGTCACCGATACCCAGCAGATCTTCGATATCGCCCAGGCGCGGGTTTGCGAAGTGATCACCGGCATTCTGTGCGGCGGGCTGATGATGATGATCCTGCCCAGCACCTCCGACGGCGAAGCCTTGCTGACTTCGCTGCGGCGCATGCAGCAGCGGCTGCTGGAGCACGCCGCCATGCTGTGGCAGCCGGAGGTCACCGCGCAGATGCGCACCTCGCACGAAGGGGTCATCGGCCAGATCCTGACCATGAACCTGCTGCGCATTCAGGCGTTTTGGAGCCACTACCGCCTGCGGCGGCAAAATAACCTGCTCAACTATCTGCTGCACCAGCAGCTGCGCATTACCAGCGTCATCTCCAGCCTGCGCCGCATGCTGCTGAACTGGCCGGATCGTCCCGCCAATCTGATGCCGGTGCTGACGCAACTGCTGGATGAATTGCGCGATCCCGCCACCGATAAATATCGCTTGGCGCGCCTGCTCCAGCAGATCGCCCCGCAAGATGCAGCGGACTACCGCCATCGCGCCTTCTGGCTGCGTTTGCGTGATTTCTGCTGGCTTTATCTGCGCTGCAACCGCTGGCTGCAGCGATTGGAAAGCGCCACGGCGGTCAGCGATCTCCAGCCGCCGCGCGTCACCTCGCTGGCGCGCCATACCGACAGCTACGAAGCCGCCTATAACGGCCTGCGCACCTTTTTATGCATCGTGATCGGCTGCGCCTACTGGATCAACACGCAGTGGGACGCCGGCAGCGCGGCGCTGACGCTCACCGCCATCAGCTGCGTGCTCTACTCCTCCACGCCTTCGCCGATCAACAGCGTCAGCACCTTGCTCAAGGCGGTGCTGCTGCTCTCGGTCGCCTGCTTCGTGGTGAAATTCGGTTTGATGATCCAGATTGACGATTTCTGGGTGTTCTGCGCCTTCCTGTTCCCGATCCTGGTGACCATGCAGATGCTCAAGCTGCAGAATCCGCCTTATGCCGCGCTTTGGGGGCAGCTGATCGTCTTTATGGGCTCATTTCTGACCGTCAGCAATCCGCCGAGCTATGACTACCAGTCCTTTATCAATGACAACATCGGTAAAATTGTCGGTGTGCTGCTGGCCGGGCTGGCGTTTCAGATCCTGCGCCCCAGCTCGGACAAGCGAAAGAGCCGCCGTATTATCCGCGCGCTGCGCCGCGACTTTATCGATCAGTTGAGCAAAAAGCCGCAGCAGAGCGAAAGCCAGTTTGAATCGCTGATCTACCATCGCATCAGCCAGCTCAATCAAAGTCAGGATCAGGAGGCGCGCACCTGGTTGCTGCGCTGGGGCGTGGTGCTGCTCAACTGCAGCCATATCGTCTGGCAGCTGCGCGACTGGCAAACCCGCTCAGATCCGCTGTCGGCGGTGCGCAACGTCTGTATCCACTGCCTGCGCGGCATCATGACGGAGAAAGGCGTACAGCACAGTTCGCTGGACGCCACGCTGCAAGAACTGCTGCGCATGAGCAACACCCTGGCGCACCACCCGGAACAGGCGGCGCGCGATCTGGCCGGCCTGATTTGGCGGCTCTACTGCTCGCTGCAGCAACTGCAACAGGCCATTGGCCAGCCCGCCGCCACAGCGGCCGTCAGCGGCAGATGATCACTTGATCACGCCGCAGGCGAAGCGCTCACCACCGCCGCCGAGCGGCAGCGGATGATCCGAGTGATTATCGCCGCCGGCGTGCACCATCAGCGCCTTGCCCTCAATTTCACTGATTTTTTTCAGCCGCGGCGCCAACACCGGGTCGTTCGCCATGCCGTCGGCGGTCACATAGATGGCCGGCAAATCGCCCAGATGCCCGTCGGCATACGGCCCGAGGTGTTTCCCGGTTTTTTGCGGATCAAAATGCCCGCCGGCCGCCAGCGCCGCCACCGCCTTACCGTCCTTCATGCCCGGCTCGCAGCTGCCTTTCTCATGCACATGGAAACCGTGCACCCCAGCCGGCAAGGCTTTCAGGCTCGGCGTGAACAGTAAGCCGTAAGGCGTTTCGCTGATGGCCACTTTGCCGATATCCTGGCCGATGCCCTGCCCGGTCACCAAGTTCATCTCAACGTCAACCGTCGCCGCCTGAGCGGCCCCGCAGGCCATCAGGCCAAGCGCCGCATACCAATAACGTTTCATCAATCAGTCTCCTTAATGACTATATCGAGTTATCAGTATAGGAGAGCCAGCGCCAGCACTGTTAACCAACGCACAATCTCGCCAATTTGATTCGCGGGCCTAATATTTAGCACCAATAATAATTCTACCGATGTTGGTCCTCTGACCAGCTGTCGTTCGGCTAACGTTGTTTCCCTGTTTCCACCGCCGACGCGCGAGAGTTCACTTCCCGGCCAGGCGGCATACTTCATAAGGAACTGATATGGGCATCTTTAGCTATAAGGACCTGGACGAAAACGCGTCAAAGGCGCTGTTTTCCGACGCCTTGGCCATCTCTACCTACGCTTACCACAATATCGATAACGGCTTCGATGAAGGCTATCACCAGACCGGTTTCGGCCTCGGTCTGCCGCTGACGCTGATCACGGCGCTCATCGGCAGCACCCAGTCGCAGGGCGGCCTGCCCGGTCTTCCCTGGAACCCCGACTCCGAACAGGCCGCGCAGGACGCGGTGAACAATGCCGGCTGGTCAGTGATCGACGCCGCGCAGTTGGGTTACGCCGGCAAAACCGATGCGCGCGGCACCTACTACGGTGAAACCGCCGGTTACACCACCGCTCAGGCCGAGGTGCTGGGCAAATATGACAGCGAAGGCAATCTCACCGCCATTGGCATCTCATTTCGCGGTACCAGCGGCCCGCGCGAGTCGCTGATCGGCGATACCATCGGCGATGTGATTAACGATCTGTTGGCCGGGTTCGGGCCGAAAGGCTATGCCGACGGCTATACGCTGAAGGCCTTCGGCAATTTGCTGGGGGACGTGGCGAAATTCGCGCAGGCCCACGGGCTGAGCGGCGAAGACGTGGTGATCAGCGGCCACAGCCTCGGCGGGCTGGCGGTCAACAGCATGGCGGCGCAGAGCGACGCCAACTGGGGCGGCTTCTACGCGCAGTCCAACTATGTCGCCTTCGCCTCGCCGACCCAGTACGAAGCCGGCGGCAAGGTGATCAACATCGGCTATGAGAACGATCCGGTGTTTCGCGCGCTCGACGGCACCTCGCTGACCCTGCCGTCATTGGGCGTTCACGATGCGCCGCATACCTCCGCTACCAACAATATCGTCAACTTCAACGACCACTACGCGTCGGACGCCTGGAATCTGTTGCCGTTCTCCATTCTCAACATTCCAACCTGGCTATCCCACCTGCCGTTCTTCTATCAGGATGGCCTGATGCGGGTGCTGAACTCCGAGTTTTATTCTCTGACCGACAAAGACTCGACCATCATCGTCTCCAACTTGTCGAACGTCACGCGCGGCAGTACCTGGGTGGAAGATCTAAACCGCAACGCGGAAACGCACAGCGGGCCGACGTTTATCATCGGCAGCGACGGCAATGATTTGATCAAGGGCGGCAAAGGCAACGACTATCTCGAGGGCCGCGACGGTGACGATATCTTCCGCGACGCCGGCGGCTATAACCTGATCGCCGGCGGCAAAGGCCACAATATCTTCGATACCCAGCAGGCGTTGAAAAACACCGAGGTCGCCTACGACGGCAATACGCTTTACCTGCGCGACGCCAAAGGCGGCATTACGCTGGCAGACGACATCAGCACCCTGCGCAGCAAAGAAACCTCCTGGCTGATTTTCAGCAAAGAGGTGGATCATCAGGTGACCGCCGCCGGATTGAAATCGGATTCGGGCCTCAAAGCCTATGCGGCTGCCACCACCGGCGGCGACGGCGATGACGTCCTGCAGGCTCGCAGCCACGACGCCTGGCTGTTCGGCAATGCCGGCAACGATACGCTGATCGGCCATGCCGGCGGCAACCTGACCTTCGTCGGCGGCAGCGGCGATGACATCCTGAAGGGGGTCGGCAACGGCAATACCTTCCTGTTCAGCGGCGATTTCGGCCGCGACCAGCTGTATGGTTTCAACGCCACCGACAAACTGGTATTTATCGGCACCGAGGGCGCCAGCGGGAATATCCGCGACTATGCCACGCAGCAAAACGACGATCTGGTGCTGGCCTTCGGCCACAGCCAGGTCACGCTGATCGGCGTCTCGCTCGATCATTTCAACCCCGATCAGGTGGTGTTGGCCTAAAGAGCGACGTAAAAAAAGCCGGGCGCTTTCGCCGCCCGGCTTTCCTCTTTCTACCCCGTCTCAGGGCACGTCATACCCCAACGCCGCCTTGCGAATGCGGAACCACTGCTGGCGGTTCAGCGCCAGTTTCTGCGCCTTCAACGCCGAACGCACCCGCTCGATCTTGCCGGAGCCGATAATCGGCAGCGGCGAAGACGGCAGGCGCATCACCCAGGCGTAAACCACCTGTTCAATGGTCTCGGCGCCGATCTCTTGCGCCACCCGCTGCAGCTCGTCGCGCAGCGGCTGGAACTCGGCGTCGTTGAACAAGCGGCCGCCGCCCAGGCAGGACCAGGCCATCGGTTTGATGCGCAGCTGCTGGCACTGGTCGAGCGTGCCGTCCAGGATCGCCGGTTGGTGAATCGGCGAAATTTCCACCTGATTGGTGACCAGCGAGAACGGCAGACGCGACTGCAGCAGTTGGAACTGCGCGGGCGTAAAGTTAGAGACGCCGAAATGGCGCACCTTGCCGCTTTTGTGCAGCGCGACAAAGGCTTCGGCCACGTCGTCAGCGTCCATCAACGGATCCGGGCGGTGGATCAGCAACAGGTCGAGGTAGTCGGTATGCAGATGGCGCAGCGAGTGTTCCGCGCTCTGTACGATATGATCGCGATCGGTGATGTAGTGGCCGATCGGGTTGCCGGGCTTGGCGGTGGTGGCGATGCCGCACTTGCTCACCAGCTCCAGCGACTGCCGCAACGCGGGCTTCAGGCGCAGCGCGTCGCCGAATGCCTGCTCGCAGGCGTAACCACCATAGATATCTGCGTGATCGACGGTGGTGACGCCCAGTTCGACGTGCTGTTCGATAAACGTCAGCAGCTGCTGCGGCGACATGCCCCACTCCATCAACCGCCAGTAACCGCAAATCATGCGGGAAAATTCAGGCCCCTGCGGCGCGAGACGAATGCGTTCTACCATTGCGAAAACCTCATGACATTAGTTGTCAGCCAGCATACACAAGCCGGTGAGGCGCAGGGAAGCGCAAAGGCGCATGAACGTGCGGCAGATCAGGAAAGGGTCAAAACAGCGAAGGCTGTTCCGGCAGCGGCTCGTCGGGGGCTTTGTTGGCGCGCTGCAGGCGCAGGAAACGTTGGCGACACAGACGCAGCACTTCGCGCTTTTGCGCGTCGCTCATGCTCATCCAGCCGAACCGCTCCTCGCGGCTGCGCAGGCAGCCACGGCAGAAACCGCGATCGTCGGCCTGGCAAATGCCGCGACACGGGCTGGGGATGTCGAAAAATTCAAGCTGCTGTGCCACAGGCCCTCCTGCATTCTCCTGCTAATTGAAGACGTCATCGCCGCCGCTGGCAAGTCCCTTTTCGCCATTGCGGCGAAAATAGTCGCGCAAATAGCGCAGCGCCTGGCGGCTTTTCTCCGGCATAGTGCGTTCCAGCGTCAGCGCGTGCAGCCGCAGCGGCGCCGGCCGCCACTCCGGCAACAGCAGCAACAGCTCGCCGCGCTGCAGCTCGTCGCCAATTTCATACAGCGGCTGAACGGAAATGCCCAGGCCGGCGCGGGTAAAGGCGCGCATCACGTTCATGCTCTCGCTGACGATCTGCCCCTCCGCCAGCCGCAGCTTGACCTGCTGGCCGGATTGATGCAGCAAATCCAGATGGGCCCCGCTGTAGCCGCTGGAGATCCAGCGGTGCTGCACCAAATCCTGCGGCTTTTCCGGCACCCCATGCTGGCTGAGGTAACGCGGCGCCGCGCACAGCACCATCGGCCACGCCGTCAGCGGGTGAGCGATCATATTGGCGTCCGCCAGTTGACGATTGGCGCGCAGCGCAATGTCGACCCGCTGTTCTATCATGTCGACGATGCGATCGTCCGCCAGCACCCGCAGCGTCAGCTTGGGGTGCGCCTGCAACAGCGGCGCCAGCGCCTCCGCCAACGAGCGGCCGCCGATGCCGACCGGAGTGGCGATGCGCAGCTCGCCCACCAGCGTGTCCCGCAGTTCCGCCAGCCGCTGCTCCGCCTGCTGCGCCTGTTGCAACATCGCCTCGCAGCCGGGATAAAACGCCGCCCCCGCCTCGGTCAACGCCAGACGGCGGGTGGAGCGGTGCAACAGCGGCACCCCGAGCGCCTTCTCCAGCGAGCGCATATGCTGACTGACCGCCGACGGCGTCATGCCCAGCCGCCGCGCCGCACCGGCCAACGATCCCTCCGCCACCACGGTGGCGAACACCGCCATTCGATTGAGTTTATCCACGATTATGAAGTTTTACTTAATCAAGAAAGCATGAATATGGCACTAATCACGGCTATTGTTAAGGACTAGAGTAGATCCCACGCAGCAGGCACATCGGCCTGCCTTACGATACTGACCCATCCCTGAAGGAGCATACAGATGAAAGTAGCCATTATTGGAGCAACCGGTTTTGTTGGCCGCCGTGTGGTGGATGAAGCGCTGGCTCGCGGCATTCAGGTAACGGCGATCGCCCGTCAGAAAAAAGATTTGCCGGACCACGCCAATCTGACCGTCGCGCTGGGCGACGTCGCCGATACCGCCTGGCTGGCGGGGCAGTTGCACGGTCAGGATGCGGTGATCAGCGCCTACAATCCCGGCTGGGGCGAAGACAACCTGTATGAGAAGACTACGCGCGGCGCCCAGCAGATCCTTACCGCGGTCGAGCAGGCAGGCGTCAAGCGCCTGTTGGTGGTGGGCGGCGCAGGCAGCCTGGAAGTGGCGCCGGGCGTTGAACTGGTGGATACGCCGCAATTCCCGGAAAATATCCGCCCCGGCGCGCAGGCGGTGCGCGATCTGCGCAATAAACTGCGCAACGAATCAGCGCTCGACTGGACCTATCTCTCTCCGGCCGCCCTGCTGGAACCGGGCAAACGCACCGGCCAGTTCCGCCTCGGCACCACGCAGCTGCTGATGAACGGCGACGCGCCGGCCAGCATTTCGGTGGAAGATCTGGCGGTGGCTATCGTCGATGAGATTGAAAAACCTCAGTTTATTCGCGCCCAATTCACCGCCGCCTACTAATTCCCCTCACCGCCAGGCCACCGGCCTGGCGTTTTCCCGCGTTCGCCGCCGCCAGTATTCTGAATTTCTAAGGTTTTCTTAAGTTTCATCAGGTAGATTTCAAGGCATTATCTACTCTCAGGATCCAGATTTGGCAATGTGGTTACGTCAACGCTTACAGTGCAACAGCCTCGGTTTTATCCTCGCCACCGCCCTGTTCTTCACTCTGTTCCAAAACGCGTTATTCCTGCATCGCGCCTGGTCGTATATCACCTTCGATAGCGTCCACAGCGTGATATTCGCCGCCAGCATGCCGGTGGTGATCTTCTGTGCGCTGAATATTATCTTCAGCGTGTTGACCGTGCCCTACCTGCGCAAACCGCTGATCGTCTTTTTCTTGCTCGGCAGCGCCGCAGCCAACTATTTCATGTACAGCTATGGCGTGGTGATCGACGGCAACATGATGCAAAACGCCTTTGAAACCAACACCCACGAAGCGACGGCGTTGCTGACGCCGCGCATGGGGCTGTGGCTGGCGCTGCTCGGCGTCCTGCCGGCGGCGGCGGTTTGCTTCACCCATATTCGCCAGACCCGCCCCTGGTGGTACATGGTTGGGCTGCGCGCCGCCAACGTCATGCTGTCATTGGTGGTGATCCTGATCATCGCCGCGCTGTTCTACAAAGACTACGCTTCGCTGATCCGCAACAATAAAAGCGTGGTGAAGATGTTAACGCCTTCCAACTTCGTCGCCGGCACCATCAAGTTTACCGAGCAGCGCTACTTCACGCGCAATCTGCCGCTGGTGAAGATCGGTGAAGACGCGCGCAAAGGGCCGCTGATCGCCGGACAGGCCAAGAAAACGCTGGTGATCCTGGTGGTGGGCGAAACCGCCCGCGCCGAAAACTTCTCTCTCGGGGGCTACGATCGCGAGACCAACCCGCGCCTCAAGCAGGACAACGTGGTCTATTTCAAGAACGCCAGCTCTTGCGGCACCGAAACGGCGATCTCCGTCCCCTGCATGTTCTCCAACATGCCGCGCAAAGCGTACGACGCAACTCAGGCGACGCACCAGGAAGGCATGCTCGACGTGCTGGCGCATGCCGGCGTCAACGTGCTGTGGCGCGATAACGACGGCGGCTGCAAAGGCGCCTGCGATCGGGTGCCGCACATCGACATGACCAAACTGAAACTGCCGCAGGACTGTGACGGCGAAGTTTGCATGGACAATGTGCTGTTGTACAAACTGAACGACTACATCAATAGCCTGAAAGACGACGGCGTGATCGTGTTGCACCAGATGGGCAGCCACGGCCCGGCTTATTACCGCCGCAGCACGCCGCAGTTCCAGACGTTTTCGCCGACCTGCAACAGCAATCAGATCCAGGATTGCAGCCATGAACAGCTGGTGAACACCTACGACAACTCGATCCTGTATACCGACGCGATGCTCGATGCCACCATCAAGCTGCTGCAGCAGTATGACGACCGGTTCAATACCGCGCTGGTCTACCTGTCCGATCACGGCGAATCGCTGGGAGAAAACGGCATGTATCTGCACGGCACGCCTTATGTCTTCGCGCCGAGCCAGCAAACTCACGTGCCATTCCTGATGTGGATGTCGGCCGACTATCAGCGCAATTTCGGCATTGATCGCCAGTGCCTGAGCGCGCTGGCGGAAAAGGACGACGTGTCGCAGGACAATCTGTTCCACACCCTGCTGGGCATGCTGAATGTGCAGACGCGTGAATATCAATCCCAGTTGGATATTCTGCAACGCTGCCGCAACGCGGCGTAAGCGCTTAACTTGCGCGTGCCGCTGAGGCACAATGCCTGAGACCAACCGGCGTTTTGTGCGCCGGTTTTTTTATTCCCATTGACCTAGACCAATCGGTCTATTATGCTCGGCGCCATGATGACCAAATCAACGCATTGCAACGTGGATACACGTGAACATCTGCTCGCCACCGGCGAAACCCTCAGCCTGCGCCTGGGCTTTACCGGCATGGGGCTGAGCGAACTGCTGGCCACGGCGGGCGTGCCGAAAGGATCGTTCTACCACTATTTCCGCTCGAAGGAAGCCTTCGGCGAAGCGATGCTGCAACGCTATTTCGCTCACTATGATGCGCAAATGCAAAAGCTGTTTGCCGACGAGCACACCGATGCCCGCCACCAGCTCTTGGGGTATTACGCCCAGGCCATCAGTTACCACTGCCGCAGCGAATGTCATAACGCCTGTCTGGCGGTGAAACTCTCCGCCGAGGTGAGCGACCTGTCGGAGCCGATGCGCCATGCGCTGGAAACCGGGACCGCCCGGGTGATCGGCCACCTGCAGGCGGCCATTGAGCGCGGCATCGCCGAGGGATCGCTGTCGGTAGCCATGAGCCCGGCGGCAACCGCAGAGACGCTGTATGCCCTGTGGCTCGGCGCCTCGCTGCGCGCCAAGATCCGGCGATCGTTGGCCCCGTTGACCAGCGCGCTGGAAAGCATCGAGTTGCTGCTGCGCCCGCCGCAGCCGTAACACCACCGTCTTTTTTCGTGAAAATGCAGTTCGTGTTTTTTTATCGCCCATAACTAGACGACCGGTCTATTAAATACAGGATGCACTATGAAGACTGAAAAATTGCTCTCTCCGCTGAAAGTTGGCGCAGTCACCCTGCCCAACCGCGTGTTTATGGCTCCGCTGACGCGTCTGCGCAGCATCGAACCGGGCGACATTCCCACGCCGCTGATGGCGGAGTATTATGCGCAGCGCGCCGGCGCCGGTCTGATCGTGACCGAAGCGACGCAGATTTCCTTCCAGGCGAAAGGCTACGCCGGTGCGCCGGGCCTGCATACCCCGGAGCAGATCGCCGCTTGGAAACACATCACGCAGGCGGTACACGACAAAAACGGCCACATCGCCGTACAGCTGTGGCACGTAGGCCGCATCTCCCACACCAGCCTCCAGCCGGGCGGACAAGCGCCGGTCGCCCCTTCAGCGATCAACGCAGACACCCGCACCACCGTGCGTGACGAAACCGGCGCCTGGGTGCGCGTACCGACCTCTACGCCGCGCGCGCTGGAAACCAGCGAGATCCCGGGCATCGTCAACGATTTCCGCCAGGCGACCGCCAACGCGCGTGAAGCCGGCTTCGACTTTATCGAGCTGCATGCGGCTCACGGCTATCTGCTGCACCAGTTCATGTCTCCGGCGTCTAACCAGCGTACCGATCAATACGGCGGCAGCATCGAGAATCGCACCCGCCTGACGCTGGAAGTGGTCGACGCCGCCATCGCAGAATGGGGCTCCGAGCACATCGGCATCCGCATCTCGCCGCTGGGGCCGTTCAACGGCCTGGACAACGGTGAAGATCAGGAAGAAGCGGCGCTGTACCTGGTGGAAGAGCTGAACAAACGCAACATCGCCTATCTGCACATCTCCGAACCGGACTGGGCCGGCGGCAAACCGTATTCCGACGCCTTCCGTGACTCGGTGCGCGCCCACTTTAAAGGGGTGATCGTCGGCGCCGGCGCCTACACCGCTGAAAAAGCCGAAGCGTTGATCGAAAAAGGCTTCATCGACGCGGTGGCCTTCGGCCGCAGCTACATCGCCAATCCGGATTTGGTCGAGCGTTTCCGTCAGCACGCCCCGCTCAACGAACCTAAGCCGGAAACCTTCTACGGCGGTGGCGCCGAAGGTTATACCGACTATCCGTTTCTGACGAAGTAACCCGTCCTGACCCTAAACGGCCACGCAACCGCCTGGCCGTTTTTTTATGCACGCAAAAAGGCCCGCACAAGGCGGGCCGACGTTCCCTGGTGTTGTTATCTGCTACAGGTCAATTTCTACACGGTTACGCGCGGAATTGATAATTGATTGTGCAGATCAATTACTTCGTATCGATCGGTACACTCGATCAATATTTAAACACCCATGGCGAGGGGGCAAAAAGTGACATCGTCACCAACTCGTCACGTTGAATTCCCTTGCGGGACAAGGCTATACTCGCTTGTGCTTCAATCCACCCGCCGTCTGCCACGGCACAGTCAATTCAGAGGAATTATGCGCTTACTCCATACCATGATCCGCGTCGGTGATCTGCAACGCTCCATCGACTTCTATACCAAGGTATTAGGCATGCGCCTGCTGCGCACCAGCGAAAACCCGGAGTACAAATACTCGCTGGCTTTTGTCGGCTATACGGAAGAGAGCGAAGGCGCGGTTATCGAACTGACCTATAACTGGGGCACCGACAGCTACGACATGGGCACCGCCTTCGGCCACCTGGCGCTGGGCGTGGACGACGTCGCCGCCACCTGCGACAACATCCGCCGCGCCGGCGGCAACGTCACCCGTGAGGCCGGCCCAGTGAAAGGCGGCACCACGGTGATCGCGTTCGTCGAAGATCCGGACGGTTATAAAATCGAGCTGATCGAAAACAAACACGCCGGCCAAGGCCTCGGCCACTAAGCCTCTCTCGGGGCGCGCCTGCGCCCCGCTGATTCTCCGCGCGATAGCGCCTGCAACCGGGCGCAAAATTTGCCATAATGCGCGCTGCATTCGATGAAGATAAGAAACTGATGGCCGAAAAAAGTGATCTTAACGCCCTGAGTGGTCGTTTTCGTGGGTTTTATCCCGTAGTAATAGATGTTGAAACCGCCGGCTTCAACGCCAATACCGATGCGCTGCTGGAAATCGCCGCCGTGACGCTGAAAATGGATGAAGACGGCTGGCTGCAGCGCGACGAAACCCTGCACTTCCACGTGGAGCCTTTCGAGGGCGCCAACCTGCAACCGGAAGCGCTGGCGTTTAACGGCATCGATCCGCACAACCCGCTGCGCGGTGCGGTCAGCGAATACGACGCGCTGCACGCCATTTTCAAAGCGGTGCGCAAAGGGCTCAAGGATCGCGGTTGCAACCGGGCCATTATCGTCGCGCACAACGCCAACTTCGATCACAGCTTCCTGATGGCCGCGGCCGAACGCGCCGGTTTGAAGCGTAATCCGTTCCATCCGTTCGCCACCTTCGACACCGCTGCGCTGAGCGGCCTGGTGCTGGGGCAAACGGTGCTGGCCAAAGCCTGCATCGCCGCCGGCATGCCGTTCGACAGCAGCCAGGCGCACTCCGCGCTGTACGACACCGAACAAACCGCCCTGCTGTTTTGTGAGCTGGTTAACCGCTGGAAGCGTCTCGGCGGCTGGCCGCTGCCCGCCGGCGATCTCGCCGAATAAGCCCAATAAAAAAGGCGGCCCAGTTTGCACTGGCGCCGCCCGTTACGCGATAACCGCAAGTCTGTCGATTAAGACTGCTGGTCTTCCTGCGCTTTATACTTTTCTGCCGTTTCTTTGATCAGCTGCTGCAATTCGCCGCGCTGATACATTTCGATGATGATATCGCAACCGCCGACCAGCTCACCGTCTACCCACAGCTGCGGGAAAGTCGGCCAGTTGGCGTATTTTGGCAACTCGGCGCGGATGTCCGGGTTTTGCAGAATATCCACATAGGCGAAACGCTCGCCGCAGGCGGACAGCGCTTGCACAGCCTGCGCGGAGAAGCCGCAGCTCGGCAGCTTTGGCGAACCCTTCATGTACAGCAGAATCGGGTTTTCAGCGATCTGGTGCTGAATTTTTTCAAGTGTCGTCGTCATTTATTGCTTCCTCAAGCCACATTTCATGGCTACAACATGCATCACGCGGGCTATTGTAGCGGCTGGAACAGTCGCAAGAAAACGCCATCTTTTGCAAGGATATTCGCCCGCCGCCGATCGCGTTTCACCGGCCACGTCATTCCGGTCAAAACATACGTTGAGAATAACATTTTTAATCCGACCATTTCACTAATATATTGCGCCGCGATGACGGCGCGGCTTAATTATATCCGCTACCGCCGCCTGGCGCTTTTTTATACATCAACAGGCTGATTTTAAACCAAAAAAAATGTCATTAACGTTTTCTCACAATATGGATTATTATTTATGAGTTCTTCGCTGTTTTATATGGCGAAATTCGGGAATACTGTAACTCTTTCGATATCCGTTTCGGGGCCAAGGTTGGTGACGTCGACATGCGTTTAATTCTTACGCTCTTTGCGCTGCTGTTTACGCAGCTCTTCTTCAATTTGGCGCACGCTGCGCCACAGGCGCGTGTTGCCGCCGAGCAGCGTAAAAGCCATGCCAATGAAGCGCGGCCCGATGACCGCAGAAAAAAGAAAGCGGATAAAGCCGCCAAAAAAGCCAAAGTGACGGCCCCCGAGAAAAAAACCAAGACCGCCAAGGTCAAAAGCGAGAAAAGCGCGAAAAAGATCGTCAGCGCCAAACCCAAGGCCAAAGCGCAGAAAACCGCCAAAATTAAAGTCACCCCGCCGAAAAAGGGCTACAAAAAAGGCTATGGCCGCCACCGCGAAGCCGGTATGGCCACCGCCAAGCTGGCGCGTGATGAAAAACCGTTGAAACTCAGCCCGGCGCACAAAAAGCGTTACCAGCACGCCAAGCAGACCGCGATGGCCAAGTTGATGGATCAGATGGGCAAGCCTTACCGCTGGGGTGGCAGCTCGCCGCGCACCGGCTTCGACTGCAGCGGCCTCATCTATTACGCCTATAAAGACGTGGTGAAAATCAAGATGCCGCGCACCGCCAACGAAATGTATCACCTGCGCGACGCGGCGCCGATCAAGAAAAGCGAACTGGAAAGCGGCGATCTGGTGTTCTTCCGCATTAACAACCGCGGCGTGGCGGATCATGTCGGCGTCTACCTCGGCAACGGCAAATTCATCCAGTCGCCGCGCACCGGCGAAGAGATCCGCATCAGCCAGCTCGACAACGACTATTGGCAGAACCACTACATCGGCGCTCGCCGCGTAGTGACGCCGAAAACCATCCGTTAATTCCCTGCTCTGCGCGGTTGCGGCCTCGGCCGCAACCGCCTGCTCAAGCTATCGCCCATCGCACTCCCCCACGCGCATTTCTCGCTTTTCCTCCTGTTTTTTATGATGAAAATTGTTAAGATTGAATGACCACAATAAAAAACGGCCCATCCGGCGTTCGCCCCGGCGAGAAGCTGAATGGCGCTGTAAAGGAGGAAGCAATGTCGTTTGAATTACCTGCATTACCGTATGAGAAAAACGCGCTCGAGCCGCACATCTCCGCCGAGACCCTGGAATACCACTACGGCAAGCACCACAACACCTACGTGGTTAACCTGAACAACCTGGTGAAAGGCAGCGAGTTCGAAGGCAAATCGCTCGAAGAGATCATCAAGACCTCTAACGGCGGCGTGTTCAACAACGCCGCGCAGGTGTGGAACCACACCTTCTACTGGCACTGCCTGTCGCCACAGGGCGGCGGTGAACCGCAGGGCGAACTGGCGGCGGCGATCGTCAAATCCTTCGGCTCTTTCGCTGCGTTCAAAGAGCAGTTCACCGATGCCGCCGTGAAAAACTTCGGTGCCGGCTGGACCTGGCTGGTGAAAAAACCGGACGGCGCGCTGGCGATCGTCAACACTTCCAACGCGGCAACCCCGCTGACCGGCGAAGACAAACCGCTGCTGACCGTTGACGTGTGGGAACACGCGTATTACATCGATTACCGCAATGCGCGTCCAAAATACCTGGAAAACTTCTGGGCGTTGGTCAACTGGACCTTCGCGGCGGAAAACCTGGCGTAAGCGCAGGCCTTGCCTGAGTGATGAGGCGCAGCTTGGCTGCGCCTTTTTTAAAACTGGCGGGAAATCAGTTCAACGCGGCGACAAAGCTGAAAGCGATGATCATCGCCAATGCGCAAACGGTGGTGAACAGCGACATCTTCAGATCGGTATCCATGACAACTCCTTTAAAATGGGCTTTCCTAAGGATAAAAGGCGCACAATTAGTACGTCAAATCATTTTCCCACAGTTCGCCGATAAAATCTTGTTATCATTTCCCGGTTTATAATCTCGATTACCTCTTCCACTTTTGTTCAATATGCGACAAAATTCGCAGTTCACAACTGCGTACCGGCATTCATGCCCCTCCTGATTAAGCGCTGACGACTTCAACACTAAAAACTCAGTTTTCGCTTCTCTGGAGAAGGATCTACGTAGGCAAACGATTAACATCACACTTACATGCTGTAAACATGTGAGTTCAGGAGTCATTCCTTACATGGCAACGATTAAAGATGTGGCCAAACGCGCGGGCGTTTCCACCACCACCGTTTCGCACGTCATCAATAAGACTCGTTTCGTCGCCGAAGAGACCAAAGCGGCCGTGTGGGCCGCCATCAAAGAGCTGCACTACTCGCCGAGCGCCGTGGCGCGCAGCCTGAAAGTCAATCACACCAAGTCTATCGGTCTGCTGGCCACCTCGAGCGAAGCGCCCTACTTTGCCGAAGTGATCGAGGCGGTGGAAAACAGCTGCTACAGCAAAGGCTATACCCTGATCCTGTGCAACTCGCACAACAATCTGGACAAACAGCGCGCCTACCTGGCGATGCTGGCGCAAAAGCGCGTCGACGGCCTGCTGGTCATGTGTTCCGAATACCCGGATCAGCTGCTGGGCATGCTGGAAGACTACCGCAACATCCCGATGGTGGTAATGGACTGGGGCGCCGCGCGCGGCGACTTCACCGACACCATCATCGATAACGCGTTTGAGGGCGGCTATCTGGCCGGGCGTTATCTGATCGAACGCGGCCACCGCGATATCGGCGCTATCCCGGGCCAACTGTCGCGCAACACCGGCGGCGGTCGGCATCAGGGGTTCATGAAGGCGCTGCAGGAAGCGCATATCGATATTCGCGAAGAGTGGATAGTCCAGGGTGACTTCGAGCCGGAGTCCGGTTACAAGGCGATGCATCAAATTCTGTCGCAGAAACAGCGACCGACCGCGGTATTCTGCGGCGGCGACATCATGGCGATGGGCGCCATCTGCGCCGCCGACGAACTGGGGCTGCGGGTGCCACAGGATATTTCCGTGATCGGCTACGACAACGTGCGCAACGCCCGCTACTTCACCCCGGCGCTGACCACCATTCATCAGCCGAAAGAGCGTCTGGGCGAAATGGCCTTCACCATGCTGCTGGATCGCATCATCAGCAAGCGCGAAGAATCGCAGGTGATCGAAGTGCATCCGAAGCTGGTCGAACGCCGTTCGGTCGCCGACGGTCCGTTCATCGACTACCGCCGCTGATCGTCCTCCCTACCGGAAGCCGGCGCGGCTTCCGGTGCCGCCTCACTCAGCCACTCCTGATTCAGCGTCTCGCCATCGCCCAAATACGCCAGCAGCCAGCTCATCGCCGGTGACGGTTTATCCTGTTGCCAGGTCAGGCAGCAGGGGCTGGCGGGAAACGGCTGCTGCAACTGCAACGCCTTCAGCTCACCGCGCTGCACCCGCGGCAGCGCCAGATGCGCCGGCATCATGCCGACGCACAATCCGGCGCACAAACAGTCGAGCGCCGAGGTCCAGTCCGGCACCACCAGCCGCCGCTGGTTATCCAGCGTCCAGGTGACGCGCTTGGGCAGATTGCGCGAGGTGTCTTCCAGACAAAGCGCAGGGTACGGCCTCAACCGATCGTCATTCAACGGCCCTGCCAGCTGCGCCAACGGGTGCTGTGGGCTGACTACGCACAGCCAGTTCATATCCCCCATGTCGCGGAAAGCGAAGCCGCCGCCGACCGGCACCGCGCGGGTGGCGCCAATCGCCATGTCCGCCCTGCCGTCCACCAACGCATCCCACACGCCGTTAAACACCTCGGGTTGCAGCATCAACTCGACGTCGGGGAAATGGCGGTAGAAATCCAGCACCAGCTGGCGGCTGCGCTGCGGTTTGACGATGATGTCTACCGCGATATTCAGCTGACCGCGCCAACCGTTGGCCACCTGTTGACAGTGGCGGCGGGTGTCGAGCATTTTTTTGATAACAGCTCGCGCATCCTTGATAAACAGCGCGCCGGCCGGCGTCAGTTCCACATCTCGGTGACGCCGCTCAAACAGCGGCACCGCCAGCCATTGCTCCAGCTGCCGCACGGTATAACTTACCGCCGACGGCACCCGGTGCAGCTCCTGCGCCGCCGCGCTGAAACTGCCGGTGCGCGCCACCGCATCAACGACCTCGAGAGAATATTCAGACCACATCGCTTTGCCTTCAATTTTTTTAACAGCACTTTGCAAATATTACCGTTTCACAAGCAGAGATCCAGCCGGATACACTGGCCGGCGCTAAAAACCTGCGACACTAAAATATTAACGAGAAATACCATGCGAAATTCCTTTGGTTTTATGTTCTACCTCGCCGGCCTGAGCATGCTGGGTTATCTGGCGACCGATATGTACCTGCCCGCCTTCGGCGCCATGCGGGAGGAACTGCAAATTTCCGCCGGCGCGGTCAGCGCCAGCCTGAGCATCTTTTTGGCCGGCTTCGCCTTCGCGCAGCTGCTGTGGGGGCCGCTCTCCGACCGTCTGGGGCGCAAACCGGTATTGTTGATTGGCCTGACGCTGTTCGCGCTCGGCTGCCTAGGCATGCTGTGGGTGGAAAATGCCGCGCAGCTCTGGATACTGCGCTTTATTCAGGCCGTAGGCGTCTGTTCCGCCGCCGCCATCTGGCAAGCGCTGGTGGTCGACCGCTATCGTGAAGGCCAGGCCAACCGCGTATTCGCCACCATCATGCCGCTGGTGGCGCTATCGCCGGCGCTGGCGCCGCTGCTGGGCGCCTGGCTGCTGAACCACGCCAGCTGGCGCGCGATCTTCGCCGTGCTGCTGGCCATCACCGCCTTGTTGCTGCTGCCGACGCTGCTGCTCAAAGAGAACGCCAGGCCAAAACCCGCCGTCGACGCGCCAAAAAGCAGCGTCAGTTTTTGGCAATTATTGAAATCCCCGGTATTCAGCGGCAATGTCGCCATGTACGCCGCCTGTTCGGCCGGTTTCTTCGCCTGGCTGACCGGCTCGCCGTTTATCCTCGGTGATATGGGCTACGGCCCGAGCGACATCGGCCTGAGCTATGTGCCGCAGACGCTGGCCTTCCTGCTGGGCGGTTACGGGTGCCGCGCCGCGCTCAAGCGCATCAATGGCAAAACCCTGCTGCCGTGGCTGCTGGTAGCTTATGCTGTCAGCATGGTGGCCCTGTATCTGGTGGCAACCCTGACCAATCCGACGCTCACCACGCTCCTGATCCCGTTCTGCGTGATGGCGCTGGTCAACGGCGCCGGCTATCCGATCATGGTGGCCAACGCGCTGATGCCGTTCCCGGACAGCAGCGGCAAAGCCGCCGCGCTGCAAAATACGCTGCAGCTGGGGCTGTGTTTCGTGGCGAGCATGCTGGTATCGACGTTTATTGCGCAGCCGCTGTTGGCGACGGTGACGGTGATGGTGTCCACGGTGATACTGGCCGCGCTGGGGTATTTCATGCAGCGGGGAAAAGCGGCCAAGGCGCCGCAAGAAACGCCGCGCGAACATGCTAACTCAGCGTCATAATTGCCAAGCTAAATAATCACTTAAAGAATATGCGTGCCGAGTGCGATTTACAGTTGAGTCAATGCCTCGGCGCGCCTATACTCAAAAACAACCTTGTAAAGTAACACCTTATAATCTCTATATCTCAATTAGCTGTTGTGTACGCGTCTTGCGTCACACTCTTTTTTTGAAGAGGCGTTTATCCTGCGCCGTTTGCGTCGGGTCGCTTCTTTAAATTTCCTCTGTTCATAGTCGGATATCAGACGCCGCGGGCTTATTTCCCGTCGGTATACGTATGCACCCGCAGAAATTGTCTAAGCTGTTTCCTAACGGGTCATCAGTCAGAAGAAGGTGATGGAGAAGCTATGAGTTCATCGTGTATAGAAGATCTGAGCATCCAGGATAACCAGTGGTACCGTATCGCGCACGAAATGCTCGGTCTGGCCGGTATCGAAATTAACGGATCGCGCCCTTTCGATATTCAGGTTAAAAACCCCGAATTCTTTAAACGCGTTTTGCAGCAAGGCTCCCTGGGTCTAGGCGAGAGCTATATGGATGGTTGGTGGGAATGCGAGCGGCTGGATATATTCTTCCAGCGCGTGGTCAGCGCCGGGCTGGAGAAGAAGCTCCCCCACCACCTGAAAGATACCCTGCGTATCGCCGCGGCGCGTCTGACCAATCTGCAATCGAAAAAGCGCGCCTGGATCGTCGGCAAAGAGCATTACGATCTTGGCAACGATCTGTTTACGCTGATGCTCGATCCTTACATGCAGTACTCCTGCGGCTACTGGAAAGACGCCGCCACGCTGGAGGAAGCGCAAGAAGCGAAACTGCGGATGATCTGCGAAAAACTGCAGCTGCAGCCGGGCATGCGCTTGCTGGACATCGGCTGCGGCTGGGGCGGCCTCTCCGCCTATGCGGCGAAAAATTACGGCGTGTCGGTGGTCGGCGTGACCATTTCCGCCGAGCAGCAGAAGCTGGCTCAGGCACGCTGCGCCGGGCTGGACGTGCAGATCCTGCTGCAGGACTATCGTGATCTGCATCAGCAGTTCGATCGCATCGTCTCGGTCGGCATGTTCGAGCACGTCGGGCCGAAAAACTATCGCACCTATTTCAACGTGGTAGAGCGCAATCTGGCGCCGCACGGCCTGTTCCTGCTGCACACCATCGGCTCCAACAAGACCGACATGAACGTCGATCCGTGGATCAACAAATATATCTTCCCGAACGGCTGCCTGCCCTCGGTGAGGCATATCGCCGAGGCCAGCGAAGGCCATTTCGTGATGGAAGACTGGCACAACATCGGCGCCGACTACGATCGCACGCTGATGGCCTGGTTCGAGCGCTTCAAGCAGGCGTGGCCGCAGCTTGCTCCACGTTATTCCGAGCGCTTCGAGCGGATGTTCAGCTATTACCTGAACGCCTGCGCCGGCGCGTTTCGGGCGCGCGATCTGCAGCTGTGGCAGGTGGTGTTCAGCCCGAAAGGCGTTGAAGGCGGCATCCGCGTCGCACGCTGAACGCTCCCCTAATAAAAAAAGCCCCGGCAACCTCATCGCCGGGGCTTTTTTTGCTCTTTCGAACCAGGCGGCTTAGCCGCAGTAAACGCGGATGATTTTATCGTTGCTATCGCCGAGGAAGTTCAGACGGCGCAGGTTGAAATCCATGGTGACGGCAGAGTTGTACGGAATGGCGCGCACCTTGGATTCGATCCGCACGCCTTCCAGCGACGTCATCGGCTTGCCGACGTAGTTTTGATACTGCGAAGCGCCGCAGGTATCGTCCGCATCGGCCACTTGCGCGCCGCCGCCCTGCTCAGGTGAACTGCTGCAGGCGCTCAGCGCCAGCAACGCGGTTAACAACAACGTTTTCCCATAAAACTTCACGCGTTTCTCCTCTCTGCTTATGATTCGACTCCGGCGGCAACGCCCGAATCGCTGTCAGTCTTTGTGCGCCGGCGCCACCGCCGCCGCCAGCGTCGCTTCCCGAATGGCCAGCACGCGTTCGACGGTGTCCACCACCGCCTGCGTCTGCGGATCGATCTCGATGTTCACCTTATCGCCCAGGCGTTTTTTACCCAGCGTAGTGCGCTCCAGGGTTTCCGGGATCAGATGCACGCAGAAACGGTTATTCACCACTTCGCCGATGGTCAGGCTAATGCCGTCGATGCCGATGAAACCTTTGTGCAGCACATATTTCATCAATTCCGCATTCGGCATGCGCAGCCATACCTGACGGTTATTTTCCGAGGTATAAATTTTGGCCACTTCCGCCGTGCAGATAATATGGCCGGACATCAAATGACCGCCAATTTCATCATTGAATTTCGCCGCGCGCTCGATATTGACGATGTCGCCCAACGCCAGATCACCGAGGTTGGTCAGGCGCAACGTTTCCTTGATCAAATCGAAGCTGACGCGGTTGCCTTCCACCGCGGTGACGGTCAGGCAGCAGCCGTTATGGGCCACCGACGCGCCCAGCTCCAGCCCCGGCAGCAGTTCTGCAGGCATCTCGATCACATGGGTGCGGAAATTGGGTTTCTCATCAATGGCGACCAGCGGCGCGGTGCCTTGTACGATACCGGTGAACATATGTGCCTCTTCTTACTCAATAGATTAAAACGCTTCCGGCAGTTTGCCCCAGTTGGCGCTGAAAACCAAATCCGCGACGGCAAAAAACGCGTCCCTGCGCATTTAATAACTATTTATCTGCGGCGTTTGCTTAACGACGCCGAGCAGGTACAATATTTTTGACAAAATTCCGCTATTTTAATTGTTGTCCTCTCGCGGCAGCCCTCCCTCCCACATATATAAAATAGAAAGGTGTATGCGTGCAGAAGTACTTAATTGAAGCGCGTAGTTTATTGGCTCTCGCTATCCCGGTGATCATCGCGCAAATCTCGCAAACCGCCATGGGCGTGGTGGATACCATCATGGCCGGCGCTTACAGCGCCACCGATATGGCGGCGGTTGCGGTCGGCACCTCTATCTGGCTGCCGGCCATCCTGTTCGGCCACGGCCTGCTGCTGGCGCTGACCCCAGTGATCGCCCAGTTAAACGGCGCCGGCCGTCGCGATCGTATCGCCCATCAGGTGCGTCAGGGCTTCTGGCTGGCCTCCGGCGTTTCCGTGCTGTTGATCGTCGTGCTGTATAACTGCAAATTCGTCATCGACATGATGCACAACATCGATCCGCAGCTGGCGGATAAAGCCGTCGGTTATCTGCACGCCATCATGTGGGGCGCGCCGGGCTATCTGTTCTTCCAGGTGATGCGCAACCAGTGCGAAGGGCTGTCCAAAACCAAGCCCGGCATGGTGATCGGCTTCCTCGGCCTGCTGGTGAATATCCCGATCAACTACATCTTCATCTACGGCAAGTTCGGCATGCCGGAGCTGGGCGGCGTGGGCTGCGGCGTCGCCACCGGCAGCGTCTACTGGATCATGTTCCTGATGATGCGCTGGTACGTGAAGCGCGCGCCGTCGCAGCGCGACATCAAGCGCCAGGCAGGCGATCTCGGCGGCCCGGACTGGGCGGCGCTGAAGCGCCTGATCGGCATCGGCATGCCGGTGGCGCTGGCGCTGTTCTTCGAAGTCACCCTATTCGCCGTGGTGGCTCTGCTGGTGTCGCCGCTCGGGATCGTCGCGGTCGCCGGCCACCAGATCGCGCTTAACTTCAGCGCGCTGATGTTCGTGTTGCCGCTGTCGCTGGGCGTCGGCGCCACCATTCGCGTCGGTTATCGTCTGGGAGAAGGGTCGGTGGAAGGCGCGCGCGTCGCCGCTTACTCCGCCATCGGCGTCGGCATCACCATGGCTGTCTGCACTGCGCTGTTTACCGCCACCTTCCGCGAACCGATCGCCCTGCTGTACAACGACAGCCCGGCGGTGGTGGCGATGGCCTCGCAGCTGATGCTGCTGGCGGCGCTGTATCAAATCTCGGATTCAATCCAGGTGATCGGCAGCGGCGTGCTGCGCGGTTATAAAGATACTCGCGCGATCTTCTTCATTACCTTCATCGCTTACTGGGTGTTGGGCCTGCCGAGCGGCTATCTGCTGGCGCTGACCGATGCGGTGGTGCCGGCGATGGGGCCGAGCGGTTTCTGGATCGGCTTTATCATCGGCCTGACCTTCGCCGCCATCATGATGGCGCTGCGCATGCGCTGGCTGCAGAAACAGCCGACCACCGTCATCCTGCAGCGTTCTACCCGCTGAGTCCCTTCCCGGCCGGTTTTCTCCCCGGCCGGGCAGCGGGTTGCGGAAAAAAACGCCTGTCTGCGCACAACCTCAGCAATCGCGTGAAATACCGAATAAAATTGCGTTTTTCCCCTTGCCAGCACGCGGGTAGCTCGTTAATATTCGTCCCCGCTGTCAGCCATGACAGACAGGAAAAGATGCGTCCGTAGCTCAGTTGGTTAGAGCACCACCTTGACATGGTGGGGGTCGGTGGTTCGAGTCCACTCGGACGCACCAAATTCCAGAAGCAGTACAGTGCGTCCGTAGCTCAGTTGGTTAGAGCACCACCTTGACATGGTGGGGGTCGGTGGTTCGAGTCCACTCGGACGCACCAAATTTCACAAGCAGTGCAGTGCGTCCGTAGCTCAGTTGGTTAGAGCACCACCTTGACATGGTGGGGGTCGGTGGTTCGAGTCCACTCGGACGCACCATATTGCTGATTCACCTCTCCCCCTATCGCGTTATAATTCTCGCTGTTTCGTCTCTGCCCGACCGCTCGATTTTTCATGTCGATTGCGCCGAACTACCGCCATCAGCCATCAGGAACGCCACATGACCACCTTCACCGCCAACACCGCCTTTTTACCGCTCGACAATGGCCTTGCCCGTCGTGAAGGCGTGATGAGCGACGGTTCGCCGGCAGCGGAAGTGCGTTTCGAGACCGGGGCCTTCGGCCAGCTGCAAAAACCCGCGCACGCGCTGCAAACCCGGGTGATATCGGGTGAATTCGAGTTCACCCTCGGCGGCGACACGCGGACAGTGCGGGCCGGCGAGAGCCTGACCCTGCCGGCCAACGTCGCCAGCGGCTGCTTCTGCCTGAGCGCCGGTGTGCTGCTGGAAATCCCGCAAACGCGCTAAGCCGCATTTACAGCAAGGTTATTTGCGCAACAAGCTGTACGCAACGCGTTGCATTTGCGCCACATTTGCCCTCGTTTTGACATATCCGCCGCACCGCCGCGGTTTTTTATTTTGTTTCCCGCCGCTTAGCCTTTATAATGCGCAACGTCTATCAGTTGAATGGTTTCAGCCCTTGATCTGCGAAAACGCAATAACAACACGATTTAATCTCACCCCGTTGCGCAGCATCCCCGCGCCCCCGCGCGGGCTGAATTTTTCCGCCCCACATCAACTGTCGTCACCTATCCTTAACTATGTTTTTCACCACCAGGCACGGCTCAAATTCCCTATCGGCGTAAACAACGCCGGTCAAATTCGTTTTTTTATCCATCACAACTTGTAGAAAACTCCGCCATGAAAAAGACCAAAATTGTTTGTACCATCGGTCCAAAAACCGAATCGGAAGAAATGCTGACCAACCTGCTCAATGCGGGCATGAACGTGATGCGTCTCAACTTCTCTCACGGCGACTATGAAGAGCACGGCAACCGCATCAAGAACATGCGCGCCGTGATGGCGAAAACCGGTATCAACGCCGGCATCCTGCTGGATACCAAAGGCCCGGAAATTCGCACCATGAAACTGGAAGGCGGCAAAGACGCCTCTCTGGTCGCCGGCCAAACCTTCACCTTCACCACCGACCAGAGCGTGATCGGCAACAGCGAACGCGTGGCGGTGACCTACGCCGGCTTCGCCGCCGACCTGAAGATCGGCAACACCGTGCTGGTTGACGACGGCCTGATCGGCATGGAAGTCACCAACGTGACCGAGAACGAAGTCGTTTGCAAGGTGCTGAACAACGGCGACCTGGGCGAGAACAAAGGCGTCAACCTGCCGGGCGTGTCCATCCAACTGCCTGCGCTGGCCGAGAAAGACAAACGCGACCTGATCTTCGGCTGCGAGCAAGGCGTCGACTTCGTGGCGGCGTCCTTTATCCGTAAACGCTCCGACGTGCTGGAGATCCGCGAGCACCTGAAAGCGCACGGCGGCGAGCAGATCCAGATCATCTCCAAGATCGAGAACCAGGAAGGCCTGAACAACTTCGACGAAATTCTCGAAGCGTCCGACGGCATCATGGTTGCCCGCGGCGATCTGGGCGTTGAAATCCCGGTAGAAGAAGTGATCTTCGCCCAGAAGATGATGATCGAAAAATGCAACCGTGCGCGTAAAGTGGTGATCACCGCCACCCAGATGCTCGATTCCATGATCAAGAACCCGCGCCCTACCCGTGCGGAAGCCGGTGACGTCGCCAACGCCATTCTGGACGGCACCGACGCCGTCATGCTGTCCGGCGAAAGCGCCAAGGGCAAATACCCGCTGGAAGCGGTCAACATCATGGCGACCATCTGCGAACGCACCGATCGCGTGATGCCAAGCCGCATCGATACCCTGAACGATCGCCGCAAGCTGCGCATCACCGAAGCGGTATGCCGCGGCGCGGTTGAAACCGCCGAAAAACTGGACGCGCCGCTGATCGTCGTCGCCACCAGCGGCGGCAAGTCAGCGAAATCCGTGCGTAAATACTTCCCGAACGCCGTGATCCTGGCGCTGACCACCAACCAGACCACCGCGCATCAGCTGGTGCTGAGCAAGGGCGTTATCCCGCAGATGGTCAAAGAAATCGCCTCCACCGATGACTTCTACCGCATCGGTAAAGAAGCCGCGCTGGCCAGCGGCCTGGCGCAAAAAGGCGACGTCGTGGTGATGGTTTCCGGCGCGCTGGTGCCGAGCGGCACCACCAATACCGCCTCGGTACACGTGCTGTAATATAAAACGTGACATAATTATCTTGATCAAAACGCCGCTTTGCGGCGTTTTTTTTATCGGCAGTAAACTATTTTTCTCAAAACGCAACCGCGAACTGCTCATTATTTAGCTAATAACAAATCGGAGTAGTCCCATGGAAGCCGGCTGTTTTCCCTCGTTTTTTTAACTAATTTGTAAAACCAGATGCAAGTTTGAGCGAACGATCAAAATAAAGCACCTCAACACTAAAAAATTATTCTCTTTCGAAAAAAGTTTGTGTAATACTTGTAACGCTACATGGAGATTAACTCAATCTAGAGGGTGTTATAATGAATCGTACTAAACTGGTACTGGGCGCGGTAATCCTGGGTTCCACTCTGCTGGCTGGCTGCTCTAGCAACGCTAAAATCGATCAACTGTCTTCTGACGTTCAGACTCTGAACGCTAAAGTTGATCAGCTGAGCAACGACGTGAACGCAATGCGTTCTGACGTTCAAGCGGCTAAAGACGACGCAGCACGCGCTAACCAGCGTCTGGACAACCAAGCTCACGCTTACAAAAAGTAAGATAGCTTTGGTTATTGAAAACGGCGCACATTGTGCGCCGTTTTTTTTGTCTGTTTGTCGGCCTGGGCTTTCCAGCGCGGCAGGCAAAAAAAAGAGGTTCAGCACGCTGAACCCCCTCTTCGACCGCTCAATCCGGCAAACTTAGTTCACCGAGCTGATTGGCGCTGCCTTGAATGGGCTCTTATTCGCCGCAGGAGCCGCTGCAGGCGTTAAACTCACCTCAGACGGGCTCTCCCCTACGTTGACCAGCACCGGCATGCCAGAGCGGCGTACAACCGCGCTATCGAACACGGCGCGATCGGTTTGCCCATCGGCAGCAAAGGCTTTCTCCGCTTTAGACAACGCGATCGGCATGGTCTGCGGATCGTCGCTTTCCACACGCGACAGCGGCTGGTGCACTTCCACATAGCGTTTGCCGTCCGGCTCGACCGAAATCTTCACCGGATCGTTGATCACTTGCACCCGCGTACCGCGCGGCACCATGTTGAACAGCGCCTCGATATCCGTCGGACGCAGGCGAATACAGCCGGAGCTGACGCGCATGCCGATACCGAAGTTGGCGTTGGTGCCGTGGATCAGGTATTCACCGCGCCCCATCGCCAGACGCAGGGCGAACAGCCCCATCGGGTTCTCAGGGCCGGCCGGCACCACCGCAGGCAGCGTCACGCCCTGGGATTGATAGCGCTTGCGGATGTTGGCGGTGGGCGTCCAGGTCGGGTTAGGGATCTTTTGGCTGATGGAAGTCACCTCCAGCGGCGTGTGCATCCCGGTCTGGCCGATACCGATCGGATAGACGATCACTTTATTCTCGCCTTTCGGATAGTAGTAAAGGCGCAGCTCTGCCAGGTTGACGATGATCCCTTCACGCTTGGTGTCAGGCAGCAGCATTTGGGTCGGAATGGTCAGCACCGTACCCGGCTTAGGCAGGAACGGATCGGTGCCGGGGTTGGCTTCCAGCATGCCCAGCAGGCCAATCTTGTAGTCGGCGGCGATCGCCTCCAGCGGACGGCCGTCGTTTGGCACGGTA
The DNA here is from genome assembly GCF_052168495.1 of Serratia sp. CY52157. Classification (NCBI taxonomy): domain Bacteria; kingdom Pseudomonadati; phylum Pseudomonadota; class Gammaproteobacteria; order Enterobacterales; family Yersiniaceae; genus Serratia; species Serratia sp. CY52157. The sequence goes on along the minus strand of NZ_JBJNMO010000001.1, from coordinate 527,127 downwards.
TAAGTGGTGTTTTCGCCGATCAGACGGCTGTCCGGCGGCGGCAGCGGGTATTCGGTCGCACTGGCGGCCTGCGTGCCGGCCAGTACGGTGGCGAAGACCATGCCCATTAAACTCAACGCACGTTTCATTATCATCCCTATATTTTTTATGACGGTTCGCCCCCAAGGCTAACGAGCGCCTGGCGGTGGGTAAATCAGACAATACCTGATTAATACTAGCAACGCTGGCATCAAAGGCAATAAGTTCTCTAAAAATCAACACGTTATAACGTAATCGCCGTCGTCGATTGTCAACGAAACGTCAATGGGTAAGCTGCTGAAATATCACTGAATTGGGGGGTGATTCCTGGGGAAAACGGCGGATTGTAAAGACTCATTGACAAAGCGAATATATCAATGAGCCTTTAAAGAGCAGTGGCGTTAAGGATCAGGCCAGCTGAGCGGCTTTACTGCGAATGGCGCGGATCATCGCCTCCAGCCCCTGTGAGCGCGAAGGCGTCAGATGTTGGCTGAGCGCCAGCTCGGTGAAAAACGGCCGCACGTCGAGCTCGACGATTTGCTGTGGTGTTAATTGACGATAAAGAATAAACACCACCGCCAGCAGCCCTTTGACGATCGCCGCGTCGCTATCGCCATGGAATTCGACCTGCCCTTGCTCATCGCGGCGCATCACGATCCACACCTGGCTCTGGCAGCCGGAAATCAGGTTCTCGGCCTGCCGCTCGGCCTCGTCCAGCGGCGGCAATTTGGCGCCGAGTTCAATCACGTACAGGTATTTCTCCTCCCAGTTCAAACAGCGGGAGAAATTACGCACCAATTTGTCTTTGTCCGGCAAATTCGCCATGGGGATCCTTTTGTACCGCCGAGGACGCGCCCCGGCTAGCCTAACAGCTGATGAATGCGTTGCAGCCCGGCCACCAGCCGGTCCACCTCTTCGCGGGTATTATATAACGCCAGCGACGCGCGGCACATGCTCGGCACCTGATAAAACGCCATCAGCGGCATGGCGCAATGGTGGCCGGTGCGAATGGCGATGCCGTATTGATCGAGGAAGCTGCCGACGTCATAGGCATGGTGTTCCCCCAAATTGAAGGCGATCACCCCGGCCCGATGCGCCGGACCATAGATTTTCAGCGTCGGCACCTGCTTGAGCGCCTCAAGCGCGTAATGCATCAGCGACTGTTCATAATCGCGGATCGCATTCAGCCCCAGGGCTTCGACGTAATCGAACGCCGCGCCCAGCCCCATGATGCCGGCGGTATTCGGCGAACCGGCCTCGAAGCGCCAGGGCGGATCGGCGAAGGTGGTGCCCGCCGTCAGGCTGACCTGACGGATCATCGAACCGCCCCCTTCCCACGGCGGCATCTGCTGCAGGAGCGCCTGGCGCCCATACAGCATGCCGATGCCGGAAGGGCCATACAGCTTATGGCCGGAAAACACGTAGAAATCGCAGTCCAGCGCCTGAACATCGACGCGCTGGTGCATCACCGCCTGCGCGCCGTCCACCAGCACAGTCAGATCCGGCGCCAGGGCTCTGGCGCGGGCGATGATGTCGCGCACCGGGTTGACGGTGCCCAGCACGTTGGAGACCTCGGTCAGCGCCAGCAGTTTACAGGACGCGTCGATCAGTTCCGGCAACCGCGCCAGATCCAGCGTGCCGTCGGTCTGCAGCGGCCAAACCCGCAGCTGCAGACCGCGCTCCTGCGCCAGCATCTGCCAGGGCACGATGTTGGCGTGGTGCTCCATCTCGGTGATGAGAATCGCGTCGCCCGGCTGCAGCCGGTGGCGGCCAAAGCTGTTGGCCACCAGGTTAATGCCTTCGGTGGTGCCCTTGACGAACACCATCTCTTCCGCCGAGGCGGCGTTGATAAAGCGCGCCGCCTGTTCCCGCACCGCTTCCATCTGCTGAGTCGCCTCGGCGCTCAGGGTGTGGATGCCGCGATGCACCGCGGCATAGCCGTGGCGATAGAAATCCAGTTCGCGGTCGATCACCGTCTGCGGTTTCTGCGCGCTGGCGGCGCTGTCGAGGTAGGCCAGCGGTTGGCCGTTCACCTCGCGCGCCAGCAGCGGGAAGTCACCACGCACGCGTTCAATCGGATAACTCATGCAGCCTCCCCCGGCAGGCGCTGGGCGATGCGCGCCAGCACCCGTTCCCGGATGGTGTCGTTGGCGATGCCTTCGGTCAGCTCGGCGGCGAAGGCGAAGATAATCATCTGCTGCGCCGCGCGTTTGTCGATGCCGCGCGACTGCAGATAAAACAGCTGTTCTTCATCGATACGCCCCACGGTGGCGCCGTGGCTGCACTTGACGTCGTCAGCGTAGATCTCCAGCTGCGGCTTGGTATCCACTTCCGCCACTTTCCCCAACAACAGATTGTGGTTGGTCATCTGCCCGTCGGTTTTGATGGCGTGTTTGGCCACTTTGATCATGCCGTTGAACACCGCTTTGCCGCGATCGCTGACCACGGTTTTATGCAGCTGGCGGCTTTCGCAGTAGCCCTTGTTGTGTTCCAGATAGGTGCGGGTATCGCAGATCTCCTTGCCCACCGGCAGCACCAGGCTGTTGATCACCAGATTGGCGCCTTCGCCGTTCAGCTGCGCGCTGGTGTTGTGGCGCGTCAGGCCTGCGCCCAACAGGAAGCTGTCGCTTTTCACCCGCGCGTCGCGGCCGATGACCAGATCGTTATGGGCAAAGTGGTAGCTCGGCCGGCTTTCAAACGCCAGCTTGCAGTGCAACAGCCCGGCGTTGTCCGCCACGTTGGCGGTCAGGCGCGCGCCGGTAAAGTGCGCGGCCTCGCCCAGGCTGACATAGTGTTCAATCACTTCCGCCTCGGCCCCGCGCCCGATCTCCAGATGATGACGATGATGCACGGTATTCACTTCCCCCGTCACGCCGCGGCCGCTGCTGATATGCAGCAGGTACAGCGGCCGTGTGGGGGCTTTGCCGGCCGGCAGACGGATCAGGCTGGTTTCCTGCGCCAGGCTTTCGGTCAGATGCAGGAAGACTTCGGGCTGAATGGGCTCCGGCAGCGCCTGCGGCGTGCCGTAGGCGGTCAGCTCGAACTGGTAGTCGCCCAGATCGCCATCGCTGAGCGCGGCACTGTAGCGGCCATCGATAAACACCAGCCGGCAGGCGTCGATACCGAGCGCCAGCGCCTCGAGCTGCGCGGCGTTCACGGATGCGGGCTGCGGCTCAAGGAATTGCTGCTCCAGCAGCCCCTCGAGCGGCGTGTATTTCCAGTTCTCATGTTTGCGCGTCGGCCAGCCGAGTCTCAGCGCCTGCTGCCAGTGCGCCAGCGCATGGGGCGAACGCTCGCCGCCGCGGCCTTCGAACAGACGATACAGCTGCTGCAACGCGTTGGCGTTACTGTTGGTCGGTAAGCCAGCCATAGCCTTGCTCCTCCAACTGTTTCACCAGCGAGAAATCGCCGGATTTGACGATGCGCCCCTGGGACAGCACGTGTACGTAATCCGGCTGGATGTAGTCCAAAATGCGCTGGTAGTGCGTGACGATGATAAAGGCGCGCTTGCCGTCCCGCAGCGAGTTGACGCCGTTGGCGACGATTTTCAGCGCGTCGATATCCAGACCGGAATCGGTTTCATCGAGAATGCACAGATCCGGCTCCAGCGCCGCCATCTGCAGAATGTCGTTGCGCTTTTTCTCGCCGCCGGAGAAACCGACGTTGACCGAACGCGTCAGCAGATCGGCCGGCATATCCAGCAGTGCGATCTTCTCTTCGATGAAATCGGCGAAGTCAAAGCGATCCAGCGGCTCCTGTTCGCGGTATTTGCGCACCGCGTTGACCGACGTCTGCAGGAAAAAGTGGTTGCTGACGCCGGGGATCTCCACCGGGTACTGGAACGCCAGGAACACGCCTTCGCCCGCGCGATCTTCCGGATCCAACTCCAGCAGGTCCTTGCCCTTGAAGGTGACTTCCCCTTCGGTCACTTCGTACTCTTCACGCCCGGCCAGCGTGGCGGACAGCGTGCTCTTGCCCGAGCCGTTCGGCCCCATGATGGCGTGCACTTCGCCCGGTTTGATCTCCAGATCCAATCCCTTGAGGATCTCGTTGCCTTCCACGCTGACTTTCAAATTCTTGATGCTTAACATGCTGTGTCCTCAGATAGCGCCGACGGCGCTAAAAATGCGGCGATTAGCCCACGCTGTGTTCCAGGCTGATGGCCAAAAGTTTCTGCGCCTCGACGGCGAACTCCAGCGGCAGCTCGGAGAAAACGTCCTTGCAGAAACCGTTGACGATCATCGAAATGGCGTCATCCTCGCTGATGCCCCGCTGCAGGCAGTAGAACAGCTGGTCGTCGCCAATCTTCGAGGTGGTGGCTTCGTGCTCCAGCTGCGCGCTGTTGTTGCGCGCTTCAACGTAAGGGAACGTGTGGGCGCCGCTGTCCGGCCCGATCAGCATCGAGTCGCACTGGGTAAAGTTACGGGCGTTTTCCGCCCCCGGCAGGATTTTCACCAGGCCGCGATAGGTGTTCTCGCTGTGGCCGGCGGAAATGCCTTTGGCGATGATGGTCGACCTGGTGTTTTTGCCGATGTGGATCATCTTGGTGCCGGTGTCCGCCTGCTGATGGCCGCTGGTCAGCGCCACCGAGAAGAATTCGCCGATCGAATTGTCGCCCTGCAGGATCACGCTCGGGTATTTCCAGGTGATGGCCGAGCCGGTTTCCGACTGGGTCCAGGACATTTTCGAGCCGGCGCCTTCGCACAGCGCGCGCTTGGTGACGAAGTTGAGGATGCCGCCCTTGCTCTCGCCGCCGGAGAACCAGTTCTGCACCGTCGAGTATTTCACTTCGGCGTCTTTATGCAGGATCACTTCCACCACCGCCGCGTGCAGCTGATAGCTGTCGCGCACCGGGGCGGAACAGCCTTCGATGTAGCTGACGTAGCTGCCTTCGTCGGCGATCAGAATGGTGCGCTCGAACTGGCCGGTTTTGGCGGCGTTGATACGGAAATAGGTCGACAGCTCCATCGGGCAGCGCACGCCCTTCGGCACGTAGACGAAGGTGCCGTCGGAGGCCACCGCGGCGTTCAGCGCGGCGAAGAAATTATCGTTGGACGGCACCACGCGCCCCAGATACTGGCGCACCAGATCCGGGTATTCCTGGATCGCTTCGCCGAACGAGCAGAAGATCACCCCGCTCTCCGCCAGTTTTTCACGGTAAGTGGTGGCGACCGAGACCGAGTCGAAGATAGCGTCCACCGCCACCTCGCTGCCCTCGCGCACCGGCACGCCGAGCTGGTTAAACGCCAGCTCCACTTCGCTGGTCAGGTAATCTTTTTCCGTCGCCGCGCCCGGTTGCTGCTCGGCGCCGGGCTGCGAACCGCAGGCGTCGTCGCAGCTGCCGCAGGACGGCGCCGAATAGTAACTGTAGTCCTGGTAGTTAAGGCGTTCGTAATTGGCCTTCAGCCAGTGCGGCTCTTCCATCTGCAGCCAGGCGCGGTAGGCCTCGAGGCGGAATTCCAGCATCCACTCGGGTTCGTTGCGCTTGGCCGAAATGGCGCGCACCACCTCTTCGTTGATGCCCTTGGCCAACTCATCGGTTGCCAGCTGGGTGAAGAAACCTTCTTTGTAGCGACCTTCGCTGACCCAAGCCTGCACTTCATTAGGCATTTCTACATTGCTTCGTGTCATGTTGATTGCATCGCTCAAACGCCAAAACTCTCGCCGCACCCGCAGGCATGCTGAGCTTTAGGGTTATTGAATTTGAATATCTGATTCAGCCCTTCGCGGACATAATCTACCGTGGTGCCGTCAATAAACGGCATCGCCTTCAGCGGTACATAGAGTTTGGCGCCGTCGCGCTCAAACAGCAGATCGTCACCGGCGGGTTCGCGGGTCAGATCCAGCACATAGGCAAAACCGGCGCAGCCGGATTGTTTTACCCCTAGCTGCAGCCCTTTCACCTGCGGATCCTGCTGCATCAGTTTCGTTATTTGTCGTACGGCGCTGTCGCTGAGCGAAATGCCTTGCCAGACATTCTCGTCCAAAGAAAAAGTGCCGACATTTTCCGTTTGCATAGGGTTTACCTCACACTCGTGTTTGGCCACAGCCAATCTGGGTTACTTATATGTTAGTGATAACGATTATCACTTCAACCGTTTGTTTTGCGGGGGTATCCGCCGCGAGCGCGGTTTTTCGCTGCGGCGTGCGGCAAGCCAGCGGGACATCCGTGGCGGCTTGCGGCGTGTGGCGGCAAGGCGTGCATGCTATCCCTATGAATTTGTTCTTTATCCTGCATCACCGTACCGCACTCCCCGGTGGCCCGTCAGCGTTACAGCGCCGCCGTGCGTTGCCGATCTAAACATTCATAGAAAATACCTATTTCTGCATTCTGTCTGTCGTAAATGTGCGTTTATCGGCATTTTGCGCCGCGGCGCAAGGCGCGGCCTTTAAGTTAAAGTTTAGTCGCTCTGGGTTAAGTTGGGCCGTCGATGGCCTTTTACCCCCCATGGAATGAAAAAACGCCGCCACGGGGATTGATCGGCAACGCGGCAGTTTATATGATAATGATTATCATTCAATTTGAATTTGAGCGCGAAGCCAATGACTCTTTCGATCAACGCATGGTTGCTGGGCAAGATTGATGACTACAAATTCAGCGTGCGCGACGCCACGGTGGACTTTTATATGGCCGAAGCGGCGCTGCGCCGCCCGGAATGCAATATTGATCATCTGAAGCGGTACAACAGCGTCAGCCTCACCATGGCCAATCTGTGCCTGGAGAACGGCGATGATGACAGCTATCTGCACGCGCTCAGCAAGCTGCACAACCGGCTGATCGTCGAGATCAACAATCCGCAGCGCTGCCAGCTGTTTCGGGTGCAAAGCTACCACTTCGCCCGCCACACGCTGACGCTGATCTGCCAAAAATATGCGATGGAAGGCACCTGGGAGAAGGCGAACGCGTTTCAGAAGGACTTCGTCAAACGCGTGCCGTTTCAGCTGTAAAACGAAGCGCTCCGCAGGCCGATCGCCTGCGGAAACCGGCGGGGATCAGTCGATGACCGCCGTGGTCAGACGCGAGGTGCAGCACAGCCGATCGCGCGCGTCGAAGATCTCTATCTGCCACACCTGATGACGGCGGCCAACGTGCAGCGCGCGGCACACCCCGCGCACCTGGCCATCGAACACCGCCCGCAGGTGGTTGGCGTTGATCTCCAGCCCCACCACCTTCTGTTCGCCTTCGCTGCACAGGTAGCCGGCCATCGATCCCATCGATTCCGCCAGCACCACCGACGCCCCGCCGTGCAACAGCCCGAACGGCTGCCGGGTGCGGCCGTCCACCGGCATGGTGGCCTCCAGGAAATCCTCGCCCAGCTGAGTAAACTCGATGCCCACATGGCTGACCATGCAGCCGTCGCCGGCGCGGTTCAGCTGCTCCAGCGATGTTTCACGTTTCCACAATTTCACTCAATCATCTCCAGAAGTGCCTGTAATGGGTGGCGCACGCCATTGCCCTCGATGCGTTTCACCTGGCTGCGGCAGGAATAACCGGTCGCCAGGCAGCGCTGACGCGGCAAACGCTGCAGCGTCGGATGCCATGATAGCTCATAAATGCCGAGCGAGTTTTGCAGGTTCTTGGCTTCATGGCCGTAAGTGCCGGCCATGCCGCAGCAGCCGACGCTGACGTTCTCCAGTTTGGCGCCGAAGCGGGCGAAGATCGCCGCCCACTGTTGGCCGCTGGCCGGCAGCGCGGTGGTTTCGGTGCAGTGACCGAACAGATACCAGGGTTCGCCGGTCGCCGGCTGTTCGGCGCGATCCGCGATCCGCTGTTGCAACCATTCATGCACCAGCTGCACCTGAAAATCGCCGCGCTCGGCGCCGAGGATCTCGCGGTATTCGTCGCGATAGCACAGCACCAGCGCCGGATCGACGCCCACCAGCGGCATGCCGAGCTGCGCCACGCGGTTGAGGAAATCGGCGGTTTTGCGCGCGGTGCGGGCGAACCGCGTCAGGAAGCCCTTCACATGCTGCGCCTTGCCGTTCGGCGAGAACGGCAGCAGCACCGGTTTATAACCGAGCTTTTCCACCAGCCGGACGAAATCCGCCACCACTTTGGCGTCGTAATAGCTGGTGAACGGATCCTGAACAATCAGCACGTGTTCTTCACGTTGCTCGGCGTTCAACCCTTCCAACTGTTCCAGCGTCAGCGTGGTCGCCCGGTGGCCTGACAGCTGCTGACGCAGCGTCGGGCTGGACAACAGCGGCAGATCGACCATGCCGACGGCGTTGCGGCTCATCTCCCGCAGCCACGGCTGGCGGAAGAAGAAGTTGAACACCTTCGGCGCGCGGGCCATCAACGGGGTATAGCTCTCTACGCCGGCGACCATGTAGTCGCTCACCGGGCGCAGGTAGCGGGTATGGTAAAGCTGCAGGAAGCGCGAACGGAACCCCGGCACGTCAATTTTGATCGGGCACTGGGTGGAACAGGCCTTGCAGGCCAGACAGCCGGACATCGCCTCTTTCACTTCGTGCGAAAAGTCGTACTCGCCCTTGCCGGCATGCCAGCTGTTGCGGGTTTTCTCGATTAGACCGCGCAAGCTGAGGCGCTGCTGCGGCAGCTGTTTCTCCAGCGCCAACGGATCGACGCCCTGCTCGGCCAACAGACGCAGCCACTCGCGCACCAGCGTCGCCCGCCCTTTCGGCGAATGAATGCGGTTGCCGCTGATCTTCATCGACGGGCACATCGGGCTGCGCACGTCGAAGTTGAAGCACAGGCCGTTGCCGTTACACTCCAGCGCGCCGCGGAACGAGGTGCGCACCTCGACCGGGATCTGGCGATCGAAGGTGCCGCGTTTGACCGCATCCACCTGCATCATCGGCGCATCCACCGCCAGCGGCGCACAGATCTTGCCCGGGTTAAGACGGTTATCCGGATCGAACGCCGTCTTGATGCGGCGCAGCTCCTCGTACAGCGTTTCCCCGAAGAATTCAGGGCTGTACTCGGCGCGGAACCCCTTGCCGTGCTCGCCCCACAGCAGGCCGCCGTATTTGGCGGTGAGCGCCACCACCCGATCGGAGATCTGCTTCATCAGCACTTCCTGCTGGGGGTCGCACATGTCGAGCGCCGGACGCACGTGCAGCACCCCGGCATCGACGTGGCCGAACATGCCATAGCTCAGATTGTGGTCGTCGAGCAGTTGGCGGAACTCGACGATATAGTCCGCCAGGTGCTGCGGCGGCACGCAAGTATCCTCGGCGAACGGGATCGGCTTGGCGCGCCCTTTGGCATTGCCCAGCAGCCCGACCGCCTTCTTGCGCATGTTGTAAATGCGCTCGATGCCCGCCAGGTCGCCGCAGATCTGGTACCCGATCACGCCGGCCTGCCGCTGGGCGATCAGTTCATCCAGCCGTTGGCACAGGGTCTCCATCTGGCCGTCGATCAGCGCGCGATCGTCGCCGGCGAATTCGACGATGTTCAGCCCAAGCATCTCTTTGTCCGGCACGTCGGCGATCAGTTCGCTTACCGAATGCCAAACAATATCTTCACGCGCCAGATTCAGCACCTTGGAGTCGATGGTTTCCACAGACAGCGCCTTGGCCTCAACCATAAAGGGCGCATTGCGCAGCGCCGAGTCGAAGGAGTCGTATTTCACGTTAACCAGACGACGCACCTTCGGCAGCGGCGTAATGTCCAGCCGCGCTTCGGTGATAAAGGCCAGCGTGCCTTCCGCACCGGTGAGGATGCGCGTCAGATCAAAGGTTTGCAGATCGTCGCTCAGCACGTGGCGCAGATCGTAACCGGTGAGGAAGCGGTTGAGTTTGGGGAATTTTTCCACGATCAGCGCGCGCTGCTCGCGGCAGCGATTCAGCACCGTGCGGTAGATGCGCCCTTCAGCGGTCTCTTCCAGGGCAATCGTTTCCGCCAGCGCCGTCGGCATGGCGCGGGTGTCGATCATCTCGCCGCCCAGCAGCACCGCCCGCAGGCCCAATACGTGATCGGAGGTTTTACCGTATACCAGCGAGCCCTGGCCGGAGGCGTCGGTGTTGATCATGCCGCCCAAGGTGGCGCGGTTGCTGGTGGACAGTTCCGGCGAGAAGAAGTAGCCGAACGGCCGCAAATATTGATTCAGCTGATCCTTGATGACCCCGGCTTCGACTTTCACCCAGCCCTGTTCGACGTTGATCTCCAGAATGCGGTTCATATGACGCGACATATCGACCACGATGCCGGTATTGAGCGACTGACCGTTGGTGCCGGTGCCGCCGCCGCGCGGGCTGAAGGTCAGCGTATTGAAACGCTCTTCCCCCGCCAGGCGGGCGATCAGCGCCACGTCGGCGGTGGAACGGGGAAACACCACCGCATCGGGCAACAGCTGGTAAATGCTGTTGTCGGTGGCCATCGTCAGCCGGTCGGCGTAGCTGGTGGCGGTATCGCCGTTGAATCCGTTTTGCTTCAGTGCTTCCAAAAAGTCGAGCACCCGTTGAACGAGGCCGGGCGCCTGAGAAATCTGTGGGATCATTCGCTTTTTTGACCCTGTCCGTCTATTTTTTATGCGCTGATGTACGCTGAATCGGGCCTTTAATTCAGACCCACCCTATTTTTTAGTGACACTAAAAACTAACATACTCGTTTAGTGAAGGCATTCACATTATTACCGCCCTGCGAGCGCCGCCACAGGCGGCCGCCCGGCGGTGATAAACCGACAGACAGGCACCCCGATTCGCCGGTGCCAGGGATTTAATTGACCAGGATGAGAACCCACTGATGCCACTCCCGCAATCGCGTTACGACTTACCGCGAATTATTTTCGGCGTGCTGTTTATCGCCATCATGATCGTCGCCTGTTTCTGGGTGATCCAACCGTTTATTCTCGGCTTCGCCTGGGCGGGCATGGTGGTCATCGCCACCTGGCCGCTGCTGCTCAAACTGCAAAAGCTGCTGTGGGGCCGCCGCTCGCTGGCGGTGCTGGTCATGACCCTGCTGTTGATCCTGCTGTTCATTCTGCCCATCTCCCTGCTGATCAGCAGCGTGGTGGATAACAGCGCGCCGTTGATCGCCTGGGCCAGCTCGCCAGGCAAGCTGCATATTCCCGATCTCGCCTGGCTGCAATCCGTCCCGATGATCGGCGACAAGCTCTATACCAGCTACCATACGCTGGTTAACGCCGGCGGCGCCGCGCTGCTGGCGAAGGTACAGCCATACTTCGGCCAGACCGCCACCTGGTTCGTGGCGCAGGCGGCGCATATCGGCCGCCTGCTGCTGCACTGCGCGCTGATGCTGCTGTTCAGCGCCTTGTTGTACGCGCGCGGCGAACAGGTCGCGCTGGGTATCCGTCACTTTGCGGTACGCCTCGGTTCCGCGCGCGGCGATGCGGCGGTGCTGCTGGGCGGCCAGGCGATCCGCGCGGTCGCGCTGGGCGTGGTCGTGACGGCGCTGGTGCAGTCGGTGCTGGGCGGCATCGGTCTGGCGGTAAGCGGCATTCCGGCCGCCACCCTGTTGACGATGCTGATCTTCATCTGCTGTGTGGCGCAATTGGGGCCGCTGTTGGTGCTGGTGCCGGCCATCATTTGGCTGTACTGGCACGGCGACACCACCTGGGGCACTGTGCTGCTGGTCTGGAGCTGCGTGGTGGCCACGCTGGATAACGTGCTGCGCCCGGTGCTGATCCGCATGGGCGCCGATCTGCCGCTGCTGCTGATCCTGTCCGGCGTTATCGGCGGTTTGCTGGCCTTCGGCATGATCGGCCTGTTCATCGGCCCGGTGGTGTTGGCGGTGTCTTATCGCCTGCTGACCGCCTGGATGGATGAAGCGCCGGAGCCGACCACCGCGCCGGAGCAAGTGATCGAAGAACTGGAAAAACGTTAATCGCCCTCCCTTCCGCCCGCATCGCCGGGCGGAAGAGTTTCCCCTCTCACTACGCCTACCTCATTCGGGTAATATCTTCGCCAAATATAATGCCGTTGTTTATTGATTAAGGCGCGGCAAATGGAAAGGTGCAATGTAAATCCGTGTTTGCTGCAAAATGCAAAAAGAGATAACGCCCGCAAATAAATGGTGATACCGCTATCGATTAGGATGATTCTTAATGACTAGTCGCGTTCAAATATCTAGTATTATGGCCATCTATTGCTTCAAATCACTGATTTTAAAGCAACCTTTCTGAACAATGTAATGCCATACATGTGAATTGCTGTGTGTAGTCTTTGCCCATCTCCTACGATGGGCTTTTTTTTATTCTTTTTTCACCAAATTGATTATTTAACGCGCCGTTATTTACATTCAGAAATAAAAAGGCCGCAGCGTAAACTGCGGCCGGGTATTAATGCCTTAGCAGCGCCGAAGCCTTATTTCTTTTTCGACAAGTTGATCCAGGTCTGCACTACGGTATCCGGATTGAGCGACAGGCTATCGATGCCCTGCTCCATCAACCACTCGGCGAAGTCTTCATGGTCGGACGGCCCCTGGCCGCAGATACCGACGTATTTGCCGTGGCGTTTGGCCGCCTGGATCGCCATCGACAGCAGCGCTTTCACCGCGTCGTTGCGTTCGTCGAACAGTTCTGACACCACGCCGGAGTCGCGATCCAACCCCAGCGCCAGCTGGGTCATGTCGTTGGAGCCGATGGAGAAGCCGTCGAAGTGCTCAAGGAACTGATCCGCGAGCAGCGCATTGGACGGGATCTCGCACATCATGATCACTTTCAGCCCGTTTTCGCCACGCTTCAGCCCCTGACGCGCCAGCTCGGCCACCACCGCTTCCGCCTGCGCCACGGTGCGCACGAACGGCACCATGATTTCGACGTTGGTCAGCCCCATTTCGTTACGCACGCGTTTCACCGCTTCGCACTCCAGCGCGAAGCAATCGCGGAAGCTGTCGGCCACGTAGCGGCCGGCCCCGCGGAAGCCCAGCATCGGGTTCTCTTCGTGCGGTTCATACTTGTCGCCGCCCACCAGGTTGGCGTACTCGTTGGATTTGAAGTCGGACAGACGCACGATCACGCGCTTCGGCCAGAAGGCGGCGCCCAGCGTCGCGATCCCTTCGGTCAAACGACCGACGTAGAACTCGACCGGGTGGTCATAGCCCTGCATCAACGCGCGAATTTCGTTTTGCAACGCCGGCGTTTGCTGATCGAACTCCAGCAGCGCGCGCGGGTGCACGCCGATCATGCGGTTGATGATGAATTCCAGCCGCGCCAGGCCCACGCCTTCGTTCGGCAAACGCGCGAAGTCGAAAGCGCGATCCGGGTTGCCGACGTTCATCATGATCTTCAGCGGCAGATCCGGCAGTTCGGTCACTTCGGAGCTCTGCACGCTGAAGTCCAGCATGTCGCTGTAAACGAAGCCGGTGTCGCCTTCCGCACAGGATACGGTGACTTTCTGGCCGTCTTTCAGCACGTCGGTGGCGTGGCCACAGCCCACTACCGCCGGAATGCCCAGCTCACGGGCGATGATCGCCGCGTGGCAGGTGCGCCCGCCGCGGTTGGTGACGATCGCAGCGGCCTTCTTCATGATCGGCTCCCAGTCCGGGTCGGTCATGTCGGTCACCAGCACGTCGCCCGGCTGGATGCGATCCATTTCGCTGATATCGTGAATCACTTTCACCGGACCGGCGCCGATGCGATGACCGATGGCGCGGCCTTCCACCAGCACCGGGCTGGAGCCGTTCAGCTGATAGCGTTCCATGGTCTGTTCGTTGGAGCGAACAGTTTCCGGGCGCGCCTGCACGATCAGCAGTTTGCCGGTATGGCCGTCTTTCGCCCACTCGATATCCATCGGGCGGCCGTAATGTTTTTCGATCAGGATCGCTTGATGCGCCAGCGCCTGCACTTCGTCATCGGTCAGCGAGAACCGGCTGCGCTGCGCTTCCGGCACGTCTTCGATGCGCACCTGCTTGCCGTGATCCTGCGACGGCGCGTACACCATGCGGATTTTTTTCGAGCCCAGGTTGCGGCGCACGATCGCCGGCTTGCCTTTTTGCAACGTCGGCTTGTGCACATAGAACTCATCCGGGTTCACCGCGCCCTGCACCACCATCTCACCCAGACCGAAGGCGGAGGTGATGAACACCACCTGATCAAAGCCGGACTCGGTGTCGATGGTGAACATCACGCCCGAGGAGGCCAGATCGGAGCGCACCATGCGCTGTACGCCCGCCGACAGCGCGACGCCGCGGTGGTCGTAACCCTGGTGCACGCGATAAGAGATGGCGCGGTCATTGAACAGCGACGCGAACACGTGCTTGATCGCCACCATCACGGCGTCGATGCCCTGCACGTTGAGGAAGGTTTCCTGCTGGCCGGCGAAGGAAGCGTCCGGCATGTCTTCCGCCGTGGCGGAGGAGCGCACCGCAAAGGAGGCTTCCGGTTCGCCGTCGGCGAGCTGTTGGTAAGCCTGATGAATTTCACGCTCGAACTCGGCGTGGAACGGCGTGTCGATCACCCATTGGCGGATCTGGGCACCGGCCTTGGCCAGTTGTGCAACGTCGTCAACGTCAGTCTGATCCAGTAACTGATAGATGCGCTGGTTAACACCGCTTTGTTCGAGGAAATCGTTAAACGCCTGCGCGGTGGTGGCAAAACCGTTCGGCACGGCCACGCCCAAATCGGAAAGATTGGTGATCATTTCACCGAGGGAAGCGTTTTTGCCGCCGACACGGTCAACGTCGTGCATGCCAAGCTGGTTGTACCAAAGCACATTACGCAAGTCTGGGCCATTGTTGGACATCGAGACAATCCTTATTGCTATCAGTAGGGTAAAGACGGATTTAATTCGCTTGCTTTACGGCGCCGCTAAACGCGGAGCCGAATCAGACTAGCACACTGATCCGGGGAAAATGGAAAGGTGAATCGATCAACCCACTGAAGAAAGTGGTTTTTAAGAGAATGTCCTAACCGGCTGATTTGCCTGGGAACCGTTCCCAAACGCACGAAAAGCTTAGTTATCAACAAATTACGTTCTTTTTAAACTTCTTTTTTAATGACCGCGCAAACGCTACCGTTTTTGGTGAAAATAACGGCAAACTCGCGCTTCAGGTGGAAAAGCGCCGCTGGGCCGCACTTTTTATGGCCGCTAATCGCGCTTTCCGCCAGCGCCGCCGCATGGCGGTTTATCGCCCCGCCGTCACAATTTTTTCTCTCGCCCCTTTACCGACGGATCGTCTGCGGCCCATGATATTGACAGTGATGACAGCAGGAACACCGTTTTCAGGTAAGGAGCCTCGGGTGGAAAGAAGCGTTTTTTATATTTCGGATGGTACGGCGATCACCGCCGAAGTGCTGGGACACGCGGTGCTGTCGCAGTTCCCGGTCACGGCGACCACCTATACCCTGCCGTTTGTCGAAACCGAGGCCCGCGCGCGCGCAGTTCGCCAGCAAATCGATGATATTTACCATGAAACCGGCGTGCGCCCGTTGGTGTTTTACTCCATTATCTCGCCGGAAGTGCGCGATGTGATCGTCCAGAGCCAGGGCTTCTGCCAGGATATCGTGCAGGCGCTGGTCGGCCCGCTGCAGGGCGAGCTGGATGTGGAACCGACGCCGGTGCCGAACCGCACCCACGGCCTGACCGCCAGCAATCTCGGCAAGTACGACGCCCGCATCGCCGCCATCGACTATACCCTGGCGCACGATGACGGCATTTCGCTGCGCAACCTCGATCAGGCGCAGGTGATCCTGCTCGGCGTCTCGCGCTGCGGCAAAACCCCCACCAGCCTCTATCTGGCGATGCAGTTCGGCATCCGCGCCGCCAACTACCCGTTTATCGCCGACGATATGGACAATTTGCATCTGCCGGCCTCGCTGAAACCGTTTCAGCATAAATTATTCGGCCTGACCATCGATCCGGAGCGCCTCGCGGCGATCCGTGAAGAACGGCGCGAAAACAGCCGTTACGCCTCCTTGCGCCAGTGCCGCATGGAAATCGCCGAGGTCGAGGCGCTGTTCCGCAAAAACCAGATCCGCTACCTCAACACCACCAACTATTCGGTCGAAGAGATCTCCACCAAAATCCTCGATATCCTCGGCATGAGCCGCCGCATGTTCTGATCTTTCCCCGCGGGGCCATCGCGCCCCGCCGCCTGCCGTTTATTTCAGCAGCAGCTGATTTTTTTGTGCTTTTTTTCGCGGCTTTGATCAACAGAACGCAATCTCTACGGTTGAATTCAGCGCTTTTTGCGTTATTGTGATCGCCATCACTTCCCGGCGCTCCTGCCGCAGAGAAGAACAGTTTCCAGGGAACAACATGCACAAAACAGATGAACTGCGGACCGCGCGCATCGACAGCCTCGTCACGCCGCAAGCGTTGGCGGATAAGCTGCCGATCTCGGCGGCCGTCGCCGATAACGTGACAGCGTCACGTAAACGCATTGAAAAAATCCTTACCGGTGAAGACCGCCGCCTGCTGGTGGTGATCGGCCCCTGCTCCATCCACGATCTCGACGCCGCCGTCGATTACGCCGGCCGGCTGAACGCCCTGCGCGAACGCTACCAGGATCGCCTGGAGATCGTGATGCGCACCTACTTCGAAAAACCGCGCACCGTTGTCGGCTGGAAAGGCCTGATCTCCGATCCGGCGCTGGACGGCACCTTCCAGGTCAACCGCGGCATCGAAATGGCGCGCCGCCTGCTGCTGGAGGTGAACCAGCTCGGCCTGCCGACCGCCACCGAATTCCTGGACATGGTCGTCGGCCAATACATCGCCGATCTGATCAGCTGGGGCGCCATCGGCGCGCGCACCACCGAAAGCCAGATCCACCGTGAAATGGCCTCGGCGCTCTCCTGCCCGGTCGGCTTCAAAAACGGCACCGACGGCAACACCCGCATCGCCATCGACGCCATTCGCGCGGCGCGCGCCGGGCACATGTTCCTGTCGCCGGACAAACATGGTCAGATGACCATCTACCAGACCAGCGGCAACCCGTACGGCCACATCATCATGCGCGGCGGCAAAACGCCGAACTACCACGCCAGCGATATCGCCGCCGCCTGTGACAGCCTGCGTGAATTCGATCTGCCGGAGCACCTGGTGATCGACTTCAGCCATGGCAACTGCCAGAAGATGCATCGCCGTCAGTTGGAAGTGGCCGACAATGTCTGCCAGCAGATCCGCGCCGGCTCTGCCGCCATTACCGGCGTGATGGCGGAAAGCTTCCTGGTGGAAGGCACGCAGAAAATCGTCGCCGGCCAGCCGCTGACCTATGGCCAGTCGATCACCGATCCTTGCCTGAGCTGGTCCGACAGCGAACAGCTGCTGGCAATGCTGGCGGATGCCATCGATAGCCGCTTCTAGCCTATCGCAGGCCGGGGCCACGCCCCGGCTTTATCTCCCCTGTTTCGCTCATCTATACTGATCGCAATCCTTTAATACCCGCCGCAACGCACTGGGAGCCCCGGCATGATTCACTCTCTGTTATCCATCCCCTGCGTCACGCTGCAGGGCGAGCAAAAAACGCTGGGCGATTTCCCGGCGCGCGCTTACCTGGTGGTCAACACCGCCAGCAAGTGCGGCTTCACCCCGCAATACCGCGGGCTGGAAAATTTGTGGCAATACTATCGCGAACGCGGGTTGATGGTGCTCGGCTTCCCTTGCAACCAGTTTGGTTCTCAGGAGCCGGGCAGTCCGCTTGAGATCGCCAATTTTTGCAGCCTCAACTACGGCGTCAGTTTCCCGCTGTTCAACAAAATAGAGGTCAACGGCCCCGGCGCCCATCCGCTGTTCAACGAACTGAAACGCCTGGCGCCCGGCATTCTGGGCAGCCGCCGCATCAAATGGAATTTCACCAAATTCCTGCTCACCGCCGATGGTCAACGTGTCACGCGCTTTGCGCCGATCACCAAACCTGAGCGTCTGTTCGACCGTATCGAAACCCTGCTGAAATAATCCCCTCTTTTTTACGGGCCGAGCGCGTTCGGCCCGTCGCCGGATGTCCGTTCGGCAAAAAGGTTCCATCGGTAAGAAAATTTTCCTTGATGTAACCTTTCCATCACATGATAATGATTCTCAATTTGATATTAATTACCATTTAATGGTCTGTTTTATAAGCACAAAGATGATGGATACTGCCAACACGCCAACTCCCGCCGCCGCGGCCCCGACCGAGCACAGCGCAAACGCGCCGCCCAGCTACGACAGCGCACAGCTGCTCGGCGCCGACGGCATCGCGTTCATTACCCATCAGGGCCAGCGCTATCAACTGCGGCAGACCAAGGCAGGGAAATTGATCCTGACCAAATAACCACAGAATCCTCAAACGCCAGCCACCCCGATCTTGTGATCCAGGCAGCCAGCAAATCTATTGATATGTTTCATTACATACGGAGAGTTGCACCATGCCTCTGACATTTTCCACCCGGCTGCGTTTTTCCGCGTTGAGTCTGGCGATTGCCTGCGCTCTGCCTACGGTGGCCTTGGCACAAAACACCAGCACGACCCCCTCTTCTTCCCCCGCGACGCCGGCCAAAAAAGCCAAAGCCGCTGACGAAACCATGACCGTGGTCGCCACCGGCAATCAGCGCAGCAGCTTTGAAGCGCCGATGATGGTGACGGTCATCGAAGGCAGTTCGCCGGAAAGCCAAACTGCGGGGACCGCTGCCGATATGCTGCGCCGCGTGCCGGGTATTACCGTCACGGGCTCCGGCCGCAGCAATGGGCAGGATCTCATGATGCGCGGTTACGACCGACGCGGCGTGCTGACGCTGGTCGACGGCATCCGCCAGGGCACCGATACCGGCCATATTAACGGCACATTTTTAGATCCTGCGTTGGTGAAACGCATCGAAATCGTGCGCGGCCCTTCTGCCCTGCTGTACGGCAGCGGCGCGCTGGGTGGCGTAGTGTCTTATGAAACTGTCGACGCCGCCGACCTGCTGTTGCCAGGCCACGACAGCGGGTTCCGCGTCTACGGCACCGCCGGCAGCGGCGATCACAGCTTGGGCATGGGCGCCAGCGCCTACGGCAAGACCGATAACCTCGGCGGCCTGCTGTCGTTCGGCACCCGCGACGTCGGCAATCTGCGCCAGGGCAATGGCTTCGATGCCCCCAACGACGAAACCATCAACAACGTGCTGGCCAAAGGCACCTGGAAGATCGACGACAACCAGTCGCTGGGCGGCAACCTTCGTTACTACAACAACAGCGCCCAAGAGCCGAAAAACCCACAAACGCCAGCCAGCTCCGCTGGAAACTTAATGACCGATCGTTCGACGATCCAACGCGACGCGGCTCTGAGTTACAAACTGAAGCCGGTCGGCCAGGATTGGCTGGATGCTGAAGCGAAAGTGTATTACTCGGACGTGAAAATTAACGCGCACGCCAGCGGCAGCGAAGATGAAGCGCGCAAACAAACCACTAAAGGCGCCAAACTCGAAAACCGCACACGCCTGTTTGCAGATACTTTCGCTTCGCACCTGCTGACCTACGGCACCGAGGCTTACAAACAGGAGCAAACGCCGGGCGGAGCGACCGAAAGTTTCCCGCACGCAAAAATCAACTTCGCTTCAGGCTGGCTGCAGGACGAAATCACGCTGCGCGATCTGCCCGTCACCCTGCTCGCCGGCACCCGCTATGACAATTACAAGGGCTCAAGTGACGGCTATGCCGATGTGGATGCGAACAAATGGTCCTCACGCGGCGCAGTCAGCATTACCCCCACCGACTGGCTGATGCTGTTCGGCTCCTATTCTCAGGCGTTCCGCGCACCGACGATGGGTGAGATGTACAACGACTCCAAACACTTCTCCATCCCAATGGGGCCTACCACCATCACCAACTATTGGGTGCCGAACCCTAATTTGAAACCGGAAACCAATGAAACTCAAGAGTACGGATTTGGCCTGCGTTTCGACGATCTGCTGCTCGCCGATGATAGCTTGCAGTTCAAAGCGAGCTATTTCGATACCAAAGCCAAGGATTACATCACAACCGACGTCACCATGGAGCTGGGACGCGGCCCGCGCGGCCCTTACTGCATCAGTTGCACCACCTTCTCGACCAATATCGATCGCGCAAAAATCTGGGGATGGGACGCTACGCTCAGCTATAAAACCTCTTGGTTCGGCTGGGATTTGGCTTATAACCGCACCCGCGGCAAAAATGAAGCGACCGGTGACTGGTTGAGCAGCATCAATCCGGACACCGTCACCAGCTCGCTGGATGTGCCGCTGGGCGAAACCGGTCTGTCCGCCGGTTGGGTCGCCACCTTCGCCGAACGCGCCACCCGCGTGCAGACGGGGACGTCGGAGCAAGGCGGCTACGGGGTTAACGACTTCTATCTGAGCTACAAAGGCCGCGACCGTCTGCAGGGCGTCACCACCACCGTGGTGCTGGGCAACGCCTTCGACAAAGAGTACTACTCGCCGCAGGGCGTCCCGCAGGATGGCCGCAACGCCAAACTGCTGGTCAGCTACCAGTGGTGATCATTTGACTATCTGGCGGACATCCGGTGTGTCCGCCATTCGCATCACAGCGCAGGAGAATCCCGCATGAGCAACACCCTGTACGAACGTTACCAACAGGCTAAAATCGACCATCCCGGCAAATACGCCCGCGACCTGGCGGCGATCCTTGGCGTCAGCGAAGCGGAACTGACGCACGCCCGCGTTGGCCACGACGCCCGCCGCCTGCAGGCCGACGCCCGCACGTTGCTGACCGAACTCGAGCAAGTGGGCGTCACCAAGTCCATCACCCGCAACAGCTATGCGGTGCATGAGCAGATGGGCCGCTACCGCAACCAGCACCTCAACGGCCACGCCGGGCTGATCCTCAACCCGCGCGAGCTGGATCTGCGCCTGTTCCTCAACCACTGGACCAGCGTCTTCGCCATGAGCGAAACCAACAAACGCGGCGTGCGCCACAGCATTCAGTTCTTTGACCCGCAGGGCGATGCGCTGCACAAGGTCTACACCACCGAGGAAACCGATCTGCCGGCCTGGATGGCGCTGGTGGAACGCCACCTGAGCGAAGAAAACCCGGCGCTGGCGCTGCAGCCCGCCGAGGCGGCCACCTCCGATGAAGCCACGCAGGATCAGGCCAAAATCGACGCTGAATGGCGCGCGATGACCGACGTCCACCAGTTCTTCCAGCTACTGAGCCGCAATAAGCTGACGCGCCAGCAGGCCTTCCGCGCCGTCGGCGACGATCTGGCCTATCAGGTGGACAACAGCGCGCTGTCGCAACTGCTGGAGGCGGCGCAGCAACAGCAAAATGAGATCATGATCTTCGTCGGCAACCGTGGCTGCGTGCAGATTTTCACCGGCCAGATCGAACGCTTGATGCCGCAGGAAGGCTGGATCAACGTGTTCAACCGCCGCTTCACGCTGCACCTGATTGAAAACGCCATCGCCGAAAGCTGGATCACCCGCAAACCGACCAAAGACGGCATCGTCACCAGCCTGGAGCTGTTCGCCGCAGATGGCACGCAGATCGCGCAGCTGTATGGCCAGCGCACCGAAGGCCAACCGGAACAAACCCAGTGGCGCGAGCAGGTCGCCGCGCTCGCCGCCAAGGACATCGCCGCATGAAATCCTCCTTGATCCGCCGCCTGGCGTTGATGGTGACGCTGACGCTGCCGCTCACCGCCGCCGCCGCACAGCGCATCGTCTCGATCGGCGGCGACGTGACGGAAATCGCCTTTGCGCTCGGCGCCGGCGACGACGTGATCGCCCGCGACAGCACCAGCCTGCATCCGGAAGCGGTGAAAAAGCTGCCGGACGTCGGCTACATGCGCCAGCTGAACGCCGAAGGCATTCTGGCGCTGAAACCGACGCTGGTGCTGACGACCGAGCTGGCGCAGCCGGCGCTGGTGCTCAAACAACTGGCGGACAGCGGTGTCAAGGTCGTCAGCGTGCCGGGTGACACCACCCTGCAGGCGGTGCCGCAAAAAATCGCCGCGATCGCCGCCGCGCTGCAGCGTGATGAGCAAGGCAAGCAGTTGAGCGAGCGCTATCAACAGCAGCTGGCGGCGGTCGATACCACTCCGCTGCCGGTCAAGGTGCTGTTTGTGATGAGCCACGGCGGCATTACGCCGATGGCGGCCGGGCAACACACCGCCGCCGACGCGGTGATCGCCGCCGCCGGACTGAAAAACGCCATGCAGGGTTTTGACCGCTACCGTCCGCTGTCGCAGGAAGGCGTCATCGCCAGCGCGCCGGATCTGTTGCTGGTCACCACCGACGGCGTACGCACCCTCGGCGGCGAACAGCAACTGTGGACGTTGCCGGGTCTGGCGTTGACGCCGGCAGGCAAGCAGCGTCGCGTGCTGATCGTCGATGACATGACGCTGCTGGGCTTCGGTCTGGAAACGCCGGCGGCGCTGGCCAAACTGCGCCACTCGGCGGAGCAAAAGTAATGCGCTGTCGCACCTCACCTCAGTTAGCCATCATCGGCCTGCTGGTGCTGCTGACGCTGCTGGCGCTGGTCGCCGCTAACCTGGGCGCGCTCACGCTGTCGTTTGGCACCCTGTGGCGCGAACCCTTTAGCGACGCCGCCTGGCACATCTGGCTCAACATTCGTCTGCCGCGCGTGCTGTTGGCGGTGGTGATCGGCTGTGCGCTGGCGGTATCCGGCGCGGTAATGCAGGGGCTGTTCCGCAATCCGCTGGCGGATCCGAGCCTGCTGGGCATCAGCAGCGGCGGCGCGCTGTTTGTCGCGCTGTTCATCGTGATGCCGCTGGCGTTGCCGGTGACGATCGCGTTGTATGGCCACATGCTGGCGGCGTTCCTCGGCAGCCTGCTGGTATCACTGCTGATCTACGGCATCAGCCGCAGCGGGCACGGCAATCTGTCGCGGCTGCTGCTGGCGGGCATCGCGATCAACGCCCTGTGCATGGCGGCCATCGGCGTGCTCTCCTACATCAGCAGCGATCAACAGCTGCGCCAATTCTCGCTGTGGATGATGGGCAGCCTCAGCCAGTCGCAATGGCCGACGCTGGCCGTTTCCGCCTCGCTGATCCTGCCCACGGTGCTGCTGACGCTGCTGCAGGCGCGTCGTCTGAACCTGTTACAGCTGGGGGACGAAGAGGCACACTACCTCGGGGTGAACGTTCAGCGCGCCAAGCTGCAGCTGCTGCTGTTGAGCGCCCTGTTGATCGGCGCGGCGGTGGCGATGAGCGGCGTGATCGGCTTCGTCGGTCTGGTAGTGCCGCATCTGGTGCGCATGCGCCTCGGCGGGGATCACCGCTGGCTGTTGCCCTGCTCCGCCCTGGGCGGCGCCTGCCTGTTACTGGTCAGCGACACGCTGGCGCGCACGCTGGTGGCGCCGGCCGAAATGCCGGTGGGATTGATGACCAGCCTGATCGGCGGCCCTTACTTCTTGTGGCTGGTGATGCGCCAGCGGGAGCGAACCGGTGGATAACGCCGCCAACCTCACGGCCCGGGAGCTGCGCTACAGCCTCGGTACGCGCCGCTTGATCAACGATGTTTCGCTCAGCCTCGCCGGCGGTGAAATGGTGGCGATTATCGGCCCTAACGGCGCCGGCAAATCGACGCTGCTGCGTTTGCTGACCGGCTATTTGACGCCGGACTGCGGCGAATGCCGGCTGCTTGGCCGCCCGCTGGAACACTGGGCGCCGCAGCAGTTGGCCAAAGTCCGAGCCGTGATGCGTCAATACAGCGATCTGGCGTTTCCCTTCAGCGTGGAAGAAGTGGTCAGCATGGGACGCGCGCCGCACGGCAAACGCGACGAGCACCAGGCGATCCAACAGGTGATGGCGCAGACCGATTGCCTGGCGCTGGCGCAGCGCGACTATCGTCAGCTGTCCGGCGGCGAACAGCAGCGGGTGCAACTGGCGCGGGTATTGGCGCAGCTGTGGCAGCCGCAGCCGTCCCCCGCCTGGCTGTTCCTCGACGAGCCGACTTCGGCGCTGGATCTTTACCACCAGCAGCATACCCTGCGCCTGCTGCGCTCGTTGACGCGCCAACAGCCGCTGGGCGTCTGCTGTGTGCTGCACGATCTCAATCTGGCGGCGCTGTACGCCGACCGTATCCTGCTGTTGCATCAGGGGCGCCTGGTGGCGAGCGGCACACCGCAGGAAGTGTTGCAGACGGAAATCCTCACCCGCTGGTACCAGGCCGATCTCGGCGTGATTCATCATCCCGAAGTGTCGTTGCCGCAGGTCTATCTGCGCCAATAAAACGTTCAAGGGCGCCATGAGGCGCCCTTTTTTCATCTCAGCTGGAGCAGGAAATCTCCAGATGTTTGCCCCAGTCCGGCGGCAGCGCGGCGAGATCGTCATACTCCGGCGCATCGTCGAACGGCCGCAGCAAGGCCTGATGCAACCGCTGCAAACGGCCGACGTCGTCTTTCTCCGCATCCTCAATCGCTTGCTGGGCCAGGTAGTTGCGCAGGATCAGCCGCGGGTTCACCGCCTTCATCGCCCGTTGTCGCTCCGCGTCGCTGACCTGCTCCTGCTGCAAACGCTGACGATATTGCTGATACCAGGCGTCGAAGGCCGCGCGGTCGATAAACTCATCGCGCAGCGGCGACTGCGCCTGTTGCTGTTCTGTTTCGCTCAACAGGCGGAACGTGCGGGTATAGTCCCGCCCTTCCTGGGCCATCAGGCTCAACAGGCCGGTCAGCACGTCGTTATCCTGCGCCGTCGGCGTGAAGAAGCCCAGTTTGGCGCGCATCTGTTCGCCATAGGCGCGCATCAACGCCGGTTCATATGCCGCCAACGCCTGCTGCAGCTGTTCGGCAGTCATCAGCCCCGACAAAGTTTGCGCCAGGCGATGCAGGTTCCATAACGCCACCGCCGGCTGATTATCAAAGGCGTAACGCCCTTGATGGTCGGAATGGTTACAGATATAGCCGGGCTGATAGTCATCGAGGAAGCCGTAAGGGCCGTAATCGATGGTGATGCCGAGAATCGACATGTTGTCGGTGTTCATCACGCCGTGGGCGAATCCGACGGTTTGCCAATGGGCGATCAGGCGCGCCGTGCGTTCGACCACGTCGGTAAACCACAACAGGTAACGATCGGCCTGATCCTGCAACTGCGGCCAGTGACGGGCGATGACGAAATCCGCCAGCTGCCGCACCTGCTCCGGCTGTTTGCGGTAATAAAAGTGTTCGAAGTGACCGAAACGCACATGGCTTTCCGCCACCCGCAGCAGCATCGCGCCGCGTTCCGGCTGCTCGCGGTATACCGGTTGTTGACTGGTGACAATAGTTAACGCACGCGTGGTGGGGATCCCCAGATGGTGCAACGCCTCAGAGGCCAGAAACTCGCGGACAACCGAACGCAGCACCGCGCGGCCATCCCCCATGCGTGAATACGGCGTCAGCCCGGCGCCCTTCAGGTGCCAGTCGCGGTGACTGCCGTCCGCCAGGACTTGTTCGCCCAGCAAAATGCCGCGGCCATCGCCCAGTTGCCCGGCCCAGACGCCGAACTGGTGGCCACTGTACACCTGCGCCAACGGCTGCATGCCCGGTAGCAGCGTTTCCCCCGCCCAAATCGGGGTTTTATCCTGAGTAAACCAACTGTCATCCAGCCCCAGCTCGCGCGCCAGCGGCTCACTGTGGTACAGCAGGCGCGCATCCTTGAGCGGCGTCGGGTTCAGGGCGGTGTAAAAACCGGGTAATTGTTGGTAGTAAGCGTTATCGAATTGCGGCATAGGCCCTCCGTTTCAGCGTAGTGTAGAGCCTGAACGGGAGGATTAACACCGAAGGAATGCAGGGAGAACGCATCCGCCTGTCGCCAGAACGGATGCGGGAGGTTTCGCGTGAGGAAACGCGCTGAACGTCGGCTGACAAACGCGGTTATCAGCAAAAACGTGGGTGAATAACGGCGACTGAATCACGCTAAACATCACCCCGTCGCTTATTTACCTCATTGTGTGTAGTTTTTTTGTATCACTTCTTAATTATTGAACTCGCTGGGCATCGCCAGCAAAGCTTGCAGATTATCCACACCAACGCTGGGCCATAAAAAACCTTGCAGGCCTAAAACACCGGCGTATCTGAGTTTATTAAAGTACTCTTTTTTCTCTATTCCTCCGACGATCACGCCTTTACACAACAGGTTGATATTCTTTAACAACGAGTCGATGACCACGTCATACCCCTGATGGGTAAACAGCTGCCAGTAAAAACGCTTGTCTATCTTTACGTAGTCAAACAAACCATCGTACAACGCGGTCAGCGTGGCTTTACCGGAACCGAAATCATCGAGCCACAGCGTAAACAATTCGCTTAATCGCCGCACGCTCGTATTGTTCTTTCCGGCAGAAAGATTCGGAAAACTCTCACTCATTTCAAATGCAATAAAAGGATATTGCCGGATCCTCTGGCACAAGGCCGGATCGGAAAGAATAAGCTCGACGATGGTTTCTTCGATATTGATGGTCAACTGCACGCTGTTACCGGTAAACCAGGCAGCATGCTGCTCCGCCAGTCTCAATTGCTCATTAAATAACTCAATCCTTTGTTCAGGCGCCAATAAATTAATCCCAATTTCGGCCGGCATGGCTAAATCACCGTCGAGACTGTTGAAACGGCTCAACATTTCCACCGCCAACAGCCCGCCCTCCATTGAGTAAACAGGTTGAAAAACATAGCTACTAATAAAGTCAGCTTCGAGTTGGATGTTCATTTTAATGCCACAGGATGAATGGCTAGCGTATCATCGTATATCAATATATTTTATCGATCAATCCTTCTGGGATTAATCGGAAATATCAATGCAAATGCTCGTAAAATATCATTTAATTGATAGATTAAAGCTATACGACAATCGCGAACGGCGCAAAGAAAAGCAGCCGCACTTATGCCAGTTTTCTCGTTCGGCGCGTGATGCGAAAAGATATTTGGCTTAAGTGGAATGGATTTGAGGTCAAATTTGACTTATCTCCTTTGTTTTAATTAAGAAAAATCCTAAATAAAGTAAAATAATCTTTCTGACTTAACGCCAATTTTTCCGGCCGTTAACGATGACTGATTAAATTTAATAACGCATCAATTCCGCCCGTTATTCGCAGCATTGAAAACCTGAAAAAATGCCCACCTTGATTTTCAGAAAATCTGCGCTACGCCCAGCGAAACGTCGCTTTCAGCGATAAAAAAAGGGATGAGCACGCTCATCCCCTCGCAGCCAGACCGCCCGGCTAGCGGATGGTATCGCTCAGCCATTGCCGCAGCTCGGTCAATTCAGCCGCCTGTTGCGGATAGGCCGCCACCAGGCGGTCGCAGCAGGCGGCGACGGGCTCACTGCGGTACGCGCAGCCCACCAGCATGTCCGCCAACCGCTGTAGCGGAGCCGGATTCAGGCTGTCGGTGAATACCTGCGCACGAACAATTGTCCCCTTCTCGACATCGAAGAACAGGTCCACGCCGCCCCAGACGAAGCGTTCATTTAGCAGATGGCTGAACGCCGGCGCCTTGCCGAAATTCCATTCCCAACTGCTCTGTTTGGCGAACTGCGCGGCAAAATCGGGCAGATCGGGGAATACATCCGGCGAAATGATCTCCGGCTCGGCCGTCTCGCCATAGTGGGCGAAGAAGGCCTGCACGATCGCCTCACACACCTGCTCATGGTTGATGCCCGGCAAAAACTCCGCCAGGTTGGCGACGCGCGAACGCACCGAGGTGATGCCCTTGGCCTGCAGTTTTTTGGGATCCGGATTGAGGTAGTCCGCCAGCCGCTCCAGATCGGCATTCAGCAACAGCGTGCCGTGGTGGAAACCGCGATCCTGCGTTTCGCGATAGGCGGAGCCGGATATTTTGCGCGGCCCATCGGCAGTTTCCATCACCAGGTCATTGCGCCCCGATGCGCCGGCCGTTACGCCCAACTGCCGCAGCGCTTGCAGAATGATGTTCGTGGAGACGCTTTTATCGTACCCCGGCTTGCCGGCCATAAAGGTGAAACAGGTGTTGCCCAAATCGTGGAATACCGCCCCGCCGCCGCTGCTGCGCCGCGCCAGCCGAATGCCATCCTGTTCCATACGCCGGGTGTTGCACTCTTTCCAGGGGTTCTGCGACTGGCCGATCACCACCGTTTCGGCATTGCGCCACAGGAAGAGGATTTTTTGCGTGGTCATTTCGCGGAAGATGCACTCTTCCACCGCCAGGTTGAACCAGGGATCGTAGGAGTCGGAGATCAGTAAACGCAAACTGTTCATGGCAGGCACCGTTCAAAACACGTGATGCCGCCATGATACACCAAATCAACGGGTTAAGGCTAAATGCGCCGCGCCTGCCAGTACACCCGTTTCCAGTAAACGTTATCGAGCGAGGAGCGGATCACCCCGCGGCTGGTCGAAGCGTGGATAAATTGGTCGTTGGTATCGTAAATGCCGACGTGCAGACCGTTCTCACCGCCGCCGGTTTTGAAAAACACCAGATCGCCCGGCATCAGTTCGTCGCGCGAGACCTTGGTGCCCAGCGAGGTTTGCTCTTCGGTCGAACGGGGCAGCTGCATATCGAAGCGATCGCGGAACGTGCGGTAAACAAAGCCGGAGCAATCCACGCCGCCGCGATCCAGGCCGCCGTAACGGTATGGCGTGCCGTACCACTGGCGCAGTTGTTCATTGAGCTGAGCCACCACCACGATAGAATCCGCCAGGCGGCCGCTGGGTGGCGGCGCATGGCTGCTGCAACCGGCGAGGATTAAACTGGCTAATAAAAACCACACACGCATCCGCATAATATCCCTTCATTGAACACGTTGCCGCATTATGCCATTCGGTACACCACTACACTGCCTGCGAGGCAAAGCCGGCACCACGTAAGGAAAGCGCTATTTCGCGTTAATTTATCTCCCGCACGGGGAAAAAGGCAAGCGCCATGAGGGAGATAATAGCAGGATCGCCGGTTTTGGCCCTATTGCGGCGATTTGGTCTCGGATTTGCTGTTAATCAGCCAGACGCCGAACAGAATAAACAGCGTGCCCAACGTTTTCAGCAGCGTAGCGGATTCGTTAAACCACGGCAGGATCACCGCCGCCAGGTAAACCAGCGCATAGCTGACGCTCAGCAGAGGATAAGCGCGGTTTAACGGCAGATGGCGCAGCGCAAAGAACCAACACAGCATCGACAGCGCATAGCCAAAGATGCCGCCGCCCACCGCCAGCAGCGGCAGCCAGTAGTCGCCGATCAGCGTCAGCGAGACGTCGGCGAACGACATCAGCGGGATCTGAACCATGCCCCACTTCATCAGCAACTGCGCCAGCGTCACCAGCAGTACGCTGGCGGCGCCCCAGGCATAGCCCTTCATGAATGCACGCTCATCAGCAGGATCCCCAGCATAATCGACGCCACGCCACACCAATGGCGCGCGGTCGTCGGCTCGTGAAACAGCCAGCGCGCGGCCAGCGTCACCATCACGAAGTTAAGGCTGAGCATCGGGTAAGCCAGGCTGAGCGGCAGGCGTTGCAGCACATTGAGCCACACCGCCATGCCCAGCCCCAGCAACAGCACCGCCAGCGCCAGCCAACGCAGCGTCTGCTTGAGCCGCGCCTCGTCCGCCCGTTCCCAGCAGTGCGCCGCCTGCTTCTGGCACAGCTGCCCACCACAGGTGAGCAGACTGACCACTATCACCAACAGAAAACCGATCATGGTTGCTGTTTATACCACATCAGCACCAGACGGTTCATGCGATCCACCTTGTCTGCGGCAGGCAGTTCCTGCGGCAGCGCTTCGCCGCGGGAGAGCTGCAACACCAGCGACACATTCCCCTGCTTGCGCGCCTGCGCCAGCCACTGCGGGAAGTCGGCGTCGCTGATCAGGTGCCCTTTGGCGTCCGGATACTCCAGACCATAGGCCACCTCGCCTTTCTGGCTGTACATCAGCACGTCGCTGCGCTTGAGTTCCCAGGCCAGGCCGGCCGCCACCCCGACGCTGTCGGTCAGCACGTAACGGCTGTCGCCCAGTTCGGCCATCGTGGCGCGGGCGAAGTTCTGCGGCAGTTTGGAATCGGTCACCTGCTGCGGAATCGCGTAACCGATCACCAGGCACAGCAGCACCGGGCAAGCGGCCGCCCAACGCCATTGGCGGCCGTTATCGCGCGCGGAGACCAGCGCGAACAGCAGCCAACCGCCGAACGCGATCAGGCCGAGTACCACTTTCGGCCACTCCTGCGGAGTAAACAGATGCGCTTTCGGCAGCAAACCGGAGCTCAACACCACCAGCGCCACGATGCCAATCAGCCCGAACAGGCCGTTCAGCCAGGCGTTGGCCTTAAACAGCCTGGCGCGCAGCGTGGCGGCATAGTCTTCCGCATAGGCGGTCATCAGCAGCGCCAGCGGCGCCATGCACGGCAGAATATAGGTCGGCAGCTTGCCTTTGGCGATGCTGAAGAAGATCAGCGGCATCATCGCCCAGCTCAGCAGGAAGAACAGCTCCGGGCGCTGCACGCGTTCGCGCCAACCTTTGAGCAGCGCGCCGGGCAGCAGCGCCAGCCACGGCAACACCGCCGCCAGCAGGATCGGCAGGTAATACCAGAATGGCGCCTTGTGCTGGGCGTTATCTTCGGCGAAGCGCTGAATGTGTTCGACCCAGAAGAAGTAATTCCAGAAATCGGGCTCACGTTGCGCGATCGCCAGCGCCCACGGCAGGCTGAGCAACGTGGCGGTCACGATCGCCACCGGGCCGTAGCACAGCAGATCCTTGATGCGACGTTGCTGAATGACAATCGGGATCACCGCAATCACCGGCACCGCCAGCGCCAGGAAGCCCTTGGTCATAAAGCCCATGCCGCAGGCCAAGCCCAGCAAGGCGTAGGCGCCCAGCTTGCCTTTGACCGAGGTGGCTTTCAGCGTCAGGTAATAGCTGACCATTGCCGCCGCCAGCCACAACGAAATCATCGGATCCAGCACGCTGTAAGTGCCGATGCTGAACACCAGCACCATCGACAGGAACATCAGCATCGCCAGGCTGGCGCGACGCGCATTACGCCACATCAGCATCGCCAGCGCGAACACCAGCAGCGCGGTCATGCCGGTGCTGAACACCGAGCCGAACCGCACCGCAAAGTTGTTTTCCCCGAACAGCCACTGGCTGATGTTATTGAACCAGTATCCCGCTACCGGCTTCTCGAAATAGCGCAGCCCCAGCAGGTGCGGCACCACCCAATCGCCGCGTTGCAGCATTTCACGGCTGATCTCGGCATAACGTGTTTCATCCGGCTGCCACAGCAGGCGACCGTTAAGCGGGATCAGATAGACCAGAGCAAAAAAAACGGCCAGCAGAATGGCCCAGGATCCTTTTAGCGCCTTCATGTAACGTCCTTCACATCGGTTTGACAGCCCAGCCAACCTTCGCGGCCGGGGAAAGGAGCGCGCTTGATGCGGCCCAACGGCAGTGACGCCAAATCTTGCGGTAACAGCGCGCTCAGCGGACAGAATTCGATGCCCTGCTGCCGTGCGCGTTGCAATAACTGTTCGAACATCGCCGCTTGCGACATGCCTTCCACTTCGGTGTGAATGGTGTACACCGGTACGCCGCGATCGTTCTCGATGGCGCGCAGAATGTAGTCGTTGAAGTCGGCCATGCTGACTTCGCTGCCGATCACTTCGTCGAAGGTCGGCAACGTCACCGGGATCTGCACCGTACCGTGACGCCCGTCGCTCAGCACCGGACGGAACGGATGGGTGCCGCGGCAATCGCTGTTGTAATGGAAGCCGAAGCGCTGCTTGACCTCCAGCACGCGCGTGTCGGCACGCCACCCTGCTACGGCGGAGCATTTCACCGGCTGGCCGGTGCTGGCGCTCAGGGCATCGACGCCCCGCTGCACCTGTTCGGTCAGTTGCGCCTCGCTCCACTTGCCGACGTTGGCCTGCCATCCCTGGTGATCCCAGGCATGCAGCCCGACTTCATGGCCGGCTTCGGCGGTGCGCTTCATCAGCGGCCCCAGCGCGCGTGAAATGTTGCGCCCCGGCCACGCGGTGCCGGCCAGCAGAATATCCAGACCGTACAGCGAAGCGGCGTTCGAGCGCAGCATTTTCCACAGAAATTTCGGACGCAAAAGGCGCCAAAGATGGCGCCCCATGTTGTCCGGTCCCACGCTGAAGAAGAAGCTGGCCTGAATGTCGTACTTTTCGAACAGGTCCAGCAACTGCGGCACCCCTTCACGGGTGCCGCTGAAGGTATCTACATCAACCCGCAGACCGACTTTCTTCATGCATCGTTCCCTTCCTGAACGGTAGTGCGCAGGAAGTAGTCCAGCGTATCGGCGACGGTTTGCTTCATCTCGATGGTCGGCTGCCAGCCCAGCAGGCGGCGCGCGTTCTTGATGCTCGGCGTGCGGTGCTCGACGTCCTGGTAACCTTTACCGTAGTAGCTGCTGCTCTCCACGTCCTTGAAGCCGGCAAACGGCGGGAAGCGGTCGCGCAGCGGGTGGTTGTTGAAGCTTTCCAGCAGCATTTCCGCCAGCTCACGAATGCTCGCTTCGTTGGTCGGGTTGCCGATGTTGACGATCTGGCCGTCACACAGGCCGTCACGGTTCTCAATGATGCGGAACAGCGCTTCGATGCCGTCGTTGATGTCGGTGAAGCAACGCTTCTGTGCGCCGCCGTCCATCAGTTTGATCGGCGAACCTTCTACCAGGTTGAGGATCAGCTGGGTGATGGCGCGGGAAGAACCGATGCGCGCGGCGTCCAGGTTATCCAGACGCGGCCCCATCCAGTTGAACGGACGGAACAGCGTGAACTTCAGGCCTTCTTTGGCGCCGTAAGCCCAGATCACCCGATCCAGCAGCTGTTTGGAGACCGAGTAGATCCAGCGTTGTTTGTTGATTGGCCCGACGATCAGACGCGAATGGTCTTCATCGAACTCTTTGTCGTCGCACATGCCGTACACTTCGGAGGTGGACGGGAAGATGATGCGCTTGTTGTATTTCACGCAGTCGCGAACGATCTTCAGGTTCTCTTCGAAGTCCAGCTCGAACACGCGCAGCGGGTTACGGGTGTATTCGATCGGCGTCGCGATCGCCACCAGCGGCAGCACCACGTCGCATTTCTTGATGTGATACTCGATCCACTCGGAGTGGATGCTGATGTCGCCTTCCACGAAGTGGAAGCGCGGGTTGTCGAGGAAGCGGCTGATGGCGTCAGAGCCGATATCCAGACCGTAGATGTCGTAACGATCGTCGCGCAGCAGACGCTCGGTCAGGTGGTTGCCGATGAAACCGTTGACCCCGAGGATCAGCACGCGGGTGCGGCGTTTCATCACGGCGTTAGGCTTGGCGGCCAGACGCACGTCGGTGACGATGCCCATTTCCTGCGCCAGGCGGCTGCCCTGCACGTACAGGCCACTTTCGTTCTGCCCGGCGACGATTTCCAGCGCGCCTTCGCCACAGGCGATGACCAGCGGGGCGGTGCTCAGCACGGTGCCCGGTTGTTTATCGTGTTGGGTATCCAGCACGCGGGAACGCCAGACGATCAGCTTGCGCTGGCCGAGGTAGCTGAATGCCCCCGGGTACGGTTCAGTGACGGCGCGCACCAGGTTGTTGATCTCTTTGGCGGATTTGTGCCACAAGATCTCGCCGTCCGCCGCGGTGCGGCGCCCGAAGTAGCTGGCCTGAGACTCATCCTGCTTGGTAAAAGTGGCGGTGCCGTTCTTCAGCTTCGGCAGCTGCTCTTTCAACACGGCCTGCGCGGCTTCCAGCACTTTTTTGTGCAGCGTCAGCGCGGTGTCGTTGTCGGCGATAGCCACTTTCTGCTGGCCCACAATGTCGCCGGCGTCAGGGCGTTTCACCATTTTGTGCAGGGTGGCGCCGGTTTCGGTTTCGCCATTCACCAACGCCCAGTTCACCGGCGCGCGGCCACGGTAGCGCGGCAGCAGCGAACCATGCAGGTTGAAACCGCCCAACGGGGCCAGCGACAAGATCTCGTCGCTCAGCATGTGACGATAGTAGAACGAGAAGATCACGTCCGGCTGCAGTTCGCGAATGCGATCAACCCACAGCGGGTGGTTCACGTCTTCCGGCGCATAGACCGGCAGATCCAATTCGGCGCCCAAACGGGCCACGGAGGAGAAGAAGTTGTTCTCACCTGGGTCGTCGGTGTGCGTGAACACAGCCTGCACGTCATAACCCGCCTCAGTCAGCGCTTTCAGACCTGCGCAGCCAATATCATGGTAAGCAAATACAATAGCTTTCATCATTCTTCTTCCTGAGTATTGTGGTCTTGCTGTACGCCGACCACTTTCTGAACAAAATAGCGAGGACGTGCGCGCACGTCGGTATAGATGCGGCCGATGTATTCACCCAGTAGCCCCATGCCGACAAACTGGGCGCCGATAAAGGTGAACAGGACGGCGAAAAGCGTGAACACGCCGCCGGCGGCCCATTCAGGACCGAGCAGCAGACGCAGCGCGATCAGCACCAGCGCCAACACGAACCCGGACAGCGCCACGATGCTGCCGACCACGCTGAGCAAACGCAGCGGCGTAGTGGTCAGACAGGTGATCAGGTCATACATCAGGTTGATCAGCTTCATCAGGCTGTATTTGGAGTCGCCGAACTCGCGCTCGGCGTGACGCACGTCGATCTCGGTCGTGCGACGGGCGAAGGTATTCGCCAGGATCGGGATGAAGGTGCTGCGCTCATGACAGTGCAGCATCGCCTCAACGATATGACGACGGTAGGCGCGCAGCATGCAGCCGTAGTCCCCCATCGATTTGCCGGTGGCGCGTTGAATCATCATGTTGATTACGCGCGAAGCGCTTTTGCGGAACCAGGAGTCCTGACGGTTGGCGCGCACGGTGCCCACCACGTCATAGCCCTCTTCCGCCACGCTGACCAGCCGAGGGATTTCCTCCGGCGGGTTCTGCAGATCGGCGTCAAGGGTAATCACCAGATCGCC
The DNA here is from genome assembly GCF_052168495.1 of Serratia sp. CY52157. Taxonomy (NCBI): domain Bacteria; kingdom Pseudomonadati; phylum Pseudomonadota; class Gammaproteobacteria; order Enterobacterales; family Yersiniaceae; genus Serratia; species Serratia sp. CY52157. The sequence goes on along the minus strand of NZ_JBJNMO010000001.1, from coordinate 492,380 downwards.
GGTCACCTGATTGAAACCGGCCATGATCGCCGAATGCTGGCCATAGTTGCGGTTAAGCAGGACGGCAATCACGTGACTGTCCGGCTTTTCGGCCGCCGCGGTCAGCATGTCAGCGGAGTTGTCGCTGCTGCCATCGTCGACGAGAATGATTTCATAAGGTTGGGATAACTGCTTACAGGCGGCGGTAGTGCGCTCCAGCAACGCAGGCAGGCTTTCCTGCTCGTTGTATACCGGGATGACTATCGACACTTTTTTGATCGGTTCAACGCGAGACACGTAAAGACTCCACAACAGAAGACAAGGCATTGACCACGCGATCCACATCGGCGTCGGTCATATCAGGGAATAGCGGTAAGGTGCACAGCCGCGCCGAGTTCCATTCGGTATTCGGCAACGACAGCTGCGGATAGCGCTCACGGTAGAATTTCTGGGTGTGCGCGGCACGGAAATGCAGCCCGGTGCCGATGCCAACCTCTTTCAGGCGCTCCATCAGCTGGTCGCGATCGAGGCCGCAGCGCTCGGGATCGACGCGCACCATAAACAGGTGCCAAGCGTGATCATGCGGATAATCCGGCACGCCCAACGGCTGGAACGGCGAGCCTTCCAGCGCGCTCAGGTAGCGCTGCGCCAGCGCCTTACGGCGCGCGTTCAGCTCGGCGAAGCGCGACAGTTGCACCACGGCGATCGCCGCGTGAATGTCGGACAGGTTGTATTTGTACCCCGGCTCCACCACTTCGGCCTGCGGTTTGCGGCCAAGCTGCTGGCGATCGAAGGCATCGACGGCCAGGCCGTGGAACTTCAGGCAACGCAGGCGATCCGCCAGCGCATCGTCGTCGGTGGCGATCAGGCCGCCTTCGGCGCAGGTCACGTTCTTAATCGCGTGGAACGAGAAAATCGCCGTGCCGCGCGCGCCGACCCATTCGCCGTTGTAACGCGTGCCGACCGCATGGGCGGCGTCTTCGATTAACGGCAGACGATGGCGTTCGGCCACGGCGCGCAAAGCGTCCATCTGCAGGGGGGCGCCGGCATAATGCACCGGAACAATCGCTTTGGTTTTCGGGGTGATGGCAGCCTCAACGTCGGCGGCGCTGACCATCAAGGTCTCACGGTCAACGTCGATCATTACCGGCGCAGCGCCCAGCAGTTCGATCATGTTGAGGGTGGAAACCCAGGTTTGCGAAGGGGTGATGACTTCATCGCCGGGCCCCACGCCCAGCGCCATCAAAGTGATGTGCATGCCCGCTGTGGCGGAACTGACGGCGATGGCGTGCTTACAGCCGAAGGTGGAACAGAAGTCGCTTTCCAGTTGCTGATTTTGCGGGCCGGTGGTGATCCAACCGGAACGCAACACTTTCTCTACCGCGGCGATTTCTTCATCGCCGATGGCTGGACGAGAGAAAGGTAAAAATTGATCCATAGTTAACCCCAAACGTATCGAACTGCTTTTGATGACACTGTAAATCCCTTTCGTTTAACGAATATTAAACGCCAGAGAAGAATCGTTTCCGTGGATTAACTGCCAATGTAAGGCCGCAAGCTTAACTAAACCTTAAGACGAGACTTGTCATCAGTGGGAGAACTGATAGGAAGGCGCCGTCATCATTAATTTAATTTTATTATGTAAATCAATTTCTTATGTTTTTTAATAATTACTTACGTATTTTATTTTTGCCGAATCAAGCGTAGCACGTCATCGACGTTTTTCAAGAAAATCGATAAGAAAATGAGAGACCGCACAATATTCGCCAATCCTTACCCCGCTATTTATATTCACTGCGTTTAGTTTCCGTTTACGTTGCGCCCCGCCGACTGGGTTAATTAAGCCGTGCGGGTCATGATCCAACGCTGGTCCCCTACCCATTGCAGCTGGAAATCCACTTCATAAATCTGCGACAGCATCGCGGGCGCCATCACCTCACGCGTGACGCCCTGCGCCACCAGCCGGCCGGCATGCAGCAACCAAACCCGATCGGCCTGCTGCAGGGTGTGATTCAGATCGTGCGCGCATACCAGCGCGCTGCGCCCGCTCTGGCAGAATTCGCGCAGCAGGCGATCCAGCGCAACTTTCTGCGCCACATCCAGGCTGTTGGTCGGCTCATCCAGCAACAACAGGCGGCTGTGCGGATTGACGCTGGGCCACACCTGCAGCAAGACCGCCGCCAGCCGCACCCGTTGCCATTCGCCTCCAGAAAGCTGCGTCAGCATGCGTGACAGCTTATCCACCAGCTTCAACCGCCGGCACAGATAGAGGATGGCATGCTCCACATCGGTTTGCGTCGCCACCGCAGGCCGGTGCAGCGCCAAATACTGAAACACCGGCATCAGCGACACCGGCGGCTGTTGCTGGCTGAGGTAACCGCGCCGGGATGCCAGTTCGCTCCCCGGATAATCGGAGAGCGCGCGTCCGTCCAGACGAACCTCGCCCAGCCCCGGCAGCATGCCCGCCACCCGCGCCAGCAGAGTGCTCTTCCCGGCGCCGTTTGGGCCGATCAGGTGAACCTGCAACCCGCCGTCAATCTGTGCCGAAAAAGGCGCCAGGCGCCCCGCCCCCCCAACCTCAACGAGTTGCAGCATCCGTCTTACCCTGCCAGCGCTTGTTTCACCGCCGCCACCAGCGCCGGATCTTCCGGCGTGGTGTCAGGCGAGAAGCGCTGGATCACCGTGCCGTCGCGCGCGATGAGGAATTTCTCGAAGTTCCACAAAATATCGCCGGCGTGCTTCGGCGCACGACCTTTGCTGGTCATCCGCGCCAGGAATTCGCTGCCCTGCGGCGCGACAGCAGCCGGCTGCGCGGCAATCAGCGCCTGATACAGCGGATGACGGTGTTCGCCGTTCACCTCAATCTTGGCGAACATCGGGAATTGCACGCCGAAAGTGCCGCGGCAAAACGCCAGGATCTCTTCGTTGCTGCCCGGCTCCTGCCCCAGGAATTCATTGGACGGGAACCCCAGCACTTCCAGCCCCCGATCGCGATAGGTTTCGTACAGCGCTTCCAGCCCTTCATATTGCTTCGTCAGGCCGCACTCCGAGGCCACGTTGACCACCAGCAGCACCTTGCCCTGATAGGCCCCCAGCGTGGTAGCCTGATTTTCGATGGTCTGTAACGGCAGGTTATAAATTGGATTGCTCATCGGTTGTCATCCTGTAGTTTTTTAATGGCAGGTGAATGAAGAAAACTACCTTACGCCTTTTGCCCGGGTCAGTAACCAGATAAATAGCGGCGCTCCCAGCGTAGCGGTCACCACGCCGATCGGCAGTTCGGCCGCCAGCAGCGCAACGCGGGCAATCACATCGGCCACCAGCAACACGCCGGCCCCCGCCAGTGCGCAGGCCGGCAACAGATAGCGTTGGTCGGTCAGGCCGGTGAGCCGCAAAATATGCGGGATCACCAGCCCGACGAAGCCGATCACCCCGGCGAGCGCCACGCTGACGCCCACCAGCCAGCCGATCGCCAGCACCAGCAGGTTGCGCCACAGATGCAGCGACAGCCCGAGCTGCCGCGCCTGCACCTCGCCCAGCGCCATCAGGTTAAGCGCTCGCCCCTGGCCGCACAGCCACAGCAGCACCGGCAGCAGCGCCAACACCAGCCACTTTTGGCGCCAGTCGACGCCGCCGAAGCCCCCCATCATCCAGTACATCAACTGCCGCAGATCGAGGCTGGTGCTGAAATAGACCGCCCAGGTCATCAGCGCGCTGCACACGATGCCCAGCGCCACTCCCACCAGCAACAGCCGCGCATTGGTCAAGCGGCGCCGGCGAGCGAAGCCCAGCAGCAAGAACGTCATCGCCAGCGCGCCTGCTATCGCGGCGGCGCTCATCAGCGCTACCGGCAGCAGACCGTGGCCCAGCAGCACCGTCAGCACCAGCGCAACGCCGGCGCCGTTCGCCACCCCCAGCAGGCCAGGTTCCGCCAACGGGTTTTCAAACAGCGCCTGCATCACCGCCCCGGCTACCGCCAGGGCGGCGCCGACCAACATCACCGCCAGCGCACGCGGCAATCGCAGTTGCCAGACGAACAGCTGCGCCCGATCGCTGAACCATTCTGACGGCCATATCCATCGATCGCCGGCGCAAAGGCTAAACAGCAATGCCAGCACCACACCCAGCGCCAACAGAATGACCTGGCGTTTATCGCGGTAACGTTGATGTTGCAACAGTAAGGTGAAGGTACGGCTGGTTGGCATGGCGCGGCGATTCCCTGCCGGCCGCTGTCGTGGCCGGATAATTGACGTCTGAGTCAAATATTAGGGGGTTAACGCCGCAAGGGGAAGCCTTGCGTAAGCGATGGCGCAGGAAAGCAGCGGCTGGCCCTGCCCGTCATCGCCAGGATGATGGCAAAACCAGCCGCCGATAAACTCAGGGGTTAACGATGCTGACCGGGGTTGCCCTGCGGATAGGGCCGGCCGCGGCCGTCATCGCGCCGGTCATGGTCGCCGCGATCGTCATGGCGGCCATCATGATCACGATTATCGCGATCGCCGTGGAAAGGATTGCCGCTGCGCGCCGGCTCGCGATGCTCATAGCCGCGCGGCGGCGAAGGCTGCCAGCGCCCGCCGTCCCAGTACAGGCCGCGCGCATTGCGCTCCCCCAAACCGCGGCCCTGGTGTGCATGCCACCATTGCGGGGGACGCCAGTCGTAGCCATCCCAGTAGTAGCCGCGGCGGTCCTGATCCCCCAAATGTAGGGAAACGCCCGGCACGTTGATATCGACAGAGACATCGGCCTGTGCCGCCAGCGGCAGCAACAGCGGAAAACACACCAGCAACAGGATCTTTTTCATTTTGCCTTCTCACTCTATTTTTCTTGCTGCAGTGGTTATATCAGTGCGCTTATTTAGCGACTATCTCACCGGTGCCTATTTTCAGATCGTTTTCGACGGCCTTACACAATCCCGACACTGTTTGCCGACGTCTTTAATTATTATTGCCTCTGCCAAGGCTTAACGAATAACTGACATCGCCTAAGCGGCGCGACAATGATAATTAAACGGATCCCCACCGGAGGATAATAAGATGATTAAACGACTCGGTATGCTGCTGGCCGTGGTCGCCCTGGCCTCAACCCTTAGCGCCTGTTGCTGGGGTCCTCACGGAGGCGGAGGCCACCGTGGCGATGGCCCTGGCCATTATTACGGCCGTTATTGAAGTGAGAAATAAAAGCCACGCATTACATAAAATAAGATATAAGAATATTCCGCAATTAAGGGCAATGATTTTCGCCGTGCCAACTTAACGGCTCAATGAAGTCATGTCTATCGATTAGGAATAAACTGAATTTTGTCCCAGAAAAGAAAAAGGCCGCGCAAGCGGCCTTTTTTGATGTCACGTCACTCACCCTTTCGGGCTGGCGTTTTCTACCCGGCTTTTCAGCTTCTGCCCCGGACGGAAGGTCACCACGCGGCGCGCCGTAATCGGAATGTCTTCGCCGGTCTTCGGGTTACGCCCCGGACGTTGGTTCTTGTCACGCAGATCAAAGTTGCCAAAACCCGACAGTTTTACCTGTTCGCCATTCTCAAGGGCCCGACGGACCTCTTCAAAGAACAGTTCCACCAGGTCTTTGGCGTCCCGTTTGCTAAGCCCAAGCTTCTCAAACAGGTGTTCTGACATTTCAGCTTTAGTAAGCGCCATAGGTTCAATCCCTCAAGGATGCTTGGAATCGCTGTTTTAGAGCCTCTACGCATTTTGCAACGGTAGCGGCTATCTCCTCTTCTTCCAGTGTACGAGCGGTATCCTGCAATACCAGACTGATAGCCAGGCTCTTGTCACCTTCTGCCACGCCCTTGCCACGGTACACGTCAAACAAGTTTACGCCAACTACCTGATTTGCGCCAACTTTCTTACACTCGGCCAAAATATCTTCTGCGGGGACGTTTTCAGCCACCACAATGGCGATATCACGGCGGTTTGCCGGGAAGCGCGAAATCTCCCGCGCCTGAGGCACGGCGCGGCTCGCAAGCTTGTTCCACTCCAGTTCAAACACCACGGTGCGGCCGTTAAGATCCAGTTTACGTTCAAGTTCCGGGTGAACCACACCGATGAAACCAACGCGTTCGCCGTGCAAATAAATCGCCGCACTTTGCCCTGGATGCAGGGCCGGATTGGCTTCCGCCCGGAACTGAATTTCGGATAATTTACCGGTCAGCTCGAGGACAGACTCCAGATCCCCTTTTAAATCATAGAAGTCGACGGGCTTGCGCGCCAGATCCCAATGTTCATCGTGCGTATGGCCGGCGATCACGCCCGCCAGCATGACGTCCTGACGGATACCCAGATCTGCCGCACTATCAGGCACAAAGCGCAGGCCGCTTTCGAACAGGCGAAGGCGCGTCTGCTGGCGGTTCTGGTTATACACCACCGCGGACAGCAAACCGGTCCACAGCGACAGACGCATCGCCGACATTTCGACCGAAATCGGGCTCGGCAGGATCAGCGCTTCTTCATTCGGGTGCAGCAGCGCCTGCACTTTCGGATCGACGAAACTGTAGGTGATCGCTTCCTGATAACCGTGATCGACCAGCATGGTCTTCACGCGCTTGAGCGTCAGATCGGCTTCGCGATGCTGGGTCATCACCAAATCGGCGCGCACCGGCACATCCGGAATGTTGTCGTAGCCGTAAACGCGCGCCACTTCTTCCACCAGATCCTCTTCGATCTCCATATCGAAACGCCAGCTCGGCGCGACCGCTTGCCAACTGTCGCCCTGTTCGGTCACCTGGCAACCCAGGCGGCGCAGAATGTCGCTGACCTGCTCGCTCGGCACCACGTGGCCGATCAGGCGATCCAGCTTCTCGCGGCGCAGCGTGATGGTGGCGCGCTTCGGCAGTTCATTCTCGTGAGTCACGTCGATAATCGGGCCGGCCTGGCCGCCGCAGATGTCGAGCAGCAGGCGCGTGGCGCGCTCCATGGCTTTGTACTGCAGTGCCGGATCGACGCCGCGCTCATAGCGGTGAGAAGCATCGGTGTGCAGGCCGTGACGGCGCGCGCGACCGGTGATCGACAGCGGGCTGAAGAAAGCGCACTCCAGCAGCACGTCCTGGGTTTCGCCGTTGACGCCGGAATGCTCGCCGCCGAAGATACCGCCCATCGCCAATGCTTTTTGGTGATCGGCGATCACTAAGGTGTCGGCGTTCAGTTTGGCTTCGTTGCCGTCCAGCAGCGTCAAGGTTTCCCCTTCTTCCGCCATGCGCACCACGATGCCGCCGTCGATGCGACTCAGATCGAAAGCGTGCATCGGCTGGCCAAGTTCCAACAGCACATAGTTGGTGACGTCGACGACGGCATCGATAGAACGGATACCGCAACGACGCAGTTTTTCACGCATCCACAGCGGGCTTGGCGCCTTCACGTTGATGCCTTTGACCACGCGGCCCAGATAACGCGGGCACGCCTGCGGCGCATCAACGCGGATCGGCAGCGTGGCGTCAATCGTCGCGGGCACCGGGCTCATGTCCGGCTCGGTCAGCGCAACCTGGTTCAGTACGCCCACGTCACGCGCGACGCCGATGATGCCCAGGCAGTCGGCGCGGTTCGGGGTGACGCTGATCTCGATGGTGTTGTCGTTCAGTTTCAGATAGTCACGGATGTCGGTGCCAATCGGCGCATCCAGCGGCAGCTCGATAATGCCGTCATGATCGTCAGAAATGCCCAGTTCGGAGAACGAACACAGCATGCCTTCCGAAGGTTCGCCGCGCAGTTTGGCGGCCTTGATTTTGAAATCGCCCGGCAGCACCGCGCCCACGGTGGCGACCGCCACTTTCAGGCCGGTGCGGCAGTTCGGCGCGCCGCAGACGATGTCGAGCAAGCGATCGCCGCCCACGTTAACTTTAGTGACGCGCAGTTTATCGGCGTTCGGGTGCTGACCGCACTCGACAACCTCACCCACCACGACGCCGTTAAACGCGCCGGCAACCGGATCCACGCCGTCCACTTCCAAACCGGCCATGGTGATTTGATCGGATAATGCTTCGCTGCTGATGGCCGGGTTTACCCACTCGCGCAACCAGAGTTCACTGAATTTCATGTGATATTCCCGCCTTACTTAAACTGTTTGAGGAAACGCAGATCGTTTTCGAAGAATGCGCGCAGGTCGGTGACGCCGTAACGCAGCATCGTCAGGCGCTCCATGCCCATACCGAAGGCGAAGCCGGAGTAAACTTCCGGATCGATGCCCACGTTGCGCAGCACGTTCGGATGCACCATGCCGCAGCCCAGCACTTCCAGCCATTTACCGTTTTTACCCATCACGTCCACTTCGGCGGACGGCTCGGTGAACGGGAAGTAGGACGGACGGAAACGAACCTGCAGGTCTTCTTCAAAGAAGTTATTCAGGAAATCGTGCAGCGTGCCCTTCAGGTTGGTGAAACTGATGTCTTTATCGACGATCAGCCCTTCCATCTGGTGGAACATCGGGGTGTGAGTCTGATCGTAGTCGTTACGATAAACGCGGCCCGGCGCAATGATGCGGATCGGCGGTTGCTGGTTCTTCATGGTGCGGATCTGCACGCCGGAGGTCTGAGTGCGCAGCAGGCGCGTAGCGTCGAACCAGAAAGTATCGTGGTCGGCGCGCGCCGGGTGATGCCCTGGAATGTTCAGCGCGTCGAAGTTATGGTAATCGTCTTCAATCTCCGGGCCAGTAGCGACGGAGAAGCCCAGCTCGCCGAAGAAGGTTTCGATGCGGTCGATGGTGCGGGTCACCGGGTGCAGGCCGCCGTTTTCCATGCGACGGCCCGGCAGGGAGACGTCGATGGTTTCAGCCGCCAGGCGCGCGTTCAGCGCGGCGCTTTCCAGCGCGTTCTTGCGCGCGTTCAGGGCGTCTTGCACCTCTTGCTTGGCCTGGTTGATCACCGCGCCGGCCGCCGGACGGTCTTCCGCCGGTACGTCGCGCAGAGACTGCATCTGCAAGGTGAAATGACCTTTCTTGCCAAAATATTCGACGCGCACCAAATCTAACGCGGCAACATCCTGGGCATCTTCTACGGCTGCCTTGGCATTGGCAACCAGCTCTGCGAGATGTGGCATTGCTTTCCTCTTCCTCTGGCCGGGATGGCCCTAAGTAATTGTTATCTATTATTCGAACACGCCTTTGAGCAATCTTCAAAGACTTTTCAATGCGTTGCCGGCCAGGCGGCTCGCCTGCGCGGCGCAGGGCCAGCTGAGTACCCGCCGTTCTCACCGCAACGCTTTGCAAGGCGGGACGATGGCCAAAAACAAAAAAGCCTCCACGAGGGAGGCTTAGGCGCTACTTTTCGTTTCTTTTCTTACGCGCAAAGCCTCCTGAAATCAGGCGCTAAAGTAAAAAAAGAAACGAAAAATAGCTGCGTGCATGATTGCGGTACCTTGTCGATGATTGTCCACCAGTGATATAGCGGCGGGCAATGAAAGTCAATATTTGTCGCTGAAAACAAAGATTAAAAGAGGGAGCAAGCTCCCTCTTCTACTGACTTACGCCAGAGCTGCTTTCGCTTTCTCAACCAGTGCGCCGAAGGCCACTTTGTCGAAGACTGCGATGTCAGCCAGGATCTTACGGTCAATTTCGATCGAGGCTTTTTTCAGGCCGTTGATGAACTTGCTGTAAGACAGACCGTTCTGACGAGCAGCTGCGTTGATACGTGCAATCCACAGCTGACGGAACTGACGCTTACGTTGACGACGGTCACGGTAAGCATACTGACCTGCTTTGATTACTGCCTGGAAGGCAACACGATATACGCGCGAACGGGCACCGTAGTAACCTTTCGCCTGCTTCATGATTTTCTTGTGACGTGCGCGTGCAATTACACCACGTTTTACGCGAGCCATATGCTCTCTCCTAAAGTCTTATTCTAAATTCAAAAAAAATGGCTTATGCGTACGGCAGGCACGCGGTAACCAGGACCAGATCGTTTTTAGACACCATGCCTTTCGGACGCAGGTGACGTTTACGCTTGGTTGCTTTTTTGGTCAGAATATGACGCAGGTTGGCATGTTTACGCTTAAAACCACCGCTGCCGGTTTTTTTGAAGCGCTTGGCTGCACCACGTACAGTTTTAATCTTTGGCATTTTAATTAAATCCACTTCGCATTGTTAAACAACGAATCAGTTGGGCGAATAAAACCCACACAGCGCAAGCGCCGCGCGGGTTCCATTACTTGTAAGCCTTACTGTTTCTTCTTAGGAGCGAGCACCATAATCATCTGACGGCCTTCGATCTTCGTAGGGAAGGACTCGACCACTGCCAGATCCATATCTTCACACAGGTCTTTACGGACGCGGTTAAGCACTTCCATGCCGATCTGCTGGTGCGCCATCTCACGCCCGCGGAAACGCAGGGTGATTTTGGCTTTATCGCCATCTTCCAGAAAGCGAATCAGGTTGCGTAGTTTGACCTGATAGTCGCCATCATCGGTGCCAGGACGGAATTTGATTTCCTTAACCTGGATAACTTTTTGCTTCTTCTTCTGTTCTTTCGTCGACTTGCTCTTCTCGTAGAGGAATTTGCCGTAATCCATGATTCGGCAAACTGGCGGTTCGGCATTTGGGCTGATTTCTACTAAATCAACGCCCGCTTCCTCAGCTTTTTCAAGAGCTTCATTCAGACTGACAATACCAATCTGCTCGCCATCGACGCCGGTTAGGCGAACTTCTTGCGCGCGAATTTCTCTGTTAATGCGATTAGGACGCGCCGGTTGAACTCGTTTTCCGCCTTTAATACTTTATTCCTCCAGTTGATGAAGACTACGGCTGCGAATCTCTTTCAGCAGCTTGTCTACGACTTCGTTTACGTCCAGGCTTCCCAAGTCTTTGCCACGGCGGGTACGAACGGCAACTTTGCCTGCTTCGACCTCTTTGTCACCGCACACCAACATGTAAGGGACTCGACGTAAAGTATGTTCGCGAATTTTAAAGCCAATCTTCTCATTTCTCAAGTCCGCTTTCACGCGAATACCTGCATCCTGCAGTTTTTTGGTCAATTGCTGGACGTAATCAGACTGGCTGTCGGTGATATTCATCACCACCACCTGCACCGGAGCGATCCAGGTCGGGTAGAACCCGGCATATTCTTCGGTAAGGATACCGATGAAGCGTTCCATGGAGCCCAAAATGGCGCGGTGAATCATTACCGGCACGACGCGATCGTTGTTTTCGCCAACGTACGATGCGCCCAAACGGCCCGGCAAGAAGAAATCGAGCTGCACGGTACCACATTGCCATGCGCGATCCAAACAATCATGCAGGGTAAATTCAATTTTCGGTCCGTAGAAGGCGCCCTCGCCCGGCTGGTACTCGAACGGAATGCCGTTCTCGGTCAGCGCGGCGGCCAGGTCTTCTTCCGCACGGGTCCACATGTCGTCGGTGCCGATGCGTTTTTCCGGGCGCGTGGACAGCTTGACGGCGATCTTGTCGAAGCCGAAAGTGCCGTACACGTCATAGACCATGCGAATGCATTCGTTCACTTCGGCGCGCACCTGCTCTTCGGTACAGAAGATGTGGGCGTCATCCTGCGTGAAGCCGCGCACGCGCATCAGGCCGTGCAGGGAACCCGAAGGCTCGTTGCGGTGGCAGCTGCCGAATTCGCCCATGCGCAGCGGCAAATCGCGGTACGACTTCAGGCCCTGGTTGAAGATCTGCACGTGACCCGGGCAGTTCATCGGCTTGATGCAGTATTCGCGATTTTCCGACGCGGTGGTGAACATGGCGTCTTTGTAGTTTTCCCAGTGGCCGGTTTTTTCCCACAGCAAGCGGTCCATCATGAACGGACCTTTCACTTCCTGGTACTGGTACTCTTTGAGCTTCATGCGCACGAAGGCTTCCAGCTCGCGGAAGATAGTCCAACCGTCGTTGTGCCAGAACACCATGCCCGGCGCTTCTTCCTGCATATGATACAGGTCGAGCTGTTTGCCGATCTTGCGGTGATCGCGCTTGGCCGCTTCTTCCAGGCGTTGCAGGTAGGCGTTCAGCTGCTTCTTGTCTGCCCAGGCGGTACCGTAGATACGCTGCAGCATTTTGTTTTTGCTGTCGCCGCGCCAGTAAGCGCCGGAGGTTTTCTGCAGTTTGAAATGGTGGCAGAAACGCATGTTCGGCACGTGCGGACCGCGGCACATGTCGACGTATTCTTCGTGGTGATACAGGCCCGGACGATCGTCATGGCTGATGTTCTCATCCAGGATCGCCACTTTATAGATTTCGCCGCGCTCAGCGAAGATGTCGCGGGCTTCTTGCCAGCTGACCTTCTTCTTGATGACGTCGTAATCCTTATCGGCCAACTCGTGCATCCGCTTTTCCAGCAGATCCAAGTCTTCCTGCGTCAGGGTGCGGTCGATATCCACGTCATAATAGAAACCGTTGTCGATCACCGGACCGATCGCCATTTTGGTATCCGGCCACAGCTGCTTGATCGCATGACCCAGCAGGTGCGCGCAGGAGTGGCGCATGATTTCCAGACCGTCTTCGTCTTTGATGGTGATGATGGCCAGCTGCGCATCTGATTCGATCAGATCGCCGGCGTCGACCAGCTCGCCGTTGACACGGCCGGCGATACAGGCTTTCGCCAGGCCAGGGCCGATATCGCGCGCGACATCCATCGGGGAAACGGGGTGGTCGAAATGACGCTGACTTCCGTCAGGAAGGGTAATAACAGGCATTAATAATTCCTTATCTACAGTGGTGACCCACACGACAGATCACATGCAGTACGAAAATTGGATTTTGGGTTTGGTCAGCCAGGTTTCAGATCTCGCCCACAATTGCCAGATTGAAACCTCACTGGGTATACAGAATGGAACGCATACCTTCTCAGCCGCATTCGGCTAAGCGAATAGTATCACTAAAATTGTTCCGGATAAATAAAGCGCCGCCGCCCTCACGCTTTCGCTCTATCCGGCGCAAACACGCCTTTCAGATAGCTAAGGGTGGCTAGCAGGCACAGGCCGTAGCCCAGCAGTTCGCATCCCTCTTCCACCATGTTTTTCACCACCCGGTTGTAACCGTCCAGCATCAGCGTTTGCCACAGCGCGCTCATGCCGAACAGGCGTGAAAACACCAGGATACACAGCAGGCCGGCGCACATCATGCCGTAGCCGGGGTGCGACACGATATAGACCAGGCCGCGCGCCGTAGCCGCAATATGCCTTGCGGCATGCCACAGACAGGCCAAGGCGACCGCCAGCGCGAACCACACCCAGGCGCCGTGCCACAACGCATCGAAAGCGAAGTCCATCTCGCGGATCAGCATGCAGAGAAAGAAGCCGCCAACCAGCAGCCAGGCGGAACGACGCTCGGCCTGTCGCCGAGCCGCGGCGAAGAAACCGCCGGAGATGGCGAGCAGCAACAGCTCCTGCGCCGCTTCGGTCAACGAGGTTTCATGCACGAAGTTATGCAGCCAGTGCACATCGATAAACACCAGGCCGACCAATGCCGCCATGAAGGCGGCGGAAAGCGCGAATGCGCCGATTTTCCCCAGTAAAATATGCAGTTCTTGTTTCATAATCACACTCATTATTATTTACAGCGCATCTATGGTATCCACCTGTTCTCAGGGATCGTGGCAATTGATGCCTAATGCCCTGCGCCGCACGAAAGGTGGTCGTTAATTACGCCGAAACAATAAAAAACCCCGGCACCTGGGCCGGGGTAAGGCCAGTCTTTCCTGGCAGTCACTTCATCGTCGTCAGTATTCCAGGCTCTCATCCCTATATCATCGAGACGCGCAAAGGAGCCTGAAGATTACGCCTGCGCAGGTGATACCGCGATACGGCGGACATTGGTGTTAACGCCCCACAAGCCGGCCAACGCACTGACCACTGCGCCAATCAACAGCGCAAAGAACGACCACAATGCGGCCCGCGACAATTCGTCCGCAGCAGCGGCAGCCTGTTCGCGCGCCTTCTGTTTCAGCTCCACATACTCCTGTTTTGCCTGATTGATTTTTGCTTCGGCGTCATCCAAACGCTGATTAACCAGCTGCGCAGTTTTATTTTTGGCTTCGACCAAATTCTTCACCGTCTGGTCCACTTCCTGCGGCGTCATATCGGTATTTTCCGCCAAGGCCTTTTTCAGGGCGTCTTGATCCACATCTTGCGAGATGGCCTCACCCTGTTTTTTAAGCTTGGCGACCAGTTGATTAATAATGGCGTCGCTATTGTCAGGCTGAAGTGCCAGAGCTTTTACTGCGTCCGCCAAATCAGTTTTGGCCGCATTCAACTGCTGTTGCATGAATTCAGGCTGCAATGACGGGATACCGCTTTTTTTGAGCGCCGTAACCACATCGCCTTGCAGCTGTTCAGGTTCCAAGGTTGTGTCAATGCCCAACTTGTCAAACACTTTACCGCCGGCGTCCGCCAATCCGGATGCCCCTTTGCCAATCGCTGAACCGGCGCCGGAGAGCAAGCTGCCGGAGGTCGAAGCGATAGCGCCCAGCGCATTGCCGGTCGCCTTCACGGCAGACCCGACCAGCATCCCACCCAGCACCGCCGCCACAATCAGTGACGTCGCCCATACCAGGAAGCCATGAATAAGTCCGTCATTAGCAGCCAAACGCCCGGCAATAAAAGCGCCGGCAGCCAAACTAATAATGATTGAAACAGCGGACCAAATCACTACGGTGGTACCGGCGCCGTTTATCGGATCGTCTGATGTCGGATCCACGATGGAGAATCCAAGACTGGTGCCTAACGTCGACAGCAACAGTGAAACAGCCAATACGGTGATCACGCCGCCGATGACGCTGCCCCAGGAGATTTTTTTCGCCGCTACCCATTCTTTTGCCACTTCCATAGTAAAACTCCTTTTAAGTTTTCGATTATAAAGAAATGCCAGAAAGCCTTACCATTATAGACTCGCTTCATCAATCAGGCGGTTAAAGGGTGAAAACAGTTAAAAATAATTAATGATAATGACTTCAGACGTGCGTTTACTTTCAGCGGCGCTACGCTGACAGACCGCCTTAGCGTCACTATTCTTACGCTATCCACCAATGAACAAGGTCTTAGCGCACAACATGAACCGGTTACTCGCAGCCCTCATCGTGGCGTGCGCGGCATTGGCGACGTTATATGGGCTGGTGCATTTTGGCGCACGTTCGGTGCCGCGCGCGATTGCGGTCAACGAGGCGCCGCTGGGGTGTGAGGATGAACCTGAGCTCGCCGGCCGGCGACGCTGAACGCCCGGGCCGACGGTTAATTAACGTTACGAGCTATCCCCATTGCCGCCAGGCGTACGGCAGGCTAGGCTGTTCAGCTCATGGGCCGCCGTTTGGCGGCTTGAACGTTGCACAGGGAGTCTATTTTATGACGGGTATTTTGCAGTTATTCCAGGCCATCGGACTGGGTTTGGTGCTGCTGTTGCCGCTGGCCAACCCGCTGACCACGGTGGCGTTGCTGCTCGGGTTGTCCGGCAATATGACGCGCGAAGAGCGTAATCAGCAGTCGCTGATGGCCTCGGTTTATGTGTTCTGCATCATGACGGTGGCGTTTTACGCCGGGCAGGTGGTGATGAACACCTTCGGCATTTCGATCCCCGGCCTGCGCATCGCCGGCGGCCTGATCGTCGCCTTCATCGGTTTTCGCATGCTGTTCCCGCAGCAGAGCCCCGAAGACGCGCCGGAGGTGGAGAGCAAGTCGCACGAGCTGCGCCACAAGACGTCGGCCAACATCGCCTTCGTGCCGCTGGCCATGCCGAGCACCGCCGGGCCGGGCACCATCGCGATGATCATCAGCTCGGCGTCGAGCGTCAAAGCGAACTCGCTGGGCTTTGAACCCTGGGTGTTGGCCGTGGCGCCGGTCGCCATCTTCCTGACGGTCGCGGTGATCCTGTGGGCCTGCCTGCTCAGTTCCGGCGCCATCATGCGGTTGGTCGGGAAAAGCGGCATCGAGGCGATCTCGCGCCTGATGGGGTTCCTGCTGGTGTGCATGGGCGTTCAGTTCATCATCAACGGCGTGCTGGAGATCATCTCCACCTATACACCGGCCGCCGCCTGACCATGAAAAACGGGCGCGACATCGCGCCCGTTGCCGTTATTTCCCCGCTGGCGCCTGCGCGCCCAAAATGCCCTTGCCTTCCGGCACTTCGGTAAAGCGACTGAGGATCTCGCTGTAGGTCTTGGCCGGATCCAAATCCGGGAACTGCGCCGGATAGATAAACTTCGCCAGATACTCCAGCCCGACGATGTTGTACGGGTGGTTGTAGAAGTTATGGTAGATGCCGTAGAACCGCCCTTCCTTCACCGCCGACACCTGCGAGAACCCCGGGCGCTGCTTCATGCGGTTGAAGGCCTCATCCACCTGCTGCTGCGTCACGCCATAGCCGAACGGCACCGCGGCGTTGGTCTTGCTGGCCCACTGCGAGCCGGAAACGATGTAGGCATCCGGTTTCATGCTGATCACTTTTTCCAGCGCCACGTCGCCGGTCGCACCCGGCAGCAGCGCAGAACCGATGTTGCGCGCGCCGACCGCTTCGACCAACGCGCCCCAGCCGACGTGCGCATGGGTGAAGCAGCAGGATTCCAGGCCATTCAGACCGGCCTTGGCTTCGAAGAACACCAACGGTTTGGGTTCCACCGCCTGCGTTTTGGCCAGAATGGCCTGATAATGCTGCTGATAATAATCGGTATATTGCTTGGCTTCGCTTTCGCGGTTGAGGGTTTCCCCCAACAGCGTCACGCTTTTCGGCGTGTTTTCCACCGGCTTGAGCATGGTATCGATAAACAACACCGGCACGTTCAGCGCCTTCAGCTTATCCAGCACGCCGGTTTGGCTCAGGGAAGGTTTGGAGCGCAGCTGGGCGATCATCAGATCGGGCCGCTTGGCGATCACGCTCTCCAGATTCACTTCGCCTTTATCGCTGAATCCCATGTCGATGATGTTTTTCGCCGCCGGCCATTTGCTCTGCAAGATTTCCCAGGTCGCCGCGTCGCTTTTCTTCAGCAGGTTATTCCAGGCCACCAGCCGGCCGAACGGGTTGGCGCGATCGAGCAGCGCCAGCGTAAGAATGTCGCGCCCGTCCTGCACCACGATGCGTTTCGGCTCCTGCGGGAGGGTGACCGTCTGGCCGGAGGTGTCGGTCAGGGTCAACGGATAGGTAGTGGCCATCGCCGGAGAGGCGAGTAAGGCGGCGCAAACCAGCGCCGGCAAAGTGATTCGACGGTGCACGAAAGACTCCTTAGTCATGAATACATTCAGGAAATACTAATGAGAATGGCTTGCATTATCAAAGATAACGCCCGGCATGCCGACGATTAATTGCAAAGGGATGTGTAAAGGAAGGATAAGAGGCGCGCCGGAGCCGGCGCGCCCAGGGGATCACATCAGGCCGTAGATTAGCGCCGAGAGCGCGATCAGCCCCATCACCAGCACGAAGACGTTGCTCGCCGCGCGATATTGGCGCATGGCCGGCACCGCACGCACGGCGTACATCGGCAGGATGAACAGGATCGCCGCAATCAGCGGGCCGCTGATGGTTTCGATGATATGCAGCGCGCTGGGGTTCCACACCGTCGCCGCCCAGGTGAGCAGGAACAGCGACACCGCCGAGATACGGTGCGTCATGCGCGAGCTGAGCGGCTTGCCGACCGCGCGCGTGACGCCGTCGATCAGGCTGGTCGCCCCTTCCGTCACCCCCAGCGAGGTGCCGAGATAGGATTTGGCCATCGCCAGCATCGCCATCACCGGGCCAAGGTAGGCGATCAGCGGGTTGGAGAACTTGTTGGCCAGCGTGGTCAGCACCGTGATGTTCTGCTCTTTCGCCTGCAGCATGTCTTCATGAGACAGGCTCAGCACGCAGCTGAACACGAAGAACAGCACGGTAACGCAGATCAGCACATAGCTGTAGCGCATGATGCGCGCACAGCGGCGTTCCGCCTTGTCGCCGTACAGGCTCTTCTGGGTCGAGGCGAAGGAAGAGATGATCGGCGCATGACTGAAGGAAAACACCATCACCGGCACGGCCAGCCACAGAGAATGCCACAACCCCGGCGTGTCGAAGCGGGTGGCGGCCAGGCCATGCACGAAGTTGGCGGTATTCCAGCTCGGCATCAGATAGAGCGAAATGCCCATCAGGAACACCAGCAGTGGGAACACCAGCATGCCCATCGCCGCCACGATGCTGTCTTTGCCGCGCAGCAGCACCAGATTGAGCACCACCACCACGGCCAGGCTCAGCCACAGGCGCGGCAGCGGCGCCACGTGAAACTGATGGATCAGGAAGCTGTCCAGCGCGTTGGTGATCGAAATGCTGTACACCAGCACGATCGGGAAGAACGCCATCAGATACAGCACCATGATGATTTTGCCGGCCAGCACGCCGAAGTGTTCCACCACCACATCGTGAATGTTACCGTCGCGGCTGGAGCCGGAAAGCACGAAGCGGCTGAGCGCGCGGTGCGGCAAATAGGTCAGCGGGAAAGCGAACAGCGCCATCAACAGCAGCACCAGCGGGCCGTTCAGGCCGGCGTTGATCGGCAAGAACAACGTACCTGCGCCCACCGCAGTCGCATAGAGACCGAACATCCAGACGGTGTCGGTTTTGTTCCATTTGGCAGTCTGAGCGGCCGTCAGCGTGCCTGAATCGGGAGAAATCGTACTCATGAGACAGTCTACCTTAATCTGCGGCGACAACGATTGCGCCTAACGGGATATCCTTCTCCGCGAGTTTTTTAATAATAATCAGTGAATTAAAGCGATATTTCATACTTACGCCTGATGAAAGGACGGCAAAGGATAATGAAAAATCCGCTGCGGGTCTATGTTTTATCGGCTGAACGGACGATTTATAACCAAAAAACTGATGATGAAATCTATAAACATCCCTTACTTATGATGTAACCAAGGAGATGGTGACATGTAAAAAAGTGATTTAGTTTCTAAGAAAATGCACCTAACAAAAACTTCCTGCAACAACATCCTTAGATTAATATATTAATAGAACTGAAACACATAGATAAGCAGAATAAAAAGCATTACATCTAATAAGGAGATAGCATGAATGACACGTTAAATGAGGCTATAAATGTAGCCAAAGAACGCATGAGTGGTCCTTTAGGATATATATCCATATCATTTCTTGCTTATAACTGGTCTTGGTTTTACTATCTTATATTCAGCAATAAACCTGCAGAATTTAAAATATCAACCGTAATTCATTCATTTCCCATATATTCTGGAGTTGGATATCCTGTTGCATTCGGAATTGCAATGGCTATTACCATGCCATTTATTCTTGCGGCTTTCAGACTAATCACATATAAAGCAGAGATAATTATAAAGAAAGCAGATAGTGACGCAAAAAGTTTCGCAGATGAATACGCAGCAGATAAGAAGTTAACGCTTGCCAATAAACATCATGAAGCGACAACAAAGATAGCAAACATTGAAGATTTGAAGAAGCAAAGGCAGAACCTGCTCACCGAGATAACCAATCTACAGGAGAAATTAGAAGAATTACAACACTCAGAAGTCCAAGCAAGAAGTGAGCTACTTATTGCAATGCAAGAAAGTAAGGACATGACGTACGCAAATCAGAGTGGTGCAATTTATAGAGGTAAAATCAGCGCACTGGAAGATGAAGTCAACACCAAATCGGAATGGAATATTTTATATCAAAATGAATTAGAAAAAAACAGCAAAACCTTGTTGGAAAACAGAACCGACTTGGTCTCACTGTTAAGTATAATCAAGAGAAAACCAAGCTGGAAATACGGACTAAGTAAAAAAGAAGTTGAGAGAATTTTATTTATAACGGAAAAAGTTAACCATTGTTTTACTGATAAAAAAATAGTGAATGATAGTAAAAACTAAGGGCCCCTTGCGGAGCCCTTAAACGGTTTACTTCTTCGCGTCCGGATGGTCCGGCACCTCGGCGCTGCCCATCTCCTTCTCATCGCGGATCATCGATCGGTCTTTACGCACGTCGGCCACGTCGGAGGCGCTCACCGGTTTGGCGCTGTTGCCCCAGCTGGAGCGGATGAAGTTCACCACGTCCGCCACCTGCTGATCGTTCAAACGCCAGCCAAACGGCGGCATGGTGATGTTGGACACCGCGCCCTGCACCGCCGGCGTGGTGTTGCCGGTCAGCACGATATGGATCAGCGAGGTCGCGTCCTCGGTCTGCACCACCGGATTGCCCTTCAGCGACGGGAAGGCGCGCTTGTAGCCCACGCCGTCGGTGCGGTGGCAGGCCGCGCAGTTATCAACATACAGGGCCGCGCCGGGCTTGCTGTCATTCCCGCGCCACAGATCCTTGGCCACGCTGTCTTCGACCGGCGCCGCCTGCTGCTTGCCGTCTTTCGGCGGCAGCGATTTCAGGTAGCGCGCGATGGCGGTCAGATCGTCGTCGCTCAGGTATTGCAGGCTGTGCTCCACGACGTCGCTCATGCCGCCGAACACGATGGCTTTGTCGTTACGGCCGGTTTTCAGGAACTCGGTCAGCTCGGCTTCGCTCCAGCTGCCCAGGCCGTCCTTGCGGTCGCCGCGCAGGCTGGAAGCCACCCACCCATCGATCGGCGCGTTGCTCCCGGACAGGTAGTCGTCGCTTTCGCTGTTGCTCAACGCTTTCTCCTGCATGGTGATGCTGCGCGGGGTATGGCAGGCGCCGCAGTGGCCCAGGCCTTCCACCAGGTAGCGGCCGCGCTCAATCACCGGATCGGCCTTGGCGTCAGCGACGAAGTCCGCCGGCGACGGCGCAAACATGCCGCGCCAGATGCTCAGCGGCCAGCGCATCGACAGCGGCCACGGGATGTCGGAGTCCTTGTTGGCCTGCTCCACCGGCTGCACGCCGTGCATGAAATAGGCATACATGGCACGCATGTCGTCCTCTTTCACCAGCGCGAACGACGGGTACGGCATCGCCGGGTACAGGGTGCTGCCGTTTTTGGCTACGCCCTTACGCACCGCGTTGTCGAAATCCTCGAAGCTGTAATCGCCGATGCCGGTTTTCTTGTCCGGCGTAATGTTGGTCGAGTAGATGGTGCCGATCGGCGTCTCCATCGCCAGGCCGCCGGCGAAGGTCTTGCCGTTCTTGCCATCGGTATGGCAGGCCACGCAGTCACCGGCGCGCGCCAGGTACTCGCCGCGCTTGATCAGCTCGCTGCTGACGGTGGCGTCCTGCGCCCAAACGGAGAAACTCACTGCACTGAGAACCAGTGCCGGTACAAATGCTTTCATCGTTCGCCGTCCTTATGCCTGCACCAATGGGCCTGGGTTTTTCAGATACTGCTCGCGAATGGCGCGGGCAGACCAATAAGCCAGCGCCGCCACGGTGCCGGTCGGGTTGTAGCCCAGCCCTTGCGGGAAGGCAGATGCGCCGATCGAGAACACGTTGTGCACATCCCAGCTCTGCAGATAGCGGTTGACCGCGCTGGTCTTCGGATCTTCCCCCATCACCGCACCGCCGTTCATGTGGGTAGTCTGGTAGCTGGTGGTATCGAAGTGGCTGTTGGCGTTTTTCGGGCTGCCGGCGATCAGTTTCGGGTTCATCGCCTTGGCGATCGGCGCCATCTTGTCGTACATGAACTGCGCCATCTTGATGTCGTTTTCCTGCCAGTCGAACGTCATGCGCAGCAGCGGCTGGCCGAACACGTTCTTGTAGTTGGGATCGAGATCCAGATAGTTGTTGCGGTACGACTGGTGCGCGCCGTGGGCATCCATCGAGACGTGGTGGGTGTAGGCATCCGCCACCGCCGCTTTCCACTTGCTGCCCCAGGCCGGGGTACCCGGCGGGGTCGGCAGGCCGGAGATCGGCTTGGTGCCCGCCTGGTTGACCCAGAACGGCGAACCGCCGACGAAGCCTTCTTTGGCGTGATCGAAGTTGTCGGCGTTGAAGTCATCCACGCCCACGCCGTTGCCGCCGGCGCCGATGAACGGGTTGGTGAAGACGTCTTTATCAAAGAACGCCTTGATGGTGGTCATGTTCTGGTAGGCGAAGTTGCGCCCGACCACGCCTTCGCCGGTCACCGGATCGTAAGGCTTGCCGATGCCGGACAGCAGCATCAGGTGCACGTTGTGGAACTGGAACGCGCCCAGGATCACCAGGTCGGCCGGCTGTTCAATCTCACGGCCCTGCGCATCGACGTAGTTCACGCCGGTGGCGCGGGACTTGTCATCGGTCAGGTTGACCTTCAGCACGTTGGCGTTGGTGCGCAGCTCGAAGCGTTTCTCCATGCGCAGCGCCGGCAAGATGTTGACGTTCGGCGAGGCTTTGGAATACATGTAGCAGGCGTAGCCGCTGCAGAAACCGCAGAAGTTGCATGGGCCCATCTGCGCGCCGTACGGGTTGGTGTAAGAGTCCGAGGTGTTGGCGGACGGCAGGTTGTAAGGGTGGTAACCCACCTCCAGCGCCGCTTTCTCGAACAGCTGGGCGGAGTAGGTGTTTTTCTGCGCCGGCAGCGGGAAGTCGTCGGAGCGATCCGGCGCAAAGCGGTTACCGCCCTTCTGCGCCACTTTCTGCCCTTTGATGGTCCAGGCGGTGCCGGAAGTGCCGAACACTTTCTCCGCTTTGTCGAAGAACGGTTCCAGCTCGTCGTAGGTCACGCCGAAGTCCTGGATGGTCATGTCCTTCGGAATGAAGTTTTTGCCGTAGCGTTCTTCATAATGGCTGCGCATGCGCAGTTCAATCGGATCGACGCGGAAATGTACGCCCGACCAGTGCAGACCGGCGCCGCCGACGCCGGTGCCCGGCAGGAACGCCGCCAGCTGGCGGTAAGGCACCGCGGTCTGGCTGCTGTTGTGGCGAATGGTGACGGTGCTTTTCGACAGATCCTGGAACAGCTTGCGTCGAATGTTATAGGTCAGCTCGTCGATCACCTGCGGATAAGACCCGTCCGGGTAGGTGTCGCGCATCGGGCCGCGCTCCAGCGCCACCACGTTGAGGCCGGCCTCGGTCAGCTCTTTGGCCATGATCGCGCCCACCCAGCCGAAGCCGACGATCACCGCGTCTACTTTTTTCATTACCGTTGCCATGGTTAGCCCCTCTCCCCACGAATCGAGACCGGCGGGAAGGGATAACGCTCCCCTCGCTCAACCCAGTCCATAAAATCGGCGCGCGCGCCCGGAAAATTAATCAGCTTCCAGCCAACCATGTCTTTGTTGCCGCCATGGATCGGATCGCTGAAGAAACCTTCACGGGTGTTTTGCAGCAGATAGGAGAAGAACAGTTTCGACGGCAGTTGCTGGAACTCCGCCTCGCCGGACTCAAACTTTTGCAGCAGGGCGTCTTGCTGCGCGCCATCCAGTTCGGCGAAAGGCTTGCCGGCGGTTTTCTTGCTGTAGGCGTCGGCGTCTGCGATGCCGAGGTTGTAGATTTGCTTGGGCACCAGCGGCAGCTGGTAGCCCATTTCCTTCGGCACATCGGGGTTGAACGGCCCCTGCATGTACCAGATGGAACCGGTGGCGTACGGCGTGTTCATCTGGCGATCGATAAACTCCGGCACGCCGGCTTCCAGCGCGCCAGGGCCGCGTTCGTCGGCCGGGATCAGGCGCGCGACGGCGGCCTTGATGAAGGCCCACTCTTCCGGGGTGAAAAAGGTCGGTTGGTAATCGTTCTGCGTTGAAGTGTTCGAGGCAGCGACCGCTGGTGCTGGAGCCGTCAGCGCGCCAACGCCGCTGCCACCAATTACCGCCGCAGGAATTAAGGTCATCGATTTCAACAAGAAATCGCGCCGCGAATTGTTGGTTTTATGATTCGACATGTCACATTCCATCCAAAGATAGTCACAACTATTTAACCGCAACCTTGCGATCGATACGGGTTTTTAAAATAATTTGTTACTTATTTGTCTATTTATTGAAGGTCAGAATGCGAGCAAAAGCAAAAATGTTACCGGTAACTTATTGAATGAACGTAAAGATTTATCTGCTAACGTAAATTTAACTTTTTGTGCGGTTTTTCTGATAAGCGATGAGGAAATAACGAAAAATGAGAGGCGGGTCGCGCTAAAAACTGACGCCGAAAACAAAATCGGCCGCGTTCGGCGGCCGATTCAAAGGATGGGATTACTGCGACATCGCCTGATAAGCGGTGGTCACTTTCCATAAATAGCGCGGCGCCTGCGGTGCCGGGTGCTTTTTCTGGATGTGCTGATAAAACTCATCCGGACTCATCTGATTGATGCGATTAACCGCCACGCGCTTGTCCGAGGAGAAAGTGCGCAACATGGCGCCCGCCCCGTTCACATACGAAACGATGGTGGCGTAACGCAAAGTCTGTGGGTTGTTGATCCCGGCTAGCTGCTGGCTTTGAAGAATATTGATATAGGCCGTTCCCAGATCAATATTGACCGCCGGATCCTTCAGCTCACGCGAGCTGGGTTGCCCGCTTCGTCCTTTCATGCGATAGGCGTCGCGGCCGGCGGTAGAAGCCTTCAGCTGCATCAATCCCACTGCGTTCGAGGTGCTGACCACGTTCGGGTTAAACCCGGACTCCACCTGAATAATCGCTTTAATCAGCGTTTCGTCGACGCCGTAGTTGCTGGCGGCCTGACGAATGTAATCGTTATAAGCAACCGGGGTGCCTGTGCGGTTTACCGGTGCCTGCGGAGGGGGTTTTAACCAACCGCCGCGCGTTGTGCCACTGCCTGAAATATTGCTCGCCGTTTGCGGGTCTTTGGCGCACCCCGACAAAAGCAAAATTGCCGTAAGGCAACCTATTTTTGTTTTCACAGAATCCCTCACTCCTTTCAATGAGTTGCGTAGCATATACAACTTGTAAGGACACCTGCAGTAATTTTTTGGACTAATCTCAAGCTATCCATATACCAAGAGGTGATTTATGAGTCAATCTGCAACAAGCTGCTTTGTGGTGACTTTTCGCTATCAGGAAGCGGGACTGACCGACCTGGCCAAGCTGACCGGGCAATTGACCCGTGAAGGTTTTGTCACGTCGGTGACAGACGAAAATGGCGTTCATCATGAGCTCGGCAGCAACAGTTTTGCGTTCATAACCGTTCTGGATCAAGAGGATGTGCAGCGACTGGCGCAGGGGTTCGGGCAGTTGGCGTTGGGAAAACAGCCGGAGGTGGCGATCTGCACCTGTAAGGACTACCTTCAGCGGTTACATACTGATACATAAAATGCTATAACTCCCCGGACGGTATTATTTTTCAGTTGGAGAAATAGCCCCGCCGGCGGTGGGCAAGTGACGCTTGACTTCGCTTCAATTGATATTGATAATCATTTTCATTTGAACCAGGAGACGTCATCATGCCATTGATAACTTGCGCTTTTCGTCGCAGTCGCCCTCCCCGCGCTGCCGCACTGTTACGCCCCTTCACGCTCGCCTGTTTGCTGCTCGGCGCCGCTCTGGTCAGCCAACCCGCGCTGGCGGAAAAAAAGCTGCGCGTGGTGACCACTTTCACCATCATTCAGGATATCGCCCAGAACGTGGCGGGTGACGCCGCCGTCGTGGAATCCATCACCAAACCGGGCGCCGAGATCCACGATTACCAGCCCACCCCGCGCGATATCGTCAAAGCGCAGCACGCCGACCTGATCCTGTGGAACGGCATGAACCTGGAACGCTGGTTCCAGCGCTTCTTCGAGAACATCAAGCAGGTGCCGGCGGCGGTCGTGACCGAAGGCATCACCCCGCTGCCAATCCGTGAAGGGCCCTATAACGGCAACCCGAACCCGCATGCCTGGATGTCACCGAGCAACGCGCTGGTATATATCGAAAACATCCGCAAAGCGCTGGTGGCGCACGATCCGGCCAATGCGGAAACCTACAACCGCAACGCCAAGGCCTACGCAGAGAAAATCGGCGCGCTGGACGCCCCGCTGCGCGAACGCCTGGCGCGCATTCCGGCCGCGCAGCGTTGGCTGGTGACCAGTGAAGGCGCCTTCAGCTACCTGGCGCAGGACTATCAGCTGAAAGAAGTCTATCTGTGGCCGATCAACGCCGATGAGCAAGGCTCGCCGCAACAGGTCCGCCGGGTGATCGACGCGGTGCGCGCCCACCATATTCCGGTGGTGTTCAGCGAGAGCACCATTTCCGACAAGCCGGCCAGGCAGGTGGCGAAAGAGACCGGCGCCAAATACGGCGGCGTGTTGTACGTGGACTCGCTGTCCACCCGCGATGGCCCGGTGCCGACCTATATCGATCTGCTTAACACCACCGTGCAAACCATCGCCAAAGGATTCGATCAATGACCCATGAGCTGTTTGTCCGCCCTGAATTGAGCGTGGACGACGTCACCGTGACCTACAACAACGGGCACACCGCCATTCATAACGCCAGTTTTACCCTGAGCGGCGGTTCTATCTGCGCGCTGGTGGGCGTTAACGGCAGCGGTAAATCGACGCTGTTCAAAAGCATCATGGGGCTGGTCAAGCCCACCAGCGGCCGGGTGTCGCTGAGCGACAAACCGGTGGCGGACGCGCTGAAAAAGAACCTGATCGCCTACGTGCCGCAAACCGAAGACGTCGACTGGAACTTCCCGGTGCTGGTGGAAGACGTGGTGATGATGGGCCGCTACGGCAAGATGAATTTCCTGCGCATTCCGTCGCGCGAGGATCGCTTACGGGTCGACAAGGCGCTGGAGCGCGTCGGCCTCAGCGAGCTGCGCGGCCGGCAGATCGGCGAACTCTCCGGCGGTCAGAAGAAGCGCGTGTTTCTGGCGCGCGCCCTGGCGCAGCAGGGCACGGTGCTGCTGCTGGATGAGCCTTTCACCGGCGTGGATGTGAAAACCGAGAATGCCATTATCGATCTGCTGCGCTCGCTGCGCGACGAGGGGCATTTAATCCTGGTTTCCACCCATAACCTCGGCAGCGTGCCGGAGTTCTGCGATCGGGTGATCCTCATCAACCGCACGGTGTTGGCCGCCGGCCCGACCGAAACCACCTTCACCCAGAGCAATCTGGAGCTGGCGTTCGGCGGCGTGCTGCGCCATATCAACCTCTCCGGCCCGGATCTGCACGACGACAACGATCCGCGCACCGTCACGGTGTTGACCGACGATGAACGCCCGGCGGTGTTCTATGGCCACACCAAGAGCGATCCGCCTGCCAACAGTCAGGCCAGGGAGAAACAATCCTGATGCTGGACCTTCTGCTGCAACCTTTCAGTTATAACTACATGGTGAAGGCCATCTGGGTCAGCGCCATCGTCGGCGCCGCCTGCGCGTTTCTGTCCGCCTACCTGATGCTGAAAGGGTGGTCGCTGATGGGCGATGCGCTGTCGCACTCGGTGGTGCCCGGCGTGGCCGGCGCCTATGCCCTCGGCCTGCCCTACGCCGCCGGCGCCTTCTTCACCGGCATGCTGGCGGCGCTGGCGATGACGCTGGTGCGCCACATCACCCGGCTGCGCGAAGACGCCATCATCGGCTTTATCTTCTCCACCTTCTTTGCCGTCGGCCTGCTGATCGTGTCGCTCAACCCCACCTCGGTCAACGTACAGTCGATCATCTTCGGCAATATCCTCGGCATCGCCGACGAAGACGTGCTGCAAGTGGAAATCATCATCGGCGTTTCGCTGCTGATCCTGTGCCTGGTGTGGAAAGATCTGCTGGCGGTGTTCTTTGACGAAAGCCACGCGGTGTCGATCGGCCTGTCGCCGCTGAAGCTGAAGATCCTGTTCTTCACCCTGCTCAGCGCCTGCACCGTCGCCGCACTGCAAACCGTCGGCGCCATTTTGGTGATCGCCATGGTGATCACGCCGGGCGCCACCGCCTATCTGCTGACCGACCGCTTCAGCCGGCTGGTGATCATCGCCATCATCATCGGCGCATTGACCAGCGGCATCGGCGCCTACCTGAGTTTCTTCCTCGACGGCGCCACCGGCGGGGTGATCGTCACCCTGCAAACGCTGGTGTTCCTGGCGGCGTTCTGCTTCGCGCCGAAACACGGCCTGCTGGCGGCAAAACGTCGCGTAGCACAGTCACCAACCGGAGGCCGCTGATGGACACGCTCTACCAACTGCTCAGCGAACCCTTCGCCTACCCGTTCATGCAGCGGGCGATCGTCGCCGCCATCGTCACCGGCGTGGTATGCGCCGTGCTCTCCTGCTATCTGGTGCTCAAGGGCTGGTCGCTGATGGGCGACGCCATCTCGCACGCCGTCTTGCCCGGCATCGTAGTGGCGTTCGTCATCGGCATTCCGCTGGCGATCGGCGCCTTCCTCTCCGGCATCTTCTGCGCGGTGGCCACCGGCTACCTGAAAGAGAACAGCCGGGTGAAAGAAGACACGGTGATGGGCATCGTTTTCTCCGGCATGTTCGCCTTCGGCCTGGTGCTGTTCTCGCGCATCGACACCGACCAGCACCTGAGCCACATTCTGTTCGGCAACATGCTGGGCATCACCGACGGCGAGCTGAAGCAAACCCTGCTGATCGCCGGCTTCACCCTGGCGGTGGTGTTGCTTAAACGCAAAGACTTCATGCTCTACTGTTTCGATCCGCACCATGCGCGGGTGATTGGCCTGCCGGTCAAGCTGCTGCACTACGGGCTGCTGTGTCTGCTGGCGATGACCATCGTCGCCTCGCTGCAGGCTGTGGGGGTGATCCTGGTGATCGCCATGCTGATCGCCCCCGGCATCATCGCCTTTATGCTGTGCCGCCGCTTCGATCGCATGCTGATGGTGGCGACGGTGGTGTCGGTGTTCTCTTGCGTGCTCGGCACGCTGATCAGTTTCCACATCGACGGCGCAACCGGGCCCTGCATCGTCATTGTACAGGCCGTGCTGTTCGTTATCGCCTTACTGTACGGTAAACTGCGTCCGTTACAGCGTAACCAAACCGCCCTGGGCGACAGTTAAACGCCCTCCTCTGATGCGGCGGCGCTCTCCGCCGCATCCTGTTTCCTCTGCCCCCTTATCCGTTGTCATCAAGTTGCAACCGGTATTGCGCTTAAATTAATCAATAGGGTATATACTGTGAGCTGGCGGGATGCTGAAAAAATCGCCGCCTTTGACGCCGGCTGTGCGCCGCGTCGTGTTTTCACCACGGGAAAGACGCTAACCTAATGAATTATCAGGCAGCACAGAGGGGGAAATACCATGTGGCAAGCCGTTAGCCGTCTGTTAAGTGAACATCTTGGCAGCGCAGAGATACGCGAAAGGATTGAACTGCCCGGGGGCGACATTCACCCGGCGTGGCGCGTGAGTTACGGTGACAACGAGGTGTTCGTGAAATGCGACGCCCGTGAACAACTGCCGATATTCACCGCCGAGGCCGATCAGCTGGCGCTGCTGGCGCGCAGCAAAAGCGTGCGGGTGCCGGAAGTGTACGGCGTCGGCAGCGATCGCGACTACAGCTTCCTGCTGCTGGAGTATCAGCAGTTGAAACCCCTCGACGCCCATGGCGCCTACTGCCTGGGGCAACAACTGGCACATCTGCACCAATGGAGCGAGCAACCGCAGTTCGGTCTCGACTTCGACAGCGATCTGACCACCACCCCGCAACCCAACGCCTGGCAACGCCGCTGGTCGGAATTCTTCGCCGAGCAACGCATCGGCTGGCAGCTGCAGCTGGCGGCGGAAAAAGGCATGACCTTCGGCGACATCGACGACATCGTCGATCGGGTGTATCTGCGCTTGCAGCACCACCAGCCGCAGCCTTCCCTGCTGCACGGCAACCTGTGGCCGGGCAACTGCGCGATGACCGCCAACGGACCGATACTGTTCGATCCGGCCAGCTACTGGGGCGACAGAGAGTGCGATTTGGCGATGCTGCCGCTGTATCCGGAGCTGCCGCCGCAGATCTACGACGGCTATCAGAGCGTGTGGCCGCTGGGGGCCGGATTTATCGAACGCCAGCCGCTGTATCAGCTGTACTACCTGCTCAACCGCAGCAATCTGTTCGGCGGCCAGCATTTGGTGGCTGCCCAACGCGCGGTGGAGGCGCTGTTGCAGCCCGAAGCGTCATAACGTTCCGGGGCGCCGAGCGGCGCCCCGTTCATGGTTCAGGCCGCGCCGGCCAACTGCCCCAACAGGCGGATCACGAACCAGGCGATCACCGCAATCACGATCGGCAGGATGTACAGCGGGAAGTACTGCAGGAAGATGGTGTGGTGCGGCAGCGTAATGCGCTCCTCAAGCTGTTGGCGCGTGTGCCCTTCGCTGCCCTTGGCCTGCTCCAGGATCATCTGGTCTTCCAACCCTTCGCGGATGAACTTGACCTGACGCGACATGCGCGCGCCGGAAGCCTGCAGCGCCAGCCCGACGAAGATCAGAATATAGATGATGATGAACATCAGATTGGCGCCGCTGAACAGGCTTTTATCCACGTCGGGCACCGGTGAGTTGTACCAGAAAAGGTTCAGGAACGGCGTGTTGAAACGCACCATGTCCACCATCACGTGAACGAAATCCAGCATCACCGCGTTGATGCCCTTGGTTTTTTCACTGTGCTGATAGATAAAACCCAGCACGGAAATCAGCGTCGACAGCAACGCCGGGATAAAAACCACCCATCCGAGAATGCGTTTCAAAATGGCGAGACGCCCGGCCTGTTGATACGTCATGTGTTCCCCTTGTTAGCGACGTAACCGAATCGGCTAAGTCTACCTGCTGTTGGCGAAACTCGCCCACCGTTTTCTTCACTCCCGCTGTGCTACAAGCTTAGCCGAATTAGTCGAAATCAAAAACTTAACCGCGCCGGCACACTATCATTGAAGAGATAACGTTATCCATTCGGGCAGAGGCCGCCATGATTCGACTGATTATCTTATTGCTGGGCGCGCAGGCGCTGCACGGTCAGCGCCGTCTGCTGGTGCTGTTCGGTTGGCTGTGGATAGCCGCAGGGGCGCTGATGCTGTTCGACATACTGCAGGATGGCCGGTCGGTGCTGGCGCTGGATGCGCTGGCGGTCATCCTGGCGCTGGAGGGGTTGGTGGCGGTATCCGCCGCGCTGGTGATCGGCTCTTCGGCCAGCAGGCCAGTGCTGCTGAAAGGATTGGGTTTTGTCTTTATGGCCTTTTTAATGCTGGACGTGCCCGCAGACGATAACATCGTCGCCACCGTGGTGTTTGGCAGCGCGCTGCTGCTTGACGGCGCCGTGCGCATCGCCTCCTCCACGGTGATTCAACACAGTCGATGGAAAGGCGTGGCGCTGGCGGGCAGCGGCGAGATCCTGCTTTCGTTGATGATTTTTGTCGGCTGGCCGGCGCCGCATCGGATGACGGTGCCCTTTTGCCTCGGCGTGATGATGGTGCTTTCCGGCTGGGCCTTATTGCGTATCGCCCGGAGACTGACAAGCTTCTCTCTGAATCAGCACCCCGCGCGGCAGCCACCGCACCCGGAGGATAAGACTGCGCCGCTCACGGTGTATGTCTGGACACCGATTGGTGCGGCTAAAGATCCGCGCCGGCGTTATATCGTCGACCGATACATCGCGGCGGTTGACGGCGGCGGCAATATCTCCACCGGTCACGCCGCCCTGGCGCTCGCGCCGGATGTGTATATCAGTCACTACCCGCTCAACGACATCAGCCATTCCGTTCAGGATTTCCGCCAGTTGTTGCATGCCGGCGAACAGAACAACGTCGACGGGCGTTTCCTGCCCGACCTGGCGGGCGAGATCGCCACCTGGTGCCCCCCGGACAAGAAAATTCAATTCTACCGCTATAACCCGGCGGCGCTGCGCGCATTCTGGCTGCGTTATCGGCAGGACGCCACCTACAATCTGACCCGGCGCAACTGCTCCACCACGGTCATCGGCGCGCTCGACAGCGCGTTGGAAGGCGTGCTGGGCGATAAACATCTGTGGCGCCGCTTTCTGTTGCTGGTGCTCGATCCCAACCTGTGGATGCTGGCGGTACTGCGCAGCCGCGGCGAAAGCATGACCTGGACGCCGGGTTTGGTGCTGGACTACGCACGCATGTTGCAACAGGTCACCGAGCGTCAACACCAGCGCTGGTGGCTAAAATTGCGCGAGGTGTGGAATATCCTGCGTTTTGGCAAAAGCCAAACGCGCAGGCAAAGGTTTTAGTCTCGTCACCGGCGATGATAAAGTGTCGGGCACATTCACCCGCGCCGGCAGGAGTTAACCGTTAATGGCTTATTCGCAACGCATTGAAACCGCAATTTTTGATATGGACGGCTTGTTGATCGACTCGGAACCGCTGTGGCTGCAGGCTGAGTTGGATATCTTCGGCGCGCTGGGTTTGGATCTGTCCGACCGTCACAAGCTGCCGGACACGCTGGGGCTGCGCATCGATCTGGTGGTGAAGATGTGGTATCAGGCGATGCCGTGGCAAGGGGTTTCGCTTGATGAGGTGTCGGCGCGGATTATCGAGCGCGCCATCGAGCTGGTGCACGAGACGCGCCCGCTGCTGCCGGGCGTTCAGCAGGCGCTGGAGCTGTGCCGCCGCCAGGGGCTGAACATCGGTCTCGCCTCCGCCTCGCCGCTGCACATGCAACGGCAGGTGCTGAAGATGTTCGAGCTTGAGGATTACTTCGATCAGCTGGTTTCCGCCGAATACCTGCCGTACAGCAAGCCGCATCCGGAGGTCTACCTGATCGCCGCCGAACGCCTGGGCAGCGATCCGCTGCGCTGCATCACGCTGGAAGACTCGTTTAACGGCATGATCGCCACCAAGGCCGCACGCATGCGTTCCATCGTGATCCCGGCAGCCGAATACCGTCACGATCCGCGCTGGGCGCTGGCGGACCACAAACTGGACACCCTGGAACAGCTCACCCCCGCCCACTTTGCCTGACCTGCGGCGCCGGCCATCGGCGCCCTGGGTTTGCCGCTCTGCGTCATAAAAGGGATCCGCACCGCAAAATAAACGAAACACCGTTTCATTTTATTGAATTAGCATGACGTTCTCATTATGCTGCATGGCAGGGAAAGCGACGGCCCGCGGCGCGTTGTCACTGCCACGCAGCGCGGTTCAAGGCCGCCGCTTCCTCCCGCCACACGCCGAGCAACCGTCCTTTTTTCTCACCGCCATACGCCCCCCATCGCCCGCTTTTTGTTCTCGCCCGTCAAAATCGATGCTTTGTTACCCATTGCCGTAACAAGCCGTTGTAAAACAGGGAAAAATAAACAATTGGTTACAGGGTAACTGCTTCCACTACTGGGAATTTTCCCATATACTGGATAAATTAACAGTTTACCAGTCGGAATCGCAACAGCATGACCGCGGAAGGACACCTTATATTCTCTGTCGCTTGCGCGATCTTCGCCAAGAAGGCGGAAGTGACGCCAGAGCTGGCTACCGGCGACTGGTGGCACATCATACCCGCCGCGCTGCTGACCTCACTGCTGCCGGACATCGATCACCCCAAGTCGGTGCTGGGCCAGCGTCTGCGCTGGATCGCCATTCCCATCGCCCGCGCCTTCGGCCACCGCGGTTTCACCCACAGCCTGCTGGCGATCGCCGGCGGCATGGCGCTGTTTCAGCTTGATGTGCCGCGCAGTTGGCCGATCCCGGCCGACGCGCTGCACGCCATGATCATCGGTTACTTCAGCCATCTGCTGGCCGACATGCTCACCCCCGCCGGTGTGCCGCTGCTGTGGCCGTGCCGCTGGCGTTTTCGCCTGCCGCTGCTCAACTCGCAAAAAGGCAATCAGTTGGAGCGCGTGCTGTGCCTCTGCCTGGTGGCGTTTGCCATCTGCTGGCAAGGTGATTTCACCCTCCCGGTGCAATCCTACGTAGAGCAAATCAGAAATATTAGACTCTGATCACAAAAAATCGCTCAACTCATCACCCATGCGTATATAAAACGAACAAAATCACACAAAAAGCTATATTAAATTCCATTTGGATATAAGTGAGCCCCTCGGCAAACTGTTACGATATTTACATCGCGACACACCTAATGGTGCGTAGTCGTTTTTATATAAGAAAGATTATTGGAGATATTGGGGATGAATCTTCCGCTCGTGATTAACGTGCTGGTGTTTGTCGCGCTCCTTTTGCTGCTGGCGCAAACCCGCCACAAGCAATGGAGCCTGGCGAAAAAAGTGCTGGTCGGCCTGGTGGTCGGCGTGGTGTTCGGTCTGGGGCTGCAGCTGGTGTACGGCGCCGACAACCCGGTACTGAAAGAATCCATCAGTTGGTTCAACATTGTCGGCAACGGCTATGTGCAACTGCTGCAAATGATCGTCATGCCGCTGGTCTTCGCCTCTATCCTGAGCGCGGTCGCCAAATTGCATAACGCCTCTTCGCTGGGCAAAATCAGCGTTCTGACTATCGGCACATTGCTGTTCACCACGCTGATCTCGGCGCTGGTGGGCGTGCTGGTCACCAACCTGTTCGGCCTGACCGCCGAAGGCCTGGTGCAGGGGGCGCAGGAAAGCGCGCGCCTGACGGCGATCCAGACCAACTACGTGGGTAAACTGGCCGATCTGACCGTGCCGCAGATGGTGCTGTCGTTCATCCCGAAAAACCCGTTCGCCGATCTGACCGGCGCCAGCCCGACCTCGATCATCAGCGTGGTGATTTTCGCCACCTTCCTCGGCGTGGCGGCGCTGCAGCTGCTGAAAGACGACAAGCCGAAAGGCGAGCGCGTGCTGGTGGCTATCGATACCCTGCAGGCCTGGGTGATGAAGCTGGTGCGTCTGGTCATGAAGCTGACGCCGTACGGCGTGCTGGCGCTGATGACCAAAGTGGTCGCCGGCTCCAACATTCACGACATCGTCAAGCTCGGCAGCTTCGTGGTGGCCTCCTACATCGGCCTGGCCATCATGTTCGTGGTACATGCCATCCTGCTGGCCTTCACCGGCGTGAACCCGCTGAAGTTCTTCCGCAAGGTGTGGCCGGTAATCACCTTCGCCTTCACCAGCCGCTCGAGCGCCGCCAGCATTCCATTGAACGTGGAAGCGCAGACTCGCCGCCTGGGCGTGCCGGAATCCATCGCCAGCTTCTCGGCGTCGTTCGGCGCCACCATCGGCCAGAACGGCTGTGCGGGCCTCTACCCGGCGATGCTGGCGGTGATGGTTGCGCCGACCGTCGGCATCAACCCGCTGGATCCGGTGTGGATCGCCACCCTGGTCGGCATCGTCACCCTCAGCTCCGCCGGTGTGGCGGGCGTGGGCGGCGGCGCCACCTTCGCCGCGCTGATCGTGCTGCCGGCGATGGGCCTGCCGGTGACGCTGGTCGCGCTGCTGATCTCGGTCGAACCGCTGATCGACATGGGCCGTACCGCGCTGAACGTCAACGGTTCCATGGCGGCGGGCACCATCACCAGCCAACTGATGAAGCAAACCGACAAAGCCGTGATGGACAGCGAAGACGAAGTCGAATTGGCTCACCGTTAACGCCTTCCGCGAACGAAAAAACCGGGGATGATCCCCGGTTTTTTTATGCCCTGCGTTCGGTCGTTACGGCCGCTCGCCGTTCGCCAGCCGCCGGTTGATATCGGCGATCACACCCGGCAATTGCGCCAGCGTGTCTATCACATAGTGCGCGCCCGCCGCGTACAGCTTATCGGCGGCGGCCGTGCGGCGGCGCTCGATCTCCCCTTGCGGCATTTGGCGATACTCCTGCCAGGTCGCGCCAAACTCGTTGCCGGACAGCGCCAGCCCGACGCTCCACATCCCGGCGTTCAGCCCTTCGGCAATGCCCGGCACCGCGTCATCCACCTTCACGCAATGCGTCACCGCATCGATGCCCAGCGCAATCACGTTTTGCAACGCCATCCACGGCCCCGGTCGCCCGCCGGCCGCGAGATCGTCGGTGGCGACCCAGTAATCCGGCGCGTAGCCGCGCTGCGCCGCGGCAGGCGCCAGCACCGCCATCACCGCGCGCGGATAACCGGAGCAGGAGCCGATTTTGATGCCCTGTTCACGCAGAGCGGCAATCACCTGCGGCACGCCCTCGATGGGATCGGCGAAGTCGACCACTTTGGCGATTTGCAGCGGCATAAACGCTTGATACAGCGCGTCGATATCCTGGTGGCTCATCGAGCGGCCCAGCTTCTGCCGCCAGCGCGCGTCAACCGCCGGCAACTTGCCCAGCGCCTCAATGTGTTGCCATTTGCCGAGCCCCATCGGAATGCGCGCTTCCGCCAGGCTGATGTCGATATCGAAAGTGCGTTTGAACGCCTCGACGAAAATCTGCGTCGGCGCAAAGGAGCCGAAGTCCACCGTGGTGCCGGCCCAGTCGAGGATCACTGCCTTGATCTGTTTCATGGTCAATCCTTATTGATTCCAGTACATCGCCTGCCCGACGGCCGCCAGCAAACGTTCGATATCCTGCGGATAAATTTCGCCGATGTTGCCGATGCGGAAGCAGTCGCTCTGCGACACTTTGCCGGGATAAATCACGAAGCCCTGCTGCTTCAGGCGCTGATAAAACTCGGCGAAGCGGTAAGTGTCGGCCTTCGGCGAATAGAACGCCGTGATGATCGGCGAATGCAGCGCATCGTCCAGCAGGGTCTCAAAGCCCAGTTCACGCATGCCCGCCACCAGCCGACGCTGATTGGCGTGATAGCGGTGGTGGCGCGCGGCAATGCCGCCCTCTTGTTCCAGCTCTTTCAGCGCCTGCGCGAAGGCCAGCACGGTGTGGGTCGGCGACGTAAAGCGCCATTTGCCGGCCTGGTCTTCCATACAGCGCCACTGGGCATACAAATCCAGCGACAGCGAGCGCGAACGGCCGGCGCATTTCTCCAGTTCGCTGCGGCGGGCGATGACGAAAGCAAAGCCCGGCACGCCCTGAATGCATTTGTTGGCGGAGCTGATCAGAAAATCGATGCCCAGCGCGTCCACATCCAGCGGGATACCGCCGAAGCTGCTCATCGCATCGACGATAAAGGTCTTGCCGTTGCGCGCCGCCAGACCGGCGACCTTCTGCAGCGGGTTGAGCATGCCGGTGGTCGTTTCACAGTGCACCATGGCGATATGGCTGATGCGCGCATCGCTTTTCAGCACCGCCTCCATCGCCGCCACGTCCGGTTCGTTCACCTCGCCGCAGTCGAACGCGTGGTGGTCGATATCCATCAGCCGCGCCATTTCGATCATCCGCGCCCCGTAGGCACCGTTGTTGACGATCAGCAGCTTGTCGTGCGGGCCGATGACCGTGCCCAGCACGCCCTCTACCGCAAAGCTGCCGCTGCCCTGCAACAGCACCGAGGTATAGCCGGCGGACGGCGTCGCCAGCGCCACCAACCGTTGGCGAATGCGCTGCACTACGCCGAGGTTGTAATCTTCATCCCAGGTGCAGCTGTCATACAGCATCGCCTCTTTCACCGTTTTCGACGTGGTCAACGGGCCGGGGGTCAACAGCAGGTAGTTACGGTCGGACATGTTATTCACCTATTGGTCTATACCAGATTGCGCTGATTGTGGCGGCAAATTCCTTCCCAGGTCAAACGGCAAAGCGCGGTGAAACAAAAAATTCATCTGGCTATGTATAATAAGCGGGCCGGAATGCCAGGCCGATGCCATAGCGAGATGAAATGAAAGAACATCCGGGCGATATGCCCCACTATCTGCAGATCAAGGATCAGCTTCAGGCGCGCATCACCCGCGGCGCGCTGCAGGCCGGCGACAAGCTGCCTTCGGAGCGCGAGCTGTGCGCCATCTTCTCCACCACCCGCGTCACCATCCGCGAGAGCCTGGCGCAGTTGGAAGCCACCGGCGCCATCTACCGCGCCGATCGTCGCGGCTGGTTCGTCACGCCGGAGCGGCTGTGGCTGGATCCGACGCAAAACACCAACTTCCACCGTCTCTGTCAGGAGCAAGGGCGCACGCCACGCACCGCGCTGCTGTCCGGCGAAAAAACCACGGTGCCGCTCGACGTGATGCAGCCGCTGGCGCTCGAACCGTTCGATCAGGTGTATCTGCTGCGCCGGGTGCGCTATGCCGACGGCCGCGCCATCTGCTATTGCGAGAACCACTGCCTGCCGCAACGGGTGCCGGCACTGCTCAGCCACGATCTCAACGGCAGCCTGACCGAGGTTTATCAGCAGCATTACGATTTGATTTACAGCAACATGCACCTGTCGTTCTACCCGACCGCCCTGCCTTATCGCGCCGCCAACGCGCTGGGTGCCATGGTCGGCCTGCCCGCGTTGCTGCTGCGCCGCTTGAATTACGATCAGCACGGCCGCATTCTCGATTTCGATATCGAATACTGGCGCCACGACAGCCTGCGCATCGAAGTCGATACGCTTTAACCCCCTGCCCAACGGGGCCTGCGCACGCAGGCCCGCCTTTCTCTCCCGCGTCGTCCTCCCCGTTCCCGGCAATGATATTTTGCTGATTTCATTTGTTTGTCATATTCGCCGATTAGCGTGGCCGCATATCTGGTGTATACCAGTTTCGCATTAACCCGTAACAGTGAGGCTGAAGCTATGAAACTTTCTCGACTGGTCGTGATGACCGCCATCGCACTCGGCTCCGCGCCGCTCTGGGCCGCCGAGGCGGTGGTGACCGTCTACTCCGCCGATGGTCTGCACGACGGCGATCACAGCTGGTATCAAACGCAGTTCGACGCCTTCACCCAGGCGACCGGCGTCAAGGTGCAGTACGTCGAAGGCGGCTCCGGCGCCATCGTGGAACGCCTGTCGAAAGAGCGCAGCAACCCGCAGGCCGACGTGCTCGTGACGCTGCCGCCGTTCATTCAACGCGCGGCGGCGGAAAAACTGCTGCAGGACTTTACCCCGCAGGCTGCCGCGCAAATCGCCGATGCGCAGCCGCAGTTCGTGCCGCTGGTGAACAACTACCTGAGCTTCATCTATAACGCCAAACTGCTGCCGCAGGCGCCCGCCAGCTACCAACAGCTGCTGGACGCGCAGTTCCGCAATAAGCTGCAGTACTCCACGCCGGGCCAGGCGGGCGACGGCACTGCGGTGATGCTGCAGGCGTTCCACAGCTTCGGCGGCAAAGACGCCGGTTTCGACTACCTCGGCAAGCTGCAAAGCAACAACGTCGGCCCTTCCGCCTCCACCGGCAAGCTGACCGCGCTGGTCAATAAAGGGGAGCTGCTGGTGGCCAACGGCGATCTGCAGATGAACCTGGCGCAGATGCGCAGCAACCCGAACGTGAAGGTGTTCTGGCCGGCCGGGCCGGACGGCAAGCGCAGCACGCTGGTGCTGCCTTACTACATCGGCCTGGTGCAAGGCGCGCCGCAAAGCGCCAACGGCAAAAAGCTGATCGATTTCCTGCTGAGCAAAGAGGCGCAGAGCAGCGTCAGCGCCATTTCCTACGGCATACCGGTG
Organism: Serratia sp. CY52157; assembly: GCF_052168495.1. Lineage (NCBI taxonomy): Bacteria > Pseudomonadati > Pseudomonadota > Gammaproteobacteria > Enterobacterales > Yersiniaceae > Serratia > Serratia sp. CY52157. Next base: position 453,318 of record NZ_JBJNMO010000001.1, on the reverse strand, counting down.
CGTAAAGACGTGACCCCGACCGACGATAACTTCAGGCAGTCGCAGGCTGCGCTGCAGGGCGTGGATATCTGGGCGCCGGACTGGAATCAGGTGGTGAGCAGCCTGTCCGCCGACATTTCCCGCTGGCACAAGGTGACAGAATGACGCTGACCATGCCTTCTCTTCTCGCTTCCCGCGCTGAGGCGCGGGATAACAGCCGGGACATCGCCGGGCCGTCGGGCATTCAGCTCGACCGCGTCAGCGTGTCGTACCGCGGCACCGAAGTGCTGAAACCCCTGACGCTCACCATCGCGCCCGGCGAAGTGCTGGCGCTGATCGGCCCCTCCGGCTCGGGCAAAACCACCGTACTGCGAGCGATTGCCGGTTTCGTGCAGCCGTCCGCCGGACGCATCGCCATCGGCGATATCGATGTCACCGACGTGCCGCCCTATGAACGCGGCCTGGGCATGGTGGTGCAGAACTATGCGCTGTTTCCGCATATGCGCGTCGAAGACAATGTGGCGTTCGGCCTGCGCGCCCAGGGCAAGCCGCGCGGCCTGACCGCCGAGCGCGTCGAAGAAGCGTTGGCCATCGTCGGCATGTCCGCCTACGCCAGGCGCTATCCCAGCCAGCTTTCCGGCGGCCAGCAACAGCGGGTGGCGATCGCCCGCGCCATTGCGGTGCGCCCCAAAGTGCTGTTGCTGGATGAACCGCTGTCGGCGCTGGACGCGCAAATCCGCCACAGCATGGTGGAAGAGATCGCCCGCCTGCACCGCGAGCTGCCGGATCTGACCATCCTGTACGTCACCCACGATCAGGGCGAAGCGCTGACGCTGGCGGACAAGATCGGCATCATGCGCGACGGCCACCTGATCGCCCACGGCGAAACCCGCGCGTTGTACCACCATCCGACGAACCGCTTCGCCGCCGAGTTTCTCGGCCGCGCCAACCTGCTGCCGGCCACCGCGCTGGAGACCACCACCGGGCAAGGCATGACCACCGTCAGCTGCGCCGGCAAAGTGATCGGCTGTTTCACCTACGGCGCACAACGCGGCTTCGACAAGCTGCTGTGCATCCGGCCGCAGCATATTGCGCTCGATGCCGACGCCCAGCGTAGCAACTGCCTTATCGGCACGCTGCGCGATATTCATTGGCAGGGTGAACTGACGCACCTGCAGTTCGACGTTCAAGGCCATCCTCTGCGCGTGGTCACCACCCATCGCAGCCGGATGCCGCAGATCGGCGAATGCGTGCCGCTCTATTTCGCCCCCGACGATGCAGTACTGATCGAGGACTGACATGACCGACTCTACGCTTACTCGCCCGGCCCAGCGGCTGCGTTTGCCGCGCCGCCTGTGGATCCTGTTGCCGCTGCTGGCGCTGGCGACGTTGTTTTTCTACCCGCTGGCGTTGATCATCAAACAGGCATTTACCGACGACCAGGGGCTGTTCAGCGCCGCCGCGCTGCAACAGGCGTTCGAATCACGCCGCTTTGTCGGCGCCCTTCTCAACACGCTGCAGATCGCGCTGCTGGCGACGCTGGGCTGCCTGGTGCTCGGCACCCTGCTGTCGCTGCTGCTGGTGTTCACGCCGTTCCCCGGCAGCCGACTGATCGCCCGGGTGATCGATACCTTTATCGCCATGCCGACCTTCCTCATCACGCTGGCCTTCACGTTCATCTACGGTTCCGCCGGCCTGCTGAACGGCACGCTGATGGCGACCTTTGGTTTCACCCTGCCGCCGGTGGATTTTCTTTACTCCATTTGGGGGGTGATCCTGGCGGAAATCACCGTGTTTACCCCGCTGGTGATGCGCCCACTGATGGCGGCGCTGTCACAGATCGACCGCAGCCAGCTCGAGGCCGCCAGCATCCTCGGCGCCCGGCCGGGACGGGTGGTGCGCCAGGTGATTTTACCGGCCGCGCTGCCGGCCTTGCTGGCCGGCGGCAGCCTGTGTTTGTTGTTGACCACCAATGAGTTCGGCATCGTGCTGTTTATCGGCGCCAAGGGCGTCACCACGCTGCCGATGATGGTCTACGCCAAAGCGATTTTGGAATCGGACTACGCCGTCGCCTGCGCGATCGCCGTCGTGAATATCGCGCTGTCGCTCGGGCTGTTCTCCCTTTACCGCTACGCCGCGGCGCGCGCCGGGCTGAGGAACTGACGATGTTGATTTGGTCTCGCACCGGACGCACCCTGACCTGCACACTGGCGGTCACGCTGTTCGCCCTGTTCTTCTGCCTGCCGCTGGCGGTGATCCTGATGTCCAGCCTCAGTGAACAGTGGAGCGGCGTGCTGCCGAGCGGCTTCACCCTCAGCCACTTCCGCCAGGCGTTCAGCGGCGCCTCCTGGGACGCGCTGATCGCCAGTCTGGCTATCGGTTTCAGCGCCAGCCTGTTCGCGTTGTTGTGCGGCACCTGGGCGGCGTTGGCGCTGCGCCACGTGCCTGAACGCGGCCGACGGCTGCTCGGCACGCTGTTTTTCATTCCCAGCGCGGTGCCTTCGGTCTCTATCGGTTTGGGGATGCTGGTGGCGTTCAGCCAGGGGCCGCTGCAGATGAACGGCACCTTCCTGATCGTGCCCGCCGCCCACTTCGTGCTGATTTCCGCCTTTACCTTCGGCAACGTCATGGCCGGGCTGACCCGGCTGCCTGACGACTACGAGAACGTCGCCGCCAGCCTGGGCGCTTCGCCGCTGTTTCGCCTGCGCCACGTCACCCTGCCGATGATCGCCCCCTACATGATCTCCGCCTTCGCGCTCAGCCTGTCGCTGTCGATGGGGGAGCTGGGCGCGACCATGATGATCTACCCGCCGAGCTGGGCGACGCTGCCGGTCACGATCTTCAGCCTGACCGATCGCGGCAGCATCGCCAATGGCGCAACGCTGACCATGATCCTGGTGGCGGCCACGCTGTTGCTGATGTTGGTGCTGGAGCGGATTTCTCAGCGGCTGACGCCCAGCGCGAAATAACAGCAAGGCGCCTTGTTCATCGAAACGCAGGTCAGAACGGGTAATCGTGATAGCCCTGCTGTTCAGAAATGCGTCGGGCGGCGACGTGCAGCAACGCCACATACTCCTCCCGCGCCGCTTCGGAAAAGCGCAGCGTCGGGAAAGAGATGCTCAGCCCGGCGATCGCCACCCCGAACCTGTCAAAGACCGGTACCGCGATGCAGCGGATCCCCGCTTCTTGCTCTTCGGCATCTTCGCCGTATCCCTGCGCACGCACCCGATCCAGCACCGGCAACAGTTCGGCGGCGCTGGTCAGGGTATGCTCGGTGCTGCGGGTAAATTCAATCTGCGACAGGATCTGCGCCACCTCATCCCGCTCGCGCCAGGCCAGCAGCACCTTGCCGATGGCGGTGCTGTGCAGCGGGTTGCGGCGGCCGATGCGCGAATACATGCGCAGGTTGTACATCGCGTCGATCTTGTGGATGTAGACGATGCCATCCTCGTCCAGGGCGCCGAGGTGGATGGTTTCACGGGTATGATTCGACAGCTCGCGCATCTGCACGTCGGCGCTGCGGATCAGATCGACGTTCTGCAACGATTTGGCGCCCAGTTCGAACAGCTTGAGCGTCAGCGCATACTTTTCCGTCTCGCCCTCCTGTGAAACGTAACCCAGCGCTTTCATGGTCTGCAGAAACCGGTAGACGGTGCTTTTAGACATCATCACCCGCTGGGACAGTTCGGTAATGCCTATCTCGCGCTCATCGCCGAGCGCCTGCAAAATGCCGAACACTTTCATCACGGATGAGACGGCATCCGGTTGCTTGTCTGAATCTGCGTTAGCCATGGCGAATACCCTACTTAACGGTTTTGTTTCAGGAAATTTAAACAAGGGTTTCAGTATAATCGGAACAGATCGCGACGCGCAACGCAGCTGAAGGCTAAGCGATTGAAGCCAAATGAATAACCGCCTGCCGCTCACCGCCGTTTACAATTAAGCGGACAAGGGGCATGCAATCGCAGGCGAATATGATTAGCATGATAATACTCTCCTGAATAAATACCGCTGAGACCTGCATGCGTCCTTGTTCCGACGGCCTCCCCGTCCCGCAACGCTATGGGGCGATCCTCGCCATCGCCCTCGGCATTACCGTATCCGTGCTCGACGGCGCGATAGCCAACGTGGCGCTGCCCACCATCGCGCGCGATCTCAACGCCAGTCCGGCCAGTTCCATCTGGGTGGTTAACGCCTATCAACTGGCGATCACCGTCTCTTTGCTGTCGCTGGCGTCGCTCGGCGATCTGGTCGGCTATCGCCGCATCTATCAGGCTGGATTGCTGGTGTTCAGCATCACCTCACTGTTCTGCGCCCTGTCCGACTCGCTGCTCACCCTGACCATCGCCCGCGTGCTGCAGGGCTTTGGCGCCGCCGCCATCATGAGCGTCAACACCGCGCTGATCCGCATCATCTACCCGCAGCGTTTTCTCGGCCGCGGCATGGGCATCAACTCGCTGATCGTCGCCTGCTCCTCGGCGGCCGGGCCGACGGTGGCGGCCGCTATCCTGTCGGTCGCGTCCTGGCAATGGCTGTTCGCCATCAACCTGCCGATCGGCATCGTCGCGCTGCTGCTGGGGATGAAATTCCTGCCGGCCAACGGCCAAAAAAGCGATAACCGCCGTTTCGATCCCACCAGCGCCGTGCTGAATGCGCTGACCTTCGGCCTGCTGATCACCGCCATCAGCGGCTTCGCCCAGGGCCAGAGCCTGACGCTGATCTTCAGCGAGATCGCCGCGCTGCTGGCGATTGGCGCGCTGTTCGTGCGCCGCCAGCTGCGCCAGGAATTTCCGTTGCTGCCGGTCGATCTGCTGCGCATTCCGATCTTCGCCCTGTCGATGGGCACCTCAATCTGCTCGTTTGCCGCGCAAATGCTGGCGATGGTGTCGCTGCCGTTCTTCTTGCAAAGCGCATTGGGCCGCGACGAGGTGGCGACCGGGCTGCTGCTGACGCCGTGGCCGCTGGCGATCGTGGTGATGGCCCCGATCGCCGGCCGGTTGGTGGAACGCGTGCATGCCGGCCTGCTGGGCTGCATCGGGCTGGCGGTGTTCGCGCTCGGGCTGTTCTCGCTGGCGCTGCTGCCCGCGGCGCCGTCGAATATGGACATCATCTGGCGCATGGTGCTGTGCGGCGCCGGTTTCGGCCTGTTCCAGTCGCCCAACAACCACACCATCATCTCCGCCGCGCCGCGCAACCGCAGCGGCGGCGCCAGCGGCATGCTGGGCACTGCCCGTCTGCTGGGACAAACCTCGGGAGCCGCGCTGGTGGCGCTGATGTTCAACCTGTTCCCAGCCTCCGGCACCCACGCTTCACTGATCCTGGCTGGGGTGTTCGCCACCCTGGCGGCGGCCGTCAGCAGCCTGCGCATCACTCAACCGACGACGCAAACGGCGCAGCCCAGCCGCGAGGTGAAATAGCGCACATAAAAGAGCCGAGCCCTCATCGATTGTAAAACCGACGGGGCCAGCACTGGCGGCCGGGCCGCGTCGGGTGCGGTACCGGGAGCATGGCAGGCCAGGCGTCAGTCGCCGCACCTCAACGGGCTGCGGCCTTGTCGTAAACAGGCTAAATAGGCGTCGTCATCCGGATACCAGCCAACAAGGCGTTGGCCGTCGTTATCCATCCCCTCGAAGGCCTTGAGCAGGCCGGGGGCGAACATGCGCTTTATCAGATCTTCGGACTGCGCGCTGTCGATGCGGCAGTCGCAGCGCGTTTCTCCGTCAACCTGAACGAAGTTCTGCAACGAAGCGAGACATCGCGCGTCGAGATCGCCATGAACATGGATAAACTCCCCCGTTTCTACCAGGGTGAGCGCGGTCAGGTCTCCCCCCACCACGAACGCGCCGTCGTTTCCTGAGCTGCAATAGGCATGGCGTATGCGGACATCGTCACGCACGACCAGCCCGCCCCAGCAAATCAGCGTATCCGCCTGCAGCCGCCCCAGCACGACAATGCCGCCGTCCTCTCGCTGCGGTGACACCGCCAGGCATCCCTCCACGATCACATCGCCGTCCACGATCAGGTAATCGTAATCGTGGCCGTCGTGCTCGTCGGGGAAAAACGCCGGCTGGCGCAGATCGCCTGAATGCCAGCGAATAGCCGGCGGCTCATCATCGTCATCATGCCGGTTCAACAATTCCGCAACCGCATCGGCGACACCGCCAGCCAATGCGGCCAGGCGCGCCGACACCTCATCACCGTTGAGTAAGGGAAGGTGGTTGATTTTCATAGGGCCTCAGGGACAAATGTCATTGTGCCAAAGCATATAACATGCGCTTACAAAGCCAAACAGGCGGTCGTGACCGGGCCCGATGCGGCTTGCCCTCTCACCGGGTGATCTGGCACCGCGCCTGCCCAGGCTGAGAGGCCGAAAGACGCGGTTTGCAGGTGGGCTTCAGGGACTTCGGGCGCTGCTGCACGGCATTAACGCCCGCAAACTTCGGTGAAGCGCTCACCCCATTCATTGCCGAATTTCATTGTTGAATCCGTCGCCGCCGCTGAAATAGCGGTTCAGGCATGCCATAAAAAAACCCCGGCAAGCCGGGGTTTTTCATTTCATTCAGCCGATTACTTCAGGTACTGACCGGTGCGCAGCGCTTCGATGCGCTTGTCGAGCGGCGGGTGCGACATGAACAGCTCGCTGAACGACTTGGATTTGCCGTTGATGCAGAACGCCATCATGCTGCCCGCTTCCTGCGGTTCATAGCTGGTTTTCAGACGCTGCAAGGCGGCGATCATCTTCTCGCGGCCCACCAGTTTGGCGGAACCGGCGTCGGCATAGAATTCGCGGTGACGCGAGAACCACATGGTGATGATGCTCGCCAGGATGCCGAACACCAGTTCCAGCACCATCGACACGGCGAAGTAAATCATCGGGTTGCCGTTGCCTTCCCCTTCACCGTCGCGGTTGCCCAGGAAGCCGGCGGCAACCTGTGCGATCAGGCGCGAAATGAAGATGACGAAGGTGTTCACGATCCCCTGGATCAGGGTCATGGTCACCATATCGCCGTTGGCGACGTGGCTGATTTCGTGCGCGATAACCGCTTCCGCTTCGTCGCGGCTCATGCTCTGCAGCAGGCCGGTGCTGACGGCGACCAGCGAAGCGTCGCGCCGTGCGCCGGTGGCGAAGGCGTTGATGTCCGGCGCGTGGTAGATAGCGACCTGCGGCATGGCGATGCCCGCCTGCTGCGATTGACGGCGCACCGTTTCCAGCAGCCAGTTTTCGGTTTCGTTACGCGGCTGTTCAATCACTTCCCCGCCCACGGAGCGCAGCGCCATCCATTTGGACATCAGCAACGACACGAAAGCGCCGCCGAAGCCGAACAGACCGGCCATGATCATCAGGCCCTGAACGCTACTGGATTGGATTCCTGTCAGGCTGAGCACCAGCCCGAAAACCAACATCACCGCCAGGTTGGTGAGCAGGAACAGAGCTATACGCATCATAAAATGTTTACTTCCTCATAAATGTTAACAAAACACTGTCCAGATACCCTGGATCGTATGGGCATTCGTCACAGTTTCAAGAGTTGCGCGCCATTAACCTACTAAAAATACGAAACTTTACAAAAACGACGCGCGACCGGGATTTGGCAAATTGTAAACGATTGTTGCGCAAGGCGGAGGGATTTTGCAGAAAAATTTCTTTGCCCGCACGCCATGACAACGAGAACCGTTATCCTCACGCTTTATAGGCCAATATCCGCTCAGCGCGTTTCATCATGCCCCGCCTGATTCAGCGGCGACGAAAGTTTGAATCTCGCGATTAATTGTTACATTATAACATCACAATTAATCGTAAAGGGATGTCAATCATGTTATCGCGTATCGTCTGGATGCTGGCGACGTGGCTGCTTTTCTGCCAGGTCGCGCACGCTGAAATTCACCTCACCGACGTTGAAGGACGCCAGGTTACCCTGGCCGCCCCCGCACAGCGCGCCTATATCGGCTTTTACTACGAAGACTTTCTGGCGGTGAACGGCCCGGAGAGTTATCAACAGGTCGTCGCCTTCTCCAAAAGCGACTGGGCGTTGCGCGCCAGCCAATGGACGCGCTATCAGGCGGCGCTGCCACGGCTCGCTCAGCTGGTCGATGTCGGTTCGCTCTATAACCAGAGCTTCGATTTTGAACGCCTGCTGACCACGCGGCCAGACCTGCTGATCCTGGCGAAGTGGCAGCTCGACGGCTTCGCCAACTACCTGCCGGTGCTGCAACAGCTCAACATTCCTTACATCGTCGTCGACTTCAATCAGGGCGTTGAAGTCAAGCTCGCCAGCATCCGGTTAATGGGCCAGGCGATGGGCCACGCCGAGCGAGCGGAACGGCTGGCCGACGAATATCGCCAAAGTCTCGAGGATACCCGGCGGCGCATCCGCCAGGCGCAGCTGCCGCCGCCGGTCACCTACATTGAGCTGGGGGACAAGGGCCCCGGCGAGTACGGCAGCAGCTATGGCGCATCGATCTGGGGGCCGCTGCTGCAGCTGGCCGGCGCCGACAATATCGCCGCCGGCGTCGTCGGCAGCCCTTCCCCCTTGCGCGCCGACTATGTCCTGACCCAACGGCCCGAGGTGATTTTTCTCGCCGGTGGCGACTGGGAAAACATGCCGAACGCCGTGCCGATGGGCTACGGCACGCAGGCAGCCCCCCTACAGACGCGCCTGACGCAATACGCCCGGCGGGCGGGATGGCCGCAACTGCCGGCGGTAAAAAATCAGCGTCTTTATGCGCTTTACCATGGCGGCGCGCGCACGATTTACGATTTTATCTTTGTCCAGTATCTGGCAAAAGCGCTCTATCCCGCCGCGTTTACCGATGTTGATCCCGCGCGCAATCTGGCGCAGTTCTACCATCAATATTTGCCGATAGAGGCGGACGGCGTCTTCTTGCAACGCTGGCAAGGAGAATAACCGTGGCCCACACAGGACGTGCGTTTTTGCGACGGCGCAGGCTGCGCCGCGGGCTATTGACGCTGGCGCTGCTCGGCGCGCTGCTGGCGGCGACCGCCATCGATCTCACCGTCGGCGCCGCGCAACTTGGCCTCACGGATATCGTGCGGATGCTTTGGCCCGGCTCTGCGCCTGGCAACGCACTGCATCAGGCGGTTTTCTGGTCGATTCGCTTGCCGATGACGCTCACCGCCTTGGTGGTCGGCGCCAGCCTGGCGCTGGCGGGCCTGCTGATGCAGACCGTGCTGGCCAATCCCCTCGCCAGCCCCTATACGCTGGGGATCTCTGCCGCGGCGGGGTTCGGCGCGGCGCTGGCGATCCTCACCGGCTTCAGCCTGGGCGGCGCGTTGGCGCTGGGCACGCCGCTGCTGGCTTCGCTGATGGCGCTGTTGGCTTGCGTGCCTGTCTATCTGCTGGGACAACGCCGCGGCATGACGCCGCAAATATTAGTGTTGAGCGGCATCGTGGTGCTGTTTTTCTTTCAGTCGCTGCAATCGCTGCTGCTGTTTCTGGCCTCGCCGGAAGCCATGCAGCAAATTGTCTTTTGGCTGTTCGGCAGCCTGCTCAAAGCCAATATGCACGGCGTGGCGATCACCGGCGTCGTGTTGCTGTGCGCGCTGTTCGTCAGTCTGCGGCTCGCCTGGCGGCTGACGGCGCTGTCCGCCGGCGAAGAGCAGGCCCAGGGGCTGGGCATCAATGTCAGCGCCTTGCGCAAGCTGGCCTTTCTGCTGGCGACCTTGCTGACGGCCGCCTCGGTCTCGTTTGTCGGCACCATCGGGTTCGTCGGGCTGATCGCCCCGCATTTCGCCCGCTTTCTGGTGGGTGAGGATCAGCGCTACCTGATCTGCATTTCCGCCCTCTGCGGCAGCCTGCTGCTGCTGTGCGCCTCGATCGTCGCCAAGCTGGTGATGCCGAACGGCGTGGTGCCCATCGGCATCGTTATCGCACTGATCGGCGTGCCGGTGCTGTTTTACTTCGTCACTCGACAGGTTAAACGCCCATGACTCAACTGACCCTCACCCGCGTCGGCGTCTCGCTGCATCGCCGCTCGCTATTGGCAGACGTTTCATTGAGCTGGCCGGAGGCGCAGCTCGGCGGCATCATCGGCCCCAACGGCGCCGGCAAATCGACGCTGCTGAAAGCGATTAACCGCATGGTGCCGTGCAGCGGCGAGATCGCTTACCGCGAGCGCCCTCTCGATCCGAAAACCAGCCGTATCGCCTATGTGCCGCAGCTTAATCGCTGCGATTCGGCATTGACCGCTTTTGACATGGTGCTGCTGGGCAAGGTACGCCAGTTGAGCTGGCGCATCAGCGCCGCCCAGACCGATGCGGTCGAGCAGGCGCTTACGGAATGCGGCATTTCCGCGCTCGCCGATCGCCCCTTCAACCGTCTCAGCGGCGGCCAGCGACAGTTGGTGATGCTGGCTCAGGCCTTCGTCTCTCAGCCGCAGATCATTTTGCTCGACGAACCCACCAGCGCGCTGGATATCCACCACCAGCTGCGCGTGCTCAATCAGATCGCCGACTACGGCCGGCGCCACCGCTGCATCACGCTGCTGGTGATCCACGATCTGGGATTGGCGCTGCGCTATTGCCACTCACTCACGCTGCTCGCGCACGGACGCGTCGTTTGCCACGGCGATACCCATCAGATGATGGGACATCCGATGGTGTCTCGCGTATTTGGCGTCGGCATCGAAAACGGCGTCAGCCCGCAGGGCTACCCCTATCTGCTGCCGACACAGCTGTTACACGCACACGGAGAATCCCCATGTACACTCTGACCAAGGCGGACATGCTGGCGCAACTCGCCGGCTTGCAACAGGAAATTCACCAGCTTCACCGTTCCGCCCGGCAAGATCGGCGCCATTTTTCCCTGCTGGAACGTCGTTTCAGCCGCCTGCAGGCCTTTAACGACGAACCGCAGCTGCAGGCCTATCGTCAAAAGCTGGAAAACGACCGTTTGATAACGGCGCAGATCACCCAACTGCGGGCGACGGCCAACGCCGCGTTGTGCGACTACGAAAAGCATCGCGTCTCGGCGCTGTGCCGGGAACCGGCGCAAACCAACGCCTACCTGAACAGTTTCGACCGCGCGCTGCAGCTGGAGATCGCGGCCGCCGACATTAAACCCGGCGAACGGGTGCTGCTGGTGGGCAGCGGCGCATTGCCCACCACGGCGCTGGCGCTGGTCGCCAGGCTCTCCGCCACCGTCATTTGCTACGATTGCGATCCGGCGGCCCAGCGTTTTGCCCGCCGGCTCACGCGCCACCTGGGGCTGGTGCAGCAGATGCCCTGCATCGACAATCTGAACGGCCTGACGCGCAACGATATCGATCACATCATCATCGCCTCCCTGGTGGCGGACAAGCAGGGTTTGCTGAAGGCGCTGCGGCCTTTGCTGCCCCAGTGCGGCAAATTGCTGGTGCGCTATGGCAATGGCCTCAAGTCGATCTTCAACTGCCCTTACCACCACCAGGCCGCCGGCTCGCCCTGGCGCGTCAGCGGTAAACCGCTCACCACCCCACTGTACGATCTGTTGATTTTGGAGCCTCACCGCCATGAATAATGCCTTTCCCACCCTGATCCTCGGCGCCGGCCCGGCGGCGATCCAACTGGCTGCGGACATCAAGACCGCGGGCAATGCGCGCATCGGCCTGTACAACCGCACCAGCGAAAAAGGGCGCCGCCTGAAGCAACATCTGGCGCACACACCCAGCCTGTGGCTGACGGGCGCCGGTAAGGCGCAGCGCACCCAAGACGATGCGCAGGTGACGATTGACCGCTATTGCGATGATCTGGCGCTCGTCGGCGGCGACTGGCGCAGACTGATCCTTGCCGTCCCCGCCGATCAATACCATGACGTGCTGCGACAGGTGCCATGGGCGGCGTTGCCCCAACTGCGCTCACTGATCCTGCTCTCTCCCTCCATCGGCTCCGGCTTGATGGCGCAAAGCCTGCTGCAGGAGGCCGGGCAATCCCACGTCGAGGTTATCAGCCTGTCGAGCTACTACGCCGACACCAAATACCAGAACGCCGAACAGCCTTACCGCGCCTACACCAAGGCGTTCAAGCAGCGGATTTATCTAGCCGGCGCAGGCGCAAGGTCAGACTGCGCCGAACTCGACTGGCTTTGCTCGCTGCTGGCGCGTCACGGCATTGACGCCCAACGCTGCAACAGCCTGCTCGCCGCCGAGCGCTTCAGCATCACCAATTATGTTCATCCTCCGCTGGCGCTGGCCGAAACCACGCTGCAGGCGATATTCCAGCCGCAGGCGCCGATCCAGTACCTGTATAAAACCCACCCCGAGGGCCCCATCTGTCCCGAGGCGATCGCCGACATGCTGGCGCTCTCGCAGGATTACCAGCAGTTGCTCAACCGGCTCGGCATCGAGGCCATTAACCTGCTGCGCTTTTTGAATGACGACAACTACCCGGTTCCGCCCCGTATGGTGAGCCGCCGCTGGATTGACCAATTCCCGCAGCTCGCGCCGACGGAGCAATGCTATGCGCTGTTTACGCGTTATACCGCGCTGCTGGTCGACCCCTATTCCGAGCCGGATGCGCAGGGCCGCTACTATGATTTTTCCGCCGTCAGGGTCGCCCGCGTCTTCCAGGATGTCCAGGGGCGCTGGCGCCTGCCGCGCGTGCCGCAAGAGGACGTGCGCAAACTGCGCGTCCTGGTCTTGCTGGCGCAGCGGCTTGACGTCGAGATGCCCGCCGCCCAGCGTCTGTTGGCCCGCTTTCAGCAGGCGCTGCAGCGCTTCGTCACCCGGATCGGCGCCGAGCATTGCCATCGCTCGTTGCTGGACGATACCTGCGACGAGCAGGCGGACATCATTTACCGACAATGGCGGAGGCAAGCATGAATCAGGGTGCGCTACTGGCCATTTTTGCCTCATTGATTTTCAGCGTCATGAACGCGCTGGTTAAAACCATCTCCGATGCTATTCCCACCGGTGAAATCGTGTTCTTTCGCAGCAGCATCGGCTGTGTGCTGGTTCTGCTGCTGATGTACCGCCACCGCATCGCCTTCAGCCGCGTAGACCGGCCGCTGCTGGTGTTGCGCGGCACCATGGGCGGGCTGTATCTCATTTGTTATTTTTACAGCATCGCCCATCTGACGCTGGCCGACGCCAGCATGCTGGCCTATCTGTCGCCGTTTTTCTCCATTTTGCTCTCCTTGCTGGTGCTGCGTGAACGGGTCAGCGCCTGCACCGCGTTTTGGCTGGCGATGGTCATCATCGGCGCCGTGCTGCTGGTGCGGCCGTGGCACTTCTCGGCCTATACCCTGGCGTCGCTGGTCGGCGTGATGAGCGCGGTGTTCGCCTCGATCGCCTATCTGTCGGTCAACAAACTCAGCAAGCGCCACCACAACTACGAGATCGTGTTCTACTTCCTGTTCATCGCAACGCTGATCTCGCTGCCGCTGATGTGGAACGCGTTCGTTTGGCCCAACGCCTATCAGTTCGCCATTCTGCTCGCCATCGCCCTGGTGTCGCTGTTGGGGCAGGTCGTCTTAACCCAGGCCTTCTCTTCCGATAACCTGATCGTGGTCTCGGTGGTGCGCTATATCGGCATCGTGTTCAACATCGCCTGGGGTTGGCTGTTCTGGCATGAGATCCCGCTGCTGCTGTCGCTGTTCGGCTGTCTGCTGGTGGTGGTTTCCTGCATTCAGCTCGGGCTGCGTCACCGCAAGAAACCGGCTTAAGCCGGGCTTGCCGCAACCAAAAAAAAACGCACCCAAGGGTGCGTTTTTCACAGGCAAAGCCGTGGCCTTATTTGGCCGGCGTCGGCTGCTGAGCGGGCTGATCCTTTTCCAGATGAGCCAGGTCCAGCGCGATATGCACGGTTTCATCCAGGTACGGATCCGGCTCCTGGTAATCCTTCGGCAGATCGTCGAGCGATTTCAGCGGCTTCTTGCCCGCACGTTCCAGACGCTCGTTGATGCGTTTCAAACGGGTCGCGTCGTCATCGTGATTCTCTTTCTCGCGTACCGCCAGATTGAGGGACACGATGTTGCGTTTATCCTTCAGCGCCTTGTAATGCGCGATATCCTGCGCGATGTACTGGAACTCCGGATTTTGCGCGATGCGCTGCTGGTGATCTTTCAGCAGCTCCGGCTCGAACGGCGCCATATCGCCGGTCTTGCTGTAGGTCGCCGCATTGATGCTGTCCCACGGCATGGCGTTGTCTTCAAACGCTTCGCCGGTTTCCGCCGGATCGACGCCGGTCGGCATCAGAATGTCCGGCGTCACGCCCTTGCGCTGGGTGCTGCCGCCATTGACGCGGTAGAACTTCTGAATGGTGTACTGCACGGAACCGAGCGCCGGCCACTCAGGGCGCAGCATCTGATCGTAGATACGGTTCAGCGAACGGTACTGCTGCACGGTGCCTTTACCGAAGGTCGGCTCGCCGACAATCAGCGCGCGGCCGTAATCCTGCATCGCCGCCGCGAAAATTTCGGAGGCGGAGGCGCTGAAGCGATCGACCAGCACCACCAGCGGGCCTTTATAGTAGGTCACGCCGTCGGTGTCGGCGTCTTCGCGCACTTTGCCGTTGTTGTCGCGCACCTGCACCACCGGGCCGCTCGGAATGAACAGGCCGGACAGCGACACCGCTTCGGTCAGCGCGCCGCCGCCGTTGGTGCGCAGATCGATGACCACGCTCTTGACGTTCTGCTTGGCCATCTTCTGCAGCTGCACTTTCACGTCATCGGTCAGACCGACATAGAACCCGGGGATGTCGAACACCGCCACCTTCTCTTTGCCGACGGTCTTGATGGTCATTTTCACCGCGCGGTCTTCCAGACGGATGCGCTCGCGGGTCAAGGTGACCACGCGGGTTTTGGTGCCCTTGCCGGCCGGCAGGATCTCAAGACGCACCTTGCTGCCCTTCGGCCCTTTGATCAACGACACTACGTCGTCCAGGCGCCAGCCGATCACGTCCACCATCGGTTTGCCGGCCTGGCCGACGCCGACGATGCGATCGCCCACGGTGATCGCCTTGCTCTTCGCCGCCGGACCGCCCGGCACCATCGAGTTGATCAGGGTGTAGTCGTCATCCATCTGCAGCACCGCGCCGATGCCTTCCAGCGACAGACTCATCTCGGTGTTGAATTGCTCGGTGTTGCGCGGAGACAGATAGTTGGTGTGCGGGTCGATTTCATGCGCAAAGGCATTCATCGCCAGCTGGAAGACGTCTTCGCTGTTGCTTTGCGTCAGCCGCTTGATGGCGAACTGATAGCGCTTGGTCAGCGTGTCGCGGATTTCTTTGTCGGTCTTGCCGGTCAGCTTGAGGTTCAGCTCGTCATACGTGACTTTCGCATCCCACAGGCTATCCAGCTCGGCCTTGTCTTTCGGCCACGGCGCTTTGCTGCGGTCGAGATCGATAGTGCCGTTGCCGGTGAAGTTCATCGGCTTGTCCAGCAACGACAACGCATAGGTATAACGCTCAAAGCGGCGTTTCTGCGCCAGATTGAACAGCGCGTAGAAGGTGTCCAGCTTGCCGGTTTTCAGCTCTTCGCCAACCTGATTGCGTTTGCCGGCGAACTGCGCCACGTCGGAGGCCAGCAACACGTTATGGTTGTAGTCCAGCATGTTCAGGTAGCGATCGAAGATCTTGCCTGAAAATTCCGCATCGAGGGCGAACTGGCGGTAATGAGAGCGAGTGAAGCGCGAGGTGACGCGCTCACTCACCGTAGCGTGCTGGGGTTCCTGTTGCAGTTGGGGCAGTTGGCCGATGCGGATGTTGGCTGTTTCCGCGCCGTAACTGACACCCGCCCACAGCAGCCCTGCAATCGCTGTTAATCTGACGAATTTGTTCATGCCTGGGTTGGCCTCCGTATCAGAACTGCAAGTGTTCTGCGCGCACAATCATCGCCAGACCGGAAGAGAGCTGCACACGTACGCCATCTTTAGCGATTTCGAGTACGGTAGCATTCATCGCGCTCTTGCCTGCTCTGACTTTGATTTCCTGGCCAATTTGCAGTTTAGAGATATCCGTGACTGGCGCATAACGCGGCTGGCTTTCCTCTTTGGCTGCACGAGGTTGGCGAGCGGGCTGTGGGCGAGTTTGTGGGCGCGGCTTGCGGTTTTCCGGCGCGGCTCCGCCTTCGCGACGCGCAGCGGGCTTTTTACCGGCTGGACGCGGACGGCGCGGAGCGGCATCGGCGGATTCGCCGGCGGCTTCACGTTTTTTGGCGTTTTGTTCGGCACGCTGTGCCTGAACGCGCGCTTTGGCTTCTTCAAGCTGCTGGCGAGCATGATCGACATGCTGCTGCTCCAGTTCACCGCACGGATTGCCGTCCAGATCGACGCGCTGCGCGCCAACCTTGACGCCGTACAGGTAACGCCAGCTTGAGGTGTATAGGCGCAGGGCAGAACGCAATTGCGTTTTGCTGAGATTCTCTTCCCCCTGCACGCGCTCTACCAAATCCTGAAAAATACCGATTTTCAGCGGACGAGCTTCGCCTTCGGCGCTAAAGCAGAGCGGAAAACGCTCGGCAAGAAAAGCAATGACTTCTTTACTAGAGTTCAACTTAGGTTGATTTTCCATGAAATTTCCTGATTACAACGGTATTGCCAACAAGCCACAGGCATGAACAGGCGTCATTATAATGACGCCATCGGTAATTGCCACGTTAACCGTCGATCAACTTGCCGCCACAGTCACATATTTCGCACTGTCACACTGTTCCAGTTGCTCACAAAGCCCCGCCACCACTGCTTTCAGGCCCACTTCGTCCTGTTCGTCGAAGCGTTGATAAACCGTGCTATCGATATCCAAAACGCCGATCGCTCGGCCGCCAACCGCCAGCGGCAGCACGATTTCCGCGTTGCTGGCCGCATCGCAGGCGATATGGCCCGGAAACGCATGCACGTCACCGACGCGCTGCACGCGATTTTCCGCCACCGCCGTGCCGCACACGCCCTTGCCCACCGGAATGCGCACACAGGCGATCTTGCCCTGGAACGGCCCCAGCACCAGTTGGTCGCCATCCATCAGATAGAAACCGACCCAGTTCACGTCATCCAGACGCTCGTTGAGCAACGCGCTGGCGTTGGACAGCGCCGCGATAAAGTTGGTTTCCCCGCCGAGCAACGCGCTCAGGTCACGTTTTAATTCCGCGTAGAATTGTTCTTTTGTCATGTGTTAACCATTAAAACAGTGAAGATGGCCAGAAGCCCAAAGCTTAGGCCCTATAAAATAAGCATTAAATGCGTATAGCCACAAGGTTAATCATCTGTTGCTTCACAAAACCCCGTCGCTCGGGGTATGTTTGCCGCTCAGAATCCCGGTTTACCTCGTTTTACCGTCCGGCGCCCGATCGCCGGTGACGCGGCCGGTTTATTTTTCAGCTACGCTGACAGTTCCGGCGGGCTCAAGGGCAGCTACTTGTCAAAAATGAAAATACACGCGATCACCGCCCCCCTTTCCAAAGCGCGCCACCAACGCTGCTGCGAGTGCGACCTGCTGTTCGTGCTGCCGCCGCTCAGCGGCAATCAGGCCGCCTATTGCCCGCGCTGCAACGCCAAGGTGGTGAGCGGCCGCGACTGGTCGATGACGCGCCTGACCGCCATGGCGATCGCCATGCTGCTGCTGATGCCGTTCGCCTTCACCGAGCCGCTGATCAGCATCCGCCTGCTCGGCACGCGCATCGACGCCAGTTTGCTGGAGGGCATCTGGCAGATGAGCCGCCAGGGCGATCCGCTCACCGCCAGCATGGTGGCGTTTTGCACCATCGGCGCCCCGCTGACGCTGGTGCTGTCGCTGCTGTACCTGCGTTTCGGCCATGCGCTCGGCATGAACCTGCGCCCGGTGCTGCTGATGCTGGAGCGACTCAAAGAGTGGGTGATGCTGGACATTTATCTGATCGGCATGGCGGTGGCGGCGATCAAAGTGCAGGATTACGCCGACATCCAGCCCGGCAGCGCGCTGATCGCTTACCTGTCACTCACGGTGCTGAGCATCCTGACGCTGATCCACGTCAACCTGGAGCAGCTGTGGGAGCGCTACTATCCGCAGGAACAGCCGGAAGGCCCGCCGACGGCGCTGCACATTTGTCTGTCCTGCCACTATACCGGCTATCCCGACGCGCGCGGCCGCTGCCCGCGTTGCCATGTGCCGATGTGCCATCGCCAGCCCTACAGCCTGCAGAAAACCTGGGCGGCGCTGATCGCCGCGATGATCCTGCTGATACCGGCCAACCTGCTGCCGATTTCCATCATTTACGCCAACGGCACACGGCTGGAAGACACCATTTTCTCCGGCGTGGTCTCATTGGCCACCTCCGGCAACGTGCCGATCGCCGCCATCGTGTTCATCGCCAGCGTACTGGTGCCCTTCACCAAGGTGATCGTGCTGATCGTGCTGTTGCTGAGCATCCACTTCAAAACCTCGCACAGCCTGAAGACGCGCATCCGTCTGCTGCGCCTGGTCACCTGGATCGGCCGTTGGTCGATGCTCGATCTGTTCGTTATCGCCTTGATGATGTCGCTGGTAAATCGCGATCAACTGTTATCTTTTACTATGGGACCGGCCGCGTTTTACTTTGGCTCGGCGGTCATTTTGACTATTCTTGCCGTTGAATGGCTCGATAGCCGATTGATTTGGGATGCACATGCAACAGGAAACGCCGACTACACCGACTGAAGCGCGGGTCAAGAACAAACGCCGCATTTCACCGTTCTGGTTACTGCCGTTCATCGCCCTGCTGATCGCCGGGTGGCTGGTCTATAACAATTTCCAGGAGCGCGGCACCACCGTCACCATCGATTTCCAATCGGCGGCGGGCATCGTCGCCGGCCGCACGCCGGTGCGCTACCAGGGCGTTGAGGTCGGCACGGTGCAAAAAATCAGCCTGAGCAAAGATCTGCGCAGCATCGTGGTGGAAGCCAGCATCAAAAGCGATCTGGAAGACTCGCTGCGCGAAGGCACCCAGTTCTGGCTGGTGACGCCCAAGGCCTCGCTGGCCGGGGTATCCGGGCTCGATGCGCTGGTCGGCGGCAACTATATCGGCATGATGCCCGGCAGCGGCAAGGAGCAAACCCACTTCACCGCGCTCGATACCCAGCCGAAGTACCGCCTGAACACCGGCGAGCTGATGATTCACCTGCACGCCGACGACCTGGGTTCGCTCAACAGCGGCTCGCTGGTCTATTACCGTAAAATCCCGGTCGGCAAGGTGTATGACTACACCATCAGCGAAGGCAACAAGGGCGTAACCATCGACGTGCTGATCGACCGCCGCTTCGCCAACCTGGTGAAGAGCAACAGCCGCTTCTGGAATGTCTCCGGCTTCAAGGGCGATTTCAGCCTGTCCGGCGCCACGGTGCAGATGGAGAGCCTGGCGGCGCTGGTCAACGGCGCCATCGCCTTCGATTCGCCGGCCGATGGCCAGCAGGCCAAGGGCGATCAGAACTATACCCTTTACCCGGACCTGGCCCACAGCCAGCGCGGCGTCAATATTCTGCTGGATCTGCCGAGCGGCAACAATTTGAGTGAAAACCGCACGCCGCTGATGTACCAGGGGCTGCAGGTCGGCACCCTGACCAAGCTGACGTTGCAACAGGACAGCAAAGTCATCGGTGAACTGACCATCGATCCTTCGGTGGTCGATCTGATGCGCAGCGGCACCCGCATCGTGATGCGCAGCCCGCGCATCAGCCTCAACGACGCCAAGCTCAGCCAACTGCTGACCGGCACCACGCTGGAACTGGTGCCGGGTGAAGGCGAACCGCAGCAGCGCTTCAACGTGCTGGACAGCAGCGAAACGCTGTTGCAACAGCCGGGCGTGTTGACCGTCACGCTGACGGCGCCGCAAAGCTACGGCATCGACGTCGGGCAACCGCTGGTGGTGCACGGCGTGAAAGTCGGCCAAATCCTGAGCCGCACCTTGACCGCCAGCGGCGTGGTGTTCACCGCCGCCATTGATGCGCAATATCGCGGCCTGCTGCACAAAGACAGCAAATTCGTGGTCAACAGCCGCCTCGACGTCAAGCTGGGGATAGACGGCATGGAAGTGCTCGGCGCCAGCGCGCAGGAGTGGGTAGACGGCGGCGTGCGCATTATCCCCGGCAGCAAAGGGGAGCCTGGCAGCCAGTACCCGCTGTACGCCAACAGCGAAAAAGCCGAGGAAGGCATCGTCGGCAACGCCCCTTCCACCACCCTGACCCTCAGCGCCACCAGCCTGCCGGACGTGCAGGCCGGCTCAGTGGTGCTGTATCGTAAATTCCAGGTGGGCGAGATCGTTAACGTTCGGCCGAAGGCCAACGAGTTTGAGGTGGACGTCTACATCAGCCCGGAATACCGTAAGTTGCTGACCCGTGAAAGCATCTTCTGGGCCGAAGGCGGCGCCAAGGTGCAGCTCAACGGCAGCGGCCTGACGGTGCAGGCTTCACCGCTCAACCGCGCGCTGAAAGGCGCCATCAGCTTCGACAACCTGCAGGGCGTGACGCTGAACAAAGGCGCCAACCGCGTACTGTACGCCAGCGAAACCGCCGCCCGCGCGGTGGGCAGCCAAATCACGCTGAAAACCTATGACGCCAGCAAGCTGTCGGCGGGTATGCCGCTGCGCTACCTCGGCATCGACGTCGGACAGGTAGAGTCGCTGCAGCTGGCGCCGGAGCGCAACGAAGTGTTGGCCAAAGCGGTGCTGTATCCGGAATACGTGCAGACCTTCGCGCGCCTCGGCAGCCGCTTCTCGATCGTGTCGCCGGAGATCTCCGCCGCCGGCGTCAGCAATCTCGATACCCTGCTTCAACCTTATATCAACGTGGAGCCGGGGCGCGGCCGCGAGCTGCGCACCTTCGAGCTGCAGCAGGCCAGCATCACCGACTCGCGCTATCTCGATGGCCTGAGCGTCGTGCTCGACGCGGCCGAAACCGGCTCGCTGCAGATCGGCACGCCGGTGCTGTTCCGCGGCGTGGAGGTCGGCACCATCACCGGTTTCTACCTCGGCGCCATGTCCGATCGGGTGCACGTCGCGCTGCGCATCAGCAAGAAGTACCAGCATCTGGTGCGCAACAACAGCGTGTTCTGGCTGGCGTCGGGTTACAACCTGCAGTTCGGCCTGACCGGCGGCGTGATCAAGAGCGGCACCTTCCAGCAGTTCATTCGCGGCGGTATCGCCTTCGCCACCCCGCCGACTATTCCGCTGGCGCCGAAAGCGACGCCGAACAAGCACTTTCTGCTGAATCCGGAAGAGCCGAAGGACTGGAAAACCTGGGGCACCGCCATTCCGCGCGATTAACTTTCGCGTTTTCCTCAGGGCCCGGCAATGCCGGGCCCTGTTTTTTTTCGCTTTGTGATAAACTCTCGCCCTTGTCTTTATTGCACCCTGAGAGTTCGCCCCGTGGCCAAATCCACCGCCGTTTTTCTGCCCCCCGCTTTCCTTGACGCCACCCGCGCCATCATGCCCGCCGAGCTGGCGATGGACGATTTTATCGCCGCCTGTCAACGCCCGCTGCGCCGCAGCCTGCGCGTCAACACGCTGAAAATCAGCGTCACCGACTTCCTGGCGCTGGTGCGGGACTACGACTGGCGATTGGAACCCATTCCCTGGTGCGCGGAAGGTTTCTGGATCGAGCGCGACGATGAAGAGCTGCGATTGGGCAGCGCCGCCGAACATTTGAGCGGCCTGTTCTACATTCAGGAGGCCAGCTCGATGCTGCCGGTCAGCGCGCTGTTCGCCGGCGGCGCAGCGCCCCATCGGGTGCTGGACGTGGCGGCCGCGCCGGGTTCCAAAACCACCCAGATAGCCGCGTTGATGGATAATCAGGGCGGCATCGTCGCCAACGAATACTCCGCCAGCCGGGTGAAAGTGCTGCACGCCAATATCAGCCGCTGCGGCGTGAAGAATACGGCGCTGACCCACTTCGATGGCCGGGTGTTCGGCGCCGCGCTGCCGGAGAGTTTTGACGCCATTCTGCTCGACGCCCCCTGCTCCGGCGAAGGCGTGGTGCGCAAAGATCCGGACGCCATGAGCAACTGGTCGCCGGAAAGCGTCGCCGAGATCGCCGCCACCCAGCGCGAGCTGATCGACAGCGCGTTTCATGCGCTGGCGCCGGGCGGCGTGATGGTTTATTCCACCTGCACCCTCAATGCGCAGGAAAATCAGCAGGTGGTGCGCTGGCTGCTGGACACCTATGGCGACGCGGTCAGCATCGAGCCGCTGGGTGAGCTGTTCCCCGGCGCCGACAAGGCGTTGACCGCCGAGGGCTTTCTGCACGTCTTCCCGCAGATTTACGACAGCGAAGGGTTTTTCGTCGCCCGCCTGCGTAAAAAACACGCCGTGGCGCCGTTGGCGAAGCCGACCTATAAAGTCGGTAAATTCCCGTTCAGCCCGCTGTCCGGCAAAGAGGCGGCGCTGATCGCCCAAGCCGCCGCCGCATCCGGCTTAACCTGGGGCGATGACAGCCGGCTGTGGGAGCGCGACAAGGAAATCTGGCTCTTCCCGGCCGAGCTGGAGCCGCTGTTCGGCAAAGTGCGCTTCTCGCGTATCGGCCTCAAGCTGGCGGAGCGCTTCCCGAAAGGTTTCCGTTGGCAGCACGAAGCGGCGATCGCCCTCGCGGGCGCCGACGGCAAACAGCATTTCGAGCTGGACGCCGCGCTGGCCCAGGAGTGGTATCACGGCCGCGATCTCTACCCTGAGCAGCCGCCGGCGGGTGACGAGTGCATCGTCACCTATCAGGGGCAACCGCTGGGCATCGCCAAACGCATCGGCAGCCGCATCAAGAACAACCTGCCGCGCGAGCTGGTGCGCGACGGCGCGCTGGATTTTCACCTGTAATCACCCTGGCGCCGGGGAGCCGCTTTCCCCGGCGATAAATAAAGATAACAATATTCCCATCGCCATTCGTTATTATTCTAATCATTTCACCATCACGTTATTTCACCCGCGCACGCTTGCCCTGTGCCAATTAAAAAGTTTTGACCTTTGATAAAGACAATTTCACGTTCTTATCCTATTAATTTAAATGTAAGTAAATAAATGCGTGCAACTCAGCTCTGGGTGGCGTTTTTGCGGACTTTCTCTGACATGGCAAGGAATCATGATGAAAAAAACTCTGCTGGTTTTGCTCTCGTTAACACCTCTGCTGTGCATCAGTGGCGCAGCCAACGCAGCGGGCACCATTCAGGGCACGCTGGGCGTGACAATGACCATCGGCGCCGGGTGCGTGGTCACCGGCGGCAACAGTTCCGGCACCACTAACGACTTTGGTTCCATCAGTTTCGGCACCTACTCGTCGCTGGCTAACGTCATCACCGCCAGCGCCACCGGCAGCGGCGGCACCGGCACCTTGGGGCTGAACTGCACCACCGGCACCAACTACACCGTGGCGCTGGACAACGGCCTCAACGCCTCCGGCAGCCAGCGGCGCATGGCCAGCGGCGTGCCCGCCTACATCAGCTATAATCTCTACCAGGACAGCGCCCACGCCGTGCCGTGGAACAGCACTACCGGCGTGCTGACCGGCACCGGCACCGGCTCGGCGGTCCCGCTGATCGTCTACGGTCTGGTGCCCGCCGCGGGCACCACCCCGGCCGCCGGCGTGTACAACGATACCGTCACCATGACCGTGACCTGGTGATGCCTGCCGACACGGGGCGCCACCACGGCGCTCCGTTATTCATCAATATAATAATATTCCTATCCACCCTTTCGTTATCTCAAACACAATTCCCCCTGATGTGTTTACGCTGCACTCAACCTGCGATCTCGCTTAAAAATAAATAAAGTTTTTAATCTTTCGGCAAGACATTCTCCCGTTCTTATTCTATTAATTAATTAATCTGTAAATAGATTAATGCATTTGACTCATTTTTCGGGCTTTTTGGCAGGCTTCTCTACTACGGCAAGGAACCATGATGAAAAAGACTCTGGCGGCATTAACCTCGGCAGCGGCCCTGCTGTGCACCTCTGGCGCCGCCTTTGCGGCAGGCACCATTCAGGGCACGCTGGGCGTCACTTTAACCATCGGCGCCGGCTGCGTCGTTACCGGCGGCAACAGCTCCGGCACCACCAACAACTTCGGCTCCATCAGCTTCGGCACCTACTCGTCGCTGGCTAACGTCATCACCGCCAGCGCCACCGGCAGCGGCGGCACCGGCACCTTGGGGCTGAACTGCACCACCGGCACCAACTACACCGTGGCGCTGGACAACGGCCTCAACGCCTCCGGCAGCCAGCGGCGCATGGCCAGCAGCGTGCCCGCTTACATCAGCTATAACCTCTACCAGGACAGCGCCCACGCCGTGCCGTGGAACAGCACCACCGGTGTGCTGACCGGCACCGGCACCGGCTCGGCGGTCCCGTTGATCGTCTATGGTCTGGTGCCCGCCGCGGGCACCACCCCGGCGGCAGGCGCGTACAGCGATACCGTCACCATGACCGTCACCTGGTAAGCATGACGCGCCTGGCCGTCACCTGCATGCTGCTGTCGTTGGCAGGCGCTTGCCGCGCCGACGTCAGCACTGCGACGGTCGGCGTCAGCGCCACCTTGGTCAAATCCTGTGTCGCAGGCACCACCAGCGGCGGCAACACCACGTTCGGCACCTTTAACTTCGGCACGGTCTATTTCCTCAATACGGCGATAAAAGTGACCGGCCAGGCGAACGCCGGCGCACTGCAGATCAACTGCAACAACGGCACCAGTTACACGGTGCTGCTCAGCGGCGGACAGAGCGGCAATACCGCTTCGCGCTATCTGCAAAGCGCGGCGGGCGCCCGCGTGAACTACAACCTGTATACCAGCGCCAGCTACGCCACCGTCTGGGATAACGTCACCGGCGTGACGCAGACCGCCACCGGTCAAAGCGTCTGGCTGCCGGTGTACGGCATGATCCCGGTGCAGGCGACGCCGGCGACGGGCACTTATACGGACACGGTACAGGTGACGATAAATTGGTGATTAACGGAACGCTGCGCACCCTGCTGCTGACGGCGCTGCTTGGCGCTCCGGCGGCACATGCCGATACCGTCAGCCAGGGCTTCACGGTCAATGCTTCGATCATCAAAGGCTGCGTGCTCGGCAGCGGCGTCACCAACGTTACCTCGTTCGGCAGCATGAGCTTCGGCCAGGTGGCGTCTTTAAGCAGCCCGATAAAAATTGTCTCGAGCGCCGGCGCCGGCTCGATCCTGATCCGCTGCAACCCCGGGCTCAGCGTCACCCTGGGATTGAACGTCGGCAATAACGTGTCCGGCTCCATCGCCGGCGGGCGCAAGCTGTTGAACTCGGTCACCTCGGAAACGCTGATTTACCAGCTCTACCAGGATGCCAACTACGCCGTTTTGTGGGGAGACGGCGGCAACGGCGGCGCCGCCCAAACCGTCTCCTCCACCGGCAGTACGCAGGAAATAAAAATCTACGCCAGTTTAATGGCGAGCAGCACCTTGCCCACCAGCGGCACCTACAACGATACGGTCTTAGTGACGGTGAGTTATTGAGCTTTTAAAAGGATCACATTATGCGTACTACTCTGCTTCGCCTGCCTCTGCTGGCAGGATTGTTGTTAGCCGGCCAGCCGCAGGCCTTCGCCGCCGCCTCCATTCTGATTTGGCCCATCGATCCGGTTATTGAAGACAACCAGCAGGCGACAGCCCTGTGGCTGGAAAACCGCGACAGCAAGCCGGTTTACATGCAAATTCGCGTGCTGGGCTGGCAACAAACCGGCGGTAAGGACGATTACCGCAACCAGAGCGAGGTGCTCGCCAGCCCGCCGGTCGCCACCATTCTCCCCGGCAAACGCCAACTGATTCGCCTGATCAAGCAGACGCCGGCCGCCGCCGGACAAGAGCGGGCTTACCGCATCCTGGTCGATGAAGTGCCGATCAAAGATAAAGATGGCGCAGCGCCCGACAAAGGCGCGCAGATGGGGCTGAAATTCCAGATGCGTTATTCGGTGCCGCTGTTCGTCAGCGGCAAAGGCGTCTGGACCAAGCAAGACTTCGAACACCCGCGCGACTACGCCACCGCCAACCAGCCGAAGCTCAGCTACCGGCTGCTGCAACAAAACAGCCAGCGCTGGCTCGACGTGCGCAATGACGGCATCGTGCATGCTCGTCTGTCGCAGGTCAGCATTCAGGGCAAGCCGCTCAACAACGGGCTGCTGGGCTATGTGCTGCCGGGTTCGCAAATGCGTTTCGCCCTGCCGCCGTCGGGCAGTTTTGCCGCCGGCAAGCTGCAGGCGATGGTCAACGACAATAAACAGCCCGTAACCCTCCCGTCTTACTGAGCCCGAGGCGCAGGTGATGCGGATGTCGCCATCGCCCTCACGCGGCATGCAGCTCAAGCCGCTGGCCCTGGCCGTACTCTGTATGGCGGTAGAACTGTGCCCGCCGCCTGCCGCCGCCGACGATTTGCCACCGCCGCCCCGCGCCGTCAGCATGCCGGATACCACGCTGTATCTGGAGCCGGTGGTGAATGGCCGCCCGACCGGCAAAGTCGTGCCGGTCGCCTACCGCGGCGGCCATTACTATTTAACGCCTCAGCAGCTGATCGATGCCGGCCTGCCGGTGACGGACAAACAGGTGAAAGAGATCGCCGTCGATCAACTGGATAAGGTCGACGTCACCTACAGCGGCGAAACGCAGCAGTTGCTGATCTCGGTGCCCAACGATTGGCTCCCCAGGCAAACCCTCGGCGACGCCAACCCGGAGCAGCGGCTGCCGGCGCAAAGCAGCCTGGGCTTCTTGCTGAATTACGACGCCTACATCAGCCAAAGCGGTGGGCGCGGCAATCCGGGCTATTTTTCCGCCTGGAGCGAACAGCGCCTGTTCGACGGCTTCGGCGTTATCGCCAACACCGGCATTTTCCGCAGCAGCTTCAACGGCGAGACCGCCACGCAGCAGAACAATCGCTATATCCGCTACGACAGCAGCTGGCGCTACAGCGACGACGACACCATGCTCAGCTATACCGCCGGCGATCTCACGACCGGCTCGCTGCCCTGGACCAGTTCGGTGCGCATCGGCGGTCTGCAGGTAGCGCGTAATTTCGCCACGCGGCCGGATCTCATTACCTACCCGCTGCCGCAGTTCTCCGGCCAGGCCGCCGTGCCGAGCAGCGTCGATCTGTACATCAACAGCTATAAAAACACCTCCGCCAACGTGAATCCCGGCCCGTTCACCCTGAATACCGTGCCCTACATCAACGGCGCCGGTCAGGCGACGGTGGTGACGACCGATGCGCTCGGCCGCCAGATCAGCACGACGGTGCCGTTCTATGTCGCCAGTTCGCTGCTGCAGGCCGGGTTGAGCGATTTCAGCCTGTCGGCAGGCGCGCTGCGCCAAAACTACGGTTACCGATCCGCGGACTACGGCCAGTGGGTGGCCAGCGGCAGCGGGCGTTACGGCGTCACGGACTGGCTCACGATCGAAGGGCGGGCGGAAGGTGCGGCGGAGTTGGCGGTCACCGGCGCCGGCGCCGGCGTGCGCATCGGGCAGCTAGGGGTGCTCAACGCCTCCTACAGCTACAGCCAGGCGGGCCGCGACGCTTTCAACGCCCCTCCGGTCACGCCGCGGTATTACGATCCGGTCACCGGCCAACCGGTGCAGCAACCGGATGCCGGTCCGGTGTATCAGTACGCCGGCCGCCACGGCGATCAAACCAGCCTGAGTTACACCTACAGCAATCAGTATTTCAGCCTCAACGCTCAACGGGTGCTGCGCAGCGCGGACTTTGGCGATCTTTCCACCTACAAGAGCAGCTATCGGCTGAGCCGCCGCACCGATCAGCTGACCGGCAGCATCGGCCTAAGCCGCTTCGGCAGCCTGGGCGCCGGTTATTTCGACGTGCGCGACTCCATCGGCCAGCGCACTCGCCTGGTCAACCTGTCGTACAGCCTGACGCTGTGGCGCAACATCAGCCTGTACGCCTCGGCAAACCGCGAGATTGGCGGTGACGGTTACAGCTCTCAGCTGCAGATCAGCATTCCGTTCGATACCTGGGGCACCGCCAACGTCAGCACCGCCCGCGACGCCGGCAACCGCTGGAGCGAACGCGTGGCTTACAGCCGCGCCGCGCCGACCGACGGCGGTTTCGGTTGGAATCTGGCCTATGCCGGCGGCCAGGGCAGCAACAGCGATTATCGTCAGGCGGATGTGACCTGGCGCACCTCGCTGTTGGAAACCCGCGCCGGGCTGTATGGCAACCGTAACGACTACACCCGCTGGGGCGAAGTCAGCGGTTCTCTGGTGGCGATGAACGGCGGCGTTTATGCCACCAACACCATCAACGATGCCTTCGCGCTGGTATCGACCGACGGCTACGCCGGCATTCCGGTCAGCTACGAGAACCAGCGCATCGGCGTCACCAACGACAAAGGTTATCTGCTGGTGCCCACCGTCACCTCGTATTACCACGCCAAGTTCCAAATCGACCCGCTCAATTTACCGGCGGACGTTAACCTGCCGGCGGTCGAAAAAACCGTCGCCATCCGCGATCACAGCGGCTACCTGGTCGAATTCCCCGTCCAGCGCCTGTCCGCCGCCGACGTGGAGCTGGTCGATGCGCAAGGCAAACCGCTGGCCAACGGCAGCCAGGTGGCGGTGCTCGGCGGCAATCAACAAAGCTACGTCGGGTGGGATGGCATGACCTATATCGATCCGGTGCAGCAATACAACCGATTAAGCGTAATCCCGGCCGACGGCGGCCCGCCGTGCCAGGTCAGTTTCAGCCTGGCCAACCCGCAGGGGCTGCAACGCGTCGGCCCTCTCGTCTGCCAGTAACACACGGAGAAGAAGAATGATGTCTCGGCAAGTGAAAATCTTTTTGGCGGCGCTGCTGTTGATGTGTGGACAACACGCGCTGGCGGACTGCGCCACCACCAACGGCACGGTTACCCTGCCCAGCAGCAACTCCTTCGCCGTCTACAACGGCCAGATAAGCGCCCAGGGCACTGCGGGGCTGAACTGCACCGGGCTCGGGCTCAATTTGCTGACGCAAAACACCGTCACGGTCAAGATCGCTTCCACCACCAACAACATGGCTCTGCTGAACGGCAACGGCTCAGGCGATAAAATTTCTTATTTGATCTACCCGGATTCGAACTACCAGTACCCGTATAGCGTCGGCCAGACCATCGATTACAGCTCGCTGAATCTGCTGTCGCTGATCCTGATCTCTTCCAACGTCAACTTTCCGGTGTATATCAAAACCGTCGTCGGCGCGAACGTCAGCGCCGGCACCTATACCGATACCATCAACCTGGTGTGGAACTACCATATCTGCGGCCTGGGCCTGATAGGGCTTTGCATCTGGTGGGACGGCACCAATCAACCCAGCACCGTGACCGTCACCGCGGTCATCACCAAGAGTTGCCTGATCAACACCGCCAACAACGTCAACTTCGGCAGCATGGCCTTAGTGGGGCAATTCAATCCGATCAACCAAAGCATCACGCTGACCTGCACCAAATCCCAGTCTTACAGCTCCTACTTCACCAACGGCAACAACCCGATCACCGGCTGGCGGCGAATGCTCAGCGGCACCAGCAACTTCCTGCAGTATCAGATCTATTTGCCCAATACCAGCACCGTGTGGAGCAGCACCAACGCGCAAAGCGGCACCGGCACTGGCCTGGCGCAAAGCATCCCCTTTACCGCCGCCGTCAATCCGGCGCAGACCGAAGTGCCGGTCGGCACCTATCAGGATAACGTCAGCTATGTCGTGACTTACTAGCGCAGCCGCTAGCCGCCCGGCCGAATGTTGCCAGAGTGTATTTTTTATGTGGCATTTTTTGCTCATTTGGCTATGCTCATACCGATGACCTGACTGGTCTAACCTCCTACCACATCATTGAGCAAGGAGTTCCCATGAGCAAAACCGTCGTAAAAATTGGCAGCTTCGAGGTCGATGACGCGCATCTTCACGCCACCGCCGACCGTGCAGGCACCCTGAGCATCCCCTGCAAGTCCGATCCGGATCTGTGCATGCAGCTCGACGGCTGGGATGAACACACCAGCATTCCGGCCATCCTCAACGGCAAGCAGTCGCTGCTGTACAAGCAACACTACGACCGACAGACGGACGCCTGGGTGATGCGGGTGGCATGAAAATATATCCAGTAGGTTGACGACGCGCTGCTTTCATCAGAAACAGCGCGTTTTTTATGCGATGGCGATGCCGCGGCCGGCAAAGAAGTGGGCGAAGCGGTTGAGTGACAGCTGTACTCGCTCGCGCGTCGCCGGGCTGTCGCCCGAAGGATTATGGAAGGTCACGCTTTGCGCATCGGCGGCGGTGATCAACACCAGATGCCCGCCCCGCTGCGGCGGTATGCTCTCGGGCCGGCGAATGGCGGGATGCACCGAGGCGATAAAGTAGCGGCATTCATGAAGCAGCGCCGGCACATCGGCGGCCGCCAACCCCACCTTCACCTCCGCCTGCAGCGCGAACTGCTCGCGCACATACTCGACGAACGGCGCGTAAATCAGCCCTTTTATCCGCTCGTTCTCACGCACATAGGCACCATAAGGCAGGCTGCGGCGCGCCAGTTCCAACAGCGGCGGCGCTGCGCCATCGCGGTGGCCCAGCACCATTTTCAGGCAGGCCATGCCGCACACGTGGTTGGCCCACTCGACGTACTCCGCCCGATCGCGGGCGCCGCTGCGCGCCCAATTCTCGTCTTGCGCCAGCGTCGCGCGGCCGGCGATCAGATCGGCGGCCATCTCCGGGCTCGCCCACTGGCACTCGTAGGGAACGGCGCGCATCCGTTTAGAACTTGTCGACGACTTTGAAATTCATCAGCACCAGCGTCATGTCCGGCGAGAACAGATCGTACTCTTCGAAGAAGCGTTGCAGCTCTTTGCGCCAATGCGCCAGCGAACGATCGCCCTCGCCTTCGGCAAAGGCGTGCGCTTCATCGACCTGATCGTACGTTTTCATTTCCACCGCGGTCAGCTCAACCGCGCAGACCGGCTCTCCCTTGCCGTCCACCACCAGGAACCGATCGCCGGCCTGTGGGATGCCCTCGCCGTCCAGGTTGGAGCAGGTCGCCGTTTTGGTGCCGTTCAAAATCAATTGCACCACTTCATCGGCCTGCTGTTCGGTATCGCCGAACGCCCAGCGCTCAAGGTGCTCGTATTTCTGTGG
Source organism: Serratia sp. CY52157 (assembly GCF_052168495.1). Lineage (NCBI taxonomy): Bacteria > Pseudomonadati > Pseudomonadota > Gammaproteobacteria > Enterobacterales > Yersiniaceae > Serratia > Serratia sp. CY52157. The sequence goes on along the minus strand of NZ_JBJNMO010000001.1, from coordinate 422,298 downwards.
AATTGCCGTCGCCATGATTATACCTTTTGGAAAAATGCCTCAATGCAGACAGGATAGTACAACGTATTGGCGGCCGTCTGCATCCGTCACAAGCGCGACTGCGCGTTATGCCAGCGCCGTCTTTACGAGTTTTTACCGTTCTTCGCTGTGCCTTCAGCGCTACGGGGCGCATACTGTGAACATTATTCACTCAATGGCAACGCCAGGCGGCAACATGCGGCAAGACGATTTCGATGCTGACGATACCTTCAGCGATTTACTCAACAGCGTCGCGTTGGCGACGCTGTTGCTCATCGCCATCGCCGGCGGATGGTATTTCAGTTAAGAGAGGGCGACGTGGCGACAAAACGCATGGGCAACAAGCTCAGTAAAATGGTGGTGGTGCTGCTGCTGATCTGCCTGGCGTTGCTGCTGTTGCGTTGGGCGGCGATAGCGTTCGGTTAATCCCATAAAACGACGCCGGCCAACCGCCGGCGCCCTGCTCACCGCCGCGGCGCCGCGGTCGGCTCCAGTAACTCGCGCAAATAGGCCAGACGCGCTTCCCCCTGTGGCAACCAGCGACGGCACAGCCAATGTTGCGTTTCACCCGTGCGGCTGAGGCGGTAGTACTCCGCGAAGGTTTCGACCCAGTTCATGATGTGTTCTCCTGCTTTTCGACATTGCCAGTATTGAGCGCAAAAACCAGAAGAAATACTGATGGCTTGTTTTTTATGCTTCCTGTTTTTTGCCGTCGGTAGCGAAGCCGCAGTTCAACTGCTACATTGGGCGAAAATCAACCCACCGAGGTGTAGGCCATGACGTTCTCGGAACAGGAGATTAAACCCGTATGGGATGAAGTCGCGCGCCTGATCGGCGACAGCGTGATGCAGCTGCGCCATCGCGGCGAGGCGCTGTCGGTGGAAACGCTGGAGAAACATCTGGCGCGGCAGCTGGCCGAGAGCAACGACATCGAACGGCGTATCCTGCTCGGCGCCGCCATCAACATGCTGAAAGGCGGAAAATGAATCGCCAACCGAAAAGGTTGGCGATCCGACAGAAGCCCGAGGTATGCAAGCCCGGCCTTCTGCGCGCTACTATGTCACGCTAATATGACGTAATTAATAGGAATTGTCGGGTTTTTGCCCAAAACGCCCTATTTTTGTTGCCTGCATTACGCCAACACGAAATCGCCGGCATCCAGCGGCTGCCCCACCACTTTCACCAGGAAATCGTTGCCGTCAAAGGCGCCGCCCAGGTTGATCGCCACATCGCTGACGTGATTTTGCGCATCGTAGCTCAGCTTCGCCTCGCCCGCCTTGCCGCTGAACTGATCGACGAAGCGGATGCCGTCGGCGCTGCCGGTGTTGAACAGCGTCAGATCGATCTTGTCCTCGCCGCGCACGAAGTCGCGGATCCAATCCGGCGCCGCCGCCGTCGACTCATCCGCCGCGAAGTAGACGAAGGTGTCCTTGCCGGCGCCGCCCCACAGCTGATCCGCCCCTTTGCCGCCGTACAACACATCATCGCCCGCGCCGCCCTTGAGCACGTTATCGGCGGCGTTCCCGACCAGCACATCGTTACCCGACCCGCCGATGGCGTTTTCAATCGTTACGCCCGCCGCGATCGACACGTTGCCTTTCAGGCCGCCGACGTCCGAGAACGCCTTTTCATTCAGGTTGATGCGCTGATTTTGGCCAAAGCCGGAGAAGTCGAAGGTGTCGTTGCCGCCGGCATCCCAGGCGGTGAAGATTATCTTGTCCTGCGCGCCGGTGGCGGTGAGGAAGTCGCGATCGGTGTTGGAATTGAAACCGTAAACCGTGTCGCCGGTGCGGGTGTTCATGTTGGCGCCGTAGAAATGCTGGATCGCCGTGATGTCATTGAGCAACGGTCCGGAAGAGTACGCGCCTTTAAAGTCCTGCCCGGTGTTGCTTTCGCTGAAATAGCTCATCAGGCTGTGGGCGCGGCTGTCTTCGAAGTAGGTCGCGTCTTTAGCGTAGGTGATACTGACGCCCGGCGCGGCGTTATAGTCGCCCGGGTGCTGCAACCCCAGCGCATGACCGATCTCATGGGTGAAGGTCTGGCGGCCGTACTCGTTTTCATGGATCTGGTTGTTGACGAAGGTGTGGTTCTTGGCGTTATACCAGGTTTGACCGGCGACCGAAGGCGATGAATCCGGGTTATATGCAAAGGCATAGGAGCCGCGCGAGCTGTAATCGAACAGACCGAATTTGATATTGGCGGCGGCGGTGTTGCTGGTCTCGGTGAAGGTGATGTTGGCCACGTCGGACCATGACTGCAGCGACAGTTTGGCCTGCTCGCGCTGTTCCGCGTTAAAGCTGCTGAAGCCGCTGATGCTCATGCTCGACATATTGCCCGGCGCCTTTTCCCAGAAGCTGTAGGTCAGGGAGACCGGCTTTTCGGTCACGCCCTTGTCGTGCCAACTGCGATCGCCGCGCACCAGTTCCAGGCCGGCATTCTCGAACGTTTTCGACGGATGAAGCACGGTAATGGTGTCGTCTTCATCGGGTTTATAAGCGCCCAGCAGGGCTAATACGCCTTCGGCCTTAACGGAAGCATTGCTTGATGACATAACCTTATCTCCATATTCGTCAATTCAATCGGGGTGATGCCCCAACTGGCGGATTGCCTGAACGGCAGCGGCCCGGTGTTGAATCAATACGGGGATATCGGTAATGCGCTGGCGCCTTCCATCGGCACTCTGAATGAGAACGATAATCCCTTAAGAGAAGAGAATAGACACATTTTACCGAGAACAGATTTTTCTTATCAAAAGTGTGACAGGGATTTTCCGCCATGCGAATGATTTTCAAGGTAATAATCAGCATTATCACGATGTCGAAAAAAGTATAAAAAAACCGGGGCAATCCAACCCCGGCTATCCATAACACACTCTGGACTCAGACTAACCAACCGAGCAACAGCGTCGCGCCAATGACCGTGGAAGCGCCGCCGATGCGCGTAGCGATTTGGGCGAACGGCATCAGCCCCATGCGGTTGGACGCCGACAGGATCGCCACGTCGCCGGTGCCGCCCAGGCCGCTGTGACAGCAGGTGACGATCGCCGCTTCCACCGGGAACATCTTCAGGTAAGGCGCAATCAGGAAACTGACCAACCCCATCGACAGCACCACCGAGCCGCAGACCACCACATAGCCGACCGAGAACACCGCAACCACGCTTTCCAGCGGCACGTACAGCATGCCCAGACCGATCATCAGCGGCCATACCAACGCGGTGGAGACGAACTTATAAAAACTGTGCGCGCCGGTCTCCATCGAAGCCGGGATCACCCGGCAGTATTTGCACAGCACCGCGAACAGGATCATCAGCACCGGGCCAGGGATATGCACGATATGCTCGAACAGGCCGCCGACGATAAAGAAGGCGCAGATCACCAGCAGCCCGCCGCCCATCAGTTGGAAATCGACGTTGCCGCTTTGTTCCTTGATGGCGAACATCGCGTTCTCCTGCGCCGAACGGATCAGCATGCCGTCGCCGCTCAGCGCCTTGCGCTGCATGCCGATGCGCGCCAGCACCCCGGCGGTCACGATGGCGAAGATATTACCCAGCACCGCCGCCGGCGCCAGCTGCGCGACGTAGACGTCCGGCGTCGATCCCAGGATCGCCGAATAGGCCAGCGACAGCGGTAAAATGCCCTCGCCGATGCCGCCGCCGATGATCGGCACGATGATAAAGAAGAAGGTGTGATAGAAGGTGAAGCCGAACAGTTTCCCCACCAGTAGCCCGGTGATCACCGCCGTGACCGTGCCCACCACCAGCGGCACGAACATGCGAATCATCCCCTGGATCAGGATCACCCGGTTCATGCCGAGAATGCTGCCGACCACCAGACTGGCGATGACGAAATAAAGCAGGTTGGCGTCTTTCATCAACAGATGGACGGTGCCCATGACGTTGGGCTGGAACACGTTGAAGTAGACCAGCACCGACGGCACCATCAAACACAGAATGGCCGGCCCGCCGATATCGCGCAGCACGGGAATGCTTTTACCCAACTGCGCCAACGCAAAGCCCAGCGTCATTATCACCGCCAGGCCGCCGATCATATTCTTCGGCAGGAAGTTAGCATAGGCGGAAATCGCCACGATGGCGCAAATCGTGATAAACAACGCGATCGGCACCGCACCGATATCTATTTGACGAAGTTGATTAATTAATCCTGATGATTCGGACGATGCCGTATTTTTATCACAGGCTATTTCTGCATTTATCTGTTTCATTATTCACCCTGCTGACAAGCGTACAGTACGGTTAGATCCACCTGGCGCAACAATCCCGCCATAGCCAAGTGAAAACAACTAATTACAAAAATCCTATTGCGGATTTCGCTTTTTCTAATAAGAAATAAAACAGTAGACAGCACTGACAATATGATAAAAAATAAAAATGCAAAACTAAATTACGCTGAGGGAATTCAATATTGTGACCCTCCGCCAAGGTTGGTTTTAATTAATTATCGTCAGCATTTTGTAATTAAAGTAATCAGGCTTAAATTCGCTGCTATGCTATAGGAGGGCGAAAAAGCCCCCTGCTTTATTAATAAAGAACCGGAAACGCCATTAGCTGAATCCGGTCAGCTTGATCCGAACCTTAATCCTGCGCGCGGCACCGCACGGGAAAAAGGCATAATATGACTCATAAGGAAGTAGAATATGTCTTCACGCGCTGTTACCCCACAAACCCTCGCTCGCTACGGCATCCATCAGGCCGCCGACATCGTCTATAACCCCAGCTATGAATTGCTGTTCGCCGAAGAGACCCGCGCCGACCTGCCGCCGCTGGAACGCGGCACCCTCACCCAACTGGGGGCGGTCAACGTCGCGACCGGCGAATTTACCGGCCGTTCGCCGAAAGACAAATACATCGTGCGCGACGACACCACGCGCGACACCGTCTGGTGGTCCGACAACGGTACCGGCAAGAACGACAACCAGCCGCTGTCACCGGAAGTCTGGCAGCATCTGAAGACGCTGGTGGGCAACCAGCTCTCCGGCAAGCGTCTGTTCGTGGTGGATGCCTTCTGCGGCGCCAACGCCGATACGCGCCTGAAGGTGCGCTTCATCACCGAGGTGGCCTGGCAGGCGCACTTCGTGAAAAACATGTTCATCCGCCCAAGCGACGCCGAGCTGGCGGACTTTGAGCCGGACTTCGTGGTGTTGAACGGCGCCAAATGCACCAACCCGGACTGGCAGCAGCAAGGGCTGCACTCGGAAAACTTCGTCGCTTTCAACCTGACCGAGCGCATGCAGCTGATCGGCGGCACCTGGTACGGCGGCGAGATGAAGAAAGGCCTGTTCTCGATCATGAACTATCTGCTGCCGCTGAAGGGCATCGCCTCGATGCACTGCTCGGCCAACGTCGGCGAGCAAGGCGACGTCGCGGTGTTCTTTGGCCTGTCCGGCACCGGCAAAACTACCCTCTCCACCGATCCGAAACGCCAGCTGATCGGCGATGACGAGCACGGCTGGGACGACGACGGCGTGTTCAACTTCGAAGGCGGCTGCTACGCCAAAACCATCAAGCTGTCGCCGCAGGCGGAGCCGGAAATCTATCAGGCGATCCGCCGCGATGCGCTGCTCGAAAACGTCACCGTGCGGGCCGACGGCAGCATCGACTTCGACGACGCCAGCAAAACCGAGAACACCCGCGTCTCTTACCCGATTTATCACATCGAGAACATCGTCAAACCGGTGTCCAAAGCCGGCCACGCGCGCAAGATCATCTTCTTGACCGCCGACGCCTTCGGCGTGCTGCCGCCGGTGTCGCGCCTGACGCCGGAGCAGACCCAATACCACTTCCTGTCCGGCTTCACCGCCAAGCTGGCCGGCACCGAGCGCGGCATCACCGCGCCGACGCCGACCTTCTCCGCCTGCTTCGGCGCCGCGTTCCTGACGCTGCACCCGACGCAATACGCTGAAGTGCTGGTGAAACGCATGGAGGCCGCCGGCGCCCAGGCTTACCTGGTCAACACCGGCTGGAACGGCAGCGGCAAGCGTATCTCGATCAAAGATACGCGCGGCATCATCGACGCCATCTTGAATGGCGACATTGAGCAGGCCGACACCTTCACGCTGCCGATCTTCGGGCTGGCAGTGCCGACCGCGCTGCCGGGCGTCGATCCGTCGATCCTCGATCCGCGCAAAACCTACGCCGACGAATCGCTGTGGCAGGAGAAAGCGCAGGATCTGGCGCAGCGCTTTATCGATAACTTCGCCAAATATACCGTCACCCAGGCGGGCGAAAAGCTGGTGAACGCCGGGCCGAAGCTGTAACGCAGACGTTTTGCATCCTGCTGTTTAAGGGCCGAACTTTCGGCCCTTTCTTGTTTTCATCCTTCCGCCAGCAAACCCGGCATCACCAGCGCCACCGCCGCCGCGATGCGCTCGTCGATCGCGCTGCCGGGCGGCAACAGCCCCAGCGTCATCTGCCGCAGCGGTTCGGCGATGGTCATCGCCAACAGCAGATCGCTGGTTTGCGCCCAGTCACGCTCACGCAGCCAGCCGTACTGCTGCTGGCGCCGCAGCCAGTTCGCCAACGTCGCCCGTCCGCGCAGAATGCCGTTGCGCTGATAGCTGTCCAGCAGCGCCTCGCGCCCCGGAAACTCGCTTTGCAGCAGCCGAAATATCCCCACCGCTTCGGCGCTCAATACCTGCTGCGCCACCGCCGTCAGCCCTTTTTCCAACAGCGGCGCCACCGCCTCCCGCCGCCCGGCATCCTGGGCGAAGGCCGGCTGAAACGCCTCGGTCCAGCCGCTCACCGCCTGCGCCACCAGTTCGTCGCGATTGGCCGCAAAGCGATACAGGGTTTTTTTAGCCACCCCGGCGCGTTTCGCCACCGCATCCACCGTTGCTGCGGCATAGCCGCCGTCGAGCAACAGCGCCAGCGTCGCCTGCGCCAACGCGGCGCGCAGCGCCGTTTCCGGCGTGGCCGGCCGGCCGCGAGCACGCAGCGGTTCTTCATTCGGGTTCGCCATATTTATTCCTCACAAGCATTGACAGACTCAGCATAACGGCATAGTTTTATTTTGGAAACACAATTCGTTTCCAAAATAAAACAGGAACCCATTATGACACATCCTTCCCTGCTGGCGCCGTGGGGCGTTAACGATATCAACGAGTTGCTCAAACCTGAACCGCTGCGGCTGGAGATGGGGCTGAGTCGCAGCGCCGACGGTTTGCTGACCGTCGCGGTCCGTACCGATCTGCACGGCTGCAAGGGGCGCATGCTGGACTGGTGGTTCACCTTCTTTGAGAACACGCAGCACATCAACTGGTGGCACCCGCACGATCACGTTGAACATCGCGGCTGGGACCGCCATTGGAAAAAAGGGGAAAGCTACGTCGGCGCCAGCATCGAAGCGGTCGAATGGCTGGCGGAGCTGCCACCGGTCGCGGCGCGCCTCAAATTCCACGCCGCCGAGGACTTCTTCGCGCCGCAACCGCTGCGCCAGGCGCGTGACGCGCAGGCGCTCTCCGCCGCCGTGTGCGCGCGCATCGGCTTCGGCGACCAGGTGGCGTTGGATGACAACGGCGATCCCTGCGACGGCGAGATGCTGCATCTGGCGCGCGATACGCCCTACGGGTGCGTGCTGCGCAGCCGTTTCCTGCTGGGTAAAGCCTGCGCCAACGCCCACGACGAACTGTCGGACGACATTGGGTTTAACCTGATGCGCCACTGCTACAACGAGTTCAGCTATCTGGCGCAGTTCCTGCCGTCGCTGTACTACGCCGAAAACGGCCGCGAGCGGGCGCCGTTGCTCTGGTAATGCATCAGCGGGGACCTGTTAATTTTTCGCGATATCGCTATAGTGATTTTCATCGTTTTCCCCTGCGCTCATGACGGAGACATCATGGAAAATCCCTGCTATAGCGGCGGCTGCCTGTGCGGGCATATTCGCTTTCAGGCACGCGGCCTGCCTGGCAATCCGCACAGCTGTTCCTGCGATTTTTGCCGCCGCCACTCCGGCGCGCCGACGCTCTGCTGGGTCGAATTTCCGCGTCAGGCCATCGAGTGGAACGGCCCGGGCGGCATGCCCACACTCTACCGTTCTTCACCCTATTCCAGCCGCGCCTTTTGCCCGCGCTGCGGCAGCACGCTGGGGGCGATCGACGACGAGCCGGCGGTGGCGCTGGCCACCGGCAGCTTCGATCGGGCCAATCTGCCGGAGCTGCGCCCGACCTCACATGCGTTCGCCGATGTTTGCCCCGAATGGTGGCGTATCGACGGCATGCGCTGAGCGCCTCACAGTTCCCGCTGAAATCAATTGATTGTTTTGTCGTATAAATTTAGAACTGACGAACAATAATTCAAATGTATGGGAACGGGGATGAATCAACAGACTTTCGACGCGCGCCGGTCGCGTCAGGCGTTGCTGGCCGGCTCGGTCGGCAACTTTATCGAATGGTATGAGTTCGGGGTATACGGTTTTCTGGCCACCGTCATCGCCGCCAATTTTTTCACGCTGCAGGGTGAAAATGAAATCACCAGCCTGATCCTCACCTACGCCGCCTTCGCGCTGGCGTTTTTCTGCCGGCCGATCGGCGCGGTGATCTTCGGCCGTATCGGCGATCGCATCGGCCGTCGTCCGACGCTGATTGCGGTCCTGCTGCTGATGACGCTGGCGACGGCGTTGATCGGCGTCATGCCGACTTATGCCTCGATCGGCGTCGCCGCCCCGCTGCTGCTGACGCTGCTGCGTATGTTCCAGGGGCTGTTCGCCGGCGGCGAATTCGGCGGCGCCGTGTCGCTGATGACCGAGTTCGCCCCAAAGGGCAAGCGTGGGCTGTTCGGCGCATGGCAATCGCTGACCGTCGCGCTCGGCCTGTTGGCCGGCGCCGGGCTGGTGGCGCTGCTGGCCGCGCTGCTGAGCGTGCAGCAGTTGCATGACTGGGGCTGGCGCATTCCCTTCCTGCTGGCGCTGCCGATGGGCGCCGTGGCGCTGTGGCTGCGGCTCAAGCTTGAGGAAACGCCGACGTTTACTCAGGCGCAGCAACATGCGGAACACGCTATCACCCCACCGGAAGTGAAGCTGGGCGGCGTGGTGAAAACCATTCTGGTCGGCATCGGCCGCATGATGGGCTGGTCGGCCGCCGGCTATACCTTCCTGGTGGTGATGCCTTCCTATTTGCAAACCTCGCTGCACGCCACCTTCCAGCAAGCGCTAGTGGCGACGGTGCTGGCCAACGTCGGTTTCGCCCTGACCATCCTGCCGGCGGGCATCATCAGCGACAGGCTGGGACGAAAAACGGTGATGCTGACGGCGGTGGCGGCGGTGATCCTGTTCACCTTCCCGCTGCTGCACCTGTTGCAGGATGCGCAGAGCTTACTGTGGATCAAAGGGCTGGCAGTCATGATCGCCGGCGCCGTGGTCGGCCTGCTGGCCGGTCCCGGCCCGGCGATGCTGGCGGAGATGTTCCCGACCCGGGTGCGCTATACCGGCCTGGGGCTGGCTTACTCGCTGTCCAATGCGGTGTTTTCCGGCTCGGCCGGGCTGATTATCACCGGCCTCATCAAACAGACCGGCAATATCGACATTCCCGCCTACTATGTGGTCGCCACGTCGGTGGTCAGCCTGTTTGCGCTGATGACGCTGCGCCGCGACGATCATCTGCGCTCGCTGAACGAACGTTAATCTCGCCACAGGGGCGACGGCGCCCCCATTCCAACTCGTGATAATGATCACAACGCAATAATGTTAACGTTAACTTTTGTGATTAACATCGCATGAGTGATAACTGACAGCTTCATCCATCCGCGAGTTAACGTTAACAATAGAGCTAACTTCACTCACCGGGGCCCTACCCATGAACCGCGAAACTAAAAAATATTACGTGCTGCTCAGCGGCCTGCTGTTCTTCTTTTTCTTCACCTGGTCTTCCAGCTTTTCGCTGATCTCGCTGTGGCTGAATCAAAAGATCGGGCTGAAAGGCGCCGAGACCGGCCTGATCTTCTCCGCCATCTCGCTGGTGGCGCTGTGCGCACAGCCGTTGTACGGCTTTATTCAGGACAAACTTGGGCTGCGCAAACACCTGCTGCAGTTTCTCGGCGTGATGCTGCTGCTGACCGGCCCGTTCTTTATCTACGTTTATGCCCCGCTGCTGGCGAGCAGCCTGCCGCTCGGCGCTTTGGTCGGCGGGGTGTTCATCGGCGCGACCTTCTTCGCCGGCATCGGCGCGCTGGAGTCTTATACCGAGCGCGTCAGCCGCATCAGCGGTTTCGAGTTCGGCCGCGCCCGCATGTGGGGCTCGCTCGGCTGGGCCAGCGCCACCTTTGTGGCCGGTTTTATCTTCAATATCAATCCGAACATCAATTTCTGGCTGGCCTCCGCCGCCGCCGTGGTGTTCCTGTTGCTGCTCAGTCAGGTACGCGAGCTGAAGCCGAACGCCATGGCCGGCCTGGCGTTCGGCAAACCGGAGAACCTGCGGCTGCAGGACGCGCTGGCGCTGCTGCGCATGCCGGGCTTCTGGGCGCTGGTAGTGTTTGTGCTGGGGATCAGCGTATACAACGTTTTCGATCAGCAATTTTCTGTCTACTTCGCTTCACAGTTCGCTTCTCGCGCACAGGGCAACGAGATGTACGGTTTTCTCAACTCGCTGCAGGTCTTCCTCGAAGCCGGCGGCATGTTCCTGGCCCCGCTGCTGGTGAACCGTATCGGCGCCAAGCAGGGGCTGTTGCTGGCGGGCAGCGTGATGGCGCTGCGCATGTTCGGTTCCGGGTTGGTCACCGGCGCCCTGATGATCTCCGCCATGAAACTGCTGCACGCCGTAGAGTTGCCAATCCTGCTGATCGCTATCTTCAAATACATCGCCAGCCGCTTCGACAGCCGACTCTCCTCCACGCTGTACCTGGTAGGCTTCCAGTTCATCACCCAGGTGATGGCCAGCTTCCTGTCGCCGCTGGCGGGCTACGGTTATGACCGCATCGGCTTTGCCGACACCTATCTGCTGATGGGCTGCGCGGTCGCCGCCACCACGCTTGTCTCCTGTTTCTTGCTGCGCGGCGAACGCTCCGCCACGGCAACGCCCTTTCCATCCGCCATTAAATCAAGTGAGTCTGTCCAATGAACACTGCTTTAGCTCAAGCCGACCATGCGGTCGAAGCCCTGTGCGCAGAGCGCCGAGACGATTATTATCCGCAGTTCCATCTCGCACCGGCCGCCGGCTGGATCAACGATCCCAACGGCCTGATCTGTATTGACGGCGTCTATCATGCGTTCTTCCAACATCATCCCCATAGCGAGCACTGGGGGCCCATGCACTGGGGGCATGCGACCAGCCGCGATCTGATACGCTGGCAGCACCAGCCCATCGCCCTGGCGCCCGATGCGCCCTATGACAAAGACGGTTGTTTTTCCGGCTGCGCCGTGGATGACAACGGCGTGCTGACGCTGCTTTACACCGGCCACGTGTGGTTGGGCGAACCCGGTGACGACAGCCAGGTGCGGGAAGTGCAATGTCTGGCCACCAGCGAAGACGGCATACGCTTCGTCAAACACGGGCCGGTGCTGGCCCCGCCGGACGGCATTCAACATTTTCGCGATCCGAAAGTCTGGTGCGAGAACGGCGAATGGTGGCTGGTGGTCGGCGCCAAAGAAAACGGCCTGGGCCAGGTGCGCCTGTACCGCTCTGCCGACCTGCGCGCCTGGCGCTTCGATCGGGTGCTGGCCGGCGCGCAAACGGCGCATCAGGGCTATATGTGGGAATGCCCGGATTTCTTTCCGCTGGGGGAGCAACACCTGCTGCTGTTTTCGCCGCAGGGGCTGGCGGCGCAGGGCTACCGCTACCGCAATCGCTTCCAGAGCGGCTATCTGCTCGGCCATTGGCGGCCGGACGGCGACTTTACGGTAACGCAGCCCTTCTGCGAGCTGGATGCCGGCCACGATTTCTATGCGCCGCAGACCTTCACCGCCGCCGACGGCCGTCGGCTGCTGTTTGCCTGGATGGATATGTGGGAATCACCGATGCCCAGCAAAGCGCACCGCTGGGCCGGCGCCCTCACCCTGCCACGCGAGCTGACGCTGGCCGCCGACGGCAGCGTCCGCATGAATCCGGCGCGTGAACTGGCGGCGTTGCGCCGAGGATCGCAGACGTTGTCGGCGCAGACGCTGACCAATCAGCATTTGCCGCTGGCGAACGATATGCAGGAGCTCATCATGACGTTGAGACCGGCCGACAGCGACGCCGAGCGGTACGGGCTGGCCATTGGGAGTGCGGCGCGGCTGTTCGTCGACAATCAGTCACACCGATTGGTGCTGGAGCGTTTTAATGAACACCCGGCGCTGTGCACCTGCCGCAGTGTGCCGCTGCCGGAGGGTGACATTCTGTCGCTGCGGATCTTTATCGATCGCTCCTCGCTGGAGATCTTCGTTAATCAGGGGCAGGCCTGCCTGACCAGCCGCATCTATCCGACGGCGGGCGATCGCCGCCTCAGCCTGTTCGCCGAAGGCGGCCAGGCGCTGTTCGAGCCCATCACGGGATGGCAGTTGGCAAGCATCTGGGGGTAATGGGAATGAGCACCGGGCGCGCAGCGACGCCCCCGGTGCGTTTACAGCGAACCACGTTCCAGCAGCGGGCAAGGCACTTTCACCGTATCACGCTGTTCCCGCCGCTCAATCACATGCAGCGCCGCAAGGCGACCCAGTTCATAATGCGGCAGCTGCACCGTCGTCAATGCCGGCAGGAACAGCTCGCCGGTGCCGACCATATTGTCGTAGCCCAGCACCGCCACCTGCTGCGGTATCCGCCAACCTTGCGCCAGCAATACCTGATACGCCAGAAACGCTATCCGATCGTTCCCACACACCACGACATCGCAATCGCGCCGGCCGGCGGAAAAATGCCGCTCCAGCAACGCTACGCAGTCGCGATAGCTTTGATCGCCGGCGCTCAGATCGAGATGATACTGCCGCAGCTGTTCAACATCGCGCCCCGCTTCGCGCCAGGCGCGTTCCAGACCGCGGCGGCGCAGCCCCGCCGCCAGCGTATCCGCCGGTAAATGAATGCACAAAGGCGCGCGATAGCCTTTGGCGATCAGCGTGCGCGCCGCGTCATACTGCCCTTGCTCATCATCAGGAATGTAGCTGGCGATCGAATGCGCCGGGCTGACGCAGTTGGCCAACACCAGCTTTTTGTCCAGCAGTTTGGCCGGCAGCGTCACCTCACGCAGTCCCATCGTGGTGAAGATCACCCCATCCGGCCGATGCGCCAGCAGCAGATCGACGGTCTGTTCGGCGTTGTCGTCGGCGAACAGGTTGACGACGAAGCTGTTCCAGCCGCGCTCGCGCGCGGTTTTCTCAATCGACAGGATCATTTCCACCGAGAACGGCGTCGTGGCGGTGTCCAGCGCCAGCACGCCGAGCGTCTGCACGCGATTTCCGTCACCGCGAATACGCCGCGCCGACAGATCCGGCACATAGTCCAACCGATCGATAGCTTGTTTGACGCGGCGGTAGGTTTCCGGCCGCAGCTTGCCGGGATCATTGATGGCGCGGGACACCGTCATTAACGAGACTCCGGCAAGTTTTGCGACGTCTTTCAGCGAAGCCATGCGCCCTTCTTTATGATTAATGGGAAAAAGTGAATAATCCCATAACCGGGCGCAGGACTCTACTCTGCGTTAACGGGGTGTGATGTCCGCCCACAGGATAGCGCTGCCGGCCCTTAACGGTGCCACGTCGCCCCCCGCCGCCGATGCCGTCCACCAGACGCCCTCGCGCGCGCTCAGTTCGCCGCCCCCCGGCAGCGACCAGAGCCCGCTCAGCACATACAGCACCCCCGCCCGCCCCGGCGGCAAGGTTAGCGGCTCGGCGCTGCGTTGCACCTGCGCCGCTAGCCGGCCGCGGCGCGTCATGATGTTGAAATCCTGACTGGCGCCGCCCAGCAGCGTCGCTTCCAGCGCCACGTCGCCGGAAAAGGCGAACGGCTCCCCGATACGCGCCAACTGATGGTCGATATGCCCGGCGCTGAACAGCCGCACGCCGTCGCCTTCCAGCAGCGTGATCGAACGATCGATGCCCGCGAAGGCGGAAAACGGCCCGTCCTGTGCGATGGTGGCGATGCTGGCGCGCCAGTCGAAATCCGGCTCGCCCGGCGGCCAACTGACGATTTCACGGGTTTCCCCGCCGCCGTTGCGCCACGGGCTGACCGGCAACCCAGCGAAATTAAAACGGGTCAGGCTCATCACGCCTCCTGCTGAAAGGTTTTCAGCACCTGCAGGAACTCGGCGCTGCTCTGCTGCTGCAGCGCGTGCCGCCCCTGCTCGATCACCTGTCGGCCGCCGACGAACACGTCGCGAATTTGCTCTTTGCCGCCGGCGAACAGCCAGCGGTTGAGGATCGAGGCATCCGGCGCCGCCGCCAAATACGGATCGTCGCCGTCCAGCACCAGCCAGTCGGCGCGATAGCCGCTCTGCAAGCGGCCGATCGGCGCGCCGCACGCCTGCGCGCCGCCTTGCAGCGCCTGGTGATACAGCACATCGCCCACCGCCGATTGCTGCGGTGTCGTCAGGCGATTGCGGCGCTGATCGCGCAGCCGCTGGCCGTATTCAAACCAGCGCAGCTCTTCCACCACGTTGAGCGAAACGTGGCTGTCGGAGCCGATGCCCCAACGCCCCTGCTGCTGCAGATAGGCGTCGCCGGGGAAAATGCCGTCGCCGAGGTTGGCTTCGGTGGTCGGGCACAGGCCGGCCACCGCGCGACTGCGCGCCAGCGCTTCCAGCTCATCGCGATCCAGATGGGTGGCGTGCACCAGGCACCAGCGCTGATCCACCGGCAGATGGTCATACAGCCAGGCCACCGGTCGCTGCCCGCTCCACGCCAGGCAGTCGTTCACCTCTTTTTGCTGCTCGGCGATATGAATATGCACCGGCAGGGTGCGATCCGACGCGGCCAAAATCTGTTGCATCTGGCCAAGTTCCACCGCGCGCAGCGAATGGAAACACAGACCGTGATTCTGCAACGGGCGATCCGCCAGTTGGCGAGCAATCACCTGCTGCTGTTGCAGATAGCTTTCGGCATCCTGGATAAACCGTTTCTGCCCCGGCTGGGCCGGCTGGGCGCCGAAACCGGCGTAGCTGTACAGTACCGGCAGCATCGTCATGCCGATGCCGGCCTGATGCGCGGCCTCGCTGAGGCGGCCGGTCATCTCACCGCGATCGGCGTAAGGCTTGCCGTCGGCGTCGTGATGCAGGTAGTGGAATTCGGCCACCTGGGTATATCCGCCCTTGAGCATTTCGATATACAGTTGACGGGCGACCACCTCCACCTGCTCCGGCGTCAGGCGCTGCACCAGCCGATACATCAGATCGCGCCAGGTCCAGAAGCTGTCCTGCGGGTTGCCCGCCACTTCCGCCAACCCGGCCATCGCGCGCTGAAAGGCGTGGGAGTGCAGGTTCGGCATGCCCGGCACCGCATCGCCGTGCAGCCGGGTGCAGCCTTGCGGTTCAGCGTTGGCGGTAACTTGAGTCAGATAACCTTGCGCATCGACGTCCAGCCGGACGTTATGCGCCCAGCCCTCAGGGAGCAAAGCGCGTGGGGCAAAATAAGCAGGCATGGCAGTATTCCACGGTTAATGTAACGGCGAATAAGGCGCGGCGATGGCGCGTCTTCAGGAATTTTTGGCGGTCGCCGGCAAGTTTCTGGCGCGACGGCCACTAGTTGTATATACATATACATACGCCGACATCAACAGTAAACTGGTGTTATTATTTTTTTATTTGACGAGGTTAACGTCGTGGCTGAACAACAGACCGTGTTACAACTGGCGGCTGCAATGAGCGATGCCCCCGCCCCGATCTACCAACGGGTCAAACAGGCGATCGTGAATCAAATCCGTGCGGGGCACTGGCAACCGCACCAGCGCGTGCCCTCCGAAAGTGAACTGGTGGCGGAACTGGGCGTCAGCCGCATGACCATCAACCGCGCGCTGCGCGAGCTGACCAGCGAAGGTTTTCTGATCCGCATGCAAGGCGTCGGCACCTTCGTCGCCGAAGCCAAGGCGCACACCGCGCTGCTGGAAGTGCACAACATCGCCGATGAGATAGCCGCGCGCGGTCATCGCCACAGCAGCAAAATCCTCGAGCTGAAGGCCCGCCCGGCCAGCGAGGAAGAGGCGGCGGCGCTCGGCATTCAGCCCGGCCAACGGCTGTTCTATTCGCAGATCGTGCATTACGAAAACGATGTGCCGGTGCAGGTGGAAGACCGCTGCGTCAACCCGCTGGTGGCGCCGGATTACCTGAAGCAGGATTTCGACCGCGTCACGCCATACGCCTATCTGACACAGGCCGCGCCGCTGACCGCCGGCGAGCACATCGTCGAAGCGGTGATCCCCACCCGGCGCGAACGCGAGCTGCTGCAGCTGGAGGACCACGAACCCGGCCTGCTGATCCACCGTCGCACCTGGTCCGGCAAAACCGTGGTGACATCGGCCCGGCTGCTGTACCCCGGCAGCCGTTACCAGCTGTTCGGCCGCTTCACCAGCGAAGTCTGATCCCCGGCGGGCGCCCCTGCGCCCGCATCTCCGCGGTCGATCACATCCTGATAACAAAATCTCTCCCGCCTCTTGTGACATCCCGATGAATGCGTTAGGTTGTTTTTAATTGTATATACAACCATGTGGGAGCTGCGGCTCCGGCGGAGGAAAGCAATGACGTCTGAAATTCACTGTGACAGCCTGTGGCACGGCGCCGATATCGTCACCATGCGCGACGGCAACTATCACACCCTGACCGACGGCGCGATCGCCGTACGCGACGGCAAGATCGTCTGGATTGGCGAACATGCGGCGTTGCCGCCCGGCCTGATCGCGGACGAAACGGTGAAATTCGACGGCGGCATCATCACCCCCGGCTTTGTTGATTGCCACACGCACCTGGTGTTCGGCGGCAACCGCAGCGGCGAGTTCGAACAGCGGCTGAACGGCGTAAGCTATGCCGACATCGCCGCGCAGGGCGGCGGCATCATCTCCACCGTGAAAGCCACCCGCGAAGCCGACGAAGCGCTGCTGCTGGAACAGGCGCTGTTCCGCCTGCGTCCACTGCTGGCGGAAGGCGTCACCTGCGTGGAAATCAAATCCGGCTACGGTCTCAGCCCGGAAAGCGAGCTGAAAATGCTGCGGGTGGCGCGCAAACTGGGCGAGCTGCTGCCGGTCGAGGTGAAAACCACCTGTCTGGCGGCCCATGCGCTGCCGCCGGAATACGCCAACCGCGCCGACGACTACATCAATCTGGTCTGCGATACCATCATCCCGCAGGCCGCCGCCGCCGGCCTGGCGGATGCGGTTGACGCCTTCTGCGAACATCTGGCGTTCTCACCGGCGCAGGTGGAGCGAGTCTTCGCCGCCGCCGAAGCCGCCGGTTTGCCGGTCAAACTGCACGCCGAACAGCTCTCCGCCCTCGGCGGCAGCACGCTGGCGGCGCGCCATCACGCGCTCTCCGCCGACCATCTCGAATACGCCACCGAGCAAGATGCCCGCGCCATGGGCGACGCCGGCACCGTGGCGGTGCTGCTGCCGGGCGCCTACCACCTGCTGCGTGAAACCCAATGCCCGCCGGTAGAGCTGTTCCGCAAACACAACGTGGCGATGGCGCTCGCCAGCGACGCCAATCCCGGCACGTCGCCGGCGCTGTCGCTGCGCCTGATGATCAACATGGCCTGCACGCTGTTCCGCCTGACGCCGGAAGAAGCGCTGGCGGGCGTCACGACCCACGCCGCCAAAGCGTTGGGGCTGCAACACAGCCACGGCACGCTGGAAACCGGCAAGGTGGCGAACTTCGTTCACTGGCCGCTGTCGCGGCCGGCGGAACTGGCTTATTGGTTGGGCGGCCAGCTGCCCTGTACGGTGATTTTCCGAGGAGAAGTACGTCAATGACCATTCGCGATCCTTTTAGCTTCCAGACCGGCAGCCTGCCGCTGCTGATCAGCATCCCGCACGCCGGCACGCAACTGACGCCGGCGGTCGAGGCCGGGCTGACCGACGACGCCCGCCCGCTGCCCGATACCGACTGGCACATTCCGCAGCTGTACGACTTCGCCCGGGCGATGGGCGCCAGCGTGCTGGTCGGCAACTATTCGCGCTTCGTCATCGATCTGAACCGCCCGGCGGATGACAAACCGCTGTACACCACCGCCACCACCGGTCTGTATCCCGACGTGCTGTTCGACGGCCGCCCTAGCTTCCTGCCGGGCAAAGCGCCGACGGACACAGAACGCGCCGGCTATCTGCAGCAGATTTGGCAACCTTATCATCAGCAGCTGCAGAACGAGCTGGCGCGCCTCAAAGCGCGGCACGGCTATGCGTTGCTGTTCGACGCGCACTCCATCGCCTCGGTGATCCCGCGGCTGTTCGACGGCAAACTGCCGGATCTCAACCTCGGCACCAACGGCGGCGAAAGCTGCGCCCAGGCGCTGAGCGATCGGCTGGTCGCCTGCTGCGAGCAGCAACAGCAGTACACCCACGTGCTGAACGGCCGCTTCAAGGGCGGTTACATCACCCGCGCCTACGGTCAACCGCAGCAGCAACAGCATGCGATCCAGCTCGAGCTGGCGCAGGTCAACTACATGTCCGAACAGTATCCTTTCGCGTTCGAACCGCAGCGCGCCGCCTCGCTGCAGCGCCTGCTCAAGCAGATGGTTGAAAGCCTGTTGGACGGTGCCGCCAGGCTGAACTGATCCCCCTTTACAGGCGCCGCCGGGCGCCTGTTTTTCTCCTGCCTTTAACCGCAACGCCAGCAGCAATCTGCGCGCTATATCAAAGTTTCGCGTGATTCCCCGCTAACTGGTCCAAACAGCGCACAAAACAGCGGCCGACGAAAAACGCACTGCGCCACAATCAGCCCAAAAGCCCGTGTTCATCGTCAGCACCGGGCGGCCTGTGGCCAACTGGCCCGTTTCGAATATCTCTCTGGAGGCCCTATGTCTGTAACACCGTTAAACTGGCGCGCTGCCGGCGCCGTCGCCGAACAACTGCTGGCCGGCTGGCAACGGCGTGGCGAACCCGGCGGCGCCATCACCCTGTTTGACGCCGAACAACTCCGCGCCACCGCCTGCGCCGGCCTGGCCGATCTGGCGCAGAACACCCCCTTCACCGCCGACAGCGTGGTGCGCTACGCCTCAGTGACCAAGCATATCTTCGCCGCGCTGGCGCTGAACGCCACCGATCGCGCTGTTCGGCTGGAGCAACGCCTGGGTGAACTGCTTCCCGCCCTGCAGCCCGCGTTGGCGGACGTTACCGTCGGCCAGGCGCTGGACATGACCGGCGGCCTGCCTGACGTGCGCGAAACACTCGGCTTGCTGGGCATATCGCTGCACGCCGTCAGCGAGGCGCAGCCGGTGATGCAGTTTGTCGAGGGGCTGGAAAGGTTGAACTATGAGGCCGGCAGCGAGATCGCCTACAGCAATACCGGTTATCGGCTGCTGGAGGCCGCGCTGCGCAGCAAAGGGTATGATTTCGACCAGTTGGTGCAACGGCATATCGCCCAGCCGCTGCAGGTGCAGATGCGGGCGCCGGAAAGCTGGTTCGACGTGGTGCCGGGGTTGGTGCCGGGTTACTGGCGGGCGCCGCAGGGCTGGCAACACGCCAGCGCCGGCCTGCACCTTTCCGCCTCCGGCTGCCTGACCGGCAGCGTCAACGCCCTCACCCGCTGGCTGCAAACGCTGTTGGCAGACCACGGCCCCGGTCAGGGCGTGCTGGCGCAACTCAGCGCACCGCGCCGCCTCAATCAGGGCCAACTCAGCGCCTATGGCCTGGGGCTGGCGCGCACGCCGCTGGGCCGCCGCAGCCTGCTGGGCCACGGCGGCTCCCACGCCGGTTACAAAACCTATTTCCTGCTGGCGCCCGACCGTCAGGCCGGCGTCGCGCTGGTGGCCAACCGCGAAGATTGCGACAGTTTCGGCATGGCTTTGCAGGTGATGGCAGCGCTGCTGGGCGAACCTTTGCCGCAGCGCAGCACGGCGATCCCCGACGGTCTCTACGCCACGCTGGCGGAGCCGCACTGGCTGGAGGTCAAAGACGGCAACCTGGCCTATCTGGGCTGCGATGAACCGCTGTATCAAGGGGAGGACGGGTACGCGGTGTCGCTATCCGCTCATATGCCCATCAGGCTGAAGTGGACCGGCGAAGCGGTAGAGGGCGAGGTTGGACACGTGGCGCGCCGTTTCCTGCCGGTCACGGCCAACGGCGACTGCCTGAAGCATGTGCAGGGGCTGTGGTACCACCCGCACTATCGCACCGCCTTTGAAATTAGCGGCAATCGGGTGCATATCGGCGTCGGCCCGGCGGCGCAGACCGGCACGCTCAGCCCGCTGGGCCAGGGCCGCATGCTGGTGGAGTGCCAGGACGGCCCGTGGTTGAAACGCTTTTGCCTCTATTTCCGCGGTTACAACGTGGATCTCATCGCCAACCGCAGCCGGATGCTGACCTTCCGCCGCAGCACCGTCGGCCGCGACTGACGATCAGCGCGCGCTGTCGGCTTTGACCGCCAGCAGCGCATCCGCCAGCCGCCGTTTGTCGGCGGCGCTGAGATTCACCTGTTCCACGGACGCCATAAACGCCGCCCGATCCGCCGCGTCGAGCGGTCCGGCGCGCAGCCGCGCCGCCAAACGCTGCAGTATCCGGCTGCTCAATTGCCCGATCTGCACCCGCACCTGCGCCAGCGGACGCGGCTGCCAATCGCTTTCCGGGCTCGCCAACCAGTCGGCGCGATAGCGGTACTGAATCGCCTTGGCGGCGTTCATCTGCGCGGTGATAAAAGGCCGTACCGACGCCGGCTCCAGCCCCAAACGCCCCGCTTCCGCCTGCGCGTTGGCCAACACCTTCGCCTCCTGCGCCAGATCTTCGATCGGCAAATGCTGCTGCGCCTTGTAACCGGCCACGTCTTTCATCAACGACAGCCGTTGGTTCACCAGCTCGCCGATAGCGGCGCCACCGTCCGCCAACGCCGGAAAACTGGTCAGGCAACACGCTATCAATAACGCCCTGAACATGGCGCCTCCCTTATGATGCAGTGAAAAGGTCAGGCGCCAAGTTCACCACGTCAGCCCCGCGCCGGCAAATAAAAAAGGCCCCGCCGCAGCGAGGCCCGATGAGACCCAACCGGCGTTAGTCGAACACGCCGTTGATGACGGAAGCCACAATCGCGGTGCTGAGCGCGACCAGCACCAGATCGTCGCCGGCGATGCGCCATTCATAACCCGGATACTGCGGCAGTTCACGCAGCATCGAAGACGGCACCATTTTTTTGGCGATGCCCGGCGGCAGCGGTTTGCCGCGCGCCAGATTCTTGGCGATACCCGGCGGCAACGAGCGGTAGCCGGTCAGCCCGTAGGTGTGCGCCAGCGAACGGGCGCGGTCGCGCGAGAGGCTGACGGAAACCAGATTGTCGTCGTTTCTATAGTCTCTATAGTCGCCTTTATCTTTGTTGCCGTGATTGCCGTTGTTGCCGTGGTTACCGTTATTGCCGTGATTGCCGCTGTTGCCATGCCCGTTGCCGTTGCCGTTACCATTGCCGCCTTTGTCGGCCATGGCCGGGGCGGATGACAACCCCAGCGATGCAATCAGTGCCAACACCGTGAGAGTCGTACGACGTTTGTTCATTTTGTGTATTCCTGCGTGGGGGACTCTGTTTACTATAGTTGGCCTTTTCCGGGCAAAGTATAAGGAAAACTCCGAGATGACAGTGCGGTTTTACGGCATTCGCGCCACTCTCTTGTTTTAACGCAAAACGCCTCGAGAATTCCGAAATCTACCCCCGATTTTTCTTGAAGAAAAATAAGCCTTCCGCTAGCGTGGGACGGTAACAAAAAAGAGTTAGCGTGCTCTTTTTCGTCGCACCTCAAATCTTATTCTTATCATCCAGAATGATAATATCGAACACTTCCCGCCTTTCCGTGCGGGATTCTTTTTCCCACCGACGTCGCCCCTATTTGGTGCTTTATGTTGAGATTTCGTTGCCGATAATTTACATTCGCTGTCTGAGAAACCTTAACCTCCCGCGGTGGCCAGGCTGGCAACGGGTGGGCGTTCAGGAGCAAAAGACGTGCAAATGACCCTCATGGAATACATCACTCGGCACTTTAACGGCGATCTTCATCGTTACGCGCAGTCGGAAGGCGTCAGCCGTGAACAAATCATTAGTTGGATAAATAATGAATGTCACGTGATCAAAGGCAGGCTGTTTATGCCGGTGAGGCATCTCCCGGTAGAACAAGCCCAGTGATGACGAAAAAAAACCCCGCCAGGCGGGGTTTTCTGTTTCTGATAACACGGAAAATCAGAAGTTATAGCCGACCACCAGGTAGTAACCCCAACCGGTAGACTTGATCGGGCCCTGCGGCGTGCCGATCTCCGCGCCATCCTGCCACTGGCCGCCGTTATGGAAGTAACGTGCCACGAAAGAATAATGCCAGTGATCGTAGTTCAGCGCCAAAATATGACTAGAGGCGATCGAGTTGCCGGTGCGCACCTGTTTGCCGGTGCCGTCAACCCAGTGGCTGTCCTTGCCCAGATCGGAACCGAAGTCGAAGTTGGTGAAGCCGATGTAGCTCAGATTGCCGCCCCACACTTGGGTCAGCGGCACAAAGTATTTCACCTTGAAGCGGTAACCGTCCCAGCTGTTCTCGTTGGCGGCCTGGTAGTTTTCCCACTGGTATTTGGCATAGATGTTCATCGACAGGCTCATCGGTAGACCGGTGTCGATATCGGTACCCAGGCCCATGTACCAGGTGTTCTGACGGCCGTCGGCGTTGTGGCCCAGGTCATAGATGTAGTTGTTGGCGAAGTACCACTCTTTGAACGGACCGAAGCTCAGATCGGTGCCGGTCAGCTTGTCGATGGAGAAGCGCGGTTCAATCTCCATAAACAGCGGGGAGCCTTTGTCCCAGATGCCGCGGTCCGGGGTGTTGCCCACGCCGAAGAACTTTGGCACGTCAACGTAGCCGTAGAAATCGAACCAGTCTTTCTTGGCGAAGGCTTCGTATTCGAGATACACGTCGTTATTCAGTTGCGGCCCGAAACGGGTGTGGTAGCTGCCCACCACGTTAACGCTCTGGTGCCACCAGTCGGAGACATATTGACTGTCTTTGCTATCAGCCATTGATGATGCACTGTAAGACGCTGCGAGCAGTACACCTGCTGCGAGAGCTATTTTTTTCATTTTATTACCACATGCTTAAAGGGCCATTTCCTGCCCGTTTAGAAAAGATGACAATGAGTCTGCCGACACCTGGCGTTGTCTTCACACAGAAACTCGGATGACGCGCGCATTATAGAAACCACTGACTGTAAGAATCTGTGATCCAGTTACGCATTTCGCGAATAGGTAATCGATTGCGTTCACATTTGTCAAATTATGTTTCATGCAAATTCACATTCGCTGTGATTTTTGTCATGTGTCGCGTTTTTTAGCGCAGTTTTTAAGCCAAATGACATCAGGGCGTCATCACGAGGTGGAAAAGAAAAAGCCGACGCGCGAGCGTCGGCCTTCATCAGCATCAGGAGAAAGTGCGGAACGTGAAATCAGCTTACCGCCGGCACCGCTTTGGCGATGTTTTCCTGGCGGAACGCCACCTCTTCACCGTTTTTGACCTCCCAGCTGGCGACCGGAATATCGGTTTTGGGCGCCGCCGCGACGACCGAACCGTAAATCAGCTTGTCATCGCGGCGCAAAATATAAACATCGAGCTGATATTCATGCCGCAAATTCGCCGTGGTCAGGCGCACGGTATCGCCGCGCTCATAATGATGCCCGTCGATTTCAGGCTGCTGAATAAATTGAATGTCACTTCTCATTGTCGTCGTTCCTTCAGGCAACATGGCTAGTTAAATTCTAGTTCAACATTGCGGCGATGGCGGATATTTTCCGTTAATTTCCGCGAGTTGCCCGCCAACATATCAGCGAACCCAGGGTAACCATCGCCACGCCCTGCCAGAAATTGACGGTCAGCGAGGTGTGCAGCACCAGCGCGGCGAACACCGCCGACAGCACCGGGGTAAAATAGGAGACGGTCGCCAGCAGCGTCATGTTGCCGTGCAGAATGCCGACGTTCCAGGCGGCATATCCCGCCCCCATCGCCACCCCGGCGCACAGCAGCGTCACGGTCACGCCGACGCTGAACTGCATGCCGCTTTCCGCGCTGAAGGCGTACTTCAGCCACAGCGCCAGCGCGGTCAGCGCGATAAACAGCACCACGCCGTTGCTGCCCTGGGCGATCTTCTTGGTCAGGTTGCAATACAGCGCCCAGATCACCGCGCCGCTGAACGCCAGCGTATAGCTGAGCGGATTGCTGCGCACGTTGGCCAGCATCTGCGCCGGTGACCAGCCGCCCTCGCCGCTCATGATCCAGCCGATGCCGAACAGCGACAGCAACAGCCCCGGCAGCAGCCACCATTTCGCCTTTTGGCCGTTGAGCGCCAGCGCCATCAGCACGGTGAAACAGGGCCACAGGTAGTTGATCATGCCCACTTCTATCGCCTGCAGGCGGGTATTGGCGTAGCCGAGCGACAGCGACAGGCAGATCTCGTAGCTGACGAACAGCAGGCTGCCGACGATCAGGTAAGGCCGCGGAAAGCTGCGCCATTTCGGCACGCCGAGCGCCACCAGCAAGAACGCCGCGCTGACGCTGTAGATCATCGCCGCGCCGCCGACAGGCCCCAGCCCTTCGCTGACGCTTCTGATCAGGCCGACGACGCTGCTCCACAGCACGATGGCCAACAAACCGAACAGCGTGGCGCGGGTACGCGAGGGCAAAGCGGGCATAAGGCAGGTCCAATAGGTTATTTTTTATCAGGTTTTTCACTCTACTGCCGCACGCGCCAAAAAGAAAGGCGGGAAACTCCCGCCTGTGAATTTATTGCTGCGGTTGCCGCTCCAGCTGCGGCGGCGGCTGGCGAAAACGCCGGGTCAGCCAGGCCAAGTAGCCGAAGCCCAGCGTCGCCCAGATCAATCCCATGGTCAGCGAGCTCTTCTCCAGATTCAGCCACAGCACGCCCACCGTCAGCGCCCCCACCAACGGCAGGAACAGGAAGTTGAAACGATCCTTCCAGCTTTTGTTGCGCCCTTCGCGAATAAAGAAGTGGCTGATCACCGACAGGTTAACGAAGGTAAAGGCCACCAGCGCGCCAAAGTTGATCAGCGCCGTGGCGGTCACCAGATCGAACGACAGCGCCGACAACGCCACCAGCCCAACCATCAGCACGTTCAGCGCCGGCGTGCGCCATTTGGGATGGATATAGCCGAAGAATTTCTCCGGGAACACGTTGTCGCGCCCCATCACGTACAGCAAGCGCGACACGCTGGCGTGCGACGCCAGGCCGGAGGCCAGCGTATTGATAAAGGTCACGCACAGGAAGATCGACTGGAACAGTTTGCCGCCGACGTACAGCGCAATCTCCGGCAGCGCGGCGTCGGGCTGGTGAAAACGTTGAATGGACGGGAAAAACAGCTGAATGAAGAACGACACACTGATAAAGATCACCCCGCCGTACAGCGCGGTCAGGAAGATGGCGCGCGGGATCACCTTGGCGGCGTCGGGCGTCTCTTCACACAGCGTGGTGACTGCGTCAAAGCCGAGGAACGAGAAGCACAGGATAGTCGCGCCGGTAATGATCGGCAGCAGATGCGCATTCTCGCTGAGGAACGGCCGCAGGCTCCACACCGTGCCCATCCCCTCGCCGTTGTGCAGGCCGCGCACCACCAGATAGATGAACACCAAAATGATCGCCACCTGCGCCAGTACGAACAGGGTATTGAAGTTGGCCACCAGATTGACGCTTTTCAGGTTGATGGCGGTGATCAGAATCACGAAGCCCACCACCCATACCCAGGGCGGCACCTCCGGGAACAGCGCGGTCAGGTAGATCTTGGCCAGCAGCGTGTTGATCATCGGCAAGAACAGATAGTCCAGCAGCGACGACCACCCCACCAGGAAACCGACGTGCGGGTTGATCGCCTTCTGCGCATAGGTATAGGCAGAGCCGGCGGTGGGAAACTGGCGCACCAGTTTGCCGTAGCTGATGGCGGTGAACAGCACGCCGGCCAGCGCCAGCAGGTAGGAGGTCGGCACATGGCCGTCGGTGAGGCCGGAGACGATGCCGAAGGTGTCAAACACCGTCATCGGCGTCAGATAGGCCAGGCCCATCATCACCACTTGCCACAGCTTGAGGGATTTGCGCAGCTGCGGTTTGCCCGCCTGGCCGCCGTCGATGGCTTTAGTCGTCATGGCATTTCCCCTTTTGGTCCTCTGCTGTCAACCGTGCAACGTCATTCAGAGAGGCCGCGGGGAAACTGCTGCTCAGGCGGCGGTAAAAACGGGTTGGGATCGCTGTCGGGCGGCCGGCGACCGGCCCGTCGGCACTGCGGCACAGGCGAACGTCTGCGCAGGGAGATGACTGAGTCATGGTTATTTCCTCGTCGGCGTCCTGTACGCCGTGATAGAAGAAATTCTGTACCGCAGCGCGCAGCCTCACCGGCCACAGGAGAGCCGATGAAATGCGCCGGACGCGCGCGGTCATGGTTGGGTGAGCGGGTTCAGGCGTTTTTCAGCATCCACTCGATCTCGGTTTCGGTGATCAGGCGCTCAAACTGCACCAGCTCATCGGTTTTGCAGGCCAGGTAGACATGGCTGAAGCGTTCGCCCAACAATGCATTGAGCACCGGCTGATGTTCGAACTCGTACAGCGCGTCGCTCTGGCGGATCGGGAACGGCAGCCCGTCCTGCTCCAGCCCATTGCCGGTCACCGGCTCAGGCAGCGGCAATGCGGTTTCCAGGCCGTAGACGATGCCGGCCAGAATGGTCGCCATCACCAGATACGGGTTGGCGTCGGCGCCCGCCACGCGATACTCCACCCGGTGGTTATCGCGATCGCCGCAGGGAATGCGCAGCGCCACGGTGCGGTTGTTATGCCCCCAGGAGGCCTGGGTCGGCACATACATGCCGGGCTGGAAGCGGCGGTAGGCGTTGACGTTCGGCGCCAGCAGCGCCATCGAGGACGGCATCAGGGCGATCATGCCCGCCAGCGCCTGTTTCAGCAGCGCCGAATCTTCGCCGTCGTCATCGGCGAACACGTTGTCGCCTTGCGCATTCAGCATGCTGATGTGCACGTGCATGCCGCTGCCGGCGTGCTCTTCATACGGCTTGGCCATAAAGGTCGCCTGCATATTGTGGTTCTCGGCCACCATGCGCACCAAGCGCTTCAGTGCCAGCGCATGGTCGCAGGCCTGCAGCACATCATCGGTATGGTGCAGGTTGACCTCGAACTGCCCCGGCGACGCCTCCGCCACCGCGCCGTCCGCCGGAATGCCCTGCAAGCGCGCCAGTTCGTCGATCTCGCTCAGCACGTCGGCGAAATGATTCAGGTTATCGACGGAGTACACCTGGCTTTGGGTGTTGCGCTCCTGGGTCCCCGGTGCGCACGGCGGCTGCAGATACCCCTCCGCATCGCGTTGACGATCGATGAGATAGAACTCCAACTCTACCGCTACCACGGGGGAGAGCCCGCGCTGACGCAAACGCTGCCACACTCGGTTCAGCACATTGCGCGGTTCAACGTCAAAGGGAGTGCCATCTTCATCCAACATGGTGAGCAGCACCTGCGCGATATATTGCGGATCCGCCGCCGACGGCGTCAGCGTGCCCGGTACCGGCACGCACACGTGATCCGGCTCGCCCAGCTCCTGCCCCAACCCGGCTTCTTCCACCACGTTGCCGAGAATATCCATCGCAAATACCGACGCCGGGAAGTAACAGCCTTTCTCCAGCTTATTCAGACCGCCGACCGGGATGCGTTTGCCGCGGAAGCTGCCGTTCAGATCGGTCAACAGGACGTCGACATGTTGGGTTAACGGATAACGTTCCAGGTACTTCTTCACTTCGCGCTGGAACGCGCTACTTCGTCTCTCTTCACTGTGCTGAACAAAGTTTTCCACTTCTACGATGTTGGTCTGCATGGTTCACCCGCCGTTTGTGTTTTGCTGTCGTCGATGTTTATTGACCGTCTTGTTCAATATAATGCCCACAATTGAAACGTAGATGAAACAAATTTGTTTTGCAAGTGTTACTTTTGGTTTGAATATTGGCCAATCGACTGCTAGATTTATAGAATATTGAACGAAATCGGCGGTGGAGAAGCTTATCGTTCATAATTTCGAACGTACCAAGGGGATAGCATGGACAATATATTTAACAGACCAGTCATCGGCGTCGTCATGTGCAGGTATAGGTTAAACGGGCACCTTACGCAGACCTTGCAAGAAAAGTACCTGAATGCCGTTATCACCGCCGGCGGTTTACCGATCGCCCTGCCGCACGCGCTGGCGGAGCCTGAGATGCTGGCGGAACTGTTGCCGCGCCTCGACGGCATTCTGTTGCCCGGCAGCCCCAGTAATGTGCAGCCGCACCTTTATGGTGAAAACGGCGATGAGCCTGACGCCGATCCTGGCCGAGACGCGTTGAGCCTGGCGCTGATCCGCCAGGCATTCGACAGGCGCATTCCCCTTTTCGCCATTTGCCGCGGCATGCAGGAAATGGTGGTCGCCACTCAAGGCACCCTGCATCGCCGCCTGTACGAACTGCCCGAGCTGCTGGAGCATCGTGAAGATCACGACCTGCCGCTGGAACAGCAATACGCCCCCGCCCACGAGGTCATCGTTCAGGAAGGGGGGCTGCTTTCGCAACTGATACCGGATTGCAACAGATTCTGGGTGAACTCGCTGCACGGCCAGGGCGCCAAAACCCTGGGCGCGAGCGTTCGCATCGAGGCGCACGCCGCCGACGGGCTGGTGGAGGCGATCAGCGTGCGCGATCAGCCTTTCGCGCTCGGCGTGCAGTGGCACCCGGAGTGGAACAGCGACGAGTACGCCCTGTCGCGCCTGTTGTTTGATGGTTTCATTACCGCCTGTCGGAACTATCAAAAGGAAAAACGCCCATGAGCGACGTCAGCTTGGCACCGGGAAAACGTCTGTCGCAAATCCGTCAACAATTGGGGTTGTCGCAGCGCCGGGTCGCCGAACTGTCTGGGTTAACCCACAGCGCCATCAGTACTATCGAGCAAGACAAGGTCAGCCCGGCCATCAGCACGCTGCAAAAGCTGCTGACGGTATACGGTCTGTCGCTGTCGGCGTTTTTCGCCGAACCGGAAAAACCGGCTGAGCCGCAGATCGTGATAGACAGCGACGACCTGATCGAGATCGGCAGCCAGGGCGTATCGATGAAGCTGATCCATAACGGCGATCCGAATCGCACGCTGGCAATGATGATCGAGACCTACGAACCGGGCACCACCACCGGCGAGCGCATCAAACACCAAGGGGAAGAGATCGGCACGCTGCTGGAAGGCGAAGTGGTGCTGCAGGTCAACGGCCAGAGCTATCACCTGCAGGCCGGGCAGAGCTACGCCATCAATACCGGCATTCCCCACAGTTTCAGCAACACGTCGGCGCGCATTTGCCGGATTATCAGCGCCCATACGCCGACGACATTCTGATCAACGGAGCCAGGCATGAACTTTCACCATTTGCAGTATTGGCAACAACGGGCGCAGGCCCTGAAGATTGAGCACCAGTTGTTTATCGACGGCCGCTACCAGCCGGCCGCCGCGGGGAAACGTTTCGCCGTCGAAGATCCCGCCGGTCGCCGTGAGCTGGCGCAGGTCGCGCGCGGCGAAGCCGCCGACATCGATCGGGCGGTCAGCGCGGCGCGCGCCGCCTTTGAACGCGGCGACTGGGCCCAGGCCGCGCCGGCGCAGCGCAAAGCCACGCTGCTGCGCTTCGCCGAGCTGATGGAACAGCATCACGAAGAGCTGGCGCTGCTGGAAACGCTGGACACCGGCAAACCGATTCGTCACAGCCTGCGCGACGACGTGCCGGGCGCTATCCGCTGCATCCGCTGGTACGCCGAAGCGATCGATAAGGTGTACGGCGAAATCGCCCCTACCGGTCGCGAGGCGCTGGCGCTGATCGAACGCGAGCCGATCGGCGTGGTCGGCGCCATCGTGCCCTGGAACTTCCCGTTGCTGCTGGCCTGCTGGAAGCTCGGCCCGGCGCTGGCCGCCGGCAACAGCGTGGTGCTCAAACCCTCCGAAAAGTCACCGCTGAGCGCCATCCTGCTCGGCAAACTGGCGCAACAGGCCGGGCTGCCGGACGGCGTACTGAACGTGGTGCCCGGCTACGGCCACGACGCCGGCAAGGCGCTGGCGCTGCACCGCGACGTCGACGCCCTCACCTTTACCGGCTCTACGCTGGTGGCGAAACAGCTGATGATTTGCGCCGGCGAATCGAACATGAAGCGTGTCTGGCTGGAGGCCGGCGGCAAAAGCGCCAACATCGTCTTCGCCGACTGCCCGGATCTGGATCAGGCCGCCCGCAGCGCCGCCGCCGGCATCTTCTACAATCAGGGGCAGGTGTGCATCGCCGGCACTCGCCTGCTGGTCGAAGCGAGCATTGAGCAAGCGTTCCTGCAGGCGCTGCGCAAACACGCGGCGGCTTTCGTGCCCGGCGATCCGCTCGATCCCGACACGGTGATGGGCACGCTGATCGACAGCGGCCACTGCGAGAAAGTGGCCGGCTATATCGATCGGGGGCTGAGCCAGGGCGCCGCGCTGTTCCTCGACGGGCGCGACCATCCGCAGGGCGACCACGCCGGCTATCTGGGGCCGACCATCCTCACCCGGGTGGACAATGCCATGAGCGTGGCGCGCGATGAAATCTTCGGCCCGGTGCTGGCGGTGACGGCGTTCGACGACGAGCAACAGGCGCTGCAGCTGGCCAACGACAGCGACTACGGCCTCGGTGCCGCGGTCTGGACCCGCGATCTGGCGCGCGCGCGCCGCATGGCGCGCCAACTGAAGGCCGGTACGGTGTTCGTCAACAACTACAACGACGGCGATATGACCGTGCCGTTCGGCGGTTACAAGCAAAGCGGCAACGGCCGCGACAAATCGCTGCATGCGCTGGACAAATTCACCGAATTAAAAACCACCTGGATCTCGCTGGAATAAGGGCTTACATCATGACTGAACACGTAAAAAGCTATTATGCGGCCACGGCCAACGCACATCAGCCCTATCCACAACTGAATGAATCGATCGAATGCGACGTCTGCGTGATCGGCGGCGGCTATACCGGCCTCTCCTCCGCGCTGTTCCTGGTGGAAGCCGGTTACGACGTGGTGGTGTTGGAAGCGGCGCGCATCGGTTTCGGCGCCAGCGGCCGCAACGGCGGCCAGTTGGTCAACTCTTACAGCCGCGACATCGATGTGATTGAAGAGCGTTACGGCGCGGAAAGCGCCCGCCTGCTCGGCAGCATGATGTTCGAAGGCGCGGAGATCATTCGCAGCCGCATCAGCCGCTACGCCATCGACTGCGACTACCGCCCCGGCGGCATCTTCGCCGCCCTGAACAACAAGCAGTTCCATGCACTGATCGAGCAAAAACGCAACTGGGAGCGCTACGGCAATACCCAGCTTGAGCTGCTCGACGCGGACCGGGTGCGCCAGGAGATCGCCAGCGATCGTTACGTCGGCGCGCTGCTCGATCACAGCGGCGGCCACATCCATCCGCTCAATCTGGCGCTGGGCGAGGCCGAGGCGATTCGCCTGCAGGGCGGGCGCATCTTCGAGCAATCGGCGGTGACGAACATTCGCCACGGCGAACCGGCGCTCATCAGCACCGCCAATGGCCAGGTGAAGGCGCGCTTCGTCATCGTCGCCGGCAACGCCTATCTGGGCGATAAGCTGGAGCCGCGGCTGGCCAAGCGCAGCATGCCGTGCGGTACCCAGGTGGTGACCACCGAACCGCTGGCGCCGGAGATAGCGCAGGCGCTGATCCCGCAGAATTACTGCGTGGAGGACTGCAACTACCTGCTGGATTACTACCGCATCACCGCCGATCATCGTCTGCTGTACGGCGGCGGCGTGGTGTACGGCGCGCGCGATCCGGACGACATCGATAACCTGATCCGGCCGAAGCTGCTGAAGACCTTCCCGCAGTTGAAAGGGGTGCGTATCGACTATCGCTGGACCGGCAACTTCCTGCTGACGCTGTCGCGCATGCCGCAGTTCGGCCGGCTGGAGAATAACGTGTACTACATGCAGGGATACAGCGGCCACGGCGTAACCTGCACCCATCTGGCGGGCAAGCTGATCGCCGAGCTGATGCGCGGCGACGCCGAACGCTTCGACGCCTTCGCCAAGCTGCCGCACCTGCCGTTCTTCGGCGGACGCAATCTGCAGATCCCGTTCACCGCCATCGGCGCGGCCTACTACACGCTGCGCGATCGCATCGGCGTCTAAAACAACAGGCCCGGTCATAATGGCCGGGCCTGCGCATTAACGCTTAGACGATCTTCGGTTGGCCGTCCGAGGCGGTCGCCCCGCCATCGACCGGGATGTTGGCGCCATTGATAAAGCTGGCGTCGTCGCTGGCCAGAAACGCCATCACCGCCGCCACTTCTTCCGGCTCCGCCGCACGCCCCAGCGCGATGCGCTCATTGAACTTGTCGCGGATCTCCTGCGGCCAGCCGTTGGTCATGTTGGTTTTGACCAGGCTCGGGCAGACCGAGTTGATGCGCACGCCGTCACCGCCATGATCCAGCGCCATGGCGCGCGTCAGGTTAACCACCGCGCCTTTCGCCGCGCAGTAATAGGCCGCGCCCCAGTCACCGCCCAGGCCGGACACCGATGCGGTATTGACGATGCAGCCTTTGGTTTTCAGCAAGTGCGGCAAGGCGAATTTGGAACAGAACACCACGCCGTCGATATCGACCCCGGCGATGCGACGCCAGTCGTCGATGCTGGTTTCCAGCACGCTGCCCGCCACGTGTACGCCGGCATTGTTCAGCAGGACGTCGATGCGGCCCAGTTTTTCCGCCACCTCGTTCATCATTTTTTCAACCGCCACGTGATCGGAAACGTCGATATGCACCGCCATCGCGCGGCCCTTCGGCAGCGAAGCGGCGACCTTGTCTACCGCTTCCTTGGCCCAGTCGGCCAGCACCACAATGGCACCCTCGGCGGAGAAACGCCGCGCCGCCGCTTCCCCCATGCCATTGCCCGCACCGGTGATAACCACGACTTTATTGTCAAAACGCATGAGACCTCCTCCATGTAAACGCATTTATATAAGTCATACAAATCTCATTGCCCCGAGGATAAGACGCAGGCTCCCTGAGAGCCAGTCAAAACGTGCGGTTTATTAACCAAAAGGAGGTATGCGAGTCATTTCAATGCGCTGGGTTAATCTTTATCGGATTTTGGCCAACATATTGATGGAGATAATAAAATTGCGGCCAGTCACTATTTTCCTGGCGGATTGTCAGCAAGCGGGATTATTGCAGATCGACGGTTATGGCCGCTCAGAGATAAGCGATGCGAATGAAAAAAGCAGCCGCCCGCCGGCGGCCGCGACTATTTTTTCTCGATGGGGATCACCAGCAGATCGACGTTCAACTCATTGATCGCCTGACGCGCCGAAGAAACCAGCCGGCTCCAGACATCGTGGTGATGGCCGAAGATCACCAGATCGAACCCTTTTTCCTTCGCCACCCGATTCAGCTCTTCCGTCAATGCGCCACGGCTGACGATCACCTCTTCCACCGGATAGGAAGAATGCCCTTTGATCGCATTGAGCATATTCTTCACCCGCTCCGAAAACGTGCGATCGGTGTAGTTGTAATCTCCCACGCCCAGATCGACATAATAACCGGCGCGGTGAATATCGATATAAATCAGTGAAAGTTTGGCCTGGAGCGCGGCGGCCAACCTGGCGCCCTTGCCCAACAGGAACTCGGCGTCTTCGCTGAGATCCGTGGCGACAACGATATGCTGATAAGCCATGACGGCGGCCCTCCGCGTCAAACCCATGAACAGGATGGCGTTCCTTGCCGCATGTTTCTCATGCACCTTAAGTTTAGCCCCGCGCCTGCTGCAGTGTCGTTCCATTTATGGAACGATGCATCCCGGCTTTAGGCTCTACCGGATTTCTCTCCTCTCCCTACACTGTAGGCAAGTGCTGAGTTTCAGCCTTATCAATCAAAGAAGATACCCACTGACCTCACGACGAAAAAAGGAAGACACCATGAGCACTCCAGCCAACTTCAACGGCCAGCGTCCTGTTATTGATGCTAATGACGCGGTCATGCTCCTGATCGACCACCAGAGCGGTCTGTTTCAGACCGTCGCCGATATGCCGATGACCGAACTGCGCGCTCGCGCCGCCGCCCTCGCCAGCATCGCCACCCTCAGCAAACTGCCGGTGATCACCACCGCCTCGGTGCCGCAGGGCCCCAACGGCCCGCTGATCCCGGAAATTCACCAGAATGCGCCGCACGCGCAATACGTCGCCCGTAAAGGGGAAATCAACGCCTGGGACAACCCGGACTTCGTGGCGGCGGTCAAAGCCACCGGCCGCAAAACCCTGATCATCGCCGGCACCATCACCAGCGTCTGCATGGCCTTTCCGTCCATCAGCGCGGTGGCCGAAGGCTATAAGGTCTTCGCGGTAATCGACGCCTCCGGCACCTACTCGAAAATGGCGCAGGAAATTACCCTGGCGCGCGTGGTACAGGCGGGCGTGGTGCCGATCGACACCGCCGGCGTCGCCTCCGAGCTGCAGGGCAGCTGGAATCGCGCCGACGCTCAGCAGTGGGCCGAAGTCTACACCAAAATCTTCCCGGCCTATCAGCTGCTGATCGAGAGCTACCTCAAGGCGCAGGACGTGGTGAAAAATAACGAACTGCTGGACTCGCAGCGTTAAGATCGCGGGTATAAAAAACCCCGGCCAAGGCCGGGGCTATTAATCGTGTGCCGGTGACTTTCCCGGCTGTCATGTTATGGCGTAAGCGTCCATCCCACACTCCAACATTACGCAGCCTAAGCGCGACTTTTTCACAACAGAAAAATAGACTGAAACGCGGCGTTATTAATTCTGCGGCAATCTGTTTTTCTGTTGCCAATAATCATTAATTATTGGAACGTCATCGAGGAATCGAACCCCAGTCCGCCAACGAATAATTTCGCTGCCGCTCTTCCTGCTGAGCTAATGACGTATCGAGAAAGACTCCGGGCGAACCCGGAGTTTATTCAGGCTGAGGATTTCATTGCTTAACTGCTCCGGCTTAAACCATCATCGCTGTCGTAAGAAATTGCACCTCGGCCAAAAATTATAACGCGACCACGTTGCCGGCAGAAGGCCCCTTCATGCCATTTTCGATAGTGAACTCAACCTGTTGGCCTTCGCCCAGCGTTTTGAAATCGTTGCTCTGGATAGCGGAGAAGTGTACGAACACATCTTTGCCGCCGTCTGCCGGGGTGATAAAGCCAAAGCCTTTACCTGCATCAAACCATTTTACCAAACCAGTCATTTTATTGGACATAGAGATATTTCCTTTATATTTTTGCGACGCCATAGGGCGATAGAGGTCTGTTTTTATTGGAAACTTATGGGGCACTAGAGAAGAGAATTCGCGGAAGAAGAGGTATCTGAGGGATATCGCTAATACTGAGAACTGCTTTACTAAAACTGCTTTCATAAGGTCTGTACTACAAACCGATGACGCTATTTACACACAGCTAAATTATTTAAGCAAGATATATTTTAAATTATATTCATCTGCCTCATAAATTTATTACCGCAAAGCACCGCCTACATCTGCCGCCAGCTCAGGGTTTTCGGCGCGGCGTTCGGGGTGAAAAATAACGAACGATTGGACTCGCCGCGCCGGGGCCGATCATGAACGCGCAAACAGCCGCCGATTCCGCGTTCTGCTCTTCCCTTCACGCGAAACTACTCCCTGCTATAACACTGAAGAAAACCGCTTAATCGTCATGAAAGAGAAATAAAAGCTTAATAAATCAATCTGTTCTCGACACTGGCGCATTATCGTTGTTAGGATAATTATTTTACTTTACAGGAAATGACCTCAAGGATGGCTATGATGGGCAAAAGAACACTGATGCTGACGGCGCTGACGCTCAGTTTGGCGGGCTGCCAGCCGGCACCGCCAAGCTATGTGGAAAACGCGAACGCCTTGATAGCCAAACAAATCAGCGCGATTGGCCCGCAAGCGGCGCAGTGCAAATTTGCCCAAGACGGCGATTATTGGATTTCGGCTTGCTCATTGGGCAACGCGCGCCACGCGCCGGTATTCGCCTTGTTCGAGCAGGAAGGCGTCATGCAGGCTAACGACAATCTGGCGATCGCCGTCGTGCCGCTCAACGAGCAAGCTCGGCACTTTGTGCGCGATCCGCGTTTCACTATCCCGGTAATGCAACGCCGCATTCCCGTGGACGCGGATCAAGCGTTCAATCGCTTATTTGCCCAACCATCGCGCTAACCCTCCCCTTCAGCCGATGATTGCGATCCCCAGCCGCTCCAGCAGTTGAGCGGCCTGGTGACTGTCCATTTTAACGCCCTGCAGATCGGTGGTGCGCAAATCCAACTCGCCCAGTTCCGCGTTGCTCAGATCGCACTGGGTGACATCGGCGGCGCGCCAGTCAAAACCGGAGAATTCGCCGCCGGACAGATCGGAGCCGCTGAAGCTGGCGCCGAGCACCTGCGCGCCGTGCCAACGGTTTTCCCACAGCTCGCATTTCTCCAACACCACTTTGGCAAAATTGGCGTAGCTCAGGTTGCTCTTGGTGATATAGGCGCTGCAAAACCAGGTGCGGCTGGTGATCATATTCATAAAGCTGGCGCCGCGAAAATCTGCTCCCTGCGCGCGACATTCGCGGATCTCCAACCCCAATGCGTCAACGTGGCGGAAATCGGCCATCGATAAATCGCAGCTTCTAAAACTCGCGTCTTTCAGGATCGCGCGGCTGAAGTTACCGCCCTGTCGGCTCTCGCGATCGTAAAATTGACAGCCGATAAATTCGGTGCCGGTCAGATCGGCGCCCGAAAAATCACACAGCATAAAGCTGCCGTTTTCAATTTTTTCGCCGGTAAAGCGGTTACGCGCGATCTTCTCACCCTTCAGCGCCAGGCTCATTGTAACACCCCTGTTTATTTATACAGTCAGTGCGGCATTTAATCCTATTCCGGCGCGGTTGGCAACCGCCGTCGAGCAAAGGCGCGAGAGCGGAATATGAACGAGCACCTGATGATGGCTTGAGCCGCTGGCGTCGTAAATGACCGCAGTAATCGGCGCAAAAAAAAACCGCCCGATACGGGCGGTTGACGTGACGGCGAACCGTTACTTCAGGGCTTCCTGAATAGCGTCGGCCATCGGGCCGATGTGCTTCTCCGCCGCCTTCAGCTGGAAATCCACGCCGTTGCCATCGTTGGTGTCTGACAGCGTAGCCTTGATAAGCTCCAGCGCCGCCTGCACCGCCACCAGCCGCTTGTGCTGTTCGTCCGTGACCGGTTCGGCGCCCATGTTTGCCGGATAGTAATGCTCTAACATCGCGATCTCCTTTTGATGACGTTAAACCTTAACCTACCAGAAAACCGCGCATTTATTAAGGAAACCGCGCCCGGCGCGGCCGAGTGACGATAAATTGCACTATACTGGATACTGGGCAAACACTCTCCCCTGTTACAGGATCATCGCCATGTCATTCCAGGGAAGCTGCCACTGCGGCGCCGTCACCTTTACCGTGGACGCCGAACTGCCGACCGAAGCCCTCAGCTGCAACTGTTCGATTTGCCGCCGCAAAGGGCTGCTGCTGTCGTTCTTCCCCATCAGCGCTTTCACGCTCAACAGCGGTCAGGACCAGCTCAGCACCTACACTTTCAATCACCACAGGATCCGCCATCAGTTCTGCCGAGTCTGCGGAGCCCAGCCCTTCGCCTACGGCACCGCGCCAGACGGCGCCGCGATGTGCGCCGTTAACCTGCGTTGCGTGCCGGACGTCGCGCTGGATGCGTTACAGATCCACAGCTACGACGGGGCCAGCGTCTGAGCGAATCGCTCGCTCAGTCGAAGGCGACCCAGCCGGCGTCGGTTTCGGCGGATTGCACGCAGCGCGCCACCCACTTCACGCCCAGCGCGCCGGCCTGCACGTCCGGGTACCAGAAGTCGGCCAGGAAGGCTGCGTCGCGCCGATCGGTGGCGTCCATCGCCAGCGCGAAGCGGCGGTAGAGATTCGACCAGGCTTCAAACAGCCCCTCCGCATGGCCGCCGCCGATGCGATCGTCCGCCAGCGCCGACGCGGCGAGATACGGCATGCCGCGCTCCAGGATCCGCACCGGCTCGCCCTGCACTTCGAAGCGCAGCTGATTGGGTTGTTCATCCCACCACTCCAGGCTGGCCTTTTCACCGACAATGCGCACCTTTTGGCCATGCATCGAACCGCAGTTGACCGCCGAAGCCCACACGGAGCCGATGGCGCCGTTGTGATACTCCATCAGCACATAGGCGTTGTCCTCCAACGGCGCGCGCGACGGCACAAAGCTTTGTCGACTGCAGAGCAGCCGCCGGATCTTCAGCTGCGGCGCCATGGTTTCCGCCAGGAACAGCGTGTGGGTCGCCAGATCGCCCAGCACATAGCTGGGGCCGACAAAGCGCGGATCGACCCGCCAGCGAGTGCTGGGATTATCCTGCTCCACCGGCGCGGCGTGAAAGCCGTGGGCGAACTGCATATTCACCAGCCGAATTTCCCCCAGCCGGCCATCGGCAATCATCTGCCGCGCCTGCAAAATCATCTGGTGCCCGGCATAGCCGTAGGTCACGCCGATGACTTTGCGCTGCCGCTCGCACAGCGCCGCCAGCGCCTGCGCCTCTTCGACGCTGAAACACAGCGGCTTCTCGCATACCACGTGCAATCCCGCCTCCAGCGCCGCCCGGCAAATGGCGTAATGGGTGTTGTTCGGCGTGGCGATCGAGACCGCTTCGATGCCGTCCGCCCGCGCGGCTTCGGCGCGGAACATCTCGGCATAATCCGCATAACAGCGCTCCGCCGCCACGCCCAGACTCCGGCCAAAATCACGCCCGCGTTCGGCGTCAATGTCGAACGCGCCGGCCAACAGAGTAAACGCGCCGTCGCGCAAGGCCGCCGAACGGTGGATGTAACCGATCTGGCTGGTGCCGCCGCCGCCGACCATGCCCCAGCGCAACGATCTGGCCAAAGGTTTGCTGCCGTTGATCATCGTGTTTCTCCTGATTAAAAGCCGAGGCCGCGCAAGTAGCGCAAGCTGGCGGTGACGTCCTGCAGGCTGCCCTGCACATTGCGCGGATCGCGCTCCTGCTCGATAGTGATCCAGCCCCGGTATCCGCGCTCGGCCAACAGCGCGCGCAGCTGCGGATAATCGATCGCCCCGCTGCCCAACGGGCACATGACACCCTCGGCGCAGGCGGTGAAAAAATCGACGCCGCGCGCCAGCACCTCGCGGAACACCTGCGGATCGACGTCTTTGAAGTGCAGATAATCAAGACGCTCAAAGTGCTTGCTCAGCCAGGCAGCCGGGTCCAGCCCGGCGTAATACAGATGGCCGGCATCCAGGCACAATCCGGCGGTGTGATGCGGAATGTCCGCCGCCAACCGGTCGATTTCGTCGGCGAACTCGATGCAGCCGCCGGCGTGCGGATGCACCACCGGCCGCACACCGTATTCCCGCCAGGCCAGTTCGCTGATGCGCGTAATGTGCCCGATCATCCTCTGCCACTCCCCCTGCGACAAACGCGGCGCTAAATCTGAATGCCCGGCGAACCTGGCGCGTTGCAGATTGCCGAAATCGATAATCACCAAGAACGGCGGCGCGGCGCGATCGCCCTCGGTCGGCTCCGCCCTGGGCGCCCGCGAGAGGTTGCGACATATCCGATGAGTCAGGGCCAGCAGGCGCTCAATGTTCGCCTCGCTGACCAGATCGTCAAAAATCGTGCCGGCCACCAGCGACAGGCGATGCTGCTCCAGCGCGGCACACAGCGCCTCGCTCTGCGTCGGCAGATAGCCCCACGGCCCCAGCTCGATGCTGCGGTAGCCGGCCGCCGACGCTTCTTGCAGAACCGTGGCATAGGGCGGCAAATGGGGGTTGTTCGGATCATCAACGCCCCAACTGCAGGGCGCATTGGCGATAGGCAAAGTCATGGCGACGGCTCCTTTTTTGCGGGGAATGCCGGCAGTATCAAACAAAAATTCCAAAACCATCAACAATGAAAATTTTATTTCTTGATAGAGATCGCGCTATTTTTGATAAATTATTTGATAGTTTTTAATCAAATTCAGGCGACACCTGGCTGCGCCCTGAGCTCGGCAACCACCACTCAGCGGCCGTCAGAGGTTTTCTTTGGTGATCACATCGAAGCGATTAATGATGTGGCGTAATCCCGGTTGTTCATCGGCGGCGAGTAACGTCTCGACGATCGTGGCGGCCAATTCGGGAATGCGGTGGCACAGCAGCAGATCCACCGTGCCGTCGAGCAGCGCCATTTCACCACCCTGCACCGGGCCGTGGCACACCAGCGTGATGTCGCGCTGCCGGCCGCTCTCTCGCAACGCCTGAATAATGCCCTCCACACCGCCGCTCGGCGCGTAAAGCGCCGCCAGTTCCGGGTGGTTCGCCAGCAGTTCACGCGTGACCCGGCGCGCCGTTTCCGCGTCCTCAAGGCTGCGCACCGGTTCCAACACACGCTGGCCGCTCATCTGCTCACGCAGGTAGGAGCGAAAACCGATCTCGCAGGCTTCCTGGCAAGTAAAACGGTTGTCGCCGATGATCACACCGACGTCGCCCTGACGCCGGCACAGACGATCCACCGCCCAGCCGGCGGTGCGGCCCGCTTTTTGATTATCCAGACCGATGTAGCCGGCGCGG
The DNA here is from genome assembly GCF_052168495.1 of Serratia sp. CY52157. Taxonomy (NCBI): domain Bacteria; kingdom Pseudomonadati; phylum Pseudomonadota; class Gammaproteobacteria; order Enterobacterales; family Yersiniaceae; genus Serratia; species Serratia sp. CY52157. The sequence goes on along the minus strand of NZ_JBJNMO010000001.1, from coordinate 381,547 downwards.
CTGGGCACCGATAAATCCGACAGCAGCGCGAAAACGTTGATGCCCGCCTGGGCGGCTTCTTCTACGGCGTAGTGGATCAGGGGATGATCCAGCGCCAGCACGCCGATCGCTTCCACCTGGCGGCTCAATTGGCTAATGGCGGCGGCGGTGTCACCGATGGCATTGAGAGAGTGGAAGATGAACTGCGGCGGCTGACCCGGCTCATGATACGGCGCCGCTTGCGCCATCAGTTCATCAGCCAGTTGCGCATAGAAAGAGTGTTCGCGCCGCAGCAGGATAAACCCCATTCTCAGGCGACGCTCCGGCCTGCCCAGCACCGCCGACAGGCAGTGGGACTTCTCCAACGCGAACCCCAACTTTTTCGCCGCCTCAATCACCCGGCGCTGGGTGGCGGGCCGCACCGACGCGCGTTGGTTGATCACCCGATCGACGGTGGCGATGCCGACCCGCGCCTCTCTGGCGATGGCCGCCATGGTGGTTTTCTTGCCGCTCATGTTCATCTCCATCAACGATTTGATGGAAAAATATCATAGCCGTTGCCGCCCCTGATGTGATGCCGTTCGCGATTAACGGTAGACGGAGAACTTCTTGGTGAGCGGCTTAAGCTGTTCAGTGTCGCCGTAGAGCGCTACCGCCACGAAGTCCAACTGCTCGTAGGGGGTATTGGCGGTGTCGGCGATCTGCTGCTCGGCGGAATGCGACAGCATGGTGGTGGTGAAGAAGTTGGACAGCACGCCCTCCTCCTTGCATTTGAGGATCAGGTTGCTGAGCTGGCTGCTGTTCTTGGCCTGCAGGATGACGATCGGGTAATGGCTCATATTGGCGCTGACGCCGTCGAGGCTGCTCGGGTAGTGGTGAAACTCGCGCTGCTCGATAAGATCGGTGATGCCCGCCGTCAGATGGCAGGAGGCGTTAAACAGCGTGGCCGGTTCGTGGTTGCGGTTGAGGATGATGTAGAATTTTTTCTCGTTGTCGCTGTACATACTCTTCTCCTTGAATAGACAACCCTTTTTACCCAAGCCAAGGGCGGTTTTCAAGGCGAGATAAGGGCCGCGTCCGGCCCCGTGATAACGTTTCAGCCTCAGATCCCGCCTTCGCCCGGGCCCTGCGGCTGCGCCACCTGATGCAGCACGGTGATGTTCTGCAGGACAGTGCCGCCGTCGATCGGTTTCATCTGGCCGTCGCGATCTTTATAGTGCGTCGGTTTGGCCCCGTGGAAGAACAGACCGGCGTTGACCTGCACGCCCAGATAACCGGCGCTTGGCGGCAGGCGCTGCACGTCGGTCCAGGGGTTGGAAACCGGCACGAACTGGAATCCCTCGCCCGTCTTCGCATACAACGGGCGCAGCAGCGTGACAAAGGCCATCAGCGGCGACAGCGCCTCTTTGAAGATCTGAACCGGCCGATCGACCGTCATCAGGAAACCATGCGGCTGTTCCTCTACCGTGTCGAAGGTCAGGCTGCTGCTGATATCGTCACCCCGGCCGCCGTAGCTCCACTCCATCACCGGCGCTCCGTTTTCATTCATCATCTCTGACATACACTGCTCCTTATAAATAAAATTGATCGGGCACGCTCGCTGCGTGCCGGAACAGTAAACCGCTGAACGGGCACCCGCGTCCACGCAGGGCGGCACGCTGGCGAACCAAACAACGAGGCGCGCAAAATAAAGCTCGAAATGAATAATTTCCCCGCGTGACAGCGCAGCATTTGAACGACTTCTGTCGTAGCGCAGACGCATAGTGAGGGCGTTACCGCCACTGGAGAGTGTTATGACTGCGATTAAACCGGACGCCATCGACCGCGTTTCCCCCGCCGCCACGCCCTGGCTAGCCGTCATCAATGTGCTGTTCGCCGGCATCGCCGCGGCGCTGCACGTGGGCAAGGCCACCATTGCCTTGCCGGCGCTGCAGGCCGAATTCGGCCGTTCACTGGAGACGCTAAGCTGGGTCATCTCGGCGTTTCCTTTCGTCGGGGTGTTCGGCGGCATCGCCGCCGGGCTGCTGGTGCGCCGCTGGGGCGATCGGCGCCTGCTGGCGCTGGGATTGCTGATCGTCAGCGCCGCCAGCTTTACCGGCGCCACGCTGCACGACTTCAGCGGCTTGATCGTCAGCCGCTTTGTCGAAGGCCTCGGCTTCGTCATCGTGGTGGTCGCCTCGCCGGCGGTGCTGAACCGCATCGTCGCCCCGGCGCAGCGCAGCCTGGTGTTCGGCATCTGGAGCACCTTCATGCCGGCGGGCATCGCCATTTCGCTGTTTTTCGGCCCTCACCTGGCGGGCTGGCAACAGAACTGGCAGGCCGGTGCGGCGCTGACGCTGCTGGCCGCGCTGCTGCTGCCGCTGACCACGCCGCGCCGCACCGCCGACGCGCACGCTCCGCCGTTGCCGCTGCGGCAAGCGCTGGGCGCGATGCTGCGGGCGCGCCAGCCGCTGTTGCTGGCGCTGATGTTCACCGCTTATAACCTGCAGTTTTTCTCGGTGATGACCTTTTTACCGATCTTTCTGATGCAGCGCATCGGTCTGACGCTGGCGGCCGCCGGCGGCATCAGCGCGGCGGCGGTGGCCGTCAATATCCTCGGCAATCTCGCCGCCGGGTTCTTGCTGTCGCGCGGTCTGCGGGCCGGTAGCCTGCTCGCGGCCACCAGCCTGGTCATCGGCATCTTCGGCATCGGCATTTTCCTGCCGATGACGCCCAATGGCCTGCTGATCCCACTGTGCTTCCTGTTCTGCGCCATCGCCGGCATGCTGCCCGCCACCATTCTGGCCGCCACGCCGGCGGCGACGCCAGAGCCCACGCTGCTGCCGCTGAGTCTGGGGTTGGTGATGCAGGGGAACTACCTCGGCCAGGTGATCGGCCCGGTCGCGCTGAGCGCCATCGTGGCCGCGGCCGGTTGGGCGGCGCCGGCGTGGCTGGTGCTGGCGGCGGCGGTGTCAGGGGCGGGATTGGCGCTGATTTTTCGCCGCGAGCCGCGCAATGCGGCGTAATGGCGCAATAATGAGAAAGGAGGTTCTATTTATTATTAGCGGTGCTGAATATTCCCTGGTGCGGGCGCGTGCTTATCGTGAAGGATAAGGCCAGTGATGATCCAGGCCCGACAATGACAAGGCGCCGGTCGCAACAAGATAAATCAGCAGACCGGCGAAAGCGATCAGCAATGCCTTTTCGATAACGGCAAGTCGTTTGTGTTCTGTCATTTGCATACTCCTTCGTGGTATCGGGCGAACGGCCGCCCTCATCAACACTAGGAAAGCCTGGCGCAGGGGGCAAGCGCAACACACAAAATGAAACACAATCAATAAATTTTGTTAACTATTTAGCGTTCTTTCTTTCCTTGCGCCGCCGCCTGAGCCTCGCGCGGCGCCCTCCTTTCCCCTTAGTAACCCTATGGAATACGCCGTTAAAAATCCCCTACCGGATAAGCAAAGGTAATGATAGTGTTGTTTTCATTCAGTTCATCTATGCTGAAAATTCATCTTTTGAGGGACGACTATGATGTCTAAAGGCATTTCCAAGGGATTCTTTATTCTGATCCTGTTCATCGTTACCGCCGCCTTTCTCGACGTGCTGGGGCCTTATTACTCCTCGGTGCTGTGGGCGGTTATTCTGGCGGTGATTTTCCATCCGGTGAAAAAGAAGTTGAAGCAGTACGTCGGCGAACGCAACGGCGTGGTGTCGCTGCTGACGGTGGCGCTGATCTGCCTGATCGTGTTCACGCCGTTAGCGATCATCGCCTCATCGCTGGCGATGGAATTCAACATGATCTACACCAAGCTGCAGACCAACAACAGCCAATTGCCGACCATGCTGGCGGACTTCATGCGTCATCTGCCCGGCTGGGCGCAGCGCTTCCTGGCGGAGCATAACCTCAACAGCGCCGCCGAGATCCAAAAACAACTTTCCGAGGTGGCGCTCAAGGGCGGGCAATACCTGGCGGGCAGCGTGTTCCTGATCGGCAAAGGCACCTTCAACTTCGTCGTCGGCTTCGGCGTGATGCTCTACCTGCTGTTCTTCCTGCTGAAAGACGGCCCGTATCTGGTGAACCTGGCGCTCGAAGCGCTGCCGCTCTCACAGCACGTGAAGCACCACCTGTTCGTGAAGTTCGCCGCCGTCTCCCGCGCCACCGTCAAGGGCACGGTGGTGGTCGCCGTGGTGCAAGGCGCGCTCGGCGGGCTGGCGTTTTACTTTACCGGCATCGACGGCAGCTTGCTGTGGGGCGCGCTGATGGCGTTCTTGTCGATCATCCCCGCCGTGGGCTCCGCCATCATCTGGGTGCCGGCGGTGATCTACTTCTTCGCCACCGGCATGCTGTGGAAAGGCATCTTCCTGGTGGTGTTCTTCGTGGTCGTAATCGGCCTGGTGGACAACATTCTGCGCCCGCTGCTGGTAGGCAAAGACACCAAAATGCCGGACTACCTGATCCTGATCTCCACCCTGGGCGGCATGGAGATTTACGGCATTAACGGCTTCGTCATCGGGCCATTGATCGCCGCGCTGTTCATCGCCTGCTGGAACATCCTGTCCGGCCGCGACAGCAAGGAAAACATCGAAGAGATCGACGAAGAATTCATCGAAGAAGGCAAGAATCATCCCGACGCGGCGGAGTAAACCTCTCGCGCCGTATCGCACCGGGGCCCGTTTGGGCCCCTTTTTTGTCTGTGGTATCCTTGCCGCGCTCACAAGGAAGAACGGGTTTCGTTATGCTTATTCTCTACGCCACGCTGGCCATCGCCTTCACCCTGCTGTGCCTGCTGGCCTTTATCTCTTGCGCTTACCAGCTTTCGAAGCAGGGCGACGTCAAATTTTTGGCCTCGCTTTCCGTGCTGATCTTCGCGCTGCTGGCCTTCTATGCCGCTTATGGCTACGTCAGCACCTGGCTGCAACAGCAGGCGGTGGATGTCCGGCTGTATTAGCGCAGCGGGGTAAAAAAGACCTGCTCCGGATCGCCGTCATCGAGATTGTCAATTTGGCCGCTGGCGACAAACCCGGCGTTCAACAGCAGCCGCTGCATCGGCAGGTTGGAATGATTGGTGGAGGTGAACAGCTTCGGGTGCCGGCAGTGCAACTTAAGCGCCGCAATCAGCGCCTGCCCGACGCCCCGGCGGCGATAGCGCTCGCCGACCATCAGCATCTCCACAAAGCCGCAGCCGAAGAAGTGATAGTGCAGCACACCGTATCCCATCGCCATGCCCTGCTCCTCGGCAAGATAACAGACGCCCTGCCCGCACCAGGCGCGGATCTGCGCCGCGCGCTGCGGCTCGTATTCGGCGATGCTGTCGAGGGCGATCAGGGCTGAGGCATCGCTGTCGGTGGCCTGGCGAACAAACATGTTTTAATCCTCATGCTGATGGATAACGGCGATACCGCATCAACGAAACGGCAACCGCGGCGGGATAGTTTTTACATCCCGGTCGAATTTTGTAATCCTATTATAGAGTTACCAAAACACACGCCAAGGAAGGAAAGCATTTCCCGATGAGAATACCGCAAATCTCCGCCGCCCTGCTGTTTACCCTGCTGCTGGCCGGCTGCCAGTTCCACAAAACCGTGTTCCCGCCGCCGTATATCGGCACCCCGCAAGAGATCGGCACCTACGAAGTGAAAGGGCTGACGTTCGTCACCACCGTCACCTTCAGCGGCCTGTTCGCCGAAGATCTGGTGCGCGAGTACGCACAGAAACACCACTATCGCTACTATGTGGTAACGATGCGCAGCAACGGTTTTAAAGACCGAAGCGAGCGCGTGAGCGCGATGATGTATCGGTAGAGAGTGGCGCCACATGCCGTGAAATAATGCCGAAAAAACGGGCTTTAGCATGAGGAAGCGCTATACGAAATATTGCACAACCCAATACTCACAGGCCGCATGAAAATACGGCCTGTGACTTTGGTTTAATTGTCTGGCATCGCAGTGCCGTTTATTTTCACTGCGGACGAAATTCCAATACGCTGCTTTTGACCGCTTCGTAAACCGCGGCCGTTGGCGGTTTAGGCAAACGTGCATTGACGATTGCCTTTATCGCGGCCTGGCAAAGTTCCGGATCCCCTTGAACAGCCCGAATGCTGATCAGCATACCGTCCGGCGCCAGCTTGATGCTCAATGTGCAACGCTTGCCTGAGTAGGCTTCGGCATCTTTCAAATGGCTTTGAATCGCGGCCTGCAACTGGGCGATATAGTGTTCTTTCTCTTTTCCCGGCGCCTTTGGGTTGCCAAGGTTGGCGAAAAGATCGTCAACCTCTTTATTCACCGGATCGGTTTGGCTGGGGGCGGTGCTCTTGGCACACCCCGTTAATGCCAGCGCGAGCATCGCCGCCAATAATGTGGCGGCGCCGGTTTTAAAGCCTGAATGCGTGATTTTCATATCCCTGTCCTTATGGATGACTATCAGCCAAAATCAACGTGGTATTCGACAAGATCCCCGGCGCATACTTATACAGAATTAACGCCAAACCGCCAGAGACATTGCGAGTATCAAGCATCGGCATGCGGAGAATCGTGGGCCGATGATGACATGAAGCCATAGCGCCCCAGGCGGGGCGTACAGCTGAACACCCTGACCTATCGATAACCTTGTTATCCGAACGAGTAATCACTCCATCAATAAATTAAGTTATTCTTAATTTTTTATCCCATTAGAAGCGCTTTCAACCCTGGCAATCTGGAAAATCTGCCTATACTTACTTTCCTGATATTAAATTTGTTTAAGTAACCAGGATGGTAGGTATGAAAAGCAAACGCCCCTTTGCCGCGCTGCTGGCGGCAACAGCATTGATGTCCCTGGTGGGCTGCGCTTCCAATCAGGCGATCAAAACGACGGACGGCAAAATCATTATTACCGACGGCAAGCCCCAGATCGATAAAGATACCGGATTGGTCTCCTATCGAAATGCTGAAACGGGCAAAACGGAACAGATCAATCGAGACCAGATTGCAAACATGAGTGAGTTGGATAACTAAAAGGAGCTACAAATGAAAAAAGCGCTTGTTCTTCCCGCGATCGCCCTGGTTGCCATCGCCGCACTGTCAGGCTGCACACGCACCAGCTACGCTATTCATACCCACGATGGCCGAACGATCATCAGTGACGGCAAACCGAAAGAGACTTCTGCCGGGTTGATCGGGTATACCGACGCCAATGGCGTCAAACAGCAAATCAACAAGACGGAAGTCAAAGAGGTGTCGGAAATCCCTCATTAAGGTTCCGATAATCTGAGCCTGCTAAAACAAAGGGAGCCGATGGCTCCCTTTCTATTCAAACAGTAAGCGCGCCCATTGGCGTTTAACGATAACGTCGATAAACGCCTGACATTTCAGCAGACAACGTTGCCAGGTTTGCCATACGGATCTCCCCTTTCCCGGCGTCGAACGGCTATAATCCGATAAGTGGAGTTTTTTAAAACGATAAGGAGGGAGTATGTACAAAACTATTTTGGTTCCCGTGGATATTACCGAGCCGGAATTAACACAGCAGGTCATCCCGCATGTCAACGCGCTCGCCAGGCTCGAAGACTCCCACGTCCATTTCCTGGCGGTGATCCCGTCGCGCGCCACCTACGCGGCCTTCGGCTTTGCCGCCACGGCGGCGGTGGAAACCAAAGATGAAACCATTGCGATAGCGACCGAGGGGCTGGCGAAAGCGGCAAAACAATTCAGCGTTCCCGAGGATCGCGTAACCACGCATGTCGCCGTCGGCGATCCCAAAGATCAGATCCTGGAACTCGCCGATGCGCTTAACGCGGAGATTATTGTGATGGGTTCCAACCGCCCTTCTGCAATGACTTACCTCCTCGGCTCGAATGCCACCGCGGTAGTGCGCCACGCCAATTGCCCGGTGCTGGTCGTGCGTGAATCGGCTAACGCTTAAAATCGCTTGCTCATTTGAACAATAAAAAAACGGGAGCCCTTAGGCTCCCGCTCTCATTCAAGCGCTGAACACACTTACATGTGTTTAACGATAGCGTCACCAAACTCTGAACATTTCAGCAGTTTAGCGCCTTCCATCAGGCGTTCGAAGTCATAGGTCACGGTCTTGGCGGCGATGGCACCTTCCATACCTTTAACGATCAGATCAGCCGCTTCGAACCAGCCCATGTGGCGCAGCATCATCTCTGCGGACAGGATGATGGAGCCTGGGTTCACTTTGTCCTGGCCGGCGTACTTCGGCGCGGTGCCGTGAGTCGCTTCGAACAGCGCGCAGTCAGAGCCGATGTTGGCGCCCGGCGCGATGCCGATACCGCCTACCTGGGCCGCCAGGGCGTCGGAGATGTAGTCGCCGTTCAGGTTCATACAGGCGATCACGTCGTATTCCGCCGGGCGCAGCAGGATTTGCTGCAGGAAGGCGTCGGCGATCACGTCTTTAACCACGATCTCTTTGCCGGTGTTCGGGTTCTTGATCTTCAGCCATGGGCCGCCGTCGATCAGCTCGCCGCCGAACTCTTCGCGCGCCAGCTCATAGCCCCAATCCTTGAAGGCACCTTCGGTGAACTTCATGATGTTGCCTTTGTGAACCAGGGTCACGGAGTCACGGTCGTTGGTGATGGCGTATTCGATCGCCGCGCGCACCAGACGCTTGGTCCCTTCTTCAGAGCATGGCTTCACGCCGATACCGCACTGCTCCGGGAAGCGGATTTTCTTCACGCCCATTTCGTCGCGCAGGAATTTGATCACTTTGTCCGCTTCGGCGGAGCCGGCTTTCCACTCGATGCCGGCGTAGATGTCTTCGGCGTTTTCGCGGAAGATCACCATGTCGGTCAGCTCAGGCTGTTTCACCGGGCTTGGAGTGCCCTGGTAGTAACGCACCGGGCGCAGGCACACGTACAGGTCCAGCTGCTGGCGCAGGGCCACGTTCAGAGAACGGATGCCGCCGCCGACCGGGGTGGTCAGGGGGCCTTTGATGGCGACGCGGTAGTCGCGGATCAGGTCCAGAGTTTCGTCCGGCAGCCACACGTCTTTACCGTAAACGTGGGTAGATTTTTCGCCGGTGTAGATTTCCATCCAGGAGATTTTACGTTCGCCGTGGTAAGCCTTTTTAACGGCCGCATCAACCACGTGGATCATGGCAGGAGTCACGTCAACGCCGATGCCGTCGCCTTCGATGAACGGGATGATCGGGTTATGAGGAACAACCAGTTTACCCTGGGCGTCAACCGTGATTTTTTTACCTTCTGCCGGAACAACTACTTTGCTTTCCATCAACCTCTCCTTCAAGCGCAATTTTGTTAATGCTTTGTAAGATGCGTGTAGATACTACTTGAATATTCGGTCCGCGCCAATCCGAAACGGATTCGGTTATAATGCGCTTATCATCCGTAATCTCAACTGTTATGAAAAAATTCTCTGTTAGAAATCACAACGTTAAACGATTCAGCAAGCCGAATGCCGCCAAACCCGCCGCGCCGAAGGGGCCGCGTCGAATTGTGTTATTCAACAAGCCCTTCGACGTGCTGCCGCAGTTCACCGATGAAGCCGGCCGCGCCACGCTGAAAGAGTACATCCCCTTCCCCGACGTTTACGCCGCCGGGCGCCTGGATCGCGACAGCGAAGGGCTGCTGGTGCTGACCAACGACGGCCAGCTGCAGGCGCAGCTCACACAGCCGGGCAAGCGCACCGGCAAAATCTACTATGTGCAGGTCGAGGGCGCGCCGCAGGAGAGCGATTTGGCGCCATTGCGCTGCGGCGTTACGCTGAAAGACGGCCCGACGCTGCCCGCCGGTGTTGAGTTGGTGGCCGAGCCGCAGTGGCTATGGCCGCGCAACCCGCCGATCCGCGAGCGTAAATCCATCCCCACCAGTTGGCTGAAAATCACCCTGTTCGAAGGGCGAAACCGCCAGGTGCGTCGCATGACGGCGCATATCGGGTTCCCTACCCTGCGCCTGATTCGCTACAGTATGGGTAATCTTTCGCTGGGCTCACTGCAGCCTGGTGAATGGAAAAGCATCGATTCTCTGTAGACCGATAACTGATGGAGGCGCCATGAAATCCACGCCGATCGCGCTGCTGCTCGCCGCTCTGGCGGCCCCGTTTGCCGCCCAGGCCGCCAGCTTCGACTGCGCCAAGGCGGCAAGCCGCGATGAGCAAGCCATCTGCGCCAACCGCACGCTGAACGATTTGGATGTGCAAATGGCCACCCAATACCAATTCCTGCGCGGCCTGTTCGCCATGGGCGCGCGCGGCGCGATGCAGGACAGCCAGCAGGCCTGGCTGGCAAAACGCCAGCGGTGCGGCGGCGACACCGCCTGTCTGCTCAAAAGCTACCGCACCCGCATCGCCGAGCTGGACGATATCTATCGGCGCATCGACAAACCGCTGTAAGGAGACCGCATGTTCAAACCGCACGTCACCGTGGCCTGCGTAGTGCACGCCGCCGGCAAATTTTTGGTCGTCGAAGAGACCATCAACGGCAAAGCGCTGTGGAACCAGCCGGCCGGCCACCTGGAGGCCGACGAGACGCTGGTGCAGGCCGCCGAGCGCGAGCTGTGGGAAGAGACCGGCATCCGCGCCACGCCGCAGGCGTTTTTACGTCTGCACCAATGGATTGCGCCGGATCGCACGGCGTTCCTGCGGTTTTGCTTCGTCATCGAGCTGGAACAGCCGCTGCCGACCGAGCCGCACGACAGCGACATCGATCGCTGCCTGTGGTTGAGCGCCGACGAGATTTTGCAGGCGCCCAACCTGCGTTCCGCGCTGGTGGCCGAGAGCATTCGCAGCTACCAGCAGCCGGAGCGCTACCCGCTGTCGCTGGTCGGCAGCTTCGCCTGGCCGTTTTAAGGGCACCGGGCAGCACAAGATGAACAGTGCGCCGGCGCGGGCAACGTGGTAAAATCCTGCGCTTGTTTTTATCAGCACGGTTCGTGTTCAAGTTCGTGAGATCCCCATGTCAGACAACAGCCAGAAAAAAGTAATCGTCGGTATGTCCGGCGGCGTCGACTCTTCCGTTACCGCCTATCTGTTACAGCAACAGGGCTATCAGGTCGCTGGGCTGTTCATGAAAAACTGGGAAGAAGACGACGACGAAGAGTACTGCTCCGCCGCGACCGATCTGGCCGACGCGCAAGCGGTCTGCGACAAGCTGGGCATCGAACTGCACACGGTGAACTTTGCGGCGGAATACTGGGACAACGTGTTTGAGCTGTTCCTGGAAGAGTACAAGGCCGGCCGCACGCCGAACCCGGACATCCTGTGCAATAAAGAAATCAAATTCAAAGCCTTCCTGGAGTTCGCCGCCGAAGACCTGGGGGCCGATTTCATCGCCACCGGCCATTACGTGCGCCGCCAGGACGTGGACGGCAAAAGCCGCCTGCTGCGCGGCGTCGACGGCAACAAAGATCAGAGCTACTTCCTCTATACCCTGAGCCACGAGCAGGTGGCGCAAAGCCTGTTCCCGGTTGGGGAACTGGAGAAGCCGGAGGTGCGCCGCATCGCCGAGCAACTGGAGCTGGTCACCGCCAAGAAGAAAGACTCCACCGGCATCTGCTTTATCGGCGAGCGCAAATTCCGCGACTTCCTCGGCCGCTACCTGCCGGCGCAGCCGGGCCCGATCGTTAGCGTCGACGGCCAGACCGTCGGTGAACACCAGGGCCTGATGTATCACACCCTGGGCCAGCGCAAAGGGTTAGGCATCGGCGGCCTGAAAGACAGCAGCGAAGATCCGTGGTACGTGGTGGATAAAGACGTGGCCAATAACGTGCTGGTGGTCGCGCAAGGGCACGATCACCCGCGCCTGATGTCAGTCGGCCTTATCGCGCAGCAGCTGCACTGGGTTGATCGCCTGCCGCTGACCGGCCCGTTCCGCTGTACGGTGAAGACCCGCTATCGCCAGCAGGACATCCCTTGCACCGTGACCCCGCTCGACGACGAACGCATCGAAGTGCGTTTCGACGAGCCGGTCTCCGCCGTCACCCCCGGCCAGTCGGCGGTGTTCTACCAGGGCGAAATCTGCCTCGGCGGCGGCATCATCGAACAGCGCCTGGCGTAGTTCGCCTGCCGCCCAAGAAAAACGCTGCGTTTACCGCAGCGTTTTTTTTATTCAGAATTCCACCTGCGCCCCCAGTTCGATCACCCGGTTTGGCGGGATTTCGAACAGATCCGGCGCCCGCAGCGCGTTGCGCTGCAACAGCTGGAACACCTTGCCGCGCACGCGCAGATACCAGGGGCGCTTGCCCAATACCAGCGTATCGCGCGACATGAAGAACGAGGTCTCGTTCATGGTGAAACTCATCCCCTCCAGGCCGCAGCGATAAAGGATATCCGTCACGTTGGGCGTTTCGCGCCAGCCGTAGCTCGCCACCACCCGCCAAAAGCTCGTCGACAGCTGTTCGATCGCCACCCGCTGCACGTTGTGCACATACGGCATGTCGGTAGTCACGATAGTCAGCAGCACCACGCGCTCATGCAACACCTTGTTGTGCTTCAGGTTATGCAGCAGCACCAGCGGCACCGCATGCGGCGTGCGCTCCATAAACACCGCGGTGCCCGGCACCCGCTTCGGCGGCGCCTTCTCCAGCGACTCGATCAGCGCGGTCAGCCCTTCCTGGTTGTCGCGCAGCCGGCGGATCAGGCGCGAGCGCTCGGTCTTCCAGGTCAGCATGATCAGCAGAATGATCAACCCCAGCGCCACCGGCAGCCAGCCGCCGGTCGCCAGTTTGATCAGGTTGGCGCCGAACAGCGGCACGTCGATGCACAGCATGGCAAGCAGCATCAGCCCCCCCAGATAGCGCGGCCAGCCCCAGTTTTTCACCGCCACGATGCTCAGCAGAATCGACGACAGCAGCATGGTGCCGGTCACCACGATGCCGTAAGCCGAGGCCAGGTTGCTGGAGTGTTTGAAGCTGATAATCACGATCAACACCGCCGCGAACAGCAGCCAGTTCACCACCGGAATGTAGATCTGCCCGGACTCCTGATCGGAGGTATAGATGATGCGCATCGGCGGCAGGTAGCCCAGCCGCACCGCCTGGCGCGTCAGCGAGAAGACGCCGGAGATCACCGCCTGCGAGGCGATCACCGTCGCCAACGTGGCGATCACCAGCAGCGGGATCAGCGCCCAGGTGGGCGCCAGCAGGAAGAACGGGTTATTGATCGCCGCCGGGTTGGCCAACAGCAGCGCCCCCTGGCCGAAGTAGTTCAGCACCAGCGCCGGCGCCACCAGCGTAAACCACGCCAGGCGGATCGGTTTTTTGCCGAAGTGGCCCATGTCGGCGTACAGCGCTTCGGCGCCGGTGACCGACAGCACCACCATGCCCAGCGCGAAGAACGACACTGCCTTGTACTCGAGGAAGAAATTCACCGCCCAGTAAGGGTTCAGCGCCCGCAGCACGCCGGGGTGATGCAAAATGCCGCCGATGCCGAGCAGCGCCAGCGTCAGGAACCAGATGACCATCGCCGGGGCGAACAGTTTGCCGACGCTGCCGGTGCCGTGTTTCTGGATCGCGAACAGCGCGGTCAACACCAGCAGCGACAGCGGCACGATAAAGCTGTCCAGCTCGGGTGCGATAATCTGCAGGCCTTCGATAGCCGAGAGCACCGAAATGGCCGGGGTAATCACCCCATCGCCATAAAAGAAGCTGCCGCCCACCAGCCCGACCAGCACCGCCGCCGGCACCCAGCGCGCATCCAGCTTGCGGATCGCCAGCGACATCAGCGTCAGAATCCCCCCTTCACCGTCGTTGTCGGCGCGCATCACGAAGCAGATGTATTTAATCGACACCACCAGCGTCAACAGCCAGAAAATCAACGACAGAAAGCCGTAGATCGACGTCGGCGTCATGGTGATGCCCTCCTCTGCCGTCAGGCATTCGCGCAGGGTATACAGCGGGCTGGTGCCAATATCGCCGTACACCACGCCGATGGCCGCCAGCGTCACCGCCGGCAGCGGCTGCTTGTTTTTTACGTGCATATAAAGGTCTTTATTTGAGGGGTCACGTTGGCAGTATAGATGCAGCCGCCGCACTTTATTTGCCGCCGCAACAATAAGTTCGTGCCGCGCCACCGGCGATTTTCGCCGTCTATTTGCGCAGTTCTGCGCCGCACGGCGCATCCGCCTCACCACAGGCGTATTAGACGCTGGGTTTACCCTCAATTTTATGGCATGATCCGCGGCATTCGTTGTCATCGTTGTTACAGCCACGCCCGATCGTTACCGTTCGCGGCCGCCGCCGTTACCCTGGCGATACGCACAACCTTATACAGTAAGCCATGTACCGTTCACCGCGTTTACAGGAGTCATCGTGGCGAAGAATTATTATGACATCACGCTGGCCATGGCGGGTATCAGCCAGTCGGCGCGTTTGGTTCAGCAATTGGCCCATGAAGGGCAATGCAACCGCGAAGCGTTTCACACCTCGCTGAAAAGCCTGCTGCAGATGGACCCACCCTCTACGCTGGCGGTGTTCGGCGGCGAGGAACGCAATTTGATGGTCGGCCTCGAAACCCTGATGGGCGTGCTGAATGCCAACAACAAAGGGCCGGGCGCGGAACTGACCCGCTACACCATCAGCCTGATGGTGCTGGAGCGCAAGCTCAACGCCAACAAACAGGCGATGAACACGCTCGGCGAACGCCTCGGCCAGCTCGAACGCCAGCTGGCGCACTTCGATCTTGAGTCGGACACCATCATCAGCGCGCTGGCCGGCATTTATGTCGACGTGGTCAGTCCGCTAGGGCCGCGCATCCAGGTGACCGGCTCACCGGCGATCTTGCAGAACCCGCAGGTGCAGGCCAAAGTTCGCGCCACGCTGCTGGCCGGCATTCGCGCCGCCGTGCTGTGGCAACAGGTCGGCGGCAGCCGCCTGCAGTTAATGTTTTCCCGTAATCGTCTGTTCAAGCAGGCGCAAAATATCGTTGCTCATTGTTAATCGATCCCAGGAGTTGCTACCGATGGAATTATCCTCACTGACCGCCGTTTCCCCCGTTGATGGACGCTACGGTGATAAAGTCAGCGCACTGCGCCCCATTTTCAGCGAATACGGTCTGCTGAAATTCCGCGTACAGGTTGAAGTACGTTGGCTGCAAAAACTGGCCGCCTGCGCAGAAATCAAGGAAGTTCCCGCTTTTGACGCCGACGCAAACGCTTTCCTCGACAAAATCGTCGCGGAATTCAATGAAGAAGACGCGCAGCGCATCAAAACCATCGAGCGCACCACCAACCACGACGTGAAAGCGGTCGAGTATTTCCTGAAGGAAAAAGTGGCGGCGGTGCCTGCGCTGCACGCGGTATCCGAGTTCATCCACTTCGCCTGCACCTCCGAAGACATCAACAACCTGTCGCACGCGCTGATGCTGCAAAGCGCTCGTCAGGACGTGGTGCTGCCTTACTGGCGTAAAATCATCGACGCGCTGAAAGGGCTGGCGCTGGAATACCGCGATATCCCGCTGCTGTCGCGCACCCACGGCCAGCCGGCTACGCCGTCGACCGTCGGCAAAGAGTTCGCCAACGTGGCTTACCGCATGGAGCGCCAGTACCGCCAGCTGGAGCGCGTGGAGATCATGGGTAAAATCAACGGCGCGGTCGGCAACTACAACGCCCACATCGTCGCCTACCCGGAAGTGGACTGGCATCAGTTCAGCGAAGCGTTCGTGACCTCGCTCGGCATCACCTGGAACCCGTACACCACCCAGATCGAACCGCATGACTACATCGCCGAACTGTTCGACTGCGTAGCGCGTTTCAACACCATCCTGATCGACTTCGACCGCGACATCTGGGGCTACATCGCCCTGAACCACTTCAAGCAGAAGACCATCGCCGGCGAAATCGGTTCTTCCACCATGCCGCACAAGGTCAACCCGATCGACTTCGAAAACTCCGAAGGCAACCTGGGGCTGGCCAACGCCGTGCTGGGCCACCTGGCGGGCAAACTGCCGGTCTCCCGCTGGCAGCGCGACCTGACCGACTCCACCGTGCTGCGTAACCTGGGCGTGGGCCTGGGCTATGCGCTGATCGCCTATCAGGCCACCCTGAAGGGCATCAGCAAGCTGGAAGTGAACCAGCCGCACCTGCTGGACGAACTGGATCACAACTGGGAAGTGCTGGCCGAACCGATCCAGACCGTGATGCGCCGTTACGGCATCGAGAAGCCTTACGAGAAGCTGAAAGAGCTGACCCGCGGCAAGCGCGTGGACGCCGCCGGCATGCAGGCGTTCATCGACGGTCTGGCGCTGCCGGAAGAAGAGAAAACCCGTCTGAAGGCGATGACCCCGGCCAACTACATCGGCCGCGCCACTACCCTGGTCGACGAGCTGAAGTAAGCGCGTTAGACCCACAACGACAAGGCGGCCCGCGGGCCGCCTTGTTGCTTATTATTCGCCGCGCAACACCTGCAGCCGGGCGATCTGCCGCCCCTGCGCATCGAAGTTCTCGGCACTCAGCCAACGCGCCAGCGCCTGCCGCACCGTCGGCCAACGGTCGGCGGTGATGGCGAACCAGTCGGTATCCCGGCTGCGCCCCTTGACGATCACCGCAAAGCGGAAGTTGCCCTCGTAACGGAAACCAAAGCGCAGCGCGGCCTGGCGCGACGGCGCGTTGTGGCTGTCGCACTTCCATTCGCAGCGGCGATAGCCCAGCGTATCAAAGGCGTAGCGCAGCAGCAGCGCGATGGCTTCGGTGGCGCTGGAGCGCTGTTTCATCAACGGCGACCAACTGACGTGGCCGATCTCCAGCACGCCGTTGGCCTCGTCGATGCGCATCAGCGCCACCGTCCCCACCGGCGCGTCGCTGGCGGCGTCGAACACCGTCAGATTGACCAGCCCCGGGTTGGCCTGCAGCGTCTCCAGATGCTGCAGCATCGCCGCCGGCGTATCGGGCCGTTCGATAGACAGATAGGTCCAGTCGCGGCCGTCCGGCGCCAGCTGGAAAGCATCGTACAGCGCGGCGTAATCCCGCTGCGGCTCGAGCGGCGCCAGTGAACAGAAACGCCCGCCGAGCGTTGCGCCGCCCGGGCGGCGAGCCGGCTGCCAATCCGGCATCGGTTCGCCAATCGGCTGACCATAACGATTCATTGCCATACGCGCCTCCTGCGGTTAACGGGTATAAACGATAAACGAGCTTCTTCTGCCGATTTTGTCGTACAGCGAACGCGCCGGCGCGTTGTACTCCTGAGTCATCCAATAGACCCGATCGCTGCCGCGCGCCTCCGCCAGCCGATACGCCTGTTCGAACAGTTTTTCCGACACTTTATGACCGCGCGCCTGCGGCGACACATAAAGATCTTCGATATAACAATAGCCCACCGCGCTCCAGGTGGACGGATGGAATACCAGGTTCATCAGCCCCAGCAGCCGGCCGTCGGCATCCTCCGCCACCAGCCCGTACACCTGTTCATCCTGCCCCAACCGTTCGAAGGTGCGATCGGTCACCTGCGGCGCCACGTCGGCGCGGTAGAAGTCGAGATAGCCCTGCCACAACGCCAGCCATTGCGCTCTGTCGTCGCCATTGATTCTGCGGATAGTCACTTCACGATTTGATGGGTTCATAGCGCCTCACGGGGTTAAGATATTATTTCCATTAGGGAAATAACCGAATAGCGGCAGGATACACCGCGCAGCGACGGTGTAATACGGACCAATTCAAAACGCCGAGCAGACCAATTTTAACCGCCGTTTTCCCGCGGCAGCGCGTTGAACACCTGCGCCAGCGTGGCGATAAAGCGCACGATCTCGTCCGGCGCATAGGCCGAGAAACCGAGCACCAGCGCCCCGCGCTGCGGCGCGCCGGTGTAGAAATCCGCCAGGCCGTACAATCGTATTCCCCGCTCGGCCGCCGCCGTCACCAGCCGCCGCTCCGTCGCCGCATCCGCCAGCGGGCAAACTAGCTGCAGGCCACCCTGCGGCAAGGCCGGGCGCGTCCAGGGCGCGAGATGGCGATGTACCGCGTCGTACAGGACGTCCAGCCTCGCCTTGTACAGCGTGCGCATATTGCGCAGATGCTCGGCGTAGCCGCCCTCGTGCAGGCAGTGGAACAGCGTCATCTGCGCCAATGCCGACGTGTAGCCGTCCTGAAACTGCCTGGCGGCGACCAATGGCCGCACCAGCTGCGGCGGCGCGATCATGAAACCGATGCGCAGCCCCGGAAACAGCGTCTTGCTGAAGGTGCCGATGTACAGCGTGCGCCCGCCGCTGTCCAGCCCCTGCAGCGCCGCCTTGGTTTGTCGATCGTAGTTGAACTCGGCGTCGTAATCGTCTTCGATGATCCAGGCCCGCCGGCGCTGGGCCCACTGCAACAGCGCCAGGCGCCGCTCGAGGCTCAGCGAGTATCCCAGCGGGTAATGATGGGACGGCGTGATGTAAACGCCCCGCCCGCCGCCCGAAGCCTGCATCAGTTGCCCGACGTCCAGCCCTTGCTCATCGATGCCGATCGGCCGCGCCTGCAGCCCCGCCGACTGCACCAGTTTTTTCGCCCCCTGGTAACCCGGCTCTTCGACGAATACCGCATCGCCGGGATCGAACAGCACCTGCGTGCACAGCGCCAGCGCCTGCTGAGAGCTGGTGACCACGATCACCTGCTCCGCCGTCGCCTTGACGCCCCGCTCCCGCTGCAAATAGTGCGCGATCTCCGCACGCAGCTCCGGCAAGCCCTGCGGATCGGCATACCCCAACAGCCGCTCGCCGTGCCGCCGCAGCGCCTGCTTTTCCCACTGCAGCCACGAATCGATGGGAAACGCCCGCAGATCAGCCAGCGAGGGCGTCAGCGACGCCTGACGGCTGGTGTGCGGCGTATGGCTGACCGCCAGCAACGCCCGGCCGCGATCGCTTAGCTCGCGTTTCGCCAGCCGCGCCTCCTGGCCCGCCTGCGTCGCCAGCAGTTCACGGCCGAGCAACGTATCGCAGCGATAGCGAACATAGCTGCCGCGCCCCACCGCCCGGCTGATGTATCCCTCCGCCTCCAGCCGCGCGTAGGTCTGCTCCACCGTATCGCGCGCCACCCCCAGCCGGGGCGCCAATGCGCGGCTTGGCGGCAGCTTCGCCCGCCACGGCAGTTCCCCGGCGGTGATGAGCCGCAACAGGGCCTGATGCAGCGCCGAACGTCGGGTCAGCCCCTGCTGACGCTGCTGGGTGAAGGCCGCCAGGATTGCCGCGTCGTCCGCGCAGAATGGGTGGTCACTCATGGGCTGTCTGTTTCTCCAAACTCGGGGCGATTGCACACTACTCTACCTTATTTCATCCCCTCGGCGGCGGCAGTTGCGCTGCCCGGCGAAATCCCCTTAAATAAGCCATTGCATTGAGGCTACAGGATTTCCGTCGGCTATGAGCAAGGAGACCAACCAGCGTCTGCTGGAAAAACTGCTGCAGGATCTGGCCAGCGCGGGCGCGATGCCGCTGTATCTGCGCTTTAACGCCTCGGTGCGCCAGGCCATCGAGCAAGGATTGCTGAACGCGGGGGATTTCCTGCCCAGCGAGCGTCTGTTTACCGAACGGCTCGGCATCTCGCGCATCACGGTGCGCAAAGCGCTGGCCTGTCTCGAGCAAGACGGCATCATCGGCCGTTCACGCGGTTACGGCACTTTCATCCAGGCGCAACGGCCCGCGCCGAAGCTGCGCTATTCATTAGCGGACGTCAAAGGGTTCTCGCGCGAGGTGATGCAACAAGGGCGCCGGCCGGACACGCAATGGCTCAGCCGTGAACGGGTACCGGCCAGCGCCGAACTGGCGGAAAAGCTCCAGCTGGCGACCGGAACGCCGATCTATCAACTCAAACGTATCCACTTTCTCGATCGGCAGCCGATGTCGGTGGCGGTGTCCTACGTGGTGGCGGCGGCGATTGCCAACGTCGACGAGATTGGCATCTCGCTCTATGACTACTTCCGCCGAAGTAACGTGGAGATGGGATCGCTGCGCAGCCAGGTCAGCGCGGCCATGGCCGATGACGACATCCGCCGGGCGCTGCAATTATCAGAACCGATGCCGCTGCTGATCGTGCGCCAGACGCTGTTCGACCACCGCAAGAAGCCTATCGAATACAGCGAAAGCTTCTGCCGCAGCGACATGTACGAATTTACCAGCGAAAGCTGATCCGTTACGCCTCGCCCTGCCGACGGCGGCGAAAACGCACGAACGCCTGGGCATACGCCTCGACGTCCAGTGGATTCACCCGCTGCAACTGCGCCAGCAGCGCAGGATCCATCGCTTCGGCGCCGTGCAGCGCGCCGCAGACAGCGGTGGCCATCGCGCCGATGGTGTCGGTATCGCCCCCCAGGTTGGCGCACAGCACGGCGCAACGGGTAGGATCGGTTTGCGCCAACTGCACCATCGCCAACGCCGCCGGCACCGACTCGATGGTGCTCACCCCGGCGCCAATCAGTTGATATATCCGCTCGGATGCCTGTTCGGGATCGGCCGCCTCATCCACCACCTGAAACGCCAACTCGATGCGCGCCGCCAGCGAAGGGCTGAACGTCGTCACCTGACGGCGCTGGGCATACTCCGCTACGCCCGGCAACGCCAGACGAATCGAGGCCCAGTCCGCCCCCTCCACCGCACGCGAAACCGCCCAGGCGATCGCCACGGCACCGGCGACGGCGATGTCGGATTTGTGCGTCGGGCTGGAGGCCAGCCACACCTGCTGACAGAACCCCTCCAGCGGCGC
The DNA here is from genome assembly GCF_052168495.1 of Serratia sp. CY52157. NCBI lineage: Bacteria > Pseudomonadati > Pseudomonadota > Gammaproteobacteria > Enterobacterales > Yersiniaceae > Serratia > Serratia sp. CY52157. The sequence continues at coordinate 360,972 of NZ_JBJNMO010000001.1, read as the reverse complement.
AGACGGCAGCACGCAACCCAAAGGCGAAATGCGCATCGCCGCGCCGTTGGTGATGCCGTTGTTTTCCAACGCGGCGATCGGCGTGCCCGCTTTCTGCTCGCTCAACGCCAGTTTGGAACTGGGGCCGAGAATGTTCTTGTTGAAGGCGTCAAAACTGTCCACCCATCGGATCACGTTGCGGGCGATCAGTTCTGGCACCACCTCGCCTTCCGCTTCCAGCAGCGCATCGGCCAGCGCCAACGCCATCGAGGTATCGTCGGTATATTGCCCGGCCTTGAAGTAACAGGCGGCCGAGTTCTCCGCCGGCCCATCGAGGAAGCCGTTTATCCAGCCGAAGTGGCGCTTAACCCGCTCGCGCGGCCACAGCTCGGAAGGCATGCCGAGCGCGTCGCCCAACATCTGTCCGTAAAATGCGCCCGCTATGCGTTCTGCCTGGGTTAATTGCTTCATCCATCGCTCCTGAGAAAATATGCCGATACCTCAATAATACCTTATTAGTACCTTTAAAGCTTATCAAGCGCTCCGGTTCACACTTTCCTTTCGCGGCAATGCCCGACGCGTTTAAGTTGCGTTTAACGTTGCCCCGCCGCTGTTTATCCGACGTTTATCAGAGCTTGTCGATAATGTCGGCGAACAAATTGATAACGCTTATTTTAATACATTGCTTCGGCTCTCTTGCGGGCCGGGCGGGTTATACCTACCATAACCTCAGCATTTTTTGCCAAAATGGTTCAGGTGGCCGCGTTATCCCCTGACACGCCGCAGAGCGTGTTCCCTTTTATCGCGTGGGTGACAGGACATTCACCCGCACAGTCACAGGAGTTCGCCATGCGAGTACTGGTTGTTGAAGATAATGGTTTGCTGCGCCACCACCTTTCCGTTCAGATGCGCGAGATGGGCCATCAGGTCGATGCGGCTGAAGACGCCAAGGAAGCCGATTATTTCCTGCAGGAGCATGCGCCGGATATCGCCATCGTCGATCTCGGCCTGCCGGGCGAAGACGGCCTGAGCCTGATCCGCCGTTGGCGCGCGCACCAGACCAAGCTGCCGATCCTGGTGCTGACCGCCCGCGAAAGCTGGCAGGACAAAGTGGCGGTGCTGGAAGCCGGCGCCGACGACTATGTCACCAAGCCGTTCCACCTGGAAGAAGTGATCGCCCGCATGCAGGCGCTGATGCGCCGCAACAGCGGCCTGGCATCGCAGGTGATCGTGCTGCCGCCGTTCCAGATCGATCTGTCGCGCCGCGAACTGAGCGTCAACGATCAACAGATCAAGTTGACCGCCTTTGAATACACCATCATCGAGACCCTGATCCGCAACGCCGGCAAGGTGGTGAGCAAGGATTCGTTGATGCTGCAGCTTTACCCGGACGCCGAACTGCGCGAAAGCCACACCATCGACGTGCTGATGGGCCGCTTGCGCAAGAAGGTGCAGGCGGAATACCCGCATGAAGTGATCACCACGGTACGTGGCCAGGGCTATCGTTTTGACGCGAAGTGAACATGATGTTCAACAAGAATAAAAAACCGTTTTCGCTGCGCGCCCGCTTTCTGATGGCGACCGCCGGGGTGATCCTGGCGCTGTCGCTCTCTTACGGTTTGGTGGCGGTCGTCGGCTACATCGTCAGCTTCGACAAGACCGCCTTCCGCCTGCTGCGCGGCGAAAGCAACCTGTTCTTCAGCCTGGCGCAGTGGAAAGACAACAAGCTCACCATCGCCATTCCTCCCGATATCGATCTCAATTTTCCCACGCTGGTGTTTATCTACGACGATAAAGGCAACCTGCTGTGGAGCCAGCGCAAAGTGCCGGAGCTGGAGAAGCTGATCAACAAGGAATGGCTGGAAGAGTCCGGCTTCTACGAAATTGACACCGATACCCGCATCAGTAGCGAAGTGCTGGGGGACAACCCCAAAGCGCAGGATCAGCTGAAGAATTATGACGATACCGATCAGAACGCGCTGACGCACTCGGTGGCGGTCAATACCTATGCCGCCACGGCGCGGCTGCCGGCGTTGACCATCGTGGTGGTCGACAGCATTCCGCAGGAGCTGCAGCGCTCCGACGTGGTGTGGGAGTGGTTCAGCTACGTGCTGCTGGCCAACCTGCTGCTGGTGGTGCCGCTGCTGTGGCTGGCGGCTTACTGGAGCCTGAGACCGATCAAGGCGCTGGTCAATCAGGTGGGCGAGCTGGAGAACGGCGAACGCGATCAGTTGGATGAGAACCCGCCCAGCGAACTGCGCGGCCTGGTGCGCAATTTGAACATTCTGGTGCGCAACGAACGCCAGCGCTACACCAAATACCGCACCACCCTGTCGGATCTGACCCACAGCCTGAAAACGCCGCTGGCGGTGCTGCAAAGCACCCTGCGCTCGCTGCGCAGCGGCAAGCAGACCACCATCGAAGAAGCCGAGCCGATCATGCTGGATCAGATCGGGCGCATCTCTCAGCAGATCGGTTACTACCTGCATCGGGCCAGCATCAACTCCGGCCAGACGGTGCTGACGCGCGAGATCCACTCGGTGCCGGCGCTGCTCGACAGCCTGGTGGTGGCGCTGAACAAGGTTTATCAGCGTAAAGGGGTGGTGATCACGCTGGACATCTCGCCGGAAGTGACCTTTATGGGCGAGAAGAACGACTTTATGGAAGTGATGGGCAACGTGTTGGAAAACGCCTGCAAATACTGCCTCGAGTTCGTGGAAATCACCTCGCTGCACTCCGAGAAAAACCTCATCCTCGTCATCGACGACGACGGCCCGGGCATCCCGGAAAGCAAGCGCCAGCTGATCTTCCAGCGCGGCCAGCGGGTGGATACCCTGCGTCCCGGTCAGGGCCTTGGCCTGTCGGTGGCGGCGGAGATCATCGAGCAATACGACGGCGAAATCGTCATCAGCGACAGCCCGCTCGGCGGCGCGCGCATGCAGGTCACCTTCGCCCGCCAGCACGATACCCACCACAACGAGTAAATTATGCCTCTGCGGCCCCGATCCACGGGGCCAAACTTCCGTTATAATCGCACTCAGGCTCACTTCTCTATCCTGGAATAGAACATGGATTATCAATTAGACCTGGACTGGAACGATTTTTTGCAACGTTATTGGCAAAAACGTCCGGTGATTCTGAAGCGCGGCTTCAAAAACTTTATCGATCCGATCTCCCCGGATGAGCTGGCCGGGCTGGCGATGGAAAACGAAGTGGACAGCCGCCTGGTCAGCCACCAGGACGGCCGTTGGCAGGTCGCGCACGGCCCCTTCGAGAGCTTCGATCACCTGAGCGAAAACAACTGGTCGCTGCTGGTGCAGGCGGTGGACCATTGGCATGAGCCTTCCGCAGCGCTGATGCGCCCGTTCCGCCAACTGCCGGACTGGCGGATGGATGACCTGATGATCTCCTTCTCGGTGCCGGGCGGCGGCGTCGGCCCGCACCTCGATCAGTACGACGTGTTCATCATTCAGGGCACTGGCCGCCGCCGCTGGCGAGTCGGGGAAAAAACGCCGCTGAAACAGCACTGCCCGCATCCGGATCTGCTGCAGGTAGAGCCGTTCGACGCCATCATCGACGAAGAGATGGAGCCGGGCGACATTCTCTACATTCCGCCGGGCTTCCCGCATGAAGGCTACGCGCTGGAAAACGCGCTCAACTACTCGGTGGGCTTCCGCGCGCCGAACGGCCGCGAGCTGGTGAGCGGCTTCGCCGATTACGTGCTGGCGCGCGAGCTGGGCAGCAAACGCTACGGCGATCCGGACGTTAAACTGCGCGAACACCCGGCGGAGATCCTGCCGCAGGAAGTGGACGCCTTACGGCAGATGATGCTGGATCTGGTGCAACAGCCGGAACACTTCCAGCACTGGTTCGGCGAGTTTATCTCCCAATCGCGCCACGAGCTGGATCTGGCGCCGCCGGAGCCGCCGTATCAGGCCGGGGAAATCTACGAACTGCTGCAACAGGGTGAAGCGCTGCAGCGCCTGGGCGGGTTGCGCGTGCTGCGCGTCGGCGATCGCTGCTTCGTCAACGGCGAACTGATCGACACCGACCAGCTGCAGGCCGCAGACGCCCTGTGCCAGCACTTCAGCGTCGACGCCGCCCTGCTCGGCGACGCGGTGGACGACCCGTCATTCCTGGCGCTGCTGACCGCGCTGGTCAACAGCGGCTATTGGTACTTTAACGACTGATTGCGAGTACGCGAACAAGCCACCCTATCGGGTGGCTTTTTTTATGCCTGCCGCGCCTGCGCGCGAAAACCGGCCAGCGCTTCATTCGCCATGCCCGCCTGCTCCGCCGCCGCGCAAATCTGCCGCCAGGTATTGGCGTCTATCGGTATGCCCTGCTGCAGCCGCGCCGCGCGGTTGGCCTCTTCCCATTCTCCTGGAACGGCGATCGGCTGTTCGCCGCTCGGCGGCGACGCCTTCACCCAGCCGATAAACGCTTCGGCCTCGGCCTGCATTTGCGGGGCGTCGAAGGCCTGAGGATCGAGGATCAGGGTCGTCATGCAGTTGAAGATGGCGTCGCTGTCGGCTTTCAGCGTGGCGTCGTGGGTGGTGCGGCCACCGGAGAGCGCGCCGCCGAGGATCTCGCACATCGCCGCCAACGCATAGCCTTTGTGCAAGCCGAACGGCAACAGTGACCCGAACGGCGCTTCGTGCATCACCTTCGGTTCGGTGGTGGGTTGCCCGTGTTCGTCGATCAGATAGCCCGGCGCCACCGACAAGCCTTTGTTATAGGCCACCCGGGTCTTGCCGAAGGCGATGCCGCTGGTGGCGAAATCCAACAGCAGCGGCGTGCGGCCCGGCCGCGGGAAAATGGCGCAGAACGGGTTGGTGCCGAAGCGGCGATCGCTGCCGCCGAACGGCGCCACCATCGGATCGCCCACCACGTTGACGAAGTGAATCGAGATAAAACCGGCGCGGGCGCACTGTTCCGCCCAATGGCCGATGCGGCCGATATGGTGCGCGTTGTGCAGCGCCACCGCCGCCAGGCCCAGTTTGCCGGCGCGCTCAATGCCCAGCGCCATCGCTTCGCTGGCCACCACCTGGCCGAAGCCGCGCGCGCCGTCGAGCGTCAGCACCGCGCCGGCGTCGCGCACCACCTCGGCATGTTGATTAAGCTGCAACTGCCCCTGCGCCAGCGATGCCATGTAACTGGGGATCATGCCGACGCCGTGCGAATCGTGCCCGGCCAGATTAGCCTGCACCAGGTGATCGGCCACCAGCTCGGCTTCGCGCGCCGTGCTGCCGGCCTGGCGCCAAATCGCCTGAACGAACTGCGTCAAATGCGAGCCGGCGATGCGGAATTCGGTGCTCATCATGCGGTCCTTATGCGTGGGGAATGGACTTCCACACTATGAGCAACGCCTTGTTGCGGCAAGCGATTATGATAATCGCAAGCGTCCCGTTTTACCGCGCCCGCTCGGCGGCCAGCGCCGCGATGCGCATGATCACCGCCACCGCTTGCTCCATGCCTTCCAGCGTCACGAATTCGTGCTTGCCGTGGTAGTTGTAGCCGCCGGTGAACAGGTTCGGGCACGGCAGGCCGCGGAACGACAGCTGCGCGCCGTCGGTGCCGCCGCGGATCGGTTTCATCACCGGTTCAATGTCGCAGTCGCGCATTGCCTGCTGCGCCAGCGCGATCGCGTGCGGATGCTCCGCCACCTGTTCGCGCATGTTGTAATAACTGTCTTCGATGCTGACTTCAATATAACAATCGCGCGGCAGGCCTTTGCCGACCTCGCGGGCGATCTCCACCATCTTGCGTTTGCGCGCCTCGAATCCCTCGCGCTCGAAGTCGCGCAGGATGTAGTGCATTTCGGCGCGTTCCACGCTGCCCTTGATGCTGCTGAGGTGGTAAAAGCCCTGGTAACCCTCGGTGGTCTCCGGCGTTTCGTCCGCCGGCAGCGCCTGATGAATGCGGGTAGCCAGCGACAGCGCGTTGACCATCACGCCCTTGGCGCTGCCGGGGTGCACGCTGTTGCCGAGGATTTTGATCGTCACCGAGGCGGCATTGAAGTTTTCGCACTCCAGCTCACCGACGCCGCCGCCGTCCACCGTGTAAGCCCATTCGGCATTGAAGGCCGCCACGTCGAACAGCTGCGCCCCCTTGCCCACCTCTTCATCCGGGGTGAAGGCCACGCGGATGTCGCCGTGCGGGATTTTGCGCGCGCGCAGGCGCGCCATGGCGGTGAGGATCTCGGCGATGCCGGCCTTGTCGTCGGCGCCCAACAGCGTTTTGCCGTCGGTGGTGATCAGGGTCTGCCCCAACATCTGGTGCAGGATCGGGAACATCACCGGCGATAGCACTTCATCGCCAATGCCGAGCGCAATGTCGCCGCCGCGATAGTTCTCGACGATCTGCGGATTGACGTGTTTGCCGCTGAAATCCGGCGAAGTATCCAGATGGGCGATAAAACCGACCGCCGGCACCGGCCAGGCGACGTTACCCGGCCAGGTGCCCATCACGCAGCCGTGCTCGCTGAGCGACACCCGCTCGAAGCCGAGCGCGATCATTTCCTGCTGCAACGCACGCGCCAGCTTCAACTGCCCGTCGGTGCTCGGCACATGCTTTACGTTCGCTTTGGACTGGGTGTCAAAAGAGACGTAGTTGAAAAAGCGGTCAAGTAATTTATCCATGGTAGCGGCCCCTCAGAATATCGCGTTTCATTATGCTGAACCGATCAGGATCAAATATTGCGTCAGGTCATTTTTAACCAGAATTCGCCAATATCATTAATCTTTGTGATGATTTCAGAGGGAAATAACGCTGTCATCACAGGGTCATTTGTCGCTATCATGATGAAAAACGCGGCATCTGGGCCGGATCGGCTTTCAATTCCGGCATTCAGCGTCTATCATGCGCGCTCGAAAAATTTCCATTGGCGCAACTGGTTTGAGCTTCTTTTGAATCGCGGGCCTGCCCGCAAGCTCCGGCAGTCTTTTCCAGTTGCGGTTCTATCTGCATTAGCCCACGGGATAGAGTAAGACGATAAATGACTGAGACATCCTCTCGAGCCCCCCTTGTTGAACTGCATGCCCTGAGCAAAGCGTTCGATGGCAAAACCATCATTGCCGATCTGGATCTGACGATTAATCACGGCGAATTCCTCACCATTCTTGGCCCCTCCGGCTGTGGCAAAACCACGGTGCTGCGCCTGATTGCCGGTCTGGAAGACGCCGATCGGGGCCGCATCGCGCTCGACGGCCAGGACATTACCGCCATTGCGGCCGAGCATCGCCACGTCAACACCGTGTTTCAGAGCTATGCCCTGTTTCCGCACATGTCGGTGTTCGACAACGTCGCCTTCGGCCTGCGCATGCAAAAGGTGCCGGCGGCCGAACTGACGCCGCGCGTCGAAGAGGCGCTGCGCATGGTGCAGCTGGATGCCTTCGCCAAGCGGCGGCCGGGCCAGCTCTCCGGTGGCCAACAGCAGCGTGTGGCCATCGCCCGCGCGGTGGTCAACAAGCCGAAAGTGCTGCTGCTGGACGAATCGCTGTCGGCGCTGGACTACAAGCTGCGCAAGCAGATGCAGAACGAACTGAAAGCGCTGCAGCGCAAGCTGGGCATCACCTTCGTGTTCGTCACCCACGATCAGGAAGAAGCGTTGACCATGTCGGATCGCATCGTGGTGATGCGCGAAGGCCGCATCGAGCAAGACGGCACGCCGCGTGAGATCTATGAAGAGCCGAAAAACCTGTTCGTCGCCAGCTTCATCGGCGAGATCAACATCTTCGACGCGGTGGTCCTGCAACGCCTCGATCCGCAGCGGGTGCGCGCCAACGTGGAAGGCCGCGAGTGCGACATCTATGCCGATCTGCCGGTAGAACCGGGCCAAAAGCTGAAGGTGCTGCTGCGCCCGGAGGATCTGCGGGTGGAAGAAGTGAACGACAGCGCGCAGCACGACGGGCTGATCGGTTACGTGCGTGAGCGCAACTACAAAGGCATGACGCTGGAATCGGTGGTCGAGCTGGAGAACGGCAAAACGGTGATGGTCAGCGAGTTCTTCAACGAAGACGATCCGGACGTCGATCACTCGCTCAATCAGAAGATGGCGGTGACCTGGGTCGAAAGCTGGGAGGTGGTGCTGGCCGATGAAGAAATCGCGTAAAGTCTTCCAGAATGTGGTGATCGTCGGCGTCGTCGCCTGGCTGTTGCTGTTCGTGTTCATGCCGAACCTGATGATCATCGGCGCCAGCTTCCTGACCCGTGATGACGCCAACCTGGTGCAGATGGTGTTCACGCTGGATAACTACCGGCGCTTGTTCGATCCGCTGTATGCCCAGGTGCTGCTGCACTCGCTGAACATGGCGCTGATCGCCACCCTGTGCTGCCTGGTGATCGGCTATCCGTTCGCCTTTATTCTGGCGCGCTTGCCGCAGAAGGTGCGGCCGCTGCTGCTGTTTCTGCTGATCGTGCCCTTCTGGACCAACTCGCTGATCCGCATCTACGGCCTGAAGCTGTTTCTCAGCACCCGCGGCTATCTCAACGACGCGCTGCTGTGGATCGGCGTTATCGACAAGCCGCTGCGCATCATGTACACCTCGGAAGCGGTGATCCTCGGCCTGGTGTATATCCTGCTGCCGTTTATGGTGATGCCGCTCTACTCCAGCATCGAAAAGCTCGATAAATCCTGCCTGGAGGCGGCGCGCGATCTCGGCGCCAGCAAGCTCCAAACCTTTATCCGCATCATTGTGCCGCTGACCATGCCGGGCATTATCGCCGGCTGCCTGCTGGTGGTGCTGCCGGCGATGGGGCTGTTCTTCGTCGCCGATCTGATGGGCGGCGCCAAAAACCTGCTGATCGGCAACGTGATTAAAAGCCAGTTCCTCAATATCCGCGACTGGCCGTTCGGCGCGGCCACCAGCATCTGCCTGACGCTGGTGATGGGGCTGTTGCTGCTGGTCTATTACCGGGCCGCCCGCCTGCTGAACAAGAAGGAGGATCTGGCATGATCGGACGTCTGCTGCGCGGCGGCTTTATGACGCTGGTATACGCCTATCTGTATATCCCGATCGTCATCCTGATCGTCAACTCCTTCAATGCCTCGCGCTTTGGCATCAACTGGCAAGGGTTCACCACCAAGTGGTACAGCACGCTGCTCAACAACGACAGCCTGTTGCAGGCGGCGGGCCACTCGCTGACCATGGCGGTGCTCTCCGCCACCTTCGCCACGCTGATCGGCTCGCTGACCGCAGTGGCGCTGTACCGCTACCGCTTCCGCGGCAAACCGTTCGTCGGCGGCATGCTGTTTGTGGTGATGATGTCGCCGGACATCGTGATGGCCATCTCGCTGCTGGTGCTGTTCATGTTGCTGGGCATTTCGCTCGGCTTCTGGTCGCTGCTGTTCTCGCACATCACCTTCTGCCTGCCGTTCGTGGTCGTGACCGTCTACGCGCGCCTGAAAGGCTTCGACGTGAAGATGCTGGAAGCCGCGCGCGATCTCGGCGCAAGCGAGTTCACCATCCTGCGCAAAATCATCCTGCCGCTGGCGATGCCGGCGGTGGCGGCCGGTTGGCTGCTGAGCTTCACCCTGTCGATGGACGACGTGGTCGTCTCCTCCTTCGTCACCGGGCCGAGCTACGAGATTTTGCCGCTGAAGATCTATTCGATGGTGAAAGTCGGCGTCTCGCCGGAGGTTAACGCGCTGGCCACCATTTTGCTGCTGCTGTCGCTGACGCTGGTGATCGCCAGCCAGTGGGTGATGCGCGATCGCTCGCCCAAGGCCGAGTAATCCTTCCCGCCGGGCGCTGCGGCGCCCGTCTCTTTCATTGACCACAATGATATGAAAGCGGCCTTTGGTGATGGCCCTGACTCGGTTAACCCGCTGATTTGCCGCTGGGATAACCGCCTTTACCCACCCCGCCCCGGCCCCTATAATGGCCCCTTTCTGGGGTATGGCGCGGCCGAAAACGGCGGCTCATACGGGTTCGGCTCACTACTGCTGAAGGATACGCTGCATGAAAAAGTGGTCACATCTGCTCGCAGCCGGGATGATGGCGCTGAGTTTCTGCTCTGCAAACGCCTCTGACGGCAAAACGCTGTATTTCTATAACTGGACTGAATACGTCCCGCCGGGGCTGCTGGAGCAGTTCACCAAAGAAACCGGCATCAAGGTGATTTATTCCACCTATGAATCCAACGAAAGCATGTACGCCAAGCTGAAGACCTACAAAGACGGCGCGTACGATCTGGTGGTGCCTTCCACTTACTTCATCGCCAAGATGAGCAAGGAAGGCATGCTGCAAAAAATCGACAAGAGCAAGCTCAGCCACTTCAAGGATCTTGATCCTACCCTGCTGAACAAGCCGTTCGATCCCAACAACGACTACTCCATCCCTTACATCTGGGGCGCCACCGCCATCGGCGTTAACAGCGACGCGCAGGATCCGTCCACCGTCACCTCCTGGGCCGATCTGTGGCAGCCGCAGTACAAAGGCCGCCTGCTGCTGACCGACGATGCGCGCGAAGTGTTCCAGATGGCGCTGCTCAAGCTGGGCTATTCCGGCAACACCACCGATCCGAAAGAGATTGAAGCCGCCTACCGCGAACTGCAAAAATTGATGCCGAACGTGCTGGCCTTCAACTCCGACAACCCGGGCAACCCGTTTATGGAAGGGGAAGTCAACGTCGGCATGGTGTGGAACGGTTCGGCCTTCGTGGCGCGCCAGGCCGGCACGCCGCTGGAGATCGTCTGGCCGAAGGAAGGCGGGATCTTCTGGATGGACAGCCTGGCCATTCCGGCCAACGCGCGCAACGTCGAGGGGGCGCTGAAGCTGATCGACTTCCTGCTGCGGCCGGAAATCGCGGTACAGGTGGCGGAAACCATCGGTTACCCGACGCCAAACCTGGCGGCGAAGAAGCTGCTGTCGCCGGAGATCGCCAACGATCCGTCTCTCTACCCGGATAAAACGGTGATTGAGCACGGCGAGTGGCAAAACGACGTCGGCGACGCCAGCACGCTGTACGAAAGCTACTTCCAAAAGCTGAAAGCCGGGCGCTAACACGCCCCGCCATCCCATCAGGGCGCGCATTGCGCCCTGATGTCTTTAGGGCTTATCGGCCCGCGCCACCTTGCCCACCAGGAATTTGTGCACAAAACGCGGCACCACTTCGCTGGCCAGGCCGTAGTGTTTCTCGTCGAACTGGCTTTCCACCTGACTCGGCTCCAGGTTCAGCTCCATCGCGTAGGCGCCGCCCAGCCGCGCCTCATGCACGAACCCGGCCGCCGGATAGACATGGCCGGAGGTGCCGATGGCGACGAAGAAATCGGCCTTGCTCAGCGCCTGGTAGATGTCGTCCATGCCCAGCGGCATCTCGCCGAACCACACCACGTGCGGCCGCAGCGGCGCCGGGAACTGGCAGCAGTGGCAACGCTCGTCGACGCTGAGATCGCCGGGCCACTCGAACACCTGGCCTGACTGGGTGCAGCGCACCTTCAGCAATTCGCCGTGCATGTGCAGCACCCGCTTGCTGCCGGCGCGCTCATGCAGGTTATCGATGTTTTGCGTGACCAGCAGGAAGTTGTCCCCCAGCCACTCTTCCAGATCCGCCAGCGCGCGGTGCGCGGCGTTCGGGGCAATGTCCTCCGTCTGCAGCTGGCGGCGGCGTTCGTTGTAAAACGCCTGCACCAGCGCCGGATCGCGCTGAAAACCTTCCGGCGTGGCGACGTCCTCCACCCTGTGCTCTTCCCACAGCCCATCCGCGGCGCGGAAGGTGCGAATACCCGACTCGGCCGAAATGCCGGCCCCGGTCAACACCACCACAAACGGCTTTTTCAGCTCGGCCGCCGCCATGGTGTCACGGTGAAAAATGCGTGAACGAAAGCGCTGATGCAGCACATGCTTACTCTTGCGAAACTGACACAGCCGATGGCGAGTGTGCATTAACTCTCTCCTTACTTTTCCCTGTTTACCCTTCTTACTGGACGTTGCGGCGTTGTTAGCTGTATACATTCACGCCTAGCCGCAACGCCCATTACGTTGGGCGAGCCAAATTGAGGAACGCTGCGCCGCGCACGCCGCCGGCGTCGCCATAGCGCGCCTTCTCGATGCGCGGCAGCCGAGCCACCCGCAGCAGGTGCGCCGGCAGCCGCTGCGGCAACGCCTGGTAAATGGCGTCGAAGTTCGACAGCCCGCCGCCGATCACCACCAGGTGCGGATCCAGCACCGTCAGCAGGTTACCCAGGCAGATCGCCAGCACGTCCATAAAGCGATCGACATGCGCCACGGCCTGCGGCTCACCCGCCTGATAATGCGCAATGATCTCGGTGGCGGGCAAGCACCGGCCATAAAAATGGGCGTACATCCATTCGAAACCGCGGCCCGATATGTAATTTTCAATGCAACCCTGATGGCCGCACCCGCAGGCGACGCGAGGCACATCACGCCCCAGCACCTCGAGCGCGTCCACCGGCAGGCGCAAATGGCCGAACTCGCCGGCGATATAGTTGCGCCCGGGCACCGTCTTGCCCTCGACGATCAGGCCGCCGCCTACGCCGGTGCCGAGGATGATGCCCAGCACCGTCGGGTAGCGGCGGAACTCGTCGTCCCAGGCCTCCGACAGCGCAAAGCAGTTGGCGTCGTTATCGACCCGCACCTCGCGCCCGATCAGCGCCGCCAGATCGCGCGGCAGCGGCCGCCCCATCGCCGCCGGCACATTGGCGGTAAACAGCGTGCCGTCATCGTCGTTGGGCAGGCCCGGAATGCCGATGCCGACGCTGCCGCGCCGGCCGCAAAACGCATCCGCCTCAAGGGTCAGCTCGCACAGCGTGGCCAGCAGCTGCCGGTAATCTTCACGCGGCGTCGGCACCCGCTTTTGCCAAATGCGCTGCAGGTTGTCGTCGAACACCCCCAGCTCAATCTTGGTGCCGCCCATATCGAAACCGTAGTACATAACCCATCCCCAGGCTAAAAAAACGGGGCGGCATCGCTGCCTCCCCGTCGGTTTTATTGTCCGCTCAGCACCCGCGCCGGATCGATGCGGCTGGCGCGCCTCGCCGGATACCAACTGGCCAACAGGCTCAGCACGATGGCGGTCGCCAGCACGATCAGCACATCCAGCCAGTGCAGCTCGGAAGGCAGGAAGTCGATGAAGTAAATATCGCCCGACAGGAAGGAGTGACCGACCAGTTTCTCGATGCCACGGATGATGTTGGTCAGCTGCAGCGAGGCGATCACCCCGATCACCACGCCGCTCAGGCTGCCCAGCAGCCCGGCCAGCAGCCCGTACCAGATGAAGATGGCGCGGATAAAGCCGTCTTTGGCGCCCAGGGTGCGCAGCACCGCGATGTCGGCGCTTTTGTCTTTCACCGCCATCACCAGCGTGGAGACGATGTTGAAGCAGGCCACGCCGATCACCAGCACCATCGCCAGGTACATGATGGCGCGGATCATCTGGATGTCGCGGTACATGTAGCCGTACTTGCCGATCCAGCTCTTGATGTAGATGTAAGCGTTGGTCACTTCGCCGGCGTCGCGCACCAGCTTGTTGGCGGCGAACACGTCGTTCATCTTGAGCGCGATGCCTGTGACGCTGTCACCCATGTCGAGATACTGCTGCGCGTCGGCCAGCGGCACCAGCGCCAGGCTGTGATCGAGCTGGCCGCTGAGCTGCAAAATGCCGGTCACGTGCAGGCGAATGCGCTTCGGCTGCAGCAGCTTCATTTCCGGGTCGCTGTTGGGGATCATCACCGTGACATAGGCGCCCTGCTTGACGCCCAGCGCGTCGGCCACGCCCTTGCCGAGGATCACCTGCTGCTCGCCGGGCTTGAAGTTGGCCCAGGCGTCGCCTTGCACATACTGCGGCAGCGCGCTCAGTCGGCTCTCCTGCTGCGGATCCACGCCTTTGACTTCCACCGCGCGCAGCTGCGCGCCGTTTTCCATCAGGCCGGTAAAGTTAATGTACGGCGCGGCGGCCAAGATGCCCGGCACCTTTTCCACCCGCTGCAGAATCGACGGCCAACCGCTGAACGGCTGATTGACCGGCTCGAGCTCGCCGTGCGGCACCACCGCCAGAATGCGGTTCTTGAGCTCGCGCTCAAAGCCGTTCATCGCGCTCAGACCGACGATCAGCACCGCCACCCCCAGCGCGATGCCGATGGTGGAGATGACCGAGATCAGCGACACCATGCCGCCGCGTTTACGGCCGCGGCTAAAACGCAGGGCCGTCAGGAAGGACAGTGAGGCTCCCGCCATTACTCGGCCCCCATCAGGGTCAGCTGCGCCTGCAGGTGGCCGTCGGCCATTTCCAGCTGGCGGCTCAGGCGCTTGGCCAGCTGCAGATCGTGCGTTACCACCAGGAAAGCGGTGCCCTGACGCACGTTCAGCTCGCCGAGCAGATCGAAGATGCTGTCCGCGGTGCGCTTGTCGAGGTTGCCGGTCGGTTCGTCCGCCAGCACCAGCGCCGGGTTATTGACCAGCGCGCGCGCGATCGCCACGCGCTGACGCTCGCCGCCGGAAAGCTCGGACGGGCGGTGTTTGCTGCGCTTTTCCAGCCCGACCGCCGCCAGCATCTCCCGCGCTTTCTCCTGCGCCTGCGCCGGTTTGGCGCCGCCGATCAAGAGCGGCATGGCGGCGTTTTCCAGCGCGGTGAAGTCCGGCAACAGATGGTGGAACTGATAGATGAAGCCCAGTTGGCGGTTGCGCAGCTCGGCCTTGGCCGCCGAAGACATGGCGTTCAGCGATTCGCCCTTAAAGATCACTTCGCCGGAGGTCGGCGAGTCCAGCCCGCCCAGCAGGTGCAACAGGGTGCTCTTGCCGGAACCCGAGCTGCCGACGATCGCCATCATCTCGCCCTGCTGCATGGCAAAGCTGACGTTGCGCAGCACGTCGGTGTGCAGGTTGCCTTCCTGATAGGTCTTGCACAGGTTGTCACACTGCAGCAAAAGATGGTTACTCATAACGTAAAGCCTCAGCGGGTTGTACGGCGGCAGCGCGCCATGAAGGATAGAGCGTGGACAACAGGGAAACCGCCATCGCCACCACGGCGATGATCGTCACCTGTAGCGGATCGACCGCCACCGGCAGCGAAGCGCCGTCGATCAATGCGCCGAGGATCGGCATCAGGTTGTTCAGGTTGGTGGCCAGCAGCACGCCGAGCAGCGTGCCGAGCAGCGAACCGATGATGCCGGCACTGGCGCCCTGCACCATAAATACCGACATGATCTGGCGACGGGTCAGCCCTTGAGTCTGCAGAATAGCGACCTCGCCCTGCTTCTCCATCACCAGCAGGCCGAGCGAGGTAATGATGTTAAACGCCGCCACCGCCACGATCAGGCTGAGCAGCAGCCCCATCATGTTCTTCTCCATGCGCACCGCCTGGAACAGCTCGCCCTTGCGATCGCGCCAGTCTTTCCAGACGGTGCCCGCCGGCAGCGCCTGCTGGCTGAGGGTATCGACCGTCAGCGGCTGTTGCAGGAACAGACGCCAGCCGGTGATGTTGCCGGCCGGGTAGCGCATCAGGCGCGAAGCATCCTGTTGGTTGACCAGCAGCTGATAGCCGTCCACCTCGCTGTTGGCGTGGAAGGTGCCGATGAGGGTGAACAAACGCTGGCTGGGAATGCGGCCCATCGGCGTGAACTGGCTGGCGCTCGGCACCATCACGCGCAGCGAATCGCCGCGCTTGACGCCGAGTTGCCCCGCCAGCTGTTCGCCGATGATGATGTTGTATTGGCCCGGCTGCAGCTGTTGCTGCTTGACGTTGACCAGATACGGGGTCAGCGGATCGGCCTCGTCGGGATTCACGCCGAGCATCACCCCGACCGCCACGCTGCGAGCGCTTTGCAGCACCACGTCACCAGTGGTCAGCGGCGCAACGCGCGTGACGCCCTGCAGCTTCTGCACCTCGGAGGCCGTCAGCTGCTGCGGGTTGACCGATCCTTGCGGACTGGTGACCAACGCCTGCGGCATCAGGCCGAGAATGTTGTTCTCCAGATCCTTTTCGAAACCGTTCATCACCGACAGCACGGTGACCAACGCCATCACCCCCAGCGTAATGCCGATGGTGGAAAGCCAGGAAACAAACCGCCCGAAGCGGTCTGAGGCTCGCCCGCGCATGTAGCGCAGGCCAATGAATAACGCGACAGGTTGATACATGAAATCCGTTTGATAGCCGTGGCTTAAGCAAAGTGATCACGGATTATATCGTCGCCGTGAAAACAATTAAATGAAAAATAAAGATTTTTACGATTCTTGCATCGATGTGCATGTGGCATTTCCATCGCGGATAACCCCTTGTTTACCCTTGACTGTTTTGGTGAGTCGCCGAAAATGTTTTTGCCGGTCCGCCTCAGTTTCTTCTGAAAATGACAGTGTCGCCTGCGAAATCGCATTTGCCCCTGTCGCTCGCAGGGCACCCGCCGCGCCCTCGTTTTCCATCATTATTGGCACATGCCGTTATCCGACGGGTTTCAGTCTGGGACTCCCGCACAGGATCGCCAGCGATTTCGGCCTATGTTACTATCTGCCAACATTGACGAAGTTGATGATAGTTATCGGTTAAACCCAAGGGCAATCAATGAGAACGGAAACAAAATATAAAATTTATGCCGACTTCTTTCGCGCCAGCAGAAAGTCCGGCGTCGCAAGACTAATCAAGTCCCTTTTCCAACAGAACTACATCGGCTTTAACTATATTTTCACGCTGAGGCTGCACAGTGATTTTCATTCCAGGAAACGCAATATCGTTGAGAGAATTTGCTTCCGCCTGCTGGTAAAGAATCTGAAGCGCCTGCAAATAAAATATGGCATCGAAATTCCCCATCAGGCCAGCATCGGTGAAGGTCTGGTTATCCCGCATTTCGGTGGCATCGTCATCCATCCCAACGTCAAAATTGGTAAAAATTGTACCATCCTGCAAGGGGTGACCATCGGCAACAACCTCTTCAAAAGCCGGGACGACGTTGCCACTATCGGCGATAACGTCACCATTGCCGCCGGAGCAAAAATCGTTGGCCCGGTCACCATCGGTGACAATGTGACGATTGGCGCCAACTCCGTAGTCACCAGCGATATCGAGCCCAACTGCATCGTGGCAGGCATACCGGCTAAAATCATTTCGCGCAAAGCGTCGATTGTCCTGAATACGGATTACCTGTCGTTTGACGAATATCAGAAGCGCTAATCTTGCGCTGTTTCCGCCCCTCGCGACGCCTGTTTGGCGTCGCGCTTGCATGCAATGCCAACCCAATAACTTGCGAGACAGGGCACTTTTATCGGTGTCAGTTTGCCGGCCGCTGGGCTACTATAAACAGCATAAAGGCGCTGGGTTATCCGTGCCGGGACGCCATCCAACACATTGATTAAAGATACCTGAATGAGCACTTCCGATAGCCGTAACCGTTCCTCATCCCCCCGTTATTCTCTGCCCGAACGCGCGGGCGATCTGCGCCAGCTGGGGCAACTGACCGGCGCGGCCTGCGCCGTGGAGTGCGCCGAGATCGTCGAGCGTCACCCTGGCCCGGTAATGCTGATCGCGCCGGACATGCAAAACGCCCTGCGGCTGCGCGACGAGATCCAACAGTTCACCGATCAGATGGTGACCACCCTGTCCGACTGGGAAACCCTGCCGTACGACAGCTTCTCGCCGCACCAGGAAATCATCTCCGACCGTTTGTCGAGCCTGTATCACCTGCCGACCATGGCGCGCGGCGTGATCATTCTGCCGGTCAATACCCTGATGCAACGCGTCTGCCCGCACGAATTCCTGCACGGCCATGCGCTGGTGATGAAAAAAGGCCAGCGCCTGTCGCGCGACAAACTGCGCGCGCAGCTGGAACAAGCCGGCTACCGCAGCGTCGATCAGGTAATGGAGCACGGCGAATTCGCCACCCGCGGCGCGCTGCTCGACCTGTATCCAATGGGCAGCGATGAGCCTTACCGCATCGACTTCTTCGATGACGAGATAGACAGCCTGCGCATCTTCGACGTCGACACCCAGCGCACGCTGAGCGAAGTCGAGGCCATCAATCTGTTGCCGGCCCACGAGTTCCCTACCGACAAAAACGCCATCGAGCTGTTCCGCAGCCAGTGGCGCGAGCAGTTTGAGGTGCGTCGTGACGCCGAGCACATCTATCAGCAGGTCAGCAAAAGCGCCTGGCCCGCCGGCATCGAATACTGGCAGCCGCTGTTCTTCAGCCAGCCGCTGCCGTCGCTGTTCAGCTACCTGCCGGCCAATACGCTGATCGTCAACACCGGCGATCTGGAGGGCGCCGCCGAGCGCTTCTGGCAGGACGTCAACCAGCGTTTCGAAAGCCGCCGCGTCGATCCGATGCGCCCGCTGCTGGCGCCGGATACGCTGTGGCTGCGCGTTGACGCACTGTTCGGCGAGCTGAAAGCCTGGCCGCGCATCGCGCTGAAAACCGATGAGCTGCCAGCCAAAGCGGGCAATACCAATCTGGATTACCATGCCCTGCCCGATCTGGCGGTGCAGGCGCAGCATAAATCCCCGCTGGATAATCTGCGCCGCTTTATTGAAAGTTTTGACGGCAGCGTGATCTTCTCCGTCGAGAGCGAGGGGCGGCGTGAAACGCTGCAGGATCTGCTCGGCCGCATCAAGCTGGCGCCTGCCTTGATCCAACGACTCGATCAGGCGGAAACCGCGGGCCGTTACATGATGGTCGGCGCCGCCGAACACGGCTTCCTCGACGGCCTGCGCCGGCGGGCGCTGATCTGCGAAAGCGATCTACTCGGCGAGCGCGTCAGCCGTCGCCGGCAGGACAACCGGCGCACCATCAACACCGATACCCTTATCCGCAACCTGGCGGAGCTGCATCCCGGCCAGCCGGTGGTGCATCTGGAGCACGGCGTCGGCCGCTACGTCGGTCTGACCACGCTGGAAGCTGGCGGCATCAAGGCCGAATACCTGATCCTCTCCTACGCCGGTGAGGACAAGCTGTACGTGCCGGTTTCTTCGCTACATCTGATCAGCCGTTATGCCGGCGGCGCGGACGAAAACGCACCGCTGCACAAACTGGGCGGCGACGCCTGGACCCGCGCGCGGCAGAAAGCCGCCGAGCGGGTGCGCGACGTGGCGGCCGAGCTGCTGGATATTTACGCCCAGCGCGCCGCCAAGGCCGGTTTCGCCTTCAAACACAACCGCGAGCAGTACCAGCTGTTCTGCCAGAGCTTCCCGTTCGAAACCACGCCGGATCAGGAACAGGCGATCAACGCGGTGCTGAGCGACATGTGCCAGCCGCTGGCGATGGACCGCCTGGTGTGCGGCGACGTCGGCTTCGGCAAAACCGAAGTGGCGATGCGCGCCGCCTTCCTGGCGGTGGAAAACGGCAAGCAGGTGGCGGTGCTGGTGCCGACGACGCTGCTGGCGCAGCAGCACTTCGACAACTTCCGCGATCGCTTCGCCACCTGGCCGATCCGCATCGAGATGATGTCGCGCTTCCGCAGCGCCAAAGAGCAGCAACAGGTGCTGGACGACGCGGCCGAAGGCAAAGTGGACATCATCATCGGCACCCACAAACTGCTGCAGAGCGATCTGCGCTGGAAGGATTTGGGGCTGCTGATCGTCGATGAAGAGCACCGCTTTGGCGTGCGCCACAAGGAGCGCATCAAGGCGATGCGCGCCGACGTCGATATCCTGACGCTGACCGCCACGCCGATCCCGCGGACGTTGAACATGGCGATGAGCGGCATGCGCGATCTGTCGATCATCGCCACTCCGCCGGCGCGCCGCCTGGCGGTGAAGACCTTCGTGCGCGAATACGACAGCCTGGTGGTGCGCGAGGCGATCCTGCGCGAAGTGCTGCGCGGCGGCCAGGTTTACTACCTCTACAACGACGTGGAAAACATCGAAAAAGCGGCGCAGCGTCTGGCTGAACTGGTGCCGGAAGCGCGCATCGCCATCGGCCACGGCCAGATGCGCGAACGCGATCTGGAACGGGTGATGAACGATTTCCACCACCAGCGCTTCAACGTGCTGGTGTGCACCACCATCATCGAAACCGGCATCGATATCCCCAGCGCCAACACCATCATCATCGAGCGGGCCGATCGCTTCGGCCTGGCGCAGCTGCATCAATTGCGCGGCCGCGTCGGGCGTTCGCACCACCAGGCTTACGCCTATCTGCTGACGCCAAACCCGAAAGCCATGGGCACCGACGCCCATAAACGGCTCGAGGCCATCGCCTCGCTGGAAGACCTCGGCGCCGGTTTTGCGCTGGCGACCCACGATCTGGAGATCCGCGGCGCCGGTGAGCTGCTGGGCGAAGACCAGAGCGGCCAGATGACCACCGTCGGCTTCTCGCTCTACATGGAGCTGCTGGAAAGCGCCGTCGACGCGTTGAAAAACGGCCGCGAACCGTCGCTGGAAGATCTTACCAACAGCCAGACCGAGGTGGAGCTGCGCATGCCGGCGCTGCTGCCGGAAGATTTCATTCCCGACGTCAATACCCGCCTGTCGCTGTATAAGCGCATCGCCAGCGCGAAGAACGACGGTGAATTGGATGAGCTGAAGGTCGAGCTGATCGACCGCTTCGGCCAGCTGCCGGACGCGGCACGTAACCTGTTGCAGTGCGCAGCGCTGCGGCTGCATGCGCAGAAGCTGGGGATCAAACGCATCGAGAGCAATGAGCGCGGCGGCTTTATCGAGTTCGGCGACAATAACCGCGTCGACCCGGGTTATCTGATCGGCCTGTTGCAGGGCAATCCGCAGGTTTACCGCCTGGATGGCCCGAGCAAGCTGAAGTTCACGCTCGATCTGGCCGATCGCCAGAAACGCCTGACGTTCACCGAAGAGCTGCTGAACGCGTTCCGCAAACACACGCTGGCGGCCTGAGCCAACGCCCCCGCCGTGGCGGCGGGGGCAGCTTACTCGCGCGGGAATCCGGCGCCCAGCGGCGCCAGCTGCATCACGCGGCTGGTCACCACCCGGTTTTTGCCGCTGCGCTTCGCCTCATACAAGGCCTCGTCGGTCATGGCGATCGCCTTGTCCAGCATCATGCCAGGCAGATACAGCGACACACCGATGGACATTGTGATGTGCGCTTCGTCGTGCGCATTCAGCAAGAACGTCGAGCTTTCCACCGCGCTGCGAATGCGCTCGGCCACCCCGCCGATCACCTGCGGATCGTAGCTGGCGGTGATCACCATAAACTCTTCGCCGCCGTAGCGCCCGACAAAGTCCTCATTGCGCACGCTGTTTTGCAACAGCCGCCCCACGCTCGCCAGCAGCACGTCGCCGGCCGGGTGACCGTAAGTGTCGTTGATGTTTTTGAAGTTATCCAAATCGAGGATCATCAGCCCGCACGGGCGACGTTCGGCGCGCTGCAGCATCAGGTGATAATCGACGCTGGCGCGGTTGTTGATGTGGGTCACGCTGTCGGTCGTGGCGCGCGCGCGCATCGCGAAATAGGCGTAGATGTGGCGCTCTTTGAAATTCAGCGCATGATAGCAAATCGCCAGACAGAGCGCCGAAGCCGCCTGGTACAGCAACACATCCGGCCACAGCCCGCTCAGGTCCACCAACAGCCACACCACAACGATACGATACAACGCGATGACGCCGATCGTCAGGTAAAACACCCGATGGGATTTCTTCAGCCACACCCGCGACAGCAGCAGCGGCGCGACGATCGAGGCGATGAACAGGTTATCGACGGTGAAGCCGCCGGTCAGTGCCATAGCGAACAGAAAGCTTACCAGCCCGCTGACGCCGCCGCCGAAGAACGTCACCAAAATCATCGGGATCATCGCAAAGCTGTAGTGAACCTTATCGGTCAGCTCCAGGCGGTCCTGGCTTAAGTACAGCGCTGCCACGCCGGCCAGCAGGCCGAAAATGATGCGCTTCCACCGTACGGATTGATAAGAAAACGGGGCATTCTTGCTGAGCAGGAAATAGCTTATCGACAGCGTGGCGTAGGTGATGCAGGCGTCGCTGTAAAGGGTGGAAATGGACGCAATGTAAGTCATAAATAGTCAGCGCGCTCCTCGGTGTCGCCAGGGGGTAATATGCAGACGTTGAATAACGCATCCCTGTCGTCTCCGCTTCGGCGGCGGCCATTTTACACGGTCTATTAATAGAGTAGCAGTTCTATCTTATCGCTAAGCCGTCTATCTCATCGCGAACGCTTCAGGCTACTCTGTGCTTTGGGTTATCTGGGGAGAACCGCATGAATATCGACGATGAACTGCACGCACTCAGCGAACAGGAAGCGACGCTGGCGTTTGCGCATTTTGACGCCGCGACCGCCTGGGAACTGGGCGCGGCGCTGAAAACCGCCGCCGAGCGGCGCGGCCTGAGCATCGCCATCGAGATCCAGCTGGCCGGGCAAACGCTGTTTTATTACGCCATGCCGGGCGCCACGCCGGATATCGCCGACTGGGTGCGGCGCAAGCGCAACCTGGTGAACCATTTTCACAAAAGCTCTTACGCTATCGGCCTGCGCCTGCAGCAGCGCCAAACGTCGCTGGAGGAGCGTTACGGGCTGAGCGTGCGCGACTATTCGGTGCACGGCGGCGCCTTTCCGCTCACCCTGACCGGCCTCGGCTGCGTCGGCAGCATCAGCATTTCCGGCGCGCCGCAGAAAGAAGATCATCAGCTGCTGGTGAGCACTTTAGCCCATTTTCTCGGCTTATCCCTGCCCACCCCGCATTAACCGTCAAAATCTTGATTGTTCACTTCCTTTTCAGCCGCAGATTCTGCGGCTGACTTACTCATCAGCGGCATTTAGCGCCGGATAAAACGGCGACTCTTTGATTTCCTGCGCCAAATTGATACAGGTCTGGTAATCCGCTGAGCAAAAGGCGTATGGTATCAGTCACGTGACAAGACGGACCTCATCGGGCCCGCCATTCCTTTCACTTTTGAAGATTTGGTACGCACCGTAGATGAAAGCCCATGAAATAAACAAAATTCGCCCCTTCAGCGCGCTGATAGACGCCTGCTGGCGGGAACCTTATAGCCTGGCGCGGTTGCTGAAAGACGCCATCGCCGGGGTGACGGTCGGCATTATCGCCATTCCGCTGGCGATGGCGCTGGCGATCGCCAGCGGCGTGCCGCCGCAGTATGGCCTGTATACCGCCGCCATCGCCGGTATCGTCATCGCCGTCAGCGGCGGTTCGCGCTACAGCGTCTCCGGCCCCACCGCCGCCTTCGTGGTGATCCTCTATCCGGTCTCGCAGCAGTTCGGCCTGGCCGGCCTGCTGGTCGCCACGTTGATCTCCGGGGTATTTCTGCTGCTGATGGGGCTGGCGCGCTTTGGCCGGCTGATCGAGTACATTCCGCTGCCGGTGACGCTCGGTTTTACCTCCGGTATCGCCATCACCATCGCCACCATGCAGATTAAGGACTTTTTCGGTCTGCAGCTGGCGCACACGCCGGAAAACTACGTCGGCAAGCTGTACGCCCTGCTGCAGGCGCTGCCGACGTTGGATCTCGGCGATACCCTGATCGGCGCGGTGACGCTCTTGATCCTGATCTTCTGGCCCAAACTCGGCCTGCGCGTGCCCGGTCACCTGCCGGCGCTGCTGGCGGGCACTGCGCTGATGGGGCTGCTGACGCTGTTTGACCACCCGGTGGCGACCATCGGCTCCCGTTTCAGCTACCTGCTGGCCGACGGCAGCAGCGGCCAGGGCATCCCGCCTATCTTGCCGCAGCTGCTGCTGCCCTGGGATCTGCCGGGCGGCGGCGGGCAGCCGTTCAGCCTCAGTTGGCAAACCGTCTCCGCCCTGCTGCCGGCGGCGTTTTCGATGGCGATGCTCGGGGCGATCGAATCGCTGCTGTGCGCGGTGGTGCTCGACGGCATGACCGGCAAGAAGCATAACTCGAACAGCGAACTGATCGGCCAGGGCGCGGGCAACATCATCGCGCCGTTCTTCGGCGGCATCACCGCGACCGCCGCGATTGCCCGTTCGGCCGCCAACGTGCGCGCCGGCGCCACCTCGCCGGTATCCGCCATCATCCACGCGCTGCTGGTGCTGCTGGCGCTGCTGGTCCTGGCGCCGTGGCTCTCTTATCTGCCGCTGGCGGCGATGGCGGCGCTGCTGTTGATGGTCGCCTGGAACATGAGTGAGGCCCACAAGGTGGTTTACCTGCTGCGCCGGGCGCCAAAGGACGATATTTTGGTGCTGCTGCTGTGCATGTCGCTGACGGTGCTGTTCGACATGGTGATCGCCATTACCGTGGGCATCGTGCTGGCATCGCTGCTGTTTATGCGCCGTATCGCCCGCATGACGCGGCTAAGCGAACTGAGCGCCGACGATGGCCGCCTGGTGCTGCGAGTGAACGGCCCGCTGTTCTTCGCCGCCGCCGAGCGCATTTTTACCGAACTGTTGGCGCGCAGCGAGGGCTATCGGACGATCGTGCTGCAATGGGATGCGGTGCCGGTGCTCGACGCCGGCGGCCTGAGCGCCCTGCGTCGCTTTATCGACGCGCTGCCGGCGGATAAAAAGCTGGTGATCACCGACGTGCCGTTCCAGCCGCTGAAAACCCTGGCGCGCGCGCGGGTGCAGCCGATCGAGGGCCGGCTGCAGTTCTACCCGACGCTGCCGGAAGCGCTGGCGGACACCGGCGCCTAAACGTAAAAAAGCCCGACGAGTCGGGCTTTTTTTTTGGCGATGAGCGCTTAGTTGCTGGTATCCAGCTCCGGGAAGCTCTTCACCAGGTCGTCGATGGCTTTCATCTGCGCCAGGAACGGCTCCAGCTTGTCCAGCGGCAGCGCGGACGGGCCGTCGCACTTGGCGTTGTTCGGATCCGGGTGCGCTTCGAGGAACAGCCCTGCCAGGCCAACCGCCATGCCGGCGCGCGCCAGCTCGGCCACCTGAGCGCGACGGCCGCCGGACGCGGCGCCGAACGGATCGCGGGTCTGCAGCGCATGGGTCACGTCGAAGATTACCGGATGGCCGCCGGTCACGTTCTTCATCACGTTGATGCCCAGCATGTCGACCACCAGGTTGTCATAACCAAAGTTGCTGCCGCGATCGCACAGGATCACCTGGTCGTTGCCACCTTCTTTGAATTTGTCGACGATGTTGCCCATCTGCCCCGGGCTGACGAACTGCGGCTTCTTGACGTTGATTACCGCGCCGGTTTTCGCCATCGCTTCCACCAGATCGGTCTGACGCGCCAGGAAGGCCGGCAGTTGGATCACGTCAACCACTTCGGAAACCGGCTGCGCCTGCGCCGCTTCGTGAACGTCGGTGATGATTTTCACGCCGAAGGTTTTCTTCAACTCTTCGAAGATCTTCATCCCTTCTTCCAGGCCCGGACCGCGGTACGAGTGGATGGAAGAACGGTTGGCTTTGTCGAAAGAGGCTTTGAAAACGTAAGGAATGCCCAGTTTTTGCGTCACGGTGACGTAGTGCTCGCAGATGCTCATCGCCAGATCGCGCGATTCCAGCACGTTCATACCGCCAAACAGCACAAACGGCAGGTCGTTTGCTACGTCGATGTCGCCAATGCTAACCACTTTCTGTTTCATGCTTTCGCCTTTGTTAAGGTTGTAACCGTCGCCTTGCAAACTGCACGGAGTCATTGAATTAATGCAGCGTCACCTGTTTCGGCTCAATCGAATGGATCTGCACTTTGATCACTTCGCTGACCGGGTCTTCAGGACACTGCTCGACAAAATAGTTGAGATCGGAAATCGCGATATGGTTGCACTCCAGCTGGGCGTAAATCAGCCCGCGATCGCGGATCTCGTACGGATCTTCCGGATCGAAGCACAGCACCGTTTCGCTGGTGCGCAGCGCCATTTCCAACTGCTTTTCTTCCATCAGGGCGGCCTTCAGCGTATCCAGCATCTTGCGCACCACCATGATGTTCTCGGATTCGTCGAGATCGTCGTCTTCCAGCTCGGCGCCCAGTCCCAGGTTGCCCTTGATCCACACTTCCAGCTGGTGTTCGCTCAGGGTTTCGCCGTTCAGCGGGTTGATCAGCCACAGCTCTTCATCCAGCCAATCGGCGCGCAGGATCAGCTGAGTGGGGAAAATCACCGGCAGCAGCGGCAAATCCAGCGCGTTGGCGATATGCAGGAAGATGGTGCCGAGCGAAACCGGCGTGCCCTGCCGCCCCTCCAGCACCTTATCCAGCCAGATGGCGTCCGACAGGCGATAGACGCCGCTGGCGCCGCCGAATCCCCAGGTTTTGTAGAACAGTTCGATGAGCGCATCCAGTTGCTGCTCCTGTGTGATGTCGGCCGGCACCGCCGCGCGCGCTTCGTCCACCAGCTGTTGCAGCTTGCGCTCCACGTCGGCGGCGGGGAAATCACGCCTTACCGACTGCGACACCAGGATCACCCCTTCGCTCAGCGGCGAGGTGTTAAATTCAAAATCAGCAATGCTACTCATAGGTATCCCATCAGAAACGGTATTTTCGTCGTGGCAAGTTTAATTATCAGATACAGACAGCCCAACGCCAGCACGAACGCCACGGTTCGCAGCCGCTGACTTTTGGTCTTCTTGCCCAATGCGACGTAGCCAAGCAGGATATAGATAATAACGCCAAACAGCTTCTCGGTCAGCCATGAGTCCATACCCAGCAGCGGATAAAACCCGAACGTCACCACCAGCGCGATGCCGCTGACGAACAGCAGCGTATCGTTCAGGTGCGGCGCTATCTTGACCCAGCGGCGCCCCACGATCGGCGAGCGGCGCCACTGCCAGTAAAAACGCAGCACAAACAAGGTAATACTGATGGCGACCGTCAGCAAATGGAAATGTTTCAACGCGGTGTATGCAGTCATGATGCTCCCTTAGATGGCCCGGACGTCGTTATTATGAGGGGCGCTTATCCCGGCCATTGGCCGAGCGTCACACGATCGTTGTCGCCGTAATCACGGTGGGTGGCGACAGCGGAAAATCCGGCGGCCTGCAGCAGCGCGCGCACGCTCTCACCCTGCTGCCAACCATGTTCCAACAGCAGCCAGCCCTGTGGCTGCAGATAGTGCGGCGCCTGGCGCACGATGGCGGCCAGATCGGCCAGCCCGTGCTCGGCGGCCACCAGCGCGCTGCCCGGCTCGAAGCGCACGTCGCCCTGCGACAAATGCGGATCGGCGGCGTCGATATAGGGCGGATTGCTGGCGATCAGCGCAAAGCGTTGCCCGGCCACGGGCGCAAACCAGCTGCCCTGTAAAAATCGAACGTTGTCGATCTTCAGCTTGTGCGCATTGTGCTGCGCCAGCGCGACCGCGTCCGGCTGCACATCGACGCCGATTGCCGAACAATCCGGGCGCTCGCTGGCCAGCGCCAGCGCGATGGCGCCGGTGCCGGTGCCGAGATCGAGGAAGTGGCAGGGGTGCGGCGGCAGGCGCGCCAGCGCCAGTTCCACCAGGCATTCGGTATCCGGGCGCGGGATCAGCGTCGCGGGCGAGACCGACAGCGGCAGCGACCAAAACTCGCGCTCGCCCACCAGATAGGCCACCGGCTCACCGCGTTCGCGGCGCGCCAGCAGCGTCTCCAGCTGCTGTTGCTGCGGCGGCGTCAGCTGGGTTTCCCCGAACGCCATCAGGAAGGTTCTGGCCTTGCCGGTCACGAAACCCAACAGGATTTCCGCGTCGCGCCGGGCGCTGTCGCTGTGGGTCAAACGCGCGGCGGCGGCTTTCAGCCAGTGTTGATAATCCATCACTCTTGCTCGGCGGACAGCGCAGCCAGCTGATCGGCCTGATACTCCTGCACGATCGGCTGGATCAGCATGTCCAGTTTACCTTCCATCACTTCGTCCAGGCGGTAAAGCGTCAGGTTGATGCGGTGGTCGGTCACCCGCCCCTGCGGGAAGTTGTAGGTGCGGTTGCGATCGGAACGATCGCCGCTGCCAAGCAGGTTGCGGCGAGTGGACGCCTCGGCCTGCTGGCGCTTGGCCATCTCGGCGGCGCGAATGCGCGCGCCCAGCACCGACATCGCCTTGGCTTTGTTTTTGTGCTGAGAACGTTCGTCCTGGCACTCCACCACGATGCCGGTCGGCAGGTGGGTAATGCGGATCGCCGAGTCGGTGGTGTTAACGTGCTGGCCGCCAGCGCCGGAGGAGCGGAAGGTGTCGATTTTCAGATCGCCCGGGTTGATGTCCGGCAGCTCGGCTTCCGGCACTTCCGGCATCACCGCCACGGTGCAGGCGGAGGTGTGGATGCGCCCCTGGGATTCGGTTTCCGGCACGCGCTGCACGCGGTGGCCGCCGGATTCAAACTTCAGCTGGCCGTACACGCCGTCGCCGGAAACTTTGGCGATCACTTCTTTGAAGCCGCCGTGCTCGCCTTCGTTGGCGCTCATCACCTCGACGCGCCAGCGGCGGCCTTCGGCGTAACGGCTGTACATGCGGAACAGATCGCCGGCGAAGATCGCCGCCTCATCGCCGCCGGTGCCGGCGCGCACTTCGAGGAAGCAGCTGCGCTCATCATCCGGATCTTTCGGCAGCAGCAACACCTGCAGCTGCTGTTCCAGCTCTTCGCTGCTCGCCCGCGCCTGTTTCAGCTCTTCCTGCGCCATCTCGCGCATCTCCGGATCGTCCAGCATCATTTCCGCCGTCTCCAGATCCTCCTGCACCTGACGCCATTCCAGGAAGCAGCGGCTGACGTCGGTCAGCTGCGCGTATTCTCGCGACAGCGCGCGGAACCGGTCCTGGTCGGCGATGACGCCGGCATCGCCGAGCAGCGCCTGCACTTCTTCATGGCGCTCTTGTAACGCTTCCAGTTTGGCAACAATAGAAGGCTTCATGCGTGGTAATAAACCCTGTTAATAGAGAAAACTAATGCTGATCCAGCCCGAGGCTGTCGCGTAATAACTGCAACCGCTCCACGTCGCCGTCGCCGGCGGCCTGCTGGAGGGATTTGGTGGGGGCATGAATAAGACGGTTGGTCAGTTTATGGGCCAGCTCGTGAATAACCTGCTCCACGTTGGCGCCCTGCGCGATGGCGGCCAGCGCTTTGGCCTCCATTTCTGCGCGGATCTGGTCGGCCTGCGAACGGTAGTCGCGGATGGTTTCCACCGCGCCCTGCGAACGCAGCCAGGCCATGAAGTTGGTGCTTTCCTGCTGCACGATCGACTCCGCCTGCACCGCCGCCGCTTTGCGCTGCGCCAGGTTGCTTTGAATGATGGCGTGCAGATCGTCCACGCTGTACAGATAGGCGTTGGCCAGTTTGCCGACCTCCGGCTCGATATCGCGCGGTACGGCGATATCCACCAGCAGCATCGGCTGGTTGCGGCGCGCCTTCAGCGCGCGCTCCACCATCCCCTTGCCGATGATCGGCAGCGGGCTGGCGGTGGAACTGATGATGATGTCGGCGTCCGCCAGGCGTTCGTCGATCTCCGGCAGGGTGATCACCTCAGCGCCGACCTCGTCCGCCAGCAGCTGCGCGCGCTCGCGGGTGCGGTTGGCGATGATCATGTGCCGCACTTTGTGTTCGCGCAGGTGGCGCGCCACCAGCTCGATGGTTTCACCGGCGCCCACCAGCAATACGTTGAGATCGGCCAGCGATTCGAAGATCTGCCGCGCCAGCGTACAGGCGGCGAAAGCCACGGAGACCGCGCTGGCGCCGATTTCGGTTTCGGTGCGCACGCGCTTGGCGACGGAGAAGGATTTCTGGAACAGCCGCTCCAGCTCGCCGGACAGCGACTGGCCGCGTTGCGACTCGGCGAAGGCCTTTTTCACCTGGCCGAGGATCTGCGGTTCGCCCAGCACCAGAGAGTCCAACCCGCTGGCCACCCGCATCAGATGGCTGACCGCGTCGTTGCCCTGATGCCAGTACAGGCTTTTCTTCACCTCTTCCGGGCGCAGGTTGTGGTACGCGCACAGCCAGGCGACCAGCTGCTCGTGCATGTGTTCCTGTTGCTCTACGCTGAGGTACAGCTCGGTGCGGTTGCAGGTGGACAACACGACGCCGCCCTGCACCAACGGTTGTTGGAGCAAGCTGGTTAGCGCCTCATCGATGGACTCTGGCGAGAAGGTCACCCTTTCACGCAGAGAAACCGGAGCGGTTTTGTGATTTATACCTAACGCCAGCAGGGTCATTGCTTCGAGTAATACTTATCTTGGTACGGGTTCTCGTTGAACGGCATTCTACTTGATGCGCGGGATCAATAAAAGTAACAACCGCATCTTCCGTTCAATCGCTGTCATAGATGACATCAATTAATGAATAAGCAATAAATACAGCAGGATAAATAGTCATAGGGTAGGTTAATTGCTTAAATTTTAGCGCAGTTTGCGATAACGCGCACGCTATTCGGCGTACGCAGCGGCGGCGTTTGCGCAACTCCGGCACCGCTTATCGGGCGCGCCTCCCCCGCCTTCAGCCGATTGTGTTAATCTTAATGGCGACCCCGACGCGCGCGCCGGGTTGGCATTGCGCCGGCAAAAGCGGCAAGATTCAACGCGATGCAGCAAAAAATTGACGCGTCGCCGCCGCCCCGTTAGCGTGAGCGCTGAATCCGGGTTTCGTCGCGCATGCCCGCAAGGACAAAAGGACAAGAGAAAGTTATGCCAATACGCAAAGTTAGTTTGCTCCGTCTGATCCCGCTGGCCAGCCTGGTGCTGGCCGCCTGTACCACCACCAAGCCGACCGGCCCGGCCACCAGCCCAACCTCACCGCAGTGGCGCGCCCATGAGCAGGCGGTGCAACAGCTCAGCACCTATCAGACCCGCGGCTCCTTCGCCTACTTGTCTGATCAGAAAAAAGTCTACGCCCGCTTCTTCTGGCAGCAGTTCTCGCCGGAGCGCTACCGCCTGCTGCTGACCAACCCGCTGGGCAGTACGGAAATGGATCTCAACGTGCAGAAAAACGTGGTGCAGCTGACCGACAACCAGGGCAAACGCTACGTCAGTGACAACCCGGAAGAGATGATCCGCAAGCTGACCGGCATGGCGATCCCGCTGAACAACCTGCGCCAGTGGATGCTCGGTCTGCCGGGCGAAGCCAGCGATTTTGCGCTGGATGACCAATATCGTCTGAGCAAACTGACCTACCAGCAAGGCGGCCAAACCTGGAAAGTGGATTACCAGGGCTACAGCAACGAGGTGCAGCCGACGCTGCCGAACCGCCTGGAGCTGCAGCAGGGCGACCAGCGCATCAAGCTGAAGATGGATAACTGGACGCTCAAATGATCCGCCAGTGGCCCTCCCCCGCGAAACTCAACCTGTTTCTGTACATCACCGGCCGTCGTGAAGACGGCTATCACCTGCTGCAGACGCTGTTCCAGTTTTTGGACTACGGCGACACCCTGACCATCGACTCACGCCAGGACGACCGCATTCACCTGCTGACGCCGGTTGAGGGCGTGCCGGACGAGCAGAACCTGATCGTGCGCGCCGCCCGCCTGCTGCAACGCTATTGCGATGAACGCGGCCTGCAGACCGCGCCGCGCGGCGCCGATATCAGCATCGACAAACGCCTGCCGATGGGCGGCGGTTTGGGCGGCGGTTCCTCCAACGCCGCCACCGTGCTGGTGGCGCTGAACGAATTGTGGCGCTGCGGTCTTGGCGACGACCAACTGGCAGAGCTGGGGCTCAGCCTCGGCGCCGACGTGCCGGTGTTCGTGCGCGGCCACGCCGCCTTCGCCGAAGGCATCGGCGAGCGCCTGCAGCCGGCCGAGCCGCAGGAAAAATGGTATCTGGTGGCGCATCCCGGCGTCGGCATCCCGACGCCGGTTATCTTCGGCGACGCCGAATTGAAAAGAAACACCCCGGTTCGCTCCTTAAGTGAGCTGTTGCAGGCGCCGTACGCAAATGATTGCGAACCGATCGCAAGAAAACGTTTTCGCGAGGTTGAACAGCTTCTTTCATGGCTGTTAGAATACGCCCCGTCACGCCTGACTGGCACAGGTGCTTGTGTGTTTGCTGAATTCGACACAGAAATCGCC
Source organism: Serratia sp. CY52157 (assembly GCF_052168495.1). NCBI lineage: Bacteria > Pseudomonadati > Pseudomonadota > Gammaproteobacteria > Enterobacterales > Yersiniaceae > Serratia > Serratia sp. CY52157. The sequence goes on along the minus strand of NZ_JBJNMO010000001.1, from coordinate 329,194 downwards.
GCCCGTCAGGTGTTAAATCAAGCCCCGGAGTGGTTGTGTGGTTTTGTAGCGCGCGGCGTTAACGTCTCCCCACTACATCGCATCCGTTCCGGGCGGTTTGAGTCGTAGCTCAACGTTTCGCTGCGCAGGGTCATGCACACCTGGCCCTGTTATCCCTGCGCTGCCTGCGGTCTCAATTTTAGTTTTACATACCCGTATGTATATTGCGCCGGCGTCGCCGACTGCCCCTTGGCGATGTCGCATGACAATATCTTCTCTGGACGCAAGCCTGAGGTTCTTCTCGTGCCTGATATGAAGCTTTTTGCTGGTAACGCCACCCCGGAACTAGCACAACGTATTGCCAACCGTTTGTACACCAGCCTTGGTGACGCCGCTGTAGGTCGTTTTAGCGACGGCGAAGTGAGCGTGCAAATCAACGAAAATGTACGCGGCGGTGATATTTTCATCATCCAGTCCACCTGTGCCCCGACCAACGACAACCTGATGGAACTGGTTGTGATGGTCGACGCCCTGCGTCGCGCCTCCGCAGGTCGTATTACCGCCGTTATCCCTTACTTCGGCTATGCCCGCCAGGATCGCCGCGTGCGTTCCGCGCGTGTGCCAATCACCGCCAAGGTTGTCGCCGATTTCCTCTCCAGCGTAGGGGTTGACCGCGTTCTGACGGTGGATCTGCATGCTGAGCAGATTCAAGGCTTCTTCGACGTACCGGTAGACAACGTGTTCGGCAGCCCGATCCTGCTGGAAGACATGCTGCAGCAAAATCTGGAAAACCCGATCGTGGTTTCTCCGGATATCGGCGGCGTGGTGCGTGCCCGCGCTATCGCCAAACTGCTGAACGACACCGATATGGCCATCATCGACAAACGTCGCCCGCGCGCGAACGTTTCTCAGGTGATGCACATCATCGGTGACGTGGCAGGCCGCGATTGCGTGCTGGTCGACGACATGATCGACACCGGCGGCACCTTGTGTAAAGCGGCTGAAGCGTTGAAAGAACGCGGTGCCAAGCGCGTATTCGCTTACGCGACGCACCCGATCTTCTCCGGCAACGCCGTGGACAACATCAAGAACTCGGTGATTGATGAAGTGATCGTCTGCGACACCATTCCGCTGTCGCCGGAAATCAAGGCACTGAAAAACGTTCGCACTCTGACCCTGTCCGGCATGCTGGCTGAAGCCATCCGCCGCATCAGCAACGAAGAGTCGATCTCTGCGATGTTCGAGCATTGATTCGTCGTCTTTCCGGTGCGGCGCCCACTGCGCCGGAAAGATAGCGAGCCCGACAGCAGAAAAAGAAAAACCCGTTGGTGCGCGAGCAACAACGGGTTTTCTACTTGTAGTCCGACATGACCTCAAACCTTAATGCACGGCAGATGTTCCCTTGCCCCGCTCTTGCTTCCCTTCTGCTTTTTTAATCAATGCGACGAACGATGTTGATCGTTGCGGCACCGTTTATCAAAGTGTTTTACCCACCAGTAGCGATCCGCTACCTGCTCGCGGCCGCCGATACGCGCGCCCACCAGCCACAACAGCGCGCCGACGAAGATGCTCATGATGGCGCCGTGGGCGAAAAATTGCGGTAAATTGAACTGCGATACTTCAGCAAGAATGGAGTATCCGACGCCGCCGATCATCACGACCAGGCCCAGCCCCATAAAAAAGTTGCCCACTCTGTCCGCGTTTCTACGTTTCATATGCCACCTCCATGATTGCCATGTGCCAACCGGGATAACGCTGCAACTTGTTAACCCACTTTGATAAGTTAAGTATAGCCCTTGCTGCGGCAAGGGGATTGCGGAGGCGATCACAAATGGTAAAGAATTATTGACACTTCTTAACACACGGCTGAAAATTAGCGGACAAATTGAATTATTCAGCTAATGAATCATTCGTCTTTGTTACCTGCGACGACGGCGGAGATCGGATTTTGTCATTCGCCGCCCCGACAGGTAGACTAACTCCCTTTCCATTACCCTGATCATAGCGAATCACTCAGTGAGCAGTATTAAATTGATAGTCGGCCTGGCTAACCCGGGCGCGGAATACGCCCAGACGCGCCACAACGCCGGCGCCTGGTACGTCGATCTGCTGGCCCAGCGCCACAATCAGCAGCTGAAAGAAGAGAGCAAGTTCTTCGGTTATACCGCCCGTTTGAACCTGGCGGGCAACGACGTGCGCCTGCTGGTGCCGACCACCTTCATGAACCTGAGCGGCAAAGCGGTGCTGGCGATGGCCAACTTCTACCGCATCGAACCAAGCGAGATCCTGGTGGCGCACGACGAGCTGGATCTGCCGCCCGGCGTAGCCAAAATCAAGCTCGGCGGCGGCAACGGCGGCCACAACGGCCTGAAAGACATCCAAAACAAGTTCGGCAACAACCCGAACTTCTATCGCCTGCGCATCGGCATCGGCCATCCGGGCGACAAGAACAAGGTGGTGGGCTTCGTGCTCGGCAAGCCGCCGGCCAGCGAGCAGAAGATGATCGACGAAGCGATCGACGAATCGCTGCGCTGCACCGAGATGCTGATGAAGGACGGGCTGGAAAAAACCGTTCAGCGCCTGCACAGCTTCAAGGCGCAAGCCTGAACCTTGCCGCAGCGGGCGCCCTGCCCGCTGCCGGCTTTTAGCCACGCGGGTGGAAGGTCTCCTCGCTCACGCGGCGTCTCCTCTCCTGCTGCGGATCGCCCCGCCAAACAAGTCTGATCGAGATAAACGCCCATTACGTGTATAATGGCGGCATTATTTTGCCCTTTATGCAGTCGGTTAAATCTAACCGGCTGATAGTTAAGATATTTAAGGTGATTACAACATGGGATTCAAATGCGGTATCGTCGGCCTGCCTAACGTAGGCAAATCCACCCTGTTCAACGCGTTGACCAAAGCGGGCATTGAAGCAGCCAACTTCCCGTTCTGCACCATTGAACCGAACACCGGTGTGGTGCCGATGCCCGATCCGCGTCTGGATAAGCTGGCCGAGATCGTCAAGCCGCAGCGCATTCTGCCGACCACCATGGAATTCGTCGACATCGCCGGCCTGGTGAAAGGCGCGTCCAAAGGTGAAGGCCTGGGCAACCAGTTCCTGACCAACATCCGCGAAACCGAAGCCATCGGCCACGTAGTGCGCTGCTTCGAAAACGACAACATCATCCACGTCAACAACAAGGTCGATCCGGCCGAAGACATCGACGTGATCAACACCGAGCTGGCGCTGTCCGACCTGGACACCTGCGAGCGCGCCATCCACCGCGTGCAGAAGAAAGCCAAAGGCGGCGACAAAGACGCTAAAGCCGAGCTGGCGGCGCTGGAGAAATGCCTGCCGCACCTGGAAAACGCCGGCATGCTGCGCGCGCTGGATCTGACCGATGAAGACAAGGCGGCGATCAAATACCTGAGCTTCCTGACGCTGAAGCCGACCATGTACATCGCCAACGTCAACGAAGACGGCTTCGAGAACAACCCGTACCTGGACACCGTGCGTAAAATCGCCGACGCCGAAGGCTCCGTGGTGGTCGCCGTGTGCGCCGCCGTGGAATCCGACATCGCCGAGCTGGAAGACGAAGAGCGTGACGAGTTCATGGCCGAACTGGGCCTGGAAGAGCCGGGCCTGAACCGCGTGATCCGCGCCGGCTATGAACTGCTGAACCTGCAAACCTACTTCACCGCCGGCGTGAAAGAAGTGCGCGCCTGGACCATCCCGGTGGGCGCCACCGCCCCGCAGGCGGCCGGCAAGATCCACACCGACTTCGAGAAAGGCTTTATCCGCGCCCAAACCATCTCCTATGACGACTTCATCACCTACAAAGGTGAGCAAGGCGCCAAAGAAGCCGGCAAAATGCGCTCCGAAGGTAAAGACTACATCGTCAAAGACGGCGACGTAATGAACTTCTTGTTCAACGTCTAAGCCTCTCTCCGCAGCGCTTTTCTGCGCTGCCGGAAACGGAAAAATCCACGTTTCGGCGTGGATTTTTTTTGTCTCCAGGGCCTGCGTTTTGGCAACCTGGACGCTGTCTCACCCTCCCGGTTCTTTCCCACTGAACGATCTTCGCCGTACGTTTTATTACGCCCTTCATGACGGCATTATCCGCATCGCTGCACGAAAAATGGCTCTCGTGTTGATACTTTGTCCTACAGGAAAAAGCTTGTCATCTTCCGTTGCAGTCTTATAATGAGTGTTTACTCACTTATTAAAGGAGCCGCAAAGTGGCCCGTCCCCGCAGTGAAGAAAAGCAGCAGGCGCTCTTGCAGGCCGCCACCGACATTTTTGCCGAACAAGGATTAGCGGCGCCCACATCGGCCATCGCCAGGAAGGCTGGCGTCTCGGAGGGTACGCTGTTCCGCTACTTTGAAAATAAGGACGTACTGCTGAGCGCAGTCTGCGATTACCTGCTTGATGAAATGGAGTGCCTGCTGACGCAAAGCTTGCAGGACGTTTCGCCTGGTAAAGATAACATGCAGGCCGCCTGGGATGCCTACATTGACTGGGCGCTCGCCAATCCCGCCGCGTATGCGACAGGAAACAAATTGATGGTCTCCGGCAAGTTATCCAGCGCACAGAGGGAAAGAAGCGTACGGTTCGGTGATATTTCCCAACTGGGTATTCCGTTGGTCCAGGGGCTGGATTTACCGCAGTCGAGCGAGTTTCAGGGCATGATTTGCACGGTAATGGCCAATGGCGTTATCGATATGGCCGTTCAAAAACCTCACCTGCTGGATATTTACAAACGCGCAGGTTATGAAGCCATGATGCGAGCCATTGAGCTTCCTGACGCTCATACAGCCATCTAGCTTCTTTTTTTAATTATATAATGAGTGCGTACTCACGCATTAAAAAGACACGACAATCATGCCACCCGTTTCAAAACTAAAAATGCTGCGAACACGGCCCTATCCAAGGCTCCGCCGACTCATATTCGTTTCTCTTATTCTCAGCGTGTCTTTGATCCTCTGCGCTTGCGCAACCGCACCTGCATCAGACCGTTTGTCAGGAACCCAGCATGTTCCAACAAAATGGCGGGCCTCCCTGCCTGGCTCGGCGCATGTGTCTGTGTGGAATGCATGGCCCCCCGCCCGAAATGAATCCGGCGCCCGGCGCTTGCGCGCTCCGGCCGGCAAGCCCAGTCACTTGGAGAATGAGCGCGGAGCACAAACGTCGGTTGCGCGCGCAAATTTGGAGTGCGTTCAAGCGTTATGGAATGACGCCCGCAAACTGGTTGCGACAGAGGCTGCGGCCCTCTATTACGCATCGCGTACCTGCCGGCGACAACACGCGTTCTCTACCCAAAGCGCGCCATTGCCTGAATCCTTCGAACGGGCGATACAAACGCCCCCTCGCCGGGCGTCTCAATCTGCTCAGAAGGAAGTCGCCGAGCGTGGCAAGACCGCTGCCGATGGAAGCGGGATCAACCGCCACACAACCAAGCATTCTGTTCCCTGGACGTTGGATCTATCGAGCGTGGATACCGACCCCGGCGAAAGCGCGGCGGATTGGCAGGCTGAACCGCCTGAGCATCATAGCCGCGTGCGATCGACAGTGCGGAAGTGGATACGGCGTCTGTTCACTGCGTCAGAGCGAACAAGGATTCAACGCCAGGCTGAACCGCTGCAGGACAGCGCCGTATTCGTTTGAAATTCAATACAGAGCAATACATCGCCGCACCGCTGGCGACAGGTTCGACAAATCATTCACCTTATGGGTTCTCCCGATGACACAACTGATAGCTAAAAACACGCGTCCCCGCTTTTGGTCTTTGCGGAGCCTGCATGCAGCCGTGCTGGCGATGCCGATTGCCGCCGCCTTATCGGCCTGCGATACGCCGGCGGACAAGGTTGCCCCACCGGCAGATAAACCGACGCTGACAGTGACCCTGACAACGCCGGCAAGACAGTCCCTTTCCCGCACCGTCACGGCCAATGGCTCTGTTGCGGCCTGGCAAGAGGCGATCATCAGCCCGGAAGCCAATGGGCTGCGCGTGCAAAAACTGTTGGTGCAGGAAGGGGATGTGGTGCGCCAGGGCCAACCGCTGGCGGAATTTACACGCGACTCCGTGATGAATGACTGGCTGCTGGCGAAAGCCGATCTCAACGAAGCGAAAGCGGTCACTCTGAATGCGCAAGCGGATGGAAAACGCGCGCGATTGCTGCGCGGTGTCGGCAGCCTGAGTGAACAGGATATCCAAAAACTGTTAACCCAGGAAAAGACGGCGCAGGCGCGTCTGGAATCGGCGAAAGCACGCATGTCGGCCCAGCAGTTGCGACTGGACCAGACGATATTGCGCGCCCCCGATGACGGCATCATCTCCGCGCGATCGGCCACGATCGGTTCAGTTCCTATGCAAAGCACCGAGATGTTCCGTCTGATCCGCCAGGGAAAATTTGAATGGCGAGCGGAATTGTCAGCGCAGCAGCTGGAACAAATCCAACCGGGGCAAAAAGCGCAGATCGCCTCACCTGGCGGTAACACCTGGGAAGGCGTCGTGCGCCTGGCCGCACCGACGGTCAATTCGACCTCGCGCCGCGGGATTGCCTATGTGGACATCCTCCCATCGACAGCGAAGAACGCCTCTCCCATTCGGCCCGGCACGTATGCCAGCGGCCTGATTACGGTCGGCGATCGGCAAGGGCTGACCGTGCCGCAATCCGCCGTCGTGGCGCGCGACGGTTTTCACCTGGTGTTCACCGTAGATGACGAGCTGCGTGCACATCCGCTTAAAGTCGCGATAGGCCGTCTGGTGAATGACCAGCAGGAGATCCTGTCCGGTCTTCAAGGCGCGGAACGCATCGTCGCCAGCGGCGGCGTATTCCTCAATGAGGGCGATAAAGTCCAGTTGGCCAACACCACCGATGCTTCCCACTCATCGGAAGCGCGCTAAGAGGCCCATCATGAATATCTCTACCTGGTCCATTCGCAACCCCATTCCGTCTATCTTGCTCTTTGTCATCTTGAGCGTTGCCGGCTTTTATTCTTTCAAATTGATGAAGATCCAGAGCTTCCCGGACATGGATGTGCCTACGGTCACCGTGTCCGCTTCGCTTCCGGGCGCGGCGCCGCCCCAGCTCGAAACGGAGGTGGCGCGCAAGCTGGAGGACACCGTCTCTTCGGTACAGGGGTTGAAGAACCTGCGCACCACGATCCAGGATGGGCTGGTCGATATCTCAGCGGAGTTTCGTCTGGAAAAACCCGTTCAGGAAGCGGTGGATGAAGTCCGGTCAGCCGTGCAAAGCATTCGCACCGAGTTGCCGACGGATTTACGTGATCCTATCGTTCGCAAGCTCAACATCACGGGCAAACCTATCCTGGCCTTTTCCATCAGCGCCAGCAAGATGGATGAGAATGAACTGTCCTGGTTCGTGGACAATACCCTGTCGCGGCGTCTGAGAGGCGTCGCCGGCGTAGGGTCGGTCACCCGTGTGGGCGGCGTGAACCGCGAGGTTCAAGTCGAACTCGATCCGGTCAAACTGGAGGCGATTGGCGCCACCGCCGCCGAAGTTTCCCGCCAGTTGCGCGATGTACAGATGGACGCGACGGGCGGGCGAGTCGATCTGGGGCGGGGAAAACAGCCGCTGCGTTTGGTCGCCCGCGTCAAGAACGTGGATGAACTAGCCGCGGTGGAACTGTCGTTGCCCGGCGGGCAACGTTTTCGCCTGGACGACGTGGCGACGCTGAAAGACACCATTGCGGAACGCAGTGCACTTGCGCTCCTCAACGGCAAGAAGGTAGTTGGCTTTGAGATCACGCGCGCCAAAGGCGCCGGTGAAGTCGAGGTCGGCAACAAGGTTGAAAAAGTTCTGGCGCAGTTGCGCACGGAGCGGCCTGATTTGCACATCACGCAGGTCTTCGACTTTGTCCGGCCTGTGCAGGAGGAGTTCGACGCTTCCATGCACATGATCTATGAAGGCGCCATTCTCGCCATCCTGGTGGTCTTCATGTTTCTGCGCGATATCCGGGCGACGTTGATCTCGGCGGCGGCGTTGCCTCTGTCGATTTTACCGGCCTTCATCGGTATGGACATGATGGGCTTTTCGCTCAGTATCGTCACGCTGCTGGCGCTGTCGCTGGTGATTGGCCTGTTGGTGGATGACGCCATCGTCGAAGTGGAGAACATCGAACGCCACATCGGCATGGGTAAACCGCCGTACCAGGCCGCGATGGATGCCGCATCGGAAATCGGCCTGGCCGTCGTCGCCACGACGTTTGCCTTGATCGCCGTTTTCCTGCCGACGGCCTTCATGTCCGGCGTTGCCGGAAGATTCTTCACGCAGTTTGGATGGACGGCGGCGCTGGCGGTGTTTGCCTCGCTGGTTGTGGCACGCTTGCTGACGCCGATGATGGCCGCCTACCTGATGAAACCGCATACGCGCCCTCAGCGCGATCCTTTCTGGATGGCGATCTACCTGCGCGCCTGCCGGTGGACGCTGCGGCACCGCGGGCTCACCCTGGCGCTGGCCGGCGGGTTCTTTATTGGCTCTCTGATGCTTATCCCTCTGCTGCCCCAGGGCTTTTTCCCTGCAGATGACAACTCCCAGACGCAGGTGACGTTGGAGCTGCCGCCAGGGAGCACGCTGGAACAAACCCAGGCCATGGCAGAACTCGCTCGGCATCGCCTGGCGCCCATACCGCATATCCGTAACATCTATACCACCCTCGGTGGCGGTGCAACGGGCGGCGATGTCATGGCTTCCGATGGGAAAACCGACGTTCGCATGGCAACGCTGACGGTGTTGTTGGATGCGCGTCAAGCGCGCCCGAAGAAGCAGGTCATCGAAGGCGAGATACGCACGGCAATGGCAGCACTTCCGGGGGTTCGCAGCAAAGTGGGGTTTGGCGGCTCAGGTGAAAAATACCAATTGGTGTTGGCCGGTGATGATCCTCAGCTGCTGGCTAAGGCGGCCGATTCAGTATTAAGTGACCTGCGGCAGCTCCCCGGCCTCGGTAACATTACCTCCAGTGCCGGGCTGGCGCGCAGCGAAATCCTCATGCAACCCAATTTCGCCAAAGCGGCCGATCTGGGGGTATCGGGCGTCGCGATTGCCGATACTTTGCGTATTGCAACTGTAGGTGACTACGATCAGTTTCTGTCTAAATTCAACGTGGAGCAGCGCCAGATCCCGATCGTCGTCAAGCTGTCAAAGGACATCCGTGAAGATATGGGGCTACTTGAACGTTTGACCGTACCCGGCGCCAGAGGCCCGGTGCTGCTCAATCAGATCGTCAATATTGAGCAAGGCAGTGGGCCGGCGCAGATTAATCGCATCAATCGCACACGCAGCGTGACCCTTGACGTGGAACTGTCGGGCACCCAACTCGGGGATCTGGCCGCTCAGGTGGCGAAGCTGCCGTCAATCCAGAATCTGCCGGTCGGCGTGCACCAGGTTGTGCAGGGTGATGACGAAATGATGAAGGAACTGTTTGCCGGTTTCGGCACGGCTATGGTCGCCGGCATCCTGGCCATCTATGTCGTGCTGGTTCTGCTGTTCAAAGACTTCTTCCAACCGATCACCATCCTGGCCGCGCTCCCGCTGTCATTGGGCGGCGCATTCGTTGGGTTACTTCTGGCGGGCCAGTCGTTCACGATGTCATCCCTGATCGGGTTAATCATGTTGATGGGAATTGCGACCAAAAACTCGATACTGCTGGTCGATTATGCGATCGAGTCACGGCGCGGCCATTACGGCCCGAATGGCGAAGTGCTGAATAAACCCATGAGCCGGACAGAGGCGCTGATTGATGCCTGCCACAAACGTTCCCGCCCCGTCATCATGACGACGTTAGCGATGGGGGCGGGCATGTTGCCCGTGGCTCTGGGTTTCGGCAGTGCCGACCCCAGCTTCCGCAGCCCGATGGCGGTGGCCGTCATCGGAGGATTGATCACCTCCACCGTGCTGAGCCTGCTGGTTATCCCTGTCGTTTATACCCTGATTGACGATCTTGAAAACTGGCTGCGCAAGTTGCCCAGCCTGCTGGCACGCAGCAAGAACCTGAGCGGGAGGAAGAAAGCCGGGTTTGCCATGCTTATCGTAGTTCTGCTGTATTGGCTGGCATTTCCTGTCATTCCGTTCCTCGACATCCCCTACAAGATTGTCGTTGTCTCTACGCTTGTCGTGGTCGGTGAAACCTTGTTTGTCATTGCCATCGCCCTGCTGGGCAAAGAGTATTGGGGCCAGATCAAACACTGGCTGCGGCAGAAGGTCTTTAAGCGAAAAGGCTAAGCGCTGATAACGGTTCGCGGTGGCGAATAGCGTTTTGCCGCCGCCGCTCCCCCATCAACTTCCCTCCCACGCCGAAGGCCGGTTCTCCTTGCGCCACCTCTCCCCCGCCGCCGTCCCCGGCGCCGGCGGTTTCAATCCGTCTATCGTCCACAGCGAGAACGGCGTTTCGTCGACGTGCAATTCCCAGCGCAGCCCGCGGGCGGCGATGTAGGGGTGCAGGATGCGGGTGCAGGCCGCCAGGAATTGCTGCTGCTCTGCGTCGTTGTCCATGGCGCGCGCGATATGGTCTATGGTCACCCGCACGAAATCATCGGCCGGTTCGCCGCCGAGATAGGCCGAACCTGGCGGCAGCGCGTGGAAGAACACGTTGACGTAAAAGCGCGGCAAAAATTCCTGGTACAGGGCGGTGACCTTCTGCGCAATCGCGCGTTTATCGGCGTCGCTGAAGGCCGGCTCAGGGTGGTAAATCTGCCACAGTGGCATCGCGTTGTCTCCTAGGGTTTCCGGCCGGCGCTCAGGCCATCAGCCGCTGTTAATTATAAACTCCAATAATAAGAGTAATAACTCCAATTATTGAAGTTATCAAGCCGAGGCGATAACATTCTCGGCAATCAGGCGGCAAGCGGAGGTAAAGCAACGTGAAAGCAAAAGGGTTTGAAGGCATGACGTGCTCGGTGGCGCACGTGCTGTCGGCATTGGGCGATCGCTGGGGCGCTATTCTCATGCGCGATCTGCTGCTGGGGCTCTCGCGCTATGACGATCTGCGCCACTCGACCGGCATCACCAACAATACGCTGGCCGACCGGCTCAAGGCCCTGGAAAGCCACGGCCTTATCGAAAAGCGGCAATACCAAACGCGCCCCGCTCGTTATGAGTATCTGCCGACGGAGAAAGGAAAAGATCTCGGGCTGCTGGTGATGGCGATGATTCAGATTGGCGACAAATGGAATCTGTCCGAGCTGGCCGGGCCGCCGCTGCGCGTGGTTGACCGCGTAACCGGCCACCCTGCCACCCTGCGCGCGGTGGATGTCGTGACCGGCGAATCGCTGCCGGCGCAAAACCTGGCGCTGGCGGCCGGGCCGGGCGCCGACGAAATGACGCAATGGCGGCTGGCCGTCGGCCAAGCCCGTTCGTTGTGATCTACAGCAGCGCAATCATCTTCAGCAATTCCACCCGATTGCGGATGCCGAACTTCTTGCCGGCATTGTTGAGGTGCGAATAAACGGTTTTCGGGTGCAAATTCAGCCGCCGCGCGGTCAGGCGGATATCTTCCGTGCGGGCCGTTTCACACAGCACCGCCGCCTCACCGGGCGTGATCGCCGCCGCCCGATGCCTGTTCAGCGCGCGCCGTTCGCCCGCCTTTTCCCGGCGGCTCAGCGCCGCGCAGGTCTCCCGCACCACCTGCAACGCTTCCCGTTTGTGCAAAATCGCATCCGGCTGCGCCGCCGCGATAAACGCCAGGATCAGCGGCGAAGTCTTATCGACGAAGAACAGTATCCGGACGCCTTCATATTCAGCACGTGAGGCGTGAATAAATCGCAAATACGCTTCGAACCGATAAATTTCATGGGGGAAATCCATGATAATTAAATCAGGCGCAGGGCTTATATTTTTAATAATATTAATATTGGGCGAGGATAAGGTTATCACTCCTTCTCCCAATAATGTTTTCATCCCCAAACGGCACAGCGGTGAACCGTCGATATAAATCACTCTCACTTTAATTCTCCTTATCAGCGTAAAAGTATGCTTCCACACCTCAGGCGGCTTGTCGCTGCTCTTTTTTGGGGTAATTCGCCTGCAAAGCACACCGATATAAAACATCTTGATAACATGTTTTTCAAATAATCATGCAACAGCCAGCGCTTTGATTAATACGCAAAAAAGGCATGAATGTTTCAAATTATTTCATTCACAAAAACTGACAATTCAATAAAAATGCAACGCAATGATATAGATCTATTTTCTATTTTGTATGATATAAGCGAAAATGAAAGCAAATGTAACAACAGGAGCCATCGCCTTATTGCCTTATTCAAAATATCTATAGGGAAAATTCTTAGTTTGTTAGGATGAAAATCCATGTTTGCCGACGCGTTTAAAAAACAATTGCGCAACATGATTAATCAACAACCGCACGTCAGTAAATTATTACTGTCAGGAAAGCTTTTCTCTAAAGTAAATTAAAGGGCATTTCACATGAATGTTAAATTAGTCGCATTATCCATGCTGACTCTCTCCGGCGCCTGTGCGGCCGCCTCGTCCAATACGGTGCAATTTAAAGGCGAAGTCAGCACGCAAACCTGTTCGGTGAATATTAACGGCAACCAATCCAACCCGGTTGTTCTGCTGCCGACCGTCGCCGCCAGCCAGCTCGCCACCAAAGGCGCCACCGCCGGCGACACCACCTTTACCGTTAACGTCACGGGCTGTGCGGCGGCAACCAGCGATACGGCGATCAAAACCGTGCTGGCGGGCAACAACCCGACAGTTAACGGCAACCTGGGCAACGCGGGCGATGCGGCCAAGGTTTCCATTCAACTGCTGGACAGCGACGCCACTACGCCGTTGTCATTCGCCAGCGGCTCTACCGTCACCACGTCGGCGATGACGCTGGCGAAAGACGCCACGTCCACCTCGCAGAACCTGGTGGCTCGCTACTACGCGGAAGATACCGGCGTAGCGGCCGGTTCGGTGATCGCCACCGCACAGTTCGCCATTACCTACAGATAAGCCGGCGTCAGGCGCCATACCTGTTGATGACAGCGCCGTTCCTTAGCGGACGGCGCTGAATGACTCGCTCCCTTTATCGGTTCACGTTTATGCAGCAGATAACCCGTTACGCCCGCCGTTGGGCCGCCCTATCGTTTTGCCTGATGAGTTTTGCCGCCAGCTACGCGTCGGCCAGCGTCACGCTGCTCGGCAATCGCGTGATCTACCCCGCCGAGGCGCGGGAAAAAACGCTGCAATTCACCAATGACGACGGCGCCCCGGCGCTGATGCAGATCTGGCTCGATATCAATAACCCCAAGTCCACGCCGGAAAACGCCGACGCGCCTTTTGTCGCCTCGCCGCAAATCTTCCGCATGAATCCGCACAGCGGGCAGATGGTGCGGCTGTCGTTCGTCGGCCAGCCGCTGCCGCGCGATCGCGAATCGCTGTTCTACCTCAACTTCCTGCAGGTGCCCGCCGTGCGTCAGACGGACAGCGACAAGAACAAACTGCTGCTGGTGGTCACCAATCGCCTGAAAGTGTTCTATCGCCCGGCCGGGCTGGCCGGCGACGCCAACCACGTCATCGATAAGCTCAGCCTGCGCCAGGTCGGCAACGCGCTGCGCGTCGATAACCCGACCGGCTACTACGCCAACGTCAGCCAGGCCGCGATCCTGAGCGACGCGAAACGCACCGCGATCCCGCAGGCGGACCTGATCCCGCCGTTTTCGCAGGCCAGCTGGCCGGTGAACGGTGAGGTGCGGCAGATCGCGCTGCGCGTCATCAATGACTATGGGGTGGAAATCACACGCACCCTGAACGTCGCGCGCTGAAACCAGACAGGGAGGTTTTCATGTTCGATGCTCGCAAGGCGACGCCGCTTCCCGCACGCTGGTGTTGCGCTCTGCTGGCGCTGCCGCTGGGCTGCGCCGCCGCCGATGGCTACACCTTCGATCCCGCGCTGCTGCGCGGCAGCGTGCTGAGCAACAGCGCCCTGAGTCAATTCAACCAACAGGACGCCGTCGCCCCCGGCAGCTATCAGATCGATCTGTACCTCAACGGCCAGTTTCTCGAGCGCGATCAAATTCGTTTCGTGCGCGATGGCAAGCAGGTACTGCCCTGTTTCGATCGCGCGCAGCTGACGCGCTTCGGGCTGAAAAATCCGCCGTCGGCCGAAACGGCATGCCTGCTGCCCGGCCGGGATCTGAAGGACATCACGGTGAACGCCGATATCTCGCGGCTGCGCCTGGATCTGAGCATTCCGCAGGCGCTGTTGAACGGCCAGCCGCGCGGCAGCGTCAATCCCGCCAGCCTGGACGGCGGCGAATCGATGGTCTTCGTCAATTACAACCTCAACCAGTACCACGTCAGCTACCGACAGGGGCAAACCCGCGACCTCGACTCGACCTACGCCAACCTGAACGGCGGGTTCAACCTCGGGCTCTGGCGCTACCGCCAGCAATCCAGCTACCGCTACGATCGGGAGTTCGGCGGCCACCTGGACACCAGCCGCCGCTACGTGCAGCGCGCGATCTTGCCCTGGCGCAGTGAAATGCTGCTGGGCGAAGGCTTTACCGACGGGCACTTCTTTTCCGGCCTGGGCTTTCGCGGCATTCAGCTCAGCTCGGACGATCGCATGCTGCCGGATTCACAGCGCGGCTATGCGCCGGTGGTGCGCGGCGTGGCGAAAAGCAACGCGCGCGTGACGGTGCTGCAGGGTAAAAGCACGCTGTACGAAACCACCGTGGCGCCGGGGCCGTTCGCCATCAACGATCTGTACGCCACCAACTACGCCGGCGATCTGACCGTGGTGGTGACCGAGGCCGACGGCAGCGTCAGCACCTTCACCGTGCCGTTCGCCGCGGTGCCGGAATCCATCCGCCCCGGCCAGTCGCGCTACTCCGCCATCGTCGGCCGTTCCCGCTACGTCGGCGATAACGATCTGTTCAGCGAACTGACCTGGCAACACGGCCTGACCAACGCCCTGACCTTCAACGTCGGCAACCAGCTGGCGGACGGCTATCAGGCGATGATGCTGGGCGGCGTGTACAGCAGCGAACTGGGCGCGTTCGGCATGGACACCACCTATTCCCACGCCAGCCTGCCGGACGGCGGCGCCTCAGGCTGGATGCTGCATCTCTCTTACAGCCGAACCTTCAGCCCGACGGACACCACCTTATCCATCGCCGGCTACCGTTACTCCACCGAAGGCTTCCGCGATCTCAGCGACGTGCTCGGCGTGCGACGCGCCGCCGTCACCGGCCAACGCTGGCAGTCCGATTCCTACCGCCAGCGTTCGCGTTTCGAGGTGGCCGTCAATCAGGGCATGGGCGCGTTCGGCAGCTTGACGATGTCCGGCTCGACCCAGGACTACCGCGATCAGCGCGGCCGCGACAATCAGCTCCAGCTGGGCTGGGGGAAAACCTTCGGCAACGGCGTGGCGCTTAACCTCTCCGTCACCCGCACCCGCAGCCTGGGCTACAGCAACGGCGACTATCGCGGCTACGGGCCGTTGGATAACGTCTACAGCGCGCCGCTGGCGCAGAACACGCAAACCGTCACCGCCCTGTCGCTCAGCTTCCCGCTCGGGCGTTCGTCATCCGCCCCCAGCGTCTCGCTGCTGGCCAACCACAGCCAGGGTCAGGGCGGCAACTATCAGGCTGCGCTGTCGGGCAGCGTCGGCGACGAACAGCCGGTCAGCTACGGCCTGAACTTCACCACCGACGACGATCGCCAACAAAGCATCTGGGGCGGCAACCTGCAAACCCGCCTGCCTTACGCCAACGTCACCGGCTCGTTCTCCACCGCGCGCCAGTATCGACAAGGCTCACTGTCGCTGCAGGGCGCGGTGGTGGCGCACCGCGGCGGCGTGACATTAGGGCCGTATGTCGGTGATACCTTCGCCCTGATAGAGGCGCCCGGCGCCAACGGCGCGCAGGTGATGGGCGGCCAAGGCGCGCGCGTCGATCGCTTCGGCTA
Organism: Serratia sp. CY52157; assembly: GCF_052168495.1. Classification (NCBI taxonomy): domain Bacteria; kingdom Pseudomonadati; phylum Pseudomonadota; class Gammaproteobacteria; order Enterobacterales; family Yersiniaceae; genus Serratia; species Serratia sp. CY52157. The sequence continues at coordinate 313,297 of NZ_JBJNMO010000001.1, read as the reverse complement.
TGCGCTGGCGCCGGCGCTGGTGCCCTATCACTACAACACCGTCGCGCTGAACCCCGAGGGCATGAATGATAAAGCAGAACTGGAGGACGGCCAGCAACGCGTCGCCCCGTACGCCGGCGCCACGGTGCGCCTGCGCTTCAACACCGTGCGCGGCCAGGCGCTGCTGATTACCGCACAGCGTCCCGACAACGCGCCGATCCCGATGGGCGCCAACGTGTTGGACAACGCGGGCAACAGCGTAGGCATGGTTGGCCAGGCCAATCAGGTGTATCTGCGCAGCGACCGGAATGCCGGCACGCTGACGCTGAACTGGGGCGACGCGCCCGGCCAGCAGTGCACGCTGCACTATCGCCTGCCCGCCGCGGAAGACAGCCCGATTCAGCGGCTCAGCGCTCCGTGCCGCTAACCCGTTTAACTTATCTCAGGAGAGACGATGAAACGCATTTCTTATCTGGTCGCCGCCCCGGCGCTGTTCGCCCTGTCGCTGTTCGGCGCGCCCGCGGCGCTGGCGCAATGCACGCGCGTCGCCCCCTGGATCGACTCCGGCTGCGATCCTTGCGGGGTGGGCACGGCGCTGGGTCGGGTCAACCTGACCAGCACCTATCTGCAGCCCGTCGGCACGCCACTGGGCACCAGCGTGTTCGATCTGACCTCCGGCACCCGCTATCCCGACCCAAACAAGGTGCTGTATGAATGCGATGCCGGCGATGTTGGGCAAATTTATGAAGTCTTCGCCACCAACGGCGACGATCGCGTCGGCGGCTATTACGATCTGGGCGCCAGGGACGGCAACCCCAACTATTACGCCACCTACTTCCCTTACGTCGGCATTCGTTTGACCCATCTGGATTCCGGCAAGGTTTTTACCCGTTACTGGCAGTCGGCGCCGATTACCCGCTACGCCACCGTCGGCAACAAAATCCAGATCCGGGTGAAAGACTTCAGCGCCATCCGCGCCGATCTGATCCGCATCAGCTCGCTGCCGGGCGCGGGCGCCAGCAACTACTGCGGCTACAGCGCCGGCAACCCGCTGGTGGGCATGGCGTCGACCACCGGCAATTCGAACTATACCTGCACGCAGCCGAACGGCTATGTCACCTTTCAGGGGCCCGGCATCGCCTCGGATCCTATCGGCAGCGACTCCGCCACCAACTACGCCACCTGGGGCACCGGGCGCTGGAACGCGATGGGCATGGGCACTGCACCGATCTCTTCGCTGACCTATACCGCCACCTGCGTGGCGCGCAACGTCACGCCGCTGGTGATCCTGCCGACCCTCTCCGTCAGCCAACTGACCGCCGGGCAAACCTCGCAGGCGCAGTTCACCCTCAATATCGAATGCGACAACGCCGCCGTGTCCGGCGTCAGCAGCAACAATACCGCCCTCGGCCTGCAGGTGCCGTATGAAAGCTATGTCGCGGCGCAGCGGCTCGGGTTGGTCAGCGCCAACGGCGGCGTAAGTTACCTGCTCTCCAGCGGCTACGGCACCGACAGCAGCGTCGCCACCGGCGTGGGCATCGCGCTCGCCAACGCCGGCAACGGCGCGCCGATGAACTTTGTCGGCTGGGCGCGCTGCAGCGCCGGGCAATGCCCGCAGGGCAGCGACGCCGGCTGGTATCCGGTGCTCAACGGCGCCAGCGGCGGCGGCAGCACCGCAGCGGGGTTTACCCACTACACCACCCAGCTCACCGCCACGCTCGCCCGGCTGCCTGGCCAGACCGTCACCGCCGGCAAGGTGGACGCCAGGGCCTACGTCTGGGTTAAGGTGCAATGATGAGAAAGAAATACCTGATTATGGGATGCGCCCTGCTGCTGGCGCTGGCCTCCATCGGCACGCAGGCGGGCATCATCGCCTCCGCCACGCGGGTGATCTTTCACGAGGGCGAGACGGAAAAAACCCTGATGCTGCTCAACACCAACGGTTACCCGATCGTGGCGCAAACCTGGGTCGATAACGGTGACGTCAACGCCGCCCCCGAACTGTCTCGCGCGCCGTTTGTCGCCCTGCCCAGCGTATTCGCGCTGCAGCCTTCGGCGCTGAAAGGGCTGCGGATCCTGTTTGCCGGCGCGAACCTGCCCGCCGACAGAGAGTCGGTGTTCTGGCTTAACCTGTATGAGATCCCGCCCACCCGGCCGACCACGCCGCCGCTGGCGTCGCGCGTGACGCTGGCGATGAACACCCAGATGAAAATCTTCTACCGGCCCAGGGCGCTGAAGGGAAAAGCCGAAAACGCGGCCGAGGCCGTCTCATTCACGCTGCAAAAATCGCCGGACGGTTATCTGCTGCGCTGTCAAAACCGATCGGCGTTTTATCTCTCGTTCGCGCGCATCGCCGTGCACGCCGACAGGCGCGATTACCCGGTGCGGCAAGAAAGCGACATGATGACCGCGCCATTCAGCTCGCGGGATTATCACCTCGACGGCGTTTCGGCATCCGCGCTCCCCTCTCGGGCCACCGTTCAGGCCACCCTCATCAACGACCAGGGCCAGCAGATCGTCAAGCCATACACAGCAAACCCATAACGATAAAAAGCAGCGCATTTTTTTAAGTACAGGAAATAGGGAAAATGAGTCTAAGCAGATTCCAGCTACAGTTTCATCTGGAGAAACAGGCCAACAACATCAGGCAGTCAGCGGCGTTTCACACCGCTATCGTCAAACACGGGGAATTATTGAGGGAGACCTACAAGAAGCATCCGCTGTTTTACAAAATCATTTTCAGGAACAGCCGGTTCATCATCTGCTCCACCATCCTGTCCATTTATTACCACCAGCCCGCCGCCGCGCTGAAAGACATCAAAGCCTTTTTCAAAGGGAAGAATATGATCAGCGAGAACTCCCTGGATTCCTTTCTGTTCTTTTTACGGGTCGGGCGCCGGCTGGAGGTCAAACCCTGCGAGCATGACAAACGCCAGTTGCGCTATAAGCCTACGCCGCACGCGCTGGCGGAAACCCAGGCGCTGATCGCCTCAATGGCGCGGCCTTATCAGGCGCTGGCGCCACAGATGCCCATCGCGGCGCTGCTGGCGGCGCCCGACTTTCTGCCCACCTTTTTCGCCGCCTACGGGCAACTGATGCTCAAGGAGATCTACCTGATCGACCTGGTGCAACAGTCCGGGCTGTTTATCAGCAAAGACGCCGGCCACATGGTGTTGTTGATGCTGTTTATCGAAAGCATCCGACAGGACTCCCCCTTTCTGCTGCTCTCCTCGGCGAAAATCGCCAAGTCGTGTTCCGTCTCTCGCGCTCACGTGAACCGCATTCTGCAGGCGGCGGAAAAATCCGGCCTGCTGACCACCACCAATAATGTGGTGATCGAACTCAACAGTTCGTTTTTCATCATGGCGGAGCGTTATTTCAGTCTCTATTTCGCGATGGTCGAATTCGGGCTTGAACACGTTTGGCAAACGCAACAATCCGCCACGCACTCCTGAGCCCTTTACCGCGCCCGCAATACCCGATCGATCAATCCCCAGGCCGCCGCTTCGTCGGCGGTCATAAAGCGATCGCGATCCAACACCCGCTCCACTTCCTCTTCGTTCAGGCCGCAATGTTGGGCATACAGCCGGATCACCCGGTCTTTGGTGCGTTTCATTTCCTCTGCCTGGATCAGAATGTCGGACGCCTGCCCCTGAAAGCCGCCCAGCGGTTGGTGCACATGCAGGCTGGCGTTGGGCAGCGCCATGCGGTGCCCCGGTTCACCGGCCATCAGCAGGAACGACCCCATCGAGCGCGCGGTGCCCATGCACAGCGTATGCACCGGGGCGCGGATATACTGCATGGTGTCGTAAATCGCCAGCCCGCTGGTGATCGCCCCGCCCGGCGAGTTGATGTACAGGTGGATCGGTTTTTCCGGGTTTTCCGCTTCCAGAAACAGCAGCTGGGCGCACAGTATTTCGGCCACGTCGTCGTTGACTTCGCCGTTGAGGAACACGATCCGATCGCGCAGCAGGCGCGAGTAAATGTCAAAGGAACGTTCTCCCCGGCTGGTCTGCTCCACCACCATCGGGACGAGCATCATCTTCTCACGCATCGGTGAACTCCTGGGTTGGCAACAAAGAGAAAGGTGTTTAACGCGTCAGGCGGCGCGCATTACCGTCGTCGGGCCATCGTTGGCGGCGTCGAGCTGGTGGATAATCCGCAGCAGGCTGCCGCCGCCGGCGTCCGGCACTATCTGCAGGGTGACGACGCTTTCGAGAAACGGCGGTTGGTCGTCGCGCAGGCGATAACTCACCGCTTCGCCCGGCGTGGCGGCCAACGGTTCAGCCTGCGCCAGATCTCCCGTCGGCAGCCACTGCTCGCGCAATTCGGGCACGCTGAGCGCTCGCCACACTTTTTCCGGCGGCGCATCAAGCGAATATTCCAACACCAACCGTTCATGCGGCGGCGGTTCGGCCTGTTTGTTCATTGATCCATGTCCTTCAGCAAGGTTTGCAGCGCGTCGATGCGCGCCGGCCAGTAAGCACGGTACTTCGCCAGCCACTGCGCGATCTGCGCCAGCCCCTCCGGGTCGACCTGGTAATTGACGAAGCGCCCTTGTTTCGCCTCGCGCACCAGTCCGGCATTGCGCAGCACCGCCAGGTGTTGCGACATCGCCGACTGGCTGATGGTCAGCCCTTCGCGCAGCGCGCTGGCGTTCATGCTGCCGGCGGCGAGTTTGTCGAAGATGCAGCGGCGGGTCGGATCGGCCAACGCCTTGAAGATGTCATTTTCGTTCATACAAACACATTAGTATTCACTTATGTATTATGCAACCGAGCAAGGCATTTTTTGCTGCAAAAGAAACTCCGCGCCGCAGCGCGGAGTGAATGGACGAGGCATGATCGCGCTTATGAACGGATCGGGATCACCAGCACGTCGATATTCAACTGGTTGATGGCGTTGCGGGTGGAAGAAAACAGATTGCTCCACAGATCGTGGTGATGGCCGAACACCAGCAGATCGATGTCTTTATCCACGATCGCCGTGCGCAGTTCGTCAACGAAGCCGCCGCGCCCGATAATCACTTCCGCGATCGGGTAATTGACGTTTTGCGTGGTGGGTTCCAGCTCTTTGCGGATCTTCTCTTCGAACGGCACGCCGTCGTCGCTGCGCTCAGAAAAGCCGATCGCCGCGTGGTAGGTGTCGTAGTGAACGTCCACATAGATCAGCGAGAGTTTGGCCTTCAGCGCTTCCGCCAGCAGCGCCCCCTTTTCGACCAGCCGTTTGCCGTCATCGCTCAGATCGGTGGCGATGACAATATGGTGGTAACACATAGCGCCTCCTGTCATGGACTCGGTAGAGCCGAGGCTCCGATATCACGCCGGGGTCATATCGTTATGGTTAATTTTAGTTCAGAAATGGCGCTCGTGGCGGGAGGTGATGCGGTGGGAAAGCCCCGTTGCCGGGGCTGAAGGCAGAAATTACTTCTCGCGCTGCGCCTCAAACCAGACGTTGCACAACGACAGGATCAGCGTGTTGGCGTCTTTCACCAGCACGTTGTCGCCGGGCACCCCTTCGGTGCCTTGATCGGTGATGCCTTTGATGGCGGTATCGGCATGCTGAATGGCCACGCGCTCGACCGACGGCGTGCTGATGCCCAGCATCGGGAAATCGATGTAGGAACTGCTGCCGGCGTTGTCCTCGACAAACTCCTGCGCCTCTACGGTGCTGACGGTAGCCCCCTCGCTTTTCAGCGCCGTGCCGTTCCAGCTGAACGCATCCGCTTTATAGCTGATCTTGCCGCCGATCAGGCTCTGCGCCTGCTGCTGATCCCAGCAGCCGGCGGTTTGGGTCGGCACGATTTTGCTGACGCGCCAGTTGCCCAGCAGCTGTTTAGGGATCGGCCCGGTATCGCTCTCCGCCGCCCGAACCTGAGTCGCCGAGACGCAGGCCAACACCACCAGCGGCAGCAGCGCCTTGCTCCAAGTGTTCAATCGCATTGTCTTTTCCTTCGTTTCAGTACCCAGTCTGCCCTCGCGGGCCAGCGGCTATCATAATAAGCCCGCCGATTCGCCGTCAAAGCAATCCGCATCGCGCCGGGCGGCGGCTACTCATAGCCAATCGCTATTAGTCATAGTGAATCAGTATTTTGTTTTAGCTCGGCGATTACCTACAGTCACTGCCACTATTCTGCCCGCCTAAATTAGCAGGCAATGTTGACAAGGACCCTGGGAAAATGACATTTACGCTGAAAAACCTCACGCTGGCGCTGGCCGCCGCCGGCACGCTGTTGCTGACCGCCTGCGGCCCGACCGCACAGGACGATCACCACATCAAGGTCGGCATCAGCGCCGGCATCGATCAGTCGCTGTGGGCGGTGGTGCAGAAAGTGGCCAAGCAGAAATACGATCTGGACGTGGAGGTGGTGACCTTCAACGATTACGTGCTGCCGAACGAAGCGCTGAACAACGGCGATCTGGACGTCAACGCCTTCCAGCACAAGCCGTATCTGGACAAACAGATGCAGGAGCGCGGCTACAAACTGGCGGCGGTAGGCAACACCTTCGTCTACCCGATCGCCGGCTATTCGAAGAAAATCACCGCGCTCAGCCAACTGCCGGACGGCGCGCAGGTGGCGGTGCCGAACGATCCGACCAACCTGGGCCGCTCGCTGCTGCTGTTGCAAAAACAGGGGCTGATTACGCTGAAAGACGGCGTCGGCCTGCTGCCGACCGCGTTGGACATCGTCAGCAACCCGAAAAAGCTGAAAATCGTCGAGATTGAAGCGCCGCAGCTGCCGCGCGCGCTGGACGACCAGCAGGTGACGCTGGCGATCATCAACACCAACTATTCCAGCCAGATCGGTCTGTCGCCAGCGAAGGACGGGCTGTTTGTCGAGGACAAAAACTCGCCTTACGTCAACATCTTCGCCAGCCGCATCGACAACAAAGACAGCGAGAAAGTGAAGGATCTGGTCAAGGCCTATCAGACCGATGAAGTGGCGGCCAGCGCCGCCGAAATCTACAAGGGCGACGCCGTCAAAGGCTGGTAACGCCGCGCGTAGGGCCCGTGGCGCCTGGCCACGGGCGATGACAGCCTCAGCCGCGCTGGATGGAAACGCCGCCGTCCACCAGCATTGCGGTGCCGGTGACGAACGAGGAAGCGTCAGACGCCAAATACAGCGCCGCCTGCGCGATCTCCTCCGGCATCGCCAACCGCTTCAGCGCGTGCAGCTGGGCCACCTGCGCCAATGCTTCCGGGGTATTGCTCATCTGCCGCCCCATCGCCGTGTCGGTGCCCCCCGGCAGCAGCGCATTCACCCGAATGCCGTGTCCGCCAAACTCCACCGCCAGCGCCTGCGTCAGGCCGATCAGCCCCGATTTGCTGGCCGCATAGGCCGCCGTACCGGGAAACGCCGCGGTGTGGCCGACGAACGTAGAGGTGAAGATCACCGAGCCCGCGCCGCGCGCCTGCATGGCGGGGATTTGATATTTGGCGCTGTAGTAAGCGCTGGACAGATTGGTTTCCAGCACGTCGCGCCATTCTGACGCGCTGAGCGCCAGCGACGGCCCCAGCGGCCCCAACGTGCCGGCGTTGTTGAAGGCGATATCCAGCCCGCCGAATTCATCGACGGCCGTCGCCGTCAACCGTTCGGCGAAGGCTTCGTCGCGCACGTCACCGGCTACCGCCAACGCCCGGCCGCCCTCGCGCCGAATGTCCTCCACCAGTTCAGCCAGCAGCCGCTCGCGCCGGGCGCCCAGCACCAGCGTCGCCCCCTGCCGGGCGAACAACAGCGCCGCCGCCCGCCCGATCCCCGAACTGGCGCCGCCAATCACCGCCACCTTACCGTTCAATGCGTTCATCTCTTATCCTCACACCGTAAAAGAGCCTCAGTGTGACGCAACATCCGGCGCAGCGCTGGCCGCAAGCGGACATGCAATTGGCGCAATGAAAAAGGCGCTGCAAGCAGCGCCCCGGCAACGCGGATCCGACGGCGAACTCACGGTTTGGCCGCGTATTTCTCCTGATTGGCCGGCGTCACCAACTCGAACGGGATCCAGTAATACGGCTCAAGCTTTTCGCCGTTGATCATGCGCTGCGCCACATCGACCGACGCCTTGCCCTGGCCGACCGCATCCTGGAACACCGTGACCTGCATCTTGCCGGAGGCCAGCGCCTTGAGGCCGTCGGGCGTGGCGTCGATGCCGCCGATCAGCACGTTCTTGTCCGCTTTGCCGGCCTGCTGCAGCGCCATGATCGCGCCGATCGCCATCTCGTCATTGTTGGCGGCGACGATGTCGATCGTTTCGCCGTTGGTCAGCCAGTTCATCATCAGGTCCATACCTTCACTGCGTGAATAGTTGGCGCTCTGTTTCTGCACCACCTTCATCTTCGGGTATTTGGCCACCACCTGCTCCACGTCTTTGGTGCGCTGCAGCGCGCCGGCGTCGGTCAGGTTGCCGATCATCACCGCCACATTGCCCTGATAGTTAGCCAGCCGCGCCAGTTCTTCCATCTGCAGCGTGCCGGACTCCCGCTCGTCGGAGCCGACGAACACCACCCCCTGCGGCAGCCTGGCGTCGCCCGGCGTGCGGTTCACGTACACCAGCGGCACGCCGGCGGCCTGCACCATTTTGGTCATCACCGGCGTGCTGGCCGAGTTGACCGGATCGACGATAATCGCGTCCACCCCGGCGCTGATAAAGCTCTGCACCTGATCGGTCTGGCGGCCGACGTCGCCGCGCGCGTCCTCAAACTGCACGGTAATGCCGCGCGCTTTGGCCTCCTTGTCGATCGCCTGGCGGATAATGGTGAGGAAGTTCTGGTCGAAATAGGCCATCGATACGCCGATGGTTTGCGCCCATGCCGGCGCGGAAGCGCACAGCGCCGCCGCCAGCCACAGCCCTTTCAGAAAGTTCATGATGTGTCCCCCCGGTAAAAAAACGCCGCCGGCCAACCTTGGCGCCGGCGGCAATTCACGGCAATCAGTGTTTTTTGCGGTTGCGACGCATGTCGATCGACACGGCGGCGACGATAATCACGCCTTTGATGATGTCCTGAATGTAAGAATCGACGCCGATAAAGGTGAAGCCGCTTTTGATAAGGCCGAGGATCACCGCGCCGATCAGCGTGCCGGTAATGCGCCCGACGCCGCCCATCAGGCTGCTGCCGCCGATCACCGCCGCGGCGATGGCGTCCAGCTCATAGGACATGCCCATGCTCGACTGGCCGCTGCTGACGCGCGCCGCCAGCACCACGCCCGCCAGCCCCGCCAACCCGCCGGCGATGGTGTAAACCGTCACCAGGTACTTATTGACGTTGATGCCGGAAACCCGCGCCGAGGTCATGTTGCCGCCGATGGCGTAGATGTATTTGCCATAACGGGTGTGCTTCAGCGCGATGTGGAAGATCACCGCGATCACCAGGAAGATGATCACCGGCATTGCGCCCTGGCCGATCGCCGTGAAGCCATCCGACAGGAAGCTGACCGGGTTGCCCTTGGTGTAGTACTGCGCCAGACCGCGCGCCGATACCATCATCCCCAGCGTGGCGATGAACGGCGGAATGCCGGTGCGGGTGATCAGGAAGCCGTTGATAAAGCCGCAGACGATGCCCACCCCGATCCCCGCGCCGATCGGGATCGCCGCCGGCAGATCGAGCAGCCCCGGATACATCGGCGAAATGCTGTCCGAGGTCTGCGCCAGGCTGGCCGCCACCACCGCGGTCAACGCAATCAGCGAACCGGATGAGAGATCGATGCCGGTGGTGATGATGACCTGGGTGACGCCCACTGCGATGATGCCGATGATCGCCACCTGCAGCACGATCAGCAGCAGGCGGTTCGGGTTAAGCAGGAACGACTGATCGCGCATGTACCAGCCGAGGATTTCGAAGATCAGCGCAATGCCGAGCATCACGATGAAAATACCGGTGTCTTTCGGCATTTTGCCGCTCAGCCCGGAGAACAGCGATCCCTTGCCCGTTGAATCGGCGGAGAGCGGCTTCTCAATCTTTACGTTACTCATGATGTTCACCCTTCGTTATTCTGAGGCCAGCGCCAGGATCTTTTCCTGGTCCGCGTCGTCTTTGTCCAAAATGCCGGTGATGCGGCCGCCGTGCATCACCATCACCCGATCGCTCATGCCGAGGATCTCCGGCAGCTCCGAAGACACCAGAATGATGGCGACGCCGCGGTTGGCCAGCTCGCTGATCAGGCGGTAGATTTCCGCTTTGGCTCCCACGTCGATGCCGCGCGTCGGTTCGTCGAGGATCAGGATTTTCGGCTGCGCCAGCAGCCAACGCGCGATCAGCACCTTCTGCTGGTTGCCGCCGCTGAGGTTATTGATGATCTGATCCATGGTCGGCGTTTTGATGTTGAGCTTCTTGATCTGCGCCATGCAGTCTTTGGCCATCTGCACATGGCTGACGAAGCCGTTCTTGCCGATGTATTCCGACAGGTTGACGATGCTCATGTTTTCGACCACCGACAGCACCAGAAACAGGCCGGACTTCTTGCGATCTTCGGTGAGAAACGCCAGCCCGCTCTCGATCGCCTTCGCCGGGGAATCCACCTTCACCGCCTGGCCTTCGATAAAGATCTCGCCGCCGTCCGCCGGGTGCATGCCGAACAAGCTTTCCATCACTTCGCTGCGTCCGGCGCCCACCAGCCCGGCGACGCCGAGGATCTCGCCGCGTTTGACGCTGAACGAGACGTCGTGGAACCAGCCGCTGCGGCGCAACCCGGCCACCCGCAGCACTTCCTCGCCGATGTTGTTGTTGAATTTGGGGAACATCTGCGTCAGCTCGCGCCCCACCATCATGGTGATCAGCGACTGTTTGGTCAGATTTTCGGTTTTGTCGCAGGCGATGAAGGTGCCGTCGCGGAAAATGCTCACTTCGTCGGTGATGGCGAAGATTTCGTCCATCTTGTGGCTGATGTAAATGATGCCCTTGCCCTGCTCGCGCAGCTCGCGAATGATGGCGAACAAGTGCACCACTTCACCTTCGGTCAGCGCCGAGGTCGGCTCATCCATGATCAGCACGTCGGCGTTGTAGGATACGGCCTTGGCGATCTCCACCATCTGCTGGCTGGCGATGCTCAGTTCGCCCACCAGCGTTTCCGGCCGCAGTTTGATGTTCAGCCGCGCCAGCAGCTCGCGGGTTTGTTCATTCAGCTGTTCGTGGTTGACGAACCCCAGCCGCGCCGGCTCACGCCCCAGCCAGATGTTTTCCGCCACCGTCATGTAGGGCACCAGGTTCAGCTCCTGGTGAATCATGGAAATGCCCGAATGCAGCGCCTGCAACGTGTCGCTGAAGGTCACCGGCCGGCCTTTGATTTTGATCGAGCCCTCATCCGGGTGATAGATGCCGATCAGGCATTTCATCAGCGTCGACTTGCCCGCGCCGTTTTCGCCCATCAGCGCATGCACGCTGCCGGGTTTGATTTTAATCGAGACCTTATCCAGCGCTTTGACGCCGGGGAACTGCTTGCTGATGCCTTCGGCCTCAAGAACATAAGGGTACATACCGCTTACCTCCGCACTGACCCACGTTTTCTGCCGCGGGCGCTCAGGTGGAGCGCCTGCGGCAGGCTTCAAGGCTTATTTTTTGTTTTTATCGGCGAATTGCTGGTAATTGGCCTGGGTGATCAACTGATAAGGGATCAGCACGTTGCTCTCCACCTTCTCGCCTTTCACCAACTGAACGGCGGTTTGCACCGCGCCTTCGCCCTGGCCTTTGGCGTCCTGGAACACGCTCAGCGCCAGATCGCCTTTTCTGATGAATTCCAGCGCATCGGGCGTGCCATCCACGCCGGCCACCCGCACGCCGGACTTTTTAGCCTGCTTGAGCGCCAGGATGGCGCCGATGGCCATTTCATCGTTGTTGGAGGCGATGGCGTCGATCTGCTGGCCGGTCAGCACCCAGTCAGTGGTGATATCCACCGCATCTTTACGCGTCCACTTGGCGGTTTGCTTATCGACAATCTTGATGCCGGGATAGTTGGCCGCCACCTCTTCCACGCCGCGGGTGCGGTCGCGGGTCGATTCATTCGACAGTTCCCCCATCAGGATCATCACGTTGCCCTTGCCGTTCATCAGCTTGGCCAACGCTTCCATCTGCAGTTTGCCGGCCAGCTTGGAATCGGAGCCGACGTAGGCCATGCCGGCCGGGAGCGTCACTTCCGGCTTGCGGTTGACGAACACCAGCGGGATCTTGGCGTTCTCGGCCAATTTGATCATCGGCTTGACGCCCTGGGTATCCACCGGGTTGAGGATGATGGCGTCGACGCCCTGGCTGACGAAGTTTTCGATTTGTTGAATTTGCTGCGCGATGTCGCCCTTGGCGTCTTCGAACTGGCCGCTGACGTTGCCGTCGGCTTTCATTTTGTTTTGCATCGACTGGCGCAGAATGGTGAGGAAGTTGTCATCGAAGTAAGCCATGGAAACGCCGATCTTGATGTCTTTCGCCAACACGCTGGCCGGCAGCATGCACATCAGTACGGAGGCGGCGATCAGTTTCTTCAGCTTCATGTTCGTTACCCTTTAATCGTTAGAATGAAGTGGTCTGTTGGTTGACAGCTAATGAAAGATATTTTTTACATTCAAACAACATTACGGTCGGTGTTATCCCTTTGATACGGCGAAATTACCGCGTTATCCCCGTATTAAGGCCGTGAAAAAAATGGTGATCGATATCTCAAAACAGATTAAAAACAATTAATTGAAATAAACCCCTGGCAGAGCAAGCCGCGTCTTCGCCGCTTTTTTAAATGTTTATTTCATAATTGAGATTATTGAAACTTTTTAACCCAAACAAGCGAAACATGCGTTTTGGAATGGCTTATTAACAAAAACATGACACGGATCTAACAAATGCAGTGAAAGCCATCGGGTAACGCGCTCCGCGCGTGCGCCACGCCGGGCGTCGGCAAAAACTGCGAGCGGGCGCGCAGTTTGCGGTTTCCGCGTTTCCCGACCATCCTTACTCGGCAATAATGGACATATCCCTATCTCAGGAGGACCTGACATGCAGCTCAGCAGTAAGGTGCGGATGAACCGCCTGTTCAATAACGGCAAGTGCCTGGATGTGGCGATCGATCACGGCATCGCCAACGAACCGGATTTCTTAATCGGTCTGGAAGATATCGAACGGGTGATGGGCAACCTGATCGCCGCGCGCCCCGACGCCATTCAGGTCAACTACGGCCAGGCGGAGCTGCTGCAGCGCGCGCCGCAGCGCGAAAAGCCGGCGCTGGTGATGCGCACCGACGTCGGCAACGCCTATAACGCCGCGCGCCACCGTGAGATGTGGGCGGTGTTGCACAACCCGGAAGCGCCGATCCTCGCCGCGCTGCAAATGGACGCCGCCGCGGTGGTGGTCAACCTGTATATGATCCCGGATGAACCCGGCATTTTCCGCCAGTGCGTAGAGAACATCGGCCGCCTGCGCCACGCCTGCGATCGCTACGCCATGCCGCTGATGATCGAACCGCTGGTGATGGCCCCGGCCGGCCAGGGCGCCGCCTACGGGTCGCTCGGCGACGTGGAAAAGATCGTGCCGCTGGTGCGGCTGGCGCGCGAACTGGGCGCCGATATCATCAAGGCCGACCCGACCGAACGGGTGGAAGATTTCCACCGCGTGGTGGAAGCGGCGCGCTGCCCGACGCTGGTGCGCGGCGGCGGCAAGGGGGAGCTGGGCCCGGTGCTGGAGAAATCCGCGGCGCTGATGGCCCAGGGCGCGTCCGGTATGGTCTATGGCCGCAACGTGTATCAACACAGCAATCCGTCGCAGGTGGTGCGCGCCCTGATGGCGATCATCCATCAAGGCGCCAGCGGCCAACAGGCGCTGGAGATCTACCACCAGCAGTGACCCGCTTTTGTAACTAAAATAACCCCTTCGCGACCCGGCAGCATGCTATAACCTGCTGCCGGTAACTGCAGCTTGCCTCATTCCTCGCTAGAATACGCCGTGATATCGCCATTCGGAGAACCGCCATGCCAAAACAACGGGTGCCGCTCAAGCTGAGCACCTCCATCACGCTGATGGTGTCCGCCATCATCGCTTCGGTGCTGCTGGTGGTGTTCGCGCTGTTTTTCGTGCAGATGAGCCGCGAAGGGCAAGATCAGCTGCAGCAAAAAGCCATCGCTATCGCCAACACGCTGGCGCTCTCGAGCACCGTGATAGACGGCCTGCAGCGACGCGATCAAAGCGGCGCCGTGCAGCGCTTCGCCGAGCAGGTGCGCCATCAAAACGAGCTGCTGTTCGTGGTGGTGGTGGATATGCAGGGCATCCGCTATTCGCATCCCAAACCCTGGCTGATCGGCAAACATTTCATCGGCGAAGATCTGGCGCCGGCGCTGCAGGGCAACGTCAACAGCGCCATCAACCGCGGCACGCTGGCCCCGGCGCTGCGGGTGTTCGTGCCGGTGTATGACGAGCAGCGGCGGCAAATCGGCGTGGTGGCGCTCGGCATCGCGCTGGACACCGTGCAGCGGGTGGTGGCGGAAAGCCGCTGGATCATCTATTGGACCATCGCCTTCGCCGCGCTGGTCGGCAGCCTGGGCACTTTTTTCCTGGTCTCCGCGCTCAAACGCATCATGCTGGGTTTCGAGCCTTACGAAATATCCACCCTGTTCGAGCAGCGCAACGCCATGCTGCAGTCGATTAAAGAAGGCGTGATCGCGGTCGATAATGATTCCCGCATCACCATCGTCAACGACGAGGCCAAGCGCCTGCTGCGCCAGAGCGGCCCGGTGGAAAACCTGCTGCTGGACGCCGCCAGCAAGCATTGGCCGGCGCAGCTGCATCTGGCGGAAGTGCTGGCCAGCGGCAAGCCGCTGCGCGATCGACAGATCAGCTTCAACGGCAGCGAACTGCTGACCAATACCGTGCCGGTGATCGTCAACGGCCAGGTGACCGGCGCCATCGCCACCTTCCGCGACAAGACCGAGGTCAGCCGGCTGCTGCAGCGCCTGAGCGGCATGGCGCACTACGCCGATGCCCTGCGGGTGCAGTCGCACGAATTTATGAACAAGCTGCACGTGATACTCGGCATGCTGCACATGAAGGCTTATCAGCAGTTGGAAAACTACATCATCAATACCGCCAGCAACTACCAGGAAGAGATCGGCGCGCTGCTGCGCAAGATCCACTCGCCGGAAGTGGCGGGCTTCTTCATCGGCAAGATCAGCCGCGCCCACGAAGCCGGCATCGAACTGACCATCGAGGAAACCAGCCTGCTGCCGGAAACCGACGACGCGGAAACCACGCACGTGCTGATCAGCGTGCTCGGTAACCTGATCGAAAACGCCATCGACGCCATCGACGGCGTTGAAGGCCACGAGATCGGCCTGAGCTTCCATCACCACGACGATCAATTACACTGTATCGTCAGCGACGACGGCCCCGGCATCGATCCGGCGATCGCCGCGCACATCTTTGAACACGGATTTTCCACCAAGGGAACGGGACGCGGCATCGGCCTGGCGCTGATCCGCAGCCATCTGGAGAAACTGGGCGGCGGCATCGATGTCGAGTCCGAACCGGGCGAGCTGACCCAATTTTTCGTGCACCTTCCCTATCAGGCCAAGAGCGAAACCCATGATTAACGTACTGATTGTCGACGACGACCCGATGGTGGCGGAGCTGAACAAATATTACCTGAGCCAGATCGGCGGTTTTCACTGCCAGGCGACGGTCGCCACCCTGGGCCAGGCGCGCGCCCTGCTGGCCGACGCCAGCGTCAGCATCGATCTGGTGCTGCTGGATATCTACATGCAGCAGGAGAACGGGCTGGATCTGCTGCCCGGCCTGCGCGAGCTCGGCGAGAAGACCGATGTGATCATCATTTCTTCCGCCAGCGATGTGAACACGGTGCAAAAGGCGCTGCACTACGGCGTGGTGGATTACCTGATCAAGCCGTTCCAGTTCAGCCGCTTCAAAGAGGCGCTCAGCCACTATCGACAACAGTCGCAGCTGCTGGCGCAGCGCGAGTTTTCGCAGGCTGACGTCGACAGTCTGCTGCGCCGCCAGCCCGGCGGCCAGGAGAGCAAAAAGCTGCCGAAGGGCCTGACCAGCATCACCCTGAGCACGGTCTGCGAGTGGATAGAACAGCAGCACGACAGCGAATTCTCCACCGACAACCTGGCCAACGCCATCGGCATTTCGCGGGTGTCCTGCCGCAAGTACCTCATCTATCTGGCGGAAAGTGGCATTCTCGGCACCCGCATTCTGTACGGCGCGACGGGCCGCCCGGTCTATCTGTATCAGCTGAAGCCGGACGCGATCGCCATGCTGAAAGAACATTGCCGCCCGGCATAAACGACGCCGGGCGCTGCAAGCGCCCGGACGTTGAAAGCTAGAAGTTGTACATGTAACACCTCGCCTCGCGGTGAGGATCTTTCGAGTGTATCCGCAGGCAGCGCTGCTTTTTCTGCTGTTGCTCCAGGTGACGCTGCTGCCGCTTGGCGGCTTCTGCGGCCTCGCGCTGCTGCTCACGCGCGATCGCCTGCTCATTGGCCTGCGTCAGGCTGTCGACATTCCACACCTTGTGGCGCAGCGCGCTGCGTTTTTTCTGGTACTCCTCGGGGACTTTATTGTCCTTCGGCGGCGCCGCGTGGTATTCCAAATCCACCCGCGCCTGCACGAAGCAGGCGCAACACAGGGCCACGCCGGCCAACACTAGCCTTTTCATCGATAAACTCCTGACAAATCCCTGTTCTTATCTTTAGCAATTCAGCGGCCGGCCATTCAGCCAGGCGCGGCAATAAACGCCGACAAACGGTCGATGCGGTCCCGTCAGAGACGTCCGCCGCAGACGCAGCGACAGGCAACGGACGATATCGGCACCCTGCTCACAGGCCGATCGGGCGCTCTGATGCCCCTGCGCGGAAGGTCTCGCCGCTTCCTGCGTTTGCAACCGGATTTCCAACGCTTCCCGCTCCGCACGCAGCCGCGCCAGCTGCATGCGCTCCGCCTGAATCTGTTCAGCCAACCAAATATGCTGCAACAAGCCATCCAGCCGCGCCGGACACCCCGCCGCAGAGGGACTTTCCGTCGAGACGCCGGGCGAGGAATGGCGATCGATGAACGCCTGACTGCAAAATGAGGCCAGCAGCGCCAGCGCCGCAGCGATTAACGAAGGTAGTTTCAATACACAAGCTCCATGAATAAGCCGACTGGGGCGCGCCGCGAAAAACGACGCAGAGAACCGTTCAACAGCCGTTGAGTGAAGACACCTGAGGCTCCGCGGGATCGGGCGCATGTTGCCCTCCCGTCGCCGGCGCTTTCGCGTTTTCGGCATCGCATTCCGCCAGACGCGCCAAGGTTTCGGCCTCATTCTCCGTGGGCGGGGTCGGCTCAGCCATCTCTTGTCGCAGGCCATGCGCCAGCTCTTTCAATTTCTTCTGAAACAGCACGGGAGAAATTCCCTCGCATTGCCGATCGTAACGGGCCGCATTTGCTTGCAGACTCAACAACGACATTATCAACATGGCGACAATACGCTTTGCCATTGAAAACTCCTGTAAGGATGTCTGGGTATGTTGATATATATTCAACAAGCAGAGATTCATCGTTTAAAGATAAATAACGCATCGGAAAAACAGAGTAGCGAATTAATAATAAACCGTTCCACAATATCTTTGAGATAACGTCTGCCGCCCCGCCGAATAAAGAGCGGCGGTTAGCGCCCCCCTATTTTCGACCAGTCCAGCGTACCGCCGATACCGACCCGGCCTTCATTCAGCACGGCAGCGGCGGATTCGCCGGCGATAATGCGCTGTTTCTGTTCTCGCGTTGCGGGCTGCGGAGTTCCCCAATTCCCCCAGTGAGTGGAGGAGGATGAGGATGAAACAGTGGGGTGAATGGCACTGCATCCGTTTAATACAAGACACAATGCCAGAAGAGAATTACGCCATGTCATACTATTTCCCTTAAAATAACGCTATTGGTAGTGACGGTAAATGAAAAACGAGTTTATTTAGTTTAATAACTTTCGCCGCATGCAATCGCCTGCGACAAAAAGAATACGCAAGTGTTAATCACCCGTTATTTTAATTAACCTGAATCAAACAAATATCGTTCAATAAGACAACGCTAATCGCAGAAATGGGCCAGCAGGCTCAGCGCACTTCCGAGTGCGCTGGGATCTTACTCTTCGCCGTCCGGCTGCCAGGCCAGCAGATCGCCAGGCTGGCAGTCGAGAATGCGGCAGATCTTGTCCAGCGTTTCCAGCCTGACTCCCTTGACCTTGCCGTTTTTCAACAGAGACAGGTTTTGCTCGGTGATCCCCACCTGCTCCGCCAGCTCCTTTGAACGCATCTTCCTTTTGGCCAACATGACATCAAGACTTACGATTATTGCCACTCTATTCTCACACGAAAGAAAGCTGTTCTTCATTCAGCCGCAACGCTTCCAGAAATACCCGGCTAAATACCAGGATTGCGCAGCCTACGATCAGCGAGCGCACCGACTCGCTATTGACGCCATAATAAAGGATAAACAGCATTTTTTCATCGGCGGTCAATACCATCACCTGCAGCAGACCGGCTAACGACGGGAACAACACATCGACGATCAGCAAGATGCCAATGATCTGCAACAGCACCATATTGTTGCGATGCCACACGTTGCCGCGGAAGAATTGATAAAACAGCCCGGCGCCGCACAGCAGCGCGCTGTAATAGGGCAAATAACCGAGCATGTCGATAACCAGCGTGGCGAACAGCGCCCAGCGTTGCTGCGGGATCGCGTAGGCGAGTAGCTCCGGGTAATATTCCCGGTAAGAGGCGACGATATCGCGATAGGCTACGCCCTGCAGCCAGTCCCGCACGATGATGAACATCTCAACGCCGGTGCTGACGATCAGCATCGCCATAATGAGCAAACACAGACAACGCACATACAGCGGCAGATGGATCCTTGGCGCAGCGCCCATAATTTTCTATCCCTTAATCAACAGCAATAAATTATCGTAAAACGATAATTTATTGCTGTCAATGATCAAGTGGACTGATGAGTCAGGCGGTGGTCGCCAACGCGCGCACAATAAAAAAGGCCGGGCTAACCCGACCTTGTTTGACCGCTCGACGCGCTTAGACCAGTTCGATCACATCGAAGTTGGCTTCGCCGCTCAGATCGGCATCGTAATCAACGCCCTGCAGACCGAAGCCGAACAGGCGCAGGAATTCCGCCTTGTAGCCCTGGTAATCGGTCAGTTCGTTGATGTTGCTGTCGTTCAGCTGCTTCCAGATTTCACGGCAGGTTTCCTGCACTTCGTCACGCAGTTCCCAGTCATCCAGGCGCAGACGGTGTTTCTCGTCGGTATCCGGCGCCGCACCGCTGTACAGCTTGGTGGCGAACAGACGCTGGATCTGCTCGATGCAGCCTTCGTGAATGCCCTGCTCCTTCATGATCTTGAACACGATGGAGATATACAGCGGCATCACCGGAATGGCGGAAGAAGCCTGCGTCACCACCGACTTGAGCACCGCAACGTAAGCCGCGCCGCCTTTGGCCTGCAGCTTCTGGTTGATGGCGTGCGCCGCGCGATCCAGATCTTCTTTCGCCTTGCCCAGCGTACCGTGCCAATAGATTGGCCAGGTCAGATCGGTACCGATGTAGGAGTAAGCGACAGACTGCGCGTTATCCGCCAGCACGCCCGCTTCGTCCAGCGCGTCCATCCACAGCTGCCAGTCCTGGCCGCCCATCACCTTCACGGTGTCGGCGATTTCTTGCTCGTTGGCCGGCTCGACCACGGCCTCAACCAGCACGTCTTTGTTGGTGTCCAGCGCGACGGATTTGTACGGCTCGCCGATCGGCTTCAGTGCGGAACGCACCACTTCGCCCGTTTCCGGCATCTTACGCACCGGCGAAGCCAGCGAGTAAACCACCAGGTCAACCTGACCCAGGTCTTTCTTGATCAGATCGATAACGGTCTGACGGCACTCGTTGGAAAATGCGTCGCCGTTGATGCTTTTCGCGTACAGGCCTTCTTCTTTAGCTGCCTTGTCGAAACCGGCGGAGTTGTACCAACCGGCGGAACCGGTTTTGCCTTCGCTGCCAGGCTTCTCGAAAAATACGCCGATGGTGGCCGCACCGCTGCCGAAAGCGGCATTGATGCGCGAGGCCAGACCGTAACCGGTGGATGCACCAATGACCAGCACCTTTTTAGGCCCGTTTTTCAGTTCGCCGCGCGACTTAACGTAAGCGATTTGCTCACGGACGTTGGCTTCACAGCCTGCCGGGTGAGCGGTGGTGCAGATAAAACCACGAATTTTAGGTTTGATAATCATAGTAATTTTTTCTTGGTAGCTAAAAACCGAAGGACAATATACCTGATTTTCTCGATATACTTAAGAAAGTGCGAAAACAAGCGCAGTGAACAGACCAGTTTAGTCGAGGGATCAGGGTTGCCCAACTCCGCATCGTGATGCCTCCACGCGCCACGCTTCGCACCCTCAGCGCGTTCAAGCCTTCCCTCTTAAAATCAGCAAAAGTTGATCATGCTTCTGGCGTTGCGTTATGGTGTGGCTGTTTTTCGGTCGAAATCCAGGGAGGAACAAAGAAAAATGGATAATCCACTGTTACTAAAGGAACGTTTAAATACCTACTCGCAAACGATGGCTCGTCAACAAGGACGTATGCTTTTAGAACTCTCAGAACGCGTTAATAGGGACTTTTTAAAAGATCGGACAGTCGGTAATGCCTTCAGACATGAGATGCACTGCTTTGTGAATGATAAATTGCAAAAATGCCAACAAGTAGGTGAAGCGGCGAATGTTGCAATGAGAGAAATGAAGCAAGAATATCAATCGCTTTCTGAGCAAGAGCGCTTATTGCGAACTGACGCCGTGACGCCTTATGCCGTAATGAGAAAGAAAGTCAATCATGACGCCGTAGTGACCTACGTGTTAGCCGGCGTTGGCTTCCTCTCGGGAATAGCACAAATTTTACTCGGCGTGGGCTTGGATTGGACTGGCGTCGGTGCCATTCCAGGAACGTTACTTTTAATCAATGGCATCAATAATGTCTACGAAAACGGTTATACGCTATTATTTGGCAAGAATACTATTGGTCCAGGCCGAATGATGTACCGCTCTGCGGCTTCAACACTAGGCTATTCTCATTCCGCAGCAGACATGGCGTTAGGTGGCGTAGACTTACTGTTATCAGGCTATGGTTTACTAAAACTGTCGCTGAAACCCGAAGCCTGGCGATTATTTCGTTACATCAATACAGACTATATTCGCGGTTGGAGGAACATGGGAAGAACCAGCTTGATGCTTGAAGGTGGCGCAGATGTCTCAACCCTTAATTCCATTTATAAAGGCAGCCAGGAACAGTGATGGAACCAACTTTATATTATATTTTTTCTACTCTCGCTGCCGCGGCCTGTCTGGCCGTGAAATACGTCTTCAGACCGTCTCTGGGGTCCAAGGGTTATGTCGTTCTGGTTACGATATGCTTTTTAATCCTTTGCTGGCAATTTACCCTTTTTGCCAACGGCAACACGATGTTTATTGCTGACTCTGAAACATGGGCCAAAGAAAATTGGCCTCTACGCTACTGTGCGCTGGGGTTTGCTCTTGCACATGCCTTCGCCACTTTCGAATCCTCCAAAAGAAAGAAAAAAGACAAACTTTCCTGAAAACGTCACCACCAAATGAAACGCCATTTGGTGGTGACAAGGTAGATCCATTACGCTTTGTTCTTTTCCAACTGCTCGATCAGCGTGTAACGCAGCGATGAGGCGTCGGCCGGTACGTTCTCCACCGGGGTGACGCGCACTTTCAGCCGATACTGATAGCCCGGTTCGAAGGTGAAACCCTCGATGCCGGTATAGAACAACTCCCACGGCTGATGCGCGGAGCGGCGCACCTGCATGCACTTCATCGGGCCGACGCCCACGCAGTCCACCAGCGCGCTGTTGACCAACAACACTTCCGTTTGGCCGCCTTTCTCGTTTGCGGGCTGATTCATCGAGGTTCCCTCCTGGCTGCAGCCGGCCAGCGCGGCCAACGCAACAAATAACAACGCTTTAATTTTCAATGTACTGCACCAATAGTCATCCAGGGGCGCCATGCTAACAAATTAACCGGCTCAAGAGAACGGATAGCGATACGGATCCACACGCCCAAAATATCATTTCTCGGTGCTCTATCAGTCTGGAAAATATCGCAAAATAAACCCCCTGTTCTTATCCGAACCGGTAATTACCCCCGCTATTTTTTCTGTTAAAAACAGCTGGCTTGCGCAAGCTTTACTGAATTTAACTGAATCGATAAAGAGGGAATTTTATGCAAGAGATCGATGCCAAACACTTTCACCTGATCGCCGGCGCCGGTAACTTTGCCGACAACCGCGGCAGCAATGGCCGCGTCAACAACAACGGCGGCAACAAGAACGGGGGCGGGTCATCCAATCAGGGATTCTACGGCAAGCACACCTCGCCGGATTGCGTTAACGGCGTGATCACCGGTTCTCTGGGCGGCCTTGGCGGCCTGGCGGTGGGCGCGCTCAACGGCGGCTGCTTCAAGGAAGGCAGCAAAGGCGGCGGCAACGTCGGTATGGGGAAAGGCGGCAACAAAAACAGCGGCAGCAACTGCAATAGCAATAAAGGCGGCAATACCTGTTCGCGCTAAGCGGTTTTAATTAATCAAAGCCCCGGCTGAACCTCTCCGTTCGGTCGGTGCTTTCCGTATTTTTGGTGATAACCATGTTTAAACTGTTTCGTACCTTATGCCTGCTGCTCGGCTTCTGGATCGCCACCCTGCTGCTCAGCGGCGCGGGGGTCTCCTTTACCCACGGCTACGCCGCGCCTAAAAATCTGTCGCATTTCGTCGTCTCGCTGGTGGTGGTCGGCGCCATCCTGCTGTGGACCCATAAATTGCTGCGGTTCTTTTTTGCCGAAAAATTTGAGAAGAAACCGCGCTAAGCCGTGTTCTTATTGGGGGCGCCGCCCGCAACGATAAAACCGGCATCGCGAATCGCCGCCTTAACCTGCCTGGCGTCCATCACGGCCGTTTTCACATAGCCAAAAAAGGCCACCCGTGCGCTGGGCAAACGGATTGGCGTCGCCAGTTGGGCCATAAGATCACGATTGCGCTGCGCCATCAGCTCGGCGCGCGCATGCCAAAACGCGGTGGCATCGGCGCGTGTTTCAGTGGCGCTGTCGAACCGAGAGGCCAACTCGCTGAGCGCCTCCCACTCCGCCAACAGGGCGGCGACCACTTCAGGATTAGCCACCTGCTCCCAGTCAGAGGGTAAGGCCCCCTCACGCCACGCCTCGAGATAGCCGGGCAACATCATCTTTAATTGACTCAGTTGCTCGTTCACTGCGGATTACCTTTTATAGCGCCTGATGCCGGGATATTTCCCATAATGACACTCTCGAAACCGTTGATGGGAGCAATGGCCGAAGCTTATCAGCGCCATAGATGACGTAATGACTTTTGGTGCGGCCAAATTAGCGATAGGTGCGGTTGGGGAGTGAGACAGGAGCACGGGTTGATGGCTGTGACGCGAAAAGAGAAACGGGGATTGTTGCTGGCGTCTTAGGTGAAATTTACTTATAAATCAATCACACAAAAAAAGACCGAATACGATTCCTATATTCGGTCTAGGGAAATGGCTCTTGGGAGAGAGCCGTGCGCTAAAAGTTGGCATTTAATGCAGGGCTTGTTCAGCCGTGCACTTTAAGAGTAGCCTACCGCGCCAGTTTTGCCAGCCGCCCGGCGGCCGCGTGATAGTTTCGTGACGAAATAACTATGCGGCAAATGCGCATCAATCTGCGCGCGCTGGGCAAGGCATTGGCAAACAAGCGGTTAGTCAGCACACAGCTTCTCGGCGCGTTCGATAAACGGCGCCATGCTCATTTTCTTCCCCGGTTCAGCGGGATCGTCCAGCAGGATCACGTCCAGCGGCTGTGCGCGCTGATGGCCCTTCTTCACCTGCTGCTCCGCCGCGTCGTTGAGCGGGTATTGCATCAGGGTGCTGTTATTCAGCACGAACAGCGCGCCGCCGCTGCGGCACTGCAGCGTCACCTCTTCCTTGGTGAACGCCCACTGTTTGCCGTACTCCAGTTTGGTGATGTTAACCAGTTTGTCTGCCGCCAGCGCGCCGGTCGCGGTTGCCAGCAGCGTAATGCCGAGTAATACCGATTTCATGTGATGGCCTTAAGGTTGCTATTCGCGTCGATTTTCCCGCAGCTTGCCGGCCTGCGGCAAGCTGAAATGTCAAACCGGCGCATAGGTTGCAAATAAACTGACCAGCAGCAGCACCGCCATCCCCAGCCCGACTTCGAGCCAGCACGCCAGCACCACCCCGCGCTGCGCCAGCGCCGGTACGCGGCTCATCGCCGGCACGATGGCGTAGCGATTGGCCAGCGCCACCATCACCATCAGCGCCACCAGCGCGGTTTTGATCAGCAGCAGGCGCTGATAAGGCGAGCTGAGATTAAGCGGCCAACCGCCGAGTATGATCAGGCTGTTGACGATGCCGGTAACAATCACCGCCGCCACCGCCAGGTGCCCCCAGCGCGAGAAACGGATCAGCGTGGTAATGGCGTCGCTGCGCCATTGCGGCGGCTGTAGGTAGCGCAGGCAGACCAGCAGCGGCGCCAGGCTGCCGAACCAGTAACCGGCGGCCAGCAGGTGCGCCGCATGGTTGGCGCGGTGCAGCGCGCCCAGCGCGCCTTCGTGCATCGCCGCGTGGCCGATGAACGCCAGGCTCACCAGCAGCAGCGCTGAGCACAGCGCCAACGCCTGCGCGCGCGGCCGTTTCGGCAGCAGCAGGCTCAGGATCGCTAGCAGCGACAGGCCCAGATGCCAGCGCCACACTTCGCCGAAGGTGGTGCCGAGCACCGCCCACCAAACCTCCAGCCGCCAGGCGTCTTGCCAACCGTCGCCCATCTGCCCGGCCTGAATGGCCAGCAGCGCCACGGCGGAAAGCCCGGCAATCCAGGTGCCGGCAAGCAGCAGCGGACGCACATCGCGGGAGAGGATCGGGGAAAGGCGCTGCGGTGCCAATAAGGCGGTGAACAGACTGATGCCAAACATCAGCATCACCGCCGCAAAGTGCACCAAGCGACACAGAACGAACAGAGTCGCCAGACTCACGATCAGTTTACGGTGAAGCTGTACTGGCCTTTGGTTTTATGCCCGTCGACCGACACCACATGCCAGCTGACGTTGTATTTGCCCGCGCTCAGCTCGCTTTCGATCGGCACGTTGACCTGGGTGTTGTTGTTCGGATCGAGCTGCAGCTTGCCGGTTTTCACCACGGCGTTATCCGGGCCGGTGATTTTCACGCCGCTGAAGTTCGGCTCGATGCCTTCGGAGAAGCTGAGAGTCAGCGCCTTCGGCGCCGGGCTGACGCTGGCGTCGGCCTTCGGCGTTTCCACTTTCAGGTGAGCGTGCGCCAACGCTTGCTGTGAAGACAAGCCAACGAACAGGACGAAAACGGTGGAAAGCAGGCGACAGGAGGAACGAATTTTACCGATCACAGTGGTATCCCTTAACAATATAAAGAGGGTCATAAGGGTTAAGGCCACAGCCAAGGCGATGTATCAGCGGCCCCAACCCACCGCAAATGATTGCGCCACGGGTAAACAGAAAAACGGGTTGTATCGGCTAACCCGCTGTTTTGACTCTACCATCCCTGTAGCGTATCGCGGTAAATCATAACGAGCACGCCTCAGCAAGTCGAGCGCATCACTGGCATTTTGCGATCCGGCAGCACGTATCGCCGCATAACCGCGATAAACGCAGGGTAAAAAAAACCGCGCGTCGGGTTTGCCCCGCGCGCGGTTTTTCAATGTTCAGTCAGGGATCAGGCCTGGCCGTTGCCGCCCTGGCCCATCGCGCCCATTTTCTTCAGGTCTTTGTCGATGAAGAACAGGCCTTTGCCGCTGGTGCCCACCAGCGCCAGCTTATCCAGCACGGATTTGAACAGTTTCTCTTCTTCGTGCTGCTCCGCCACGTACCATTGCAGGAAGTTGAAGGTGGAGTAATCGTGCGAGGACATTGCCGCGTGCGCCAGCTCGTTGATCTGACGGGTGATCAGCTTCTCGTGTTCGTAGGTCTGCTCGAACACGTCCGCCAGCGACTCAAACGCCACCGGCGGGGCCGCGATGGTGCCCAGCAGCGGCAGAGAGCCGGTGTCGCTCAGGTAGTCGAACAGACGTTGCATATGCTGCATCTCTTCCTGAGAGTGCTCTTTAAGAAATGCGGCGGCGCCTTCAAAGCCTTTGTCGCTGCACCATGCGCTCATCTGCAGATACAGGTTGGCGGAGTAGAACTCCAGATTCAGTTGCTCATTCAGCTTTTGAGTCATTTCTTGCGTCAGCATAATCATTCCTTTTATTTTGCAGGTCATGAATTTAATTTCCGCGCATTATGCCCTGTCGCCGTAAAAATAAAAACACCTTATTTACATTCAAACCAAATCAATTACAAAAACAAATTATATCAATAAGTTAAAATATCATGGAGTTATTGGTAATTAACATGAGAATTATTTAGATATTTTATTTTAATCATAAAGCGAATCATTCTTATTTAAAAGAATAAATAGATTGCATTACTCTTGGATAAATATCGCCCGCCGCCGCGGCGCAACGGGCTTGCCAAGCGCCGCCGGGTGGATTACCTTCTGCGCAGATTCAATGCGGCAAAGTAAGGAGCATAAGGTGGGTTACAATCTGGCCGAGTTGTCCAAAGAAGAAATGGACAGGGTGAATGTGGATCTCGCCGCCTCAGGCGTGGCGTACAAAGAGCGTTACAACATGCCGGTGATCCCGGAAGTGGTGGAGCGCGAGCAGCCGGAGCCGCTGCGCGACTATTTTCGCGAGCGCGTGGCGCACTACCGCGCGGAATCCCACAAGTTTTCGCGTCTGCCTTACGAACCGAAGGCCAAATAACAAAACCCGCCGTTACGGCGGGTTTTTCGTGTCACTTGCCGGCGAATCGGTCGGTGGCGATCATCAGCTGGTGCAAAATGCCCGGTTCATCAAACGAATGCCCCGCCCCTTCCACGATATGCAGCTCCGCCTCCGGCCAGGCCTTGGCCAGATCCCAGGCGTTCTGCACCTGGCAGGCCATGTCATAGCGGCCGTGGACGATTACCGCCGGGATATGGCGGATCAGCGGCACGTTGCGCAGCAGTTGGTCATCGCTCTCCAGGAACCCCAAATGCGTAAAGTAGTGGTTTTCAATGCGGGCGAACGCCAGCGCGAAATCATCCTCGCCGAACGAAGCGGATTCACGGCTTGGCAACAGCGTCACCGTTTCCCCTTCCCACACGCTCCACAGTTTGGCCGCTTCGAGCTGCACCTGCGGATCGGCTGAAGTCAGCCGCTGCCGATAGGCGGCAATCACGTCTTTGCGCTCGTCATCCGACAGAATGGACAGCACGCGCTCCCACTTGTCCGGGAAGAAGCGCGAAGCGCCGTCCTGGTAATACCAATGCAGCTCCTGCTTGCGCAGGGTAAAGATACCGCGCAGCACCATTTCACTGACGCGCGCCGGGTGGGTCTGCGCATAGGCGAGCGCCAACGTAGATCCCCAGGAGCCGCCGAACACCAGCCACTGCTCGACGCCGGCCATTTCGCGCAGCCGCTCGATATCGGCCACCAAATGCCAGGTGGTGTTGTTGTCCAGACTGGCGTGCGGACGGGAGCGGCCACAGCCGCGCTGATCGAACAGCAGCACCTTGTAGCACTCGGGATCGAACAGCTGGCGATGATGCGCAGAGATGCCGCCGCCCGGCCCGCCATGAATGAAGACCGCCGGTTTACCGTTCGGGTTGCCGCTCAGCTCCCAGTAGATCCGGTGGCCATCCCCAGTGTCCAGCCAACCGCTGTCGTATGCCGCTAACGGCGGGTACAAACCTCGTAATTGTTCCATGGCGCTTTCCGTCTCTCTGTGAGTCATGCTTTCATCAAAGCGGAAGCCGCCCGGCAGGTCAACGGTAAAACCTGAAAACTCGAACGCGCGCCGGGAACTCGGCGCGCGTTTGCTCAAAATCGCAACGACCCGCCTGCAAAATGCCCACAGGCCCGATCAGTTCACGCCTTGTTACGCCTACACGCCTTTACGCATATGCGGCTCGCGCATCTCCTGTGCCGTTTTCGCCTCGATGCTCAGCTCCGCCGTCGGGCGCAACATCAGGCGTGCCAAGCCGATGGGTTCGCCGGTTTCCCGGCAGTAGCCGTATTCGCCGTTCTGCAACCGCGCCAGCGCCGCATCGATTTTCGGCAGCAGGCGGCTTTCGCGATCCAACTGGCGGAACAACAGGCGCAGTTCTTCTTCGCGCGCCGCCTTGTCGGCTTCATCGCCCGTCGCTTCGCCGCTGTCGATCGCCTTCTTCAGCTCATCGATGTGCAACAGCAGTTTTTGCCGCTCATCCTGCAGCAGCTGGCGGAAAAAAGCCCGTTGAACCGAGTTCATGTAATCAGAATCCGGCATGGCCAGCAGTTGCTGCGCATCCGGTAATGTCATCACTGTCATTGCGTTCTCCGAACCCTAAAAGTGTAATATTATAACATAATAATTATTTTAAGCACCCGGTCATCCAAAAACAAAATTTCACGTGCAAACAGCCGGTTACATACTACTTGCACTTTGTCGCTTGCATCCTGTCGGCTTTAGGCGGTTAATGGCTGAGCAAGCCACCCAATCATAGGTAACGAGAGGCCATCATGAGTAAGGGAATGGATAGCAAAAAAAATGCGAAGAAGAAGCCGTTGAAAACCCCAGCCGAGAAACGTGCGGAGAAACGCGCCAAAAAAGCGCATCCGTCTGGTGAGTAAGCGTCCTTCCATCCGTCATTAAACCCGCCAAGGCGGGTTTTTTATTGCCTCACAGGAGAGATGGCCAATGTCCTGCTTTACCCTCGCCGCCGCCCAATACCCCGCCGCTGCGGCCGATATCGCCTGCAACCTTGAACGTCACCTTGAATTTGTCGCGCAGGCAGCCCAACAGCAGGTGCAACTGCTGGTGTTTCCCGAACTGTCGCTAAGCGGCTATGAGTTGGCCAATGCTGCCGAACTGGCGCTGACGCTGGGCGATCCCCGCCTGCAACCGCTCAGTGCAGCGGCGCAATCGCGGCAGATGACGATCATCGTCGGCGCGCCTTTGCACAGTGGCCAGGCGCTGCATATCGCCGCCTTGATCTTTCACCCCAACGGCACGGTGGCCGCCTATACCAAACAGCATCTGCACGGCGCGGAACAGCAACGGTTCTTGCCCGGTAATGGCGGCACGCTGCTGGAAATACATCGGCAACGCATCGCGCTGGCTATCTGCGCCGACACCTCGCAACCCGGCCACGCAAGCGCCGCCGCGCTGGCGGGTGCGCAGATTTATGCCGCCGGCGTGCTGGTATCTGAAGCCGGTTACGCGAAAGACAGCGACGCGCTGGCAGGCTATGCCCGTCGTTATGGCATGGTCACGCTGATGGCCAACCATGCGGCGCCGACCGGAGGCTGGATCCCGGCAGGCCGCAGCGCCATCTGGGATGAAACGGGAGCGCTTTTGGTTGCCGCGCCGGATGACGCCCCTGGTCTTATCATCGCCGACAAGACCCGCGACGGTTGGCACGGCCGCCTGTGCCGGTTAAGCTGAAACCTGACGGCAACGCGGAGGAAAGCATGACGTTACGCGTAATAGATACCGAGACCTGCGGGCTGGACGGCGGCGTGGTGGAAGTGGCCTCCCTCGATCTGCTCGACGGCCAATTGACCAACCCGATGAGCGACCTGATCAGCCCGGACCGCCCCATCAGCCTCGACGCGATGGCGATTCATCACATCACCGAACAGATGGTGGAAGGCAAACCGCGCATTGCGGTGGCGATCGGCCGCTATCAGGGCAGCCCCTACTATGTGGCGCACAACGCCGCCTTTGATCGCGGGGTGTTGCCGGAGATGAACGGCGCCTGGATCTGCACCCTCAAGCTGGCGCGCACGCTGTATCCGGACATCAAGTACGGCAACCAGTATCTGCGCTACGCGCTGAATCTGGACGTGCAGCTGCCGGCAGACGCCACGCTGTACCCGCACCGCGCGCTGTATGACTGCTACGTCACCGCCGCGCTGCTGCAACGCATCATCAAGGATTCGGGCTGGACGCCGGAGCAAATGGTGCAGATCACCGAACAGCCGGTGCTGCTGAAGAAGTTCAAGTTCGGCAAGTATCGCGGGCAGGAGATCGACCGCATCGCCCAGGAAGATCCTGGCTATCTGCGCTGGATGCTGAAATCCATCGACGATCTGAGCCCGGACATGAAACACACGCTGAAATACTATCTGATTGGCTAACACAGCGGGCGGCGCAGGCCGCCCGCCGCACGCCGTTATTCCGCCAGCGCCAGAATGAAGGCGTACTCCAGCGCAATATCCTCATAGGCCTTGAAGCGGCCGGATTTGCCGCCGTGGCCGGCATCCATGTCGGTATACAGCAGCAGCTGCCGATCGTCGGTTTTCAGCTCGCGCAGCTTGGCCACCCACTTGGCCGGCTCCCAATACTGCACCTGCGAATCGTGCAGGCCGGTGGTCACCAGCAGATGCGGGTACTCCTGCGCTTTCACCTGATCGTACGGGCTGTACTGCTTGATGTAGTCGTAATAGGCCTGCTCGTTCGGGTTGCCCCACTCGTCGTATTCGCCGGTGGTCAGCGGAATGGACTCATCCAGCATGGTGGTCACCACGTCGACGAACGGCACCTGCGCCACCACGCCGTGGAACAGCTGCGGCGCCTGGTTGATCACCGCGCCCATCAGCAGGCCGCCCGCGCTGCCGCCCATCGCGAACACTCGCTTGCCATCACCGTACCCCTGGGCGACCAGCGTTTCGGTCACGTCGATAAAGTCGTTGAAGGTGTTCTGCTTGTTGAACAACTTGCCGTCTTCATACCACAGCTGCCCCAGCTCGCCGCCGCCGCGAATGTGCGCCAGCGCGAACACGAAACCGCGATCCAGCAGGCTCAGGCGGCTGGCGCTGAACGCCGGATCCATGCTGCTGCCGTAAGAGCCGTAGCCATACACCATCAGCGGGTTGGCGCCGCGCTGGAAGCTGTCCTGGCGATACACCAGCGAAACCGGCACCTCGACGCCGTCGCGCGCCTTCACCCACACCCGCTCGCTGCGGTAGTTGTCCGGCGTGAAATTCTTCACTTCCTGCTGTTTGAGCATCGTCCGCTCGCCGCTGTCCATGTTCAGCTCGTACAGCGTGGTCGGGGTGGTCATCGACGAATAGCCGTAGCGCAGCAGCGCGGTTTCCGGATCCGGGTTATACGCCAGCCAGGTGGTGTAGGTCGGATCGTCGAAGGCGATGCGCTTCTCTTCGCCGCTTTGCCAGTGGATCTGGCGCAGCAGCGTCAGGCCAGCATTGCGCTCTTCCACCACCAGCCAATCGCGGAACAGGCTGAAGCCCTCCAGCATCACGTCGGCGCGCGGGGCGATCAGCGTCTGCCACTGCGCTTCGTCCGCCTGCTCGCTTTGGTACAGGCCGAAGTTCTTGCCGTCCTTGTTGGAGCGGATATAGAAATGCTGGTGATAGTGATCGATGGCGTACTCGTGATCCTTGCGGCGCGGCACGAACAGCTGCGGCTTGGCATCCGCCCGATCGGCGTCCAGCAGCAGGATCTCCGAGGTGGTGGTGCTGCTCAGGTGGATCAGAATAAAGCGCTCGGAGGTGGTCTTCTCCAGCCCGACGTAGAAGGTATCGTCCTGCTCTTCGTAAATCAGCTCGTCCTGCTGCGGATCGCTGCCGACTACGTGGCGATAAACCTGATACGGCAACAGCGTCTTGGCGTGCTTGCGCACGTAGTACACCGTCGTGGAATCGTTGGCCCACTCGAAGCTGCCGGAGGTGTTTTCCAGCACTTCGTCGGCCCAGCTGCCGTCGGCCAGGTTCTTGAAACGAATGTCATACTGGCGGCGCGACAGGAAATCCTCCGCCACCCCCAGACGCTGATTGTCGGGGCTGACGTCCAGCCCGCCCAGGGTGTAAAACTCGTGGTTCTCGGCGCGTTGGTTGCCGTCGATAAGCACATCCCACTGCTCGCTCTCGGCCTGCGGCTGGCGCACATAAATCGCGTATTCGTTGCCCGGCTCGTAGCGCGTCTGATAGCGATAGCCGTGGCGCACGTAAGGCACCGAATGTTCCTGCTGCGGGATGCGCGCCACCATCTCTTCGTACAGGGCTTCGCGCAGCGCCTGCTGCGGCTTCAACATCGCATCGGTGTAGGCATTCTCCGCCTGCAGGTAGTCCAGCACCTGACGATCTGCGCGCTCATCGTCGCGCAGCCAGTAGTAGTCATCCACGCGCGTATCGCCGTGGATAGTGATGGGATAAGGCCGTTTTTCCGCTTTCGGTGGGGTCATCATTGCTAAATCATCCGCTTACATAGATTGCGGCAAGAGTGACACGATTCCCCCCGGCTTGCCAAGCGGCGCTATGCCAGCTCGCGCTTTTTCTCGTTGACGTCGCTCTCGATGCCCTGTTTGACGTCCGCCGGGATCTTCAGCGCCTGCGCCAGCGCATCAAGATAGCCGCGCTCCATAAAGTGATCGACGTCGATTACCAGGCAACTCAGGTAATAAACCTCCAGCGCCTCGTCTTCGTTTTGCACGCTGCGGGCGATTAACGCCGGGTTGAGCGGCTGGTCGAGCGCTTCCTGCACCCAGCCCTGCGCCTCTTCCCCCACCTGCAGCTGCGCCAGGCTGTGATCGATGGCGCGCTGCTCGTCGGCATCGATATGGCCGTCGCTTTTGGCGGCGAACACCAGCGCCTGCACTAAACGCTTGGCGCGCAGATCCACCGGCGTGGTTTGCAAACCGAACTGCGGTTCGTCCTGATGGGTCTCTTTCACCCGCTGCTTGTACTTGTTCCATAGCACCGCGCCCACCGCCGCGCTGCCGCCGATAATCAGCGCATTCTTGCCGAACTTACCCACCAGCTTGCGCGAAGATTTGTTGGCCAACAGCACGCCGACCAGGCCGCCCAGCGCCGTGGGCGCCAGCAGTTTGCCGATGCCTTCTGCCCCGCCCATCGCGCCGGCCTTCTGCCCGATCAACGTTTGAATCTGCTGCATCCAGTTACTTTTCATCATCTACCCCTTGCGTGAGAAAACGCGGCGCGCAGGCGCGGCCGAACCGACGGTAAACCGCCAGATTAGGGGATCTTTTGTCAATTTACGTCTGGGGGATGCAAACCTGTGTTTAGCGGGCCGGGTGGCCCGCCTGGATGGCTGCGGCGTTACGCGTCTTCGTCGCCCGCTTCATCGTCCTGCTCGTACTCGGCCAGCTCGTCGCGCATCGCCTGGAGGGCGTCGCGGGTCATCAGCGCCAGCGTGCGGTAGAAACCGGTGGTGGCGTGCGCTTCCACTTTGCCGAGGAAGCGGCCGCACCACGGCAGCAGGAACTCGTCGAACAGCGCGATCTGCGCCTGCGCTTCATCTTCCTGCGACTGATCTTCCAGCCAGGACGCCGCCAGCAGCAGCTGGCCGAAATGGTCGGCCGGCGCCTCAGCCAGCGGCATGCCGCGCTGCTGCAGGAAGGCGCGCACTTCAGCCTCGCTTGCGCCTTCGACATAGTCGGAGCGGAACGGCGGCACGCTGCATTCGCTGCCGACGAACATCGCATTGAAGTCGGTCGCCAGTTGGTTGACGTCGCCGCCCTGCTGCAGGCGCTTGAGCAGGTCATCCTGCTCCAGCGGCCAGTGCTGCTGCAGCTTGCCCTCTTTAATCAGCGCGAACAGCGGCACCAACAGCGGATCCTGCGGCTGGCGGTAGAACAGCGTACCCAGCACGCGGCAGACAATCGAAAACTCATTCATGATAAAGCCTTATTCAATACGGAAAATTTTGCCGGGACGATGTCACAAATCGGCCAATTCCGCAATCGCCGGCTTGCCGCGCCGCTCGAGAAAATCCAGCAGCCGGCGCGGGCTGACGTTGAGAATGCGCTCCTGCGGGAAGCCCACCTCTTCGATAATGCGCTCGCAGTGCTCAAAGTTACCCAGCGAAAAGGCGACGTGCGAATCCGAACCCAGCGCCAGCCAGCCGCCGGCGTCGCGCACCGCGGCGGCGATCGCCCGACAGTTGGCCTCGCTGCCCTTGCGGGAGTGGGTGAACGACGAGTTATTCAGCTCGAGCGCCACCTCGTATTTGGCCGCCGCCGCCGCGACGGCGGGAATGTCGATCGGATAACGCGGGTTGCCGGGGTGGCTGATGATATGCACGTCCCCCTGCGCCATCGCGGCGATCATCGCTTCAGTATTGGACGCTTTATCCTGCGGCGCAAACACCGGCTCATGGAAACCGGCGATGATCACGTCGGTGGCCGTCAGCATCGGGCCGGTGCAGTCGATGTCGCCCTGCAGGTTTTTGATGTTGGCTTCGATACCGCGCAAAATGCCCACGCCGTTCACCCGGCGCGGCCAAACGTGCATGTTCATAAAGTGCCAGTAGTGCGGCGCATCGGCCATGTCCGGGCCGTGATCGGTGATGGCGAACAGCTGGATGCCCTTCTGCCGGGCTTCGGCGATGTAATCGTGCAGCGTGCTGTAAGCGTGCGTGCTGGCGACGGTGTGCATATGCAAATCAACGGGATACATTGTTTCTCCTTCCAGAGGGCCTGCCCGCAGCGGTGCGGGCGGGCGCGATGACGGTGTCAGCTTATCAGTTACCGAACGGCGGCTGAAGGATCAGTACCCCCGTTGCCTGTCGACCACGCCGGCAGGGGTATGCCCCGCCTCCAGCGCGCGAATGTTGGCGGCGATCTGATCCATCGCCTGCTGCGGCAACGTGATGGCAGCAATATGCGGGGTAATGGTGACACGCGGATGACGCCAGAACGGGTGATCCTGCGGCAGCGGCTCGCGGGCGAACACGTCCAGCGTGGCGGCGGCCAGTTGCCCCTGTTCCAACGCCGCCAGCAGATCGGCTTCCACCAGGTGCGCGCCGCGCGCGATGTTGATGAGGTAGGCGCCCGCGCTCAACTGTGCGAACAGCTCGCGGTTGAGGATGCCAACGGTCTCCGGCGTATTGGGCAGCAGGTTGATCAGCAGTTTGACGCCGTCGAGGAAGGCCGCGCGCTGAGCCTCCCCGGCGAAGCTTTGCACGCCGTCAATCTGTTTGGCGCTGCGGCTCCAGCAGCGCACGCTAAAGCCAAACTCGGTCAGCTTACGCGCCACGCTCTGCCCCAGCACGCCGGCGCCTAGGATGCCGATGGTGAAATCATCCAGCGAGTGCGGATCGAGCGGCTGCCATTCCTGCCGCTGCTGCAACGCCTGATACTCGTCGAAACGGCGGAAATAGCGCAGCACATAGCTCAGCGCATATTCCTGCATCTGCTGCGCCATGCCGGTATCCTCCAGCCGCAGCAGCGGCACGCCGGCGGGCAGCGTGCCGGGGTGTTTGCGCTCCTGATCGAGAATGGCGTCGACGCCGGCGCCGAGGGCGAACACCGCTTTCAGATCGCGGCGGTTGGCTAACATCTCGTGCGGCGGGCGCCATACCAGCGCGTAATCCGCCGGCCGCTCGTCGCCGCGCTGCCATTCGCGGATCTCTGCCTGCGGCAGGCGTTGCTTGATGCCGGTCAGCCATTCCTGGGCGTTAAATAAGGGATGGTAATAGATGATGTTCATACTGCGGGCTCCCGTTTGTTTTTATTGGTTTTCCTTCAGCCTTCCGCGATTCATCGCCGGATGCAAGCGTTAAAGCCCAAAATAAAAACAGCCCCGACCAGTGGGGCTGTTGTGCATGTGCGCAAAATCAGGCGGCAGACGCGCCGTCGCGCCGGATAAGACGCCGCAACAGCGGAATTAAAATCAGCATCGCCACGCCGACGCCCGTCGCCCCCCAGCCCAGCGCGCTGAAGATTTCGCTGTAGCCGGGATTGGTTTGCAGCGGCGTACTGCCGCTGTTTTCCGGCATCAGGCCGGATACGTAGCCCGCCAACACCGAAGCGACGCCGGTCACCATCATCCAGCAGCCCATCATCACGCCCTGATAGCGCGGCGGCGCCAGCTTGCCGATCATCGCGTAACCGATCGGCGAGATCATCAATTCACCGACGCTTTGCAGCACATAGCTGATGACGATCCATTTAAACGCCACCAGCCCGTCGCCGCCCGCCATGCTGATGCCCAGCGGCAATACCAGCATGCCGAGCCCGATGCAAAACAGCGATCCGGAGAACTGCAGCGGAATGTCGATGTTGCAGCCGCGAGCGCGCAGGCGGTTGAACCACCAGGCCAGCAGCGGGCCGCCCACCACGATCACCAGCGTGTTGATGTTCTGGATCCACTGCGGCGCCACCTGAATGCCGTAAACGTTCAGATTGATGTTGTGCTCGGAGAATAGCATCAGCCCCATCGGCGCCAGCTGATACAGCGCCCAGAACACCAGCGACCCCAGCGCCAGGATCAGATAGGCCGCCATTCTGCGGCGCTCATCGCGCGGATGGTGGCGCAGCGTCACGAGGCACAGCATCAGGAAGATCAGCGCGCCGAGCACGATCACGAAATGGCCACTGAACTCGGCATGGGTCAGCATCACGCGGATAATCGGCACCAGCGCCACCAGCACCGCCAACCCGACCAGCATGCGCCAGCGGTATTGGCTGCGGCTGGCGTCGTGGAGCGGCGTATTGAGATCGGCCAGAATGCGCCAGCGACAGACGGCGACGATGATCGCCGCCGCGTTGCCCAGCGTGGCGAACAGGAACAGCGCGCGATAATTTTCCGTCAGTTGGAAATACCCGGCCACGGTAAAGCCAACGAAGAACCCGAGGTTCATGCCGGCGTAATTCCACAGGAACGCCGATTCGCGCCGATCATCGTCCGGTTTGAAACGCTGGGTGAGCATCATATTGATGCAGGTCACGTTGAGACCGCTGCCGGTCAGGAACATCGCCAGCCCCCAGTACAACCCCCACACGCCCGCGACGGCAATCAGCGCGCAGCCGAACACCTGCAGCACCATACCGAGCACGAACAGGTTGCGGTTGCTGAGGAAACGGCCGCCGAGATAGCCGCCGAACATGTGCAGGCCATAGTTGAAGGCGCCGAACACGCCCATCATGGCATTGGCGCTGCTTTCGTTGAAACCCAATCGCTTGGTGGCGTACAGCACCAGCGTGGAATAGAGCACGGCGAAACCCAGCGTGGCGAAGATCTGGATGAAGAACAGCGCCCCCGCGCCGGGGGGAATGGCATGGCGCGCTTGCGGCGCCGGCATGGCATCTGAAGGAGTCAAAACGAACCTCTACTGCATTATTATGTAATGAGTCTGTCCCTGTCTGCGGTATCGCCGGCCTGTCAACCGGCAATCTGCGCGGCGACGTGATGTTCCTTGCCAAAAACGCCGCGCCGACATGATTCCATTTAGCGACACATCTGACTAATAATCCAGTATTAATGCATATAACAGCAAACAACCCAACCTCAATGGCGAGATATTGAGCTATCTGTACAGAAAAAAGTCAAACAATCGGCTTTCACGCATTTTGCTCGCTGCCGCCCTGTCCGCCGGCGGCCGAGAGTCAGGATATCGTTCGGTAAATCAGCAAATTGCTGCAAGTTTGGCTAAACAGTCATGAGAATGAAATAAGAGGGTTGACGCTGAGATCAGATTCTCCTACATTAGCGCCCGTCGACAGCGCAAGGCGTTATCGGCAACAAAACGGTGAGGTGTCTGAGTGGCTGAAGGAGCACGCCTGGAAAGTGTGTATACGCGAAAGTGTATCGAGGGTTCGAACCCCTCTCTCACCGCCAAATTCAAAGAGAAAGCCTGGATTCGCGTCCAGGCTTTTTTTTTGCATGGTGCACCGCCGAGAGGGGTGAGAAGCCTCGACAGGGTTCGACAAAACGCCCGCGTTTTGGACCGCCAACGGCGGCCCGTAGGGTGAGCGCAGCGAATCAACCCCTCTCTCACCGCCAAATTCAAAGAGAAAGCCTGGATTCGCGTCCAGGCTTTTTTTTTGCATGGTGCACCGCCGAGAGGGGTGAGAAGCCCCGACAGGGTTCGACAAAACGCCCGCGTTTTGGACCGCCAACGGCGGCCCGCCGCGAACGCCTCCCGCCTTACGCTGCCGAGGTTCCCCTTTTTCTCGGTTCTCCTCGAACCGCCTCTCTGATTTTCTCGCCCTTTCATGACTTCTGACGTGTAGTTCGCCGCAGTTTTCAACAAAGTGAACACGGCTTGAGCGGACAAGCAAAAACACAGAAATTATTCTTGACCGGATCGGCCCCACTCCCTATAGTAGCGCCCCGTTGCAGCGATGATTTCGCAACAAAAAAATATGGTGAGGTGTCCGAGTGGCTGAAGGAGCACGCCTGGAAAGTGTGTATACGCGAAAGTGTATCGAGGGTTCGAATCCCTCCCTCACCGCCATATTCTAACGAGAAAGCCTGAGCGAAAGTTCAGGCTTTTTTGTATGCATAGCGCACCGACCGGGAGGGTGAGAACCCTCGACAGGGTTCGACAAAACGCCCGCGTTTTGGACCGCCAACGGCGGCCCGCAGGGTGAGCGCAGCGAATCTATCCCTCCCTCACCGCCATATTCTACGAAGAAGCCTGAACTCGCGTTCAGGCTTTTTTGTTTGCATCGCGTACCGACCGGGAGGGTGAGAATCCTCGACAGGGTTCGACAAAACGCTCGCGTTTTGGACCGCCAACGGCGGCCCGCAGGGTGAGCGTAGCGAATCAATCCCTCCCTCACCGCCATATTCTACGAAGAAGCCTGAACTCGCGTTCAGGCTTTTTTGTTTGCATCGCGCACCGGCCGGGAGGGTGAGAATCCTCAACAGGGTTCGACAAAACGCCTGCGTTTTGGACCGCCAACGGCGGCCCGCAGGGTGAGCGCAGCGAATCTATCCCTCCCCCACCGCCATCTTCTACGAAGAAGCCTGAGCGAAAGTTCAGGCTTTTTTGTATGCATCGCGCACCGACCGGGAGGGTGAGAAACCTCGACAGGGTTCGACAAAACGCCCGCGTTTTGGACCGCCAACGTGGGCCGCAGGGTGAGCGCAGCGAATCTATCCCTCCCTCACCGCCATAAAAAAAGCCCGAACGCAAATTCAGGCTTTTTTATTCCCACTGCCAAACCGCTCAGTGGTGCGTGCATCTCACCGCCGTCGGCTGCGCCAGTGCGCGGCGCCAGTCCCCCGGCGTTTGGCCGAACTGGCGTTTGAAGCTGCGGTTGAACGACTGCTGTGAGTCGAAGCCGAGCGAGATCGCCACGCTGACGATCGGTTCGCCGCTGTTGGCCAGGCGCTCCGCCGACACCTTCAGTTTTTGCATGCGGATATACTCCCCCAACGCATAGCCGGTCTGACGCTTGAACATGCGCTGCAGATGCCATTTGGAGTAGCCCGCGCGGTCCGCTACGGTGTTGATATCCAGTTTTTCTTCCAGATTGTTGTCGATCCACGTCTTCAAATCGGTAATGAAACCCGTCGTGTTCATGCTGATGCTCCCATCATGTCGGCAGGGTCCCCCTCTGCCCAGTGCGCATACGTTGCAACAGTTTCGCTTTAAATGCAATTTTTATTATTGCATTTACCAGAAAGCCGCCTCTATACTCCACCCAATTAATGTAACCGATATTGATACATTAATGTGACACCAATATGTTTCAAAACCTAACGTTGCGCCATGACAAGGCGCGGCGCCCCTTCCGCCGAACGCCGGCATGAAGGGAAAAGCCCGGAAAACAGGGCTGGGTATGGGGCCAGACAGCGCTTACTTATCGGAATAAAAATAATGCCAAATCAACCAAACTCATCGTTCAACGCCGGCGGCCGCACGCGCGCCTTCGCTCTGGGCCAGCGGCTCTCCGGGGTGGCGCTGCTGGCCGCCCTGCTCGCCGGGTGTGACAACAGCGTCGCGCACAACGCCCCGCCACCGCCGCCGGTGGTCAGCGCCGCCAGCGTGGTGGTCAAACCGATCAGCCAGTGGGATGCGTTCAATGGCCGGGTCGAAGCAGTGCAAAGCGTACAGCTCCGCCCGCGAGTTTCCGGCTACATCGAGCGGGTCAACTACACCGAAGGCGACGAGGTGAAGAAAGGTCAGGTGCTGTTCACCATTGACGATCGCACCTACCGCGCCGCGCGCGAACAGGCGCAGGCGGAGCTGGTGCGGGCGCGCAATCAGGCAGCCCTCGCGCGCAGCGAATCTTCGCGAACCGAGAAACTGATCGGCACTCAGGCCATCTCGCAAGAGGTGTGGGAACAGCGCCGTTCGTCCGCCGCGCAGGCGCAAAGCAACGTGCTGGCGGCGCAGGCCCAGCTCGATATGGCGCAGCTTAATCTCGACTTTACCCGCGTCACCGCCCCGATCGACGGGCGCGCCAGCCGCGCGATGATCACCGCCGGCAACCTGGTCACCGCCGGCGACAGCGCCAGCGTGCTGACGACGCTGGTATCGCTCGATAAGGTTTACGTCTATTTCGACGTGGATGAGGCGACCTTCCTGCGCTATCAGCAGCAGGGCCGACACGACGCGCGCCTGCCGGTGAAGGTGGGCCTGGTGGGCGAGGACGGCACTCCGCATCAGGGGCTGGTGGACTTCACCGACAACCAGTTGAACGCCGGTACCGGCACCATCCGCATGCGCGCCCTGCTCGACAACCGCGATCGCCGCTTCACGCCGGGGCTGTTCGCCCGCGTGCAGATGCCCGGCAGCGCCGAGTTCAACGCCATGCTGATCGACGACAAAGCGGTGATGACCGATCAGAACCGCAAGTTCGTTTACATCGTCGATAAAGACGGCAAGGCGCAGCGCCGCGACATCGACGTGGGCCGGATGGCCGAAGGATTGCGCATTGTGCAAAAAGGCCTGGTGAACGGCGATCGGGTGATCGTCGACGGCATGCAGAAAGTGTTTATGCCGGGCATGCCGGTCGACGCGAAAAACGTCGCCATGACCACCACCGCCTCCGCCCTTAACTAAGCTCCCAGCAGAGAATTCTGACCCATGGACTTTTCCCGTTTTTTCATCGACCGGCCGATCTTCGCCGCGGTGCTGTCGATACTGATTTTTGTCGCCGGGGTGATCGCCATTCCGCTGCTGCCGATCAGCGAGTACCCGGACGTGGTGCCACCCAGCGTGCAGGTGCGCGCCGAATACCCGGGCGCCAACCCGAAAGAGATCGCTGAAACGGTGGCGACGCCGCTGGAAGAAGCGATCAACGGTGTCGAAAACATGATGTACATGAAATCGGTCGCCGGCTCCGACGGCGTGCTGGTGACCACCGTCACCTTCCGCCCGGGCACCGATCCCGATCAGGCGCAGGTACAGGTGCAAAACCGCGTGGCGCAGGCCGAAGCGCGCCTGCCGGAGGATGTGCGCCGCCAGGGCATCACTACCCAGAAACAGTCTCCGGCGCTGACGCTGGTGGTGCATCTGGTATCGCCTTCCGGCAAGTACGACTCGCTGTACCTGCGCAACTACGCCACCCTGAAGGTCAAGGATGAACTGGCTCGCCTGCCGGGCGTCGGCCAGGTGCAGATCTTCGGCGCCGGCGAATACGCAATGCGCATCTGGCTCGATCCGAACAAGGTCGCCGCGCGCGGGCTGACCGCCTCCGACGTGGTGAGCGCCATGCAGGAGCAGAACGTGCAGGTCTCCGCCGGCCAGCTCGGCGCGGAGCCGATGCCTACGCGCAGCGACTATCTGCTGTCGATCAACGCTCAGGGCCGCCTGCAAACCGAAGAAGAGTTCGGCAACATCATTCTCAAGAGCGGCGATAACGGCGAGATCGTGCGGCTGCGCGACGTGGCGCGCATCGAAATGGGTTCCGGCAGCTACGCGCTGCGCGCCCAGCTCAATAACAAGGATGCGGTCGGCATCGGCATCTTCCAGTCGCCGGGCGCCAACGCCATCGAGCTGTCGGACGCGGTGCGCGGCAAGATGGCCGAGCTGGCGACCCGCTTCCCGGACGGCATGAGCTGGAAATCGCCGTACGATCCGACGGTGTTCGTGCGCGATTCGATCCGCGCGGTGGTGGATACCCTGCTGGAAGCGGTGATCCTGGTGGTGCTGGTGGTCATTCTGTTCCTGCAGACCTGGCGCGCCTCGATCATTCCGCTGTTGGCGGTACCGATCTCCGTGGTCGGCACCTTCGCCGCGCTGTATCTGCTCGGCTTCTCGCTCAACACCCTCAGCCTGTTCGGGCTGGTGCTGGCGATCGGCATCGTGGTGGATGACGCTATCGTGGTGGTGGAGAACGTCGAGCGCAACATCGAAGAGGGGCTGTCGCCGCTGGCGGCGGCCCACCAGGCGATGCGCGAGGTCTCCGGCCCGATCATCGCCATCGCCGTGGTGCTGTGCGCGGTGTTTGTGCCGATGGCGTTCCTCTCCGGCGTTACCGGCCAGTTCTACAAACAGTTCGCCGTCACCATCGCCATCTCGACGGTGATCTCCGCCATCAACTCGCTGACCCTATCGCCGGCGTTAGCGGCGCGCTTGCTGAAGCCGCACGGCGCGCCGAAAGATCTGCCGTCGCGCCTGATCGACCGGCTGTTCGGCTGGCTGTTCCGGCCGTTCAACCGCTTCTTCGCCAGCGGCTCGCAGCGTTATCAGCACGGGGTCTCCCGCGTGCTGGGCCGACGCGGCGCAGTGTTCGTCGTCTACCTGCTGCTGCTGGTCGCCGCCGGGGTGATGTTCAAGACCGTGCCCGGCGGCTTTATCCCGACGCAGGACAAGCTGTATCTGATTGGCGGCGTGAAGATGCCGGAAGGCGCCTCGCTGGAGCGCACCGATGCGGTGATCCGCAAGATGAGCGCCATCGGCCTGAGCGTGGACGGCGTCACCGATGCGGTGGCCTTCCCCGGCCTGAACGCGCTGCAGTTCACCAATACGCCCAATACCGGCACGGTGTTCTTCGCACTGGAGTCATTGAGCACCCGTACCCGCACCGCAGCGCAGATCAACGCCGAGATCAACGCGCGCATTTCGCAGATCCAGGAAGGTTTCGCCTTCTCGATCATGCCGCCGCCGATCCTCGGCATCGGCCAGGGTTCCGGCTATTCGCTGTACGTGCAGGATCGCGGCGGGCTGGGTTACGGCGCACTGCAGACCGCGATCAACACGATGTCCGGCGCCATTATGCAAACGCCGGGCATGGGCTTCCCGATCTCCTCTTATCAGGCCAACGTGCCGCAGCTGGACGCCAAAATCGATCGCGACAAGGCCAAGGCCCAGGGGGTGCCGCTCAATGCGCTGTTCAGCACGCTGCAGACCTACCTCGGTTCGTCTTACATCAACGACTTTAACCGTTACGGCCGCACCTGGAAGGTGATGGCGCAGGCCGACGGCCAGTTCCGCGACAGCGTGGAAGACATCGCCAACCTGCGTACCCGCAACGACAAAGGCGAAATGGTGCCGATCGGCAGTATGGTCAGCATCGGCACGACCTACGGCCCGGATCCGGTGATCCGCTACAACGGTTTCCCGGCGGCGGACCTGATCGGCGACGCCGATCCGCGCGTCCTCTCCTCTACCCAGGCGATGAGCGCGCTGACGCAAATGGCCGGCAAGCTGTTGCCGAACGGCATGAACATCCAGTGGACCGATCTGAGCTACCAGCAATCGACCCAGGGCAACGCCGCGCTGGTGGTGTTCCCGGTCGCGGTGCTGCTGGCGTTCCTCGCGCTGGCGGCGCTGTATGAAAGCTGGACGCTGCCGCTGGCGGTGATCCTGATCGTGCCGATGACCATGCTGTCGGCGCTGTTCGGCGTGTGGCTGACCGGCGGCGACAACAACGTGTTCGTGCAGGTCGGATTGGTCGTTCTGATGGGGCTGGCCTGCAAGAACGCTATTCTGATCGTCGAGTTCGCCCGCGAGCTGGAAATGCAGGGCAAAGGCATCGTCGAGGCGGCGCTGGAAGCCTGTCGCCTGCGGTTGCGACCGATTGTGATGACCTCCATCGCCTTCATCGCCGGCACCATCCCGCTGATCCTCGGCCACGGCGCCGGCGCCGAAGTGCGCGGCGTCACCGGCATCACGGTGTTCTCCGGCATGCTGGGGGTCACCCTGTTCGGGCTGTTCCTGACGCCGGTGTTCTACGTCACCCTGCGTCGCCTGGTGGCACGCAAAACGCAGACGC
The DNA here is from genome assembly GCF_052168495.1 of Serratia sp. CY52157. Taxonomy (NCBI): domain Bacteria; kingdom Pseudomonadati; phylum Pseudomonadota; class Gammaproteobacteria; order Enterobacterales; family Yersiniaceae; genus Serratia; species Serratia sp. CY52157. Next base: position 269,260 of record NZ_JBJNMO010000001.1, on the reverse strand, counting down.
AGACGGCGTAATCCTCGTCTTAACATGCAAAAAGGTCGGGCATTGCCCGACCTTTCTTTATGCATCAGAACCGCGATTATTTATCGGCGGTTTCGGCCTCTTGCGCGGCGGCGTATTCCGCACAGGCGCGCTTGTCGCCCCGCTCCAGTTCGGCCAGCGAGTCAGCCACGGTGTGGCGCGCCAGCACCGCGAGCGAAGCCTGCTCGGCCTCGTTCACCACCGATTTAAAATACCAACAGGCGTTGGCGCTCACCAGGCAACGGGCCGGCACTTCAGGGCGTGAGGCCCAGATGCGCTTGTCGTCGATCACCGCCAGGTAGATATCCCGCAGGGTAATCTCTTCCGCCGGGCGGCCGAGGTGGATAGAGCCGTTTCGGCCCAGGGTGGAAACGATGATGCCGTCTTTGGTCAGCGGCACCATCAGTTTGCGGATAAAGCTCGGGTTAGCTTCCAGAGTGGCGGCGAGCGTGGCGCTCGTCGAACGCATGCCCTGCTTCTCAGCTACGGCGACGCTAAGGACCATTTGCAACGCTGTCGGAAAGCGAAAATCTAACATGTCGTTATCTCTGCGAGACGAAATACTCGGGTTTGGCCGGTGCGGCGATTAGCGCCGAACACACCGCTTAATCGCACAATAATATAACAAACGCGGGGGCTTTTTTGAAGTTTTGCCCAGTGATATCGCACGCAGACATTAGAACGATCGTCGAATTCGCGGGCAGACAAAAAGCAGAAACCCGCGTCAATGTTAACGCCGCTCGCTTAACCGAGTTAAACGATCAGAACTAACACTGCCCGCGGGTTTAATTCGAATGCGTTGATCAGGCTCTGTTCAGCACCAGCTGGCCGTTTTTGTCCAACGGGATTTGGGTGCCCGGATCGTGATCCATGCGGATCTTGCCCTGCTGATTGCCGATCTTGTAGGTCACGTCATAGCCCAGCATTTTCTGAGACTTGTCGTAGACCGTTTTGCAACGCTGCTGAACGCTGGTGGTGACGTCGTTATTCTGCATCGCCCCTTGCACCTGGTTACCGGCGTAGCCGCCGCCCAGAGCGCCCACCACGGTCGCCACGTCGCGTCCGCGACCGCCGCCGAACTGGTGGCCGATCACGCCGCCCGCCACTGCGCCCAGCACAGAACCGGCGATGCGGTTTTCATCCTGCACCGGTGCACGGTGCGTGACGGTGACGTTGCGGCATTCCTGACGCGGCGTTTTGATGGTTTCTTTAATCGGCGTTGCGGCGAGCACCTGCGCATATTGCGGACCGGCAGAAAAGACGTCCAGGCTGGCTACCGCGGCAATCCCCAGAGCGGCAGCGATGCCAATCCCAACACCGGCTAACATTGACTTGTTCACAGGAAACCTCCTGAAAGTGTTACCACGCATTTTTTCCGGGTCTGTTACCGGCATGGCACCGCGCTTATTATTTTGCGCATGGGCGGCTTGCGGTATCCCGGTTTACGGCGTGCGCGACGCGCCGTCTGTAAACGAGGTAAAGTCTGCACAATGATTTGAGGGCTCGCAATAAGACAAGGGGACCAAAAATGCGGGAAAACGGCCGTTTTGCCGTTGTTTAGGAGGAATCTTAAGAATTTTACCCATGCCGGCGACAGCTTATGCTGAAGAATCAAGCAACCGCCGCCGTTAGCCTCGCCCCGCCATAAAAAAACCCGCGCGGGCGAACCGGCGCGGGTTGATCGACAACGGCGGGATCAGTGCATCTTCAGACGCGGGCGGATCACCCGGTTAATGCCGCCCACCAGCATCATCAGGCCGGTTTTGATGTAGCCGTGCAGCGCCACCTGGTGCATGCGGTACAGCGAGATATAGACGAAACGCGCAATGCGACCTTCCACCATCATCGAGCCGCGCATCAGGTTGCCCATCAGGCTGCCAACGGTGCTAAAGCGCGACAGCGACACCAGCGAACCGTGGTCTTTGTACACGTAAGGCTTCAGCGTCTGGCCGTTCATCAGCGCCAGGATATTGGTGGCGCAGCGTGAGGCCATCTGGTGCGCCGACTGGGCGCGCGGCGGCACGAAACCGCCGCCCTCTTTCGGGCAAGAGGCGCAGTCGCCGATGGCGAAGATGTTCGGATCGCGCGTGGTCTGCAGCGTCGGCTCCACCACCAACTGGTTGATGCGGTTGGTTTCCAGGCCGCCGATGTCCTTCATAAAGTCCGGCGCCTTGATGCCCGCCGCCCACACCATCAGATCGGCGTCGATGAACTCGCCGCCCTTGGTATTCAGGCCTTTGGCGTCCGCGCTGGTCACCATGGTGTTGGTCAGCACGCGCACGCCCAACTTGATCAGCTCCTGGTGCGCCGCAGCGGAAATGCGCGGCGGCAGCGCCGGCAGAATGCGCTCGCCGGCTTCGACCAGCGTCACGTTGAGCGCGCTGTTGTCCAGGCCTTCAAAACCGTAGCTGTGCAGCTGTTTCACCGCGTTGTGCAGTTCGGCGGACAGTTCAACGCCGGTGGCGCCGCCGCCGACGATGGCGATGTTGACCCGCTCTTTTTGCCCCGGCTGCGCCGAGAACTTCAGGAACAGGTTAAGCATTTCGTTGTGGAAACGACGTGCCTGATGCGGGTTATCCAGGAAGATGCAGTGCTCTTTCACGCCCGGCGTACCGAAATCGTTTGAGGTGCTGCCCAGCGCCATCACCAGGATGTCGTACGGCAGTTCACGCGCCGGCACCAGCTCGCCGCCCTGCTCGTCGCAGATCTGCGCCAGCTGCAGCGTTTGCGTCTCGCGGTTGATGTTGGTCAACGACCCCAGCTGGAAACTGAAATGGTGATTGCGCGCGTGCGCCAGGTAGCTGAGCGCATCCACGCCGTCATCGAGGGAGCCGGTCGCCACTTCGTGCAACAGCGGTTTCCACAAATGGCTGTGGTTGCGATCCACCAGCGTGATCTCGGCTTTGTTCTTACGGCCAAGTTTATGGCCCAGGCTGGTCGCCAGCTCCAGACCACCGGCGCCGCCGCCGACAATAACGATTTTCTTCTTTGGCGTTGTCAAAATAACCCCCTAAATGTGAACCATTTGTTATCCCAGGGTAAATAAATAATATCCTTAGAATACATAGGGTTCGCGTAAAATAAATCGGCTCTCTGCAGCCAGAATAGCATGTGAGGTTATTTGGTCATACCAAAATTGACGTACATCAATTTTTTTTGGTTAAAGGCTGGACGAGGGCATTTTTTGGGGATTGCGATTCAAATAGTTAGCGCTAAGTCACAGTTTTAAATTTTGCCGATTGCCACGCAAAATCTGGCTTTGGCGCACAAAAAAGCCGCACTTTCCGTCGGTGAAAAACGGGGAGCGCGGCTCGCGGCAGCGTTATGAAACTGTTAACCCAGCGCCTTGAACGCCTTGAGCCGCTGCAGATGCGGCGAGATGTTTTTGAACTTGTGCGTCTGCTGTTCATCCCACACGATCTCGTAGTAGTGATGCAGCAATTCGGCGCTGCGCCGGTTATCCAGCACCTCGTCGTGGCGCGACAGCACCACCAGACAGCGATCGCGGTTTTTCTCGCGGAAATCCTCCACGCACTTGGTGGCGATATCGCGATACTCTTCCGGCCGGTCTATCTTGCCGTGCATGTGCTCTTCCGGGTACAGGTTGGGATTGAACATCGCCTGGCGAATGCCGCACAGGAAGCCGATGCGCTCCGCCCAGAAGCCGCCGAGGCCGACCCCACAGATCAACGGGTGCGCATCGCCGCCCTGCTGCACCGCCTTGTCCACCTCTTTCAACAGATGCTGCATGTCGTGACGCGGGTGCAGCGTGCTGTAGCTGATAAAGCGCACATCCGGATCGATAAACTGCAGCTGTAACACCTTTTCATGATTGCCGGGGCTGGTGGAATCGAAGCCGTGCAAATAGATAATCATGTGGATCCTCGCAACAAGCCAAGGGCCGCGGGCGCGGCCCTCATCATTTCCGCTCTGCGCCGCGATGCGGCGCCTGGATTCACCCTTGCGAACGCTGCTTGTGCTCCTCCCAGCGTTCGCTCAGCGCGCTGAGCGCCTTGTGCGCCTGCTGCCAGCGCTCGGAGTCGCGCAGTTCCTGACGGGTGAACTGACCGCGATGATATAACCGCTTCACCTTCTCTGCTTTGACCGGGGACAGGTTATCCAACACGCTGATCGCGCCTTCGCGGTGGTTGCACACCAGGATCATGTCGCAACCGGCATCCAGCGCCGCCTGGCCGCGTTCGGCATAGCTGCCCATGATGGCGGCGCCTTCCATCGACAGATCGTCGGAGAAAATCACGCCGTCGAAACCCAGCTCCTGACGCAGGATCTGCTGCAGCCAGTACGGCGAGCCGCTGGCCGGACGCGGGTCCGCTTCAGTATAGATGACGTGAGCCGGCATGACGGCGTCCAGCAGCTGACGATTGATCAGCTCGCGGAAGATCGCCATGTCATGCTCGCGGATCTGCGCCAGCGGCCGCGGATCGCGCGGGGTTTCCTTGTGCGAATCGGCGCTGACGGCGCCGTGCCCCGGGAAGTGCTTACCGGTGGTTTTCATGCCGGCGCTGTGCATGCCGAGGATAAAGCGCTCCGCCATCGCCAACGCCTGCTGCGGATCGCTGTGGAACGAACGCTCGCCGATCGCTGCGCTGGCATGGCCGATGTCCAGCACCGGCGCAAAGCTGATGTCGATATCCTGCGCGATCATCTCCGCCGCCATCAGCCAGCCGGCCTCCTGCGCCAGGCGGCCACCTTCTTGCGCATCGTTCAAGGCGGCGAACGATTGCGCCGCCGGCAAGCGGGTGAAGCCTTCGCGGAAGCGCTGCACGCGCCCGCCCTCCTGATCCACGGCCACCACCAGCCGATCGTGCGAAGCGGCGCGGATCTGGCGCACCAGCTCACGCAGCTGCTCCGCATCGTGGAAATTGCGGGTAAACAGGATCAATCCGCCAACCAGCGGGTGTTTCAGAATCTCGCGTTCTTCTGCATCCAGCTCGTAGCCGGCGACATCTAGCATTACTGGGCCCACGGGCACCTCACTTCATATTGTTCGTTCAGAATTCGGATGATGATAAACAGAATTGCCGGCGCAGCGCCGCGCCCCAGCGCAAAAATTCAACGTCGCCGCTCTGCTGCCAGCGCACTTCAAACCACAGCAGCATCAGATAATCCACCCACGGCAGCCAGCGCTGCACCTGCGCCTGCAGCCGGGCGACATCGTGATAGCCCTGACGCGCATAGTGCTGCAAAAAGCGCTGCTGCGGCTCAGCCGTCCAGCCGTTGCCGCGAAACAGCGCGGCGATATCCAACGCCACATCGCCGTCGGCGGCATACTCCCAGTCGATAAGCCGCAGCCCCTCGCCGGTCGCGAGCAAATTGCCCGGGTGGATGTCCATGTGCAGCGGCGCCAGGCGTAATGGCCGCGGCGGCGCGCAGCGTAAGAAATGACGCTGCCAACGCAGCCAGGCGGGGGTTAAACGCCGCGTATCCAGCTGCTGCCAGTAGCGGAGGAACTGCCGCCGCAGATCCAGCCGGTAACCGCTGAGCGGCCGCCGATGCAGCGTCGTCGCCATCGCCGCCAGCTCGCCGCGTTGATTCAGCATGTCAAACTCAGCTTCTGTGACGATGTCACCGTCGAGCCATTCGAGGACAAGCCACTGATTATTCTGCGCGAAAACCCGTGGCCCGAGCCCCGACGCGCAGCGACGCAAGACCTGCGCTTCCCGCCGTCTGCTCACGCCCAGCGCGCGTTTCTCCACGCTGTTTTGCCGCGCCAGCAGCGTAATGCCCGATCCGTCGATGCGCCAGCTCTCGCCGGTCAGCCCCTGCACCGGGCTGAAATGACAACCGGCGGTATTCACCGCCGGCAGTCTGGTTTCCATCAATTGTCGCAGCGCGGCCTCAGCGTTTAACGGCGCCATTGCCCGACCAGACGATCTCGCCGGTTTGCACCAGCATCAGCTGCATATCCAACGCCGGTGACTTCACGTCGCCGCTGACGTCGCTGTACAACACGTACTGCGCGCCGACAATGCGCGCCAGGCCAATCGCCTTGCTGCGCGAGCCGAAGCTGTCATCCGCCGACAGGCCCAGCGTTTGTCTGGCGCTCGTCAGCTTCGCTTCCGGCACCACGCTGAAGGTGGAGTTCGACGCCAGCGCCTTATACAGCGCCGCGGTGGCTTTGCCCATCTGCAGCGAGCCGTTGGTGTTATTCTTGACGCTGTCCAGCAGCAGCACGCTGCCGGCCGTGACGCCATCGGCCTTCAGCATCTGATTCACCAGCGGTTGAACGCTGCCCAGCCAGTCAAGCTGCTGGATTTTCGGCGGCTGCGGCACCGGCTCGGTGGTTGGCGGCTGCGGCTGCTCGACCGGCGGCGTTGGCTGTTCCGGTTCGGCGGTGACCGGCGGCAACGGCTGATCCGGCTCAGGCGGGCGCGACAGACAGCCGCTCAGGGTGAATGCGGCCAGCGCCACTAAGACGTACTTTTTCATGCTTTTTCTCCAAACCTGGCAAGCGCTTACAGGTACAGATACAGACGCGCGCTTTTAGCTTCCAGATTACCGTTAATCGAGTAGATTTTGGCGTCCGAGTTAGGCGCCACGACGATCTCACGCGGTTTCTCGAAGGGGCGAATATCCAGCCCCTGCGCGTCGTACCAATAGAAACGATAATGCACGGTGACCGGCGTCGGTTGGCTGTTATTGAGCACCGAAGTCGCCATCACCCGCCCGGAAGCGTTCGAGACAGAGGGCGTATCGGCAAAAATGCCGGCGGTCAGCACCGAAGGATCCATCACCACCGTTTGCCCCCGGTTAACCGCAATGCCGGATGGCGAACTGCACCCCATCAGCAACGCGGCGGGCAGCGCCAACGCCATCAGACAACGCAGAGTTTTTTTACCGCGCATGATTTCCTCGCTTAACGTGACAGCAGCGGCCCCAGCGAGCGGCCACCGACCAGGTGCATATGAATATGATAGACCTCCTGACCGGCGTGGCGGTTGCAGTTGACGATCAGGCGGTAGCCGTCCTCGGCGATGCCTTCCTGTTCGGCGATTTTTGCCGCGGCGGTGATCATGCGGCCCAACGCGGCCTCATGCTCAACGGTCACGTCGTTGACGGTTGGGATCAGCACGTTGGGAACGATCAGCACATGGGTGGGCGCCTGGGGGGAGATGTCACGGAAAGCGGTGACCAGTTCATCCTGGTAAACCACATCAGCAGGGATTTCGCGGCGGATAATTTTACTGAAAATCGTTTCTTCGGCCATCTGGCGTTCCTTGTTTTACACAATTAGCTGTACGCAGTATGAGTGACAAATTCTACTGCTTTCAACCTGATTGCGCACTTTCCACGTCGAGTGCTGCAGATTCGCGCAGGCCGTCGCCCCGCTTGTGCATCTTTTCACTTTGGTTATTCACTATTGTTGCTTTACTTGCCCCACGCCGCCGCCAATAGTAACCCCATGATTAACAAAGGATAGAGGGCGTTATGTTACCGAGAATTTCGGCGCTGTGCGCGCTGTTGCTGAGCACCGCCGTGCAGGCGGCCACGACGGGCGGTATCGACCTGCAGGCTAACCGAGAGCCGATACACACAGAGAAAAATCCCGCCGCTATCGCGCTGATCCCGGCGAACTTTCACTTCGCGGTGCCCGGCAAGCTGACGGTGGCGGTAGCATTCGAGAACTCCCCGCCGCTGGCGCTGTTCGCCGAAGACAATAAAACGCTGATCGGCAGCGATCCGGACATCGCCCGCCTGGTGGCCGACAGCCTCGGGCTGGAGCTGAATCTGGTGCCCACCTCTTGGGAAGATTGGCCGCTGGGCATCAGCGCGGGCAAATACGATGCGGCGATCTTCAACATCGCCGTCACCAAACAGCGTAAAACCAAATTCGATTTCGCCACCTACCGGGTGGACACGCTGGGCTTTTACGTCAAATCCACCAGCCACATCACCGCGATCAACCGCCCGCAGGACGTGGCCGGGCTGCGGATCATCGTCGGATCCGGCACCAATCAGGAAAACATTCTGCTGGGATGGGATAAGCAGAATCGCGCCGCCGGGCTGCCGCCGGTACAGCCGATCTACGTGACCGACGACGCCGCCACCAACCTCAGCATTCAGTCCGGGCGCGCCGATGCGTTCTTCGGCCCCCACTCCACTGGCGCCTACAAGGCGGCGCTGACCGGCAAAACCAAAATGGTCGGCATCGGCCCCAGCGTGGCCTACGTCGCGGTCACCACCAAAAAAGGCAACGGATTGGTGAACGCCGTCAACGCCGCGATCAATGGCGCGATCGTCAGCGGCGAATACGCGCAGGTGCTGGAACGCTGGGGCGAAGGCGACGAAAAGGTCGAGCGTTCAACCATCAACCCGCCGGGCATCGGCGACTAGCCGCCGATCAGCTGCGGCGCATGCCGACGCATCCACTCGGCCAGCGAGTCCAGCGTCGGCCGCAGCGATTTGCCCAGCGCGGTGACCTGATACTCCACCCGCGGCGGCACTTCGGGATACACCTGCCGCGTCACCAGACCGCGTTGTTCGAACAGCCGCAGCTGGCGCGTCAGCTCTTTTTGCGCGATGGGCGCCACCGCTCGCTGCAGCTCGCTGAATCGCACCGGGCCATCGATTATGATCAGCCGATACAGGATGGGTATCGCCCATTTGCCCGACACCAGATTGACGAAGTCCACCATCGGGCAGGGTTCGCCCGCCGTCGGCAGCGCCGACAAATTATTTTCCGCCGTTAAGGGCGCTTGCGTCGTCATTTCATCCCACCTCGTCCTTTAGTATCCAAAAGGTGCCTACTATGCAAAAGGAACTATAGCGCAAATAATGCCGCAACAGACGCTAAAGAGGAATCGGTTATGTCACGACTGCAAGGCAAATACGCATTGATTACCGGCGGCACCAGCGGCATCGGGCTGGAAACCGCCCGCCAGTTCATCGCCGAGGGCGCAACGGTGGCGATCACCGGCCGCAGCCAACGCGCCCTGGACGCGGCGGGCCAGGCATTGGCGGGCAACGCGCTGCTGCTGCTGAGCGATGCCGGCAACATCCCACAGCAGCGCGCGCTGGCGCAGCAGTTGGAGCAACGGTGGCCGCGGCTGGACGTGCTGTACGTAAACGCCGGCGACGTCACGCACCGCCCGCTGCAGGAGTGGGATGAGCAGAGCTACCAGCGGCTGATGGACATCAACCTGAAAGGGCCGTTCTTTCTGATCCAGGCGCTGCTGCCGCTGCTGGCCAACCCTTCTTCGGTGATCCTGTGCGGTTCGGTCAGCGCCCATATCGGCCTGCCGCAGAGCAGCGCCTACGCCGCCAGCAAAGCCGGTTTGTTGTCTTTGGCCAGAACGCTCTCCGGCGAGCTGCACCCGCGCGGCATTCGCGTCAACGGCCTCAGCCCCGGCCCGACCGAAACCCCGGCGCTGGGAAAACTGGGGCTGGCGGAAGCGGATGAGCGGGCCTTGCGCGACGATATCCGCGCGCTGGTGCCGATCGGCCGCATGGGCAGCGCATTGGAGCTGGCCAAAGCGGCGGTGTTTCTGGCGGCGGATGAGTCGGCCTTTATGGTCGGCGCGGAGCTGCAGATGGACGGCGGCGTGGGGAATCTTTAGCCGTCGCGCGACACAATAAGGCCGCTTACGCGGCCTTTGTCAGTGTCACTCAACTCACCCCTTGAATCGGGTTGGTATTAAAGGTGTAGACCACGATCTTCCACTGGCCCTGCTGTTTCTCCAATACAAATACTTCACGGTTTAAATCGATCAAGGTGGCTCCGTCGCTTATTCGGGTTACCGTCGCGCCGCGATGATGGTGCGTGCGCACATAGGCCATATTCCCGTTCACACTGATGCTGTCATAAGCAAACTCGGTTTCAAATTTCTCGTTTTTAAATAAATTGTCATATTGTTGTCGGCGTTTTTCATTGCTGTCCGCCGTCGGTTTTTCGTTCCATTGCGAGTAACTTTCCGGGGCAAAAAGTGACAAAATTGTTTGCGTATCGCCGGCGTTAAGCGCTGCCTGGTAGCGGCTTATCAGGTTATACACCGCCTTCTGCTCGGCCGCGACGCTCGCCTCAGCGGAAACCCTGTAACTTTGCGATGCGGCCTCGCTGCTTGCGGCATAACTTTGGCCGCACAAGCCCACGCCCGCCAATAACAATACGGCAGTTAATTTTTTCATATAAATATCCTCTCAGGCGTTATTTCATAATGGCAATACAGGATGCGATTTCAGATAAATAAAAACGCTGGAAATAAATTATCCAATGCCGCGTTAAATTGACAGCCGGCATATTTAAAAATACTCTTTTAATAATTTAAATAATGGAAGCCGTTAACATGAATGAACTGCACGCGCTGCGCGTATTCTGCCAGGTGGTGGAAATGGAGGGGTTCAGCCAGGCGGCAACCAAAATGGGGCTCTCTCCGGCCAGCGTCACATACAGCATCAATCAGCTTGAAAAACAGTTCGGGCAACGCCTGTTCAAGCGTTCAACCCGGCGCTTCTCGCTGACCAGCGCCGGGGAGCGTTGCTATCACACCGCGCAAGAAATTCTGCAGCAGTTTGACCGGCTGAAAAACGACATGTCGTGCGATTTTGAACAACCACGAGGACCGCTGCGGGTCGAGATAGCCTCGATGCTCAGCAGCATGCATATCGCCCCGGTGCTCCCGGCTTTTTTGGCGCAATACCCAGAGTTGCAGCTCAGCGTGTCGGTCAGCGATCGCTTGGTCAATCCGGCGGAAGATCGCGCCGACGTGTTTATTCGCATCGGCGCCGGCAATATCCCCGAGATGGTCAGCCGCCCATTGCTGCAACCCCGTTATCTGTGCTGTGCGTCTCCCGATTATTTTGCGCGCCACGGCCGGCCGGAACACCCGGAGCAGTTGCAACGCCATCAGCGGCTGGGATTTATCCGTTCAGGCGCGGCGGCGGCGGACGACTGGCAGTTCATTCGTGGTGACGAGCGCTACCGTCTGGCGCCCAGCCCGCTGTTGAGCTTCAACCATTCACAATCGCTGTGTGAGGTGGCCAGGAACCATCTTGGCCTGGTTTACTTGCTGGACTGCACGCTGGAAAACTATCTGAAGGCGGGCGAACTGGAACCGATACTGCTGGAGTGGGCGCCCCCTGGGGCGCCGATCAATATTCTCTATCCGCGCCTGCGGGATCGCAGCCATAAAATTCGGGTTTTCGTCGACTTCATCAGCGAACTGTTCGCCGGTAAATCCGCCGGGCACTGATCGCGCAGCTCATCCCAACCCGGGGATATCGACACCGAAAGTCTGCAGCAGCAACACCACGTTGAGCAGCACGATCACCACCGTGCCGACCACCGCAGCCAGGCTGGTCCAGCGACCGTTGGCGAACTCGCCCATGATGTCGCGGCGACGGGTGAACATTACCAGCGCAATCATCGGCGCCGGCAGCGCCAGGCTCAGCACCACCTGGCTGTAGACCAGCGCGTCGGTGGCGTTGACGCCCATCGCCACCACGATAAACGCCGGCACCATGGTGACCAGGCGGCGCACCCACACCGGAATGCGGAAGCCAACGAAGCCCTGCATGATCATTTGCCCGGCCATGGTGCCCACCACCGAGCTGGAAATGCCGGAGGCGATCAGCGAAGCGAGGAAGATACCGGCGGCCGCCGCACCGAACAGCGGCGTCAGCGTATGGTAGGCAGTGCCAATTTCGGCCACGTCGCTGTTACCGGCGTGGAAGGCGCTCGAGGCCATGATGACCATCGCGATATTCACCAGCCCGGCGAGCGCCAACGCGATCACCACCTCAATATTGGAGAAACGCAGCAGCTTGCGCCGCTCGCCGTTGTCGCTGGCCGGGCTGCGGTGCTGGGTCAGCCCCGAATGCAGGAAAATGGCGTGCGGCATCACGGTGGCGCCGATAATGCCGACGGCGATGGTCAGCGCCTGCGCGTCCGGCAGCTGCGGCGTCACCATGCCGATCCCAGCCGCCTGCCAATCCACCGGTACGATGAACATCTCCACCAGGTAACACAGCGCAATGATGCCCACCAGGCCGCCGATCATCAGCTCAACCGGGCGAAAACCTTTCTTTTCCACCATCAACAGCGCATAGGTGATCACCGCCGTCACGCCCATCCCCGCCAGCAGCGGCATATGGAACAGCAGCGCCAGCGCGATCGCGCCGCCGAGAAACTCCGCCAGATCGGTGGCCATCGCCGCCACTTCGCTAAGCAGCCACATGCCGATCACTACCGGCCGTGAAAACTGATCGCGGCACATCTCCGCCAGATTGCGGTTGGTGACGATACCCAGCTTGGCCGACAGCGCCTGGAACAGCATGGCGATCAGGTTGGCCATCACCACCACCCACAGCAGGCTGTAACCGTATTTCGCCCCGGCCTGGATGTTGGTGGCGAAGTTGCCGGGATCCATATAGGCAATAGAGGCAATCACCGCTGGGCCGGCGAACAGCAGCGGCGTAAAGGCGCCGCGCTTGCGTCCGGCAAGGGCGGCGCCAATCGCGATGTTGGTCCGTTCGGTTAACGATGGGGTGGTTGCCGCGTCACGCATGAAGTACCCTCAATCTTTTGCTGGTTATTTTTCCACCTATCATGCTGACAATGTAGCATCGGCTACACTTTATGCAACAGGCGAAATTCATTGGCCGTGTGTAAAGATGTTTCTAACTACCACAATGCGTGGCATCGAATTGATAATGTGTGCTATTTGGACTAACTTAGGGCAACCCTCCCCGCATTGCCGGGAGACGCCATTTTTATGCTTACAGGACGCCCCACGCTATGGTTACCCGCGCGCCAGATAACGCCGACCGCCACGCCCAGACCGACATGCCGGACGAGGCCGAGCACGCCCTGCGTTTTAGCCGCGCCCGCGAAGCGCAGTCCAATGCGCTGATCGAAGATTACGTTGAGCTGATCGCCGATTTGCTGCAAAGCACCCGCGAAGCCAGAACCACCGATATCGCGCGCCGCTTCGGCGTGTCTCATCCGACGGCGATCAAAAATATCGCGCGGCTGAAAAGCGCCGGGCTGGTGGAATCGCGCCCTTATCGCGGGGTATTTCTAACCGAGGAAGGCGAGCAGCTGGCGCAGAAGGTGCGCCGCCGTCACCGCATCGTGGTCGATCTGCTGATGTGCGTCGGGGTGCCGAGCGAAACCGCCGAGCTGGACAGCGAAGGGATTGAACACCATATCTCGGACGAAACGCTGGCGGTGTTCGAACATTACCTGCAAAAGCACGCCAAACCCTGACTCCCGGAGCGCCGATGAGCTACGCCGTGCGGCAAATCCATGATCTGCGCCTGGTGGTTTTCGCCGAAGCCGGGCCAATGTTGAAAGACGAGAACGACGTCAGCCTGTTTATCGCGCCCGCCTTTAAACACGATGCCGGGATGATTGCCCTTCCCATCAACCGCCTCGACGCCGCCTTCTTCCAGCTAAGAAGCGGCATTGCCGGCGCCGTATTGCAGAAATTCATCAACTACCGCCTGCGCGTGACGCTGCTGGGCGATATCACCCCCTGGCTGACGCAAAGCAACGCGCTGCAAGATTTTGTGCGCGAAGCCAATCGCGGCGAACAGGTCTGGTTCCTCTCATCTCTCACCGAACTCGAACAGCGCCTTGGCGCCTGACGACAGGCAACAAAAAAGGGAGGCTTTCGCCTCCCTCGATAACTCCCCTGCCTGAATCAATGATTACGGATGTATTCGTCCATATCGGTTTTCAGGTTGTCGGACTTGGTGCCGAAGATGGCCTGCACGCCGGAGCCAGCGACGACTACGCCGGCTGCGCCCAGTTTCTTCAGGCCCGCCTGGTCGACTTTGGACACGTCGGCCACGCTGACGCGCAGACGGGTGATGCAAGCATCCAGGTTAGTGATGTTTTCTTTACCGCCGAAGGCCTGAACCAGCGCGGCGGACATTTCGGAACCGCCCTGCGCAGTCTGCTCGGCAGCGGTGTCTTCACGGCCCGGCGTTTTCAGATCCAGCTTGGCGATCAGCACGCGGAAGATGGTGTAGTACACCAGACCGTAGATGATGCCGACGATTGGGAACAGCCAGATTTTGCTGCTGTTGCCGCTCAGTACGATAAAGTCGATCAGGCCGTGCGAGAAGCTGGTGCCGTCACGCATGCCCAACAGGATGCAGATTGGGAACGCCAGGCCGGCCAGGATAGCGTGGATCACGTACAGGATCGGCGCAACGAACATGAAGGAGAACTCGATCGGCTCGGTGATACCGGTCAGGAACGAGGTCAGCGCGGCGGAGATCATGATGCCGCCGACTTTCGCGCGGTTTTCCGGCTTGGCCGAGTGCCAGATGGCGATGGCCGCAGCAGGCAGACCGTACATTTTGAACAGGAAGCCGCCGGACAGTTTGCCCGCGGTCGGGTCGCCCGCCATATAGCGAGGGATATCACCGTGGAATACCTGGCCCGCCGCGTTGGTGAACTCACCAATTTGCATTTGGAACGGGACGTTCCAGATGTGGTGCAGACCGAACGGCACCAGTGCACGCTCAACCACGCCGTAGATGCCGAAGGCCACGACCGGGTTCTGATAAGCCGCCCACTGCGAGAAGGTCTGGATAGCCGTACCGATCGGCGGCCAGATGAAGGACAGCACTACGCCCAGAACGATCGCCGCCAGACCGGAAATGATCGGCACGAAACGCTTACCGGCAAAGAAGCCCAGGTATTCCGGCAGTTGAATGCGGAAGAAGCGGTTAAACATATAGGCCGCGATGGCGCCGGAGATAATCCCCCCGAGCACACCGGTATCCGCCAGGTGTTTGGCCGCAATTTCTTCAGCCGGCAAGTGCAGCACCAGCGGCGCAACCACCGCCATGGTTTTCACCATGATGCCGTAAGCCACCACCGCCGCCAGCGCGGAAACGCCGTCGTTGTTGGTGAAGCCCAAGGCGACGCCGATGGCGAAAATCAGCGGCATGTTGGCGAAGACCGAACCGCCCGCTTCCGCCATCACGTGGGAGACTACCGCAGGTAGCCAGCTAAAGTTGGCGGAACCGACGCCCAGCAGGATACCTGCGATAGGCAACACGGACACCGGCAGCATGAGCGATTTACCTACTTTTTGCAGGTTTGCAAATGCGTTCTTGAACATAGTTGAGTGTGCTCCTGAGTAATAATGCTTTGCTACTTCTTGTCGCGATTGGTCGCGCTGCAAGGGGGGGAGAAAAACCCCTGCAATTCAGGGTGTCTGAGCACCCCTTGAATTTATTACGCAGAGTAAAATAAATAGCCTGCGCAATGTTTGATGACAATCACGTTTCGATGATCGAGCCGCGGCAACTTTGCATAAACCGGCGTTTTTTTGGCAAAACAGAGCAAAAAACGCGCACCAATCACCCTGAAACGGGAGCGAACCTTACCCGTTTCAGTGATTAATTACGAGCTTAAAAAAAATTACGCAGACAATGACCTACCGCTATAGCCTAGGTCAAAGATCACAGTTCGAGGTGAAATAAGCGTGAAAAGTTGGCGGTGGTCGCTTCGGCCAGTTGTTCCAGGCTGACGCCCTTCAATACCGCCATGTATTCAGCCACATCACGCACATAGGCGGGTTGGTTTTCTTTGCCGCGATGCGGCACCGGCGCCAGATAAGGCGAGTCGGTTTCCACCAGCATGCGATCCAGCGGCACGTAGCGTGCCACTTCGCGCAGCTGTTCGGCATTGCGGAAGGTGACGATGCCGGAGAAGGATATGTAGAAGCCCAGATCCAGCAAGGCTTCGGCCGTGGCCAGATCTTCGGTGAAGCAGTGCAGCACGCCGCCGCAGTCTTGCGCGTTCTCTTCACGCAGGATCGCCAGCGTGTCCGCGCGCGCCTCGCGGGTGTGGACGATCACCGGCTTGTTCAGATCACGGCCAATGCGGATATGTTCGCGGAAAGAGTCCTGCTGCAGCTCAAGGTTGTCTTTCTGGTAGAAGTAATCGAGCCCGGTCTCTCCCAGCGCCACTACCCGCTCCGCCGCCGCCAGGCGACGCAGCTCGGCGTAATCATAACCCTCTTCCAGATTAAGCGGATGCACCCCGCAGGAGAAAGCCACATCGTTGCGCTCGCCGATCAGTTCGGTCATGGAACGGTAACCCGGCAACGTGGTGGCGACCGCCAGCACATAGCCGACGTCGCGCGCCTTGGCCTTGGCCAGCGCGTCGTCCACATTCTGGTGCAGCGTTTGGTAATCCAGGCCGTCAAGGTGGCAATGAGAATCGACTAACAACATAATTTTTAACTCTTATACTTTACAGCGAGTGAGGTTGGGAATAGCCGGCGGCGCCAAGCATCTGTTCCCAGCGAAGTAACTGTTCGGTCAGCAGCAGCTCGCGGTTGACGCCCACCACGCTGAGCAGCTGGTGACGGCAGTTCAGCCACTGCTGCACAATCTGTTGCAGCGAGGCGCTGCTCAGCAGGCTGGCCAGCTGATGCACCAGCGGCTGCTGATCCTGATTCAATACATAGTGATGCGCGCCCTGTTGCCACTTCATTGCGTCCACCAATAACGCGCACAGCCAATGCAGGCGTTCGGCGACGTCTTCATGGTTTAGCACCGGCAACAGCGACAGCATATCGCGTTGCGGCAGCGCGGCGCTCAATGCGGCGCACAGGGCGCCGCGCTGTTGCCACTGCTGCGGTTGCAACAGCTGTTCGGCGGCCAGGGGCGCGCCGTCGTGCAGGCGCAGCGCCGTGACTCGGTCTGTCTGAGAGCCCGCCGCCTGCCGGCCCAACCACTGCAGGCTGAGCTGCTCATCCGGGCTGGCCAAATGCCAGTACAGGCAGCGGCTGCGCAGCGTCGCCATCAGCCGCGACGGCTCACGGCAACCCAACAGAAAATAGGTTTTCTCCGGCGGCTCCTCCAGCGTTTTCAACAGCGCGTTGGCCGCCGCCTCGGTCAGCTGTTCCGCCTGCGGCAGCCAAATCACCTTGGCGCCGCCCTGTTGCGCGTGGGCGTACAGCGTTTCAATCACCTGGCGGATGGGTTCGATGCCCAGGCTGCTCTTGCCCTTTTCCGGCGCCAACACGTGATAATCCGGGTGATTGCCCGCCAGCATCAACCGGCAGCTGTGGCACTCGCCGCAGCTTTTTTCCCCGTTGCGCTGTTGGCAGATCAACCAACGGCTCAGGCCGTAGGCCAACGCATCGTCACCATTGCCCGCCGCCGCATGCAGCAGCAGCGCATGATGGCCACGGCCGTCGGCGTACTGCCTAATCAGCTGGCGATAAGGGCCATTCAGCCACGGGTACCAGTTCATTATGCGCCTTCCTGCTGCCGCAGCCAGTGGCTGACGCAGTCGCGGATCGCCGCAGTCACCTGCTCCAGCGGCTCGGCGGCGTCGACGGTGACGATCGTTTCGTCCTGCGCCGCCAGTTCGAGATAGCGAGCGCGGGTGCGTTCGAAGAACGGCAGCGCCTCCTGCTCGATGCGATCCAACTGACCGCGCGCCTGTGCGCGTTGCAGGCCGACCAGCGGAGGCAGATCGAGATAGACCGTCAGATCCGGGTGAAAATCCCCCAGCACGGTGTCGCGCAGCGAGGCCATCAGCTGCGGATCCACGCCACGGCCGCCGCCCTGATAGGCTTGTGAAGAGAGATCGTGGCGATCGCCCACCACCCAGGCGCCGCGCGCCAGGGCGGGTTTGATCACGGTTTCCACCAACTGCACGCGCGCAGCGTACAGCATCAAGACTTCGGCCTTGATGGTCGGCAATTCGCCGTCTATGCCGCGCTTGAACAGGTCGCGCAGCTTCTCCGCCAACGGCGTGCCGCCGGGTTCACGGGTGAAGACGATGTCGTTGATGCCATGTTCACGCAGCACATTGACTACCGTGTCGCGCGCGGTGGTTTTGCCCGCGCCTTCCAGCCCTTCGATTACAACGAATTTACTTTTCATTCTTTTCCTTTAACGCCTGACGGTACACGCGCACCGCCTGGTTATGGCTCGCCAGATTGGTGGTGAAGGTATGCCCACCCTTGCCGTCGGCGACAAAATAGAGATAAGGCGTTTTGGCCGGATTGGCAGCCGCTTGCAGCGAGGCCTCGCCCGGCATGGCGATCGGCGTTGGCGGCAGGCCAGCGATCACATAGGTGTTGTAAGGCGTCGGCGTCTCCAGATCCTTGCGCGTGATGTTGCCATTATAGCTCTCGCCCATGCCGTAGATCACCGTCGGATCGGTCTGCAGACGCATGCCGATGCGCAAACGGTTGACGAACACCGACGCCACCTTGCTGCGCTCTTCCGGCACCGCGGTCTCTTTCTCGACGATCGAGGCCATGGTCAGCAACTCTTCCGGCGTTTTGTACGGCAGACTGGTGTCGCGGCCGTCCCAGGCGGCCTGCAGCGCTTTGTTCATGCGGACGTGGGCGCGTTTGAGCAGCGCGATGTCGCTCATGCCGGCGGTATACTGGTAGGTATCCGGGTACAGCCGCCCTTCAGGGGTTTCTCCTGCAGCAATGCCGAGCGCGGCGGCGATCTCCGCGTCGCTTTTGCCCGCCAGAGTGTGTTTCAGGTATTTGGACTGCTGGAGCACCTGCTGCCAGTCACGCAGGCGTGAGCCTTCGATAAAGCGCGCGGTGAACTGCGCCTCTTTGCCGCTGGCCAACAGTTTCAGCATCTGGCGCACCGTCATGCCCGGCGTGAACCGGTAGGTTCCGGCCTTGAACTCCGCCAGCTCCGGTTCCAGTTTCAGCAGCCACTGGAACCAGCGGCCGCTGCGCACCAGTTTATCGCGTACCAGTAACCCTTCCAGCGCCACCCGGCCGGTGCCGGCAGGCAGTTTGAAGATAGTCTCTTGCTGGATAGCCAGCGGCGTATCGGCAAAGCGTTCGATCTTCTGGTAGCCCCAAAACAGCAGCGCCAATGCCAGAACAACAATAACAGACAGGACCTTCAGCTTTCTTTTCTTCATCAATCAGCCATGGTTAACAGTGTGGACGCAAAAAATCATACAGCTGGCGCGAATGATAACGCCATGATTGAGCAACGTTTACCGGCAGCAGCGGCATCAGCGCGTTGCTCACCAGGACTTCGTCGGCATCGGCCAGCGTCTC
Organism: Serratia sp. CY52157; assembly: GCF_052168495.1. Classification (NCBI taxonomy): domain Bacteria; kingdom Pseudomonadati; phylum Pseudomonadota; class Gammaproteobacteria; order Enterobacterales; family Yersiniaceae; genus Serratia; species Serratia sp. CY52157. Next base: position 250,205 of record NZ_JBJNMO010000001.1, on the reverse strand, counting down.
CAGCGGCTCGCTGACGCAGTGCAGACGGTATTCCGATCCCGCCAGCAGCGCGATCACCCGTCGCCGCATCAGGCCCGCGACGCCCGCCTGGCTCAGGTCAGGGGTAAACACCGCTTTTCCCTTACGCCAGAACAAATTAGCCGCACAGCATTCCACCAGCATACCGGCAGTGTCAAGCACCAGCGCCTCGTCGGCGGCCGTCTGGTCAAGATGCGCGCGGATCAGCACCTGCTCCAGGCGGTTCAAATGCTTCAACCCCGCCAGCAGCGGATTGCGCGCCAGCGCCACCGGGCTGAGCGCAAGCGTGATGCCCTGCTCGCGCCACTGCAAATAGTGCGCAGGGTAGCTGCTGCGGGCGACGATGCGCGTCGGGTTTTCGCACCCCGTCGGGCTATAGCCTCGTCCACCGCTGCCGCGCGTCAGTATCGCTTTGACCGCGCCGAGCGAAATTGATTCTGCCGCCTGCGCCATCTCGCGCTCGAAAGCCGGCCAATCGGTGGCGGGCAGCATCAGCCGTTGGGCCGCCTGCTGCAGCCGCTCCAGATGCCAGGGCAGCAGCTCGATTTTACCGTCGATAACCCGGGCGGTAGTAAAGCAGCCGTCGCCGAACTGCAGGCCACGATCGCTCGGCGCCAGCGCATCGTGGCGTTGTCCGTTAATCCAGTACATGCTTCCTCCTGTTGCCGGGTGATTTCATTACGCTCGCAGAATAGCAGGCAGCGAGGCAATACGCAGCCCTGCTGACGGCCGGACGCCAGGCGTAAAAAAGCCCGGTTAAAAAACCGGGCTTTTCATCAGCGAATAACCGCGCGAGTTACACTCGGCGGAAGATCAGCGAGCCGTTGGTGCCGCCGAAGCCGAAGGAGTTACACAGGGTGTACTCCATATCGCTGACCTGACGCGCTTCGTGAGGCACGAAGTCCAGATCGCAACCTTCATCCGGGTTATCCAGGTTGATGGTCGGCGGTACCGCCTGATCGCGCAGCGCCAGCACGGTAAAGATGGACTCGATCGCGCCCGCCGCACCCAACAGGTGGCCGGTCATCGATTTGGTTGAGCTCACCAGCACACGCTGGGCATCAGCGCCGAACACGGATTTCACCGCCTGCGCTTCCGCCTGGTCGCCCGCTGGCGTAGAGGTGCCGTGTGCGTTGATGTAACCGATTTGTGACGGGGTCACACCAGCGTCAAGCAGGGCATTTTCCATCGCCAACGCAGCGCCAGCGCCGTTTTCCGGTGGTGACGTCATGTGATAAGCATCGCTGCTCATCCCAAAGCCAACCACTTCGGCGTAGATTTTCGCGCCGCGTTTTTTCGCGTGTTCGTACTCTTCCAGCACCATCATGCCGGCGCCGTCGCCCAGCACGAAGCCGTCGCGGTCTTTATCCCACGGACGGCTCGCCGCCTGCGGGTTGTCATTACGGGTGGACAGGGCGCGCGCTGCGCCAAAGCCGCCGACGCCCAATGGGGTGCTGGCTTTCTCTGCCCCACCGGCCAGCATCACATCCGCATCATTGTAAGCAATGATACGCGCGGCATGGCCGATGTTGTGTACACCTGAAGTACAGGCGGTGGCGATGGAAATGCTTGGGCCACGCATGCCGTACATGATTGTCAGGTGACCTGCAATCATATTCACAATGGTGGAAGGCACGAAGAACGGACTGATTTTCCGTGGGCCACCGTTAACCAGTGAACTGTGGTTTTCTTCAATCAAACCCAGGCCGCCGATGCCGGAACCGATCGCGGCTCCAATGCGGCTGGCGTTAGCCTCGGTGATGTCCAGACCTGCATCCTGCATGGCTTGCATGCCGGCAGCGATACCGTACTGGATAAAGGCGTCCATCTTGCGCGCATCTTTGCGAGAGATGAAATCCTCAGAATTAAAATTCTTTACCAGGCCAGCAAACTTGGTCGCATAGGCAGTGGTATCGAAATGGTCGATCAGGCTGATGCCACTCTGACCGGCAAGAAGAGCGTTCCACGTGGACTCTACCGTATTGCCGACAGGAGACAACATGCCCAGTCCGGTCACAACTACTCGACGCTTAGACACGTTTGTCCTCCAGGGAGGGAAAAATATGACACTAGGGATAGAAAAAACTTAGGCGGTCGAACGACCGCCTAGATATGTTCTCTTACTGCTGGCTAGCGTTGATGAAATCAATAGCTGCCTGAACAGTAGTGATCTTCTCAGCTTCTTCGTCTGGAATCTCGGTGTCGAATTCTTCTTCCAGTGCCATTACCAGCTCAACGGTGTCAAGAGAATCAGCGCCCAGATCTTCAACGAAAGAAGCGTTGTTCAAAACTTCTTCCTGTTTAACACCCAGTTGCTCAACAATGATTTTCTTAACGCGTTCTTCGATAGTGCTCATACTCTTAAATTTCCTATCAAAACTCGCTTTCGCGATGGTTTTCGTAGTGTATAAAATGCTGAAAAAGATGCAACTAAATCCCGGCTGGTCAAACCACGATTTTACGCTATTTTGCGGTTTTTGCCTCAAATAACGCAAATGGTTTTCACATTTTTTAAATCATGTACATGCCGCCATTGACATGTAACGTTTCACCGGTGATATAGCCGGCCTCATCAGAGGCCAAAAATGCAACAGCGCTGGCGATTTCTTTAGCATCGCCCAGCCGGTTGGCTGGAACTGATGACAAAATGCCTGCGCGTTGATCATCTGTCAACGCCCGTGTCATGTCCGTCTCAATAAAGCCAGGTGCCACGACGTTGACCGTAATGCCACGAGAAGCAACTTCACGTGCCAAAGATTTGCTAAAACCAATCAGACCGGCTTTAGCCGCCGCGTAGTTCGCCTGCCCTGCGTTCCCCATGGTGCCGACAACGGAACCGATGGTGATGATACGGCCAAACCGCTTTTTCATCATAGCGCGCATTACCGCTTTTGACAGGCGGAATACGGAAGTCAGGTTAGTGTCGAGGATATCCTCCCACTCATCATCCTTCATACGCATCAGCAGGTTATCACGCGTAATGCCGGCATTATTCACTAAAATGTCGATTTCGCCAAATTCGGCGCGAATCGATGCCAGCACGCTGTCGATAGATTGCGCATCAACAACGTTCAACATAAACCCTTTGCCGTTTGCGCCCAGGTAGCCGCTGATCGCTTCAGCGCCGCTCTCGCTGGTCGCAGTGCCGATCACTTTGGCGCCGCGGGCCACAAACGTTTCTGCAATAGCTCGGCCAATACCGCGGCTCGCGCCGGTGACCAGAACGATTTTACCTTCGAAGCTCATCATTTTCCTCTTTATTGTTCAAGCGCCGCCGACAGGCTGGCGGTGTCGTTCACCGCCGCAGCCGTCAGGGTGTCAACAATACGTTTAGTGAGACCGGTCAGCACTTTGCCCGGCCCCACTTCCAGCAGCGACGTCACTCCCTGTGCTGCGATAAATTCTACGCTCTCGGTCCAACGCACCGGGCTGTACAGCTGACGCACCAACGCACTGCGGATCGCTTCAGGATCGTTTTCGGTGCGTACGTCGACGTTGTTCACCACCGGCACCTGCGGCGCGTTGAAGGTGATGTCCTTCAGCGCCACGGCCAACTTGTCGGCGGCCGGTTTCATCAGCGCGCAGTGCGAAGGCACGCTCACCGGCAGCGGCAGTGCACGTTTGGCGCCCGCCGCTTTACAGGCGGCGCCTGCACGTTCAACCGCTTCTTTATTGCCGGCGATAACCACCTGGCCCGGCGAGTTGAAGTTGACCGGAGAAACCACCTGTCCCTGCGCGGACTCTTCGCACGCCTTGGCGATCGCGTCATTGTCCAGGCCGATGATGGCGTACATAGCGCCGGTGCCTTCCGGCACCGCTTCCTGCATCAGCTTGCCGCGCAGCTCGACCAGGCGGATCGCCGCCTTGAAGTCCAGCACGCCGGCGCAGACCAGCGCCGAGTATTCGCCCAGGCTGTGGCCCGCCATCAATGCGGGCGCTTTACCGCCCTGCTGCTGCCACACGCGGAAAATCGCCACAGAAGCCGCCAGCAGAGCCGGTTGGGTCTGCCAGGTCTTGTTCAGCTCTTCCGCCGGGCCTTGCTGCACCAGCTGCCACAGATCGTAACCCAGCGCGGAAGAGGCCTCGCCGAAAGTCTCTTCGACGATCGGGAACTGTGCGGCCAATTCGGCCAGCATGCCAACGGCCTGTGACCCCTGGCCCGGGAAAACAAAAGCAAATTGCGTCATTTTTTATTCCTGTTCAAATCAGAAACGAACCAGCGCCGAGCCCCAGGTAAAGCCGCCGCCGAAGGCTTCCAGCAGCACCAGCTGGCCACGCTGAATTCGCCCGTCTCGCACGGCTTCGTCCAGTGCGGAAGGCACCGAGGCGGCAGAGGTGTTGCCGTGACGATCGAGCGTCACCACCACTTTGTCCATCCCCATGCCCAGTTTTTTCGCCGTTGCGCTGATGATGCGCAGGTTGGCCTGGTGCGGCACCAGCCAATCCAGCTCGCTGCGGTCCATGTTGTTGGCCTGCAACGTCTCATCGACGATGCGCGCCAGTTCGGTGACCGCAACCTTGAAGACTTCATTGCCCGCCATGGTGACATAGGCCGGCTTGTCTTGATTCTGACGATCCTTGTAAGGCAGCGTCAGCAGGCTGCCGTAGCTGCCGTCGGCATGCAGGTGGGTAGACAGAATGCCCTGCTCTTCAGAAGCCCCCAGCACCACCGCCCCTGCGCCATCACCAAACAGAATGATGGTGCCGCGATCTTCAGGATCCAGCGTGCGCGACAAGACGTCCGCGCCGATAACCAGCGCATGTTTGACCGCGCCGTTTTTCACGTACTGATCGGCCACGCTGAGCGCATAAGTAAAGCCGGCGCAGGCCGCAGCCAGATCGAACGCCGCGCAGTCTTTGATGCCCAACATTTGCTGCACCAGGCACGCCGCACTCGGGAACGCGTGAGTCGTCGTGGTGGTCGCCACGACGATAAGCCCAATGTCTTCTTTAGCCACACCTGCCATTTCCAGCGCTTTCTCAGCGGCCTGGAAGCTCATCGTCGCGACGGTTTCATCCGCAGCGGCGATGCGACGTTCGCGAATACCGGTACGCGTGACGATCCACTCGTCAGAGGTATCCACCATTTTTTCCAAATCAGCATTGGTGCGCACTTGTACGGGCAAATAACTCCCCGTACCGAGAATCTTTGTATACATGTACGATCAGTCACTCTTAGGTAATACAGCCTCAAGGCGCGCAGCAATCCTTTCCGGGACTTGCCGCTGCACCGCCTGCACAGCCTGTTCGATTGCGACTGCAAACGCGTGAGGGTTCGCAGCGCCGTGGCTCTTGACTACGGTGCTGCGCAATCCTAACAGACATGCGCCATTATACTGGTCGGGGTTCAGGTGGCCGAACCGCTTGACCACCCGTTTTTGCAACCAACGGCCCAACAATTTCAGCCACCAGGCTCGCTTGTTTCCATCGCCGGACGATTTCAGCAGCGATAAGAACACCCTGACCACCCCTTCCATGGTTTTCAGCGTGACGTTGCCCACGAAGCCGTCGCAGACCAACACATCGGTCTTGCCGGTGAGCAGTTCGTTTCCTTCCAGGTAACCAATATAGTTGATTGCCGGAGTATTTTTTAGCACAGCGGCCGCTTCGCGGATATTATCCAGGCCTTTGGTCTCTTCTTCGCCGATATTCAGCAGCGCCACCCGCGGTTGCGCAATGCCGATCACCTCTTCCGCCATCACCGCGCCCATCACGGCAAACTGCACCAGCATGGTGCTGTCGCACTCGACGTTGGCGCCCAGATCCAGCACCACGGTTTTGCTGCGCTGCTGGTTCGGGATCACCGTCATCAGCGCCGGGCGCTCAATGCCCTCCAACGGCTTGACCAACAGCTTCGCCAATCCCATCAGCGCGCCGGTATTGCCGGCGCTGACGCAGCCCTGCGCGTTGCCGCTGCTGAGCTGTTCGAGCGCAATGCGCATCGACGTGCCGCGGCTGGCGCGTATCGCTTGTGAGGGTTTGGCGTCGCCGGCGATCACAGACTCGGCGGGCACGACTTGCAGACGCTCCAGAAGAACCGGATCGGCGTGGGCAAGCAAAGGGGAGATGGCGTCGGGATTACCGACCAGCAAGAGATGAAGCTGTAAATTAGAGGCCAGTGCCTGCAACGAAGCAGGCACTGTGACGCAGGGACCGAAGTCCCCGCCCATTGCATCTAACGCCAGGGTTAGACGAGTCAAGGTATCGCTACTTAGCCGATAACCTTGCGACCGCGGTAGAAACCGTCGGCAGTGATGTGGTGACGACGGTGAGTTTCACCGGATACTTTGTCTACAGACAGAGTAGTCGTGGTCAGAGCATCGTGAGAACGACGCATGCCACGCTTGGAACGGGTTGGTTTATTCTGTTGTACGGCCATGGACCTTACTCCTCAATTACTTACGCTTTAAACTGGCTAATACGGCAAACGGATTCGGTTTCTCCGCCTCGGGAGGCAGTTGGCCGAATACCATGTCCGCTTCGGACACTTCACAGTGTTCAGATTCATGTACCGGAACGACAGGCAGTGAAAGAATAATTTCGTCTTCAATCATTGCCAACAGATCGACTTCGCCAAACTCGTCAACTTCGATCGGTTCGTACGCTTCCGGTAATGCCTCAGCCTGCTCATCATTGACGACCGGGCTAAAACAATATGTTGTGTGAACCTGATGTTCGAACGGGACTCCACAGCGTTGGCACATCAACGTTACCGTGACGTCCGCATGCCCTGTTATCACCGCGAGGCGTTGATTGTCGATATTAAACGACAACGACACCTCAACATCACTATCCACACTGACCACGGAGTCGGCAACACGAGTAACCTGCTCAGGCGCATAGACACCAGCATAGTCCAGGCGTTTCTGAGCGGTACGTACCGCATCAATGGTCAAGGGTAATTTTACCTTTTGCATAGGGCGCGCATATTAACTTTGTAACGACATAGAGTCAAAGAAAAAGGCCGTAAAACGGCTCCTTTCACCAATATTCGCTTCCACAGCGGCCGACAGTTTAAAATGCCGTACCCATTTACGCTACGGTTTGCGAAAAAAATTATGCAGAGATTGCTTTTAGCCTCCACCTCCCCCTATCGAAAAATGCTGCTGGAGAAACTGCAGCTGCCGTTCGACTGCGCCGCGCCGGAGGTGGATGAAACCCCGCTGCCGGGCGAAGGCGCGGAAGCGCTGGTGCTGCGCCTGGCGGCAGCGAAGGCTCAGGCGCTGGCCCTCGCCTACCCCGAGCATCTGATCATCGGTTCCGATCAGGTCTGCGTGATCGATGGCAGCATCACCGGCAAGCCCCATACCGAGGAAAACGCCCGCGCGCAGCTGCGCCAGGCAAGCGGCCAGGCCGTGACCTTCTATACCGGCCTGGCGCTGTACAACGGCCGCAGCAAGCAGCTGCAGGCCCTGTGCGAGCCTTTCCACGTGCATTTTCGCGCGCTGAGCGAAGCGGAGATCGCCGCCTATGTGCGTCTGGAGCAACCGCTGAACTGCGCGGGCAGTTTCAAGAGCGAGGGGTTGGGGATCGCGTTGTTCGACAGGCTGGAAGGCCGGGATCCGAACGCCCTGATCGGCCTGCCGTTGATTGCGCTGTTGGAGATGTTGCGGGCTGAAGGCATCAACCCGCTGGTGTGACGCGGATTATTTGGCGGCCTGCCGGCGCAGCACTTGCAGGCAATGACGCAGTTCTTCGTCCATCGGCGCTTCGATACGCATCGTTTCGCCGGTGGCCGGATGCTCGAAGCGCAGCGCCGCAGCGTGCAGGAACAGACGCTTCAGGCCGGTACCCGCCAGTTGACGATCGAACTCGCGGTCGCCATAGCGATCGTCAAAGGCGATCGGATGCCCGGCATGCAGAGTGTGCACGCGGATCTGGTGGGTACGCCCGGTGATTGGGCTGGCCTTCACCAGGGTGGCGAATTCGTAACGCTCCTCCACCTTGAAGCGGGTTTCCGAAGGCTTGCCTTCGCTGTTGACGCGCACGATACGTTCGCCGCTTTGCAGAATGTTTTTCAGCAGCGGCGCCTGTACGGCCTTGCAGTGGGACTGCCACTGGCCGCGCACCAGCGCCAGATAATCCTTCTGCATGCCCTTCAGCCGCAGTTGCTCATGCAGCGAACGCAGCGCGGAACGCTTCTTGGCAACCAACAGCACGCCGGAGGTATCGCGATCGAGCCGATGCACCAGCTCCAGGAAACGGGCCTCAGGGCGCAGCGCCCGCAGCCCTTCAATCACGCCGAAGCTCAGGCCGCTGCCGCCGTGCACCGCGGTGCCGGAGGGCTTGTTGAGGATCAGCAGGTGGTCATCTTCATACAGAATGCAGTCGGCCAGCGCCGCCACCTTATCCAGCTTCGCCGACACCGGCGCCTCTTCGCGCTCGGCCACGCGCACCGGCGGCACGCGCACCACGTCGCCGGCCGCCAATTTGTATTCGACCTTGATGCGCCCTTTATTAACCCGCACCTCGCCTTTGCGCACGATGCGATAAATCATGCTCTTCGGCACGCCTTTCAGGCGAGCGAGCAGAAAGTTGTCGATTCTCTGACCGGCTTCGTCGTCGGAAATCGTGATGAATTGTACTGCTGGATTGTTCGTTTTCATGGTGCGGGATTCTAAATAGAGCGCGTGAATAGCGCCACATCTTTTTCTGTGCTTAACTGTCTCTCTGACGGCGGGCGAAACCCCAGCGGACAATAAGGCAGCAAGCCGATTTGAACGTTTGCGATTTCTTCCGCAGTTAAGGAAAAGTCACCTTGCTATAACGGCATCAGCAGTGGAATAATGCAGTCACTTTCCGCGTTGATTCTCGTTAAACAGGGAAAACGGTGGAATTATAAAATTTGTCTGATCGCGCAAAAACGCAGCAATGGCGTAAGACGTAATGCGAAATCAAACAATTAGCGGGCTGCGGGTTGCAGCTTGGCCGGCAAATGGAATCAGATCTGTCGACGTAAATCAGAGGCTATTCCCCTAGTAAAAGTGCTGTCTTTCACAAAGAAAAGCAGGCTTACCGAGATAATGCGCCCCTATGCAGGCGACAACCGTGAGGTTGACGGCTTTGCGAGAAGACACGGGGCTTTCGGTTTAACTCCGGCCATGAGGTTATTTTGCCCGCAGCTTTGTCGATAATGTAAAAATAACGAGTAAGTTAAGATGAAAAGAATGTTGATTAACGCAACTCAGCAGGAAGAGTTGCGTGTTGCCCTCGTAGATGGACAGCGGCTGTATGATTTGGATATCGAAAGTCCGGGTCATGAGCAGAAAAAAGCGAATATTTACAAAGGCAAAATCACCCGCATTGAACCAAGTCTTGAAGCAGCGTTCGTGGACTACGGCGCAGAACGACATGGTTTCCTCCCTCTTAAAGAAATCGCCCGCGAATACTTCCCTAGCAATTACTCTTCCCATGGCCGCCCGAACATCAAAGATGTGCTGCGCGAAGGCCAGGAAGTCATCGTTCAGGTAGACAAAGAAGAACGTGGCAACAAAGGCGCCGCCTTGACCACCTTCATCAGCCTGGCGGGCAGCTATCTGGTGCTGATGCCGAACAACCCGCGCGCCGGCGGTATTTCTCGCCGCATCGAGGGTGACGATCGCACCGAGCTGAAAGAAGCGCTCTCTTCGCTGCAACTGCCGGACGGCATGGGCCTGATCGTTCGCACCGCGGGCGTAGGCAAATCCGCCGACGCGCTGCAGTGGGATCTCTCCTTCCGCCTGAAGCACTGGGAAGCGATTAAAAAAGCCGCCGAAGGCCGCCCTGCGCCGTTCCTGATCCACCAGGAAAGCAACGTTATCGTGCGCGCCTTCCGCGATTACCTGCGCCCGGACATCGGCGAAATCCTGATCGACAACCCGAAAATTCTCGATCTGGCCAAAGAGCACATCGCCGCGCTGGGCCGCCCGGATTTCAGCAGCAAAATCAAACTGTACAGCGGTGAAATTCCTCTGTTCAGCCACTATCAGATCGAATCGCAGATCGAATCAGCCTTCCAGCGCGAAGTGCGCCTGCCGTCCGGCGGCTCGATCGTCATCGACAGCACCGAAGCGCTGACCGCCATCGACATCAACTCCGCACGCGCAACCCGCGGCGGCGACATCGAAGAGACGGCGTTCAACACCAACCTGGAAGCGGCGGACGAAATCGCTCGCCAGCTGCGCCTGCGCGATCTCGGCGGCCTGATCGTCATCGACTTCATCGACATGACGCCGGTACGCCACCAGCGCGAAGTGGAAAACCGCTTGCGCGACGCCGTGCGTCAAGACCGCGCGCGCATCCAAATCGGCCGCATCTCCCGTTTCGGCCTGCTGGAAATGTCGCGTCAGCGCCTCAGCCCGTCGCTGGGTGAATCCAGCCACCACGTGTGCCCACGCTGTAACGGCACCGGCACCATCCGCGACAACGAATCGCTGGCACTGTCCATCCTGCGCCTGATCGAAGAAGAAGCGCTGAAGGAAAACACCAAAGAAGTTCACGCTATCGTACCGGTTCAGGTCGCTTCGTACCTGCTGAACGAAAAGCGTGAATCCGTCAGCGCGATCGAAAAACGTCAGGGTGGCGTGAAAGCCGTCATCGTGCCGAACGATGAAATGCAAACCCCGCACTACTCGGTGCTGCGCGTACGCAAGGGCGAGGAAACCTCTACCCTCAGCTACCTGCTGCCGAAACTGCACGAAGAAGACATGGAGCGTCCGCTGGAAGATGCGCCGATGGAACGCAAGCGTCCGGAGCAACCGGCCCTGGCTTCCTTCTCCCTGTCCGCCGATGTGCCGCCGCCGGCTGAAGAACCCGTCGCCGTTGCCAAACCTGTCGCTGCAGCCGCCAAGGCTAAAGCCGCAGCGCCGGCCGCCGCCAAGCCGGGCTTCCTGGGCCGCCTGTTCGGTGGTTTGAAGAGCCTGTTCGCCGGTGAAGAACAACCTGCCGTCGAAGAAGCCAAACCGGCCGAAACGCCGAAGGCGGAAGGCAACGGTGAAAACCGTCGTCAGGATCGTCGCGGTCAGCGCCGTCAAGGCACCGGCCGTAAAGAGCGCGGTGAGCGTAGCGACCGTGGCGATCGTCCGGAACGCGGCGAACGTAAAGAGCGCGGTGAAGGCCGTGACAATCGCGAACGCGACAACCGTGAACCGCGTGAGAACCGTGAAGGCCGTGAATCGCGTGAATCCCGCGATGAGCAGCGCCGTAACCGCCGCAACCAGCAGCAGAACGCGCCGGTAGCGGAGGAAACTGCCTCGGAAGAAAGCGCTAAAGCGCCGCGCGAAGATCAGCAGCAGCGCCGTGAACAGCGTGCTGAACGCCAGCGTCGTCGTCAGGAAGAGAAACGTCAGGCTCAGCAGGAAGTGAAAGCGCTGGAAAGCGTTGACGCGGTCGAGAGCACCGACGAAGAGCAGGAAGAACGCCAGCAGCAGAACATGCAGCGCCGTCAGCGCCGCCCTCTGACGCAGAAAGTGCGCATCCTGTCCGCGGAAGAAGAGCTGCAGCGCGCAGCGGAAGAGCTGTTGGCGCCGAAAGCGCCGGTAGCGAAAGCCGAAGATGCGCAGCCAACCGCCGACGACAGCGTGAAGCTGCTGCCGGAAACCGTTGCCGCTCAGGCGGAAGACGATGCCCAGGGCGAAAACCGCGGCAACGGCGAAGGCATGCCGCGTCGTTCCCGTCGTTCACCGCGTCACCTGCGCGTCAGCGGCCAGCGTCGCCGTCGTTACCGCGACGAGCGTTACCCACTGCAATCCCCAATGCCGTTGGTGGGCGCATTCGCTTCCCCGGAAATGGCATCAGGCAAAGTCTGGGTAAGCTACCCGGTCGCTCAGGTTGAAGATGCCGAAGTGCAAACCGAAGCCGTAGAGCAGGCGCCGGTTGTCGCCGCAGCGGTTGAACAGCACAGCGTTGCCGTGGAAGAAACTCAGACCGCGGCCAGCGTCAACGAACCGGCACCAGAAGCCGCCGTTGAAACTGCCGCCGTCACCGTAACGGAAGAAGCGGCAGTCGTAGCGCCGGTTGTTGCCACCCCGGCCGAGGAAACCCCGGCGCCTGTGGAAACCGCCCCGGCAACGGTTGCGATTGAAGAACCGAAAGCGGAAGAGACTGCTCCTGCAGTGGAAGCTGAGCCGGTAGCTGAAACCGTAGCGGCAGAGCCAGTGGTTGAAGCTAAGCCAGCGGAAGACGAGCCTGTGGTCGAAACTGCACCGGTAGAAGCCGCGCCAGCGGAAGAAGCGCCAGTGGTAGAAGCCGCACCTGCAGCGGCAGCCGCTCCGGTAGAAAAAGCGCCGGAACCAACGGCCGCCGAGCCTGCGGTTGCTCAGCAGCCGGCACCGGTGAAAGCCGTGCAGGACGCGCTGTACAAACACATCGCCACTGCGCCGATGACCAAAGCGCCTGCGCCGGCCTACGTGCCGGAAGAACGCAAGCACAGCGACTGGCAGCGCCCTTCCTTCAACTTTGAAGGCAAAGGTTCAGCCGGTGGTCACTCGGCAGTGAGCCAGGCCACCGCGCCGGCCACCAAGCCGCAGCCGGTTAACGAATAAGTTAATCTGCACACCTAAAAAAACCCGCCGACGGCGGGTTTTTTCTTGCCTGCAAAAAGCTCAGGCGATCTTTTTCAGTTTTTTGATGTCCAGAACTTCCAACTTGCCGTCAAGTCGACTGACGAACTGCTGAAAATGCGCCGTCTCATTATGCTTATCCAGCGCTTCGCTGCTGGCCCAACGCTCAAAGAACACGAAGGTGCCCGGTTTTTCAAGATCGCGATGCAAATCATATTGCAGATTACCCAGCTCCTGGCGGCTCGGCTCGAGAATGTCGTGCACCGCTTCACTGACTGCGGCCTCAAATCCCGCTTTCGCTTGCAGGGTGGCGATAACGCGTACTTCCATTGTTTTCTCCCTTTCCACTTGATGAAAGTCGACGCTATTGGCGTCGGCATCGTTGAAATCCTTGTCACTATGCGCCTGCTGCGCCGTTGATTTCAACTTGTCGCCAACAAACAGATGCATCTGCGGCACTTTCCGCTTATCCTTACACCCCGGCGTGAATAAACCCATTATTCGCTTTTCATTAGACGTATTTGACCGCCGGAGCCTAGCTAGATGACCGCACAACCTCAAGTTCTGAAAATCCGCCGCCCAGACGACTGGCATATCCACCTGCGTGACGATGAGATGCTGAAAACGGTGGTGCCCTATACCAGCCAGGTATTTGGCCGGGCGATCGTGATGCCGAACCTGGTTCCGCCCGTGACGACCGTGGCCGCCGCACGCGCCTACCGCGATCGGATTCTGGCGGCAGTGCCGCAGGGTCACAACTTCACTCCGCTGATGACCTGTTACCTGACCAACTCTCTGGCGGCCAGTGAACTGGTCAGCGGTTTCGAGCAAGGGGTGTTTACCGCCGCCAAGCTGTATCCGGCCAACGCCACCACCAACTCCAGCCACGGCGTCAGCGACGTGACCGGCATTTACCCGCTGTTCGAGCAAATGCAAAAAATCGGCATGCCGCTGCTGATCCACGGTGAAGTGACCGATCCTGCCGTCGATATTTTCGACCGCGAGGCGCGCTTTATCGAACAGGTGATGGAGCCTATCCGCCGTCACTTCCCGGAACTGAAAATCGTCTTCGAACACATCACCACTAAAGAAGCGGCGCAGTACGTGCAGGCAGGCAACCGTTTCCTCGGCGCCACCATCACCCCGCAGCACCTGATGTTCAACCGCAACCACATGCTGGTCGGCGGCATTCGCCCACACCTGTTCTGCCTGCCGATCCTCAAGCGCAACGTCCATCAGCAAGCGCTGCGTCAGGCGGTGGCCAGCGGCTCGGACCGTTTCTTCCTCGGCACCGACTCCGCGCCGCACCTCAAGCATCGCAAAGAGTCCAGCTGCGGCTGCGCCGGCTGCTTCAATGCGCCGAATGCGATCCCGGCTTACGCTGCCGTCTTCGAACAGCTCGGCGCGCTGGAGCACTTCGAGGCCTTCTGCTCGCTCAACGGCCCACGCTTCTATGGCCTGCCGCTCAACGAAGACTTCATCGAACTGCAGCGCGTGCCGACCACCCAGCCGGAAGAGATCGCCCTGGGCAATGAATCCGTGATCCCATTCCTGGCCGGCGAAACCCTGAACTGGTCGCTGAAAGGCTGATATTTTTGCTTCGCCCTCTTGCCCTCGCTTACGGTTAACTGTATAAATAAACAGTAAATCGCTTCGGGGGCAATTATGCGTGTTGAAGTCACTATAGATAAAACCCGGCCGCTGCCGTCGGGCGCCATTGAGGCGCTGACCAGCGAGCTGGGCAAACGGGTCAATCGCCAGTTTCCAGGCGCCGTCGTGCACGTCCGTTATGCCGGCGCCAACGGGCTCTCCGTGCTGGGGGGCGCCAAAACCGACCGGGATCTGATTGAGGAAATCCTTCAGGAAACCTGGGAAAGCGCGGACGAATGGTTCAGCGCAGAATAACACTGCAATGCTTTTTTTGCCGGGGGTCGCTCTCCGGCTTTTTTGTTTCTGGCGCCCTGCCCATTCATCGCTTACCCTTACTCTGGAACCAAATCCGCCTCAGCGCTGTATTTAACGCAAAGGAGTAAGCATGGCCCCGGACAAGGTGAAATCCGAAGACGCAATGACGTTTGGCGAATTGCTGGCGCTGATTGCCGATCAGAAAAGACGCTTGAACGTACTGGAAGTGGCCTTCTCTTACCTGGCCTTCAGCCTGGATGACAAAGCCAACCAACGGCTGATCCACAGCCTGAGGCTGGAATCGCAAAGCCAGAATCGCGACACCGAAACGCAGAAACATTTCGCGCACTTGGCAGAAGAACTGGAAAAATGTCTGCACGGCTCCGCCCCACCCACCGGCGGCGCGGAATAACGCCACAGGCTTTACTCATCGCGCGTTCGCACCCGAATTTGTAGAATAATTGTTCAAATAAATATTTATTTTGCAATTTTAGGTGACAACCCCTCCACCGATGAAAGCGGATGCGTATACTGTAATTGCTCTCATGATGATGAGCCGCATTGATCCTCGTTAGTCACTCACGGTAGTTACTACTCAATAAGGGGTCTTTATGGACAGAAATGATGAAGTAATTCAGACGCACCCGCTTGTCGGTTGGGATATCAGTACTGTCGACGTTTACGACGCCATGATGATACGCCTTCATTACCTGTCTTCACTAGACCAAACGCCCGAAGAAGCCCAAGTAGACCGAACGCTTTGGCTGACCACAGATGTCGCCCGTCAATTAATCAATATCTTAGAGGCCGGCATCGCCAAGATTGAAGCTACGGATTACCAGGATCTTGATCGCAGAAAACATTGATTCATCGTCTCCTACCCCCTAAGGCGCCGCGACCTTTCCCGGCGCCTTTTCTTCGCCTTTCGCCGTTCAATCAGTGCATTGCGTCCGCCAACCTTTTATCATGGGGGCATAAGAAATCGCTATCAGAGAGGGTTGGCACGTGGAATATGATTTGATTGTGGTGGGCAGCGGTTCCGTCGGCGCGGCGGCAGGCTATTATGCCACGCGGGCCGGCTTGAAAGTGCTGATGATCGACAGCGCTATCCCTCCGCACCGAAACGGCAGCCATCACGGCGATACCCGCATTATCCGTCACGCATACGGCGAAGGCGAAAAGTACGTGCCGCTGGTGCTGCGCGCGCAGGCGCTGTGGAATGCGCTGATTCAACAATCCGGCGAGGAACTGTTCCAGTCGTGCGGCGTGCTCAACCTGGGGCCACAGCACTCCGAATTCATTCGCAATGCGCAGCTCAGCGCGCAAAAATTCCGCCTGAACGCGCAACCCCTCAGCGCCGAACAGATCAATCAGCGCTGGCCGGAATTCCGAGCACCGGAAGGTTATGTCGGCGTATTCGAGCCAGACGCGGGGTTCCTGCGTGCCGAGCTGGCGATAACCAGCCTGATCAAGCTGGCGAAAGAAGCCGGCTGCAGCCAGCTGTTCAACTGCCCGGTCAACGCGGTAGAACCCATCGATGGCGGCGTTGAGGTCATCACCGGCGAAGGGCGTTTCACGGCGCGAAAAGCGGTGATCACCGCCGGCACCTGGGTCAAAGCGCTGTTACCGCAACTGCCGATCGCGCCACTGCGCAAAGTCTTCTCCTGGCATCAGGCAGATGGCCGCTACAGCGTGAACAATCGTTTCCCGGCCTTTACCGTCGAAGCGCAAGACGGCACGCACTATTACGGTTTTCCGGCGGATAACGACGGCCTGAAAGTGGGCAAACATGACGGCGGCCAGCCGATGGATGCCCCCGAGCAGCGCAAACCCTTCGGCAGCTACGCCAGCGACGGCACGGAAGTTTTCTCCTTCCTGCGGCAATTTTTGCCGGGTGTAGGCGTATGTTTACACGGTGAAGCCTGTAGCTATGATATGAGCCCCGACGAAGACTTTATTATCGATACCCTGCCGGATTGCGATCGCCTGATGGTCATCAGCGGATTGAGCGGCCACGGCTTCAAGTTCGCCAGCGCTCTGGGCGAGATCGCCGCGCTGTTCGCGCAGGACAAAGCGCCGCCGGTTGACGTCTCAAGCTTTGGTCTGAAACGATTTAGCTGAGCGAAGGATTTCGCTGTCCAAGTCCCCCTCAGGCACTGGACAGCGAAATTTGGCAGTTACAATTTGTTAACCTGCTAACTCTTTTAAATACCAAGTAAAAATCCTGATAACGGAAATTTCTTATATTCAGCAGTTGAATTTCCGAATTGAACACTTGCAGTGTAAGTCCTATTTTACAGAAGATATGCTCCATCGGCTTTCAACAAGGACGTCACCATGAAACTACTTGTCGTGGACGAATGCTGCTTCACCCGGGTCGGTATAGCCAGCTACTTTGCTGATAGTGGGATCACGACGATCAAGTGCTGCCACAGCATTGAATACGCTACATCGCTGTTGGCCAGCTTTCAGCCGAGCCACATTCTGGTGAACCTCAGCAACCAATGCCGCTATAACGAAGCGGACGCGCAACTGCAGGCCTTTATGGAAGCCAGCCAGTCCGCCTTGCTATTTATCTATCTCGACACACCTTACCCTTACAGCGAAGCGCCAATGCGCATCGCCGATAACGCTTTTCTGTTCAATAAAAGCATTCTGCCGCTCACCTTACGCACGCTGCGCGAGAATCCGCTGGCGCTGGCCGATGACGGCGAAGAGCGTTCCCTGTTCAGCCCGCAGGAGCTGACGGTAATGAAGTATTGGATGGCAGAGATGCCTAACTACCGCATTGCGAAAAAACTGCAGATCAGCTCCCATACGGTCTATGTGCACAAGCGTCACATCACGGAAAAGATTAACGCGCGCAACCGGCTGGAGTTTTACTCGCTGTATAACGTGCTGCGCTATTTCTACCCGCCGAGCACGCCGGCGAATTCAACGCCGCTGGCGCTGTTGGCCGTGTAACCTCAAGCCTGCGATAACGCAGGCTTTTTTATCGCCACTTTCCCGCCACTCACGCGCGGCGCGCTATAAATGACGCCGAGAAAAGGACTATAATCAAGGGTCCTTCTCTTCAGGCGGCTGAAATGTTAAACCGAATACTGGCGGCTATCGTCAACAATGTGCGTGAGCACCTGGTGCTGTACCTTTGTCTGTGGCTGGTGCTGCTGGCGTTGGATGTCTATTTCTTCTTCGTCATGTAATCCATGCCGCCGTTATTTCCCCGATTGAGCTTCAGCCGCTTCGGCGATCCCGCCCAGGTGCTGGAATTCCAGCAGATGAGCAGACCGCTGCTGCGCCCCGGACAGCGGTTATTGCAGATGCGCTATGCCCCGCTCAACCCTTCCGATCTGATCCCGATCCACGGCCAATACGCGCACCGCATCGCCCTTCCTCAGGTGCCGGGATATGAAGGCGTGGGCGTCGTCGTCAATCCGCAGAATGGGTATTCAACGGGCCGACGCGCGCTGGCGGTAGCAGGTAACGGCAGTTGGCAAACGTTCGTCACGCTGCCTGAAGATCGGGTGGTCTGGGTGCCGGACGACATCGACGACGCCTGCGCAGCACAAATCTATATCAACCCGCTCACCTGCTGGGTGCTGTTGACCCAATGGCTGCCGCTCAGCGCCGGCGACGTACTGCTGCTCAACGGCGGCGGCTCCGCTGTCAGCCTGCTGCTGGCGCAGCTGACGGCGCTGCGCGGCATTCGTCTGGCGGTCGTGGTGCGCAATGCCGCTCATCGCCAGGCGTTGCTGGCCGCCGGCGCCTGGCGCGTTATCGAAGCGCCGCAGCTGGCGGAAATGACGAATTTTGGCGCCCGAGCGGCCATCGACTGCATTGGCGGAGAAGACGGATTGCAGTTGGCGCAGGCGGTCCGCACCGGCGGCGATTTTGTGGCGCTGGGCCTGCTGAGCGGCCGCCAGGTAGACTGGCGGCGCGTGGTGGACGAGTTAAAGCTGCGCGCTTCGCTGTTCCACTTGCGCAAATGGAACGCACAGGCAGCGCCGGCGCAATGGCAGACGGCGTTTTATCAGTTATTCCTGCTGCTGCGACGCGGCCAGCTGGCGCTGCGCCCGCCCGCCGCGATTTATCCTTTGCGTCAGTACGCAGCGGCGCTGCACCACGCCGCCCAGCCCGGCGTGAATGGCAAAATATTCCTTACGCCGACGACATCGGAGACGATTGCGGTGGATGAACTATTATTCAACGGGGTTCCCAATAAATAAAATGCAATGGAGGAAAAGGTAATTTTTCCGGTAATACTAATTCATTAGTCCTGAGATACCCTTTTATTAGGGCGCCGGACATTATTAAGCTATCAATCTCTACGCTTTGAGATAAGACGCATCGTTACCCAAGAAATAACGATCGATAATAAAATGAGCATGACAATTAGAGAGTCAAACGATGAGCTCATTAAACCTAGTGGGTTTGAGATCTTCGCCATCTTTAAGTACGTATCCTCTGATAGACGCCTGAAAACCACTTCAGCCAGTACGACAAAGTAGATCAGAGTCAATACTATATATGCAATTACTCTCTTCATTGGTCATCCTTGCATTATTTACTGTTCAATATATAATCGCCTAATGGATTCTACATCAAAGGAAATGATAACGCATGTCCTATCTCAAGTTAAAGATGCAGGCAGACCGAGCCATTGCCCTAAGTATTGAGAGGTCCCTTGGACAACTCAAGAAAGACACTACCAGTACTGTACAGAGTTTTAGGTCTGGTGCCGAGCGAGCAAGTTGGTATGGTTCCTGTCTGTTTGATGACTACAAAGACGTATGTAAGCAGTTGAGGCAAGAAGATACCCGCATGTTGTTATCAATTCGGCAGGTGTACCAGCGAAAAGACGTAGTACTGGATATGGTGGAAATCTATTTTAATATTAAGCTTAGTAGGATCAGTGCCCCAGGTCAGCATAAAATTATGCAAGCTATCACTGAAAAACTTGCTAACCATGCATCAGAAAAGTTTTCTAAATTGTCAGTTGCGTATACGATCGCAAAACTAATTACTGAATCCCACGACTTCAAAGAATCACATATTAACATCATCAATAAAAGTAGTTTAGTTGCCGTAAGCGTTTTAAGTTTCTATGGAAAAATGCAAACAGCCGCCATTTCTGCAAGAAAACTTCAATTTTCAGATCCTAACTATTACTCTGCTCTCTACAAAGAAAACCTAGAATTGCTGTACTTTATGATCGAGCCAGAAATGAAAAAAATCATCTACCTAACTAATTCAGGATCTAATAATGAAGAGGAAATCATTTTCCTGATGAACAAGATCCTCACAAAATGAAGTGGTTGATTGAATGGCTGGGTAACTCGTTCGCTTACCTAATCCCTATCGTACTCATTATTGTCGGCGGGGTTATTCTCGTTTCAGTGTTTCCAAAGACTGGTTTTTATCTCACCCTCATCTGGGCCATTGTCGTTTGTGTCGCCTATGTAAGGTGGTCTAAGTGGCTGTAGTATTTACTGAATGGCCAATGTTCACAGTATGCATTAGCAGTAGAAGCGTTAAGCCACCGTTGGGTGGCTTATTCAAAATTCATTAATAACGCACGGCTCAACGTGGCCACAAGAAATTACCTCACTCCGGCGCCGCCGGAGGCTGGCGCGGCGGGCGGCCGTCCCCCAGGATAACCGCCAGCCGATAGCCGCCCTCGGTAGTCTCCAGCGCGATGCGCGCCACGATCGTCAGCGGCACCGACAGCAACATGCCCACCGGGCCGAGCAGCCAGCCCCAAAAGATCAGCGACAGGAACACCACCAGCGTCGACAGCCCCAGCCCGCGCCCCATCACGCGCGGCTCGAGGATATTGCCGATCACCATGTTGACAGCGATAAAGCCGCCCGCCACCACCAGCGCATCTCCTAATCCGTTGAACAACAGCGCCTGAATCAGCGGCGGAATGGCGGCCAATACCGAGCCAATGTTGGGAATGTAGTTAAGCAGAAATGCCAGCAGCCCCCAGATAAAGGCAAAACGCACGCCGACCGCCGCCAGGAAGATCCAGACGATTACCCCAGTGGCCAGGCTGATGATGGTTTTAATCACCAGATAGCGCGTCACGCCATCCAACGCCCGCCGCATCGCGGCGAGCCCCTCGTTCGGTTTATCCAGCGCCTGCTGCAGCTTGTAAGGCAGCAACTGCACTTCGAACAGCATAAACACCACGGTCATCAGCAGCAGGAAGACGTTGGTCATCGCGCCAGACAGGTGCCCCAGCATGCGGGTGACCAGATTCATCGCCGCGCTGGGATCGACATACTGCAGCATCGCTTCGCTGGAAAGGCTGATATTGAAACGGTCGGCGTAATGCTGCAGCTCACGCAGCTTCTCGATCATCATGCCGCGATACTGCGGCAGCGAACGGGCGAACTCGTTCAGCGAAGCCCCCAGCATGCCGATAAACAGCATCACGACCACGATCACCGCCGTCACCAGCAGCGTCACCCCGACGATACGCGGCACCCGTTTACGCTCCAGCATCGCCACCAGCGGATTCAGCACCATGGCGAGAAATACCGCCAGCAAAAACGGCACCACAATGTCGGCGGCGGCTTTCACCCCGGCCAAAATGATCACCAACATCGCCAGCAGGACGGCCAGACGCAGGCTGCTGTCGGTCACACGGGTTCGGCCCATGACGTTTCCTTGTTATTTCACTGGGTTAACCGGCGCCAGGGCGCCGGCTCTTGGCGCTAATGGTAGCAAAATCCGCCGCTGCACCGCAGGGGATTTAGCGCAACCGTTCGACAAAGTTAATCTTTCCGCCCTGCCCTGCGCCGCAATAAATAGGCATAACCTTTGCCAACAAATAATCTCGTCGGGCAACTCACGAGGGGTTTACGTAAAATGACAAAAGCTGACATTAATAGATAATAGCCCCATTTTTCAATGACTAGCATAAACCTCTCGTGAGCGAAATAATATTATCTCCAACGATTTATCTGATTAACTCCGAACATCTCGAACAAATTCACTGACTAATATTTCAAAGTAGTAACATAGTTAAATTTATTATTGATTTTATGTTTCCTAAAGTTTAATTATTGCAGCCAGCCAATCGGTAATCGAAGGAAACAGGATGCTCTGGAAAAATACCGCCGATCGTTTCGGCCATGTGTCAGTGTTGATCCACTGGCTGGTGGCGCTGACGGTGTACGGCATGTTCGCACTCGGCCTGTGGATGGTCACGCTGGGCTATTACGACGTCTGGTACCATCAGGCGCCGGAGATCCACAAAAGCATCGGCACGCTGCTGTTCATCGTGATGGTGATCCGCGTGGTCTGGCGCTTTGTCTCACCGCCGCCCAAACCGCTGGCCAGCTATGGCCGCCTCACTCGCGTCAGCGCCATCCTCGCGCATCTGGCGCTGTACGCCGTGTTGTTCGGCATTCTGATCAGCGGCTATCTGATCTCCACCGCAGACGGCCAACCGATCAGCGTGTTCGGCTGGTTCAACGTGCCCGCCACCGTGACCGGCATGGCGGAACAGGCCGACACCGCCGGCGCCATACACCTTTACCTGGCCTGGGCCGTGGTAGTGCTCTCGGTACTGCACGGGCTGGCCGCGCTTAAACATCACTTTATCGATCGTGATGTCACTTTGAAACGGATGCTGGGTAGCAGCGCCGATTAACCTTTGGATTTATGGAGATTGCTATGTTGAAAAAGACCGTATTGGGCCTGACCGCAGGCGCCCTGCTGCTGAGCGCCGGTTCCGCACTGGCGGCAGACTACAAGATCGATAAACAAGGCCAACACGCCTTTATCGAATTCCGCATCCAGCACCTGGGCTACAGCTGGCTGTACGGCAGCTTTAAAGACTTCGACGGCGGCTTCACCTTCGACGAGAAAGATCCGTCCAAGGACAAGGTCAACGTGACCATCAATACCGCCAGCGTCGACACCAACCACGCCGAGCGCGACAAGCACCTGCGCAGCGCCGAGTTCCTCAACGTGGAGAAGAACAAGCAAGCCAAGTTTGAATCCACCGAAGTGAAGAAAAGCGGCGACGGTTACGCGGTGGTCGGTAACCTGACGCTGAACGGCGTCACCAAACCGGTTACGCTCGATGCCAAACTGATTGGCCAGGGCAACGATCCGTGGGGCGGCTACCGCGCCGGCTTTGAAGCCAACGGCAAGATCAAGCTGAAAGATTTTGGCATCACCACCGATCTGGGCCCGGCGTCGCAAGACGTTGAGCTGATCATCTCCGTAGAAGGCGTGCGCGAGAAATAAAAAAAAGCCCGGCTTGGCGGCCGGGCTTGTCGGTTCCTCAGGCTCAGCGGGCTGGGCCTTCTTCTTCCGGTGCCGGAATGTGCATCGTGGTCTGCAACAATCCTTTCGATTTATTGAAAATCTTGACGCCGTTTTCGCGGCCGGCACGGCGCGCGCGCTGCTCTTCGCGCGGCAGCTTCAGCTCTTCGCGGCAAATCTCACTGCAGCATCCTTCAAACTTGGCAGCGCAGCTCGGGCACTGAATGAACAGCAGATGGCAGCCGTCGTTCTTACAGTTGGTATGGGTATCGCACGGCGCGCCGCACTGG
Organism: Serratia sp. CY52157; assembly: GCF_052168495.1. Classification (NCBI taxonomy): domain Bacteria; kingdom Pseudomonadati; phylum Pseudomonadota; class Gammaproteobacteria; order Enterobacterales; family Yersiniaceae; genus Serratia; species Serratia sp. CY52157. Next base: position 227,173 of record NZ_JBJNMO010000001.1, on the reverse strand, counting down.
TGGCAGTTGGCGATCACATCGTCGGAGATGCGCTCCCCCATACGCTCATCGAACACGAAGTTTTTGCCGATAAACTTCAGCGGCAACCCCTGTTCTTTCGCTTTGCGGGTGTACTCGATAATCCCGCCTTCCACGTGGTAGATGTTTTTAAAGCCGTTGTGCAGCATATAGGCGCTGGCTTTTTCACAGCGAATGCCGCCGGTGCAGTACATGACAATATTCTTGTCTTTGCTGTCCTGCAGCATCTCCACCGCCATCGGCAGCTGATCGCGGAAGGTATCCGACGGCACCTCGATGGCGTTTTCGAAATGACCGACTTCGTACTCATAGTGGTTGCGCATATCGACGAATACCGTATTTGGATCGTCGATCATCTGATTGACGCGATCGGCCTGCAGATACTCACCGACGTTGCTCGGATCGAAGCTCTCGTCATCGATGCCGTCAGCCACGATGCGCTCGCGCACCTTGAGGCGCAGCACCCAGAAGGATTTGCCGTCGTCTTCCAGCGCGATATTCAGGCGGACCTGATCCAACGCCGGGTGCGAGGCGAACAGCGCGGCTTTGAACGCGTCGAAGTTATGCTGCGGCACGCTGATCTGCGCGTTGATACCCTCTTTCGCCACGTAGATGCGGCCGAACACCTTCAGTTTTTCGAACTGAACGTACAGGCTGTCGCGAAACGCCTTGGGATCGTCGATGGAGAAGTATTTGTAAAAAGAAACTGTGGTGCGCGGCTCGGTTTCCGCCAGCATGCGCGCCTTCAGTTCCTCATTAGAAATTCGGTTATGTAACACTGGCATGGTGTACTTTCCTGTCTTTCGGGAGGTGACTGATTACCGCGCGCAGCCAGCCGGCCCGCGCGCGGCGCACATCATACCCGAAAAACCGCCGCCGCGCAGCCCTGGCGCTCGCGTGCGCATACCTGCATCGCGCACTCATCCCGGATGCCACCGTATTGACCTTCCTGATAATGATATCGCCATGGGCTTTTGGCAGGAAACATTGTGGAAAAATTCGGCATTCGATGCATATTTAACGCCCAAAAAGGGATTTTAATGCGTTGTGTTTTCCCGGATCGTCAGAAAAATGCCACAATAGTCGCAAACAATCGGCAGAAAAGAACCTTGCGACCGAGCCCACCCGGCCGTCAGACCATGCTATGACTCTGTCATTACACTTAAACAACCGTATTAAAACAGAGAACCCATGACTCAAGTTCCTACTTTCAATCGCTCCTTACTGCACCCGCGCTACTGGCTGACCTGGGTAGGCATCGGCTTGCTGTATCTGCTGGTGTTGCTGCCTTATCCCGTCATCTACTGGCTCGGCACCTCGATCGGGCGATTTTCCATGCGCTTTCTCAAGCGGCGCGTCGTTATCGCCCAACGTAACCTCGAACTCTGTTTTCCAGACATGCCGCAGGCTGAACGCGATGCGCTGGTGGTAAAGAATTTCGAATCGGTCGGCATGGGGTTGTTTGAAACCGGCATGGCGTGGTTCTGGCCGAACTGGCGCATCGAGCGCTGGTTCAAGGTCAGCGGCCTGGAGCACATTCAAAAAGCGCGCGACAACCATCAGGGCGTGTTGCTGATTGGCCTGCACTTTTTGACGCTGGAGCTGGGCGCGCGCATCTTCGGCATTCACAACCCGGGCATCGGCGTTTACCGCCCGCACGACAACAAGCTGATGGACTGGTTGCAAACCTGGGGCCGGATGCGTTCCAACAAATCGATGCTGGATCGTAAAGACGTCAAAGGCATGATCCGCGCCCTGAAACAGGGCGATATCATCTGGTATGCGCCGGATCACGACTACGGCCCGCGCAGCAGCGTTTTCGTGCCGCTGTTCGCGGTGGATAAAGCCGCCACCACCACCGGCAGCTACGTGCTGGTGCGGATGGGCAAACCGGCGATCATTCCGTTCACCCCGCGTCGCCTGCCGGACGGCAAAGGCTATGAGCTGATCATGCAGCCGGCGGTGGAAAACTTCCCGCTGGACAACGAACTCGACGCCGCCGCCTTTATGAATAAAGTGGTGGAAAAAGAGATCCTGATGGCGCCGGACCAATACATGTGGCTGCACCGCCGCTTCAAGACCCGCCCGGAAGGCGAGCCTTCGCTGTACTGATCACGCAAACCCGCCGCCGGCGGGTTTTTTATTGCGCGCCCCTTGAGAATCGCCGGCGAGGGTGGGATGGTAATGCTTTTGCCGCCACCCTTGGAGCCGCCATGTATATTGTCAGCCTGACCTACCATCGCCCGATCGCCGACGTCGACAGCCACCTTGAAGGCCACATCGCCTGGCTTAAGAAATATTTTCAGGACGGCACCTTCGTCGCCTCCGGCCGCAAGAATCCCCGCACCGGCGGCGTGATCCTGGCCAAAGGCATTGAGCGTGCTCGGCTGGACGCCATCCTGGCCGAAGATCCGTTCAACGCCGTGGCCCACTACGAGGTCACCGACTTTAGCGCCACCACCACCGCCGCCGGTTTCGAGGCGCTGGCCGGACTATAAAACGCTGTAAATTCCGCGCGCCAAGCGCGGAATAAGGTTTAAACGCCATTTTTAAAACTTTATTTCATTTTTTGCCCTATCTGCGTCCCCTCGTTTGCCGTCGCCGCGCCTGCGGCGCATACTTACCACGCTAACTTTCACGTTTTGCCCCATCATCTCGCCACCGGCAAAACGCGTCACCTTTCGGCAGTGGACATTTATGGCTTCGGCAGCAGACCCCGTTAACTGGAAACGCAATCTTTTCGTCGCCTGGCTGGGATGTTTTCTCACCGGCGCCGCCTTCAGCCTGGTGATGCCGTTTCTGCCGCTGTACGTAGAGACGCTGGGCGTTACCGACCATCAGGCGCTCAACATGTGGTCCGGTCTGCTGTTCAGCATCACCTTCCTGTTTTCCGCTATCGCCGCACCGTTCTGGGGCGCCCTGGCCGATCGACGCGGCCGCAAACTGATGCTGCTGCGTTCGGCGCTCGGTATGGCGATCGTCATGGCGCTGATGGGCATGGCGCAAACGGTCTGGCAGTTTCTCGCGCTGCGTGCGGTGCTGGGGCTGCTCGGCGGGTTCATTCCCAACGCCAACGCGCTGATCGCCACCCAGGTGCCGCGCAACCGCAGCGGCTGGGCGCTCGGCACCCTGTCCACCGGCGGCGTCGGCGGTGCGCTGGTCGGCCCGCTGATCGGGGGGCTGCTGGCCGATTTATACGGCCTGCGCCCGGTGTTTTATATCACCGCCGCGGTGCTGTTCGTCTGCTTCGTGCTGACGCTGCTGTATGTCAAAGAACAATTCACCCCGGTGCAAAAGCGCGACATGCTGCACGCAAAACAGGTGTTCGCTTCGCTGAAAAACCCGAAGCTGGTGCTCAGCCTGTTCGTCACCACCATGATCATCCAGATCGCCACCGGCTCGATCGCGCCGATCCTAACGCTGTATGTGCGCGATTTGGCCGGCGCCACCCACAATCTGGCGTTTATCAGCGGGCTGATCGCCTCGGTGCCCGGTGTCGCGGCATTGATGAGCGCCCCGCGGCTGGGCAAGCTGGGCGATCGCATCGGCCCGGAACGCATACTGGTGTTCATGCTGATCGTTTCGGTGCTGCTGCTGATCCCGATGGCGTTCGTGCAAACGCCGTGGCAACTCGGGGTGCTGCGTTTTCTGCTGGGGGCGGCCGACGGCGCGTTGCTGCCGGCGGTACAGACGCTGTTGATTTATAACTGCACCAATCAGGTGGCCGGCCGTATTTTCAGCTATAACCAGTCGTTCCGCGACGTCGGCAACGTCAGCGGCCCGCTGCTCGGCGCCGCAGTCTCCGCCGGTTACGGTTTTCGCGCGGTCTTCGGCGTCACCGCGCTGGTGGTGCTGTTCAACGCCGGCTATTCCTGGTGGTGTCTGCGACGACGGCCGGGCTATATGCGGGAAGATACGCTGCAGGAAGAGCAATAGCTGCATTTATCGCCAGTTTCCGCCGTTGGCCGGATCAACGGCGCGTTTCCCCTATTTTTAATAATGCTTTCTCGCCGCCGGTGAATTTTCACCTAACTCAGAACTTTCTTAATACAACATCTTGTTTATCAACAAATAATTAACTTTCAGCGCATAAAACCCGCTGTCAATCATATTCCTGTCACAACCAACAGAAAAACCAGAAAAGGAGATGCTTGTCGACTTTTCGTCTAAAAAATGGGATACAGGTACTAGACAAAACCAACGACCAGTTATCAAATGGTTAAATAATATCACGCCAGATGTGAACCATCGGCCAAGTGAAGAAAAGGTCAGCACGCTTTCCACGGTTTATCAGCGTTGCAGCCGCGGTTTTGTCGGGTAATCCGCATTGGGCGGATCGCCTTCATTAAATACACATACATACCACAGTACGGGCTGCAGCCTTGCAGCGCCTTTTATTGGGAAATCGTTATGCAATCCTCTGTCAATAAGTCAGAAAGCCGGACCTTCTTCGGCCATCCCTATCCGCTGGGTTCTCTGTTCTTCACCGAAATGTGGGAGCGCTTCTCGTTCTACGGCATCCGTCCGCTGCTGATCCTGTTTATGGCCGCCACGGTGTACGACGGCGGCCTGGGCCTGGCGCGCGAGAACGCGTCGGCGATCGTCGGCATCTTCGCCGGCAGCATGTACCTGGCGGCGCTGCCGGGCGGCTGGCTGGCGGACAACTGGCTCGGCCAACGCAAGGCCGTCTGGTACGGTTCGATCCTGATCGCGCTCGGCCACCTGTCGATCGCGCTGTCCGCAGTGATGGGCACCAACCTGTTCTTCATCGGTCTGATGTTCATCGTGCTCGGTTCCGGCCTGTTCAAGACCTGTATCTCGGTGATGGTCGGTACGCTGTACAAGAAAGGCGATGCGCGTCGCGACGGCGGTTTCTCGCTGTTCTACATGGGCATCAATATCGGTTCGTTCATCGCCCCGCTGATCTCCGGCTGGCTGATCAAGTCACACGGCTGGCACTGGGGCTTCGGCATCGGCGGTATCGGGATGCTGGTGGCACTGGTGATCTTCCGGGTGTTCGCCGTCCCGGCGATGAAACGCTATGACCGCGAAGTGGGCCTGGACTCCACCTGGAACAGCCCGGTCGCGAAGAAAAAAGGCGTCGGTGCCTGGTTGCTGGCGTTGGCGGCCATCCTGGTGGCGGTCATCGTGCTGATCGCCCAAGGCACTATCGTCATCAATCCGGTCGAGGTGGCCAGCGTGCTGGTGTATGTGATCGCCGCGTCGGTCACGTTGTACTTCATCTATCTGTTCGCCTTTGCCGGCCTGAGCCGCAAAGAGCGCGCACGCCTGCTGGTGTGCTTCATCCTGCTGATCTCCGCCGCGTTCTTCTGGTCAGCGTTTGAACAGAAACCGACCTCGTTTAACCTGTTCGCCAACGATTACACCAATCGCATGATCGGCGACTTCGAGATCCCGGCGGTATGGTTCCAGTCGATCAACGCCCTGTTCATCATCCTGCTGGCGCCGGTCTTCAGCTGGGCCTGGCCTGCACTGGCACGCAATAACGTGCGTCCGAGCAGCATCACCAAGTTCGTGATCGGCATCCTGTGCGCCGCCGGCGGTTTTGGCCTGATGATGCTGGCCGCGCAGAATGTGCTGAGCAACGGCGGCGCCAGCGTATCGCCGATGTGGCTGGTGGGCAGCATTCTGATGCTGACGCTGGGTGAGCTGTGCCTGAGCCCGATCGGGCTGGCCACCATGACGCTGCTGGCGCCGGAGAGAATGCGCGGTCAGATGATGGGGCTGTGGTTCTGCGCCAGCGCGTTGGGCAACCTGGCGGCCGGTCTGATCGGCGGTCACGTCAAGGCCGACCAACTGGATATGCTGCCGAATCTGTTCGCCCGCTGCTCAGTCGCGTTGCTGATCTGCGCCGCCGTGCTTATCGTGCTGATCGTGCCGATTCGCCGCATGCTGGAAAATACCCAGTCCAAGAGCGCGCAAAAACCGGCGACCAACGCCTGACGGATAGCCCGTTTTATCTCGCAAACCGGCGCTCGATGCGCCGGTTTTTTTATGCTTGCCAGGCCTGATGCTGCAATACCACCCGGTAGCCATCAGGATCTTCAAAGGTTTGCCCCGCCCGATCCCAATAGGGATTATAGGCGGCGACCGATAAGAATCCCGCCTCCCGCATCCGCTCACACGCGGCCCGCCATTCGTTCTCATCCGGCAGATAAAATACCAGCAGATGATCCTGCGTCGGCGCCTGCCCGACCCGTACCCCGCGATGCTGCGTGAACTCCAGATGGTAGGCATGCTGCGGATGCCCGATCATCATGCCGTCGAACCCCTGATGATCGACAAACTCGCCCAGCTTTTCGAACCCCAGCCCGCGGCAATACAGCGTAGCAATCTCTTGCAACCGATCGGTCGGGCGCGCGATGCGCAACACCGCTTTGGCTATCGACATGTCCTCCTCCTCCTCATGATAACGTCATACAGCGCCATGCCCGCCAGCATCGCCAGCAGGAACGGCCATACCCGGCTTATCTCCGCCCCGGCCAACACCCAGGCTGGACCGGGGCAAATACCCGCGATGCCCCAGCCGATGCCGAACAGCACGCTGCCCGCCAGCAAACGACGATCCAGACGCCCGGCGGCCGGGATCTGCAGCGTTTCCCCCAACAGGCTACGCTCTCGTCGCCTCGCCCACAGGAAGGCCGGCGCCGCCACCGCGATCGCACCAGCCATCACCAACGCCAGCGAGGGATCCCACGCGCCGGTAACGTCGAGAAACGCCAACACTTTGGCCGGATTGGCCATGCCGGCGACGATCAGCCCCAGACCGAAAATGACGCCGCTCAGCAGCGCCAACAGCGTTTTCAGCATTCTCAACCTCCCGCCAGGTGGCGCATCAACCACACGGTCATAAAGCCCAGCAGCATAAACACCGCCGTGGCGGCCAGCGAACGCGGCGCCAACCGTGCGACGCCGCACACGCCGTGCCCGCTGGTGCAACCGCTGCCCAATCGAGTGCCCAATCCCACCAACAGCCCTGCGGCCGCCAGCCCGCCGTTGCCGACCGCGATCTCACCGGACGGCAAAGCCGCAGCGGCAGCATACAGCCAGGGAGAGAGCAGCAACCCGCCAATAAATGCGGCGCGCCAGCCCCGCTCCTGGCCAGCGGCACTCAATACACCGCCGGTAATGCCGCTGATGCCGGCGATCCGGCCGTTGAACAGCAGCAGCAGCGCCACCGCGCCGCCGATAATGGCCCCGCCCGCCAGCGCGGAATAAGGCGTGAAGTGTTGCCAGTCAATGGTCATCGCGGTTCTCCGGTGGTGGGCAATAAAGCTGATACAGGGTATGGAGCAGCGCCAGCGCTTTGGCATCGGCCACCGCATAGTAAATCTGCTTGCCGGCGCGCCGGGTGGACACCAACCCTTCCTCCCGCAGCACGCCAAGCTGCTGGGACAGCGTCGGCTGGCGGATATCCAGCGCCTGCGCCAGTTCGCTCACCGCCATCTCGCCCTGACTGAGCCGGCACAGCAGCAGCAGCCGATCTTCGTTACCCAGGGTGCGCAGCATCGCGCCGGCCTGCACCGCCGCCTTACGCATCGCGTCAATATCCATTGCCCCTCCATCAATATACAAAATTATATAATATTATTTTATAAAGTATTGGCACGCAAAGCCACAGGCTGGCGTGAAATAACGCCGCATGGCATGCTGTTTGGTCTTATCCTTTTGCCGCGCGGAGGGCGCCAGCGATGCTGTTTTTTCACGACGTTCTGCCGCCCGATCAGCCTGTCCGGCCGTTAGCCAGGGATTATCATCATGGTGACAGCGAGCCGGAGCACTACCATAACTGCGCGCAGCTGATCCACACCCTGAGCGGCGTGGTGCAGGTCACTACCCGGCTCGGCAGTTGGGTGGTGCCGCCCGGCCGCGGCGTCTGGGTACCGGCGAAAGTGGTGCACAGTCTACGCATCACCGGCCAGGTAGCGGCCAGGACGTTGTTCATCGATCCGCTGGCGCGCGCCGATCTGCCGGCTCAGTGCCAGGTAGTGCAGGTGTCGCCGCTGCTGCGCGAGCTGATTATCAGCGCGATGGAGATTGCGCCCGGCTACCCCAGCGGCGGGCGCGACGAGCGCATCATGGAGTTGATTCTGGATGAATTACGGGTGCTGCCGAGCCTGCCGCTGCACCTGCCCGAACCGCGCGAGGCCTCGCTGCTCGCCCTGTGCTGCCATATTCAGGCCACGCTGGCGCAGCCCTGGACGCTGGAACAGGCGGCCGAACGCCTCAATGTCAGCGGACGCACCCTGTCGCGGCGCTTCCAGCGAGAAACCGGGCTGCGTTTTGGCGATTGGGTGCGACGCGCCCGTTTGCTGGCGGCGCTGAACGCGCTGGCGACCGGACGCTCGGTGTTGGAAGTGGCGCTGGATCTCGGCTATGACAGCCCCAGCGCGTTCAGCGCCATGTTTCGCCGGGTGCTGGGAGTCGCGCCCAGCGACTATTTCAGCCGGGCCGCGCCGACGTTGACGCCAGATAGCGCCCGGCGACGTTGAACAACGCCTGCAGCGAAGCGCTGGCGGAGTCGACGTCGATGCCAACGCCGTAGCTCGCCTCGCCGTACGGCAAAACGCAGCGAATGTAAGCCACCGCTCGACTGTCGCTCTGATGCCCCAGCGTATGCTCGTGGTAATCTTCGATAGCCAACGGCAAACCGAAGCGTTGGCGCAGCGCATCCACCGCGCTGGAAAGCAGGCCGTTGCCGGCCCCCTGCAGCTGCAGAGGCTCCCCCTGCCAGGCGACTCGCGCGCTGAAACTGTACGCTTCCACGCCGTGACTTTCCGTTTGGTAGCTCAACAGCTGCAAGCGCGGCTGCTCCACCAGCCCGTAAGTGTCGCGGAATAAGCGCCACAGCTGCGCGACGCTCATTTCCTTACCGCTGCCGTCGGTCGCCCGCTGGACCACCTGGCTGAAATCAATCTGCAAACCGCGCGGCAACGCCAGCCCATGGTTCTGCTCCAACAGCCAGGCGGCGCCGCTTTTGCCGGACTGGCTGTTAACCCGGATCACCGCCTCATAGCTGCAGCCGACATCGGCGGGATCGAGCGGCAGGTAAGGCACCTGCCACCAGCCATCTTGCCGCTGCCGTTGCGCGGCGAAGCCTTTCTTGATCGCATCCTGATGCGATCCGGAGAAGGCGGTAAACACCAACTCACCGGCATAAGGATGGCGAGGATGTACCGGCAGCTGATTGCACTGTTCCACCACCTCCACCACCTGCTTCAAGCGGCTGAAGTCCAGGCCCGGCGCCACGCCCTGGGTATAGAGATTCAACGCCAGCGTGACCAGATCGACGTTGCCGGTACGCTCGCCGTTGCCGAACAGGCAGCCTTCGACCCGATCGGCGCCGGCCAGCAGCGCCAGCTCGGCGCAGGCGACGCCGGTGCCGCGATCGTTATGCGGGTGCACGCCGATCGTCACATCAGCGCGACGGCTGAAGTGGCGACAGAACCATTCGATCTGATCGGCATACACGTTGGGCGTACTCACCTCCACCGTCGCCGGCAGGTTGATGATCATCGGCCGCTGTGCCCCCGGTTGCCAAACATCCGCCACCGCTTCGCAGATCTCCAGCGCGAACGCCAATTCGGTAAAGCAGAAGGTTTCCGGCGAATATTCGAAGCACCAGACGGTATCGGGCTGCGCCTCGCAATGCCGGCGAATGCGCCGCGCGCCGTTCACCGCCAGCGCCACGGTAGCCGCCTTATCCTGGCGGAACACGATGTCGCGGAACATCGGCGCCGTGGCGTTGTACAGATGCACGATAGCCCGCGGCGCTCCCTGCAGCGCCTCGAAGGTGCGGTCGATCAGATCGTCGCGCGACTGCGTCAGCACCTGAATGGTGACATCGTCCGGTATCAGCCGCTCGTCGATCAGGGCGCGCACAAAGTCGAAGTCCGTTTGCGACGCCGAAGGGAAAGCCACCTCGATCTCTTTGAAACCGCACTGCAACAGCAGCTGATAGAACTCGCGCTTGCGCGCGTTATCCATAGGCTCCGCCAGCGCCTGGTTGCCGTCGCGCAGATCGCTGGAACACCAGCGCGGTGCCTGTCGCAGGGTACGCGAAGGCCACTGGCGATCCGGTAACGTCACCGGCGGGAACGGTCGGTATTTGCTTGAAGGGTCGATTAGCATGGGCTTCTCCTGATGCCTGAGTGAACGATACCGTCATTATTTCCCGCCTCCGCGCCTGCTTCTCCCGCTTTGCGGACAACCGTCGTCGCAGAGCGGACAACAAAAAAATTTGCATCCTGCGCCAGTGAGACAACAATTAGTTTTGACGTTTTCCCCCACCGCGCCGGCAGCACGCCGGACGCTTTACTCTCATTGTCAACGGAGGCGAACATGAGCCTGTATGCAACCCTGGAAGAAGCCATCGAGGCCGCACGCGAAGAGTTTCTCGACACCGCCGAAGGCGGCGGCGGTGACGAACCGCCGGTGCCGCAGCAGTTCAATCTGCAAAAGTACGTGATGCAGGATGGCGACACGATGTGGCAGGCGGAGTTCTTCGAAGAAGAAGGCGAGGCGGTGGAATGCCTGACGCTGCGCAGCGGTGCGGCGGCGCAGGCGATCTTCGACGGTGACTACGACGAGGTGGAAATCACCGCCGAGTGGATAGACGAAAACACCCTGTACGAATGGGAGGAAGGCGACTTCCAGCTCGAGCCGCCGTTGGATACCGAAGAAGGCCAGGCCGCCGCCGATGAGTGGGATGAACGTTAACCCGCACGACGCTTTGAACGCCAAGGAGGCAGCATGAACATTCGCCAGGCCCGCCCCACCGACTACCCCGCCATTTTGCAACTGCAGGCGGAAAACGTGCCGGAAGCGCTCGATGAGCGCCAAAAACGGCAGGGATTTATCGTATCGCGCATGAATGAGGCGCAGCTGACGGCGATCAACCGCAGCATCGGCATATGGGTGGCGGAACAGGAAGGCCAACTGGCGGGGTTCGTTTGCCTGATGCCCGCCGACGCGCAGCCGCGGCCGCCGGTGGTGGATGCGATGCTGGCGACGCTCGCCACGCACTCATTCGCCGGACGGCCGCTGCGTGAGCAGCGGGTATTTCTCTACGGCCCGGTCTGCCTCAGCATGGCCTGGCGCGGCAAAGGCGTATTAAAGCGCCTCTACGCCGCAGTCAAAGCGCACACCCGCCATGATTACGACGTGGGCGCACTGTTTATCGACGACGACAATCCGCATTCGTTGGCCGCTCACGTGCAAGGGCTGGGGATGACGGCGCTGGCACCTTTCCATTGCGGGCAGAAAGGCTACCAGCTGGTGGTGTTCGCCACCCGCTGAACGAAGTTACTCGTAGGGGCCATGCTGCGCATCGAACGGCAGCATAAAGGTGTCCACCACCATCGACAGCGGCACGTCTATCACCGTGACGTAGCGCCAGGGCGTATCGCGCAGATCCCACTGCACGCCGGGATAATACTGGTGACCGTGCCCGGCGCCGGGCACGGTGCGGCTGATGATGCTGCCGCAGCCGGTTAGGGCCATCACGCCGGCCGTCACGCAGGCCAGGCGAAAGTAGGAAGAGAGCTTCACGACATTGACTCTGAGAAAGGGGTTGTTTCGCGAGTGAACAACGCATCGGCCGCAGTCTATCACAGTTCCCTTTTTTCACCGGCACCGGCGCGCTCAGGCAAAAGGTAAAAAAAACGGGGAACGCGCCGTGCGCATTCCCCGTCTAAGCGTTGCCGTTAAGCGATTAACGCCGGCCCCTTGGGTGCGCCAGCGGGTTGTGCGGCAACTGCTGGTAGTGTTCACGCCAGGCGGCGCCTTCCGGCAGCAGCCAGACGCGCTGGTGCAGACGAGCCAGCGTGACCGGATCGCTCAGCAGTTCCAGACGCTTGCCCTTCACCAGCTTCTCCGGCCCCAGCTGCAACGCTTCGTTTACCCGCTCCTCGCGATTGCGATCGAGCGTCGCGCGCAGGTGGTGACGCGCCGTCGCCAGCGCCGTCGCCAACGCGTTGAAGGACGGGTTGACCACCGCGTGCATAAAGCCGTTGGTCAACGCGCGGTTGCGGTTGAGATGCAGGTACTCTTCCGTCGCCAGCAGCTCACGCGGCGGATTGTACTCTTCCGGGATCAGGAACAGCTTGGCGCGTTTGCTTTTCATGCCCAGCGTCGCGCGGCTCGACAGCACCGACACGAACGGCGACAGGATCAGCGAGAACACGATTGGCGACAGCCACCACAGGAAACGCAGATCCAGCCACGCCATGCCGCCGGCCCACACCAGGCCCAGCAACATCTGCGAGCCATGGCGGCGGAACGCTTCGCCCCACGGCGTGTCGTCGTCGTCACGCTGCGGCGAATTCCACACCACTTCCCAACCGAGGAAGGCGCTCACCACGAACACGGTATGGAACAGCATGCGCACCGGCGCCAACAGCACCGAGAACAGCATTTCCATCAGCATCGAAATGAACAAACGGAACGCGCCGCCATACTCTTTCGCCCCCTTGGCCCAGATCAGCACGATGCTGAGCAGCTTCGGCAGGAACAGCAGCACCAGCGTGGTGGAGAACAGCGCTATCGCCAGCTCGGGCCGCCACTGCGGCCAGACCGGGAACAGCTGCCGCGGCTGCAGGAAGTATTGCGGCTCCATCAGGGTATGCACCACCTGCAATGCGGTGGAGAGCGCCAGGAACATGAACCACAGCGGCGCCGACAGGTAGGACATCACGCCGGTGAGGAACACCGCACGGTGCACCGGGTGCATGCCCTTCACCAGGAACAGGCGGAAGTTCATCAGGTTGCCGTGGCACCAGCGACGGTCGCGTTTCAGCTCATCCAGCAGGTTCGGCGGCAGCTCTTCGTAACTGCCCGGCAGATCGTAAGCGATCCACACGCCCCAGCCGGCGCGGCGCATCAGCGCCGCTTCAACGAAGTCGTGCGACAAGATAGAACCGGCGAAGGAGCCCTCGCCCGGCAGCGGCGCCAGCGCACAGTGCTCGATAAACGGCTTCACGCGGATGATGGCGTTATGGCCCCAGTAGTGCGACTCGCCCAGCTGCCAGAAATGCAGACCGGCGGTAAACAGCGGCCCGTAAACGCGGGTAGCGAACTGCTGCACGCGCGCGTACAGGGTATCCATGCCGGACGCCTTCGGCGCGGACTGGATGATGCCGGCGTTCGGGTTGGCTTCCATCAGGCGTACCAGCCCGGTGAGGCATTCGCCGCTCATCACGCTGTCAGCATCCAGGATCACCATGTAGCTGTACTCACCGCCCCAGCGACGGCAGAAGTCGTCGATGTTGCCGCTCTTGCGTTTGACGCGGCGGCGGCGGCGGCGATAGAAGATGCGGCCGTGGCCGTCGACATCGCGGCACAGCTCCATCCACGCCTTTTGCTCGGCCACGCAGATGTCCGGATCGTAGCTGTCGCTCAGCACGTAGATATCGAAGTGTTCCAGCTGACCGGTCGCGGCGACGGACTCATAGGTCGCGCGCAGGCCGGCGAACACGCGTTCGACGTCTTCGTTGCAGATCGGCATGATCAGCGCGGTGCGGTGCGCCGGGTTGATCGGCTCATCGCCCTTGATGGTGGAGGAAATGCTGTATTTGTCCTTGCCGATCAGCAGCTGCAGGAAGCCCATCAGCGCGGTCCAGAAACCGGCCGAGACCCAGCAGAACAGCACGGCGAACAGGATCAGAATGCCGGTTTGCAGCACATACGGCAGCAGCTGCAGCACCGACTGCATCAGATCCTGGTCCAGCATGGCGATAGGATCGATCAGCGCCCAGCCCTGGTAAGGCAAGATGGTTTTCATATACCAGGTGGCGATGCCGGTTTGCACCAGCATCAGCACCAGCAGCACATAGCGGCGCATGGAGCCGACGGTACGCCAGCGGTTCTCGGCCTCGGCCTCCTCTTTGGTGGCGTGCCGATTGTGCGGCGACCGCCCCAGCAGAGAATCCCAGAAGCGCGCCACCGGGTTGGTGCGCCAGGCTTCCGGGAACATGGTGGTGCGTTTGATCGGCGGCGTCGCCTTCAGAATGGCGCGCCCTTCGGCGTCGGTATCGAAGTCGTCATCGCTGACCGCATCCGGCCAGGCGCTTTCGATACGCGGTTTGACCGAGGCCAGCGCCACGTCATCCGCCGACAGGCTATTGACGTTGGCGTCGGCGGCGCCCATCTGCCGATGGAGCGCCTCCAGAGCCTGAGCGTCATCCGCCGTTTTAGGGGTAAGCGCCTCCGACCGCTCGGCGGTCAGAGGCAGCGCCGCAAGATAATCCTGGGCGGGTTGAGTAGGCTTATTCATTGGCAGGTAGCTGATAGCTCCAGGTTTCCGACAGTGTCTTATCGCCATTGACCAGCGCCGCGCGCATTTCTACCGGCTTCTTGTCGTCTTTCACTTTCAGACGCACCGTCAGGCGCCAGCCTTTGGTCACTGGGTTATAGCGGACGTTGTTTTCTACCATTTCACCGTTGTCGCCGATGCTGATCTGAGAAGCGACCGGCGTATTGGCGTCCAGCGCTTTCAGCACCGGGCCGACGAAATCGACCAGGAAGGCGACGCTGCCGTCAGGCTCGCGGATCAGGTTGGACTGCTTCACGTCACCGGTCGAACGCATGGTCCGCGCCACATAGGCGATGTCTTGCGAATGCAGTTTGTCTTCATCGCGGGTGAAGTTCAGACGGTAGCTCAGCGTCAGCGGTTTTTTGGCTTCCGGCAAGGTATCCGGCGTCCAGAACGCGACGATGTTGTCGTTGGTTTCATCCGCCGTTGGGATCTCCACCAGCTCGACCTTGCCTTTGCCCCAGTCGCCTTTCGGTTCGATCCAGGCGCTCGGGCGCAGATCGTAACGATCGTCCAGATCTTCGTACTCTTTGAAGTTGCGACCGCGCTGCAGCAGACCGAAGCCTTTCGGATTCTCAACGGTATAGGTGCTGACGGACAGGTGTTTAGGATTGTTCAGCGGACGCCAGATCCACTCGCCGTTGCCGGCATGGATAGACAGACCGTTGGAATCGTGCAGCGCCGGGCGGTAGTTCAGCGTCGGCGACGGCTGGTTCGGGCCGAACAGGAACATGCTGGTCAGCGGCGCCAGGCCCAATTTGCCCACCTTATCGCGCAGGAACACTTTGGACTCGACGTCCACGGTGGTGTCACGGCCCGGGATCACCGTGAAACGGTAAGCGCCGGTGGCGCGCGGGGAATCCAGCAGCGCGTAGATCACCAGATGTTTGTCGCCCTGCTTCGGACGCTCAACCCAGAATTCGCGGAAACGCGGGAACTCTTCGCCGGAAGGCAAAGCGGTATCGATAGCCAGGCCACGAGCGGAAAGCCCGTAAACCTGCCCTTTACCCACCACGCGGAAATAGCTCGCGCCCAGCAGGCTCATAATCTCATCGTTTTTGTCGGCGCTGTTGATCGGGTAGAGCACCTTGAAGCCGGCAAAGCCGAGGTTCTTCACTGATTCAGGATCGTGTTTGACCGAGCCGAAGTTGAAGTAATCCGGGCTGTACTTGATCTGTTTTACGCTGGTAGAGGTGACTTCGTTGATTTTCACCGGCGTATCGAAATACATCCCCTGATGATAAAACTCAAGCTTGAAAGGGGTTTTCAGCTTGCTCCAATAGGCTTTATCGTGATTGAACTGAATCTGCTGATAGTCTGCGAACTTCATCTCGCGGAACTGAGAAGGAAGGTTGCTCTTCGGGGCTTCGAAACCTTTCGCAGCCAGATCCTGCGCCTGCTTGGCCACATCATCAATAGAAAAGGCCCATGCCGGCGAACTGAACAGCGTGAACAATACGGTAGCACCTAACCAACGAACGCTCGCGGCGCGTGGTTGTCCGGATAATATATTAACTAGCACATCCCCCCCTATTCGTGTGCTCAAATCATTTAAATCCATATTAATGGATTACTCAGCTTTCCGACAACATGATAAATGGATGGTTCATGTTTACGGCTCATTGTTTAAGCAGCTGATGGAGCACCAGCGTAGCAAGCCGCGCAACAAGACGCTATGGAAAAATGCGAGGGGCTATAGTAGGGTTCCGGATAACAATTTAACGTTTGACGACTTATTAAGCGTGTTAATGAGCACCCGATTAAATCACCAGCGGTAATCTATGACTAAAGGCAGCAAACAGCGCGAGTTTTTCCTCGATTCGATCCGAGCCTATTTGATGCTGCTCGGCATTCCGTTTCACCTTTCTCTGATTTATTCCAGCCACGCCTGGGCGGTGAACAGCGCGTCGCCCTCCTTCTCGCTCACGGTGCTGAACGACTTCATCCACGCCTTCCGCATGCAGGTGTTCTTCGTGATTTCCGGCTACTTCTCCTACATGCTCTACGAGCGTTACGAGCGCCATCAGTGGCTGAAGGTCAGGCTGGAGCGAGTGGCGATCCCGCTGTTGAGCTCCATCCCGCTAATTACGGTGCCGCAATTTTTCATGCTGAAATATTTCACCGATAAATTAAACGGCTGGGACGAGTTTTCTCTCTATCAGAAAATAAATGTAACAGTTTGGGAATTGGTGTCTCATCTGTGGTTCTTATTGACCCTGTCATTGTTAACCTTCGCCTGCTTTTATCTGTTCCGCAAAATCAAGCGTCAAACCCGCGAGCCTATTCCAGTGTTAATCAACAGAATGCGTGGATTAGGAAACATCTCACTGTGTTTCTTTATTTATGCGGTATGCTATTCGGCCGCGCACCGTATTATTTTAATTTTCGCGCCACAGCTATTATCCAATGGCCTGTTCAATTTCGTGGTGATGGAGACGATGTTCTACCTGCCGTTCTTCATCCTCGGCGCCTATGCGTTTAAGTATGTGTGGCTTAAAGAGATTTTTCTGCGCCGTTCGCCGCTGGCGCTGCTCGGTTCGCTGCTGCTGTTTATCGCATATATGCTGAACCAGAAACTGTTGGCGCACAGCAGCTATATGTTCGAGCTGGAAGTGGTGATCAAAACCCTAATGGGGATCCTGATGACCAATGTGGTGTTCTCTTTCGGGCATAACCTGCTGAATTATCACTCGCCGCGCATCACCTATCTGGTCAACGCCTCGCTGTTTATATATCTGGTGCACCATCCTTTGACCCTGATATATGGCGCTTTCGTGACGCCTTATATCGGCAACAACCTGTTGGGGTTCTTGCTGGGCCTGCTGTTTGTGTTCTCGCTGGCCTTCGCTTTATATGAGCTGCACAAACGCATCCCGGTGCTGCGCTTCCTGTTCTCCGGCAAGCCGCAATAAGGCCTTACGCCATTTCTGGGTGATGAATTATCGCCCAGAAATTAACCACATCAATGTTATGGTCCCTTCCATTACCGCTGCGGCATCGGCAGCACCCTGAGCATTTTCCTAATATTAATCCTAATCCCTGGGACGCATTGCAAAACGGCAACTGCCTGTTACGCTCACTATTGATACTTATAAATTAGTTGCGTTACTTTCTGGGCAAGGTACACATATGAGAGAAGCATGGGTCGATTATGCAAAAGGGATCGGCATCATTCTCGTGGTTTTCGGCCACGTCAACCGCGGTCTATACAGCGCAGGCATTCAACTTCCCGGCTCGTTCTATCAACTGACAGACAGCGTTATCTACAGCTTCCATATGCCGCTGTTTTTCTTCCTTTCAGGTTTGTTTTTTACGCAGTCGCTGGAGAGAAAGGGCAAAACTCGCTTCGTCATCAGCAAGATCGATACCATCGTCTACCCCTATGTGATCTGGTCGCTGCTGCAAGGCTTGGTGGAAGTCTTATTGTCACGTTACACCAATAATCCTTCGAGCCTCGGCGATGTCCTGGCGCTGTTTACGCATCCTCGCGCGCAGTTTTGGTTCTTGTATGCCTTGTTTATGGTCTTTGTGTTAGCAACTTTACTGTATAGCAAAGATGCATACCGTTATCTTCTGCCGGTGTTGATCGTCATCAGCATGGGGCTGTATCTCTACCAAGATAACCTCACCAAAGCCTTCCATTTCGATTACATCACCCGGTTCTTGATCTTCTTCCTGCTTGGCGCTTTGGCCGTTCGTTACGCTTCTCATATCGCCAATCTGGGCTTTGGCTCGCTGTTGGCTTCCCTGTTCGCGTTTATCGCGCTGCAATGGGGATTCCACGGCTATTCCGGCTTGCTGTATACCGATGCAGGAAGTTTCTCCCTGATACTGGCGGTTGAAGCCATCTTCTTCATCGTCACCCTATCGGTTATGTTGGCTAAAACGAAGCTTTCCTGGCTGCGCCGACTCGGTGAATTGAGCATGGTGATCTATCTGATGCATATCCTCGCCACCAGCGGTTTACGCATCATACTGACCAAGTTTCTGCACGTCAGCAATTGGCCGGCGCATGCGATCCTCGGCACTCTGGTTGGCTTGAGCGCGCCCATTATCGCTTATCTGCTGATACAGCGCCTGCATCTCAATTTTCTGTTGGAGCGTCCTCGCTTCAATAGTCGTCTGCAAAAAGAAAAAATCTCCTGAGGGCGGTTCCGCCGCCCCTGCCCGCTGTTCCTGACACTATACTTGATGGCGCAACCTGCCGGTTGCGTCTTCTTCCCCATGCCACACAGAGCACACATTGTTCAGCTTGACGTCGTCCGTTAAGGCAAAGTGATACGGCGGCATAGATAACCTGGCCGTTATAACTGCAATGCATAAGTAGAAATCCGGATCCCTGCCTTACGGTAGTGATTGGGCTCAACCCCCGAAGGGCTGCGCGATCGCTTGATTGATTCGATGGCGTTACCTGTCTCTCCCTTCCGTCACGACAGAGAGGATTTTGAATGACCGATAAAAACACCCAGGCTCAGGAAGCCGTAGCGGAAAACGCCACCCTGTTGAAGATCCTCAGCAGGTTGCTGTCCGCGCTGGATGCTTCGATCAGCGGTAAAGAACGCAGCGTTTTGGTCGCTGAGCTCTCCAACTTCAATCTCGACGGCATTTCCGAAGCGGAACGCAAACTGGCCACCGAGCTGATCAAACGGTCGCTGGAATCGCTCGACCATTAACCCTACCGCGCCTGCAAACCATTAAGCCTGCCTGCGCGGGCTTAATGGTTTTTCCCGCCGTGCAAACCCGGCATTATTGCCAAAACCGAAATACAGCAGCCTGATAATGTTGGATAAAAGGCAGAACTTCACCCCTTCCCCTCACTTTCTTAGTTTAATCGCACCAAAGGGTAATAATTGATCGATTGTTTTCGCAATCAGCCTTGGCGTTTTACCCACTAAACACGTTATCATCGAAACACGCGCAGTGCCCCCTATCCCCCAGCCTCAGGAGAACGATATTTTGGATGCCAGCACCATTAACAGCTTGTTCGTCATCGGTGCCGTGCTGGTGGGGGCAAGCATTCTGCTCAGCTCATTTTCTTCCCGGCTCGGCATTCCGATCCTGGTGATCTTCCTCGCGATCGGCATGCTGGCCGGCGTTGACGGCCCCGGTGGCATCGTCTTCAGCAATTATCCGGTCGCTTATCTGGTCAGCAACCTCGCGTTGGCCGTGATCCTGCTCGATGGCGGCATGCGCACCCGGGTCAGCTCGTTCCGCGTGGCGCTGTGGCCGGCACTGTCTCTCGCCACCGTCGGCGTGGTGATCACCGCCGGCCTGACCGGCATGGCCGCCGCCTGGCTGTTCAATCTCGATCTGCTGCAGGGGTTGCTGATCGGCGCCATCATCGGTTCTACCGACGCCGCCGCGGTATTCTCGCTGCTGGGCGGCAAAGGGCTGAACGAACGCGTCAGCGCCACGCTGGAGATCGAGTCCGGTAGCAACGATCCTATGGCGGTATTTCTCACCATCACGCTGATTGCGATGATCGCCGCCGGGGAAACCGCGCTGAGCTGGACCTTCCCGCTGCATCTAATGCAGCAGTTCGGCATGGGCATCGTCTTCGGTCTCGGCGGCGGCTGGCTGCTGCTGACGCTGATTAACCACATCAAGCTGGCGGACGGCCTCTACCCGCTGCTGGCGGTAAGCGGTGGCATTCTTATTTTCGCGCTGACCACGGCGCTGGACGGCAGCGGCATTCTGGCGGTATACCTGTGCGGCCTGCTGCTGGGCAACCGTCCAATTCGCAACCGTCACGGCATCGTGCAAACCTTCGATGGCCTGGCATGGCTCAGCCAGATCGGCATGTTCCTGGTGCTCGGCCTGCTGCTCAACCCGCATGAGCTGCTGCCGATCGCCATCCCTGCCCTGCTGCTGTCGCTGTGGATGATCCTGTTCGCACGCCCGCTGTCGGTGTTTATCGGCCTGCTGCCGTTCCGCAGCTTTACCCTGCGCGAACGCGGCTTTATTTCCTGGGTTGGCCTGCGCGGCGCGGTACCGGTGATCCTGGCGGTGTTCCCGATGATGGCCGGGCTGCCCAACGCCCAGCTGTTCTTTAACGTGGCGTTCTTCGTGGTGCTGGTCTCCCTGCTGCTGCAAGGCACCACGCTGTCGTTCGCCGCCAAAAAGGCCAAGGTGATCGTGCCGCCGGCGCTGACGCCGATCTCCCGCGTTGGGCTGGACGTGCACCCGGAAAACCAGTGGGAACAGTTTGTGTATCAGCTTTCGGCGGAAAACTGGTGCGTCGGCGCCGCGCTGCGCGAGCTGAAAATGCCACCCAATAC
The DNA here is from genome assembly GCF_052168495.1 of Serratia sp. CY52157. Lineage (NCBI taxonomy): Bacteria > Pseudomonadati > Pseudomonadota > Gammaproteobacteria > Enterobacterales > Yersiniaceae > Serratia > Serratia sp. CY52157. Next base: position 206,545 of record NZ_JBJNMO010000001.1, on the reverse strand, counting down.
CCGCATCGCCGCCCTGTTCCGCGGCAAAGAGCTGCTGCACCCTAGCGGCAGTACCCGGCTGCGCGAGAACGATATCCTGTGCGTTATCGGCCATGAGCACGATCTGCCGATCCTCGGCAAACTGTTTAGCCAAGCGCCGGCCGTGACGCTCGACGAACGCTTCTTCGGCGACTTTATCCTGCAATCCGACGCCCGTTTAAGCGACATCTCGCAGGTTTATGGCCTCAATCTGCAAGACGATGTCGACGAGCAACAGACGCTGGGGCAGTTCGTCATTCAGCTGATCGGCGGTGAACCGGTGATCGGCGACCAGGTGGAATGGGACGGCCTGACCTGGACCATTGCCGAAATGGAGGGCAATCAGGTCAGCAAGATAGGCGTCAGGATCGTGACCGACTAACGCGGCCGCGTTATCAGATGAGGGAACTTCTGGCCTTAAGAACGTTCTTAATCACTATCATGATGCATGAAGTACGGCGTCGCTGAATTATATCCGTTTGATATAAAAACAATTTAACAGCGGCACCAACGGGGATTAGGGATGTGAACGGCAAGACTCGATTTCTTTCGGTGATGATGATCATGGCGCTGGGCGTAGCGGCGCTCGATCTCAGCATCGCCGGTTTGGTCCATAGACTTTTAATTGGATAATTTCAACGTGACGCAGCGGGAACAAGAAAAAGACATTCTGGGGAAAATACTGGTGACGGTGTCCGCGCTTTGCCTGATTCTGGTGGCGGCGTTCCTCATCTGGGGATTCATGCTAGACTGATACCGAGGACGCTCAGAGATAAAAAAAACCGCCGCGGCGGTTTTTTTATGGGTCAGGCGCTCAGATCTTGCAACCTTCGCAGTCCGCTTCGTCTTCGAGGAATTCAGGGATCTCTTTTACCTTCTGCGCCGCTTTTTCTTCGGCTTTCGCCAGTTCAGCATCGATATCAAAATCGAAAATATCATCACTCATCGCTTGGTCCTCATTCTGCTTCGCGTTCAAACGCTGAGTATAATCGACAAGCCGCCGGCCGGAAACCTTTCAGTTTGCCGCCGCCAGCTGCGATGGCTCATCCTGCGGCTTTTTTCCGTAGGCCATGTCGTACACGTCGTAGAAGTCGATTTCGCCCTTGTTGCCGATGATCACCCGCATCTTCTGTTTCAACGCGGCGCCGATGGACGGCTCATCCAGCAACTGCTGCACCGCATAAGGCGACAGCGCGCGGGTGAAGTACCACTCACCGTTATAGCACACCCGCAGGTCCAGCACCCCGATGTCCTCGAAGCGGTAGACCGGCCGGATCTCTATCAGCAGCATGGCGAACATGAACAGCACAAAGGCGGTGAAGCCGAGGAAGGCATACATCCCCATGTACGGCACCTGATACATCACGGCGATCACCGCGAAGTAACCGGCGAACATGGCAAGGCACAAATAGCGGTGAGTGCGGGCGAATTCGCTGTTGAAGCGCGGCTTGCCGTCGCGCCCTTCGCGCCGATTGATCTGTTCAATCTCTTTAACCAAGATGCTTTTAATCGCGTCCATCGTTACAACCTTATGCTGGAAACAGCATTGCCATCAAATCTCACCGCTAAAAGTAACACAAGTACAGTTTTGCCGGGTAGATCAGTTAACCAACTTAATGGCGGCAACTGTTATAGTTCGGCTTCAGCGTGGTTGAGCGGCTTTGCCTTGCGCAAACATGAACATGCGCTGGGCTACGTCGTCGGCCTGTTTGATTTTCTGCTTTTGCGGTTCGTTGCTGCGTTGAATGGCGCGGGCGTAGGCAATTTCATGGGCCTGATCGATCATCGCGATGATGCGATCACGTTCAGTCTTCTCCATATTGCCCAACATGGTGGTGATAATCGCCTGGTAAGCGTTGGACGCGGCGGTCAGCGCCTTCTCTCTCGCCTCGAGGGCGGCGACGCGTTGCAAGAGTTCCTGCAGTTGCTCGGAGTGGGACATATCGACCTCCTGTTGCCGGGCAGCAAGCCTGCCTGATTACAGTTTAGCAAAGGATCGAGAGAGAAAGAGGAAGGAAAGCCAGCGGTTACGGTAAAGCACACCCGAAAATCCCAACGAGGAGCCGATAGTGCAAATCAACCCGGGTGCGCTTTACGGTAAGCGCGATGAGATGAAGTGAAAGAAAGCTGGCGCGCTATGCAGGACTCGAACCCGCGTCTATCAATTTTCAAGCCAAAACAAGCCATTATAAAACCAATCACTCTGCCAACTGAGTTAATAGCGCGTTCCTTCGCTTCGGGGCGTTATTATCCATAACAACATTATGGACTCAAGCTTTTTTAGCATAATGCCCTGATTTTACGGATAAGTCTTAGGTTATCGCCAGCGTTATGGCCTTACGGCAGCTCAATAATCGGGTAATCGCCGGCGATAAGCGGCTTGCACAAAATCTTGTAGCCATCGCTGTCGAAATGGCTAGCCGCGCTCTGTAGCCGCTCCGCCTGCGCCAGATTGCCGACCGAGCCCAGATAAAACCAATTGTGGATCACATGGTACTGACGCAGCGTCTCGCCCTGCTCCTCCAGCGCCACGCGCCCGGCGAACGGCCAACAGGCGATGCGCAGCTGCTCAAGCGCCGCGCTGAGCCGCAGCGCATGCTCCTGCGCCGACTCCACGCCACAGCATGCGCCCGCGCACTTGCGCAGGCTGTAGCGGAAACAGGCTCGCCCCGCCGGCAGCTTGTCGATCCCCAGCTTGCCGTAACATAAACGATGCTCGTCGGCGATGGCGCGCAGCTTTTCCAGCGCGGCGTGGCGATTGGCAAACAGCCCGTAGAGATGGGGCGTGACGGCGAAGTCGATCTCTTTGGCGTGAGCAATCGTCACCGCATCTGCCTGCAAGCGCAGCGCACACAGCTGTTTCGAGCGCCGCAGACGTTTGTTGAACAGCGGCTGTTGTTGTTTGATCAACTGCGCCTCCAGCAGCAATGCGCCCAACTCACCGGCGGTCTCGATAAAGCTGATGCGTCGGGTTTGGCGCAGCATTTTAGCCTCGTCCTGCGCGCGGAAGTGCGCCATCACCCGGCTGCGTATATTGACGCTTTTACCGATGTAAAGCGGCAGGCTCTCGCTTTGACCGTGAAACACATACACGCCCGGCCCTTTAGGCAACGGCGTCAGGCAGGCGCGCAGGTGCTCCGGGTATTGATAAATGTCGAGTTCTGGCTCGAGGCGGTTTGGCATCATGGCGGTGGCATTATCCTGCTGATGAATGAATACTGGTTTTTTACCCAGTATAACGCCCAACGCAGCCGGTTGCACACCCGGCGGATAATAACTCACCGTGATCTTTAACGGGAAAGCCTTTACTATCCCCTTTCCAGCGGGAAAGCGCCTCACGTTTAGCGCCAGTTCAAGCTGGCGCTGCCATGATGGCAGACTGGAACCGCCGCTTTTATCGTTATGGAAAACCTGGGTATGTCATCACTGAAACTCCCCTCCCGCCGTCTGGCGTTGATCGCCGCCATCGTTTTCATCGCCGTCGCTGTCGCGCTGGCCATCTTTTGGCAACGTCCGCCGCAGCAGGATTACGTTACCGCGCCGGCCCGTCTGGGCGATATCGAAAACGCCGTGCTGGCCACCGGGCGGCTGGATGCCATCGAACGCGTCAACGTCGGCGCCCGCGTCTCCGGCGAAGTCAAATCGCTGAAGGTCAAGCTGGGCGATCGCGTCACCAAAGGGCAACCGATCGCCGACATCGACGATCTGCAACAGCGCAACGATCTGCGCAACGCCGAAGCGGCGCTGAACGTAGTCAAAGCCAATATGTTAGCCAAACAGGCCTTGCTGAAACAGGCGGAGTCGCGTTTCAAACGTCAGCGCCGCATGCTGAACGACGAAGCCAGTTCCCGGGAAGACTTCGAGACCGCCGAAGCCTCGCTCGCCACCACTCGCGCCGATCTGCAGGCGCTCAATGCGCAGTTGGTGCAATCGCAGATCGAAGTCGAGAAGAAAAAAATCGATCTGGGCTATACCCGCGTGGTTGCGCCAATGGACGGCATTGTTATCGCCGTGGTCACGCAGCAGGGACAAACGGTCAACTCCAGCCAAAGTGCGCCGACCATCGTCAAGCTGGCGCGGCTGGATATGATGACCATTAAGGCGCAGATCTCCGAAGCCGACATCACCCGCATTTCGCCGGGACAAAAGGCTTACTTCACTATTTTTTCCGATCCGGATAAGCGCTACGACGCCACGCTGCGCACCATCGAGCTGGCACCGGAATCGGTGATGAAAGACGACTCGCTCGCCGGCACCAGCTCCGCTTCCGGCTCCGGCACCTCGAACGCCTCGGTCTATTACAACGCGCTGCTGGACGTGCCAAACCCGGAAAACCGCCTGCGTATCGCCATGACCGCGCAGGTGTCCTTACTGCTCGGCGACGCGAAGAACACCCTGCTGGTGCCGATCCAGGCGGTGCATAAAATCGATGGCAAAGAGCAGCAGGTGCAGGTGCTGACCCAGGACCAGCGGTTGGAAACGCGCAAAGTGACCACCGGCATCACCAACAATGTCGACATTCAGATCCTCAGCGGCCTGAAAGCCGGTGAAACCGTGGTGCTGTCGCAGCCCGCCGCCAAATCGGCTGAGGATGGCATCTTCCTGTGAACGCGATCATCGAACTAAAAGGCATCAGCCGAACGTACACCAACGGCGGTCAAGCGTTAACGGTGTTGAAAGATATCGATCTGACCATCGCCGCCGGCGAGCTGGTGGCGATCATCGGCGCCTCCGGCTCCGGCAAATCGACGCTGATGAACATCATGGGCTGCCTCGACGTGCCGGATCGCGGCGATTACTACATCAGCGGCCAAAACGCCGCCCACCTGTCGCCGGACGAATTGGCCCGCCTGCGCCGCGAACATATCGGTTTTATCTTCCAGCGCTATCACCTGATGCCCGATCTCAGCGCGCTGGGCAACGTCGAAATCCCGGCCATCTACGCCAACGCCCGGCGCGATCAGCGTCGGCAGCGGGCGGCGCAATTGCTGGCGCGGTTGGGGCTTGAGGGACGCGAAGACCACAAGCCCGGCCAGCTTTCCGGCGGCCAACAGCAGCGCGTCAGCATCGCCCGCTCCCTGATCAACGGCGGTGAGATCATCCTGGCGGACGAACCGACCGGCGCGCTGGACACCCAATCCGGCCAGGAAGTGCTGGCGATCCTGAGCGAACTGAATCAGCGCGGCCACACCGTGGTGATCGTCACCCACGATATGAAAGTGGCGCAACATGCGCAGCGCGTCATCGAACTGCAAGACGGCAAGATCATCGCTGACAGCGGCCGCAAGTCGGCGTCCGGCCCATCGTTGCCGCCGCCGAACCGCAGCCGGCAAAGCGGCTGGCAACGCCTGAACGACCGCACCCGCGAATCGCTGCACATGGCGCTGAAAGCGATGAACGCTCATCGTCTGCGCACCGCGCTGACCATGACCGGCATCATCTTCGGCATCGCCGCCGTGGTCACGGTAGTGGCGCTGGGCGAAGGCGCCAAACAGCGCACGCTGGAAAACCTCAAAGATCTCGGCACTAACGTGGTAAGCATCTATCCGGGCCGCGATTTCTTCGACGACGCCATCGACAGCATCCGCACTCTGGTGCCGGCCGATGCCGACGCGCTGGCGCAGCAAAGCTTCGTCGACAGCGTCAGCCCGGAAGTAGACGCTTCCGACAGCATCCGTTTTCGCAGCAAATCCGCCACCGCCTCGATCACCGGCGTCGGGCGCGACTATTTCCGCGTTAACGGCGTCGAGCTGTTACAAGGCGTGACTTTCCGCGACGATCGTAATGCGCTGCAGGAAGTGATCATCGACGACAATGCGCGCCAGGCGCTGTTCGGCGATTTCGGCGTCGAGCCGCTCGGCCAGATCGTGTTTCTCGGCTCGGTGCCGGCCCGGGTGATCGGTGTGGCGAAAAGCAATCGCAACTACGCGCCCAATCGCATCACTGTTTGGATGCCCTACAGCACGGTGATGTATCGCATGGTAGGCAAACCGACGCTCAGCGGCATCACCGTTCGGCTAAAGGACAATGTCGCCAGCGAATCGGCCGTCACCGCTATCACACAGCTGTTGACCCAACGCCATGGCGTAAAAGATTTCCGTTTGTACAACTTCGATAAAATCCGAAAGTCCATCGAACGCACGTCAATGACTTTCAGCCTGCTGATCCTGATGGTGGCGTCCATCGCGCTGGTGATCGGCAGCCTGGGCGTGATGAACATCATGCTGGTCTCGGTGACCGAACGCACCCACGAAATCGGCGTGCGCATGGCGGTCGGCGCGCGGCGCAGCGACATCATGCAACAGTTCATGATAGAGGCGGTGCTGGTCTGTCTGATCGGCGGCGCTTTGGGCATCGCGCTGTCGTTCGCCGCCGGGTCGCTGTTCACCTCGCTGGCGGGCGGCATGTTCACCGCCATCTATTCCTGGCAAGCCGCCGCCACGGCGTTTTTCTGTTCAACCTTAATCGGCATGATCTTCGGTTATCTCCCCGCCCGCAAAGCGGCAAGGATGGATCCGGTCGTTTCATTGGCCAGCGAGTAACCCATGAAAATTTTATCTCCCCTGGCGTTAAGCCTCGCCGCCCTGCTCACCGCCGGCTGCGGCAATGCCCTGAAAAGCGACTACCGGGCGCCGCAGGTCAACTATCCTGCGGGGTGGCAATACGCTGCCGACAACGCCGCGCCGACGCCGTTCGACTGGCGCGATTTCCGCGATCCCGAGCTCGATCGTTGGCTGCAACAGGTGATGGCGAGCAATAACGATCTGGCCGCCGCCGCGCTGCGCGTTTACCGCGCGCGGCTCGAGGCAGAACGCGTCGGCATCAGCACCGCGCCCGGCGTCAGCGCCTCATTAGGCAGCAGCATTAATCGCCCGCTGTCCGAGTCCTCCGCGTGGAATAAAACCAGCAACGCGTCGCTCACCACCAGCTATGAGGTCGATCTGTGGGGCAAGCTGGCGCGCCAGCGCGACGCGGCCGAGTGGAGCAGCCAGGCTTCCGTGCAGGATCTGCAGGCGGCGCGCCTGAAGCTGTTGGCCGACGCCGCCACCAACTACTGGCGCATCGGTTTTCTCAATCAACAAATCAGCGTCAGCCAGGCGAGCATCGCCTATGCCAAAACGACGCTGCGGCTGGCCAACGCCCGTTATCAGGCCGGCAGCATCTCGGCGCTGGACGTAGTGAATGCGGAACAAAACTTGCTGACGCAGGAACGCAGCCTGGTGGCGTTACAACACGATCGTCAACAGGCGCTGAACGAACAGGCGGTGCTGCTGGGCGCGCCATCAGGCCAGGCCACCATCGCGCCCGCGCGCCTGCCGACGACGGCGATGCCGCAGATCAACACCGGCATTCCCGCCAGCGTCCTGAGCCGTCGCCCGGATCTCAGCGCTCAAGAGCTGCGGTTGCGCGCCGCCCTGGCCAACGTCGATGAAAAACGTCTGCAATACTATCCCGCGTTCAGCCTGACCGGTTCACTGGGCGCCAGCAGCAGCGCGCTGCTGGAATTCCTGCGCAACCCGACGGGCAGCCTCAGCGCCGGCCTGACGCTGCCGTTCCTGCAGTGGCGGCAAATGGGCGTGGAGATCAAGATCGCCCGCAACGACTATGAACAGCAAGTTCTGGCCTTCAAGCAGGCGCTGTACAAAGCGATGGGCGATGTGAACAACGCGCTGTCACTGCGCACGCAGCTGCTGGCGCAGGAGACGCAGTTGCGCGCCTCATTGGCGTTGGCGCGTAAATCGGAGCGGTTGAACGAGGTGCGTTACCGACAGGGCGCCGTCACCATTACCGACTGGCTGAACGCTCAGGAACAACGCCGTCAGGCGGAACTGGCGGTGGATGAGAACCGCTTCGCGCAGTACCAGAATCTGGCGAAAATCTATCTCGAATTCGGCGGTTCATCGGCGCCGTAATCTCACCGGCCTGGCCACCTGGCCAGGCGTTTTTTTAGCGGCGAACACATCAATTTTTCCTGTTTTATCTCCCGTATTCTCTATACTGGAAACACCATCAATCAGCCGAAAAATCGCCAGATCGCACAATTATCAGACCATTCTCGCACCAAATCGGTGCAAACACTTAAGTTAAACTGCTGGATTTGATCGCCGCAAGATATAACGTTAAGCTATAGATGCAAAATAATTAGTCACCTAAATGACATAACATCGGCATGAGCGACGCTATTTTGTGATCCACATCTCAACTTAAATGTGGATAATGAATCGTCTTGAACCGCGATTCGATTAGCCGATTTGATAACTCGAAAACAACAGTGAACGGAGATTACGCTTTCACGAACAACGAATAATTCATTAAGGGATGATTATATGAAGTTAAGAAAAAAACGACATAAACCGATGCACATTAACGACATCACCATCATCGATGACAGCAAACTCAAGAAGGCCATTACCGCCGCGGCCCTCGGCAACGCAATGGAGTGGTTCGACTTCGGCGTATACGGCTTTGTCGCCTATGCGCTTGGCCAGGTCTTCTTCCCCGGCGCCTCTCCCGGCGTACAAATGATCGCCGCGCTGGCGACCTTCTCCGTCCCCTTCCTGGTGCGTCCGCTCGGCGGTCTGTTCTTCGGCGCCATGGGCGACAAGTTCGGCCGTCAAAAAGTGCTCTCAGTCACCATTATCATCATGGCGGTCAGCACCTTCTGTATCGGCCTGATCCCGTCCTATGCGTCGATCGGCATCTGGGCGCCGATCCTGCTGCTGCTGGCCAAACTGGCGCAAGGCTTCTCCGTCGGCGGTGAATATTCCGGTGCGGCGATCTTCGTCGCCGAATACTCACCGGACCGCAAACGCGGCTTTATGGGCAGCTGGCTGGACTTCGGCTCCATCGCCGGCTTTGTGATGGGCGCAGGCGTAGTGGTGCTGATCTCCAGTATCGTCGGCGAAGCCAACTTCCTCGACTGGGGCTGGCGTATTCCGTTCTTCATCGCCGCGCCGCTGGGCCTGATCGGTCTCTACCTGCGCCATGCGCTGGAAGAAACCCCGGCGTTCCAGCAGCATGTGGACAAGATGGAGAAAGAGGATCGCAACGCCATCGAGAATCCGCCAAAGACCTCGTTCAAAGAGATCGCGGCCAAACACTGGAAAAGTTTGCTGGTGTGCGTCGGTATCGTGATTTCCACCAACGTGACCTATTACATGCTGCTGACTTACATGCCGAGCTACCTGTCGCATAACCTGCACTACTCGGAAGATCACGGCGTTCTGATCATCATCGCCATCATGATCGGCATGCTGTTCGTGCAGCCGGTGATCGGCCTGACCAGTGACCGCATCGGCCGTAAGCCGTTTATCATCGGCGGCAGCATCGGCCTGTTGGCGTTGGCGATCCCGTGCTTCATTCTGATCAACAGCAACGTCATCGGCCTGATTTTCGTCGGCCTGCTGGTGCTGGCGGTGCTGCTCAACTCCTTCACCGGGGTGATGGCCTCCATCCTGCCGGCGATGTTCCCGACGCACATTCGCTACAGCGCGCTGGCGATTTCGTTCAACATTTCGGTACTGATCGCCGGTGCGACGCCGACCGTTGCCGCCTGGCTGGTGGAAGCGACCGGCAACCTGTACATGCCGGCCTACTACCTGATGGTTGTTGCGGTGATCGGTCTTATCACCGGTCTGTACATGAAAGAAACCGCCAACAAGCCGCTACGCGGCGCGACGCCGGCCGCCTCTGACCGCTCCGAGGCAAAAGAGCTGCTGCAGGAAACCTACGACAACATCGAACAGAAAGTCGAGGACATCAACGCGCAGATCGCCGAACTGGAAAAGAAAAAACAGATCCTGATCGACCAGCACCCCAAACTGGACTGATTCGCACTGACAAGCAAAAACCACCCGCCCGGGTGGTTTTTTTTGCCTGGCGTGCACAGAGTGGTAACTTGACCCGGCGGATGCCGAAGGAGAGATGAATGAATCAGTTTCAGGAGATGGCGACCTATATCGCCGTGGTCGAGGCCGCCAACATCAGCGCCGCCGCCCGCCGCTTGGGCACCACCAAGTCGGTGGTCAGCAAACGCATCCAGCAGTTGGAGACGCGCCTTGGGACTGTGCTGTTCGAACGCGGGAAAACGCTTGGGCTGACCGACGCCGGCCATCTGTTCTATCAGCGCGCCGTTCTCATATTAAGCGAAGTGAGCGATGCCGAAGAGTCGGTGCGAACACTGCACGGCCAACTGCAGGGCCCATTGCGGTTAACCGCGCCGATGGCGTTCAGCATCCGCTATCTGGCGCCGCTGTTATCCGCCTTTATGGAACAATACCCGAACCTCAATCTGGACGTGGAGTACAGCGATCGCCTGGCCAATCTGAATCAGGAAAATTTCGACGTCGCCATCCGTATCGGCGCCTTGGCGGATTCCGACCTGATCGCGCAGCGCATCTGCGCCAACCGTCACTTGATTTGCGCCAGCCCAGCCTATCTTGCGCGTCAAGGCACGCCGACGCACCCGCAACACCTGCAACAGCATCAGGGGTTGCTGTATATTCACCGCGAGCCGACCGGCATGCTGCAACTCCCCATCGAAGGCGAGATCCGATCGTTTCGTATCGGCAAACGCCTGCGCACCGATAATGCTTTTCACCTGCTGGCGGCGGCGAAAGCCGGTTTGGGCCTCGCCATCCTGCCCGCATTTATCGCCGCCGACGCGATACGCGCAGGGGAACTGCGCATTGTGCTGGCCGCCTATTCACCCGACGGCGGCGACATTTCCGCCGTCTATCGCCGTTCAAAACGGGCATCCCCCAAGATCAAGGCGCTGGTGGACTTTCTGAGTGAGCACATTGGCCATACGCCCAGTTGGGAAACCGCGCTGTCCCCTTTCCTGACGTCAACCTGAAAGGTTCGTAGAACGCGAACAGCAGGTTCGAATTTCGCCCGCTTGTCGCTTTTATCTCCGGGTTTTAGTCTGCAGAACACACCTTCCGCCCGCTCTGGAGACTACGCCATGAAAGACCTGTCACGCCGTCAGCTGATATCCCAAACGCTGGCCGTTTCAGCCGCCGCCACGCTCAGCGCTTGCGCATCGAGTTCCGCGTCGGCGGCGCAAACACAACCGGCCCAACGCGCCAGCGAGCCATCCACCTTCGACGTGATCATCGTCGGCGGCGGTTCCGCCGGCGCGGTGATGGCGGCTCGCCTCAGCGAAAACCCAACGCGCCGGGTCCTGCTGATAGAGGCCGGACACAGTTACGCGCTCTACGATTATCCGCGCCTCATCGCGAACAGCGACGTGCTCGGCGCCAATGGCGACCCGGAATTCGAATGGGGATACCGGACAGAACCCGGCTATGTCAGCCACGCGATCGGCGCCATCCGCGGTAAAGTCCTGGGCGGCAGTTCAGGCGTCAACGGCGCCGTGGCGATCCGCGCCCGCCCGGAAGATTTCAAACGCTGGGATCTGCCGGGATGGCGCTATCAGGATCTGCTGCCCTCCTTCAAAAAACTGGAGACTCGTCATGGCCTGCACGACCGCGCAATCCATGGCGATAGCGGTCCTTTCCCCGTCGTGCAACTCACATTGGATGACATCACGCCAATGCAACGCGCTTTCGTCGCCGCCACGCGCGCCAACGGCTATGACGCCATCGACGATTTTGACGGCCCTTCAGCGAATGGCGTCGGCCCCTACCCGATGAATATCGTCAACGGTGTGCGCGTTAACACCGGCATGGCCTATCTGGATGAGAAAACGCGCGCCAGAGACAATCTCACCCTGCGTGCCGATACGCTAGTCGACCGCGTGATATTTGACGGGCAGCGCGCGATCGGCGTTCGCCTGGCCAGTGGCGAAGAAATCCATGCCGCTGAAGTGATCCTGAGCGCCGGAACCTACGGCAGCGCCGCCGTTTTGATGCGATCCGGCATTGCGCCTGCGCAACAGTCGAAGCGTCTGGGGATCCCCGTCGTCGCCGATTTGCCCGTCGGTGAAAACCTGGTCGATCACCCCTTTTATTACAATGCCTACGCAGCCCGCCCCGAGGTCATCGGCAGCCAATCGCCGGTTATCGGCGCCAAGCTGTGGACCCGCAGCAGCCGGGCGGAACCGGAGGAGCTCGATCTGCACATTACCGCGACGCATCTGTTCCCACATGACCAAAGCCCCACCGGCGTCGGATTTGTCCTGGCGGTGGCGCTGACTCGGCCGCAATCCACCGGACGCATCTGGCTGGAAAGCCGCGATCCGATGGCAGCCCCTCACATTGACCTTAACTTCCTGGCGCAAGAGAGTGACCGTGTTCGCTTGCTGGAGGGGGTTAAACTGGCGCGAAAAATAGGGCAAACCGCTCCGCTGTCTACGCTTATCCACAGCGAGCTTGCGCCCGCCGCAGACAACGACGAGGCCATTCTGGCCTCGATGGCGGCGACGTTGGATACCTATCATCACCCGACCTCCTCCGCGCCGATGGGGAATGCCGGCAACCCGAAGGCGGTCGTTGACCTTCAGGGCCGCGTGCACGGCGTGCACGGGCTTCGGGTTGTCGACGCCTCCATTTTCCCCGACGTGCCCTCCGTCGCCACTAATGTGACGACGATCGCCACCGCCGAGCATATCGCCCGCCACTATGCCTGACCGATTGGCGGCAAGATAGGCTGTTGAAACCCGGCCGGTCATCCTGATGGCCGGCCTTCGCCATTCCGCAGCGGCACAATCGAAATAACGGCGGCACATTTTATCCTGCCGGAAAACGGTGTTACCCTTGTGGCACCGTCACCTCTGCAAAACATTCTCATGGGCAAAATGGATCTTCCCGTCATCATCGGCATCCTGGTTATGCTAACCCTGTGGCTCGGCGCGCTCTTCAACATCGGCGATCTCAGCCTCACCATTTCGCGTCTGTTTCACTGGTTCGAAAGCCAGCGTGGATAACCTGGATTCGCGATAACGCAGGCGGCGAGCAAACATCGGCTATGATTGATAGACGTTACGTCATTTTCCGAGACTGTCGCTCGCGATAAAGAGGACCGCATCATGACCGACTATGTGTTCTACAATCAGATCCTGACCCGACTGGCCGCCAATCATCCCGGCACGCTGGATGAGAAAACTTACGAACTGTGGAAGCAGGACGCCACCAGCCCGCACGCCTTCGCGGATCCCTTCGCCTATCTCAAAACCAAGGGGCTGATACAGGCCTACGTGATGAGCGACATCGACGAGAACAACTATGATATCGATCCGCACCAAACGCGGATCACCGCCGCCGGTCTCGACTTCATCCGCAGCGGCGGGTTCAAATAAGACGCAAAAAACCGCCCAACGGCGGTTTTTTTTACCCTAAAAGCGTCCGGACCGTTTCAGGCGGGGAAAGGCCGATAAAAAATACGCAGCACTTCACTGTCGCCCTGGCGTAGAAAACCGCCTTCCGGCTGCCAGCGCAGATCGCGCGCCAAATTGAGATTTTCCCAGCCGACCGCGCCTCCCACGCCAATGCAAAGATTTTTATTGCCTGCGGCAAATCCCGCGCCGGTGCCGATCATGGCATGCAGCAATCGGGGCGAGGCCGCGTCGCGCATGGAGAATATCCCGATAAAACATCCCTGCGGGGCGCGCAGCATATCCGCCATGGTGCGGATCTCGGTATCGTCAGGGCTGACGAAATGTTTGTACTGCTTATCGAACACCGTCAGCCACAGCTGCTTGTATTTCGCCTTACTGAGCGCGCCGGAACGGTGGGCGCACAGCACCACCGCATCCCAGCACATCTCCCCGCTGAGCGAAAGATACTCTTCCGTATTCTCCTGCGGCTTATCGGCATAATGCCGCGCAAATTCAGCGGCATTCAGATGCGGCGGCACGGCCTGTTTGGCGACGTCACTCTTGTAGCGCTTGAAATTCAACCAATGCATGGGAAGTCTCCTCTTCACCCGATAGATTAATAAATCCGCAGCCGTGAATAAGACGAGCCATCAAATCCAGCGCGTCGTCGGCAACGGCGGTGTCGTCGTCGTTCAGCCCCTGTTCCACCGCCCGCTCAATGGCGCTCATCACCGACGTCGCGCTGGTTTCTTCCCCTTGCGCTACCACGTCCAATACGGCTCTGCCGATCGCCAGACAAAGCTCATGATCAAACTCAACCTCTTTATACGGCTGCATACTCACCCCGATAAATTTTTACCCAAGAATACTAGACCACAATGACGCATCGCGCCTGCAGCCGTATCGCGGCGGTCGGTGCAGCCGACAGAGAAATGCATCAGGCCCCGGATGGAATAACCGGGGCCTGATAAATGGCAGGTTATTGCGGCGGCTGTTCGGTAGGGCGAATAATAAAGCAAGTGGCGGTTGCCGAAGCCAGCAGTTTCCCTTCCGCCGTTTTGAGCGTGCCTTCCGCGAAAGCGACGTTTTTCGACGCATAGACCAGACGCCCCTCGGCGATCAGATCAATCTCCTTCGGCACCGGGCGCAACATTTTCACCTGCAGATCGACGGTGCCATAACCCGTCCCTGCGCCCAGCGTACTGTGCACCGCGCAACCGGTCACCGAGTCCAAAACCGTGGCGGCGAAGCCGCCATGAACGCCGCCCAGCGGGTTAAGGTGGCGTTCGTCGGCCCGCGCCACGATGCGGATATATCCCTCTTCAACCGCGGCCGGTTTCATGGGCACCGTTTCAGCGATCGAAGCCGGTGGAATTTTGCCGGCCATCGCTGCCTGTAATAACGCCAGCCCCGTCATTTTTGTCGGATCCATAACTCTCTCCTCTGGTGGTAAATCCGTCATATAGGAGAGGTCTGACCTCTTGGCTTGCTTTTTCGTGCTGATGCCGCTTTCCGCACGCTCTCTATGTTCTTTGAATGTGACCGACATCACTCTTTAAGGTCAATAACCATAATTTATTAATGCCTTTAGATTTAAAACAACTTTCTGCTGTAAACGCCGCCGGAAACTGAACGCAGTTAAGTTCAACATTATTAAGGCGTATCTATCATGGATTTCTTTCTGCAATTAGCGGTTATATTGGCATGCCTGCTGTATGGGGCGCGTAAAGGCGGCATTGCGCTGGGGTTGCTGGGCGGTATCGGTTTGATGATTCTGGTGTTCGGCTTTCACCTGCAGCCCGGCAAACCGCCGGTAGACGTGATGCTGGTGATCATCGCGGTGGTGGCGGCCTCCGCCACCCTGCAGGCCTCAGGCGGGTTGGACGTCATGCTCCAGATCGCCGAGCGGATGCTGCGGCGCAACCCGCGATATGTCTCTATCATCGCGCCGTTCGTCACCTGCATTCTCACTATTCTTTGCGGCACCGGCCATGTGGTGTACACCATCTTGCCGATCATCTATGACGTGGCGATCAAAAATAACATCCGCCCGGAACGGCCGATGGCAGCCAGCTCGATCGGCGCGCAGATGGGCATTATCGCCAGCCCGGTCTCGGTGGCAGTCGTTTCACTGGTGGCGATGCTCAGCAGCTACACCTTCAATGGCCGCCATCTGGAATTCCTCGATCTGCTGTCGATCACCATTCCTTCCACCCTGTGCGGCATTCTGGCGATCGGTATCTTCAGTTGGTTCCGCGGCAAAGACCTGGACAAAGATCCCGAGTTTCAGAAATTCATCTCGGTGCCGGAGAACCATCGCTACGTCTATGGCGACGCCGCCACCCTGCTGGACCGGGTATTGCCGCGCAGCAACTGGATCGCCATGTGGATTTTCCTCGCCACGATCGCCCTGGTGGCGGTGCTGGGGGCTTTTTCCGACCTGCGGCCCAGCTTCGGTGGCAAGCCACTTTCCATGGTCCTGGTGATCCAGATGTGCATGCTGATGGCCGGGGCGCTGATCGTCATCATTACCCGCACCAACCCGGCGTCTATCTCTAAAAACGAGGTGTTCCGTTCCGGCATGATTGCCATCGTGGCGGTGTATGGCGTCGCCTGGATGGCGGAAACCATGTTCGGCGCGCACCTGACGCAGATAGAAGCCACGCTGGGCGTGCTGGTGAAAGAGTACCCCTGGGCCTATGCGCTGATCCTGCTGCTGGTGTCGAAATTCGTCAATTCGCAGGCCGCCGCGCTGGCGGCGCTGGTGCCGGTGGCGCTGGCGATCGGCGTCAACCCGGCCTATATCGTCGCTTCGGCGCCGGCCTGCTACGGTTATTATATTTTGCCGACCTACCCCAGCGATCTGGCGGCAATTCAGTTCGACCGCTCCGGCACCACCCGCATCGGCCGCTTCGTGATCAACCACAGCTTCATTCTACCGGGCCTGATCGGCGTCAGCGTCTCTTGCGTCTTCGGCTGGATCCTCGCCGCGGCGTTCGGTTTCTTATGATCTGTACTGTGGAGCCCTGCGGGGCTCCCAGCAGGCAGGGTGGCGGCATGACAAGAAAGGAAAAAAATGCAGGCGTAATGCGAATTTCAGACACAAAAAAACCGCCTCTCGGCGGTTACGACATTACTACTTATTGCTTTGATTATTCGGTATTTTTGTTCCCTGGTACCCGGGGCGGGACTTGAACCCGCACAGCCATAAGCCGAGGGATTTTAAATCCCTTGTGTCTACCGATTTCACCACCCGGGCTCGGGAAAGTTGGAGGCGCGTTCCGGAGTCGAACCGGACTGGACGGATTTGCAATCCGCTACATAACCGCTTTGTTAACGCGCCTTTATTCTGTTTTGCCTTTTCAGGCCAAAGCCGGTGAATCACCCACTTCGTTTTGTTCTTCGGGATTGCGATGATAAAATCGCTTATCCTAATCATCTGATTCTTAAGTAATTTATTTCGTTACTGCCGAATCGATGGACTGCATTATGGACTAAACCCCCCACCTTGGCAACCCCCCGAAATAGCAAAAAGTTCTCTAACGCTTTCAACTGCTTATTTTGTGGGCGCACTGTTCACAATGCCAACGAAAAGGCAAGCGGAATGTTGATATTATATGCATCGGCTCAGGAATTCACGGGCAAAACGGTTCTTTTTCTCGACAGGAATGGCCCTCCCCGGCTTTTCGCTTGCTTATGGCGAAGGGCTATCGTGCAAAACCTCATCAGTCGGGGCATCACGCAATCTTCGACGCCACCATAAAAACCCGGCGAACATTCCCGGTAAGACCGCGATCGCGCCAAAAATACGCTGATCGGCATTCAGCAACCCGGGAGCAATGGCGGACACCACCGCACACAACAGCAGAAACCACCGCAATTGGCGAATGCCTGAATGGGCGATACCGGCGACAGCCCCCGCCAAACATGCCGGCAAAAAACCGAGCGCATAAGAAAAAATACCGATAAACCCGGCCATGCCCAGCAAGTCGCCGGCATCGAGAAGACTTATTCCCACCCACTCACCGCTGCCGAACGCCATCAGCAGAAACATGAGCACGCCCCCCAACGGCGGGGCGACCAGGCCGAAGAACAGCGCACATCCCGCCGCCGTTCTTATCAGATGCTTTAAAGCACCAGATTCCATACATCCTCCCATGCCCGCTTCCAAAAGACCGACCTACCGCTTCACTTTGCCGATAACCCAGCGATTTGACGAGGCGACAGCGCAGCATGCGCTGTGCCTGAGTGCTCGGATGGCGTCATACGCCGCATTATTTTCTTCTTGCATGGCGAACCGCCCGACGTATCAAATTATTGTTTCACCGTTTAACGGCTGCATCCAGCAGTATGACAACGACAGGAAAGATACGTGAGGAGAGTCAATAATCGATATGGGAAGATGAAGAAAGGTTTCGCCGAATGGCGCAGAAGCAGAAAACGAAAAAGGGGCCGAAGCCCCTTTTCCTTACCTGCCGAATCACGGGGGATTCAACAGGCTAATATTTGGAGCGGGAAACGAGGCTCGAACTCGCGACCTCAACCTTGGCAAGGTTGCGCTCTACCAACTGAGCTATTCCCGCATTACCAGAACTGACTGATTTCTTTGCTATCTTTTGCAATTCATCGTTGTCGTCTGATGCGATGCATTCTACTTACCTGACGTGATGAGTCAATAAAATTGTTGGCCCACCACGATCGTTTGCCGCTTTTTGCAGCGTATCGATCACGGTTCCAGCAAATCGTTACGCGCCGCGTTCAAATATTGGAACATCGACCAGAAAGTCAGCACCGCCGCAATATACAGCAAGCCGATCGCCACATATTCCACAGAGCGATCCGGGCGCCACAGCAAGCCCACCAGCGACATCATCTGCGCCATGGTCTTCACTTTGCCGATCCAGGACACCGCCACGCTGCTGCGTTTGCCAATTTCCGCCATCCACTCGCGCAGCGACGAAATGATGATTTCGCGGGCGATCATGGTGGCCGCCGGCAGCGTGATCCACCAGCTGTGGTAGTGCTCCGCCACCAGCACCAGCGCTACCGCCACCATCACTTTGTCCGCGACCGGATCCAAAAACGCCCCGAAGCGCGTCGTTTGTTTCCAGCGGCGCGCCAGGAAACCGTCAAACCAGTCGGTGACAGCGGCAAACACAAAGATAACGGCGCAAACCATCGGAGCCCAGCTGAACGGCAGGTAAAACGCCAGCACAAAGAATGGGATCAGAACTACGCGAAACAGGGTAAGCCAAGTCGGTATATTCAATTGCATAATGCTACGGTAACTATCTGGCTAAAGTGGAAATTAAGAGTATGTTGCTACATTGCCCTCAGTGTTTCAATGCATTGTAGATCTTTTCTGCCAATGCTTGTGAAATACCCGGCACTTTTGCAATTTCCTCCACGCTGGCGTTCAACAAAGGTTGCAGTCCGCCCATATACTTCAACAGCACCTGGCGCCGTTTCGGCCCTACGCCCTCAATCAGTTCCAGTGCGCTGGTATTTCTGACTTTCGCCCTTCTCTGCCGGTGACCGGTAATCGCATGATTATGTGAATCATCGCGGATGTGTTGGATCACATGCAGCGCCGGCGAATCCGGCGGCAACGAAATCCCTTCGCCTTCCGGCACGAAGAACAACGTTTCTAACCCGGCCTTGCGATCGGCGCCTTTGGCGATGCCGATCAGCAACGGTTTATTCTTGTCCCAGGTGACGTTCAGCGAGTTGAACACGTCGATCGCCATGCCGAGCTGCCCTTTGCCGCCGTCGATGAAAATGACATCCGGGATTTTTTTCTCTTCCAGCGCTTTGCCGTAACGGCGTTTCAGCACCTGCGTCATCGCCGCGTAGTCATCGCCGGGGGTGATGCCGCTAATATTGTAGCGCCGATACTCCGAACGCACCGGGCCGTTTCCGTCGAACACCACGCACGAAGCTACGGTCTGTTCGCCCATGGTATGGCTGATGTCGAAGCATTCCATACGGTTGATTTCCGCCAGATTCAGCACCTTGGCCAATTCCGCCAGCCGCTGATGGATCGTCGACTGTTGCGAAAGCTTGGTGGTCAACGCCGTTGCCGCGTTGGTGCGGGCCAGCTTCAGATAACGGGCGCGGTCGCCGCGCGGCTTGCTTTGAATTTGGATCTTGCGCCCCGCCAACTCGGAGAGCGATTCTGCGAGCAGGTCCTTTTCCGGCAAGCTGAAATCCAACAGGATCTCGCCGGGCAGCGTGCGCGCCTGGCTGCCCTGCAGGTAAAATTGGCCGACGAAAGTCTGCACCACTTCGCTCATATCCGTACCGCCCGGCACCTTAGGGAAATAGCTGCGGCTGCCCAACACCTTGCCCTGACGGATGAACAGCACGTGCAGGCATGCCATACCGGCGTCGAACGCCACGCCGATGACATCCAGATCGTCACTGTCGCCCGAGACGAACTGCCGCTCGGTAACGCGGCGCACGGCCTGAATTTGATCGCGTATGCGCGCCGCCTCTTCGAAATTGAGCAGCTTGCTGGCTTCTTCCATGCGGGCAATCAGCTGGTGCAACACCTGTTGATCTTTGCCCGAAAGAAACAGCCGCACGTAGTCCACCTGTTGCCGGTACTCTTCTTCACTCACCAGGCCGGCGACGCAAGGGCCCAGGCAGCGGCCGATCTGATACTGCAGACACGGGCGCGAGCGGTTGCGGTACACGCTGTTTTCGCACTGGCGGATCGGGAACAGCTTCTGCAGCAGCGCCAACGTTTCGCGCACGGCGTAAGAGTTGGGAAAAGGACCGAAATATTCGCCCTTGGCGTGTTTGGCGCCGCGATGCACCGCTAAACGGGGATGGGTATCGGCGCTGAGAAAAATCAGCGGATAAGATTTATCGTCTCGCAAAAGAACATTATATCGCGGTTGGTACAATTTAATGTAGTTATGTTCCAACAACAGCGCTTCTGTTTCGGTATGGGTAACCGTTACGTCTATTTGCGCGATATTTTTAACCAGCGTTTCGGTTTTACGGCTGCTGACCTGCTGCCGAAAATAGCTGGCGAGACGTTTTTTCAGGTCTTTGGCTTTACCGACATAGATCACCGTGCCAGTGGCGTCATACATACGATAGACGCCAGGTTGGCTGGTGACGGTACTCAGGAAAGCTTTGGCATCAAAACGGTCATTCACTGCTTAACAACGTCTCCGCATTGAACAATCCATGTCGGATGGCCAGGTGGGTCAGTTCGACGTCGCCGCTGATATTCAATTTGCTGAACATACGGTAACGGTAACTGTTCACCGTTTTCGGGCTGAGACTCAGTTGCTCCGAGATCTCATTCACTTTTTTGCCTTTGGTGATCATCAACATGATCTGCAGCTCGCGCTCAGACAGGCAGCTGAACGGCGTTTCGGCCTGCGGCTCCAGCTGGCTCAGAGCCATTTGCTGGGCGATGTCAGACGCGATGTAGCGCTGCCCCGCATGCACGGAACGCAAGGCGTTAATCACTTCCTGCGGCGCGGCGCCCTTGCTCAGGTAGCCGGCGGCCCCCGCCTGCATCACCTTCGCGGGCAAGGGATTTTCGGTATGGATAGTCAGCATGATGACTTTGACGTCGGGTGCATAACGCACAATCTTGCGCGTGGCTTCCAGCCCGCCAATGCCCGGCATATTCATGTCCATCAGCACGATATCGACAGCGTTGCCACGGCACCATTTTACGGCGTCTTCACCGCACTGGGCCTCACCGACAACTTTTATACCTTTGATATCTTCAAGAATGCGTCGTATCCCTGCGCGCACCAGTTCGTGGTCATCAACAAGAAGAACGCTAATCAAGGAAAATTCTCCAAAAAAAGGGAGTAACGCAATCAGCCTCTGTTTTCGCCAGAGATATTACTTGTTTTTCAGACAAGAATGAACACAGATTAATACATACTTCCGAATAACTTTGCGGAGCATAGCTGATTTTTCAATTTTAGCCGTCTATGCCGCCGATAAATCGTCACGTCAGAAAAGATCGAGCGACGAAAATAATTTCGTCGCGCTGCGTCAGACACAGGATAGCGCGACAATCATGCCGCGAGGGAGAAATCTGTGTAAGCAATCACGACATGAATAATATTAACACGGCTGTTGGCTGTTTGTAATCATTTGATATTTAAAGCCGCGGCCAACGCGAGCCTGACAGCCAGCGTACAAAACTATTATTACCGACCAACGCCGGCAAAATCAGTGCCACCCGCCCCTAATAATTATAATAACCCCGATTGTTCAACAATAACGAGCCGGGCAAATACTTGTTAACCGCCTCGAAATAACTGGCCGACAATGGATGACCCGGACGTGCAATGAGCAAACTTCACCCACCAGCGCCGCCAGAGCAAGCCCGGTGCAGATGGCTGACGCATGCTATGCTATACTCCGCGCCCAGTTAAATTCGCCGCCGTGCGTGGGCAACTTGCCTATAGTCCGCGCGCAGTGCGCTAAAGCAGCTTGTATCAGGCTACGGCCTCAAAAATCAGGAGAGAAAATGAGCAACGTTGATTTCACTACGTCTGCAAACCCGGAGATCTTGGCGACCGAGGTTGCCTGCCTCAAAGCCACGCTGACGCTGATCCTGAAGTCGATCGGCCAGGCCGATGCCGGGAAAGTCATCATCAACATGGAACGTTTCATCGCCCAGATTGAAGATCCGACTCAGGCGGAAATCTTCAAGAACAGCATTCAGCAAATCAAGCACGCTTACCGCCAGTAAACGTTGCCGCTCAGACCCGCGATTCATGCGGGTCTGTTTTTCCCCGCACTACGCAATACGCCATTGATTCTGCTCAGGCTTTCGGGCAGTGTGTTGGCTTTCCCCCGACACCCGAGACCGTTATGGGCATCCTTGTCAAAGCGCTGATAGGCGCGCTGGTCGTGGTTCTGATCGGCCTGCTGGCCAAAACGCGCAACTATTATATCGCCGGTTTAGTCCCGCTCTTCCCCACTTTCGCTTTGATTGCGCATTATGTTGTCGGCAGCGAACGTTCAATAGCGGCACTGAAAACGACGCTGATTTTCGGCATGTGGGCGGTGTTGCCCTATCTGGTGTATTTGATTTCGCTGTATTTCCTGATTAACAGTCTGCGGCTGTCGTTAGCGTTGGGTGCGGCGGTACTGTGCTGGATTGCGGCGGCGTGGCTATTAATTACGCTGTGGGGATGGTGGCAAGGACGTTAACGCCCTTGCCTGGGCGGTTACGGCCGCCCTGCCTGCAAAACGAAGCCTCGCTGCCGATCGCCGGCGATCCGCAGATAGCGGCTTTCACCGGCGCGCAGCGTCATCGGCACGCTGCCGCTGGTATCTCGCCAAATACACAGAGAGTTCTCTATCATATCTTGCCCGATGCTCACCGAAGTATTGCCCGGCGGCACGCGAAACTCCGCTTTTTCTTTCGCGCCCAGCGAAGCGGCGAACTCCCCATTCACATAAACGCCGGTGCGGCAGCTACCCGCCAGCATTCCACTGTCGCGCACCACCACCACCGTGGCGTATGGCGTATCCGGGATATTCTGATAAAGCATCAGACGGCTTGGGGGCGGTAATTCAGCCTGTTGCGGTGGTACGGCTTGGGTCGCACATCCCGTCAACAGTGCAGAGGCGAACAACAACGCGGCGTAATGCTTCATCCTTGGCTCCTGAAAAAAATAATGCTTATCGTAACAAGAGAATAGCTGCTGTCAGTAGCCTTCATGTCGCAAAGACGAAAAAATCGGATAACTTCCCACTCATCGCCCAGCGCGTCTTTCCGGATAAGAAGATTCTGTATTAAAGACCTTGAAATAAAGGCGATTTTTACAAATTTAAAACTTTACCATGCCGCGTTGGATATCTGCCGCAAACGCGTCACTGACGTAGCTGAAGCCATCCGGCGTGACGTAAACCCGGGTATGACCGGTCTCTGACAGCACTGCCACCATATATCCCAGACTGAGCATTTCATGCGAAGGAACATTCATCGGCGTTAGAAATCCGCGTCCGCGGCACCACTGATAAAAGCGAGTTCGCCCATATCCCAACACGGTGCCAACATCGGAAAGGTGCTTAAAATTATCATAATCCCCTGATGGTGAAGGCAAACCGCCATGGCTTTCAGGCGTTTTCTTTATCCCAGACAAAATAAACTCCTTTTTTGAACCTGTCGCTAACGGTTATCCCTCATCTGAGCTGAATTTAAAAAATCCAAATTTAAAATGCAAATGAATTCCCTGTAACTAAAAAGTATTTAATGGAAGAATTCCGAAAATAAAGGCACAATAAAAAAACAGAAATAAAAAAATAGAGCATTAATACCGTGCATTAAAACTTGGCCATGGGTAAATATCTTAATTCAAAATTCCATTTAAACAGGATAAGAAAATACTTAGCTTGCATACTGTTCTTCCCTCTCATAACGCTGAGATAATGACCAGGCCATGCAGCAAAAAGAGAAAAGATATAAAATCGCTCTGCCCACACACTCTCATCGTCAGATCTGCCCCTTGTAAGCCTCTCCCCTATCGCCGACGGCGCATTTCAGGGTGCCGTTGCCTCAATCACACCTAAACAATAACCATTATCATTTCCAATTGTGTCGTCAGTTGATTACACTTTTTCGCATCGCTGATTGGGAAGATTCCTAGTCAGTGATCACCAGGATAGAGGAAGAGTTAGGGACACCATGAAGAATTACCGTTGTTTGATTGTTTTGCCGTTATTGATGATGACTGCCTGTACCCAATGGGAAAGACCCGGCGCAGTTGAGAGCACCCGAAATGCCGAATATGCCGAATGCCGCAGTCGGGGCTACGATCGCTTCCCGCCAGACGTCGTGCGGGACGTAGAGTTCAGCTACGAAAACAAATACATCCCTTGCGAGAAGAATAAGAAAGATTGTCCATCGGGATATCGCTATGACAAAGAGCCGTCGATCAAAACGGTACAGACCGATCGCAATCAGTCAGCCCGAAACGCCACCATCGAGGCTTGTATGTACGGCAAGGGCTGGCGAGAGAAAACCTACTATTGGCCGCAGTGGTGATACAGCGAAATCGATTTGGACTGAAACGCCACTGCCGCGATGCCCCATCAATTATCGTCGTCGCTGCAATGCCTTCCCAGAGCAACCAGCGTTTCCGTCCGCACCGGCGTTAAAGGGGCGCGTGGCGGCGGCAAAGGCCACCCCAACAGGTGCCGCGCCGCCGTCGCGCAAACCTTGCCCTGACAGGCTCCCATACCACAGCGGCTGCTCAGCTTGGCCGTGTTCCAGTCCGGTTGATGGCATACCTGTTCCAGCGTGACGTCTTCGCAGCGGCACAGCAGCGTCTGCGGTTTGGCCAGATAACTCATGCGTTCATCAAGCGCAAAAGCGGCCGCTGTCGACGTGGCGAAACGCCGCCATCGCCGCCGCTGCGCCGTCAGGGATTCGGCTTTTGCCTTTTGCCCGGTGGCGGCATAACCGGCGATGGCGCCGGTGGTGAGCGCCAGTTCACTGCCGCCGATACCGGTACACTCTCCGGCGGCATAAATTTGCGCCTGGCTGGTTTGCTGCCAATAATCCACCGCGACGGCGTCGTGTGCGATCCGGCATCCCAGCAGCATCGCCAGTTCAATATTCGCCACCAAACCGAAGCCGCAGGCCAGCCTGTCGCAGGCCACCGTACTTTCCCGCCCGCCGTTGCCGACGCGCACTGACGTCAAGCGCTCTTGCCCCAATGCCGCCAATACTCGGCTATCGGCACGGTAATGAGGCTGAATCAGAGAAAACGACTGACGCAGCTTGGACGGCCAACGCCACAGGCCGCCGGCGAACGCCGCCAATCGCCGCAGAGCCGCCTGTTCCGCTACCAGCACGACCTCGCCACCGGCCTGTTTCACACTTTTCGCCACCGCCAGCAGCAACGGACCGCTGCCGGCTATCACCACCCGCTCGCCGCGGATCGCCAGCCCCTGCTTGATTTGCGCCTGTAGACCACCGGCGCCGCTCACTCCCGGCAACGTCCAGCCAGGAAACGGCAACAGCAGTTCACGGGCGCCATTGCATAGAATCAGCTTTTGATAGCGAATCACGCCGCAGCCTTCGGCGTCTTCATACGCCAATCGGTTAGCGCCACACTGCGCCACCAGCTTGCAGCCGGAGTGCAGCACAATATTTTCCCGCGCCGCCATCGCCTGCCGATATCGTCTCGCCGCTTCAGGCAAAGCCACCTGCGGCCCATCACGCCAGATTTGCCCACCGGGGTGCGGATTATCATCGATCACCCGTATCTGCCCCCCGTTTTCCGCCGCCGCCAGCGCTGCCGCCATGCCGGCCGGCCCGGCGCCGACGATCAGCACCTCGCAATCGAAGTCACTCATCATCGCTCCTCTCAATTCGCATGTCGGATTGGCACAACGTCTGGCACGCCAGGCGGCGCAGACCGTTAATGGTTACCCGGCACTCCTGACAAACGCCCATGCCGCAAAATGGTGCGCGCGGCTGGCGTGAAATCGACAACCGGCAATGATCCCCGCCGCACAAACTGAGCGCCGCGGCAACGCTGATGCCAACCGGCACCCGGTAAGGTTTACCGTCGATGCTCAACGCGAGCGTGTTTTGCTTCTCTTTCATACGGACAGCTCCTCGGCGGCAAACGCCCGCGCCGCCAAATACGGGGAATCGTCAATCTCCGGCGCCTGCCGGCCGATCTGCGCGGCAAGCAGCGCGGCGCTGCCGAGGGCGGTCGTGACGCCCAGTCCCTCATGCCCCAACGCCAACCACAACCAGGTATGCCGCGGATGCGCGCCCAACAGCGGCAATCCATCGGCAGAGGCGGCGCGCAGCCCGGTCCAACAGCGAATGATGTTCAGCTGCGCCAGTGCGGGCAAGAAATGCTGCGCGCGCATGAGCATCGCCGCCAGCAGCGGCATATCCAATGACGAATCGACGGAATCGAACTGGCGGGAAGAACCGATCAGCCATTGCCCCGTGGGCCGCGCCTGCACATTGAACGCCACGGAGGCGCCGTCGCTGGCATGCGCGCTGGCGCCATACCCCAGCTCCACCAACTGATGCCGCACCCGCGGCGGATAACGATCGGTGATCGCCAGGTGGCCCTTCTTGGCACGCAGCAACGGCTGCGACAACAAATCATTGGCCCGCAGGCCGCAGGCCAAGACGACCACCGGCGCCGCCAGCTCTCTGCCGTCCGCCAATCGCACCGCCGCCTCGTCCAGCGCGATCGCTTCACCCTGCACCACATCGATCGCCATGCCAGCGTCGGCCAACAGCCAACGCGCCGCGTTCGGCGCATACAAAATGCCGTCGCCCGGCACCCGCAGCCCACCGGCAAGCCCCTGCCGCAGCATCGGCTCCATAGCGGCAACCTGCTCCGCCGTCAGCAGTTCCGCCGCCACGCCCTGCTCCGCCAGCCGCGCCCGCTTCTGTTCGGCGATGGCCATTTCATTCGCTTGCTCCGCCAACCACAGCGTTCCGCAGCCGCGCCAGGCGCAGGCTTGCGGCATCCGGCCCGTCACTTCACGCCATAACCGCAGCGAATAAGCGCTCAACGCCAGCTCGGCCGGGTTGTCGTCCATGCATACCAGGTGCCCCATGCCGGCGGCGGTGGCGCCGGCGCGACAGTCGTCCACCACCGAGACGCGGTACCCCTCCCTCGCCAACCGCCAGGCGCAGGCGGCGCCGATGATGCCGGCACCCACCACGATGGCATCAACTCCCCGTCCGCCGCCCATCAGCGTATGCCCCAGACAAAAGGATCGCGTTCGTCGAGCAGCAGTTGGCTATCGGCGCATACATAAGCCTGCCCACGAATAAAGGGGGTGATGCGCTCGCCGTTCCAGCGGTAATAAGCCTGGAATTCGCTGCCGATGACGCTGGCCTGGCGCCAGTGCATATCGGGCGCCAGTTTGCCGTCCGCCGCCAGACACGCCAGCTTGGCGCTGGTGCCGGTGCCGCACGGCGATCGATCGTAGGCTTTGCCGGGGCACAGCACGAAGCTGCGGCTGTCGGCCTGCGGATCGTCACCGAACAGCTCGATATGGTCGATCGCCCCGCCGTCTTCGCCACGAATGCCCGCCTGTTCAAGCGCCTGCCGGACCGCCCAGGTGAACGCGGTCAGCGCCTCCAGATTGTGTTTATCGATGGTCAACGGCGACTCGCCGATGAGAAAAAACCAGTTTCCCCCCCAGGCAATGTCCCCCGTCACCGGGCCGTAACCGGCCACCTCAACTCGCACCTGGTGGCGATAACGATAAGCCGCCACGTT
The DNA here is from genome assembly GCF_052168495.1 of Serratia sp. CY52157. Taxonomy (NCBI): domain Bacteria; kingdom Pseudomonadati; phylum Pseudomonadota; class Gammaproteobacteria; order Enterobacterales; family Yersiniaceae; genus Serratia; species Serratia sp. CY52157. The sequence goes on along the minus strand of NZ_JBJNMO010000001.1, from coordinate 178,990 downwards.
CTCTACGGTAACGCTGCCGTCATCATGCAGCGTGGCGTTCACCGGGCCGACCGGGGTCTCGATCAGATGACGCCCGGCGCGGATGCGCCCGAGATGCGCCAACGAAGCAATCAGCCCGATAGTGCCGTGGCCGCACATGCCCAGATAGCCGGTGTTGTTGAAAAAGATCACCCCGGCGGTAGCCTGCGGCGAACAAGGCCGACACAGCAACGCCCCCACCAACACGTCATTGCCGCGGGGTTCGAGCATCACCGCGCAGCGCCAATCGTCATAATGTTGCGCGAAATGCGCCCGCCGTTCCGCCATGCTGCCTTCGCCAAGGTCGGGGAAGCCTTCGACGATCAGCCGGGTCGGCTCCCCGCCGGTATGAGAATCGATCGCCCGCAAAGCGGTGATATGCGCAGAAAGTGCCATCGGCGTCTCCAGGGTTAATGAGATGTTACCAATGGCGTTAGCCTGAACGAATGCGCGCATGACGGCTTGATGCGTTTCGGCGTGGCGAATGAAGAAATCAGCACAATGACGACAGGCTAGCCTGGCCCATCACGGGCATACGTTTAACGCAACCATAACAATAACTTATTTATCATGACGTTACTTTCATGCTAGACCACCGCGTAGCGAGAAATACCGCAGTTTTCAAGCAACCGGCGCGCGCCGTCCGGCAAAAGTATGCGGCGATCCGCATATTTGGTAGCCAGCCGGAAATAGCGCTTGATTCGTTACAAAAAAGTTAATATTGATGCGAAAGCGCCAACCTGGCCGCCTGTTTTTCCGGCTAACGACCGAAAAGGGACTGCTATGCGATCCATTTCAGACCATCAACATCAGATTTCTCCCTCACCGCCTGCCCTGGTGGAGCTGCCGGATCAGGAGGACGTTTTCGCCGTCGAACATTTGTCGCGCCTGTGCGACGGGCTGGCGCAGCAGCGTCCGAACAACCTGCGCGATCTGCTCAATACGCTGGCGCTGATCGCGCCGTTGCTGAACGCGATTCCCAATGTGGTGTTCTTTATCAAAGACGCCCAGGCGCGCTACCTGTTGGCCAACCTGACGCTGGCCAGGCGCTGCGGCTTCAAGACCGTCGCGCCGCTGCTGGGCAAGACGTCCGCCGACGTTTTCCCCGCGCAGCTCGGATCAGGCTACACCGAGCAAGATCTGCGGGTATTGCGCCACGGCGTGCTGATCCAGGATCAGCTGGAAATGCACCTGTACAACGGCCGTGAAACCGGCTGGTGCCTGACGCAAAAGCTGGCGCTGTACGACGCGCAGGGAAAAATCATCGGAATGGCGGGCATTTCACACGATCTGCAAGAGGCCAAAGCCAATCATCCGGCTTACCAACGGCTGGCCGCGATCGACGTATACATCCGCCGCCACTACGCCCGGCCGATCGCGCTCGAGGAGCTGACGGCGTTGACCGGGTTATCGGTGGCGCAGATAGAACGCTACTGCAAACGTATCTTCCACCTCACTCCGCGCCAGATGATCCACAAAGTGCGGCTGGAAAAAGCCACGGAACTGCTGGCGGGCGAGCTGCCGATCACCGACATCGCGCTGCAGTGCGGCTATACCGATCACAGCGCCTTCAGCCGTCAGTTCAAAGCGATGACCGGTTCCACACCGCGCGATTTCCGCCTGACGCTTTCCGCTTAATTCGCTGATTTACCGCATTAAAAGCATTCTTTATGGCGCACCGGCGCCCGATTTCTGCATGCCCGCTTTCCGGCGCCATTGTGCCAATTTCGTCGCAGCAATCGGCGAAAAGCGTCAAGCCTCCCTGTGCAATACCGGTCAATCTGTCGGTGAGCCTCACCAAAGATTCACTTTTTATTAACACTTTCGGACGACAGGACAAACACGATGAGCCATAAAACCCTAAGCTGGAGCGGCGTATTCCCGGCGGTGACGACCCAGTTCCGCAACGATTTTTCTCTGGACCTCGACGCCACGCATACGGTGATCAAAAACCTGGTGCGCGACGGCGTCTCCGGCCTGGTCGTCTGCGGCACCGTCGGTGAAAACACCTCGATGACGGTACAGGAAAAGCTGGCGGTGATCGAAGTGGCAAGGGACGCCGCCGACGGCCAAGTGCCGGTGATCGCCGGCATCGCCGAATTCACCACCGCCTTCGCGCAAAACATGGCGCGTGAAGCGCAAAAGGCCGGCGTCGACGGCATTATGGTGATGCCGGCGCTGGTCTACTCCGCCAAGCCGCACGAAACCGCCGCGCACTTTCGCAGCGTCGCCGGCGCTACCGATCTGCCGATCATGGTCTACAACAACCCTCCCATTTACAAAAATGACGTCACGCCCGACATCCTGACCTCACTGGTCGACTGCGAGAACATCGTGTGTTTCAAAGACTCGTCGGGCGACACCCGCCGCTTTATCGATCTGCGCAACGAAGTCGGCGATCGCTTCGTACTGTTCGCCGGATTGGATGATGTGGTGCTGGAGAGCATCGCCGTCGGCGCGCAAGGCTGGATCTCTGGCATGTCCAACGCTTTCCCGCGCGAAGGGGAAACCCTGTTCCGTCTGGCGAAGGAAAAACGCTATGAGGAAGCGCTGGCGCTGTACAGCTGGTTCATGCCGCTGCTGCATCTCGATGCCCGCCCCGATCTGGTGCAATGCATCAAGCTGTGCGAACAGCGGGTCGGCCGCGGCAGCGCCATCACTCGCCCGCCGCGTCTGGCGCTGCAGGGTGAAACGCTCTCCGAAATCAACGCCGTGATCGATAAAGCGCTGGCCACTCGTCCCACGCTGCCGAACGTCGGCCTGTAACGCCTTCACCGCCCGGCCACGCCGGGCGTCGCACTTTCTCTACCGGGGGGACCCATGCCCAACGCTCGCGATGCCGCCATCAGCGGCCAACAATTTATCGGCGGCCAGCGCCGTGCTACGGGAGAAGCGGCGCTGCTCAGCCTGCGCGCCGACGACGGTCAGCCGACCGGCTACCGCTTCCACCAGGCTACGGCGGCAGAAACCGCCGCCGCCGCCGAAGCCGCCGCGGCGGCCTTTGATCCCTATTCGCAATGCAGCGCCGAACAACGCGCGAGTTTTCTCGACGCCATCGCCGAGGAGCTGGACGCGTTGGATGAGACCTTCTTCGCCTTCGCCATGCAGGAAACCGCCCTGCCGCCGGCGCGGTTAAGCGGCGAACGCGCCAGAACCAGCGGCCAGATGCGGCTGTTCGCCACGCTGCTGCGACGCGGCGACGTCGAGGGCGTGCGCATCGACTGCGCGTTGCCGCTGCGTTCTCCTCTGCCGCGTCCCGATCTGCGTCAATATCGCACGGCGCTCGGTCCGGTGGCGGTGTTCGGCGCCAGCAACTTTCCGCTGGCGTTTTCCACCGCGGGCGGTGATACCGCCGCCGCGCTCGCCGCCGGCTGCCCGGTCGTGTTCAAGGCACACAGCGGCCATATGATCACCGCCGAGCTGACCGCTCAGGCGATCGAGCGCGCAAGGGAACGTATGGGCATGCCCGCCGGCGTCTTCAACATGATCTTCGGCAACCGTGTGGGAGCCGAGCTGGTGCAGCACCCGGCGATTCAGGCCGTGGGGTTTACCGGCTCACTGCAAGGCGGCCGGGCACTGTTCGATCTGGCCGCGCAGCGTCCCCAGCCGATCCCGGTCTTCGCCGAGATGTCGAGCATTAACCCGGTCGTGATCCTGCCGCAGGCGTTGGCTCGGCGCGGGCAGCACATCGCGCAGGAACTGGTCTCCTCCTTCACACTCGGCTGTGGCCAGTTTTGCACCAAGCCCGGCGTGATCGTCGCGCTGCGCGGCGTCGCCTTCGAACGGTTGGCCGCGAAGATGAGCGCATTGGTCGACGCCGCCCCCCCACAGCCGATGCTGAATGCCGGCACGCTGGAGCACTACCGGCGCGGGCTGGCCGCGCTCGATGCCCATCCGCACATACGGCATCTGGCGGGGGGGCGCGAGATTCTGCCCCACCGGGCAGCGGCGCAGCTTTATCAGGCGGAGGAAACATTGCTGCTGCAGGCCGATCCGCTGCTGCAAACAGAGGTCTTCGGCCCGGCCAGCGTGCTGGTGGCGGTAGATAACGAAGCGCAGCTGCATGCGGCGCTGGCGGCGTTGCAAGGCCAGCTGACCGTCACGCTGCTGGCGGAAGACGGCGATCTCGATATGGCCGCCGGGCTGACGGCATTGCTGACGCGCAAAGCCGGCCGGGTGCTGTTCAACGGGTATCCAACCGGGGTAGAGGTGTGCGACGCCATGGTGCACGGGGGCCCTTATCCGGCGACCAGCGACGCACGCGGCACCTCGGTAGGCACGCTGGCCATCGAGCGTTTCCTGCGGCCGGTCTGCCTGCAAAACACCCCGGCGGCGCTGCTGCCGCCGCCGCTGCAGGACGCCAACCCGCTCAACCTGCTGCGGCTGGTGAACGGCGTTTACACCCGAGATCCCATAGTTTCACCTGCCCAACATTAGCCCGGCCGCATCTGCCTGCCACTCAATAACAAAAGGGTAATACCATGACAACCCAAGGCAAATTCAAGAAGCAGCTTACGCTCACCGATCTGACGTTCATCGGTCTGGGCGCCATATTCGGCTCAGGCTGGCTGTTCGCCGCCAGCCATGTCTCCTCCATCGCCGGCCCCGCCGGCATCTATTCCTGGCTGATCGGCGGCCTGGCGGTGCTGCTGCTGGGCATCGTCTACTGCGAGCTGGGCGCCGCCCTGCCGCGCGCCGGCGGCATCATTCGCTATCCGGTGTTCTCGCACGGCGAATTGATGGGCTATCTGCTGGGGTTTATCACGCTGATCGCCTTCTCCAGCCTGATCGCTATCGAGGTCGTCGCCGCCCGTCAGTACGCCGCCGCCTGGTTCCCGCTCCTCAGCCAGCCGGGTTCCGGCGATCCGACAGCGCTCGGCTGGCTGGTGCAGTTGGCGCTGCTGTGCTTTTTCTTCGCGCTCAACTACTACAGCGTCAAAACCTTCGCCAAATCCAATAATCTCATCAGCGTGCTGAAGTTTCTGGTGCCGCTGTTGGTGATCGTGGTGCTGTTCAGCTTTTTCAAACCGGAAAACCTGCACAGCCAGGGCTTTGCCCCCTTCGGTTCCGCCGGGGTTGAAGCCGCCATTTCCGCCGGCGGCATCATCTTCGCCTACCTCGGCCTGACGCCGATCATTTCGGTCGCCAGCGAGGTGCAAAAACCGCAGCGCACCATTCCCATCGCGCTGATCCTGTCGGTAGTGCTGTCCACCATCATCTATGTGCTGCTGCAGATAGCGTTTCTCGGCAGTATCCCCAGCGAGATGCTGAGCGGCGGCTGGGCCGGCATCAGCCAACAGTTTTCCCTGCCGTTCCGCGATATCGCCATCACGCTCGGCATGGGATGGCTGGCGTTTCTGGTGGTCAGCGACGCGATCGTTTCGCCCAGCGGCACCGGCAACATCTACATGAACGCTACGCCTCGCGTGATCTACGGGTGGGCGCGCGCCGGCACCTTCTTCAAACTGTTCACCCGGGTGGATGGTGAATCCGGTATCCCGCGCCCGGCGTTGTGGCTCACCTTCGCCCTCTCGGTCTTCTGGACGCTGCCGTTCCCATCGTGGGAAAAGCTGATCGGCGTGGTGTCCGCCGCGCTGGTGCTGAGTTACGCCATCGCCCCGGTCACCGCCGCCGGGCTGCGGCGCAATGCGCCCGATATGCCGCGTCCGTTCCGGGTGCGCGGTTTCTGCGTGCTCGGCCCGCTGTCATTTATCATTTCGGCGCTGATCGTCTTCTGGTCCGGCTGGGACACCGTCTCCTGGTTGCTCGGCTTGCAGATACTGATGTTCTTCATCTACATCCTGTTCAAGAATCAGGTGCCGACCCACGCCGTTAGCCTCAGGCAGCAAATTTGGTCCTCGCTGTGGCTAATCGTCTTCTATGCGCTGACGATCGCGCTTTCCTACCTTAGCAGTTTCGGCGGCATCGGCGCTATTGCTCATCCGTGGGACACCCTCACCATGGCGGTGATTGCGCTGGCGATTTACTACTGGGGCGCCTATACCTGTTTACCCCAGGCCAATTTTATCGGCGATGAAGAAGAATGACCCAGGGAGGACATCGAAATGACAACCATGCACGTTTTGTCGCTGGAACACGCTTATCAACTGGCGCTACGCGCACTGCGCTGCAACGGCTTCAATCAGGCGCATGCCGAGACAGTGGCGCAAAATGTCATTCAGGGCGAGCGCGACGGCTGTGCTTCGCACGGGTTGTACCGGCTGTTGGGCTGCGTCCGCTCATTACGGGCGGGCAAAGTCTCTGCCGATGCGAAACCCAGGCTCTTCGACCAGGCGCCGGCCATCTTGCGCGCCGATGCCGGCGGCGCCTTTTCCCTGCTCGCCTACCGCACCGCTCTGCCGGCCTTTATCGATAAGGTGCGCGCCAACGGCATCGCCGCCCTGGCGATCAACCGCTGCGTGCATTTCTCCGCGCTGTGGGCCGACATCGAACCGCTGACCGAACAGGGTTTAGTGGCCTTAGCCTGCACGCCCAGCCACGCCTGGGTGACGCCGGCCGGCGGCTCACGCCCGCTATTCGGCACCAACCCCATCGCCTTCGGCTGGCCGCGCCCGGCTCGGCCGCCGTTTTTGTTCGACATGGCCACCAGCGCGGCGGCGCGCGGCGAAATCGAATTGCATCGCCGCGCCGGCACCCCGCTGCCGGAAGGCTGGGGCATTGATAAGGCAGGCAACCCCTCCACCGACGCCGCCAGCGTGTTGGAGGGCGCGATGCTGACTTTCGGCGGCCATAAAGGCTCGGCGCTGGCGGCCATGGTTGAATTGTTGGCTGGGCCGCTGATCGGCGACATGACCAGCAAAGAATCGCTGGCCTATGACGACGGCACGGGTTCATCGCCCTACGGCGGTGAACTGATCATCGCGTTGGATCCCGAGCGTTTTCTCGGCGCGGATAAGGAGCGGTATTTCGCCAGCGCGGAGGCGATGTTTGCCGACATGCAAGCGCAAGGCGCCCGCATTCCCGGCGAGCGGCGCTATCGGCAACGACGCCACAGCGAACAATACGGCGTGGAAATCCCCAGGACGCTGTACGACGAGATAGCGGCGCTGTGCGATTAGCGCCGAATTGATGCCCCCGCGCCGCCAATCCGGCGCGGGGCGAAGTTTAGCCTGCCTGAGCCAAGTCGCTGTGCAGGCGCTTGCGCCACACGGGTTTGCTGTCCCATTGGGCGAAATGTTTTGCCTCTTTACCAGGTTGCACTTTGTGCCACATGCCCTCTTGCCACCGGATCGGTTCCTTTCCGCGCAACGTTGGGCGGGTCTGTTTAATCGTTCGTTGCAAGACGCTCGCTTCTTCCGCAGTAATGTTCGGCGCCTGTCTGGCGGCGTCCAGCGCGCGGCTTCCCAGCGGTGCCATCACCTGATACAACACTTTGACCTGCTGTAGCGTCGCTTGCTGATTCGTGCTCATGCCTTTGCCGGACCAGTCGTCGAAATTTTCACCGGGATCGTCACCCTGCGCGCGATATTCGTTACCCGGACCCTCGACGATATTCCAGCCTTGCCAGGTCACCAGGGTATGTAACCCATCGCGATCCTGCAGATTTTCATTCTTGATCTGTTTGAGCACCTCGGCGCGGTTAGGCACACCGATCAGATTCATAAACTCGTCGAGCGCGTTCCAGTGCTCGCCAGCCACCAGACCATTCCAGACATTACGTAAACAGTTCCAGGGGATGGTGTGATGCCAGGTCAGCGTGATAAGCGGTTTGGTTGGCGTATGTTGCCAATGGCTCGGTTCACTGCCTCGATCGCCTCTGATGATCCCATCGACTTCTAATGGCATGGCTGCCCCTCTTCTGGCTGAAATAAAGAATATGCGCAAGGCCGCTGGCCCAGTCGGCATAAAAAACGTCAGCTAAAATCGTAGCAGCTCAGGCTGAGATGGCAATAAAGCAGCCTGCGTTCTGCGGCCGACCGGCGACCGCAGAACGCGCATGAAAACGGCGGGCTTAAAGGAGGATTATCGGACCACCATCACCGATATATTGGCATGGCGAACGATGGCGGCGGCGTTGGAGCCCAACAGATAAGTTTTCACGCTCGGGCGACGCGAACCGATGATGATCAGATCGGCGTCGATCTCTTCCGCCAGTTCCAGCACCTGATCGCGCGCAGAGCCAAAGCTGACGGTGTAATTGAGGCGATCTAACGGCAGATCGATTTCCGACATGATTTTCTTCAGCTTCTCCACCGCCTTCACTTCCGCCTGATTCTCAAACTCCTTGAGACCGAACGAATAGGCAGTAACAAAAGCCGAGGCATCCGGCAGCGCATGGAAAAAATGCACTTTAGCGCCGGACATCTTCGCCAAATATTCCACATGCTTCAGCGCATGCTCGGTCAACAGATCCTCTTCAATATCTATCGGCACTAAAATAGTCTTGTACATATCACATCCTTTCTATGTAAACCGGGTGCCTACAGAGTACTGCCGCGCACGGGCGCGGTGAACCGCTTTATCACGCTTTTGTGATCGGGGGTAAATACTGATCAGGACAATGCTTAATTTAACAAAATATAAACATCGCGCCGCTAACTGATAGGCGATTAATTATTTATTTCTCGCAATTAAATCAGCTGTAAATAAACGGCTTTGGCGGTGGCTGCGGTCTTATTGGCGACCGAAAGTTTTTTAATCGAGTTACCGATATGGAAATTGATCGTACGTTCACTCACCCCCATCAGCAGCGCGATCTCTTCCGCCGTTTTGCCTTCGCTGCACCAGCGCAAGATATCTTTCTCACGCAGCGTCAGCACATCTTTTATCGCTTCGTCGTTCACCGATATCAACGCTTCACGCAGCGTTTTGTGGGCGGTTTGCGCCAGCCAAAGGAAAAAGAGTTCATTCACCGCGCCGGCCTGCGGCGTTTGCTGCGGCAGCGTCTTGCCGGCAAAAGTCAGGATCCCCAGGCGGCCATAGCAATCCTTGACCGATTGCGACCACCCGGTGTGCAGACCAAACTGCGACATGCGCTGCCAAAGCGCCGGCCGCTCGTGATAAAAACTTTCGTCCCACTGGAATTGCAGCGTGGAATGGTGGGCTCGTTCGATGACAGGATCCTGCAAATACGCCCGCTGCCGCCGATAATCCTCGAGATAGCGCGCCGGAAACGTTCCTTCAACCCGCATTTTTGGCCGGCTCGCCGGATAACAGGAAAAAACGATGTAGGAGAAATAATCAAAACCCAGCGCCTCGACGCAGCGCCCCAGTTGGGTCAGAAAACGTTCGCGATCGGTCAAACTGCCAATCACCTCCGCCATGAGCCGTTGAGTGCGGGTATCCATAACGCAGGTTCTCCAAATAGCGATGTCGATTTATCGATAGGTCAGACTCACTATAGGATATCGCCGCCCGGCGCCAATAGCCGTTTCATATAATAAAAAATACGAACGCTATAACGAAAAAAGCTATTCCCCGGTTTATTTCCCTCAGAATAAGTCTTTTTATTGGGCTGAGCCGCAAAACTACGCGAATAGCATAACCCCGTCTGCAGGTAAACCTGTCATTTCTACCGTTAGACAGTCAAGACACCGCCAATTACTTTCCTCACAGGCACCCGGTGCCGCCGTAAATCCAAAGAGATAATAAGCATTTGCGAATTTCGCATGGCATACAGTGACGGGGATTTTCTATGGCAGAAAGTAATGCGGCAATTCAATCGGCTGCGATTATCGGCGCGGGAACGATGGGCAGAGGCATCGCTTATCTTTTGGCGCAAAAAAGCATTCGTACGGTGCTTTATAATCGCAACGGCAATACCCTCAATCAAGCTCGCGACGCTATCGTGCAAGACCTGAACAAAAAGGTGGAACAGGGCAAGCTCGCGCTGCAGGACAAAGACGCGGTGCTGGCTAATCTGACGTTCTCCGCGGAATTTGGGGCCATCGCCGACAGCGATCTGGTGATCGAAACCATCGCAGAGCATGAGCAAGCCAAACTCGAAGTGCTGGCGGCCATCGCCGCGACGGTCAAGCCCGACACGCTGATCGCCACCAATACCTCCTCACTGTCGCTTAATAAGCTGGCGACGGCGGTGACGCACAGCGAACGCTTTATCGGTTTGCACTTTTTCAACCCCGCGCCGCTGATGAAGCTGATTGAAATCATTCCGGCCTATTTTACCGCACAGGTTACCACCGAACGTTGCCGTCAACTGGTGGCGGCGTTGGGGAAACGCGATGTCGTCTGTCAGGCCACGCCGGGATTTATCGTCAACCGTATGGCCCGCCCCTACTATCTGGAAGGGTTCCGCCTGTTGGAAGAACACGTGGCGCGTGCGCCGCAGATCGACCGCGCCCTCAAAGCCGGCGGACACTTTCGCATGGGGCCGCTCGAGCTGACCGATTTTATCGGTCAGGACATCAACTATCAGGTCAGCCGGCAAATTTGGCAGGACATGCAGTACGATCCGCGCTATACCCCGGGCCATCTGCAGCGCTCGCTGGTCGATGCCGGTCTGTTGGGCAAAAAGAACGGCCGCTCCTATTTTTCCGCCGAAGAATCTCCTCCGCCGCTTGCGGCCGCCGTCGATGCGGAGGTCGAGACGCTACGCATTTACGGTGAACATCCTCTCTTTACTCTGCTACAGCAGCGGGCCACCCTGCAATGGCCGCGGCTGCGCGTGGAACAACGGCCGACATTACCGGGCCTGGGCGCCGCCATTCAGGTTAATGACGCTTTCACCGTCAGCGTTACCGATGGCCGCACGGCAAACCAGCTTGCCGAACAGACCGCGGCGGACGCCTTTGTCGTCGATGTCGCCCTGAACTACGGCGATACGGCGTACCTGGTGGCGGCGCATAGCCGCCACGCCTCTGCAGCCAATAAGGCGCTGTTTTTACGCCTGCTGCACACCGCGATCCCGCAGGTGGAATTTATCAAGGATTCCCCGGCCCTGATCGTCGCCCGCGTGCTCAGCAGCCTGATCAACGAGTCGGTGATCATGGTGGAAAGCGGCGTCTGCAGCCGGGAAGACATTGATGTCGCCGCCGTCGCCGGCGTGAACTACGCCGACGGTATTTTCGGCTGGCTCACTCGCCTCGGGGAGGAAAATGTCAGGACGACGCTGAGCAACCTGGCGCAATTGCTGCACGCGGCGCGCTATGCGCCGCATTACACCCTTCTGCACGCCGCCCAACCGGCGCTGACCACCACGCCTTAAGGATCCATGATGAGCATTAAAGATGACGGTGTTTATCTGATCGACGGCACGCGCACGGCGATCGGCGCCTATGGCGGCAGCCTGGCGCATACCCGCCCCGATGATATGGCGGCGACGATTATTCGCAGCCTGTTTCAGCGCCATCCGGTGGTGCAGCAGGATCTGGATGAAGTAGTGCTGGGCTGCGCCAACCAGTCCGGCGAAGACAACCGCAACGTCGCCCGCATGGCGACGCTGCTTTCCGGGTTGGATCAGTCGGTGCCGGCCATCACCCTCAACCGCCTTTGCGCCTCCGGGTTGGATGCGGTGATCTACGCCGCGGCGAAAATCCGCAGCGGCCTCAGCGAACTGATTCTGGCCGGCGGCGTGGAAAGCATGAGCCGCGCGCCCTATGTGCTGAGCAAGGGCGAAACGCCGTTCGACAAGGGGGTAAAGCTGTACGACACCACGCTGGGATGGCGCTTTGTCAACCCGCGCCTGGCGGAACGCTACGGCAGCGATCCGCTGGGCATCACGGCGGAAAACGTGGCCCAACAGCAGGGTATCTCACGCGAGGAACAGGATCTGTTCGCGTTGGGCTCGCAGCAAAAAGCCCGCCGGGCGATCGACAGTGGTCGATTGGCGCGGGAAATCACGCCCGTGGATGTGCCGGCGGATCGTAAAACCACCCGTATATTCGCACAGGACGAATTCCCCCGGCTCAGCACGCTGCAGCAGTTGCAGGCGCTGAAACCGGCCTTCGCCGCCGGTGGTTCGGTCACCGCCGGCAACTCTTCCGGCATCAATGACGGCGCCGCCGCGCTGCTGCTGGCCTCCGGGCGCTACGTGAAACGCCAGGGCTGGCAACCGCTGGCGGAGATCGGCGACAGCGCGGCCGCCGGCGTCGCGCCGGCGCTGATGGGGCTGGGGCCAATCGCCTCCACCGAGCGCTTACTGCAGCGCGGCGGTTTCACGCTGAATGATTTTGACATCATCGAGATTAACGAAGCCTTCGCCGCGCAGGTTCTGGCCGCGCTGAAACACTGGCGCATCGACGCCGGCGACGCGCGCGTCAACCCAAACGGCGGCGCCATCGCGCTCGGCCATCCGCTGGGAATGTCCGGCGCGCGCCTGGTGCTGTCGGCGGCGCTGGAATTACGCGATCGGCAGGCCGGCAACGCATTGGTCACAATGTGCGTCGGCGTCGGTCAGGGGCTGTCATTAAACCTTAAAGCCGTTTAACACAAGGAACATGCTATGAGCGTACTGAACATTCTTGAAGAAAAGTTGGCGGAAACCAAAAAACAGGGGCGTTTTCGCGAGTTCCTCAACCTTGAACGCGGCGTGCAGGACAAACCCTGGGCCACCAGCCACGGGCAGCAAGGCGAGCGCCGTCTCAACGTCTGGTGCTCAAACGACTATCTGGCCATGAGCCACCACCCCAAAGTGCTGCTGGCCACCACCGACGCGGTTAACCGAGTCGGGTTAGGTACCTGCGGCGCCCGCAGCATTTCCGGCACCTCGGTCTATCACACTGAACTGGAAACGCTGCTGGCCAGCGCCTACGGCAAAGAGTCGGCGCTGCTGTTCACCACCGGCTTCGGCGCCAACGACGCCACCTTGTCCACCCTGTGCGACGCCATTCCCGATCTGATCGTGTTCTCTGACGAACTGAATCACGCCTCGATGATTTACGGGATTCGCTACAGCAAGGCGGAGAAAAAAATCTTCCGCCATAACGACGTGGCGCACCTCGCCGAGCTGCTGCAGGCCGCCGATCCGGCGCGGCCAAAGCTGATCGCCTTTGAGTCGCTGTATTCCATGGACGGTGACTTTGCTCCCCTGGCGCAGATTGTGGCGCTGGCGGAACAGTATCAGGCGCTGACCTATCTCGACGAAATTCATTCGGCCGGCGTGTATGGCGAACGGGGGCTGGGCTATGCCGAACAGCTGGGCCTGTTGGATAAAATCACCATTATCCAGGGCGGGTTCGGCAAGTCTTACGGTGCGGCGGGCGGCTATATCGCCGCGCCCCGTTCGGTGGTGGAAGCCGTGCGCAGCTGGGCGCCGGCATTCGTCTTCAGCACCTCGTCGCCGGCGCCGGTGGTGGCCGCCGCGTTGGCCAGCTTTAAATACAACCTCGAGCACGACACCCAACGCAAGCACCTGCTGGCGATCGTCGATCACCTGAAGACCGGTCTGCGCGCCGCCGGCATCCCGCTGGTGTCGGCAGACAGCCATATCCTGCCGCTGCTGGTCGGCGATCCCCATCGCAACAAACACATCAGCAAAGTGCTGCTCGATGAGCACGACATTTACGTGCAACCGGTCAATGCCCCGACGGTGCCTGCAGGCAGCGAGCGGCTGCGGGTGACGCCGACCTCGGCGCATTCCCATGCCGACGTGGAGACCTTCCTGGCGGCATTGAGCCGGGTCTGGGCGGTAAACGATCTGCGGAGGGCGGGATGAAGTTAGCGGATTATAACGGCCATCTGGTCACGCTGTGTCTGATGGCGACCGGCACCTTCGCCATCGGCACCGACGCCTTTATCGTCGCCGGCGTGCTCAGCGACATTTCCGCGACATTTGCCGTCAGCCCCGCGCAAGCGGGGCAGTTGATATCGGTATTCGCGCTGGCCTACATGCTGTTTGCGCCTCTGACCGCCTGGCTGCTGGGCAACGTCAACCGCAAGCACATCCTGCAGTTGGCGCTGGTGCTGTTCATCGCCGGCAACCTGGCCTGCGCCTGGGCCACCAGCTACCTGCAGATATCGTTCGGCCGAGTGCTGGCGGCATTGGGCGCGGCCTGTTACACCCCGCAGGCCGCCGCCGCCGCGGTGGGGCTGGTGGCGGAAAAACGCCGCGGCCTGGCTATTTCCATCGTCTATGGCGGCATGACGCTGGCCATCGCGCTCGGTATTCCGTTCGGCACCTTTCTGGCCAAACTGATCGGCTGGCGCGACATCTTTCTGTTCATCGCCCTGCTGGGGGCGGTGGCGCTGCTCGGCCTGTCGCTGGCGCTGCGCGCCATTGCGGCGCCGGGCAAACATTCGTTGAAAGAACGGCTCGCCCCGCTGCGGCAAAAGGCGGTGCTGACCACGCTGCTGATCACCTTTTTCGCCGTGTGCTCGGAGCACATTGTTTACAGCTACGTCAGCGTGCTGTTGAAAGACACCCAGTTCGGCCCGGAAGCCATTCTGCCTTTGGCGCTGCTGGTGTTCGGCATTGGCGCGGTGATCGGCAATTTTGCCTCCGGCGCGCTGACCGACGCCCTAGGCAGCAAATTCGTGCTGCTGTTTTCGGTGGCGATCCAGACGCTGTCCCTGTTCCTGCTGGCCTTTTACGTCACCTCGCCGTGGTGGGTATTGGCCATCTTTCTTATCTGGGGCATTACCGGCTGGATGTATCTGGTGCCAATCCAACATCACCTGTTGTCGCTGTCGAAGCGTTTTGGCGCGCTGACCGTGTCGCTCAACAGCTCGGTGCTGTACGCCGGCATCGCGGCGGGCGGCATGCTGGGCGGCCTGACGCTCTACGCGTTGCCGGCCCACTATTTGCCGCTGTTTTCGCTGCCGCTCGGCGCCATCGCCCTGCTGTTGACGCTGATCTTTTTCCGCGGGGAGGCCAGCGATGAGTGAATCACCGCCGGTGCTTTACGAACGTTATGGCGCGCAGGTTGCGGTCATCACCCTCAATCGGCCGGAGAAAAAGAACGCCATCAACCTGCAGATGGCCGAGTTGATCCGCAGTTACCTGCGGCAGGCGGATAATGACGATACGATACGCGCGATCGTCCTGGCCGGTCAGCCGGCGGTATTTTCCGCCGGCATGGATGTCAACGAGTTCCGACAGGGCGAACTGCCCATCGTCACGCCGGAGGGATTCGGGGGGCTGATCCATGCGCAGATCGCCAAGGTGATCATCGCCGCCGTTGACGGCATCGCTTACGGGGGCGGCTTTGAGCTCGCCCTGGCTTGCGATCTGATCGTCGCCGGCCAGAACGCGCGCTTCAGCTTCCCCGAAACCGGGCTCGGATTGGTCGCCGCGCAAGGCGGATGCGCGCGCTTGCCGGCGCGAGTTTCCCCCTATGTCGCCCTCGACTGGCTGCTGACCGGCAGAACCGTCGGTGCGCGGGAGGCCCTGTCACACGGCGCCATTTCCCGCATCAGCGAGGGCTCGGCCCGGGAGGAAGCGCTGCGCATCGCCGAGCAGATCGCCGGGAAGGATCTCGCCGCCAGCCTGGCCGTGAAGGCCATCGTGCGCCAGGGGCTGACGCAGCGCGAGGCGCCATCGTTCGATTTTCAGCAGGCGCCGGTCGAACGCCTGCGTCAGGCGGCCGCTCGTCGTTAACCCCTTATTGCTTGCCGGCTTGCCTGAGCCGGCATTTCCCGCTGCGCCTCCCCGCCACAGCTCATTTTACGCAGCCCGCCTCTCGGCGCTGGGCTACACTGCCGGTAGCCCTCATGCGCTGATAAGGAAAAATAATGCGCCACTTGCCTCTGCTGACCCCCAGACTGATCTTGCGCCCGTTCACCGCCGACGATCTGCCCCACTTTACCGCCTACCGCAACCATCCTGACGTGGCGCGCTACCAGAGCTGGAGCGACTACAGCGCCGCACAGGCGCAGGCCTTTTTCGCACAGCAACAGCGGCTCGCGTTCAACCGTGATGACAGCTGGTTTCAACTGGCGGTCGAGCGCCGCGAGGACGGCGCGTTGCTGGGCGATGTCGCAGTGCATTTTTTCGATGAAGGGCGTCAGGCTGAACTGGGCGTGACCTTCGATCCGGTTCATCAGCGGCAAGGACAGGCGCGCGAGGCGCTAAGCGCCGTCATCGCCCTGCTGTTCGGGCCGCTGGCGAAACACCGCATTACCGCCGTGGTGGACGCGCGTAATCTTCGCGCCGCCGCGTTGTTCAGCAAGCTGGGCTTTCGCCGTGAGGCCTGTTGGCGGCAAAACGTGTTTTTCAAAGGCGCATGGGGTGATGAATTCGGTTTCGCCCTGCTGCAAAGTGAATGGCGGGAGCATGAACAACATGACGCTGTTGAATAAATATCTTGGGCAATACCAGTTCTCTGAGCGGCATACGATCGTCATCACCGCGCCGCAATCGCGGGTGCTGGACGCCGTGGCCGCTTACGATCCCAAGCGCGATCGTTTTTTCCGCAGCATGATAGCGCTGCGCGAATTGCCCGCGCGGCTGATGCCACGCGATAAGCCTCGTCCTCCGCCGTTTGGCCTGCATAACTTTTGCCTACTTGAGCAGGATGAAACCGCGTTGGTCTATGGCCTGATCGGCCGGTTTTGGCAGGCTGAATACGGTTTGGTGAAGGTCGCTGACGGGGCGGACTTTCAGGCCTTCGCTCAGCCCGGCGTCGCCAAACTGGCGCTGGGGTATGCCGCGAGCCCGCTGGAGGGCGGGCGCTGCCGCCTGGTAACGGAAACGCGCATCTTCTGCCCCGACAGCGCCAGCCGGCGGCGGTTTACCCCCTACTGGTATGCGATTCGCCTGGTGAGTGGGTTGATAAGACGCCGCATGCTGCGCGCCATTAAAACCGCCAGCGAAAAGCAGACGGCGAATCATTCACCAGATTGATTAATTTAAGAGCATTCCTAGAGAATGAAAATCATTATCAGCCTATTTTTTAATCACAACAAGATAGTATTGAGAAGCCATTGACCCCGCCCCCTGCGGGGATTTTTTCGCCTATTTATCGCCTGGTTCAGGGAACGCCTGCATAAACAGGAAGGTGCAAGGCTTGCGCTGATACTGATTGATCTGCGGCACCAGCCGGGTGAAATGCTCGGTCTGGCAATGCACTTCGAGAGCCGCGCGATCCGGCCAGCTTTCGATAAAAATAAAGTGCCCGGGATCCTGCTGGTCGATGCACAGTTCATAACTGATGCACAGCGGCTCCTGCCGGGTTTTCTCCACCAGCTCGCGATACCACGGCATAACGGTGTCAATGTGTTCCGGGTGAATGAAATCTTCAGCAATGACCTTCAGCATGTTGCGCTCCTGCGTTCTGTTGTGCCCTGCTTCACCTTATCGCCCTCCCTCGCGAGATGAAAGCGCCACTCTCCAGTGTCTGTCATCGGGTTCCCAATTCGGTGATAGCGCACACAGATCTCGATCAAAGCGCTTGAACGCCTCCTGGCCCTGTGTGAACTTTCAATTAACAAAAAGGCAACACACCATTCACCATGGTGATATCTGTACCGATATGCCGACGCAATACGCGGCGTTTTTTTCGCCCCTAAAGGACTGACCATTAGTCCTTTAGACCTTTAAGGCTCACGCAGAAAAACCATGTCATCGCCGCATGATGGGCCACGGCGCCAGGACGGTCCTTATGACCGACGTTTATCATTCTCAGAAGAGAGGTTACCGCCAGTGAATCACGCCACCTATGCCGCTCCAGCGCTCAACGTCGCCATCCGCAAAACCTGGCGCAGACTGGTGCCATTGATGTTCGCCATGTACTTCATCGCGTTTATCGACAGGGTCAACGTCGGCTTTGCCAAAGACGCGATGGCCATCGATATCGCGCTGTCGCAATCCGCCTTTGCGCTGGGCGCGGGGATATTCTTTGCCGCCTATGCGCTGTTCGGCATTCCGGCCAACCTGTTGATGAATCGCTGGGGCGCCAAACGCTGGCTCAGCGCCACCACCGCGCTGTGGGGGGCATTGTCGGCCTGTACCGGGCTGGTGGCCAACGAGCAGCAATTTATTGTCCTGCGCTTTCTGCTGGGGATCGCCGAAGCTGGCTTTTACCCCGGCATCCTGCTGCTGGCGTCGATCTACTTTCCCAATAAGGTGCGCGCCTCGGTCATTGGCATTTTCGTGCTTGGCGTACCGGCGGCCCTGACGCTCGGCTCACCGCTGTCGGGGGCATTGCTGGAGATGCACGGCGTGTTGGGCAAGCCCGGCTGGTTCTGGATGTTCGTGCTGGAAGGGTTGCCGGCCGTCGTCCTCGGCGTCTTCGCCTTTTTCTATCTCGACGATAGCCCAGGGCAGGCCCGCTTTCTGACCGAGGAAGAACGTAATGCGCTGGTCACACAGCTGGCCGCTGAACAGCAGCGTACCGAAACCAACAGCGTTAAAGCGGCGATGAGAAGCGGCAAAGTTTGGCATCTGGCGTTGATCTACGGCACCCTGCAAATCGGCGTATACGGCCTGATGTTTTTTCTGCCGTCGCAGATCGCCTCGCTGATGGGCACCCATCTCGGCTTCAAGGCCTCGTTGGTAGCCGCCATTCCCTGGGCATGCTCCGCGCTTGGCGTCTATTTCCTGCCGCGCTATGCCGACAGAAAAACCGCCAGAAGATTGCCGATCGCCGTTGGCTGCATGGTCGCGGCAGCGCTGGGGTTGGTCGTCTCTTCCTATGCCGGCCCGTTGCTCGCTATCGTCGCCCTGAGCTGTTGCGCAGTCAGTTTTCTGGCGGTACAACCCATTTTCTGGACGTTTCCCGCTCAGTTGCTCACCGGTCCGGCGCTGGCGGCCGGCATCGGTTTTTGCACCACGCTCGGCGCCGCATTCAGCTTTTTAGCCCCGCTGATCCGCACTGAGGCGGAACAGCGTTTTCACAGCCCGCATGCCGGGCCGCTGGTGCTGGCCGCCTTTTCACTGCTGTGCGCCGTGCTGTTAGGGGCGCTCAGACATCGGCATGCTGAGGCACGCAAGCAAGACGCAGAGATAACCGGATAGCGACGCGTTATTTAGCCATTATTGAACCTGCGGATGGGACACTGACAGTCAGCCCTCTCGCCCACAGGTGTTAAATGGATGAATTGACGCACATTATCGCCAAATACAGCCCGGAACCGGAGATGTTGCTGCTGCTGATTTTCCTGTTCGCGCTGGGAAAATCCGTGATCGTGGTGTCCTCCGTCCTGCCGCCTGCCTCGGTGACGCTGCTGATGGGCATCCTTGCGGGCAAACATGCGCTGCCGATCGGCGCGGTTTGGGCGGCCATCGCCCTTGGCGCGGCGTTGGGCTCAATCCTGTCTTTCCACTGCGGCGCACTGCTCTGCCGTCGCGATCTTGGCCGCCGGCTGCCGGCACGCTTTCACGCCCCACTGCGCAAAGCGCAACGTTCCTTGCAAAAGCGCGGGCTGCCGCTGCTGTTCGCCTCGCGTTTTCTGGCGGTGATGCGTTACACCGTGCCGCTGATGGCCGGCATGCTGCAACTGCCGGCGAGGCACGTCTATGCCACCGCCGCACTCTCAGCCGCCGTTTGGGCACTGCTCTTGATGTCGGCCGCGCATGTGTTCCCCGTTTCTTGACCTGAAAGATTCTTGGGCAAATGCCCCATCCCTGCGCCGACGTTGCGCCAGCGCACAGCCTCCCTTGCCGTATAAAGTACGGTGCAACATCGCAGTTTGCGCCAGATCACCTTTCTGAACATCAGTCGAAAAATGCGAATTTTTTTGCAGAATACGCGCTTAAAACGGCGCCATGAGGGCACGATCAAAGAAATGTCTGAGCGTAACACGCTGATTTGGTTGGCGGGCCGTACAGGGGGCGAACCTCTGTCTCGTTGATTAGGCGTCAACGGCTCATCCGCCTGAGCTAACGGCCCAACGAGATAAAGCGCCCTTCTTGTCAGCCTCGCTGTCAAACGCTTACACCCATTACTTTTTCTCATGCGAATTTTACAACCCTTTGTTTAATCAACGAGATAAGCCGCATAAGGTCTGTTAATCCCACCGTTTGAAGAGTAATCTTCCGCTCCCTGAACGTCCGATTTGCCTCCTCTCGTGTAAAGATTGATCGACTTTTATCCCGCGTATAAATGTTGTAAACATGTTGCACAAAGGTGGCGTTATTGCACTACCTTACTAAAGCCGGACCAACCGGATAAATGTATAAAAAAGAGCCACTTCAGAGCTCACGACTTCACTAATGACAGGTAAAACAGGACATCATCAGATGGTAGATCACTCTAAAATAGCGACTGACGCGACGCCCGCCTCAGAAGATCATCTACGGCGAAACCTCACTAACCGACATATTCAACTGATCGCCATCGGCGGCGCCATCGGCACCGGTCTGTTTATGGGCTCCGGTAAAACCATCAGCCTGGCAGGCCCTTCGATCATCTTCGTGTACATGATCATCGGCTTTATGCTGTTCTTCGTGATGCGCGCCATGGGCGAGCTGCTGCTGTCCAACCTGGAATACAAATCGTTCAGCGATTTCGCCGCGGATCTGCTCGGCCCGTGGGCCGGCTTCTTCACCGGCTGGACCTACTGGTTCTGCTGGGTGGTCACCGGCATCGCCGACGTCGTGGCGATCACCGCCTACGCCCAGTTCTGGTTCCCTGAACTGTCGCAGTGGATCGCTTCGCTGCTGTGCGTGCTGTTGCTGCTCGGCCTTAATCTGGCGACGGTGAAGATGTTCGGCGAAATGGAGTTTTGGTTTGCGATGATCAAAATCGTCGCCATCGTCGGGCTGATCGTCGCCGGGTTGGTGATGATCGCCATGCAGTTCCAGTCGCCGACCGGTACCGTAGCCTCGTTCACCCATCTGTGGAATGACGGCGGCATGTTCCCGAAAGGCATCAGCGGTTTCTTCGCCGGCTTCCAGATCGCGGTATTCGCCTTCGTCGGCATTGAACTGGTGGGCACCACCGCGGCGGAAACCAAGGATCCGGAGAAGTCACTGCCACGCGCCATCAACTCGATTCCGATCCGCATCATCATGTTCTACGTGTTCGCCCTGATCGTCATCATGTCGGTGACGCCGTGGAGCTCCGTAGTGCCGGACAAGAGCCCGTTCGTTGAATTGTTCGTGCTGATTGGCCTGCCGGCCGCGGCCAGCGTGATCAACTTCGTGGTACTGACCTCCGCCGCCTCCTCCGCCAACAGTGGGGTGTTCTCCACCAGCCGCATGCTGTTCGGGCTGGCGCAGGAAGGCGACGCGCCGAAATCGTTCGCCAACCTGTCCAAGCGCGCGGTGCCGGCCAACGGCCTCACCTTCTCCTGCATCTGCCTGCTGGGCGGCGTGGTGCTGATTTACCTGATCCCGAACGTGATGACGGTCTTCACCCTGGTGACCACCGTGTCGGCGATTCTGTTCATGTTCGTCTGGACCATCATCCTGTGTTCGTATCTGGTCTACCGCAAACGGCGCCCGGCGCTGCACCAGAAATCGATCTACAAAATGCCGGCCGGCAAACTGATGTGCTGGGTGTGCATGGCGTTCTTCGTGTTCGTGTTGGTGCTGTTGTCGCTGCGCGAAGACACCCGCCAGGCGCTGATCGTCACCCCGCTGTGGTTCATCCTGCTCGGCCTGTCTTACGTGTTCCTGCGCAAGAAGAAAACCGCGTGATGCAAAAAGGGGCGGATATCTCCGCCCCTTTGCTCTTTTTTGCCTCTGCGCTAATCCGCTTCCGTCGCCACCGCCGCTTTCCCCTTACGCCGTACGCGCAGCTCGCTGACCACCACCCCGATCACAATCAACGCGCCCCCCAACAACGCCACGCCCGGCAAACGCTCACCGGCGAGCCGCCCGACGATGCCCGCCCAGACCGGCTCGCCGGCGTAGATCACCGTAGCGCGCGTGGGTGAAACGCTGCGCTGCGCCCAGTTCATGGTCAGCTGAATCAACGCGCTGGCCAGCCCCAGCCCTATGGCGCTGTACAGCAGGTAATCCGAATACGGCGGCGGCGACTCGCCGGTCGGCGCCATCATCAAAAATGAGGCCAGCGAGGCGGTCGCCAGCTGCACAATGGTCACCCGGCGGATATTCACCTTGCCGGCAAAGGCGCCGATGAGAATGATCTCTGCCGCCATGCCCAGCGTGCCGGCCAGCGTCAGAATTTCGCCGAGGCTCAGCGACATGTCCGTGCTGCTCGGCGCCGCCAGCAGCATCAGGCCGGTAAAGGCCAGCAGAATACCGATCCACGACATGATGCCGGGGAACCGCCCCAGCACCAGCCATTGCAACAGCGGCACGATCGGCACGTACATGGCAGTGATGAACGCCGATTGGCTGCTGGTAATCGTCTGCAGACCGACGGTTTGCATGCTGTAGCCGAACATGATCGCCAGCCCGATAAGTACGCCCGCCTTCAGTTCATACAGGGTCAGGCCGCGCAGCACGCGCAGCGAAAACAGCGTCAACGCCAGCGTGGCGGTGGCGAAACGCAGACCGACGAAAAAGAACGGCCCGCTGACTTGCATCGCGTGATGCACGGCCAAAAAGGTGCCGCCCCAGATCATGGTGATGAAAATCAACACCGCTTCCGGCAACCTGATTTGCGGAACCACGGCGGAAATAAAGGATTTTTTTGCTGCTGACACCGGCTTGCCCTTCCTGCTGAGTGCAATATAATGCACAGATCCTGCCAGTATGAGATAAAGTCCGGCGATGAGCAATACGGCGCATAACGCGAAAACCGATCCCCCCAAAGTGCTGCAGTACCTGAGCAGCAATCTGCGCGGCTACCGCCAACAGGCGGGCCTGAGCCAGATGGCGCTGGCCGAACTTTCCGGCGTCAGCCGCCGCATGCTGGCGGGCATCGAGGCCGGCGATCGCAACGTCAGTCTGGCGGTGCTCGACAAGATCGCCGCCGCCCTGGCGATTTCGTTCACCGATCTGATTCAGGCGCCGGAAGCGCGCGGCAACCATCTGGTGGGCGAATTGGCCTGGCAAGGCGCACAGCCGGGCAGCCAGGCGCTGTTTGCCGCCAGCGTGCCGGCACGCCAACGGGCCGAGCTGTGGGAATGGACGCTGATGCCGGGCGAGCGCTACGACTCGGCGCCGGACGCCGAAGGCTGGAGCGAAATGATCTACGTGATTGCCGGCACCCTGACGCTGGAACTGGAACAAGGCACGCTGACGCTCAGCGCCGGCGCCACGCAAACCTTCAACAGCGATCAGCGCTACGCTTACGCCAACCACGGCGATCTCCCGCTGCGCTTTATCCGCAACGTCGCCTTCTGACTGCCCGCCGGCCCGCACCGGCGGCGGATGTCGTGTCGCTGTCGTGCCGCTGTCGTGGCGCCGCTACCCCGCGCCTCCTACACTGGATGACAGTGACAGCGAACTCGGGAGTGCACCATGCAAAAGTACCGCATCAGACCATTACGCCTGGAAAAAGGCTGGTCGCAGGAGCAGTTGGCGGCCATCGCCGGCCTCAGCACCCGCACCGTACAGCGGATTGAAAACGGCGAACAGGCCAGCCTGGAAACCTTGACCGCAATCGCCGCCGCGCTGGGCGTGCAGGTCAGCGATCTCAACGCGCCGCCGCAGGCACCGCAGGAGGAGACGCCTGAGGCGCAGCGCCTTCGTCGCCAGGTTGCGGCAGAGGGTAAACTGCTGAGCATGGCGGTGCGTTTCGCCGTCATCGGCGCGATATTGCTCGCTGTCAACGTCTTTACCCACCCGCACTATCTCTGGGCGCTATGGGCGATCGGCGGCATGAGCCTCGCGCTGATCATGCGGGCGGTACGTACCCTGCTGCTGCGCAACGTCTTCAGCCGCTGGCAGGAACAGCGGCTGGCGCAAAAACTCAGGCGCCTGCCGTGAGCGTTAGCCACTCGGCCAGCCGGGCCAACGCGCTGCCCGGCACGATAGGCTGCGGCGACAGCAGGTAATAGCCGCTGCCGTCGGGCGTAAAACCGAACGGCGCGCTCAACAAGCCGGCGGCCAGATCGTCTCGCACCTGCAGCCATGGGCCGATTGCGATACCAAGGCCGGCTACCGCGGCCTGCAGGCTGAAATAGAAATGGTCAAAGCGCTGTTCCGGATGCCCCGCCAATATCACCCCCTGCTGATGCGCCCAGTGCCGCCAGGCATCCGGCCGGGTCGCGGCATGCAGCAGTTTGGCGCCCGGCAGCAAAAGCCGCCGTCCGTCCACAGAGGCCGTCAGCCTCGTCAGCGCCTCGGGTTGGCACACCGGCCCGACCTTTTCATTGAACAGCGCCAGGCTATGCGCCTGCTTTCCCCAATCGAAGTCATTGCGCCGGATCGCCGCCGTGATGCCGTCATGGAACGAAAACGGACCGCCGCCCGCCACCAGCTGTAAGTTGATGTCCGGGTGCGCCCGCTGAAAAGCCGGCAAACGCGGGATCAGCCAACGCATCAATAAGGTCGGTTCACAGGACAAGATCAGCGGCGCATTGAGCGCCTGCTGGCGCAGCTCCAGCGCGGTATGGTCCAGAATGCCGAAGGCCTGCTGTGTCGCCTGAAACAGCTTGCGGCCCGCCGCCGTGAGCAGTACTCGCCTATGGCGGCGCTCAAACAACGCCACGCCCAATTCCTCTTCCAGCGCCCTCACCGCCCGGCTGATGGCGCCATGCGTCAAATTCAGCCCCTGCGCCGCCTGGGTGAAACTTTCCAGCCGTGCGGCGGCCTCGAAGCAGCGCAGCCCGCCCAACGGCAATGGCCTGGCTCTATTGCGTGAGTTTTTCTCACCGATATCGTCACTATTCATCGTTTGTCACCGAGAAAAATTACTCTTATAAATCAGTCACTCTATTGATAAACATCGCAAGGATAACTATGACTGAACTCATCGCTGTCGTCACCATTACTTTACTCGCTGTAATCAGCCCCGGGCCGGATTTCGCCATGGTCTCGCGCAACAGCCTGCTGCTCTCCCGCCGCGCCGGCATCTTCACCGCCTGCGGCATTGGCGCCGGCGTACTGATCCATGTCAGCTATACGCTGATTGGCGTCGGCATGTTGATCCAACAGTCGCCCTGGTTGTTTAACCTGCTCAAAGGCATCGGCGCCGCCTACCTGATCTACCTCGGCTTTACGCTGCTGCGCAACGCAACCCATCACGACGCCGCGCCCACCACGACGCCGGCCGCCATCAGCGATCTCGCCGCCCTGAAAACCGGCTTTCTCACCAACGCGTTAAATCCGAAAACCACCATCTTTATCGTCAGTCTGTTCATGCAGGTGGTCTCTCCCCACACCGTGCTCGGCGTACAGATCGGCTATGGCCTCTTTATCGCCGCCGTCCATGTATTCTGGTTCGCCGCCGTCGCGCTGCTGTTTTCCGCGCCGGGCGTCAATGCGCGCTTTTTGCGTTTGCGCCGCGGCATCGATCGCACCTTTGGCGGGCTGCTGATTGTCTTTGGCGCCCTGTTGGCGATCGCCGGCATCAGGTAACGCCACGACGCCAAGTTCGTCATTCGCTTCTATGCTTATCAGGGGTTTTTGTTAATCATCTGAGCGGGAGTACGAAACATGACGAAACTGTTGGTGCTTTATTACTCAATGTACGGCCACATCGAACGCCTGGCGCAGGCGGTGGCCGAAGGGGCGAATCGGGTCGATAACGTGGACGTGACGGTCAAACGCGTGCCGGAAACCATGACGCCGGAAGCCTTCGCCAAGGCCGGGGGCAAGCAACACCAGCAGGCGCCGGTCGCCACCCCGCAAGAGCTGGCGGACTATGATGGCATTATCTTCGGTACGCCGACCCGCTTCGGCAACATGGCCGGACAGATGCGCACCTTCCTCGATCAGACCGGCGGCCTGTGGGCTTCCGGCGCGCTGTACGGCAAGGTGGGCAGCGTCTTCTCCTCCACCGGCACCGGCGGCGGCCAGGAGCAAACCATCAGTTCGACCTGGACCACGCTGGCGCACCACGGCTTCATCATCGTGCCGATCGGCTATGCGACGCCGGAGCTGTTTGACGTTTCGCAGGTGCGCGGGGGCACCCCCTATGGCGCGACCACCATCGCCGGCGCCGACGGTTCGCGACAGCCGAGCAACGAAGAGCTGACAATTGCCCGCTATCAGGGCGAGCACGTGGCGAAAATCACCGCCAAGCTGAAAAGTTAATCGCCCTCCTGCACCCGTGATTCAAAGGGCCGCGCATTCGCACGGCCCCATCTTGTTGCCGACCCGCCGCAAGGTTAGAATGCCCCTCCCCCGGCCATTCAGCGTCTGAAGGCCAGGCCCGAATTCGTTCTGCCCGTCGCTCATCGGCTTTCAGCCCGAGGACGGGCGTTCTGTTTTTTGCGCACAGCGAAGGGAATAAGTCAGTGTCTAAAGATTTTGATGAACTAATAAGAGACATGGATCTTATTATTGAAAATGTAGACAGCTTCAAAGCTCTGGCTCCGCGCGCGCCCGAGCCGGCTCCGGCCCCGCCGCCGCCGGTTCATCACTACGACTCGTTCTGCGAAAACATCGCGTTGAAAGTGGTATTGAAGGTGCTGCTGTCTTCGGTGGACAAGATAGTCAAAGTGCAGATCGCCAACAAGGTCGAGCAAGAGATCGCCCAAATTGAGCAGCAGGTGGTGCGCGCCGGCGGCGGGCCGGTATCACCGGACGATCTGGCGCAGATGACGCACTACGTTCGCCGCACGGTCAACGACCTGCTGGAATAACCCCCTTTTGAAACGGCGTCTGTTGGACGCCGTTTTTATTTCTACCGACTTTAACGTGCGGTATCGCTGTACCATGACTGACACATTCACAACATGAATGTGTTGCATTGTTGTATTCGTTTCACTGCGATAAGTTTAATTTACTGTAAATATATACAGTATTTTTTAACTTATTGAGGATATGAATATGCGCTTTAACAACAAGATGTTGGCCCTGGCCGCCCTGCTGTTCGCCGCACAGGCGTCGGCCGAGACGCTCGAATCTATCGACAACTGCGCGGTTGGCTGCCCGACCGGCGGCAGCAGCAATGTATCGATCGTGCGTCATGCTTATACGTTGAACAATAACAGCACCACCAAATTCGCCAACTGGGTGGCCTATCACATCACCAAAGACACGCCGGCCAGCGGCAAGACGCGCAACTGGAAAACCGACCCGGCGCTCAATCCGGCAGATACCCTGGCCCCTGCCGATTACACCGGCGCCAACGCGGCGTTGAAGGTCGATCGCGGCCATCAGGCGCCGCTGGCCTCGTTGGCCGGCGTTTCCGACTGGGAATCGCTGAACTACCTGTCCAACATCACGCCGCAAAAGTCCGACCTGAACCAGGGCGCCTGGGCGCGGTTGGAAGATCAGGAGCGCAAGCTTATCGATCGCGCGGACATCTCTTCGGTCTATACCGTGACCGGGCCGCTGTATGAACGCGATATGGGCAAACTGCCGGGCACCCAGAAAGCGCACACCATCCCCAGCGCCTACTGGAAGGTGATTTTCATCAACAACAGCCCGGCGGTGAACCACTATGCCGCTTTCCTGTTCGATCAAAACACGCCGAAGGGCGCCGATTTTTGCCAATTCCGCGTGACGGTGGACGAGATCGAGAAACGCACCGGCCTGATCATCTGGGCTGGTCTGCCTGACGACGTACAGGCTTCGCTGAAGAACAAGCCCGGCGTTCTGCCGGAGTTGATGGGCTGCAAAAACTGACGGAAAAACCCGCTTCGGCGGGTTTATTTTACTCGGGCATCAGACGGCGCTCACTCCGCCAACGGCATCACGCTTACACTCGCTCATCCGCCGCAACAATAAATTGGTGAAAACGTTCGATTTCCAATTTACGCATGGCGTTCATTTTATGCTGGCTGACGGTTTTCTCGGAAATGCCCAACGCCTTAGCGACGCCGGTATTCGGTTTTCCCGCCAGCAGCATGGCCAACACCGAAAGCTCGCGCGGCGACAGGCTCTGCCCTTTGCAGCTCGCGGTGAACATTTTTATTGCCTCAACGAACGTCGTAAGACCGATGTTTTTTTTCAGACAGTTAAAATTCGCCAGTCGCGGCGTTTCCACGCCGGTTAAGACGATCGTATTGTCAGGCCTGTCGATAATATGCGATAAGAAATTCATAACCCGACAGATAGACGAGAAAGAGACGATGACCACTTCTGCATGACAATACATGGCATGTAATCCACGGCGTGCAGATGAATGCAGACCCATAACTTCAACGCCCTCCAACGACATTAAGATCTGCGATATGCCATAGAATAAATAGTAATCATCAGAAAATATAGCCACTCGCACAGGATCACCCCATTGCTATTTATCATGGGCGCGTTTTTAACAACGCCCCCATGGCAGTCATGTCAATTAAATTTATTGGTTCGACTTACTTAAGTGAAGAACATAATGAGATCAGCAATGCGGACAGCGATGAAAGATATTTTTCATCCAAATTCATAATGCCATCTTCACTGTATTTCACGTTATTATCTAGAATTTCATGAATACTCTCGACGGCGCATACGGCATCCTTCCAAACTACGCGCCGACCGAAAGGCGAAGCGCCGAGATATTGCGCGCTTTGGCGAAAACCAACGATAAAATCGCGCAATATATCGAGCACAATCAATACTTCCTCCCTGCTGACACACCGCTTCATTTGCACTTTATCCAGGAAAACGCTGAGCGTGCTTTGTAAGGAAAACAGGTTCTTGAACAACCCGCCGGCGATATCCTTCGGTGTTTTCACGCTGGTTGATATGACAAAAGGGAGCTCTCCATGCTGCGAGATATATTGATAAAGCCCATTTATCGCCGTCGTCGGCTTAATATCCAAACCGCGAAGAATGACGTCAACCTCATCTTTTAGCGATTTTTCCACTTTGACACCGATCTGGATTTGTTCCGTCATACAATTCATCCTCAACATAGAGATCCGGATTAAACACCAATATTATTCAAGCAAATAATATTCGCCACCAATTACCATGTTAAGATTTTTCTTATATGTGGCAACCTGTTTTTTATTATTAAAAATAACAAAAGAATTATTTATATATAATGTTAAGCGTAGCCGATGTGTTAATTCCCCCGCTGCTCATTGCGGTGGGGCTGTAAGGATAATAATAGGCCGCCATGCCGATGGAAAATTGCGCATCCAAGGCATTGCCGGTTCCCACGTGAAATAATGAAGTCGCCGCGCCTGGCGTCACGCTGGAAAGCGACAGCGTGACGGGATTATTCGGCGAAGCCGTCTTGACCAGCCGGATGCCAATGCCTTTTGCCGCCTCAGGGCTTTTATCAATCAAAACCGTATTATCCGAAGACAACAGATTATTGCTGGATAAAAACATATTGATATCCCGATCGGCCGTGCCGCCACTTTGCCGATTCTGGCAGCTGAAATTCAGCGTAAAGGGCGTCAGGCCATTTTGCGCCCCCTGAGTAATCTGCGATATCCCCAGCGTCGGCAACTTCACCGCCAGGCCGGCATTGTCGAAAGTGCAGGTCGTCATCTTGGGCGCATACTTGATGGTCATCGGCTGCCCGTACATGTCGCGCTGATCGTAAGGCCAATTGAAACCGTTGAGCAGCCAGGTCAAAATCTTCACCAACTGCTTGGCGGGCCACAAAATGATCTCCAGCAAGGACATCCCGCTCAGATCGGTCACGAACATCACGTCCTTAAGGCTAACCGTGTCGCCGGGTATCGATGTGCCCGTCTTGCTGACCAGACTGAAACGAATATTCATCGGCTGATTCAATTCCGAAGCGGAGTGCGATCCCCAACCGCTAAGTTTTTTGTTGGCGATGTCGTTGGTTATTTCCGCGCGTATCCAATATTTACCGTTGTTGAATCCCAGAATGGTCGCCTTTGTGCTGTCGGTTGACAGGATGCGCGTATAGCCGAATTCGCTGCTCGAGGTTGAACAACTGAATGAACCGCTGTATTGCGTATAAAAACTGCCTTCCCAGACCGGTGTTTTATCGCTGAGCTTATCCGACAAATCGACGTAGATAGGCGGCGCATATTGGATGCCGTTGCCGTAGCATGAAGCGTAACTGTAACCGCTGAACAACAGGGACAGGGTCAGTGCGAGTATCCTGAGCATGGTGTAATTATCCTTTTATCGACATGTGTTGGCTGCGCTGTCCATCGAGATTTTCGGGCGTTCAATCTTGCAGACACCGTCATTCAGCCTGACCTCCAGTGACGTTGGCTGCTGCTCCACCCGCAGATACAGGACGCTGGCCTGCCCGACGAAGCCAATGGCATGCCCGCTTTGATCCGCCACCTCCGCACCAAATGGCAGGGGCTTATTGCCGGGCTTAAAGGCGCGCAGCGTATAAGGCCGACGCCGATCGGTTTCGAATCTCAAATAGTTGACGGCGCCGGCATAGGGCACGCTGTTGGCGATATTGCCGACGATCTCGGCGCCGGAACTGTTGCCGGTATCCGACAATGTCACGGAGTTTTGCCGGTAAGGCGTGGCGTAAGGCACCAAAGCCAGCCCTTCGTCGTTAGTGACGATACTCTCGTCGCCGTTCACCATCAGCCCTTTGGCCTTGGGCGCGTCCACCACCATCATGGTGTTGCCCATTTCGTTGGACGCCAGCAAATGCCAAGGGATCGCCACCAGGCTGCCGCGGGCGCTCATGCCCAACTGTCGATAGTCTGATGATTCACTGTAGGAGCCGCCGACGGTCGTCGCGTTGGCGCGATAGGCGGCATTCACGCTCGCCATGCTGTTGCCGCCACTTTGATTGCTGCCGGCAAGCGCATAACTCAGACGGTTTGATTCCAGCGCATTGCCGCTCAGGCTCAGCGAGCTTTGCTGATAGTGCGAATCGGTGGCGGATAAGCTGGTGCTGAGATAGGCATTGTTGTCGAACATCGACAACGGCACGCTCAAAGAGAGATAAAACCGCGTCTCTTCTTTGCGATCGGAATTTCTCACGCGACTCGCGGAAATGTTGTAACTGACGCGCGCGAAGGCATTTGAATACCCGAGCTGGTATTCCCGGCTTTTATTCGTATCCGACCAATAGTCGCGCTGGGTGCCGGAGAAATAGAGCGTGCCCCACCCTTCTGCGAGCCTCTGATTCAGGTTCAAATTGAAGGTATTGCGCGGACGAGCGGCGCGAACGGCGTCCCAGGTATTCAAATCCAGCGGGGCAAGCTCATGGTCATCCCGATCGTTCCAATAATCGTGAAAGCGCTTGTCACGCTCGCGGTAGCCTTGATGGGTGTAGATGGCATCGTTGAAACTGTAATAACCTTTGGTCGAATAACGGTATGCCGCCAGCGTGAAGTTGGTTGCGGTAGCGTCCAAAAACTTGCTGTAGGCGATCCGAAAACTTTGCCCATTCTCGTTGCGATCCTGCAAATGCGTCGAGGCCTGAGTCACATCGACGGATACCGCGCCGAACGGCAGATTCCAGCCACTGCCCAGCAGCCAGGCGCGATAGTCCTCGCTGAGGATCGTACCGGCGTAACCGGTGACCAGATTATTGAAGCCGTACTGCAGCGTGCCCTGCACGAAAGCGGGCGCATAGTCGGTATCCGCCTGATTGACCTTACCGGCAACCAGGCCATATTTGCTGACGCCCTGCTTCAACATGTTGGGAACGGCGGAAAACGGCACGGTAAAGGATTGTTCCCGCCCGTCGGCTTCCCTGACAACGACCAACAGATCCCCCGCAGAACCGGTCGGCAATATATTGTCCAGCGTAAAGGCGCCCGGCGGCACGTTCTCCTGATAGATGAGGTTGCCGTTTTGCAATACTTTCACCAGGGCATTGCTCTGCGCCACGCCCCGTACTATCGGCGAAAAGCCCTGCTGCGAATTGGGCCGCATGTTGATATCCGAGGCTAAAGCGCCGCCCCGCACCCGAATCGAGTCGAACAAATCACCCGGCGAATAGAAATCGCCCATCGTCAGGTTCGATTTGATGGCGGCGAAGCCACGCTGCACATAGCGAGTATTATTTTGCCAATCGCTGCCTTGCCGCGAACTGCTGCGGAAATTGCTGCTGTCTCTGAATTGCCAACCCGCCAGATTGACCCCCGATTCCAAACCGGTATAGAAATCGTCGTTTGACGCCTTGTCGCCCTGCAACGACTGCACGTGGTAATAGGTGGCGTTATAGGCCAGCAGCAACGCAGGCACGCCGCGATCCCAAAATTTGGCGTCAACATAGCCGGCCTCTGCGCGAATCACTCGCGACTGAGGCACCGTCAGCTTAAGGCTCAACGTCCCCACATCGAAGTCCGCCCTTCCTCCTTGCACCAACGTTTGGACGGGGATCGGCCCCTTGTCCACCCCGATGGACAAACGACTCATATCGATGCCCAACAGGGCGGCGTCACGATGGGCGATGCGAATATCGCCTTTATGTTCGCCGAACTGCAACGAGAACCGCCCTTTCCAACTCTGGTTGACATACACGTCGACCGTTTGCGTGCCTGCCGGCATGTCATTATTGAGGTAAAAACGCGACAGATCGGATTCGCTGGACGCGCCGGCCAATAGAGAAGTGTCGAATTTCATCGCCGATGCTTTATTTAACGGTATGAATACAGATGCGGTCAGTATCGAAAGCAATTTTAGTTTAAGCTTCATGGCCGTTCTTCACGTTAGCGGGCTGTAATGGCTTTAGATTTATAAGCCCCCAGGTCGTCGATATAGAGCAGGGTGTAGGGAATATTCCGGCTCACGCCAACTTTGGTCGGGGCAAAGAGGCTGGAATATGGCCCGACCATCACTGAATCGACCAACAGATTCTTTTTGCCTTTCTGATCAACATTGGCCAACGTAAAATAGTAAGGGCCTTTGTTGATAACCTTAAATCCCTTCCCCGCCGCCTGGAGTTCAATGAAGTCGATGATGTTATTGACACTGCCGGTTAACCCTGCCGGGCGATAAAATAGCTTGATGCGTGATTTGATGGCTAATTGCAGCGTATTGACGCCCTGCAAATTCTCCGGCGTAGGCGGGATATCCAGCACATTCAAATAAAATACCGACTCACGATCGCCGGGAAGCGCCGCGTTCATTTTTTGTATGCGTAATTGCTGGCCATTATTTCCGGCAACTTTCACAACCGGCGGGGATAACAAGAACGGCACGTTTGCCGTTTCAGGCGTCGAATTTATATCACCGTCATCAATCCATGCCTGCACCAGTGCCGGATCGTCACCATTGTTGACTAACTGAACGATAACATCCTTGTTTTTTTCCGGATAAATAACGCGCGTTCCATTAATTACAATATTGGCATCGGCGCAAAAGCTGCTGAGAAACAATCCAGCAAAGATTAAGCACTGTTTCATAGTCACCCCAGAAGCCAGGCCTTTGCCTTGGGCGCAGGCCTGGCTTAATTGCAATTACAGGTAAGAAATGGTGTAAGTCACGTTGGAACTCAATTCCCCCACTTTTGCCGCCAACGCATTGGTCTTGTAGTAATAGGCGTCCAGCGTCAGCGTTTCGGCATCCGGCGCCGTTTTATCGCCTTTGATCTTGGTGACATAAGGCACGTTCAACGGAATCGGCGTGGATGAACCCGGCTC
This sequence comes from Serratia sp. CY52157, assembly GCF_052168495.1. Classification (NCBI taxonomy): domain Bacteria; kingdom Pseudomonadati; phylum Pseudomonadota; class Gammaproteobacteria; order Enterobacterales; family Yersiniaceae; genus Serratia; species Serratia sp. CY52157. The sequence goes on along the minus strand of NZ_JBJNMO010000001.1, from coordinate 145,600 downwards.
AGCCAGAGAAAAACCGACGTTTTTCGCTACGGCGGCGTCGCTTTCATTCACGGAGCTGTTCAGCAGATATTTCCCGTCGGTAGAGATATTATTCGCCGAAGAGAAGTAGATCTTCAGCGGCGTACCGGCCGTTCCCGCCGCCGGCGTGCAGCCGGAGAACGTCAGCGAGAAAGATTTCTTGTTTTTGGTGATGGGGCCGACCACGGTGCCCGCATCAGTCACGGAAATCGGGCTGAGCGCAACGGTAAAATCGGCGCTTTTCCCGCCATTGATGGTACAAGTGGTATCCGTAACGGCACCGCTAAACGAAATAACGCCACCGGCGGAATTATCTGCCGCCGTTGCGCCCACAGATGTTAACGCGGCAGCCAATACCGCCAAAGAGATGCCTTGCTTAATCATAATAAACCCCATTACTTTCTTCGCTGAGAGAGCATATATAAAATGACCTACACCATTAAACCGTTTAGAGGCTAACGAAGCTTAGGCAATAGCAGAGTATTGACAGCATCCTGCCATCTAAAAGTTTATATGCGACGGTATATATTTATATATATCCAAGTGTATTCTAAAAGGTATCCGACAATGGGAAAAATCTCATTCACCGCCAGATGCAGGACATATTAATTCCAAAGACAAAAAAATTGCAACATCGAATCAAATAATTTTCATGACAATAAAAAAAATGAATCGAGCAATGGCCGGAAGGATGTGTGCCTTAAAAGAGTGAGTACGGCAGGCTGCTTACTGCGCGGGTTAAATGAGCGCCGTCATTTCCTCATAAAAGCGCTTGTGGCATAAAAAACAAAAAGCCATTGATATAAAAAGAAAAAATACACAAAGAAAAATCTTAGATTTCTTAACCCTCCTCCTTCCTCCACGTACGGTTTACTTTTCCCCTACCTTAAAAAATTAGCCAACCTACCGCTATAGGAGTAGCCCGAAAATGCGATACTCTCTGCACATGAATATTCAGACAAACAAGAAACAGCGTCCGAATTTTTCTTTGCTCAGTCGATAAGGATGAATTTTTCAGAGAAAAATATATCTTTCCCTATCAATATAAAACCCACCTTTAAAGTATATTAAAAAATATACTGAAAGATAATTCATTTAAATAAATCGCTACAGGGGTCAAACAAGATAGGGGAAAAGGGATGCATCGCGAGTAACGGCGGGAATAAAAAACCCGAGCGCCACAGGCTCGGGTTGATAGCAACACAGACATTCGACGATCAGAGCGGCTTTTCAGTCCTTACGATGCCGTGATTCTTCATCACCTCTTCCATCGTAAGGCTATCGTCATACGGCGTCTCGTCGACCACGACGTCTTTCGGACGCTCATAGGGTTTGGTCGCACGTTTGAACATCCACCACCATACGAACACCAGGAAAGCGCCGGACTTGAGAAAAATCATGGTCCATAGGGCGACTTGATACCAGTTCATCTCTGTCTCCTAAGAGTATTAAGCAAAATCGATAAGGCGGCGTTAATTATCGTGCCAGTCACGCCTGACAGCAGCAGGCATCCGAGCGGCCTGCCTTGATGACCGCATAATCTCACCGATGCGTAGCCCTTATCAATAGCCGTTCGCGTTTCCTGCGGGCGACCGTCAAGTTCTCAGCACGCAAAAGCAAAAAAACCCGCGCTCTAAGAGCGCGGGGTCAGAATGTATGGCGGAGGAGCAGAGATTCGAACTCTGGAACGGTTTCCCGTCGACGGTTTTCAAGACCGTTGCCTTCAGCCACTCGGCCACCCCTCCGCAACGACGCGCACTATAAACAGAGCTTATTCGCTTGTAAAGCCCAGGCGCGTTCAACCGCGCGAAAAATCGACGGAATGATGCAAGCCAGCGAACAAACGTGCGGCCGCTCCCCCCGCTGTTGCAACAATGATAACTAAGGGTAAAGATTGGTAAACAAACTTTAATCAAGCGCTTGCGCTGCCTATCATCGGGATTATTTTGTGATGGCCTGATAAGAGAGATCATTATGGACCGCATTGTCGTCTCGTCTTCCTCGCGCGACTCCCTGCTCAGCACGCATAAAGTCCTGCGCAACACCTATTTCCTGTTATCCCTGACGCTGGCTTTCTCGGCGCTGACCGCAACCGCCAGTACCCTGCTGGGCCTGCCTGCGCCGGGCTTGCTGCTGATGCTGGTTGGCTTCTACGGCCTGATGTTCCTGACGCATAAACTGGCCAACAGCCCGGCAGGCATTCTGGCGGCGTTCGCGTTGACCGGTTTCATGGGGTATGCCCTCGGCCCGATCCTCAGCTCGTTCCTGAACGCCGGCGCGGGCGATCTGATCATGCTGGCGCTGGGCGGCACCGCCGCGGTGTTCTTCTGCTGCTCGGCCTACGTGCTGACCACCCGTAAAGACATGTCGTTCCTGTCCGGCATGATGATGGCCGGTTTTGTGGTGCTGCTGGTGGCGGTGATCGCCAACCTGTTCCTGCAGATCCCTGCTCTGCACCTGGCGATCAGCGCGCTGTTCATTCTGTTCTCCGCCGGCGCGATCCTGTGGGAAACCAGCAACATCATTCACGGCGGCGAGACCAACTACATTCGCGCCACCGTCAGCCTGTACGTATCGCTGTACAACATGTTCATCAGCCTGTTGAGCATTCTGGGCTTCGCCCGCAGCAACTGATCGCGTGTTACCCCGCCTTCCAGGCCCCGCTCCGGCGGGGCTTTATTTTTTGCGGCTGAAAAAATTTGCTAAACTGGCGGCCGTTCCGAATTATCCGTTATCGAGGCAGTATGTTGGAGTTTGAAGGTCGGGTTATCGACACTGACGCGCAGGGCTATCTGAAAAACAGCGCCGACTGGCATGAAGGCCTGGCGCCGCTGCTGGCCGCGCAGGAAGAGATCGTGCTCACCGAAGCACACTGGGAAGTGGTGCGCTTTGTGCGCGACTTCTATCAGGAATTCAATACTTCACCGGCTATTCGCATGCTGGTCAAAGCCATGGCGCAGAAATACGGCGAAGAAAAAGGCAACAGCCGCTATCTGTACCGCCTGTTCCCGAAAGGGCCGGCCAAACAGGCCACCAAGATCGCCGGGTTGCCCAAACCGGTAAAATGCATCTGACCGCTCCGTCCTCAGCGCCGCTGCAGGCGAGCGCTTAATAGCGAATGCCGAACCCGTCGTAGTCGGCTACGCCTTGCGGCTCCACCAGCACGCGTTCGACGCGCGCGCTGCGCGGGCCGCCCTGCTTCAGCCATGCGACCAGCGAGTCCACCTGCGCCTGTGTGCCGCAGGCCACCACCTGAACGCTGCCGTCATCAAGGTTGCGCGCATAGCCCGTCACCCCCAGCGCCTCAGCCTGCCGCTGAGTGGAATAGCGAAACCCTACCCCCTGCACCACGCCATACACATACGCAGCAATGCAAACTTGTGTCATAATCGCCCCCTTAATTCAGTTTTCGTTATGGCATTGCCGTGCCTTTGCACCGCCGTGTCACTCTTTCTATCCTAGCTGGCAGCATTATTAATTATGACCGTACGCCTGTTTCTCGCCAAAGGACGTGAAAAGTCCTTACTCCGTCGTCACCCTTGGGTATTCTCCGGCGCCGTTCAACGCGTTGAGGGTAAAGCGCTCTCCGGTGAAACCATCGATATTCTCGACAGCCAGGGCAAATGGCTGGCTCGCGGCGCCTATTCGCCCGAGTCGCAGATCCGCGCACGCGTCTGGACTTTCCAGCAGGATGAAGAGATTAACATCGATTTCTTCATTCGCCGCCTGCAGCAAGCGCAAAGCTGGCGTGATTGGGTCGCGCAGCGCGACGGCCTGGACGGATACCGCCTGATCGCCGGCGAATCCGACGGCCTGCCGGGCATCACTATCGATCGCTTCCAGAATTTCCTGGTGCTGCAGCTGCTGTCCGCCGGCGCCGAATATCAGCGCCCGGCTCTGCTTTCCGCTCTGCAGCATTGTTACCCGGAATGTTCAATTTACGACCGTTCCGACGTGGCGGTGCGTAAAAAAGAAGGCCTGCCGCTGGCGCAGGGTCCGGTGCTGGGCGATCTGCCGCCGGAGCTGCTGCCGATCACCGAACACGGCATGAAACTGCTGGTGGACATTCAGCAAGGGCACAAGACCGGTTTCTATCTCGATCAGCGCGACAGCCGCCTGGCGGCGCGTAACTACTCCGCCGGCCGCCGGGTGCTGAACTGCTTCTCCTACACCGGCGCCTTCGCCGTTTCCGCTCTGATGGGCGGCTGCGCGCAGGTGATCAGTGTAGATACCTCGCAGGCGGCGCTGGATATCGCCAGACAGAACGTCGAGCTCAACAAGTTGGAGCTGAACAAGGCAGAGTTCGTTCGCGATGACGTGTTCCAACTGCTGCGCAACTACCGCGCCCAGGGCGAGAAATTCGATCTGATCATCATGGATCCGCCGAAGTTCGTCGAGAACAAAAACCAGCTGGCCAGCGCCTGTCGTGGCTACAAAGACATTAATATGCTGGCGCTGCAGCTGCTGAACCCGGGCGGCATTCTGCTCAGCTTCTCTTGCTCCGGGCTGATGCCGACCGATCTGTTCCAGAAAATTTTGGCCGACGCCGCTGTAGATGCCGGACGTGATGTACAATTTATAGAACAGTTCCGCCAGGCTGCCGATCACCCGGTGATCGCCACGTACCCTGAGGGGCTGTATCTGAAAGGCTTCGCTTGTCGGGTGATGTAACTTGAAATGCGCTGCCTTGCCCCCATATATGAGCAAGGCATTGTTTCTCAGGAGGTCATCATGATTGCCAGCAAATTCGGTATCGGACAACAGGTTAGGCATAAACTGCTGGGGTATTTGGGCGTCGTTATCGATATCGACCCTGAATACTCTTTGGAACAACCCAAAGCTGACGAGATAGCGGCGAACGATGAACTGCGTTCCGCTCCTTGGTACCACGTGGTGATGGAAGACGAGGAAGGCCAACCGGTGCATACCTATCTGGCGGAAGCGCAGCTGGATGGCGAGCCCCAGGAAGCGCATCCCGAGCAACCATCGCTGGATGAACTGGCGGAATCCATCCGTCACCAGTTACAGGCGCCACGCTTGCGCAATTGACCGCGCCAAGACCTGAGAAACCCTGAAAGAGCCCGGCATCGCGCCGGGCTCTTTTTATTTAGCGCTCCAGCCCCAAACGCGGGATTTCGATTTTCGGGCAGCGATCCATCACCACCTGCAGCCCAGCCTGTTGCGCCAGCACTGCCGCCTGGTCATTAATCACGCCGATCTGCAACCACAGCGCCTTGGCACCGATCGCTATCGCCTCTTGCGCCACGCCGTAGGCTGCCTCCGAATTGCGAAAAACGTCGACCATATCGACCGGCTGCGGGATGGCGGCCAGCGTGGCATAAACCGGCTGCCCCAACAGCGTCTGCCCCGCCAGTTTTGGGCTCACTGGGATCACCTGATATCCCTGCGACAACAGATAAGCCATCACCCCATAGCTGGGCCGCGACGGGTTATCGCTGGCGCCCACCAGCGCGATGGTTTTCACCTGCTGCAATAACTCAACAATCTCTTGATCTTGCATCTTCAACTCCCGTTTATCACTGCGTCACTCTTCCGTTTCGAGTGTAACCGATCGGCATTCGCGCAGCTAAACGCTACGCGCAGGAAACTTCAGGGTAATCTTATGGTCTGAGGCTGTCGCGGTTCAGCCACGCACAGACGTGTCTAATTACAAATAAATATGTAAAAATGTAAATAAAATACCCGATTGAAAAATTTTGACACAACCTATGCCATGTTCAACACTTAGAGCTACGTCACTTTATAAGGAGATAATGATGAAATTTGGTCTGGTGGTTGCGGCGTTGCTCAGCATCAGCATGCCTGCCGCGGCTACGACCCTGAAACTCTCCCCGGACATCGATCTGCTGGTGGTCGACGGCAAGAAAATGACAGGTTCGTTGTTAAAAGGCGCCGACAGCCTTGAACTGGATGGCGGACAGCACCAGCTGCTGTTTAAAGTGACCAAAACCGTACGTTCCGGCCAGCATACGCAGGCCTATGCGTCCCTGCCGCTGGTTGCCACCTTCAATACGCAAAAGATCAGTCAGGTGGCGATCGAACTGCCGCGCATCGAGAACGATCGTGACGCGCAACGCTTCGATAAAACGCTGAACTATCGGGTAGTGGATAAAGAGGGTAATGCCCTGCCGTTCCAGCATGATGTGCTGCATCCCGACAGCGTCACCTTCAATGCCGATTTGGAAAAGGTGATGACGGATTACAACCGCCAAAACCGCCCGGCTTCCGTCCCGCTTTTCGTCCAGCCGAACGCAGGCAACACAACAGCCTCCCTGCCGGCCGGCGCACCGGTGAATGCCCCGACGGTGACGCTGAAAGGTGAAAACGTGTCGGAACAGATGCTGCAATACTGGTTCCAACAGGCGGACAAGGAAACCCAGAAGCGCTTCCTGCACTGGGCCAACAAACAACCGGTTCACTGATCCCTCCCGGCGCCTTAGCCGCGAAGGCGCCTTTTCTTCGCATTTTCAGGTGCAAACGCTAGGCAGTGAAAAACAGTTTCAGTAATCTGTCGCACATCACCGATTAGCGAAGGACACTGATATGGAATTGACCACCCGCACTATCGCCGAGCGCAAACACATTGCGCTGGTGGCGCACGATCACCGCAAACAGGCCCTGCTGGAATGGGTTGAAAGCCACAAGACCATTCTGGCGCAGCACCAGTTGTACGCCACCGGTACCACCGGCAACCTGATCCAGCGTGCCAGCGGCATTCCCGTCACCAGCATGCTGAGCGGCCCAATGGGTGGCGATCAGCAAGTCGGCGCACTGATTGCGGAAGGCAAGATAGACATGCTGATCTTCTTCTGGGATCCGCTGAACGCGGTTCCGCACGATCCGGACGTGAAGGCGCTGCTGCGGCTGGCGACCGTCTGGAACATTCCGGTGGCGACCAACCGTTCGACCGCTGATTTTTTGATTGACTCTCCGCTGTTCAAAAGCGAGGTGGAGATCGCCATCCCCGACTATCAGCGTTACCTGCAAGACCGCCTGAAATAGTCCTTTCGGCCTGGCTACCGCCAGGCCAGCTGCTTACGGTTTTTTCTGCACCGGAACGCCAAGCTCACGAAGGTGGTCGACGAACACCGAAGGACGTTCACGATCCTGCAACAGCCATACCTGATGTTTGGCGCGAGTCAACGCGACATACAGCAGACGGCGCTCTTCAGCATCCGGAAAGTCCTCCGGCTGCGGCAGTAACACCTCTTCCAACACCGACTCGCGCGCCACGGCGGGGAAGCCGTCACGCCCCTCATGCAAACCGGCGATGATGACGTATTCTGCCTGCTGCCCCTTGCTGGCGTGGATGGTCATAAACTCCAGATCCAGCTTTGGCCAGCGGGTGGCCGCTTTCGCCAGCGCTTCCGGTTTCAGATGGTGGTAACGCGCCAGCACCAGGATGCGCTCATCCGGCTTGGCGTAGCCGCTCAGCTTGTCCAGTAGCGGCTCCAACTGCTCGTGCGGCAGGATCGTCACCGACTTTTTATTGCCCTTGCTCAGGCTATTGAGCGGTTTTTTCAGCTGGTGCGGGTTCTGCTGCACGAACCGGTTGGCCACCTCGCCGATACGTTCATTGAAACGATAGGTGGTATCCAGTGCGCACTGCGCGCCTTCGCCGAAGTTCGTGGCGAAGGCCGTGGTTAACGTCAGTTCTGCGCCGCTGAAGCGATAAATCGCCTGCCAGTCATCCCCTACAGCAAACAGGCAGGTCTGCTTGTTCTGTCGGCGCAATGCCGCCAGCAAGAGCGCACGCTGCGGTGAGATATCCTGAAACTCGTCGACCAGAATATGTTTCCACGGGCTGACGAAGCGCCCCTTGTCGAGAATGTTGACCGCCTGATGGATAAGGCCGGAGAAGTCCACCGCCCCTTCCTCTTTCAAGGCGCTTTTCCAGGCTTTCAGCAGCGGCGCCATCAGCCTGATGCGTTTTGAAAACAGATCGCGGATTTCTTCATCCGCCTGCTCGATCATTTCCGCCTGGCTGCCGCCATGCATGCGCATCAGCCCCAACCAGCGTTCCAACCGGCTTGCCAGGCGATCCGCCAGGCGCTTATCCTGCCAGAAGTCGCCTTCCGGCACTTCCCATTCCAGCTCTTCGGTCAACCATTGACGCCACCCCTTGGCCTGCGCTTTCTTCTCCGCGCACTGTTGGCGCCAATGGGTAATCAGCAGCTCTTTGCGCGCTTTGGCATCGGTTTCCAACCGGCTGATGGCCGGCGCTTTGCGGCTGCCTTGTTGAATGATTTGCAGCGCCAAGGCATGGAAGGTCTTGGCCTGAATGCCGACATCCCCCAAACGTTCTTTGATGCGGTCGTTCATCTCGCCGGCGGCCTGACGGCCGAACGCCAACAGCAAGATTTGACCCGGCTCAGCCTCCTGACGACGCAGCAGCCAGCCGGCGCGCGCCACCAGCACCGACGTTTTGCCGCTGCCGGCGCCGGCCAACACCAGCACGGAATCCTCGCCATTGACCACCGCCCGGCTCTGGGCGTCGTTGAGCGGCGAACTCTCGACGGTCTGGAAGAAATCATGGTGTTGATCCAGCATGCGCTCGGTCCACTGCCGGTTGCGTTGCTCGATGCTGCGCTCCCCCTGCTGCAACCATTGCAAACACAGATGGTAATCAGCCCGGCAGTTATCGAATTCCTCCAGGCGCGCCACCGGCATCGGCAGCGCGGAGAAAGCCTCGCGAATTTGCTGCTGCAACTTGCCCAGCTCAGACTTTTTGAACCATTTATCTTGTTGTTCAATGCGCTTAATCTGCGCCACCTGCTGTTGCAACACGCCGGCGCTGACGTCGCTCATTTCGGCGCTCCACTGCTGCCACGCCTGCTGAAGAAAGTGATAAAAACGCTGCGTTTCCTGCCATTCGGTGCCGTGCAGCCGCACTACTTTTTCGTCCGGTAATTCAAATTCCAGCTCGCCCCAGACGATGCCACGCTTGCACCTGACCTGAATCAGTTGATTGAAGGGGATCAGGTATTCATGTTTTTCCCCGCTCACCTCAACGCCGGCGTGCAGCAACCGCACGCAGTTATAAGGGTGCTGAGCCAGGTGTTTCCCCAGCGATGTCGCTTTAAGTTCCATATCGTCGCGCCATGACTATGTTGAGATTAAATAACGGATATCTGCCAGTTTACCTGCGATAAGCAGTGGCACTCTAGCGCTAAAAAAAGGGTAGAATAGATTTTGCGTTTTTATCGTGAATACGCCCGCATCGCGGTTTGGCTATCATTAGAGCAGAATGACGTCTATGCGTACTGTACTGAATATTCTTAATTTTGTGTTGGGCGGTTTCTTCACCACGCTAGGCTGGCTTATTGCTACAGTGTTCAGCGTGCTGCTTGTCATCACACTGCCGCTTACCCGCTCCTGTTGGGAAATCACCAAGCTGTCGCTGGTGCCGTTCGGCAACGAAGCGATACACGTCGATGAACTGTATCCGGAAAAAAGCAATGCGCTGCTCTCCGCCGGCGGCTCACTGCTCAACATTATCTGGCTGGTGCTGTTCGGCTGGTGGCTGTGTCTGTCACACATCGCCGCCGGTATCGTGCAATGCGTTTCAATCATCGGCATTCCGGTCGGCATCGCCAATTTCAAAATAGCCGCCATCGCACTGTGGCCGGTGGGACGCCGCGTCGTCTCGGTAGAAATGGCTCAGCAAGCCCGTATTGAGAATGCTCGCCGTCACTATCAACAGCGTTAATTTTTTCTCCGTTTGAGGAGTTTTTCGTGCTCTCTTTTGCACCCGCAGTTCGTCGTTATACTTACAACAGCAACCTGCTGTATCACTTGCGCATCCTCATTGCGCTGATCGGCACCACCGCCGTTCCCTGGTGGCTCGGCATTCCCAAGCTGACTATCCCGTTAACGCTGGGCGTGGTGGCAGCCGCCCTGACTGATTTGGACGACCGCCTGGCCGGCAGATTACGCAATCTGCTGATCACGTTGGTATGCTTCTTTATTGCTTCCGCCTCGATTGAGCTGCTGTTTCCCTACCCTTGGTTGTTCGCGCTTGGCTTAACCACCTCGACCTGCGGTTTTATCCTGCTGGGCGCCTTGGGGCAACGTTACGCCACCATCGCCTTCGGTGCGCTGCTGATCGCGGTTTACACCATGCTCGGCACTTCCATGTACGATGCCTGGTATCAGCAACCGCTGCTGCTGGTGATCGGTGCATTGTGGTACAACCTGCTGACGCTGGCGGGCCACCTGCTGTTTCCGATCCGACCGCTGCAAGAAAACCTGGCGCGCTGTTACGATCAACTGGCCAATTATCTGGACGCCAAAGCCAACCTGTTCGATCCCGACGCCGAACGCGACGCCGATCTGCCATGGATGGACGTCGCAATGGCCAACAGCGCGTTGGTCGCGTTACTCAACCAGACCAAAGCCTCGTTATTGACACGCCTGAAAGGCGATCGCGGCCAGCGCGGCACCCGTCGCACCTTGCACTACTATTTTGTCGCGCAGGATATCCACGAACGCGCCAGTTCTTCTCACGTTCAATACCCTGCGCTCAGCCAGCAATTCCGTCACAGCGACATTTTGTTCCGCTTCCAGCGTTTGCTGAGTATGCAGGCGCGCGCCTGCCGCCAGCTGGCGCAATCTATCCTGCTGCGGCAAAAGTACCAGCACAATCCGCGTTTTGAGCCGGCTTTCAGCCGCATTCAGGAGGCGTTGGCGCGCATCGCCGAAACCCAGGGCAATAGCGAACAGACCAAGGCGCTGGCGCATCTGCTGAAAAACCTGCATGCGATAGATGCGCAGTTGGCCAATATCGAGTCCGAGCAAACGCTGGCGAGCGGACAAGCGGAAGAGAACAGCCTGGCCGACGATCGCTTGACCGGTTGGAGCGACATCCGGCTGCGCATCAGCCGCCATTTAACGCCGCAGTCGGCCCTGTTCCGCCATGCGATCCGCATGTCGGCGGTGCTGTGCGTCGGTTACGCCTTTATCCAGTTCACCGGTATGCAGCACGGTTACTGGATCCTGCTGACCAGCCTGTTCGTCTGCCAACCGAACTACAACGCCACCCGCCGGCGCCTGGCACTGCGCATCATCGGCACTCTGGCAGGTATCCTGATCGGCCTGCCAATCCTCTATTTCGTGCCTTCCGTAGAAGGACAACTGGTGTTGATCGTCATCACCGGCGTCCTGTTCTTCGCGTTCCGCACCGTGCAATATGCCCACGCGACGATGTTCATCACGCTGCTGGTGTTGCTGTGCTTTAACCTGTTGGGTGAAGGATTCGAAGTGGCCGCCCCGCGCGTTTACGATACCTTGCTGGGCTGCGCCATCGCCTGGGCGGCCGTCAGCTTCATCTGGCCAGACTGGAAGTTCCGCCAACTGCCGGCGGTGGTGGATAAAACGCTGAATGCCAACTGCCGCTATCTGGACGCCATTTTGGTGCAATATCATCAAGGTAAGGATAACGGCCTCGCTTACCGCATTGCACGACGAGATGCCCATAACAGCGATGCGGAACTGGCTTCGGTCATCTCCAACATGTCAGCCGATCCCAAGGCCGACAAAGCGCTGCAGGAAGCCGCCTTCCGCTTGCTCTGTCTGAACCACACGCTCCTGAGCTATATCTCCGCATTGGGGGCGCACCGCGAGCGGCTGAACACCCCGGCCACGCTCGATCTGCTCAATGACGCCGTGTGTTACGTGGACGGCGCCCTGCATCAGGAAGAACGGAACAGCCAGCGCATTGCGCAGGCGTTGGAACAGCTGGCGGAGCGCATCAGCAAAGCCGTTCCGGAACCTGAAAGCAAAGAGCAATTGGTCTTGCAGCAGGTGGGTTTGGTGCTCGAACTGCTGCCGGAGCTCACCGCGCTGCATGCCCAAATCAATAAGGCAGCCTAACTATTCAGGGCCCGATCGATGGGCCCTGAATAACCGGCTCATGCCCATGGCGGCGCATCGCCATCGTATGATCGAACCAACGCACTAACTCGCTGCGTAATTCGGCCGGCAACGCCGCCTGATGATAACCGGCTATCGCCCCGCCCAGCGACAGCAGCACTCGTAGCCCCAAATTAGTCTGCTGTTTCAATAAACGGAGATAGCTGCGTTTGGCGCCATGCAGCCGCAGGTCATAAGCGTTGCGAATGCCCGCTCGCCACAGCAGACGTTCCATATTGACGTCAATATTCGGCAATGCCTTCAGTCGGCCGTGATCGCCAGCCTTAAGCCGCTGCTCCCGGCGCGCCTCCCTGACAGCTTGCCAGGCCAGCCCCACCAGCTCGTTGCGTTCCCGCCACAGCGACTCGTCAACCCAGTAATAACGCAAGGTAATGGGCACACCGCGTTTGGAATAGACCATATTGACCATTCCGCGGGCGCGAAAGGCGGGTTCCATGCTTGCCGTAGCCCGCAAATACAGCTCACCTTCCGCTATCACCGCAAACATGACGCCCTCAGCCAGCAGACCGTAACCGCCGAACTGCGACCGAGTCGTGATGGCCCCCAATGCCGCAAAGCAATTTTTAGCCTGCGCGATTCTTCTCGTCGACATCCTTTTCATAGCGTTCCTCCTTTTTAGGTTCTGGCCTTTAGGTTCTGGCCGTATTATTTCTCTCATCAATGAAAAAAGTAACGTGAACAACTAATTAGAAAAATACGCACTATCCGTCCGCCTGCCAATCACAAAAACCGTCGGTACAAAAAATGATCGCAATTATGCGAGCCGCTACGAAAATTTGGGTTGATCTTATCCTAAATCAGGGATACTGTATAAACATACAGTAACACGACGGGCGGGAACTTTATGCGTACTCAATCACTCTACCAACCTCATTTCGGCCATGGCTCTTATACAACGCGCAATGTTGCGAAGAACACGGATGTCGGCAAAGAGAATGGCTTGATCAGTGAACTTGTTTACAACGAACGCCAGCCCGCAGTGGCTCAACTGCTGTTGCCCCTGCTGCAGCAACTGGGCAAGCAGTCTCGCTGGCTTCTGTGGCTCACGCCGCAGCAAAAATTAAGCAAACAATGGCTGCAGCAATCCGGCCTGCCGGTGGATAAAGTGGTGCAATTGAGCCAGATCAGCCCGGTGAATACGGTTGAGGCAATGGAAAAAGCGCTGCAAACGGGGAATTACAGCGTGGTTCTCGGCTGGTTGCCCGAGCTAACGGAGGAGGATCGTCTAAAATTAAGACGTGCGGCAGAATTGGGTAACGCATACGGGTTTATCATGCGTCCACAACGTGACATTAGCCCGACTCACGGACAGTGTTCTACCCTAAAAATTCACTCTTCTTTGTATCATTAAGTAAATTTAGGATTTTTCCCATCATTTTCGCACCCCGTAAAGGGAACCTTTGCGGGATAAGGCAAAAAGCTAGTCCGGCCGCGGTTTGGCAAGGGAAAATGCCCTGTTGATCGCCGTTTTTTTGAGCTGAGAATGTTAGCAAATATGTACGATTCTGCGTTTTTTTTTAGAGCCTTATCACATCACACTTGTAACTTTCGCGCCACGTTGTAGACTTTACATCGCCAAGGTTGCTCTATAACGTCAGAAAAACTGGCGAGTAACAAACGAGGGCTTAAACCTTGGCGAAGGAATTTAACCAAGGGCTTAAAACAGCTTTAAAGCTCATTGCCTATTTGGATGATAACGAGGCGCAAAATGAAAAAGACAGCTATCGCATTAGCAGTGGCACTGGCAGGTTTCGCTACCGTAGCGCAAGCCGCTCCAAAAGATAACACCTGGTACACCGGTGCTAAACTGGGCTGGTCCCAGTACCATGACGTTGGCTTCTACGGCAACGGTTACCAGAACGGTATCGGCAACGGCCCAACCCACAAAGATCAGCTGGGTGCAGGCGCGTTCCTGGGCTACCAGGCAAACCAATACCTGGGCTTCGAACTGGGCTATGACTGGCTTGGCCGTATGCCTTACAAAGGCAGCGTGAACAACGGTGCTTTCAAAGCGCAGGGCGTTCAACTTGCCGCTAAACTGAGCTACCCAATTGCTGACGATCTGGACATCTACACTCGTCTGGGTGGTATGGTATGGCGCGCAGACTCCAAAGCTAACTACGGCAACGGCACTCGCCTGAGCGACCACGACACCGGCGTTTCTCCGCTAGCTGCTGTTGGTGTTGAATACGCACTGACCAAAAACTGGGCTACTCGCCTGGACTACCAGTTCGTAAGCAACATCGGTGATGCAGGTACCGTTGGTGCGCGTCCAGACAACACCATGCTGAGCCTGGGCGTTTCTTACCGCTTCGGTCAGGATGACGTAGTTGCTCCAGTTGCTCCAGCTCCAGCTCCGGCTCCAGTTGTTGAAACCAAGCGTTTCACTCTGAAGTCTGACGTACTGTTCAACTTCAACAAAGCAACTCTGAAGCCACAAGGTCAGCAGGCTCTGGATCAGCTGTACACCCAGCTGAGCTCCATGGATCCTAAAGACGGTTCCGTAGTTGTTCTGGGTTACACCGATGCAGTAGGTTCCGCTCAGTACAACCAGAAACTGTCTGAAAAACGCGCACAAAGCGTTGTTGACTACCTGGTCTCCAAAGGCATCCCGTCAGACAAAATCTCTGCACGTGGCATGGGCAAAGCTGATCCAGTTACTGGCAACACCTGTGGCTACAAAGCTGGTCGCGCTACCAAAGCTCAGATCGAATGCCTGGCACCAGATCGTCGCGTAGAGATCGAAGTTAAAGGTATCAAAGACGTTGTAACTCAGCCTCAGGGCTAAGTTTACTCGCCTAATAAAAAACCCCGCAATGCGGGGTTTTTTTTCGTCCTTTTTTTGTCAGAGCATTCAAGGCCTGGTGCAACGAAGGCGCTCTGCCCCGTTTACTTAGGTTCTTTGCCGAGAATCGCCTTCAGGTCTTCTTTCAACGACGACATCTGATTCGCATACTTCTCTTTGCGCTCAGCATCTTCGATAAGCTGCACGACGGTTTCCGACAGCGTCACGCCGCGACGACGCGCCAGGGCAGCCAAACGTTGCCAAACCAAAAACTCCAGATCGATAGATTTTTTACGCGTATGCTGGTGTTCTGCGTTAAAATGACGTTTGCGGCGGGCGCGGATCGTTTGTTTCATCCGGTTATCCAGATCCGGATTCATATGAGCGGCAATCCATGCAAGTACCTTTACCGGCTCATTTTCCAGCTTCAGCAGCTCGTTAACCGCTTCCTGAGCAGCGCTGTTTTCAATGTAGCGGGTAATGAGTTCCCCTTCCCGGTGCTTCTTCACCAGGTACTTCCATTTCCAACCGCTCTCCAGATTTTCCAGTTGCTGATATTTCATCTTGAGCTCTTCAGTGACCGCGTAACTTCAAATAAGCATAACAGCTTTACGCCGAATTTCCCCGGCAATTAAGCCGTCTTTTAGACTGTTTTTTGCACAGTCATCGCGCGATGTCAAACTCCCTGATGCCAACTGGCACTCCACATGTATCAAGCTGCCGTTATTCTTGTATAATCGCCCTTTCCCTTTTTAACGATTGCATCTAACACTTTGACCAATAACCGACTTGAATGGCAATCTTTATTGCCGGACGTAACGCCTTATCAGGCGATATTTGATACCGCCGCTCAGTTGGCACCCGTGCCCTTTTCCGCCATTCAGCCTCGGCTGGAAAATGCCCTGACGCTATTTTGTCACCCCCAATCGCCACCGCGATTCATGCTGTTGAAAGCGCAAGAAACGCGAGAATACCTGGAACTGATCGCTAACGCCGTCAAACCACTGCTGCCGCAAAACACGGCATGCCGCGGCAGCCACTATGTCATTCAGGATGGCAAGGTCAGCGTAGAGCCTGCCAGCCATGGCGATGAACCTTTCGCTGCCGGCGGTGCTTGCGTGTTCCAAGAGTGGATTGAACCGGAGCAGCTGTTTGGTTGCGTGCGGATCCACAATGGCGACATCACTCTGCAGCCCGGCCTGGTGCACCAGGCCAACGGCGGTATTCTGATCCTGTCAGCCCGGGCGCTGCTGGCCCAGCCGTTGCTCTGGCTGCGGTTGAAGCAAATGATCGGCCAGCGTCAGTTCCATTGGGTTTCGCCTGACGAAACCCGCCCGCTGCCGGTCGCTATTCCGCCGATGCCGCTGGATCTGCGGCTGATTGTAGTCGGCGACCGCCACGGCCTGGCCGATTTCCACGATATCGAGCCAGAACTGAGTGAACAAGCGGTCTATGGCGAATATGAAAACGATCTGCAACTGACTGAAGTTGATGATATGGCGCAGTGGTGCGGCTACGTCAACGGTGTGATCGCCGAGCGGCAGTTACCGATGTTGGCGGCCGATGCCTGGCTGCCGCTGATCGTTCAGGCGGTGCGTTATAGTGGCGATCAGGGCATCCTGCCACTCTCTCCGGTTTGGCTTGGGCAGCAGTTGTCCGAAGCTGCACTGTACGCCGAAGAAGACCGCATTACGGCCAAAGCGTTTGAAGCGGCATTGAATGCCCGCGAATGGCGTGAAAGCTATCTCGCCGAGCGTATGCAGGATGAGATCGAACTGGGTCAGATCCTGATCGAGACCGAGGGTGAAGTGGTTGGGCAAATCAACGGCCTGTCAGTCCTGGATTATCCCGGCCACCCACGCAGCTTCGGCGAACCGTCGCGCATCAGTTGCGTTGTGCATCTCGGCGACGGCGAATTTACCGACGTCGAACGCAAGGCCGAGCTGGGCGGCAACCTGCACGCTAAAGGTATGATGATCATGCAAGCGTTCGTGATCGCCGAACTGGACCTGGATCAGCAGTTGCCCTTCTCCGCCTCGATCGTTTTTGAACAATCTTACGGTGAAGTGGATGGCGACAGCGCCTCGCTGGCTGAACTGTGCGCCCTGATCAGCGCCCTGTCACAGCAGCCGATCACACAACAGATCGCCGTCACCGGCTCCGTTGACCAATTCGGCAACGTACAGCCGATAGGGGGCGTTAACGAAAAGGTCGAAGGTTTCTTCGAGGTTTGTTTACGCCGCGGCCTGACGGGCAAACAGGGCGT
Source organism: Serratia sp. CY52157 (assembly GCF_052168495.1). Classification (NCBI taxonomy): domain Bacteria; kingdom Pseudomonadati; phylum Pseudomonadota; class Gammaproteobacteria; order Enterobacterales; family Yersiniaceae; genus Serratia; species Serratia sp. CY52157. Next base: position 128,579 of record NZ_JBJNMO010000001.1, on the reverse strand, counting down.
CATACTGCCCGTGACCAACGTGCGCCACCTGTGCCTGCGTCAGGATGTCGTTGACGCAGTGCGCGAGGGGCAATTCCACCTGTGGGCGGTAGAGAGCGCGGCGGAAGCCTTGCCTTTGCTCACCGGTTGCCTCTACTCTGACGAACAACAGCCGAATTTGTTGGCGGCCATTCAGGAACGGATTGCGCAGGTGAGCCTGCAGGAACGCCGCCGTCCATGGCCGCTACGCTGGCTCAACTGGTTCAACCACGGCTGATCGGACTTGTTCAGCGTACACGTGTTAGCTAACCTGCGTCCTTCATTAAAATAAGGCTTACTGAGAACATGGTAGATAAACGCGATTCCTATACGAAAGAAGACCTCGAAGCATCCGGCCGCGGCGAGCTGTTCGGCGCCGGTGGCCCACCGTTGCCGGCGGGTAACATGTTGATGATGGACCGCGTGGTCAAAATGACCGAAGACGGCGGGACTCACAACAAAGGTTATGTGGAAGCGGAGCTGGATATTAATCCGGACCTATGGTTCTTCGGTTGCCACTTTATCGGCGATCCGGTCATGCCGGGCTGCCTAGGCCTGGATGCGATGTGGCAGCTGGTCGGTTTCTACCTCGGTTGGCTCGGTGGCGAAGGCAAAGGCCGCGCGCTGGGCGTCGGTGAAGTCAAGTTCACCGGCCAGGTGCTGCCGACCGCGAAAAAGGTAACCTATCGTATTAACTTCAAACGCGTCATCACCCGCAAGCTGATCATGGGCGTCGCCGATGGCGAAGTGCTGGTTGACGGTGAAGTGATCTATACCGCCACCGATCTGAAAGTGGGCCTGTTCAAAGATACCACCGCGTTCTAATCACGCTGACGAGAAGGCGGCCACTGCCTTCTCTCTAACGTTCTTCGCATGCCGTCATGTTCGACGTGATGGCATTTCTTTCTCTTATCCTTTCCCGGCTTTTCAAAGACTCCCGCCCCTCTTTTTAGCCGCCGTTAGCATCATCTTATTATTCAGTTCTCATCAAAGAGGATTAGGGCCGATAGCGAAGATGCACTGTGGGGCGATATGAAGACGCTGGGTGCTCCTTATTTCATCGCCCGACATCGAAATGTCTTCCCCCACCGCTCTCTGCCCTATGCTTACCCGAAGCGGCCAAAGCAACAGGCAGCCTGAAAGGCGGCCTCCCTCAGTACCCGCATCGGTGCGATAGCGGTTTTTTTGCATCCGGTTATTCTCTTGCCCCTCAAGATCCTCTAACATGACTAGCATATTAACTACAATAATTGTACTTAGTGAGAAAGGTATGCAAAAAACCCGCTTTAGCGACGCGCCTTGCCCCGTAGCGCGTGCATTGGATCGCGTGGGGGAATGGTGGAGCATCCTGATCCTTCGCGATGCTTTTCAGGGGCTGTCCCGGTTCGACGAATTCCAACAAAGTCTGGGGATGTCACCCACGCTACTGGCGCGTCGCCTGAAGGATTTGGTGGCCCACGGCATTCTGTATAAAGAACGTTATCAAACGCGGCCGGCGCGCTATCACTACCTGCTTACTGAGCGCGGCAACGATTTTCTCCCGGTGTTGGCGGCGCTCTCACAATGGGGCAACAATCATCTGACCGACGGGGACGTCAGCGCCCTGTTGGTCGACGGACGCAACGATCGGCCGATCCAAGTCCAGTTGGTCAATCGTGATACCCAACAGCCGGTGCCGCCGCAGTTCATTACGCTGGCGCCAGGGCCGGCGGCAAGCGACGGCATACATCAACGCGCCGAACTGATGCGGCAGCGGCGCCTCGCCGATTTACCCGAATTTACCAAGGAGCCATCATGAGCAATCGTCGTATCGTCATTACCGGCATGGGCGCCGTTTCACCGCTAGGGTGCGGTGTTGAAGCCATCTGGCAGCGTTTGTTAAGAGGAGAATCCGGCATTCGAGCGTTGCCTGACGAGATCGTTGCAGATTTACCGGTCAAGGTCGGAGGGCAGGTCCCGGCGCTGGCGCAAGATGCTGAAGCGGGCTTCAACCCCGACGCCTCCGTCGCCCCCAAGGACCAAAAGAAAATGGACCGCTTTATCCTGTTTGCTATGGCGGCGGCGGACGAAGCCATTCGTCAGGCCGGCTGGATAGCCGATACGGACGAAAAACAAGAGCGCACAGCCACCGTCATTGCCTCGGGTATTGGCGGTTTCCCGGCGATTGCCCAGGCGGTGCGCACAACCGACAGCCGCGGCGCCAAGCGGCTGTCGCCGTTCACCATCCCCTCATTCCTAGTCAATCTGGCGGCCGGCCACGTTTCAATCAAACACCACTTCAAGGGGCCGATTGGCGCGCCGGTCACCGCCTGTGCCGCCGGCGTGCAAGCCATTGGCGACGCAGTGCGTATGATCCGCAATGATGAAGCCGATATCGCCGTGTGCGGCGGTACCGAAGCCGCGATAGATACCGTCAGCCTGGGCGGGTTCGCCGCCGCGCGCGCCATGTCCACCGCTCCGGCCGAATTGGCGCAACAGGCCTCTCGGCCCTTCGACAGCGCCCGGGACGGATTTGTCATGGGGGAAGGCGCCGGCATGCTGGTCATTGAAACGCTGGAACACGCGCTGGCGCGCGGCGCCACCCCGCTCGCGGAAATCGTCGGCTATGGCACCAGCGCCGACGCCTACCATATGACATCCGGCGCTGAAGACGGTAACGGCGCCTATCGGGCGATGAAAATCGCGTTGAAGCAGGCGAACGTCGTTCCCGAGGAGGTACAGCATTTAAATGCTCACGCGACGTCGACACCCGTAGGGGATTTGGGCGAAATCAACGCCATCAAACACCTGTTTGGCACGGCCGGGACTGTCGCCGTGACCTCAACAAAATCAGCGACCGGGCACCTGCTGGGCGCCGCCGGCGGGCTGGAAACCATCTTTACCGCCTTGGCTCTGCGCGATCAGATAGCCCCTGCCACGCTAAATCTGGATAACCCCGACCCGGCGGCGGCAGGTTTGCATCTGGTCGCGAAACAGGCGGAATCGATGAACATGATCTACGCCTTATCAAACGGCTTCGGCTTTGGCGGCGTGAATGCGAGTATTTTGTTGAAACGCTGGCGGGATGAATAAGCGCCTGAAACAAAAACCTCCGCCAAGGGGCGGAGGTTATTCCTTTTATTTGACAGGGAGCCGCTTAAGCGGTCACAGCCCTGTCTTCCATGGCTTCTCGCCAACCTCCCAGCCATTGAGACCGGGCGTCCACTGATGATTGGTAGGGACAATGTTCCCTGGAACGCCCTAAAATACCTGCCTGATACCCTCTCGAATGCGCCCTTTCCAGACGATCGCGTTTCTGTCTCTTCATGCCTCGTTTCCCTCATTTTGGTCTGGTGGAAAGAAAACAATGGCTGCTTTTTGCGCAGCCACGAGTAATCAATAGCGCTAAAAGAAGAGAAGATCAATGCGCAAAATTCACGCCAATGTCATATTTGTGAGCTACGCCCGAGGAAAATGCTAAGTGGCTGATCTGCAGGGGAAGGGGTTAACCAATTGAAATAAAATAGAAATCCCTGCCAGCGAGAAAAAACGACTTTTCACGCCGACAGGGATTAGACGATTTTAGACCAAATTATGACTAAATGCCGCCCATCTGTGCTGCGATAGCCTGGGCTTCCTGCTGCCACCCCTGCGCCAGAGTGCGCACCAGGGCATCATAGCCGTCTTCACCCTGTTTCAGCTCCAGGTTGAAAGGCCTTTTGATCAAACGCCCCTGGCGGTTCAGCACCCACTCGCCGCGAATGATCGCTTTCCCGTCAAAGCGGCCGTGGAAGCCGCTGATGGTCACGTTCAGCACATCCTGATCGCTGCTCATCGGCTGCGAAGAGACCACCCACCCCGGCAGCGCGCTGCTCAGGTTGGTGACCAGCGTTTGCTGCAGCTGCTGATCGAGCGGGCTGGCCCACAGGTTGTTCTGGGCTATCACATACTGCACGTCGTTGGTCTGATACACCACGCCGCTCTGCGCCAGATAATCCGCCACGCTCACGTGCTCCAGCCACAGCTGGCGCGTGGAGGCGGCGCTGCTGCCGGCCGCGGCCGGCGCGCCCAGCGCCGGCAACTGATAGTAAGTCTTCTGTGGCGAACTGCTGCAGGCGCTGAGCAACAGCGCCAGGGCTACCGGGATCCATTTCATCATTTCGTGGCCTTCTTCGGCTGAGGGTCATTGCTGCCGGCGGCTTCAAACACCAGCGCGTTGCTCTTCTCATTCAGGGTGCGCAACACCGGTTGCAACTCACGCAAGACCTGATCGAGGCGCTGCATGTCGCCCACCATCTTGTTGTAAGCCGGTGAACCAGGCTGGAACCCTTTCATGCTGCGATTCAGCTCCAGCAGAGTTTTCTGCATGTCCTGCGGCAGCGCCTGCATCTCTTTGCTGGCGATGATGTCGTTCAACGACTTCATGGTCTGCTGCGTCGACTTCATGGTTTTCTGGCTTTCCGCCAGCGTCTTGGTCGCTTCGCTGATCATCGGATTGATCGGCATCGAATTAATCTTATCCAACGTCTGCATCAGTTTCTGCTGGATCTGCGCCAGACCGCCGCTGGTGGTCGGCATCAGCGGATAACCGAACAGCTCGCGCGGCCCTTTCCACGGTTTTTCCTGCGGATAGAAGTCGAGATCGATGTACAGCGAACCGGTCAGCAGGTTGGCGGACTTCATCGAGGCGCGCATGCCGCGGGATTCCGCATCTTTCAAGTGCCCTTCAATATCGAAGTTGCCGCCCAGCTGTTTCTGGAAGCGATCCGGCTCGATGCGGATCAGCACCGGAATGCGGTAATCGTTATCCAGACGCTGCGCCATGCCGTCTTTATAGAACGGCACCTGCGCCACCGTCCCCAGACGGATGCCGCGGAACTCGACCGGCGCGCCCGGCTGCAGGCCGCGTACCGAGTCGGAGAAGAACAGCAGGTAGTCTTTATGCACGGTATACAGCGAATCCTGCGTGCTGCGCTGGTTGTCGAACAGCCGGTACTCCGCTTTCTCTTTCGCCTGCTCACCGCGATCCCAGCCGTCCGGCACATCGAAGCTGACGCCGCCGCTGAACAGCGTGGTCAACGAGCCCATCTCCACCCGCATGCCCTGTGCCGACATGTCAAACGCCACGCCGCTGTCTTTCCAGAAGCGCACGTTGGTGGTGACCAACTGATCGTAAGGCGCAGTGATGAACAGCTGATAGCGCATGGCGCGCTCTTTAGGATCGAAGTAGCTGGTTTCCACCGACCCGACGCGATAGCCTCGGAACAGCACCGGATCGCCGGCGTTGAGCTGGCCTGACTTCTCGCTGTCCAGCACGATGCGCAACCCTTTGGCGTCCGGGGAAGCCAGCGGCGGCGCATCGAGCAGCTGATAGTTGTCTTTGCCGTCTTTGCCTTTGTTGCCCGGCTGCAGTTCGATATAGGCGCCGGAGAGCAGCGTGCCCAGCCCGGAGACGCCTTCACGGCCGATCTGCGGCTTCACCACCCAGAAGGCGGAATCCTGGCGCAGCAATTTCTCCATGCCGGAATTGAGACGCGCCTGCACCATCACCTTGCTCAGGTCATCGCTCAACGTGACGGTTTCCACCACGCCGACGTCAACGCTGCGGCTTTTGATTTTGGTTTTACCCGCTTCCAGCCCTTCCGCCGTCGTGGTCACCAGCGTCACCACCGGCCCCTGATGGCTGAAGTGGTAAAACAGGATCCAGGCGCCGATCAGCGCGGTCACGATGGGAATGATCCACACCGGCGACCAGCGTTTGATCTTCTCGACGTCCGCGACGCTATGATTATTTTCCGTCACCTTGCGGCTCCTTGTTTATTGTTTCACTTGCGCGATCCCAGGTCAGCCGGGGATCAAATGTCATGGCGGCGAACATGGTGAGGATCACCACCAGCGCGAACAGCACGGCGCCCGTCGCGGGATAAATGCTCATCAACTGCCCCATTCGCACCAACGCCGACAACACGGCGATCACAAACACGTCGATCATTGACCAACGACCAACGAATTCGACCACTTCATAAATCAGATGCATACGCTCGCTGTCGGCGCGCGGTTTCTTCCTGCCGTTCGCATCCCAGCACAGCCAACCGATCGCCAACATTTTCAGCGACGGCACCATGATACTGGCGATGAAAATCACCATCGCTACCGGATAAGAGCCGTCCCCCCACAGCAGGATCACCCCCGCCATGATGGTGGAATTCATCTTGTTACCCAGCGCCTCGGTCACCATGATGGGCATCAGGTTGGCCGGAATATACAGCATGACAGAGGTCACCAGCAGCGCCAGCGTCCACTGCAGGCTGTGGCGGCGACGCACGTAGCCCTTGGTGTGGCAGCGCGGGCAGCGCACCTGATCGGCCGGCAGGATCGCCGTGCAGCACGCGCAGGAGCGCACGCCCTGGCGCATGCCGGTGCGCCCCACCGTCAGCGGGCGATTAAGCCGCGGCGCCGGTTCGATATCCTGCCACAGCCAGCGCCGATCCACGCACTGGAAAGCGCGCACCTGCAGCAGACAGAACAGGCAGTAAGGCACGAAGCTGCTGCCGATGCCGATGTCGCCGTAGGCCATCAGCTTGACGAAGCTGACCAGCACCCCGGCGAGGAAAATTTCCACCATGCACCAGGTCTTGAACTGGAACAGCACCCGGGCCATCCACTCTTTGAGACCCAGCGGCAAGCGCACCCTGGCGCACAGCAGGATGATCGCCACCATGCAAAACGCCGGGATCAGCTGCACGAACACCATAAACAAGGTGGCCATGCTGGCGTAGTCTTCCGCCACCATGACTTCCGGGATTTGGATCAGCCGGATTTCGTTGCCGAGGCCGGCGACGCGCATGTTGATAAACGGGAAAATGTTGGCCAGCACCAGCATGAACAAGGCGCTGAGCGCGTAACCGATCGGCCGCTTGCGCGGCTCGTCCCAGCGGGCGCTGAGCGTGGTTTTGCAGCGCGGGCATACCGCTTTGCTGCCATAGGCCAGCGGCGGCAGCGCCACCAGCATGTCGCACTGCGGGCACAGCATCAGGTTATCCTGCTGCGCCGCCGAGGGTGCGGAATGACTATGCTGCTGATGATTGTTGTGGGAACACACCATATTCCTCCTAAATAACGTTGCTCACCGGCACGTCGATACCGCCCGCAGCAGCGCGCGGGCGGTATCGCAACGGTCAGCCGTTTTTCATCGCTTCCAGCTCTTCCCAGCGGGCGAAGGCCTGCTCGAGCGCCTGCTCGGCGTTAGCCAACGCCGTCAGCACTTCTTGCGTTTCGCTGTGCGGCCGCGTGAAGAAGTCGGCATCGCTCATCTGCGCCTGCAGCGCTTCGATTTCCGCTTCCAGCTGTTCGAGCCGCTGCGGCAGCTGTTCCAGTTCGCGCAGCAGGTTGTAACTCAGCTTGGCCGTCGCTTTCTTCGGCTGTTCGGCCTTTTTCTCCGCCGCCGGTTTGCTCGCGCTCGGCGCCGCCTGACGAATCGGTTTCGCTGTCGCGCGCTGGTGATGCGCATCGTAGTAACCGCCGACGAAGGCGTTGATCACGCCATTGCCTTCGAAGATCCAGCACTCGGTCACCGAGTTGTCAACGAACTGACGATCGTGACTGACCAGCAACACAGTGCCCTGATAGCCGTCGATCAGCTCTTCCAGCAGCTCCAGCGTTTCGACGTCGAGATCGTTGGTTGGTTCATCGAGGATCAGCAGATTGCTCGGTTTCAGAAACAGCTTAGCCAACAGCAAGCGGTTACGCTCACCGCCCGACAGCGCCTTCACCGGCGTCATCGCGCGTTTCGGGTGGAACAGGAAGTCCTGCAGGTAGCCCAGCACGTGGCGAGGACGGCCGTTGACCATCACTTCCTGCTTGCCTTCCGCCAGGTTGTCCATCACCGTGCGCTCCGGATCGAGATCGGCCCGGTGCTGGTCGAAATAGGCCACTTCCAGCTTGGTGCCGCAATGCACGCGGCCGCTGTCGGCTTTCAGCTGACCGAGCATCAGTTTCAGTAGCGTGGTTTTGCCGCAGCCGTTCGGCCCCACCAGCGCAATCTTGTCGCCGCGCTGCACCTGGGCGGAGAAACCGCGCACCAGCACCTTTTCGCCAACCTGATAATTGACGTCTTCCAGCTCGAATACGATTTTGCCGGAGCGGGTCGCCTCTTCCACCTGCATCTTGGCGGTGCCCATCACTTCACGGCGCTCTGAACGCTCGACGCGCAGCGCCTTCAGCGCGCGCACGCGGCCCTCGTTGCGGGTGCGGCGCGCCTTGATGCCCTGACGGATCCAGACCTCTTCCTGCGCCAGCTTGCGGTCGAACTCGGCGTTTTGCAGCTCTTCCACCCGCAGCGCTTCTTCTTTGCTCTGCAGGTACAGATCGTAGTTACCCGGCCAGGAAACCAGCTTGCCGCGATCCAGATCGACGATGCGCGTCGCCATGTTGCGGATAAACGAACGGTCGTGCGAGATGAAGACGATGCTACCGTCGAACTCTTTCAGGAAACCTTCCAGCCAGTCGATGGTTTCGATATCCAGGTGGTTGGTCGGTTCGTCGAGCAACAACACGCGCGGCGAGCTCACCAGCGAGCGGCCCAGCGCCGCTTTGCGCAGCCAGCCGCCGGACAGCGAGGAAAGCTCTGCGTCGCCGTTCAGCCCCAGCTGCAGCAGCACTTCGCTGATGCGGCTGTCGAGCTGCCACAGCCCCTGGTGATCGAGGATCTCCATGATTTGCGCCATGCGCGCCAGGTTTTTCTCGCTCGGGTCGCTTTCCACCAGGTGGGAGATCGCGTGATACGCCTTCAGGTGTTCCGCCTGCTCCGCGACGCCTTCCGCCACAAAGTCGAATACGCTGCCGCCGATATTTCGCGGCGGATCCTGTTGCAGACGCGCCACGATCAGATCCTGTTCGTAGATGACCCGGCCGTCATCCAGCGGGATCTCTTTGCCGAGGATCTTCAGCAGCGTGGATTTGCCGGCGCCGTTGCGCCCGACCAGACACACGCGCTCGTTGTCTTCGATATGAATTTCGGTGTTGTCTAACAATGGCGCATCGCTGAAAGAGAGCCAGGCGCCGGACATGCTGATTAACGACATAGTAATTATTTTCCTTCGCCGGCGTGAGTCACCAGCCAGCAGTTGTGGATCTGACGGTTACGGGCAAAATCCTGCGACAGCGTCTTGGCGGTGATCTCTTTCGCCTCCAGGCCCAGCGCACTCAGCCCTGCCATATCCATTTGGAAACCGCGCTTGTTGTTCGAGAACATGATGGTCCCGTTGCGGCGCAGCAACCGTTTCAAATCTTTCATCAGCGCCAGGTGATCGCGCTGCACGTCAAAGGTGTTCTCCATCCGCTTGGAGTTGGAGAACGTCGGCGGATCGATGAAGATCACGTCGAACTGTTCATTGGCATTGCTCAGCCACGACAGGCAGTCGGCCTGGATCAGCCGATGCTGGCGGCCGGTCAGGCCGTTGGCGCGCAGGTTCTTCTCCGCCCATTCCAGGTAGGTGCGCGACATGTCCACCGTGGTGGTGCTGCGCGCGCCGCCCAGCCCGGCATGCACGCTGGCGGTGCCGGTATAGGCGAACAGGTTGAGGAAGTCCTTGCCGCCGCTCATCTCGCCCAGCATACGGCGCGCAATGCGGTGATCGAGGAACAGGCCGGTATCGAGATAGTCGGTCAGGTTGACCCACAGCTTGGCGTTATACTCTTCCACCAGCAAGAACTCGCCCTTCTGCGCCAGTTTCTCGTACTGGTTTTTGCCCTTCTGCCGCTCGCGGGTTTTCAGGATCAGCTGATTCGACGGCAATTCCAGCACCGCCAGCGTCGCGTTGATCACATCGAACAGGCGCTGACGCGCCTTCTGCACATCGACGGTTTTCGGCGGCGCATACTCCTGCACCACCACCTTGCTGCCGTAACGGTCCACCGCGACGTTGTATTCTGGCAGATCGGCATCGTACAGGCGGTAGCATTCGATGCCTTGTTGCTTCGCCCACTTGTCGAGCTTCTTCAAATTCTTGCGCAGACGGTTGGCGAAATCTTCCGCCACCTGCACGCCGCCGGTAGCATTGCCGGCCGGGCTTGCCGCCAGCTGATAGTTTTTCTGCACGCACTCCAGCGGGCCGTTCTTCGCCTTAAACTGGCGCTCGGCGCGCAGCTGCAGGCAGCTCAACAGCTCCGGCGAGGCGCTGAACAGCGAAAGCTGCCAACCGCCAAAGGCGCTTTTCATCACGCGGCCCAGCATGTTGTGCAGCGCGATCAGCGCCGGTTCGCTTTCCAGACGCTCGCCGTACGGCGGGTTGCTGATCACCGTGCCGTGCGGGCCTTCCGGCAGCGGGTTGGTCAAGCGCGCGACGTCGCCGACGTTGAAGGTGATCAGCTCGGCGACGCCGGCGCGGCGGGCGTTGCCGCGCGCCATCTCAATCACCCGGCGATCGATATCGGAACCGAAGAAGCGAGAGGTAGTTTCCTGCAGGCCGCGACGCGCGCGCACCTGCGCTTCGGTGGTGACTTCACGCCACAGTTCGGCGTTGTGACCATTCCAGGCGCTGAAGCCCCAGTGTTGACGGTGCAGGCCCGGCGCGCGATCGGCGGCGATCATCGCCGCTTCGATCAACAGCGTGCCGGAGCCGCACATCGGATCGAGCATCGGCGTGCCCGGCTGCCAGCCGGAACGCAACACGATGGCGGCCGCCAGGTTTTCCTTCAACGGCGCCTGGCCGGTGAGATCGCGGTAGCCGCGCTGGTGCAGGCCTTCGCCGCTCAGATCGAGCGCCACGCTGGCCATATCGCGTTGCAGGAAGACGTTAACGCGAATGTCCGGCTGCTGTTTGGCAACCGTCGGGCGTTGGTCGAGCTTACGGGTGAAGCTGTCAACGATGGCGTCTTTCACCTTCAGCGCGCCATACTGGCTGTTGCGGATCTCTTCGTTCACGCCGCTGAAATGCACGGCGAAGGTTTTATCCACGCCAAAAATGCTCGGCCAGTCAATCGCCTGCACGCCGAGGTACAGATCCAGGTCGCTGTGCACGCGGAATTCGTTCAGCGGCAACAAAATGCGCGAAGCCAGGCGGCTCCACAGCAGGCTTTGGTACAGAAGACGATCGTCACCCTGAAAATGTACCCCGCCCTGCACCACTTTGCAGTCGTGAGCGCCAAGCGTTTCCAGCTCGCTTTTTAACAGTTCTTCCAATCCACGCGCCGTGCTGGCAAACAGAGAGTTCATATCGTACTTATCACCAAAAAGAAAATTGTTGCGCATTATAGCTAATCCGCACCGCTTGTCATAAAGTTGCTCCCTTCTATTTAATCATCGCACGGAGATAAGGGTGATCACGCTTTCCAGACTCTACGTCCATCCGGTTAAATCACTGCGCGGCTTGCAGCTTTCCTACGCCCAGGTCGGCAGCAGCGGTCTGGCCTTTGACCGCAACTTTATGATCACCGAACCGGACGGCACCTTTATTACCGCGCGCCAATATCCGCAGATGGTGTTGTTCACGCCGGCGCTGTTGCCGGACGGGCTGTTTCTGACCGCGCCGGACGGTGAAAGCGCCGCCATTCGCTTCAGCGACTTCGCGGCCACGCCGCAGCCGACCGAGGTGTGGGGCAACCATTTCACCGCGCTGATCGCGCCGGATGAGATCAACCGCTGGCTGAGCGGCTATTTCCAGCGCGACGTGCAGCTGCGCTGGCTGGGGCCGGAGCTGACCCGCCGGGTCAAGAAACACCCTGAAATCCCGCTGACGTTTGCCGACGGCTACCCTTATCTGCTGATTAACCAAGCCTCGTTCAACGACCTGCAGCAGCGTTGCCCCGGCAGCATCAAGCTGGAACAGTTCCGCCCCAATCTGGTGGTGAGCGGCGCTACCGCCTGGGCTGAAGACGGCTGGCAGGTGATCCGCGTCGGCGATGTGATGTTCGATCTGGTGAAACCCTGCAGCCGCTGCGTGCTCACCACCGTCAGCACCGAGCGTGGCCGCAAGCACCCGAGCGGCGAACCGCTCAGCACGCTGCAAAAATTCCGCTCCGCCGACAACGGCGACATCGATTTCGGCCAGAATATGACCGCGCGCAACAGCGGCATCATTCGCGTGGGCGATACGGTGGAAGTCTTGTCAACCAAGCCGCCGCGCCCTTATGGCGCAGGTAAAGTGGTGGAGAGCGTGCAGGCGCCGCAGGACAGCGCGCACAGCGTCACGATCGAATATGAAGGAAAGGTATTTACCGGCAATAACCAGCAGATCCTGCTCGAACAACTGGAACAGCAAGGCATTCGCGTGCCTTACTCGTGCCGTGCCGGGATTTGCGGCAGCTGCCGCATTACATTGCTGAGCGGTGAAGTCGCGCCCCTGAAGAAAAGCGCGCTGGGCGACAACGGCACCATCCTGTGCTGCAGCTGCATCCCGAAAACTGATTTGACGTTGGCGTAATCCGCCTTATACCGCCCTGTCGTAAGCCGGGGCGGCGCTTTCATCCTGCGCGCAAGGTTTCAGCCGATCGTGCATCACCTTGATAGCGTCGCCCAAGACCATGGTGCGGCCGGCGACCGTCAGCTGATTTTGCGCCAGCAGGCACAGGCTGGCATTATCCCCGGCCTCCACCACCAGCAGGCGCGCTTCCGCGCCGCTTTCCATCACTTTCACCGCCGCCAGCTCGCCGTTTTTCGGCTGCAACGGGTAGTGCTGCTGCGAGAAATGCCAGCTCTTCGGCATCAGCGGTTTCAGGAAGCGGTAGGCGACCAGCGCATTCAACACCAGCTCGGCGCGCTGTTCATGGCTCAGCTTGACCTGCTTGCACTGTTCTTCATAGGTGAAATAAAGGGCGGCGTCATCCACGCAAAAAGCGCATTCATCGAAGGCGTCCGGCGTTAACATTTTGGCCGGGAAACGTGAACGAAAGATCATACCATTAGCTAAATCCAGCATTAGCCGATCGTGTTCGGCATCAAAATACCAACGCCAATTATCGTCAGGTTTTATCTTCATTTCGTATCCTTCTCGCTGCCCATGCCAACGCCGCACTCACCCTAAAAGGCGATTTTATCACCGATGAAATAGCTTAAACATCGGATAATTCCGCGAACGATATTTAAGCTAACGAACAAAATATAGACGAGCCGGGGGCAGAAATAAACCCCCGGAATAAAATGAGAGGAAAAATATTAGATATGGGTAACGATATCTTTAATCAAACGCGGGCCGTGATAGATAAATCCGGAATAAATTTGCAGCAGGCTCGCGCCGGCCTCCATTTTTTCGCGCGCAGCCGTCAGCGAATCGATGCCGCCTACGCCGATAATCGGCAGACGCCCTTGCAGTTCGGTGGAGAGGCGACGGATCACTTCGGTACTGCGTGATTGCAACGGACGCCCACTTAACCCGCCCGCTTGTTCGCAGTAATTCAGCCCTTGGATCAATTTTCGATCCAACGTGGTATTGGTGGCGATCACGCCATCGATATTATGCCGCACCAGGCTATCGGCAATTTGGATCAATTCTTCTTCAGAAAGATCCGGCGCGATCTTTACCGCTACCGGCACATATTTGTGATGGCGCGCATGTAATTCCTGCTGCTTATTTTTAATCGCAGCCAAAAGATCGTCCAACGCTTCGCCATACTGTAAGGATCGTAACCCCGGCGTATTCGGTGAAGAGATGTTAATCGCGATATATCCGGCATACGGATAAACTTTATCCATGCAGATCAAATAATCGTCTTTGCCCTGCTCGACCGGCGTGTCTTTATTCTTGCCGATATTGATCCCAAGAATGCCGCCGAAATGGGATTTCTTAACGTTTTCAACCAGATTGTCCACGCCATGGTTATTGAACCCCATGCGGTTAATCAGGCCTTCCGCCTCAACCACGCGGAACAAGCGCGGCTTGTCGTTGCCCGATTGCGGACGCGGCGTCACGGTGCCGACTTCCACATGGCCGAAGCCCATCGCGCCGAACGCATCGATGCATTCGCCGTTTTTATCCAGACCGGCGGCCAATCCCAGCGGGTTTTTAAACGACAGCCCCATGCAGCTGACCGGTTTGGTCGGCACGGACTGACGGACAAGAAACGCTAATGGGGTGCCGGTAATACGGCTGAGCTGACGAAAGGTCACTTCGTGCGCGCGCTCCGGATCGAGCTGGAACAACGCTTTCCTGATGAGGGGGTAGTACATGGACTCTCCTGATTTCCCGGTTGCAAACCGGGGGCGTATTATCCGGTATCCCCCGCCTAATTGGAATTGATTAAAAGCAAAAAAAGCCGTTTTTACGCAATCGTTTTCCCTCTTCATCGCCAAATCGGCGCCAATCCGCTTTTACGCATATCCAAATCAAAAAATGAGATTTAAAAAACGCGCCCGGTTGCTGGTAGGTTTAAAACACTTCCCATTAATTTTCTAATTAAACCTAACTTTTAGTTATAAGGAGTGGCAATGCGCGTTATATCACTGGCCGGTAGCCCACGCATCCCATCACGTTCCGCCGCGCTGCTCTCGCTGAGTCAGAACTGGCTGCGGCAACAAGGGGTGGAGGTGACGGCCTATACCCTGCACGACTTCGATGCCGAAGATCTGCTGTACGCCAACTTCAACAGTCCGGCGATCAAGGCGTTTGCCGACCAGCTGGCGCAGGCCGACGGCCTGCTGATTTCCACGCCGGTTTATAAAGCGTCGTTCTCCGGCGCGCTGAAAACCCTGCTGGACCTGCTGCCGGAACGCGCGCTGGACCATAAAGTGGTGCTGCCGCTGGCGACCGGGGGGTCTGTCGGCCACATGCTGGCGGTGGACTATGCGCTGAAACCAGTGCTGGCGGCGCTGAAAGCGCAAGAGGTGCTGCACGGCGTGTTCGCCGACGACAGTCAGATCCAGCTGACCGGCGAAAGCGCCACGCTCACCGACGCCGTGGCCGCCCGGTTGGAAGAAGCGCTCGCCAGTTTCTATCTGGCGCTTGGGCGCCGCAAACCGCCCGCGCTGCGCGTCGCCTCGCCGCTGACGGCGCGTCAAACCGCCTGAAATGCCTGGAAAAGGAGAGCCTGAATGAAACAACGCAACGCTTTGCGACGTTGGCTGAACGCAGCGGCCTTCACCGGCCTGCTGTCGCTGGTCTGGGCCAACGCCGCCGTCGCGCAGGATCCGGCGCAATTTCGCATCGGTTACCAGAAAGGATCGGTGAGTCTGGTGCTGGCGAAAAGCCACCGGCTGCTGGAGGAACGCTTCCCCGCCACCCGCATCAGTTGGATTGAATTTCCTGCCGGCCCGCAGATGCTGGAAGCCTTGAACGTCGGCAGCATCGATCTGGGCAGCACCGGTGATATTCCGCCGATCTTCGCGCAGGCCGCCGGGGCGGATCTGCTGTATGTCGGCGTTGAGCCTCCCAAACCGAAGGCGGAAGTGATCCTGGTGCCGGAAAACAGCCCGATCAAAACCGTCGCCGATCTGAAAGGCCATAAGGTCGCATTTCAGAAAGGATCCAGCTCACACAACCTGCTGCTGCGATCGCTGCAAAAAGCCGGCCTGAAATTTACGGATATCCAACCCGCCTACCTGACCCCCGCCGATGCGCGCGCCGCATTCCAGCAGGGCAACGTCGATGCCTGGGCTATCTGGGATCCTTATTATTCCGCCGCGCTGCTGCAGGGCGGCGTTCGGGTGCTCGGCGACGGCACCGATCTGAACCAGACTGGTTCCTTCTATCTGGCGGCGCGCCCTTATGTCGAAGCCAATGGCGCCTTTATCAGCCAGGTCCTGACGGTGCTGACCCAGGCCGATGCGCTCACCCGCAGCGACCGGGCGCAAAGCGTGACCTTGCTGGCCAACGCCATGGGGCTGCCGGAACCGGTGATCGCCAGCTATCTGGATCACCGTCCCCCGACCGCCATCACACCGCTCGATGCGCATACGATCGCTGCGCAGCAGCAAACCGCCGACCTGTTTTACGCCAACCGGCTGGTGCCGGTGAAGGTCGACATCTCGCAACGCATCTGGCGCCCAAGCGCGCAATAAATACGGGAGAGCATTGACGATGAGCCTGAACGTTTTCTGGTTTTTACCCACCCACGGCGACGGCCACTATCTTGGCAGCGCACAGGGCGCTCGCAGCGTCGATCACGGTTACTTGCAACAAATCGCCCAAGCGGCGGACCGGCTGGGATTCGGCGGCGTGCTGATCCCCACCGGTCGCTCTTGCGAAGACTCCTGGCTGGTGGCCGCCTCGCTGATCCCGGTCACCCAGCGGCTGAAATTTTTGGTCGCGCTGCGGCCGGGTATCATCTCCCCTACGCTGGCGGCGCGTCAGGCGGCGACGCTGGATCGCCTGTCCAACGGCCGCGCCCTGTTCAATCTGGTCACCGGCGGCGATCCGGAAGAGCTGGCGGCGGAGGGGTTGCATCTCAGTCATGAAGAGCGTTACGAAGCCTCGACCGAGTTCACTCATATCTGGCGCCGGGTGCTGGAAGGTGAAACCGTCGATTTCCACGGCAAGCATATTCAGGTGAAAGGCGCCAAACTGCTGTTCCCGCCGGTGCAGCAACCGCGCCCGCCGCTCTATTTCGGCGGATCCTCCGCCGCCGCGCAGGATCTGGCCGCCGAGCAGGTAGAAATGTACCTCACCTGGGGAGAGCCGCCGGCGCAGGTCAAAGAGAAGATCGAAGAGGTGCGCGCCAAAGCGACGGCGAAGGGCCGGCAGGTACGCTTCGGCATCCGTCTGCACGTCATCGTGCGGGAAACTACCGAAGAGGCCTGGCGCGCCGCCGATCGGCTGATCGCTCACCTCGATGAGGAAACCATCGCCAACGCGCAGCAGGCCTTTGCCCGCTTCGACTCCGTCGGCCAACGGCGCATGGCGGCGCTGCACGGCGGCAAGAAGGATAATCTGGAGATCAGCCCGAACCTGTGGGCCGGCATCGGCCTGGTGCGCGGCGGTGCCGGCACCGCGCTGGTGGGCGATGGCCCGACGGTCGCGGCGCGCATGCAGGAATACGCCGATCTGGGCATCGACACCTTTATTCTCTCCGGCTATCCGCATCTGGAAGAGGCCTACCGCGTCGGCGAACTGCTGTTTCCTCACCTCGATCTGGCGCAGGAGGAAACGCCCGCGCGCCTTCAACCGGTGCGCCCGCAGGGCGAAGTGGTGGCCAACATCTATGTTCCGCAAAAAGTGTCGCAGAGCTGAGGAGCGCCCCGATGGCAAAGAACGCGCAACGCATCCTGTACCGGCTGGCCCCTTGGGCGCTGCCGCTGGCGCTGGTGATCATCTGGCAAGTCGCCGTCGAAACCGGCTGGCTGTCCAACCGCATTTTGCCGGCGCCGAGTGCGGTGCTGGCCGCCTTCTGGCGCCTGAGCCAAAGCGGCGAACTGTGGCAGCACCTGAGCATCAGCAGCCAGCGCGCGTTGATCGGCTTTGGCATCGGCGGCAGCATCGGACTGATTCTCGGCTTTATTACCGGGCTGTCGCGCTGGGGTGAACGCCTGTTGGACAGTTCGGTGCAAATGATCCGCAACGTGCCGCACCTGGCGCTAATCCCACTGGTGATCCTGTGGTTCGGCATCGATGAATCCGCCAAGATCTTTCTGGTGGCGCTCGGCACGTTGTTCCCGATTTATCTCAATACCTATCACGGCATCAAAAACATCGATCGCGGCCTGCTGGAGATGGCGCGCAGCTACGGTCTGAGCGGTTTTCGCCTGTTCACGCAGGTAGTGCTGCCGGGCGCGTTGCCGTCGATTATGGTCGGCGTGCGTTTCGCCCTCGGGTTCATGTGGTTGACGCTGATCGTCGCCGAAACCATCTCGGCCAACTCCGGCATCGGTTATCTGGCGATGAACGCGCGTGAATTTCTGCAAACCGACGTGGTGGTGGTGGCGATCGTGCTGTACGCCCTGCTCGGCAAGCTGGCAGACGTGGGCGCACAACTGCTGGAACGCGTCTGGCTGCGCTGGCATCCGGCCTATCAACTGAAACAGGGAGAAGCGCTATGACCCTTCCCGCTCGCCTTGCGCAAGGCACGCCGGTGACGCTGGAGTCCATCGGCAAACGTTACGGCAACCGCACCGTGCTGGATAACATTCAGCTGCGCATCTCCGCCGGGCAGTTCGTGGCGGTGGTCGGCCGCAGCGGCTGCGGCAAGAGCACCCTGCTGCGTCTGTTGGCCGCCCTGGAACAGGCCAGCAGCGGCGCGCTGCTCAGCGGCAATGCACCGCTTGCCGCCGCCAAAGAGGATACCCGGCTGATGTTTCAGGATGCGCGCCTGTTGCCGTGGAAAACGGTGATCGACAACGTGGGGTTGGGGCTGCGCGGCCACTGGCGCGACGCGGCGCTGCAGGCGCTGGCCGCGGTCGGTTTGGCGGATCGCGCCCGCGACTGGCCGGCGGCGCTGTCCGGCGGACAAAAGCAGCGGGTCGCCCTGGCGCGCGCGTTGATCCACCGCCCCCGCCTGCTGCTGCTGGACGAACCGCTCGGGGCGCTGGATGCCCTGACGCGCATCGAGATGCAAGGGCTGATAGAATCGCTGTGGCAACAGCACGGTTTTACCGTACTGCTGGTGACGCACGACGTCAGCGAAGCCATCGCGCTGGCGGATCGGGTGATCCTGATTGAAGAGGGCCACATCGGACTGGATCTGAGCATCGATCTGCCGCGGCCACGCCGCAAAGGCTCGGCCAGGCTGGCGGAACTGGAAGCTGAAGTGCTGGAGCGGGTGTTATCGCCGCCGGTCACCGCGGCCAGCCCACGCCAGGCGGCGAATTGAACGAAAAAAGGGACGGCGCAGGCCGTCCCTTTGGGTATTCACGGTGAGAAGATTAGGCGTCGAGCGCCTTGCTGATCTTCTCGTACAGATCGCCGGACAGGTTTTCCAACCCTTTCAGCTGTTCCAACGCTTTGCGCATCAGCGCCTGGCGACCGGCGTCGTAACGCTTCAGGCGAATCAGCGGTTCGATCAGGCGCGCGGCGATTTGCGGGTTGCGCTGGTTGAGATCGCTGAGGATCTCCACCAGGAATTGATAACCGCTGCCATCCGCCGCATGGAACGCCGCCGGGTTGCCGGAAGCGAAGCCGCCGATCAGCGAGCGGGTGCGGTTCGGGTTGCTCAGGCTGAACGAGCGGTGTTGCAGCAGCGCACGCACCTTGCTCAACACATCCGCCGACGGGCTGCTCCCCTGCAGCACGAACCATTTGTCCATCACCAGGCCATCCTGATGCCAGCGCTCGTCGAACGCCGCCAACAGCGCATCGCGACACGGCAACTGGGCCGCAACCGCAGCGGACAGCGCCGCCAGCGAGTCGGTCATGTTATCCGCCTGGCGATACTGTTCGCTCACCAGTTGGTCCGCCAGCGCCGCATCTTCGCCGAACGCCAGATAACCCAGGCACACATTGCGCAAGGCGCGCTTGGCGATGTCGGCGTGCTCCACGCGGTAGCCGTCGGTCTTGTTGGCGTGATACACCGCCAGCCACTCATCGGCCAACTCCCGCGCCAGGCAGCGAACGATCGCTTCGTGCACCGCGGCGATCGCTTCCGGATCGATGGTGGCGAACAGTTCAGCGATTTCGTTCTCCGACGGCAGCGTCAGGATCTGCGCCGCCAGCGCCGGATCCAGCGTCTCGTTCAGCAACACCGCACGGAACGCGTCGGCCACGTGCAGCGGCAGCGACAACGGCTGCTTCTGCTGGTGCCGCGCCACGTTCAGTTTGATGTAGGTCGCAAGCAGGCTCTGCGCCGCATCCCAACGCGCAAACTCATTGCGCGCGTGCTGCATCAGGAAGGTCAGTTGCTGATCGCTGTACGGATAATCCAGTTTCACCGGCGCAGAGAATTCACGCAGCAGCGACGGCACCGGCTTGTGCGCCACGCCGTCGAACACGAAGGTCTGCTCCGCTTCGGTGACGTTCAGCACGTTGTTGACCGGCAGGCCACCCTTCTGCAGCGCGATGACGTTACCTTCGCTGTCGTACAGCTCGATATCCAGCGGAATATGCAGCGGCAACTTCTCAGGCTGATCGGCGGTCGGCGAGGTTTTCTGGCTGACATGCAGGCGATATTGCTGAGTTTCCGCATCGTACTCGTCGCGCACCGTCAACAGCGGCGTGCCGGACTGGCTATACCAACGGCGGAAGCGCGACAGATCCACGTTGGACGCGTCCTCCATCGCCTGTACGAAGTCATCGCAGGTGGCGGCGCTGCCGTCGTGGCGTTCGAAATAGAGCTGCATCCCTTTCTGGAAGTTCTCTTCCCCCAGCAGGGTGTGCATCATGCGGATCACTTCAGAACCTTTCTCATACACCGTCAGGGTGTAAAAGTTGTTCATCTCGATGACTTTATCCGGACGAATGGCATGCGCCATCGGGCTGGCGTCTTCGGCGAACTGCGCGCCGCGCATCACGCGCACGTTATCGATGCGGTTGACCGAACGCGAGCCCAGATCGGAACTGAACTCTTGATCGCGGAACACCGTCAGCCCCTCTTTCAGGCTGAGCTGGAACCAGTCGCGGCAGGTGACGCGGTTGCCGGTCCAGTTGTGGAAGTATTCGTGGCCAATCACCGCTTCGATGTTCAGGTAATCTTTGTCGGTGGCGGTTTCCGCCTTCGCCAACACGTATTTGGAGTTAAAGATATTTAACCCTTTGTTCTCCATCGCGCCCATATTGAAGAAATCGACCGCCACGATCATATAAATGTCGAGATCGTATTCCAGACCGAAGCGGGTCTCGTCCCACTTCATCGAGTTTTTCAACGAGGTCATCGCCCAGTCGGCGCGATCCAGGTTGCCGCGATCGACAAACAGCTCCAGCGCGACCTTACGGCCGGAACGGGTGGTGAAGCTGTCGCGCAGCACGTCGAAGTCCCCCGCCACCAATGCGAACAGGTAGCAAGGTTTCGGGAACGGATCCTGCCATTGCACCCAGTGGCGACCATCGGCCAATTCACCCTGGCCAATACGGTTGCCGTTCGACAGCAGGAACGGATAGCGCGCCTTGTCGGCCACGATGCGGGTGGTAAAGCGCGCCAGCACGTCCGGGCGATCCTGGTAATAGGTAATATGATGGAAGCCTTCGGCTTCGCATTGCGTGCACAGCGCATCGCCGGACAGATACAGCCCTTCCAGCGCGGTGTTTTTCGCCGGATGAATATCGTTGACGATGGTCAGAGTGAATTGTGCCGGCAACGCTTCGACGATCAGCTGGTTATCCTGCTGACGATAGGCGCTCCACGGTTGACCGTCGACCTGAATGCTCACCAGCGTCAGATCCTCGCCATCCAGCACCAGCGGTGCGCCGGCCGCGCCCTGACGTTTGATTTTACTGACGGCGGTCACGCGCGTGGTTTCCGCGTCCAGACTGAAGTCCAAATCGATGTCGGTCGTGGTGTAATCGGGCGCGCGATAATCGTGGCGATATTTTGCCTGTGGCTGTTGTGTCATAAAAACCCTTAAACGTCTCAGTGAGTTATAGGTGCCAGGCCGCTCTTCTCCTCCGCGCCGTCGCTGGAGATTTCCCCTGCGGCGCTCGGCGAACCTGATTGTGAATAAACTGTATCACAGCTGGCTGAAAAGCCCAGATCCGCCGGGCAAGCGCGATAAAGAAATCAGAGGCAAATCATAGTTCACCCACCAGATGGCAGCACGGGTGACCAATGGCTAAATAAAAATCAGCATTTAATGCTAAAAAACCGCCTTCGCGGCGCTCCGGCATTGTTGAGGCGGCACAGGCGGCATGATGGTATAATTGCCGAATCAGGCTCAGGGATGACTCGCACTATGAAAATCAAATACGCTATCTATTTTTTCACCCTGTGCCTGATGACCTCCTTCTCGCTGTTCATCGTCGAGGAACTGCTCGAAGCCCATACCGAGTACCGCGATAACCAGCTCAACCTGTATAAGATCGATCGCGCCAAAGAAATCTCCGAGGCCTTTCAGGCTTCGCTGCAGGCTCACCGTCTCAAACGCTTGAGCCTGATCGATCCGCAAATCACTCGCGCGCAGTGTCTGGCCGCCGATCGGGTGGCGCGCGAGAAAATCGCCCGGATCCGCGAGCATCTGAACGACACGGTCGCCAGGGAGCTGGGTGTGCGGCAAAAAATCGCCGCGCTGTCGATGATCGGCCTGATGGAACAGTTGCTGGATAACGACAACCTGCAGCTTTCGCAGGTCAACAACGCCAACGCCAACCTGTTCAACATCAACAGCGCCTACTACATCTCGCAAACCAGCAAGAGCTATTACCGCTACACCTACGATACCCGAATGGTGGATACCGACTCCTTTATGTTTCTCGAGGCCATTCGCCTCAACAACCGGCTGAATATGTCACTGACGGAGTTAAGCGATCAGATTATCGACGTCAACGTCAGCCCGCTCGATCGCAAAGACGCCTATCTGAAGTCCATTCAGTTGACCGGCGTCCTGAACGCGCTGAGCACCCGGTTGATCTTCATGAAGCTCAACTACGACGACGTGCAAACCACCAGCATCGTCAATCAGTTGCTCACCCAGGTGTCTACCGAACGCCTCAAGCAGATTACCGATGGGCTATACACCGCCATCAATACCCAAAAGCCTTATCCCGCCGCGCTGATCTCGCGCTATGTCGACGAGTTGAGCGGGCTTTCTCAGACGCTGTATCAACGCAGTTTCGAGCTGGAAACCGTCGCTTCGCGTCACAAGATTTATGACAGCCAGACCACCATTTACGGCATGATCGCGCTCGCCGGTCTGGGGGTGCTGCTGTTCATTTTGCCGGCGCTGGTGTTCTGCACCAACATCAACCGCTGGTTGACCAAAACCCACAACAATATCGTGCGGCTGTCGCGCGGCGAGATGAATATCGATCGCAACGACGCCTTCTACAGCCGGGAACTGATCGCCATCAGCGACGCCATTCAACAGCTCAGACAATATCAGTTGGACAAGGTCTCGCTGGAAAGCGAGAAACAGCTGCTGATTAAAGAGCTTGAGGCCTCTTCCTTCCTCGATCCGCTCACCAACATTTATAACCGCCGTAAATTCTTCCTCGAATGCCAGCTATTGGGCGACGGTAGCTACCCGCAGGCCTTTTGCCTGATCGATATCGACAACTTCAAACAGCTCAACGACAGCTACGGCCACGATGTCGGTGACCGGGCGCTGGTGGAATTCGGCCATCTGTTGCAACGCGCGTTTCGCGCCAGCGACATCTTCTGCCGCTACGGTGGTGAAGAGTTCGCGGTGCTGCTGGGCAACTGTTCGTTGGACAACGCGCGGGACATCATGGAGCAATTGCGCGCCCGCACCCATCGCCTGACGCTGAATCTGGCCGACGGGCGGCAAGTGCGTTTCACCACCAGCTGCGGCATTGCGCCGGTCAACGCGTTCACTGCGCTGCAGGCGGCGATCAAACAGGCGGACGAAGCGCTTTATTTTTGCAAAAAGAACGGCAAGGATCGGGTCAGCGTGCACACCCAGGCCGGGTTTATCTGATTTGTTGTTTAAAATAATTAACATTATAATTTTTATGACTAATTAGGCTAAGTCATTCACCTTACAGGCATATCTGGCTTTTTTCCCCCGCCGCCGTCGCCAGCCCGCCATAAAGGCACGTTTAATCCTCGACCCGCTTCGGTGATTTATGGTGTGATGCAGCTTCAATAACAGGATAATCCGGGTATACTCCACCCCCACTTTTATGATTATCCGGATTTGGACACGCGCCTGACGAGGATGCTGTAACGCGCTATGACTCAATACGCTTCCCCGATTTTGACATCACTGCTTGATACCGATGCTTACAAGCTTCATATGCAGCAAGCAGTGTTCCATCGCTATCCCGCGATCAGCGTGGCGGCGGAATTCCGCTGCCGCGGCGACGAACTGCTGGGCGAATATGCCGACGAGATCCGCGCGCAGGTCGCCCTGATGAGCCAGCTGGCGCTGACCGACGCCGAATTCGCTTACCTTTCGGGCCTGCCTTTCTTCCGTCAAGATTACCTGAGCTGGCTGCGCACGTTCCGATACGATCCGCAGCAGGTGACCATCGACAACCGCGACGGCAAGCTGCAAATCCGCATCGCCGGGCCGTGGCGTGAAGTGATCATGTGGGAAGTGCCGCTGCTGGCGGTGATCAGCGAAGTGGTGCACCGCCGGCGTTCTCCGCTGGCGACGCCGGAACAGGCGGTAGCCCACCTGCAAACCAAGTTGGCGCAGTTCAAGACGCTGGCGGGCGATTTGGATCTTTCACGCTTCAAGCTGATGGACTTCGGCACCCGTCGCCGTTTCTCCCAGGGCGTACAACAGGCCATCGTCAGCACCTTGCAGGCCGAATTCCCGTACCTGTCGGGCACCAGCAATTACGATCTGGCGCATCAGCTCGGCCTGGCGCCGGTCGGCACGCAGGCGCATGAATGGTTCCAGGCGCATCAGCAGATAAGCCCGGTGCTGGCCAACAGCCAGCGCGCCGCATTGCAGGCCTGGCTGGATGAATACCCGGATCAGCTTGGCATCGCGCTCACCGACTGCATTACCATGGATGCTTTCCTGCGCGACTTCGGCCCGCAGTTCGCCGAGCGTTATCAGGGGCTGCGCCACGATTCGGGCGATCCCGTCGAGTGGGGTGAGAAAGCCATTGCCCACTATCAGAAACTGGGCATCGACCCCATGAGCAAAACGCTGGTGTTCTCGGACAACCTGGATCTGGAAAAAGCGCTGGCGCTCTATCGCCACTTCTATCAGCGCATCAATCTCAGCTTCGGTATCGGCACGCGCCTGACCTGTGATATTCCGGGCGTTAAACCGTTGAATATCGTGATCAAGCTGGTCGAATGCAAAGGCAAACCGGTGGCTAAGCTCTCCGACAGCCCCGGCAAGACCATCTGCCAGGACCAGGCATTCGTGCGGGCCTTGCGCAAGGCCTTCGATCTGCCGCTGGTGAAGAAAGCCAGCTGAACCTTCTCTATATAGAGAGAAAGAAAGCCGGCCCGGTTTACGCGCCGGCTTTTTTGTTTTTATCCCGAACGCCCTCTTTTCAGTCAGCCGCGATAAATGTTGCGCCAATCCGATGATTTCTGCTTGTGCTCTGCACCGCGGCAAGTAACATAGCCATTACCCCCATATTCTTGGGTTGTAAGCTATTTCTAAACCAAATTATTAAAGAGAGAAATCTATGAGCGTAGTGCCTGTAGTCGACGTACTGCAAGGTCGTGCTGCGGTTGACAGTGAAGTCACCGTACGCGGCTGGGTACGTACCCGGAGAGATTCAAAAGCTGGTATCTCCTTCCTGGCCGTCTATGACGGTTCCTGCTTTGATCCGTTACAGGCCGTCGTTAATAATTCTCTGCCGAATTATCAGGATGAAGTGCTGCATCTGACCACCGGTTGTTCGGTTGAAGTCACCGGCAAAGTCGTCGCTTCACCGGGCGAAGGCCAGAGCTTCGAACTGCAGGCTACCGCAATCAAAGTGGTCGGCTGGGTCGACGATCCGGACACTTACCCGATGGCGGCCAAGCGCCACAGCATCGAATACCTGCGCGAAGTGGCTCACCTGCGCCCGCGCACCAACCTGATCGGCGCCGTGGCGCGCGTACGTCATACTCTGGCGCAGGCGATCCACCGCTTCTTCCATGAAAATGGGTATTTCTGGGTCTCTACTCCGCTGATCACCGCCTCCGATACCGAAGGCGCCGGCGAGATGTTCCGCGTGTCCACGCTGGATCTGGAAAACCTGCCGCGCACCGACAAAGGCACCGTCGATTTCAGCGAAGACTTCTTCGGTAAGGAAGCCTTCCTCACCGTTTCCGGCCAGCTGAACGGCGAAACCTACGCTTGCGCGCTGTCGAAGGTTTACACCTTCGGCCCAACCTTCCGCGCCGAAAACTCCAACACCAGCCGCCACCTGGCGGAGTTCTGGATGATCGAACCGGAAGTGGCCTTCGCTACGCTGGACGACGTCGCCGGCCTCGCCGAAAGCATGCTGAAGTATGTGTTCCAGGCGGTGCTGGATGAACGTGCCGACGATCTGAAATTCTTCGCCGAGCGCGTGGATAAAGACGCTATCGCTCGTCTGGAGCGCTTCGTGTCTTCCGATTTCGCCCAGGTGGACTACACCGACGCCATTGAGATCCTGCTGGCCTCGGGCCAAACCTTCGAAAACCCGGTTTCCTGGGGCATCGATCTCTCTTCCGAGCATGAACGTTACCTGGCGGAGAAACACTTCCAGGCGCCGGTGGTGGTGAAAAACTACCCGAAAGACATCAAAGCGTTCTACATGCGCATGAACGAAGACGGCAAGACCGTCGCGGCCATGGACGTGCTGGCGCCGGGCATCGGCGAAATCATCGGCGGCTCGCAGCGTGAAGAACGCCTCGACGTGCTCGATCAGCGTCTGGAAGAGATGGGGCTGAATAAAGAAGACTACTGGTGGTATCGCGATCTGCGCCGCTACGGCACCGTGCCGCATTCCGGTTTCGGCCTGGGCTTTGAACGTTTAATCGCCTATGTCACCGGCGTGCAAAACGTGCGCGATGTGATTCCATTCCCGCGCACGCCGCGTAACGCAAGCTTCTAATTTATACGATCACACGTTTTTTAAACGATTTCGTTACAAAACAAAGGCCAGCATCGCTGGCCTTTCGCATTTTTTAATATTGACGCACGTCACAAAGTTCCCGAAAAATTACATTTGGTTACACATACTTTCCTTTTGCAACCTGATTGGGACATTGGTATCATTTTCGTCCTAGATTAACCCGCCTGTGAATGGAACACTGCGTTCAGACACAGGACGACACCAATCTATCAACAATAGTTCCCAAAGAATTATTGGCGGCAGTGGCAAAGGTGTCCGAATAACACCAATGAGGGTAATAATGATGAAGCGCAACATTCTTGCAGTGGTAATCCCGGCTCTGTTGGCTGCTGGTGCAGCAAACGCAGCTGAAATCTACAACAAAGACGGCAACAAGCTGGATCTGTACGGCAAAGTTGACGGTCTGCACTACTTCTCCAAAGACAAAGGTAATGACGGCGATCAGACCTATGTTCGTTTCGGCTTCAAAGGTGAAACCCAGATTACTGACCAACTGACCGGTTACGGCCAGTGGGAATACAACGTTCAGTCCAACCACGCCGAATCTCAGGGCACCGAAGGCACCAAAACCCGTCTGGGCTTCGCCGGTCTGAAATTCGCTGACTACGGCTCCTTCGACTACGGCCGTAACTACGGCGTACTGTACGACGTGGAAGGCTGGACCGATATGCTGCCAGAGTTCGGTGGCGATACTTACACCTACTCCGACAACTTCATGACCGGCCGTACCAACGGCGTTGCGACCTATCGTAACAACAACTTCTTCGGTCTGGTTGACGGTCTGAACTTCGCCGTTCAGTACCAGGGTAAAAACCAGAACGACAGCCGTGCTCTGAAAAAACAGAACGGCGACGGCTGGGGCCTCTCCTCTACTTATGACATCGGCGAAGGCGTAAGCTTCGGCGCTGCCTATGCGTCCTCCAACCGTACCGACGATCAGAAGCTTAACGCTACCGCTAAAGGCGACAAAGCTGACGCATGGACCGTGGGCGCGAAATACGACGCCAACAACGTCTACCTGGCGGCGATGTATGCAGAAACTCGCAACATGACCCCATACGGCGAGTCTGACTTGACTATCGCTAACAAAACTCAGAACTTCGAAGTGACCGCTCAGTACCAGTTCGACTTCGGTCTGCGCCCAGAAGTGTCTTACCTGCAGTCTAAAGGCAAGGATCTGGCTGGCCGCACCGCGCACGGCGCTCGCTTCAACGGCGGCGACGCTGACCTGGTTAAATATGTTTCTGTTGGTACCACCTACTACTTCAACAAAAACATGTCCACCTACGTTGATTACAAAATCAACCTGCTGGATGACAACGACTTCACCAAAGCTAACGGCATCGCAACTGACGATATCGTAGGCGTTGGTCTGGTATACCAGTTCTAAGTTGTCTCGCTTATCGGCGGTTCACCGTCGGCTAAGTTAAAAAACAGGGCTTCGGCCCTGTTTTTGTTTGTATCAGCCGGTAACTTTTTATCCTGCCGATTCCCCCTTCCCCATCATTTTTTCTGTCGAATCCTTCACGTTCATAAGATCGCGGTGTTTTTATCGCAAACGGTTGGCAAAGCCGATAACTGGCGCTACCCTGATGCTTCTGTCTGCTTAACTCCGAGATTTGGAAGCACCTGACATGTTTGAAAAAATCACCGCCGCACCCGCCGACCCGATCCTGGGCCTGACCGACATTTTCCGCGCCGACGCCCGCCCGAATAAAATCAATTTAGGCATTGGCGTTTATAAAGACGAAACCGGTAAAACCCCGGTGCTGACCAGCGTAAAGAAAGCTGAACAGTATCTGTTGGAAAATGAGACCACCAAAAACTATCTCGGCATTGAGGGCATCCCGGCGTTCGCCAGCTGCACGCAAGAGCTGCTGTTCGGTAAAGAGAGCCCGATCGTCGCCGATCGCCGCGCGCGCACCGCACAGACGCCTGGCGGCACCGGCGGCCTGCGCGTGGCGGCAGACTTTATCGCCAACCAGACCAGCGCCAAACGCATCTGGATCAGCAACCCAAGCTGGCCGAACCACAAGAACGTCTTTAGCGCCGTGGGCCTGGAAGTGCTGGAATACGCCTACTATGACGCCGCCAACCACGCGTTGGATTTTGACGGCCTGCTGAACAGCCTGAAACAGGCGCAGGCCGGCGATGTCGTGCTGTTCCACGGTTGCTGCCATAACCCGACCGGTATCGATCCAACGCCGGAACAGTGGGCGCAGCTGGCTGAACTTTCCGTCGCCAACGGGTGGTTGCCGCTGTTCGACTTCGCTTATCAGGGCTTCGCCAACGGCCTGGAAGAAGATGCGCAGGGCCTGCGTATTTTCGCCGCCAAACATAAAGAACTGATCGTCGCCAGTTCCTATTCGAAAAACTTCGGTCTGTACAATGAGCGCGTCGGCGCTTGCACTATTGTAGCCGCCGATGCCGAAACCGCCGATCGCGCCTTCAGCCAGGTGAAAGCGGCCATTCGCGCCAACTACTCCAACCCGCCGTCACACGGCGCCGCCGTTGTCGCCACCATTCTGGGCAACGATGCGCTGCGCGCGATGTGGGAACAAGAGCTGACCGATATGCGCCAACGCATTCACCGCATGCGTCAGCTGTTTGTGAACACCCTGCAGGAGAAAGGCGCGCAGCAGGACTTCAGCTTCATCATCCAGCAGAACGGCATGTTCTCGTTCAGCGGCCTGACCAAAGAGCAGGTGCTGCGTCTGCGTGAAGAGTTTGGCGTTTACGCTGTGAACTCGGGCCGGGTGAACGTGGCGGGCATGACGCCGGACAATATGGCGCCGCTGTGTGAAGCCATCGTCGCCGTGCTCTAAGCGCGTCGGCGAAAGCCACCAGTTTGAAGGGGCGCGCTATGCGCCCCTTAATTATTTCTGCCGGGAAATGATCGTTACCACACCGCCGGCTCTTCGCGCAGGAACGGGTTGGTCTGGCGCTCGTGACCGAAGGTCGACATTGGACCGTGGCCGGGAATAAAGCGCATGTCGTCGCCTAACGGCAACAGCTTGGTGCGAATAGAGGCGATCAGCGCCTGATGGTCACCGCGCGGGAAGTCGCTGCGTCCCACGCCGCCGTTAAACAGCACGTCACCCACCAGCGCCAAACGCGCCTGCTCATTGATAAAGACGATGTGGCCCGGTGTGTGCCCAGGACAATGCAACACCTTGAGCTTCATCTCGCCCACCTGCATCTCATCGCCTTCCGACAACCAACGGGTCGGGGTCAGCGGCGCACACTCTTCCAGCCCGAACATCCGGCTCTGCGCCGGCAAACCATCCAGCCAAAAAGCGTCCTCTTTATCCGGGCCGTAAATCGGCACCTGATAATGTTCCGCCAGCTCCGCCGCCGCGCCGACGTGATCCAAATGGCCGTGCGTCAGCAAAATCTGCGTGATTGTCACACCCTGCTTCGCCACTTCCGCTTTGATTTTTTCCGCTTCGCCGCCGGGATCGACCAACGCCGCCTGCTGCGTGTTTTCACACCAGATCAGGCTGCAATTCTGGCTAAAAGCGGTAACGGGAATAAGATGGTATTTCATAAGGCTCCAACGACAATAACGCCGCCTCCGCAAGGAGCGGCGTTATTCACTGAGGGCACCGCGATTACCAGCTCCGAACCGGGCCGGTATCGATGTGCACGAAGTTGCTACGTGGATAATATCCTACACCACCAGCGCGCATTTTTAACGCCGCTTTACGGATATTACTCAATTGGATACCTTCAATATGGAAATCCATCGCCTGGCCCTTGGTATGGTAGCTGTGCTTGGCCACACCACGGCTGTGCGCGCGCAATTCGTTGTTGGTATCTACGGAACGGTAACCGGAGATCAGCTGCACCGGCTTGCTGGTACCCAGCAGCCCCTGCAGGCGATAGAGGTGATCAAACAAACTGGGATCGATCGATTTAACCTTGTTGGCGCGATAATCGCGGAACAGATGATTTAGCCGAACCAACTCTTCTTTATTGTAGCCTTTGCCGTCAAAGAACTCGGCTTTAATAGATTCACCGGTATTCAGGTTATTCAACACTAAAATACGCGGTCGAGCGGTGGAAAGACTGGCAAACGCCTGCCCTGGAAGCAGCGCTATGCCCATAGCTGCGCCGCCTAGCGCCAGCCATTTACGGCGATGATGATCAATTTTGTCCATGACTCTGTTAAACCCGGCAAGAATGTCAAAATAAATGCACAAAGCAGCGCACTGTCCGAACCATAACCGCCTGCGTATGCTGAGTCAACCCGCGATACGCCTAGGTTTACAGGCCCCCAGGTAAGAGGGCCTGCGGTATAGCCAAACATTCTGACCGTTATTTATTTATAATTACTGCATTTACTGCATTAATTTTTTGGCCTGAGCCAAAATTTGTGCGCCCGATCTCACCGTATTATCATAATTGTAAATATCTGTACGGAATTGCGGTTGGCCGTCATCCGAAACCCAGGCGGTCAGATAATACAGTTTTACGGGAATACGCTGGCGAATATTCACATAAGTGGTATTCCCTTCTTTCAGCGTGGAGGAAACGCGGCTATTGTTCCAGCCGGCATCCTGCAGCAGCATATTCGCCAAATCGGAAGCCTTGTTCACCCGCACGCAGCCGGAGCTAAGCGCGCGAATGTCTTTCTGGAACAGGCTGTGGTTCGGGGTATCGTGCAGGTAGATCGCGTCCGAACTCGGCATATTGAACTTGAAACGCCCCAGCGAGTTAGTGGCGCCCGGCGCCTGGCGCACGCGATACGGGAAGTTGCGCGCAGAGACCATGCTCCAGTCGATCATCGCCGGGTTGATCACCTCCGCATCGTTGCTCCAACCAGACAGCACGGTATAGCCGTGTTTCTGGAAATAGTTACCGTCGCGCATCGCCTTCGGCACGATATCCTCACGCACCAGCGTAGTCGGTACGTTCCAAGGCGGGTTGACCACCACGTTGTTCAACGCGCTGCTCATCAGCGGTGTCTTGCGGCTCGGTCGCCCGACGATAACGCGGGAGGACAGCACTTCGTTGCCGTTCTGGTAGTAGGTCAGCGAGTAGTTGGGAATATTCACCATAATGCCGGTGCCGACATGCCCCGGTAAAATTCGCAGACGTTGGATATTCAGCGCCAGCAGCGCGGCGCGGGTTTTCGGTGACACGTTGAGCCACTCGCGAGTGCGCACGCCGATCACGCCGTCCGCCGTCAGCCCCTGCCATTTCTGGAAACGTTTGACGCCCTCCACCAGCTCGTTGGTATAGAGGTTGTCGCTCACCACGCTGCCGACCTGCGGCGGCGTCTGTTCAGCGGTCAACTCCGTCACCGGCGCCGCCGACGGACTGACCGTCACACGCCCCTTCTCTTCGTCTACCGTCAGCCCGCCGTCATCAGGCTCATTGCTCTTCGCCGAGACGACCGCCGGCTCCGGCTCGGCCTCCGGCGCCGAAGCGGCCAGCATGCCAGTGCGCGTCAGGATTTCACGCAGCGCAGGAATATCGTTGCTCATTTGTCCTGGGCGCAGGCTCGGGCCGCTGCCCACCTGTGGCCAGGGGCGGTTATCCGCCAACATATCGCGCAGCGCCTGATGCATCTTGGCGTATTGCGGGTGCTGCGGCGCGAGCGAATTCACGTAGCTCAGCGTGCGCGCCTGACGCACCGCCAGCTGCCATTGGTTGATCACCGCAGTGGGCGGCAAGCCAAGCTTGTAGGGAATATTGCTGTACAGCCAACTGGTGCCGTTGGCGCCGATAGCGGACACGAACTGCAAATAGCCCAACATCGCATCGGACAGCACCACATCGCGGCCTACGTCATTGAGCGCCGGATTGGTCAACATCTTCACCCATTGGGTGAACTGCGGCTGCACGCCGGACATCGCCAGCTCGGCCAGCTGCTGTTGAAACTGCTGAACGGCCTCGCGATCCTGCCACATCGGCTGCATATGATTCGCCGCATACAGCGGCGCCAGCGTGGAAAGGTAGTGCAAATCCATGCCGCGCGGCAACGCGGCCAGCAGTTCAGAACGGCTCTGCGCAACGGACATGCCTGCTGATGCCACCGGTAACGCCGTTACGGTGGCCAATGCGGAAAACGACGACACAAGACTACAGGCGATAGCGCCACTCAGCGCCAAACGTCGTAGAGAGTTTCCCTTTTTAAGCAACATCCCTTGCCCCCTGTATGCTCACAAAAAAAACGTCAAAAAACTGCATATAGCTTCAGTATACAAACAGAAAGGCCGTTTCGCCCTGCGGACGTCGAATTACTGTTTATCTGATTAAACTAACCGCTTTTCAACGGATAAAAAAGCAGGACTATCATCCACGCGCACAAAAAAATAGCCACCCTGCGGCGGCTATTTTCAGATTTTTAGGGCGTTTTTCTGCGTTACGGCGTTTCGACCGGCGCAGTGCCCAGCGCCGGCGGCTCGCTGGCGAAACCGCGCAGCCCCACCACGTGCACATGCTCGTGGTTCTGGAACACCTTACGCACCAGTTTATAGGTGGTGCCCTTCTCAGGACTGATGTTTTCCGGCGCCGCGATAATCAGCTGCATCTCAAGACGGTCACACAACTCGAACAGCGTGGCGATCGATTTAGCATCCAGACGCGCCGCTTCATCGAGGAACAGCAGGCGACATGGCGAGATATCTTTACCGCGCAGGCGGCGGGATTCTTCTTCCCAGCTCTGCACCACCATCACCAGAATTGACATCCCGGTACCGATGGCTTCACCGGTAGACAAGGCGCCGCTTTCCGCACGCAGCCAGCCGTCGGAGCCACGGTACACTTCCACTTCCATCTCCAGGTAGTTGCGGTAGTCCAGCAACTCCTCACCGATGGTTTGCGGCGTGCGCTGCCCCATATCGATCTGCGGATTCAGACGCTGATACAGCTTGGCCAACGCTTCGGAGAAGGTCAGGCGGTTGCTGTTGAACAGATCCTGATGCTGTTCCTGTTGCTCGGAGAGCACGTCCAGCAGGGTGGCGTGCGCTTCGCGCACGTTGACGTTCAGACGGACACTCTTCACCTGGCCGAAAGCAACGGCCTGCAACCCCTGGTTCAGCATGCGAATGCGGTTCTGCTCGCGCTGAATGGTTTTGCGAATGATGTTGGCCACGCTTTTCGAACTGATCGCCAGCTTCTGCTCGCGCGCGGTCAGTTCTTCGGTCAGACGGCCCAGCTCAATCTCCATCTGCTCGATGGCCTCGACCGGATCATCGGTACGGATGATGTCCTGGCGGATACGCTCACGCAGGTGTTGGTACACCGCGATATAGAACTGAATCTTACGCTCCGGCCGCTTCGGATCTTCCGACAGACGCAGCACGTCGCGCAGGTGTTCGTTGTCCGCCACCGCCAGACGCAGCGCGCCGAGCGCCTTATCCGACATCGAGCGCAGCTCGTCGCCATCCATATACGCCAGCTCGCGGCGGTGCAGGCGGCGTTCCACGCCGTTGTCTTTCACCAGACGCATCACCGCGCACCAGCCCGCCTTGGCGGTCACCACCTGCTCGCGCAGCTGATGGTAGTCGCGTTCCAGCTTGCGCAGTTTCTTCTGCAGGCCATCCATTTCGGCTTCGCAGAAGGTCAGCTGTTTCTCCAACTGATTGCGGCGAGCGCGGTTGTTGCTCAGCGCCGCATGCAGCTCGTCTCGGCGCTGACGCGCGCGCGCTTCCGCGTTGGCGTCGGCCTGCACGCCGATATCCACCAGCTCCTGGCTCAGCTCTTTCAGCATGTCGCGCTTGGCGTCATACGAGCTTTTCAGCGAGGCCAGCACCTGGCTGTATTGGGTGAACTGGGTTTGATATTGACGCAGCTGCTCACGGGCGCGGGCGCGTTCGGCTTCCGCCTGTTCCAGACGCTGGCGCAGCTTGTCGTTGAGATCGTTGTTGGCATTCTGCATACCGGCGGAGTCGGTATAGCTGAAGTGCGCGCGACGCTGCACCACCTCTGTCAACGCGAACGCCTGCTGTTTGGCCTGACGCTGCACGCTTTGCGCCTGCGCGTAGTCCTGCTGCAGCTGTTCATGCTGCTGCGGATCGCTCTGCAGCACCGACAGCAGCGGCTCCAGTTTGGTCAGCGACACCCCGTGCTGTTGAATGTGGCGCGCGGCGTCCTGCGCTTCTTCCAGCTCTTCACGGATCTCGTCGACGCGATCCTGCAGCGTTTCATCGTTCAGCAACGACACCAGCGGCATCAGGCGGTTGAGCGCGGAAATGCCCTCTTTGGCCTGATCGTACTGCTGGCGCTGCTGCTGATTCTGCGCTTCGTGATTGTTCAGCGCACGTTCGATCTCGCCGCGACGGGCGTTCAGATTGCGGATCTCCGCTTCCGGGTCAGCGTCGAACGCCACCGCCAGATGGGTGCCGATAAAGCGGCTGAAGGCCTGATGCGAACGCTGGGTTTTCTGCACGTCGAACGACAGCGTGGCATAGCGCTCCGCCAGCGTTTCACGCTCGGCATGCAGCACTTCCAGACGGTTTTCGCGCGCCGCGCGGCCGAACAACGGCACTTCCGGGTAGCGGGAATAACGCCACTGGCGATCGGCGATCTTCACCACCACCGCTTTGTCCTGCTCTTCGACGGCGAATACGCTGTCATCGAACGACTGCGGATCCCCTTCGATCAGGTAAAGATCTTCCGGGCAATCTTCCAGCCCTTCCAGCATCTCGCGCACCAGCGACAGATCCGGCACCACGATGGCGTGGCGCGAAGGGCCGTACAGCGCCGAGAAGTAAGGCGCGTCGTCGATGGTGACATCATCGTAAATTTCCGACAGCAACACGCCGCCGAAACGTTCGGCCAAGGTGACCAGGCGTTGATCTTCCGCGCCGCCCGGCTGGCTGAGACGTTCGATCTGCGCTTCCACTTCGCGCTTGCGGGCCGCCACCTCGTCGCGCTCGACGGTGGTTTCACGCTCACGCTCCAGCAGCTGCTGCATGTATTCGGTCACCTGCTGGCTGTTTTCTAGCGGCTCTCCGCTCTGATCGCTGAGCTGGCTCAGGGCGTCCTGCGCCGCCAGCCACACCGGCGCACGCGCCGTCAGTTCACGGATGCGCTGCTGGATCTGCTCCAGCTCCTGGCGCATCTCCATGCGGCGTTCACCGGCTTCGCTGACGTTCTGCGACAGCGCTTCCAGGCGCTCTTCCAGCTCCTGCTGCAGCATGTCGAGATCGTCCGGCTGGTACTCCTGACCATGGCGTTTGCAAAATTCTTGCAGCAGCCGCTCGGCGTCCTGCTGCGAGCGCAGGCGCTGTTCCAGTTCGCTCAGGCGCAAACGCAGCGGCTGAACGCGCTCGGCGAGGTGTTGCTGCGAAGGCCAGTCGCGCAGCAATTCGCGCGCGCACTGCCAGGCTTCGCTGCGGCTGACCTGGCCGGCGATTTTACCCACCAGCTGATAGGCCTGCTCGAACTGGCCGTGCGCGGCGTCGGCCACGCTCAGCTTCTGCTCCAGCATCAGCAGCGCTTCGGTCGCCTCCTGCTCGCGAGCCTGGAAGGTGTCCAGCCACTGTTCAGCGTTGTCGGCGGTCAGGTCCGGCAGTTGGCACAGCGCGCGCGCGCGCTCCAACGCCTGCAGCGCCTGTTGGTACTGAATGGCGCGGGTCTGCTGCACGTCAAGCGCCTGCTGGTAGTCGGCCAGCTGGCTCTTCAGCTCGTCCACTTCCAGCTCGGCCGCTTCGGCGCGCGCTTCGTTCTCGGCCTGCTGCTCGCTCGCCTCGGCCACCACTTCGTTCTGCTCTTCCAGACGGTAGGTCAGCTCTTCCAGATCGGCTTCATAGCGTTCGATCTTCTCCTGCTGACGCATCGCCGTCTGCACCAGGTTCAGGTGGTCGCTGGCGGCCTGGTAATCGGTTTCCAGATCGGATTCGGCGCCGCTCTGCTCGCTCAGCTCACGCGCCATTTCCACATGGCGATACTGTTCGGCGGCCAGCTGCTTGCGGCTGCCCAACAGATCGCTGCGCAGCGCCAGCGCGCCGTCCAGGTGGATGCGGCGTTCGTTGGCATGGCGCATATAGTCCGCCGCCACATAGGAGGTGGCCTCGGAGATCAAATGCTTGAACAGGTCGCGATCCGACTGGGTAACGCGGATCGCTTCCAGCGTCATGCGGTTTTCGCGCAGCGCCGCTTCCATGTCCTGGAACGCCTTGCGCACGCCGCTGTTTTCCGGCAACAGGTAGTCGCGCAGCGAGCGGGTGATGGCGCTGGAGATGCCGCCGTACAGCGACGCTTCAATCAGACGATAGAATTTGCTGCGATCGGCGGACGAACGCAGGCGTTTCGGGATCACGCCCAGATCGAACATCAGCGAGTGGTAATCGGTGATCGAGTTGAACTGCTTGAACTGCACGCCTTCCATCTCTTCCACGCGCTCTTTCAACTCTTGCAGCGACAGCACGCGCGCCTGGCGCTCACCCACGGTCTGGGTCAGCAATTCAGTCGGCTGTACCGCGGTCGGCAGACCCTGGATGGTGAAAGGTTTGATATCGACCTTGCGATCGCGTCCCGCCACCTGCTGCAGACGCACGCCAACCACCACGCGCTGGTGGCGCGAGTTGACGACGTCGAGGGTGGAGTAACATACGCCGGCGCGCAGCTTGCCGTGCAGGCCCTTGTCGCGCGAACCGCTGGTGGCGCCCGCTTCGGTGGTGTTACGGAAGTGCAGCAGCGTCAGATCGGGGATCAGTGCGGTGACGAAGGCCGCCATGGTGGTGGATTTCCCCGCCCCGTTCCCGCCGGACAGCGTGGTCACCAGCTCATCGAGATCAAAGGTGCGGGCAAAGAAGCCGTTCCAGTTAACCAGCGTCAGCGAGCGAAATTTACCGCGTTCAATCATTCCTGTTCATCCTCTGCACCGTCAGGAGCGTTATCAACCTGCTGATCCTCAGCGTCATTCTCATCGTTAAGCGACAGGCTGGTTTCAACCGGCATCGCCTCGCCGTCGCGAATCATGCGCAGCTGCGCTTCACGCGGATCGTCGCCGCTGCGCACGTCGGCGCCGAAGCGGAACACCGCCTCGGTAATGCGGAACTTGCTGCTGTCATTGCCCATGAAATAGACCATGCCGAGGCGGCGCAGGCGGTTGAGCGAGGTGCGCACCTTCTCGTGCAGCTTCTGCCGATCGAGATCCGAACCGGTAGAGCGCTGGTTGACGAACTTGAGCAGCTTGTTCTCATCCGCCAGGCTCAGCAGTTCATCGTACAGCTCCTGATGGCTGAAAATGCCTTCGTGCGCCAGGCGCTCGGGGCTGAGATACAGGTAACACAAGATCTTGCCGACCATCATATCCAGCTCGGACAGCACCGAACGCGGGATCAGCGTGGTGGAGCGCGGGCGCAAATAGAAGAAACCTTCCGGCGCCCGAATCAGCTCGACGCTGTAACGGTTGTAAAACTCTTCCAGCTCATCCTGGAAATCCATTAAAAAGGCGTGGTTGTCCAGCTCATCGATACCGATGTGACGACCCGCGCGCAGTTGGCTGTCCAGCGCCGGGAACAGCGAGTTGGACAACGCTTTGGCCAGCTTGACTGGCATTACTTGTTCAATATTTGTCGATGACATGGGCCTGGACCTTGGCTCCGTAATCATTGATTGCCTGCCATTCCGCCGGCAACCCTGAGAAATCTGCTTCAGCCACACCGAGGCGCACTGCCTGGTCGACCACTAAACGTGCCACGTCGAAATGACGCGCACGCGGATATTGCGCCAGGTAATCGCGCATCACCGCTGCAAGGTTGAGCGGCATCTGCTGTTCCTGGTACACCTTCAACGCCTCTTCGATCATCGCCGCCAGCTGTTCGCGAATCTCGCTGAACTCTTCGAACTCCAGATCAGGCGGCAGTTCCCCGGTCACTTCCTCGCTGCGCAGCGCCAGTTCTTCGTCGCGCATGTCCAGCAGACGATCGGCATTGGCATGAGTCAGCGCCCACGGGTGGTCGAAATAGGTTTGCACCGACTGGCGCAGGCGTTGGGCGAACACGCGGTTTTTATCCATATCGATAGCGGTACGGATAAATTTGTGCACGTGACGATCGTAGCCGATCCACAGGTCGATCGCCTGCTGGCCCCAGCTGATGATGCGATCCAGCTTGCTCTGCAGATCGAACACCAGCTTGTCGACGAAGCCGAGCTCCACGTTGCCGAGGGTTGCGTCCTGGATGCGCAGCAGATTGGCCTGCAGCTTGTCGCCCGCCGCATCCAGCGTATCCTGCAGTTCGCGCAGGGTGCCTGAGGTTTCCGACAGCAGCATTTCGCAGCTGGAGATCGCCGCCCGCCAGTCTTTGCTCAGCAGCGCCGCGATGTCATTTTTCACGCTCTGCTGCTGCTCGTCCATCACGCGTTGCGTCATGTCGATGCTGTCGAAGATTTCCGCCACCGAATATTTCAACGGCGCGAACACGTTACGGTGCCAATGGAAATCGTCGCCGCCCTCGTCGGCGGCATCGGCGGCGCGCTTCAGTTCCTGCGCCACGATCGACAGCTGCATCGACAGACGCAGCGTGGAGAATTCGCGTTGGCGAATATAGTAATCGGTAATGCCGATACCCAGCGGCGTCAGGCGGTAAATCGCGTTACCGTCCGCCAGTTCGCTGGTAAAGCGGTTCAACAGGCGCTGGCGCACCATGTCGTTGATCGCATTGTTGGCGCGCATCGCCACCGTTTCATGCGTCTGTTCAAAACCCTTGCTGACATGGCGAAATGCATCAACCAGCTCACCTTCGCTCATCTCGCCGTCCAGCCGTTCGCCATTCAGGGTGGCGATAGCGAGCAGAAATGCGAGACGCTCCGTAGGGAGCGAAATAGAGAAATCATTTTTCCGTGCCCAGGCGACCAGTTCGGGTACTGTCTGGGAAAATTCACTCATAGTTCGTCCTTCAGGTTTGGTTTATGCGCCATGACGTGAATATAGCGCCCCAAACTCACGTACGGCTCCTGCCGGCAATAGTGCTGTTCAAGCGCCAGTAACTCTTCAAATTTTTGGGTTTGCAGCTGTCTGCTCTGCAGATAGTCGTGGAACACCCGCACGCCGGTTTTGCCGCTGATGCGCATGCCCAGCTGTTCCAGCCAGCCGTAGACCAATAGCGGATCGTGCGGATATTGCGGCGACAGCGAACGCTTGCGGCGCCGTCTGACCTCGGGATCCACCAATTGGAAGTTACCCAACACCACGTTACGCATCAAGAGACCGTTGGCGTTGAAGAACATCAGCGACAGTGCGCCGCCCGGCGTCAGACAATCGCACAACGCCTGCAGCGCCGCCACGGGTTCAGCGATCCATTCAAGCACTGCATGAAACAATATCAGATCAACCGGCTGTTCCAAATGTTGAGCGATATCCTGCGCAGAACTTTGTACGAATTGCATGTTCTGGCTCACACCTTTCTGCTCCGCCAGCTGCGCGGCGCGCTGGATCATCTCACCAGAAAGATCGCACAACAACACCTGATGTCCTAATTCTGCCAGTTGGCAAGCCATATGGCCTTCACCGCCCCCGGCATCGAGGATGCGCAGCGGCCGCTGCGGCAACTGGGCCAGCAGCCCGGTAAGATCCTGCCAAACCACCGCCTGGCGGATTTTTCCTTTCGTGGTGCCGTAGATATTACGCGCAAATTTTTCAGCAATATCGTCAAAATTACGATCCTGCATGGACAACGGCTCCGCTGATCTCAGTCTTGTCGGCGGCAAAGCGCACGCCCATTCAAACCTGCTATTTTGGCACAGACTGGCTTAGAATGTATCTTCTTGCGGCCTGTTTATGCCTGGATGCCGTTTTTTCACTCAAAAGGATCTGATTTTCGATGCTGTTCAACCTGAAAAAGTTCTTTGGCGCTCTGCTGATGCCGCTGCCGCTGCTGATGCTGCTGATGGGGCTGGCGCTGCTGCTGCTGTGGTTCACCCGCTGGCAAAAAAGCGGTAAGACGATTTTCACGCTGAGCTGGCTGTTTTTACTGCTTTTCAGCCTGCAACCGGTGGCCGACCGCCTGCTGCGGCCGATCGAAGCCGAATACCAGACATATCGCGGCAACGATGCGGTCAGCTATATCGTGGTGTTGGGCGGAGGCTATACCTACAATCCCGACTGGGCACCCAGCTCGAACCTGCTCGGCAACAGTCTGCCTCGCGTGACGGAGGGCGTGCGGCTCTATCTGGCACACCCTGGCGCCAGGATGGTGTTTACCGGCGCGCCCGGCGGGCGCATGCAGAGCAACGCCGCCACGGCAGCGCTGGTAGCGGAAAGCCTGGGCGTGCCGCGCAGCGACATGGTGATCCTGGGGGAACCGCGCGATACCGAGGAAGAAGCCGCTCAGGTAGCCAAGTTGGTCGGCGAACATCCCTTCCTTCTGGTGACTTCCGCCAACCATCTGCCGCGCGCCATGCGTTTCTTCGAGGCTAAGGGCCTGCACCCGATCCCGGCCCCGGCCAACCAATTGGCGATCGACTCGCCGCTGAATATCTGGGATCGCGCCACGCCGTCGTCCATGTTCCTCGGCCATACCGAGCGCGCCTGGTATGAAACGCTGGGCAGCCTGTGGCAGCGGCTGAAAGGCGCGGATAGCGCCAGCGCCGAATAAGGCCCCGTTCAACCGGCCAGCCAGGGCAGCAGCTGTTGCGATGCATAGTCGAACGGCTGCCGCTCCAGCTTGCCGGTATGGATTAAACGCCCTACCGCTTCCCACACCACGTACAGCCAGCGCCGCGCCAGGAAAGCGTCGGCGACCGGCGCCCGCTGCAGATAGCTGAACA
Organism: Serratia sp. CY52157; assembly: GCF_052168495.1. Lineage (NCBI taxonomy): Bacteria > Pseudomonadati > Pseudomonadota > Gammaproteobacteria > Enterobacterales > Yersiniaceae > Serratia > Serratia sp. CY52157. Next base: position 87,312 of record NZ_JBJNMO010000001.1, on the reverse strand, counting down.
ACAGTTGGCTGGGCATGCCCGCTTCGCAGAGGCGGAAAAGATCGTATTCGCGCGGCGCCCACAGCACCACACCGGGATTAAGCATCGCCAACAGCTGATCGCTTTTGGGATCTTTCAACATGCTGCGCAGCGACAGGTTACCGTGCACCAGGACACAGGGATCGTCGAAACCGACGAAGAAATGGGTCAGCGCTTCGCGCGTGCGGTACAGCAAACGCCGATCTGCCATAGTCAGCTGTGGGGTTGTGAGATTGACCACCGTCGCCCACAGCACTTCGACCCGCTGTTGATACCAGCAAAACCAGTCATTCTCCTGCGTACTGTCAACGGTGCCGACGCTGCCATGGCTGTCGATGCGGTGCCAGGCCAACATCCCGTCAACGATCTGCTCCATCAACATGTTCCAGCGATCCGGCGAACGCGTTGGCGCTTCGGCCGACACGCCGCGCAGACGCTCGATCAGCAGGATTTCCGTATACGGCGCCTGGTGGGTGCATACCACGCCGTACACCGTGGGCAGGCGGATATCCCCGTCGCGCGCCAGCATCGACAGCTTGTACGCCTCCTGCTGGGCGATGCCCTGGCAGATAAAACTTTTCGCCATCAGCGGGATGGCGTTGCCCTGGCGATCGTACAGTGAATACATGTGCGCATAAGGCTGTTCGCTCACCCGTTCCAGCCGGCTGACGGACTCACCCAGCACGATGCTCAGTTCGGCGCGTAACTGCTCCATAAGGCATTCACCTCAGGCTAATAAGGGGGGTATGCGTAACATCATCGAACGGTGAGCGGAAAAATTCTTCAACGCAGATCAACAAAACGGGGATCAATAATGGGAGGTATTGCATCGTCGGCGCGTTGCGCGCCGCGCCGACGAAATCAGGCTCAGGGTTGAATGCTGTCGCGCACGCGCTGGAGATCTTCCGGCGTATCGACCCCCACGCTCGGGACCGCTTTCGCGACCGCCACGTGGATTTTTTCACCGTACCACAGCACGCGCAGCTGTTCCAACAGCTCGATCTGCTCCAACTGGCTCGGCGCCCAGCTGACGTAGCGGCGCACGAAACCGGCGCGGTACGCATAGATGCCGATGTGGCGCAGCAGGCTGTCGCCGATGCTCTCCTTCGATGCGGCGAAACGCTCGCGATCCCAGGGAATGGTGGCGCGCGAGAAGTAGAGCGCGTAACCCTGCGCGTCCATCACGACCTTCACCGCATTGGGGTTGAATGCCTCTTCGGCGCTGTCGATCGGCACCGCCAACGTCGCCATGCCGGCCTGGCTGCCCGCCAGGTTTTCCGCCACCTGCCGCACGATAACGGGTGGGATCAGCGGCTCATCGCCCTGCACGTTAACGATGATCTGGTCGTCGGCAAAGCCGTAGTGCGCGATCACTTCCGCCAAACGCTCGGTGCCGGAATGGTGATCCGGGCTGGTCATGCACACTTCGCCGCCGGCGGCTTCTACCGCTTTGGCGACTTCAGGGTGATCGGTCGCCACGATGACCCGGCTGGCGCCGGACTCACGGGCGCGTTCCATCACGTGCACCACCATCGGCTTGCCGTGAATATCGGCCAGCGGTTTGCCCGGCAAACGGGTTGAGGCGTAGCGGGCGGGAATAATAGCGATAAAACTCATGCGTGCTTCTCGTCCAGCGACAGCGCACGCGCTTCATTTTCCAACAGCACCGGAATGCCGTCGCGCAGCGGGTAAGCCAACCCGTCCGCTTTGCACACCAGCTCCTGGTTTTCTTTATTGAAATAGAGTTTGCCGTTGCATACCGGGCAGGCAACGATTTCGAGTAAACGGTGGTCCATGCATCCTCCGCAAGGGGATAGGTCATCTGGGAAGGCTGTGAGGATAGCATAACGCCCGGCCTCAGGTTAATCATCGGCGGCGCCAAGCCGCCGATATTTCCTCATGGCGCCCGCGCAACGGCTTGAACTGCGGCGCCACACGGCGTAGAATTTTGTGATGAAAATCACAAAAAAGACCGTAATACGTGATCAAACGTCTGCATAAAATCATCGCTCTGTTCGCTAACTTCAGCCACTGAGCCCCCTTTGTAACGAGCGGCGCTTAACTTCGTTTTACCCCACCGACGGCGTCGCTCGTTATCCCACTTCCCAGCCGGCTCCCCATTCAGCGGCCAACGCCGCCGGAATGTCGCCCAGCGCAACGCGTTGCGCGCCGTGCCAATGAGCCGTGCGCGCGATGGCTTGCCGGATATCCTGCGTTCGCTGTTTGCCGAAGCGCACCTGCGGCTCCGCATGGAAACTGATGATCTCGAAGATGCCCTGGCGTCGGTGCGCCTTGGCATCAATCCGCCCCACCAGGTCGCCCCGATGCAGCACCGGCAACGTGAAGTAACCGTAGCGGCGTTTTTCTTTCGGCGTGTAACACTCCAGCCGATAGTCAAAGTTGAACAGCTCCAGCGCCCGACGACGATCCCACACCACCGGATCAAAAGGCGACAACAGGCTGGTGACCGTCGATTTGAGTTTGCCCTGCTCCGCCAGCGGCAGCAGTTCCGCCAGTGATTCATGCACATAAAACGGCCCTTCCAGCCCCTCGACCCGCACCGGCGTAATCTCGCCCTGCTCCTGCAGCGCTGCCAGCAAGGCTTTTGGCGCCACGCGCTTCAGCCGATAGTAGTCCGCCAACCACTCGGCGCGGAAAATGCCCAGATAGCGGCAGGTGCGGCACAGCATCTGCCGGCGCGCCTGCTCCACGGGCAGCGCATGCCGCGCATCGTCCCAGGCCGGCAGCAGCCTTTCGGTCAGATCGTAAACCCGGTGGAAGTTGCGACGTTCGGCCACCATCAGCTTGCCGGCGGTAAACAGGATCTCCAGATGCCGTTTCTCCGGTTTCCAGTCCCACCACCCGCTGTTGCCCTTCTTCTCGGCGCTGAAATCCGCGGAGCGCACCGGCCCCTGTTGTTCGATGTGCCGCAGCAAGCTGTCCATCGCCGCCTGGTGCTGCTGCACCCAGTCGGCGGAGTATTTCCAGCCCATATCATGCGGCGCCAGCATGCGGTGGCGCAGCAGACCAAAATCTTCGATCGGCAGGAAACAGGCCTCGTGCGCCCAATACTCGAACAGCTTGCGGCCGGCGAGCGCCTGCTCAAGCCACTCCGGCTGATAGGCTCCCAAACGGCTGAACAGCACCAGATACGGGCTGCGAGCAACGACGCTAATGGTATCGATTTGTAACAGCCCCATGCGCTGGATCGCACTCACGACGTCATCGGGCCGAGCCTGGCGTTTAAGCGGAGAAAGCAGCCCCTGGGCGGCGAGGTGCAGCGCGCGAGCGGCGGTAAGGGAAATGGTCGGGGTGGTCATCCTGATATCCGTGGCGAGTAGGCAATGGCCTGATAATAGTGGATATCGCGGGATTTATCTTCGCCAGTGCTTGCGGGTGGCGACACCGGCACTGGCGAGGAAGGAGGATGCGATCAGAACGCGATAACGTCTGCCGCGGACAGCCCATGCGAGCTGCGATAGATCGAGAACTCAACGTTCTGACCTTCGTTCAACGACTTATTTTTGGTGTTGGCGATAGCGTTGCGATTGACATAGATTTCGTCGCTGCCATCTACCGGTGAAATAAAACCATAGCCTTCGGCCTGATTAAACCATTTCACACGGCCCATTTTTAACACAGTATTTTTAAACATAACTTATATCCTTTTACTTGAGCATCCTTGACAACGTCATTTTTTATATTGTCTGGACGCTACCAGCCCATCCTAAAGTTTTTCGTAACAAACCTCTCGTGAGCAAAAATTAAAAAACCCGCACTAAGGCGGGCTTGTTGAACTTAATATCTTCCGCATGACTCAGCGCTGAAGCGTCACCATGGTTGTATTAAGATCTCTTTATACGCGTTCCCTGTCTTCTTACAGAGCAACTACGTTGGCGGCAGCCGGCCCGCGCGGGCTGTCCTGGATGGTGTACTCGACGCGCTGGCCTTCAGCCAGGGTCTTGAAACCGTCTGTCATGATTGCGGAGAAGTGTACGAATACATCTTTGCCGCCATCGTGCTGCTCAATGAAACCAAAACCTTTGCTTTCGTTGAACCACTTAACTTGACCCGTCTTCTTAGACATTACTTTTACCTTTAAATATATTTACAAAATCTGCCATAAGAGGCAATTGCGGCCATTTCAGAAACATTACTTATGGGAGGTACTTAGAAGGTTCGTCTTTGAAGCGGAATCGGATGATAACGTTTTTGGAGGAACTGCTTAACTCTAAACTCGAACATAAATAGGTCTGGATCACAGGCCGACTTGCATTTACTCATAAAAATGGTGAATGCACAAGGGGTTTATTGCATTAAATTCATAAATACGCCGAATTTATTTTTATCCCCCTGAATATGCATGACTTAATTTAACGCTCGCCGCGGCCGATTCATCGAGTTCCTCTCCTCACCGGGGCATCGTTTGTCCGTCCGTGCGCTGCAAATGAGAGCTAACGCATAAAACTCTAATATGCTTGCCACGTCTATAACAAATCCCAAATCAGATGGCTAAACTTGAGGGGAAAACAAGGCAGACGGCTTTTTCGCCAGCACTTTTGCCGCTAAAAACACTATTTTTCAGATTATGCTGAATCAAGGAGCTATGCGCATGACCGCCCAGCAGTTCGTTTCACCTAATGAAATCCGCGCCAGATTCTCTCACGCGATGTCGGACATGTACCAAAAAGAGGTACCGCTGTACGGCGATCTGCTGGAACTGGTGGCGGAAACCAACCGACAGGTTCTGCGCGAAGATGCCGCACTGGCTCATCAACTGCAAATCACCGGCGAGATCGAACGCCTTGCGATGGAGCGCCACGGTGCGATCCGGGTCGGCACGGCGGACGAACTGGCCACCCTGCGCCGTCTGTTCCGGGTGATGGGCATGGCGCCGGTCGGTTACTATGATCTGTCGGTGGCGGGCGTTCCCGTCCACTCGACCGCCTTTCGCGCCGTACACGAAGACGCCCTGCAAATCAGTCCGTTCCGCGTGTTTACCTCCCTGCTGCGCCTGGAGCTGATAGAAGATCCCGCGCTGCGTGAGCTGGCCGAGCGCTTGCTGGCGCGCCGCCGCATCTTTACCGATCGCGCGTTGGAACTGATCGCGCTGCAGGAAGCGCAAGGCGGGCTGAATGAAGTGCAGGCGCAAGAATTTGTCGAACAAGCGCTGGAAACCTTCCGCTGGCACAACCAGGCGACGGTCAGCGCCGAAGAATACCGGCAGTTGCACGATCAGCATCGCCTGATCGCCGACGTGGTGGCGTTTAAAGGGCCGCATATCAATCATCTGACACCGCGCACGCTGGATATCGATCGCGTTCAGCAGGCGATGCCCGCCCGCGGCATTACGCCCAAGGCGGTCATCGAGGGCCCGCCGCGTCGCCGTCGCGCGATCCTGCTGCGCCAGACCAGCTTCAAGGCGTTGGAAGAACGCGTCGATTTCGTCGAGCATGACGGCCGCGTCGTCGCCGGCCATCATACCGCGCGCTTCGGCGAGATTGAACAGCGCGGTGTGGCGCTGACGACTAAAGGAAGAGAACTCTACGACCGTCTGCTGAAGGCCACCAACGATGCGCTGCAGGCGCCGCCGAGCGAGAAAAATGCCGAACGCTATTATCAGCTGCTGGAAGAAAACTTCCGGGCGTTTCCGGATGATTACGCCACGCTGCGCGAGCAACAGCTGGCCTGGTTCCGCTATTTCCCGACCGAATGCGGCCTGGCGGCCAAAGAATCACTGGATAAGCACAGCACCCTGGAGCAACTGATCGAGAAAGAACACGTTCGCTTCCAGCCACTGGTATATGAAGATTTTCTGCCGGTCAGCGCGGCGGGGATTTTCCAATCGAATCTGGGGGACAGCCGCCATGCACAGTACAATGCGGCGTCAAGCCGGGCAGCGTTTGAACAAGCATTGGGCAGTGAGGTGATCGACGAGCTGGCGCTGTATCAGCAAACCCAGCAGCGCTCGCTGGAAGCCTGCGCGCAAGCCTTGGGGCTTGTCACGCTGGCATCCTGAGATTACTTAGACAGCAGGGACTCGATATCCTGCAGCAGTTGCTCAGCCTGAGCGGACGGTAGCACCGCATCAACCGGTAGATACCACCAATTGGGCTGGGCAAAGGCGCGACACTTCACCGCGTCCTTCTCCGTCATCAACAGCGTTTGATCTGCATTAACCAACGCCGCCAGCTGCGCCTGCTGATATTCCTGATGATCGGCAAACGCCACTTCCTGCACGACTTCGACGTTCAACTTTTCCAACGTCGCGAAGAAACGCGGCGGATGGCCGATACCCGCCATCGCCACCACGCGCGGCAGCTCGGCCACCGGGCGACGTTCACCGCTCAGCAGGTTCACCGCATCACGCGCCTGCAGACGCATGGCAATTTCCCCGGCCTGCGCCACGCCGCCATTGGCGACACGCGCATCGACACTGCCAAGCCGCGCAGCGCGCTCGCGCATCGGCCCGGCCGGCAACCACCAGCCGTTACCGAAACGACGCACACCGTCGATGACCACCAGCTCGAAGTCACGCTGTAAAGCGTAGTGCTGCAAGCCATCGTCGGTGATGATCACATCCAGCTGCTGTTGTTGCAGCAGAGCCTGCACCGCCTCGGCGCGCTTGGGCGCGATCGCCACGGGCGCCCCGGTACGCTGATAAATCAGCACCGGCTCATCACCCGCCTCGCGGGTCGACGTATTCTGACCCAGCACCAGAGGATAGACCGCCGACTTGCCGCCGTAGCCGCGCGACACCACCCCAACGCGGTAGCCCCGTTGCTGCAGGTGCTCCACCAGCCAGATCACCATCGGCGTTTTGCCGTTGCCGCCGGCGGTGAGGTTACCCACCACCACGACCGGCACCGGCGAACGCCAACTTTTACGCAGGCCGCAGCGGTAACTGAGGCGGATCAGCCAACTGAACAAGCCATACAGCCACGAGAGCGGCAATAGCGCCAGATAAAGCAGCGAACCGCCGGACCAGATGCGCTCAATCATTATTGACCAAACTGCATGCGGTGCAGCTGCGCATAGGCGCCCTGCCGCTCAAGCAACTCGGCGTGCTCACCGCGTTCGACGATGCGGCCGTCTTCCACCACCAGGATCTCGTCCGCCTTTTCAATGGTCGACAGACGGTGCGCGATCACCAGTGAAGTTCGGTCTTTCTGCAGTTCGTCCAGCGCGGCCTGAATGGCCCGCTCGGACTCGGTATCCAGCGCAGAGGTCGCCTCATCCAGGATGAGGATCGGGCAGTCACGCAGCAGCGCGCGCGCGATGGCGATGCGCTGGCGTTGGCCGCCGGACAGCATGACGCCGTTTTCACCGATCACCGTATCCAGGCCGTTTTCCATCTTGTTGATGAAGTCCATCGCGTACGCCATTTCGGCCGCTTTCTCGATCTGCTCGCGGCTGTATTCGCTCTCACGCGCATAGGCGATATTGTTGGCGATGGTGTCGTTGAACAGGTGCACGTTTTGCGAAACCAGGGCCACCTGATTACGCAGTGAGGCCAGGGTGTATTCGCGCAGATCGTGGCCATCCATCAGAATTTCGCCTTCCTGAATATCATAGAAACGCGTCAACAGGTTGGCGATGGTCGATTTCCCCGAACCGGAACGGCCCACCAGCGCTACGGTCTTGCCTTCGGCGATGTTCAGGTTGATATCACGCAGCGCCGGCGTTTCCTTCGACGGGTAGTAGAAGGTGACATTGCGGAATTCGATATCGCCTTTCGCGCGCTTCACTTCGCGGGTGCCGGTATCTTTTTCCTGTTCCATATCCAAAATGGAGAACAGCGTCTGGCAAGCCGCCATCCCGCGTTGGAACTGGGCATTGACGTTGGTCAGCGACTTCAGCGGACGCATCAGCGCAATCATCGACGAGAACACCACGGTAATGGTACCGGCGGTCAGGGTTTCCATCACGCTTGGGAAGCTGGCGGCAAACAGCACGAACGCCAGCGCCAGCGAAGCGATCAGCTGAATGATCGGATCGGAAATCGAAGACGCGGAAACCAGCTTCATGCCTTGCTGACGCATGCGGTTGCTGACCGAATTAAAGCGCTCGGTTTCCACCTGCTGGCCGCCGAAGATCAGCACTTCTTTATGGCCTTTCAGCATCTGTTCGGCGCTGGTGGTCACCTGCCCCATCGTGTTCTGCATGTTTTTGCTGATGTTGCGGAAACGCTTGGACACCAGGCGAATGGCAATGGAGACGATCGGCGCCAGCACGATCAGGATCACCGACAGCTGCCAGCTGTAATAGAACATCATGATGAACAGGCCAATGATCGAAGCCCCTTCGCGCACCACGGTCACCAGCGCGCTGGAAGAGGAGGAAGCCACCTGTTCGGAATCATAGGTAATGCGCGACAACAGGGTCCCGGTGGACTGTTGATCGAAGAAGGCCACCGGCATTCTCATCATGTGGCCAAACAGGCGGCGGCGCATCTGCATCACCACCATGCCGGAAACCCAGGAAATGCAGTAGCTTGAAACAAAGCTGGTTACGCCGCGCATCAACATCAGCGCGATGACGGCCAACGGCATCCACACCAGCACGCTGCTGTCGGTTTTTCCAAACCCATCGTCCAATAGCGGTTTAAGCAGAGACAGCATCAGCGTGTCCCCCGCTGCGTTCATAATCAACGCAATGGCGGCTACAATCAGCCCGGTCTTAAAAGGAGTGATCATCGGCCAGAGTCGACGGAATGTCTGCCAGGTCGAGAGATCTTTATCATTCATCATGCAAATACCAGCATCGGAAGAAATAGCGGCCTATTTTACTCATTATCACCCTCTACGCCAAACCGCTGATGGTACCAACGGGGCATTAATTGTTCGCGAAAGCCTTTAATTTGCCAATCGTTGTCGAAAAAAAGTACCGATAACTGGCCGGAGCGCGTCGTATCGCGCCATATAATGCCATTTGCCCGGTATCTGGCGACCACTTTACGCGCCGGCAAACGCCATTTGTTGTAACGAGATGCTGACGCCAATGCCGCCTGAGGATTGACCGCACGCAGAAACGGCGGCGTGGAAGAGGTTTTGCTGCCATGATGCCCCACCTGCAACACCGTCGCCGCCAAGCGATCGCGCCGCAATCGAAGCAGCTGCGCCTCCGCCTTTTTTTCCGCGTCGCCGGTCAGCAGCAGACTGTGTTTCCCGTCGTCGATACGGATCACGCAAGAGTCGTCATTGCCCGGCTTTTTACGCGTTTTCGGCGGCCACAGCACTTCGAATTGCAACCCCTGCCAGCGCCAGCGCTCACCGGCGACGCAGGGCAAGTGCCCCTCCCCGCGTATCGGGCTGCGTATCGTAGCCCCTGGAAACGCCCGTCGCACCGTCGGCAGGCCACCGGTATGATCGAGATGATCATGGCTGATAATGATCTGTTCCAATTCAATCCCCCGCCAGTTCAACATTGGCAAAATATGCCGTTCGGCGGCGCTGCCGCCCGGCCAACGATCGCCGGTATCGTACAGTATTCCCTTGCCGTTTCGCTCAATGACCACCGCTAAACCGTGCCCGACATCGAGCATATCGACTCGCCAGCGGTATCCCGGCTCTTTTTCCCGCCACAGCACACAGCATATCGCTATCGTCGCCAGCCCCGGTGCATAACGCCGCCACCAATGAAAGCGCCAACAGACGACGATGAGCCACCCCGCCGCGCTGGCCAGCAGCGAGGCAGCCCCCAGATCCACCCAACCGCGTTGCAGGTAATGCAGCGGCACAAACACCCAGTACAGCGTGAAGTCCGCCAGCCACCATAGCCCGTAGCTTAACGAGGGAAAGAAGCCAAATATCACCGCCAGCAAAATCAGCGGCACCGTCACCAATGAGACAATAGGTACCGCCCACAGATTGGCGGGTAGCGAGGTCAGCGTCAGGCCCAGAAACAGCGCGGCCTGCATCGGCACCAAGAGCAGCGTCATGCCGAGCTGAATATGCAGCCAGCGCACCGGTGCCCAATACCAGGCCGACCGGAATCGCTCACCGAGCGGCGCCCATTCAAACCAAAAAATCAGGCAACCTACCGCCAGCACCGATAGCCAGAAACTGTCTGACAATACCGCCAGCGGATCGCACAGCAAAATCAGCCCGATACACCATAGCCACACCTGCCAGGAAGAACAATGAACGCCGCGCAGGCGCAGCAACATCCACAATGTCATGGCCAACACGGTACGCACCGCCGGCGGCTGGGCGCCCACCAACCAGACATAGATCAGCGTCGCCACCCAGCCCGCGACCAGGGGAAAACGATAGCCAATCAGATGGGAGGGCAGAAAAAACTGCAGCGCCCGCAGCGTAGCCCAGAACAAAATGGCGACCATCGCCACATGAAGCCCTGAAATGGCCATTAAATGCGCAATGCCGGTTTTCAACATCAGCGTGCGTAAAGGCTGTTCCAGCGCGGTTCGCTCCCCAAACGCCAGCGCCAACAATACCGCCTTGTAACGCAGCTCACCGATGTTGGTTTCCGCATGGCTGATTATGCGCTGACGCAGGCTACAATCGCCATCCAGCAAACGGGCCTGCCTGACCAGGCCCGTCAACGGCTGGCGCTGTGCGATCGCCCAACGTTGGCTGTCGAAGCCCCCTTCATTGAGCTTGCCGTGCACCGGCCGCAAGCGCAGTTTCAATTGCCAACGCTGCCCGGCGCACAGCCGCTGCTGTTCCGGGGCCCATAGTGTGGTAAACATCAATGCAGGCGCCAGCCAATGGCCATCGATCCGCTCGATACGCATCAGCGTCTGCTTGCTGACGGCCGGATTCAACGCGATGCTGCTTACCTGCACCACCGCCGTCACTTCCGGCCCGCGGCTCAAACGCTCCATTTGCCCGATCAGGCTTCCGGCATTGAAAACCGCCCACGCGACCCCCAACCCCAGGCAGGCCAAATAACGGCAGAATGGCCTGCGCAGCAGTAAACAGACAAAAAGCAAAAGCGGCCACAGCAGCCATTGCTCAGGCAACTGCGGTAAAACCAACAGCGGCAGGATGCCGCAGATAACGGCGAATATCGCCAGATCCAGCGAAATTTTGATCGCTTTTCTCCCATCGGCTCCGCCATGAGCAAAGACGCGTCACGGCAAGCAAGCAGGATCATTCAGGCGACATGTCGCCGCCAGCGGGCTTTAACGAAGATGCGCTGAACATGGCAGGATAAGAGAGATCTTTGCAGGAGCCACATCGTCAATGCGGCGCAGTACGCAACTCGCGAGCGTATCGCGGAGAATTGCAGGCGAAAAAAAACGGCGCCTTACAGGCACCGTTTTATATTCTTTTCAAGCAACAACGCTATGAGCAGTCAGCGACTAGCCATAGATATTGGCGCGGTCACGCAACTCTTTGCCTGGTTTGAAGTGAGGAACGTACTTGCCGTCCAGCTCAACTTTGTCACCGGTTTTCGGGTTGCGACCTACACGCGGGGCACGGTAGTGAAGAGAAAAACTGCCGAATCCGCGGATCTCAATGCGTTCGCCCTCGGCCAGCGTAGCGGCCATGTGCTCAAGCATCTCTTTCACTGCATCCTCAACGGCCTTCGCCGGAATATGAGATTGCTGGCCAGCAAGTCTTTCAATAAGTTCAGACTTGGTCATAGTACCTCCAAGCTTTGCAGCTAAACTACCGTATCGGGGCGGTCAGAGACCGCCCCCCGTCATTACTCGCCTTTAGCCGCTTTGAAAGCTTCAGCCATTGCGTTAGAGAAGTTGCCTTCTTCCTGTTTGTTGTTAACAGTTGCGATGGCGTCTTTCTCGTCAGCTTCGTCCTTAGCACGTACGGACAGGCTTACAACGCGGTTCTTACGGTCAACGCCGGTGAATTTAGCTTCAACTTCGTCACCTACGTTCAGAACCAGAGTTGCATCTTCAATGCGGTCGCGAGAGGCTTCAGATGCACGCAGGTAACCTTCTACGCCGCCTGCCAATTCAACTGTAGCACCTTTGGCGTCAACTGCAGTGACTTTACCAGTAACAATAGCACCTTTCTTGTTCATAGACAGGTAGTTATTGAACGGGTCTTCAGCCAGTTGCTTCACGCCCAGGGAGATACGCTCGCGCTCTGCGTCAACTTGCAGAACAACCGCAGCGATTTCGTCGCCTTTCTTGTATTCACGTACTGCTTCTTCGCCTGCAACGTTCCAGGAGATGTCAGACAGGTGAACCAGGCCGTCGATGCCGCCGTCCAGGCCGATGAAGATACCGAAGTCAGTGATAGACTTGATTTTACCTTCAACGCGGTCGCCCTTGTTGTGGGTCTCTGCGAACTGCTGCCATGGGTTGGATTTGCACTGCTTCAGGCCCAGGGAGATACGACGACGTTCTTCATCGATGTCCAGAACCATCACTTCCACTACGTCGCCCACGTTAACAACTTTGGACGGATGGATGTTTTTGTTGGTCCAATCCATTTCAGAAACGTGTACCAGACCTTCAACGCCTTCTTCGATTTCCACGAAGCAGCCGTAATCAGTCAGGTTGGTTACACGGCCAGTCAGCTTGGTGCCTTCTGGGTAACGTTTCGCGATAGCAACCCATGGATCTTCGCCCAGCTGTTTCAGGCCCAGGGATACACGAGTACGCTCGCGGTCGAACTTCAGCACTTTAACAGTGATTTCATCGCCAACGTTGACGATTTCGCTTGGATGCTTAACGCGTTTCCAAGCCATGTCAGTGATGTGCAGCAGGCCGTCTACGCCGCCCAGATCAACGAATGCACCGTAGTCAGTGAGGTTCTTAACGATACCTTTAACCTCCATGCCTTCCTGCAGGTTTTCCAGCAGTTGATCGCGCTCAGCGCTGTTCTCGGATTCGATAACCGCACGGCGAGAAACGACAACGTTGTTGCGCTTCTGATCCAGCTTGATGACTTTGAACTCAAGCTCTTTGCCTTCCAGGTGCAGAGTGTCACGTACCGGACGCACGTCAACCAGGGAACCTGGCAGGAACGCGCGGATGCCGTTCAGCTCGACGGTGAAGCCACCCTTCACTTTGCCGTTGATAACACCGGTTACAGTCTCAGCTTCTTCGTAGGCTTTTTCCAGCGTGATCCAAGCTTCGTGACGCTTAGCTTTCTCACGGGACAGCAGGGTTTCACCGAAGCCGTCTTCAACAGCATCCAGAGCAACGTCAACTTCGTCACCAACCTGGATTTCCAGCTCGCCCTGGGCGTTTTTGAATTGCTCAGCCGGGATGGCAGACTCAGATTTCAGACCGGCGTCAACCAGTACGATATCTTTGTCGATAGCAACAACGACGCCACGAACGATGGAACCCGGGCGGGTTTCGATTTCTTTTAAGGATTCTTCAAAGAGTTGAGCGAAAGATTCAGTCATGTTGTTAATCTTCAGGGTTCTTTAGTTTAACGTCCATTTAGCGTCCCGCCGAATGGGGTTGTTTCACATACCCCGCCATTGGCTCCATGCCGACAGGGTTTAAGGTTACAGGGGTAAAATTTTACCCGATATATTGCGATACCGCTATGACAAATATGACAAAAAGCCAATAGCGCCGCCGCGCTTATTGCTGCGGCAACGCCAACACTTTCTGTGCATACGTCAACGCCTGCCGGATCACTTCTTCGATCGACATGCTGGTAGAATCCAGCACGAGGGCGTCAGAAGCGGGCACCAGAGGCGCGATAGGCCGATTACGGTCACGGTCGTCCCGTTCCTTTATCTCGGCTAAAAGACGTTCAAAGTTAACATTAAAGCCCTTTTCCTGCAACTGCAGCATGCGGCGGTGCGCGCGCTCCTCCGAGCTGGCGTCGAGGAAAATCTTGACCGGCGCGTCCGGGAACACCACCGTGCCCATGTCGCGGCCATCGGCAATCAGGCCGGGCGCCTCGCGAAAAGCGCGCTGGCGGCGCAGCAACGCCTCGCGCACGCGCGGAAACGCCGCCGCTTGCGACGCGGTGTTGCCGACGGTTTCGGTGCGGATCTCATTGCTGACGTCCTCACCTTCCAAAATCACTTGCAGCTTGCCGTCCTGGGCAACGAAGCGAACATCGAGATGTGCGGCCAGCGGAACCAGCGCTTCCTCAGAAGTGATATCCACCTGATGATGCAACGCCGCCAGCGCCAGCACGCGATAGATCGCGCCGGAATCCAGCAAACGCCAACCAAGGGACTCGGCCAACGCTTTACACAGCGTGCCTTTGCCTGCGCCACTTGGTCCATCAACGGTTATCACCGGGGCTGTAGCCGTCATTTCTCTCTCCTTCAGGTAGAAAACCTCACAGAGACACGGCGCGCTTCGACTCGAAGCCCGGGCGCTCTGTCACCTGCCCAATCAGGGGCAAATACGGTGGCGTATTATACGCTGCCCTACGGCGATCTGTTACCCTGGAACTGTCCGGTTGTTGAAAATAAGCGCACAACCGCGAAAAAGTATAGAAGAAACGCCGGTCGCCGGGGGTTAAAAACGATAAAGGCCCGCAAAGGGGCCTTAAAAGAAATGATCTGACGGTTACGCCGGCTGGCTGATGCGCGCTAACTGCTCGAAATAGTCCGGGAAGGTTTTCGCGGTGCATTTCGGATCGAGGATCGTGACCGGGGTATCCGACAGCGCCACCAGCGAGAAGCACATCGCCATGCGGTGATCGTTGTAGGTGCCGATCTCGGCGAACTGCAGTTTGGCCGGCGGCACGACGTGAATGTAGTCTTCGCCCTCGTCAACTTCCGCCCCCACTTTACGCAGCTCGGTGGCCATCGCCGCCAGACGGTCAGTTTCCTTCACCCGCCAGTTGTAGATATTGCGGATGGTGGTCGGCCCCTCGGCGAACAGCGCCGCGGTGGCGATGGTCATCGCCGCATCCGGAATGTGGTTCATGTCCATATCGATGCCGCGCAGTTCACCGCGGCTGCACTCGATAAAATCGTCGCCCCAAGTGATGCGCGCCCCCATCTTCTCCAACACATCGGCGAATTTGGTGTCACCCTGCACGCTTTTGCGACCGATGCCGGTCACGCGCACGGTGCCGCCTTTGATCGCCGCCGCCGCCAGGAAGTAGGACGCAGAAGAAGCGTCGCCTTCAACCAGATAGTCGCCCGGCGCGATATACGTCTGGTGCCCCTGAATATGGAACACCCGGTAATTGTCGTGGCTCACCGATACGCCGAAGGTGCGCATCAGGTGCAGCGTGATGTCGATGTACGGCTTGGAAACCAGCTCGCCTTTGATGTGGATTTGCGTATCCTGCGGCGCCAGCGGCGCAGTCATCAGCAACGCGGTCAGGAACTGGCTGGAGACGCTGCCGTCAACGGTGACGTCGCCGCCCTGGAAACCGCCGCGCAGGCGAATCGGCGGGTAATCGGTCTGCTCGAGGTAATCAATCTGCGCCCTGCCCTGGCGCAACGCGTCCACCAGATGGCCGATCGGGCGTTCTTTCATGCGGGGTTCCCCGGTCAGCACCACATCACCTTCACCAAGGCACAGCGCCGCCGCCAGTGGGCGCATCGCGGTGCCGGCATTGCCGAGGAACAGTTCCAGCGGCTGGTCGGCCACCAGCGGCCCGGCCACGCCGGTCACTTCACACACGGTGCGGTCGGCGGAAAGCTGGTAGTTCACGCCCAACGCCTGCAGCGCATTCAGCATATGACGCACATCGTCGCTGTCCAGCAGGTTGGTCAGCCGGGTCGTTCCCTCCGCCAGCGCCGCCAGCAGCAGAGCGCGGTTAGAAACGCTCTTCGAGCCGGGTAAGTTGACGGTGCCATTGACCAGGGCGACCGGTTGTAACGTCAGGGAATCCACCATGTGAACAAAACTCTCCAATTCTGATAAACGAAACGGCTCCGGAATAATGCCGGAGCCGCTTTAATGCAAAAGGACAACAGCCTGGTCAGCCCGCGCCCGGCGAGCTGACGGAATCAACCGTGACGACGCTCGAAATCGGTCATAAAGTCGGTCAGCGCCTGTACGCCGGCCAGCGGCATCGCATTGTAAATAGAAGCGCGCATGCCGCCAACTACGCGGTGACCTTTCAGCGCCTGCAGGCCAATGGCCTCGGCTTCGCTGAGGAACACCTTGTCCAGCGCCGCATCGGCCAGCTGGAACGGCACGTTCATCCACGAGCGGTTGGCGATGGCAACCTGGCTGCGGTAGAAGTCGGATTTATCGATGGTCGCGTACAGCAGCTCGGCCTTGGCCTGATTGCGTTTTTGCATCTCCACCAGGCCGCCCTGCTCTTTCAGCCATTTGAACACCAGCCCGGACAAGTACCAGGCGAAGGTTGGCGGGGTGTTGAACATCGAATCGTTCTCGGCCAACACGGTGTAATCGAGGATCGACGGCACTTCTTTACGCGCCTTGCCCAACAGATCGTCACGCACGATCACCAGCGTCAGACCGGCCGGGCCGATATTTTTCTGCGCGCCGGCGTAAATCACGCCGAAGCGGCTGACGTCGAGCGGGCGGGACAGAATGGTCGAGGAGTAATCGCCGATCACCACTTTGTCGCCGAAGTCCGGCGTTTCATCGATGGCTACGCCGTCGATGGTCTCATTCGGGCAATAATGCACGTAAGCCGCGTCGTTGCTCAGCTGCCACTCTTTCATCGGCTTGATGCCGCTCAGGCCGTCGATGCGGGTTTTCACGTCGATGACGTTCGGGGTGCAATACTTTTCCGCTTCCTTGATGGCGCTGTGCGCCCAATAGCCGCCGTCGATGTAGTCGGCGGTGGCCTTGTCGCCCAGCAGGTTCAGCGGCAGCGCGGCGAATTGCGCGCGGGCGCCGCCGTGGCAAAACAGCACTTTATAGTTGGAGGGGACTTTCAGCAGATCGCGCAGATCCTGTTCCGCCTGCTCGGCAACGGCGATGAATTCTTTGCTGCGGTGACTGATCTCCATCACTGACGTGCCCAGGCCGTGCCAATTGCACAGTTCCTGTTCCGCACGACGCAACACTTCCACCGGCAGCATCGCCGGGCCAGAGCTAAAATTATAAACCTGAGTCATTTCCCCTCACCACATTCACTGTTCGCCGCAGAAAAGCGACCTGTCGAAAAGATGCCCGAAGCTAACGCTCGCGTTAACCAACCCTTCGGTTTTATCACTCACGCCCCATGGCTGCAACGCTTATTCGCCCGCCGGCGGCAAACAGGCGCGCCGGGTTATGACAGGCTCTGCGGCCGGCGCGTTTTTTTGGACGATAAAACCCTGCGACATGGGGAAATTCAGCGGGTTAACGCGGTGTTTTATGCTGTATTCAGCCGAGATGGCTGCGGGAGCCCGGACGGCCCCCGCAGGAGAGAAAACGATCAGTACTGATTGAACATTTGCTGGATCTGCTTCGCGTCTTTGGTTTGCGTCAGCGCCAGCTGCAGCAGAATGCGCGCTTTTTGCGGATTCAGCGTGCCGGCGGCCACGAAACCGTATTTGGCGTCGTCCACTTCCGCATCCTCGGTGGTCGCGCCGGTCGGCACGCGCGAAGAACGCACCACCGCCACGCCGTTGTGCGCCGCCGTCGCCAGAGTGTCGAACACGGTTTTATACAGGTTGCCGTTGCCGACCCCGGCGCTGACGATACCCTGGTACCCTTCGGCGATTAGCGCCTTGGCCGGCGCATCGGAGGCGTTAGCGTAGTTGTAAATGATGCCGACCTTCGGCAGTTCGTTCAGCTTGCTGACGTCGAACGGCGTCTCCCGGGTGTGCTTGCGCTGCGGCGAACGCTGATAATCGATCTTGCCGTTGTGGATGTATCCCAGCGGGCCGAAGTTCGGCGACTGGAAGGTTTGCACGGCGGTGGTGCTGGTTTTAGTGACATCTCGTGCGTCCAGCACGCTGTCGTTCATCGCCACCAGCACCCCGCGGTTGGCCGATTGCGGATCCGCCGCCGTCACCACCGCGTTATACAGATTGAACGGGCCGTCGGCGCTCATCGCCGTCGCCGGCCGCATCGCCCCGACCAGCACTACCGGCTTGTCGCACTTCACCGTCAGATCGAGGAAATAGGCCGTCTCTTCCAGCGTATCGGTGCCGTGGGTGATGACGAAGCCGTCGGTTTTGCCGCAGTCGGCGTCAATTTTCTTCGCCAACGTCAGCCAGACCTGATCGTTCATGTCCTGCGAGCCGATGTTAACCACCTGCTCCCCCTGCACGTTGGCGATGTTCTTCAGCGCCGGCACCGCATCGACCAGCGCCTCGACGCCCAGTTTGCCCGCGGTATAGTTGGATTTCGTCGCCGAATCGCCGCCGCCGGCGATGGTGCCGCCGGTCGCCAGCAGGGTGATGTTGGGCAGCGCCAGCGCCGAGGCGCTGACGCCGGTCAACAAAAGGGTTAACACGCTGAGTTTCACTGATTTCATTAGATTTCTCCGTGACAGATAACTCGCTGAATTATGGCCTTTATCCTTAAAAAAACTGTGACTTTGCCGCCGCTTTAGGAATACGTGGAGCTCCAGCGTAAAACCCCGTATCATTGCGCGTTTTTAGTACGCGCAAAAAGTGAAGACAATGACGCAAACTTTTATCCCCGGTAAAGACGCCGCCCTGGAAGATTCCATCGCCCGTTTCCAGCAGAAACTGAGCGATCTCGGTTTCAACATCGAAGAAGCCTCCTGGCTGAACCCGGTGCCGCACGTATGGTCGGTGCACATTCGCGATCGCGATTGTCCGCTGTGCTTCACCAACGGCAAAGGCGCCAGCAAAAAAGCCGCGTTGGCCTCTGCGCTGGGTGAATATTTCGAGCGCCTGTCCACCAACTACTTCTTCGCCGATTTCTATCTGGGCAAGCAGATCGCCGAAGGCGACTTCGTGCACTACCCGAATGAGAAATGGTTCCCGATCCCGGCGGACGATGCGCTGCCGGCCGGCATCCTCGACGAGCGTCTGCACGCCTTCTACGATCCGCAACAAGAGCTGAGCGCCAGCGATCTTGTCGATCTGCAGTCCGGCAATGCCGATCGCGGCATCTGCGCGCTGCCGTTCACCCGTCAGTCCGATCAGCAAACGGTGTACATTCCGATGAACATCATCGGCAACCTGTATGTTTCCAACGGCATGTCCGCCGGCAACACCGCCAACGAAGCGCGCGTGCAGGGCCTGTCGGAAGTGTTCGAGCGCTATGTGAAAAACCGCATTATCGCCGAATCCATCAGCCTGCCGGCGATCCCGGAAGAGGTGCTGAACCGCTACCCGGGCGTGGTGGAAGCCATCGCCAAGCTGGAAGAGGAAGGTTTCCCAATCCTCTCCTACGACGCCTCGCTGGGCGGCAACTACCCGGTGATCTGCGTGGTGCTGTTCAACCCGACCAACGGCACCTGCTTCGCCTCGTTCGGCGCGCACCCGGACTTCGGCGTGGCGCTGGAGCGCACGGTGACCGAACTGCTTCAGGGCCGCAGCCTGAAAGATCTCGACGTGTTCACCGCGCCGACCTTCGATGACGAAGAAGTGGCGGAACACACCAACCTGGAAACGCACTTCATCGACTCCAGCGGCCTGATCTCGTGGGATCTGTTCAAGCAGGACGCGGACTATCCGTTCGTTGACTGGAGCTTCAGCGGCAGCACGCAGGAAGAGTTCGCCACCCTGATGAGCATCTTCGACAAAGAAGACGCGGAAGTGTACATCGCCGACTACGAACACCTGGGCGTCTACGCTTGCCGCATCATCGTGCCGGGCATGTCCGATATCTACCCGGCGGAAGACCTGCTGCTGGCCAACAACAGCATGGGCGCGCACCTGCGCGATACGCTGCTGGCGTTGCCGGGCAGCGAGTGGGAGCCGGAAGAATACCTGGCGCTGATCGAGCAGTTGGACGACGAAGGGCTGGACGATTTCACCCGCGTACGCGAACTGCTGGGCATTGCCAGCGGCAAAGACAACGCCTGGTATACCCTGCGCGTGGGCGAGCTGAAGTCGATGCTGGCGCTGGCGGGCGGCGATCTGGATCAGGCGCTGATTTGGACCGAATGGACGCAGGACTTCAACGCCTCGGTGCTGAGCCCGGCGCGCAGCAACTACTACCGTTGCCTGCAAACGCTGTTGCTGCTGGCACAGGAGCCTGAGCGCGAAGCGGCGCAATACTATACCGCGTTCGTGAAAATGTACGGCCAGGAAGCGGTGGACGCGGCCTCGGCCGCCATCAGCGGTGAAGAGCGCTTCAACGGGCTGTTCGCCGTCGATGCCGATTTGAAGGCGTTGCCGGCCCATCAGGCGCTGCTGGCGGCCTACGAGAAACTGCAGGCGGCCAAGCGCCGTCACTGGGCCAAGGCCTAATCGCCATTGGGGGTACCGCCACTTTTGGGGTACCCTCCCCGGTCAAACGCCGCACTCCGCTGCGGCGTTTTCATTTTGCGGTTTATTTCAACGCATTCTGTTTTATTTTCCCGCAGGAAAATAGGCGGTTAAACGAGCATAAGAATAAATAAACCGGCGATTGTTGCCGGACGGTGAAATAATAATTAACCGATAATTAAACTTTCAGCGACGAACGGCGACAAAACGCCTAAAAATTTAACTTTGACACCCTCGGCACATCGGGTGAATTCAAAAAAAATTGCAAACATTAAAAAATTGTTTTTTGTTTAAATTCAATAAATTAACCATAAAAACCACACAGAAAACATGCCATTTTGGCGCTCTACTTCCCCGCCTTATGATCCAAATCAAATTTTCCCCTATACTGCTTTGCTAGTATCTCATTGCGTTGTTTTAACCCTTAAGAGCGAGAGTTAGTTTGAAAACTGACAGCCCATTCGATCTGATTTTACCTGCGGCAACGGCGAAAATCGCTGAAGATGCCGGCGTGTATAAAGCCACCAAACATCCGCTGAAAACGTTTTATTTGGCGATCACCGCCGGTGTCTTCATTTCCATCGCCTTCGTTTTCTACATTACGGCGACCACCGGCACCGCCGGCGTGCCTTTCGGGCTGGCGAAACTGGTCGGCGGCATCTGCTTCTCTCTCGGGTTAATGCTGGTAGTGGTGTCGGGCGCCGACCTGTTCACCTCTACCGTGCTTATCGTCATCGCCAAGGCCAGCGGCCGCATCAGCTGGGGCCAACTGGGCGCCAACTGGCTGAACGTTTATCTCGGCAACCTGGTCGGCGCGCTGTTCTTCGTGGCGCTGATCTGGTTCTCCGGCGAGTATATGGTCGCCAACGGCCAGTGGGGCCTGAATGTTCTGCAAACCGCGGACCACAAGCTGCATCACACCTTTATCGAAGCCGTCTGCCTTGGCATTCTGGCTAACCTGATGGTCTGCCTGGCGGTCTGGATGAGCTACTCCGGCCGTACCCTGACCGACAAGATGCTCGCCATGGTGCTGCCGGTCGGTATGTTTGTCGCCAGCGGCTTCGAACACAGCATCGCCAACATGTTTATGATCCCTATGGGCATCGTGGTCAAACACTTCGCCACGCCGGAATTCTGGCAAGCCGTAGGGGCGGTACCTGAGCAATTCGCTCATCTGACAGTAAGCAACTTCATCATCGACAACCTGATTCCGGTCACCATTGGTAACATCATCGGCGGCGGTCTGCTGGTTGGGTTGACTTACTGGGTAATTTATCTGCGCGGGGGCCGCGAACAGCACTAAGCTGTGAGTTACCGCGTGCAGAGTTAGAAATCCACAATCAAAGGTAGGTGTACAATGACCGAACTTAACGAGAAATTAGCCAACGCTTGGGAAGGTTTCAGCAAGGGTGACTGGCAGAATGAAGTCAACGTTCGTGACTTCATCCAGAAAAACTACACGCCTTATGAAGGTGACGAATCCTTCCTGGCTGGCGCAACTCAAGCCACCACCACCTTGTGGGACAAGGTTATGGAAGGGATCAAACTGGAAAACCGCACTCATGCGCCGGTTGATTTCGACACCAACGTTGCTTCAACCATCGTTTCTCACGACGCGGGTTACATCGCCAAAGAGCTGGAAACCATCGTGGGTCTGCAGACCGACGCCCCTCTGAAACGCGCGCTGATCCCGTTCGGCGGCATCAAAATGGTCGAAGGTTCGTGCAAAGTGTACGGCCGCGAACTGGATCCGCAGCTGAAAAAAGTGTTCACCGAATACCGTAAAACCCACAACCAGGGCGTATTCGACGTTTACACCAAAGACATCCTGAACTGCCGTAAATCCGGCGTGCTGACCGGTCTGCCAGACGCTTACGGCCGTGGCCGCATCATCGGCGACTACCGCCGCGTGGCGCTGTACGGCATCGACTTCCTGATGGCCGACAAGCTGAACCAGTTCAAATCGCTGCAGGAAAAACTGGAAAACGGCGAAGACCTGGAAATGACCATCCAGCTGCGCGAAGAGATCGCTGAACAGCATCGCGCTCTGGCTCAGATCAAAGAGATGGCCGCCAAATACGGTTACGACATCTCCGGCCCGGCCACCAGCGCCCAAGAAGCAGTGCAGTGGACCTACTTCGGCTACCTGGCCGCGGTGAAATCCCAGAACGGCGCCGCCATGTCCTTCGGCCGCGTGTCTACCTTCCTCGACGTGTTCATCGAACGCGACATCAAGGCGGGCAAACTGACCGAAGAGCAAGCGCAGGAACTGATCGACCACCTGGTGATGAAACTGCGTATGGTGCGCTTCCTGCGTACCCCTGAGTACGATGAACTGTTCTCCGGTGACCCAATCTGGGCGACTGAATCCCTGGCCGGTATGGGCGTCGACGGCCGTACCCTGGTCACCAAAAACAGCTTCCGCTTCCTGAACACCCTGTACACCATGGGGCCGTCTCCGGAGCCGAACATGACCATCCTGTGGTCTGAGAAGCTGCCGCTGAACTTCAAGAAATTCGCGGCGAAAGTGTCCATCGACACCTCTTCCGTACAGTACGAAAACGACGACCTTATGCGTCCTGACTTCAACAACGATGACTACGCCATCGCCTGTTGCGTCAGCCCGATGATCGTCGGTAAGCAAATGCAGTTCTTCGGCGCCCGCGCCAACCTGGCGAAAACCATGCTGTACGCCATCAACGGCGGCGTTGACGAGAAACTGAAAATGCAGGTCGGCCCGAAAGAAGCGCCGATGATGGACGAAGTGCTGGACTATGACAAAGTCATGGCCCGCATGGACCACTTTATGGATTGGCTGGCCAAGCAGTACGTGACCGCGCTGAACATCATTCACTACATGCACGACAAGTACAGCTACGAAGCTGCGCTGATGGCGCTGCATGACCGTGACGTTTATCGCACCATGGCTTGCGGCATCGCCGGTCTGTCCGTTGCGGCCGATTCCCTGTCCGCCATCAAGTACGCGAAAGTCACCACCATTCGCGACGAAGACGGCCTGGCTATCGACTTTAAAGTGGAAGGCGAGTATCCGCAGTTCGGTAACAACGACGCCCGCGTCGATGACATCGCCTGCGACCTGGTGGAACGTTTCATGAAGAAAATTCAGAAACTGCGCACCTACCGCAACGCGGTACCGACTCAGTCCGTACTGACCATCACCTCCAACGTGGTGTACGGTAAGAAAACCGGTAACACCCCGGATGGCCGCCGCGCAGGCGCACCGTTCGGCCCAGGTGCCAACCCGATGCACGGCCGTGACCAGAAAGGTGCAGTCGCCTCCCTGACCTCGGTAGCCAAACTGCCGTTTGCCTACGCGAAAGACGGGATCTCCTACACCTTCTCCATCGTGCCTAACGCGCTGGGTAAAGACGACGACGTGCGTAAAGCCAACCTGGCGGGCCTGATGGATGGTTACTTCCACCATGAAGCCTCCATCGAAGGCGGTCAGCATCTGAACGTCAACGTAATGAACCGCGAAATGCTGCTGGACGCGATGGAAAATCCTGAGAAATACCCTCAGCTGACCATCCGCGTCTCCGGTTACGCCGTGCGCTTCAACTCGCTGACCAAAGAGCAACAGCAGGACGTCATTACTCGTACCTTCACTCAAACGATGTAATAACGCCGACCGGGCGGGAAACCGCCCGGTGCCAACGTCGGGGCCGGTTCTGCCGGCCCTTTTCTCCCACCGCTCTCCCCTGACTCTGTGCGAGTCTGTTTTGCCGGATATCTATACTGAATGGATAGCCGGCAAAACAGTTATCCGGCAACTGACCGGCCGACAGGCATCATTACCCCCGGTGGCGGATCCCCCGCCGCTGCATCGCAGATACCTGGCCGGCGGCCACGCGCCTATTTTTAGACTGCGTTTGACAGTCCATATTGGAGAAAACCCCGCAATGTCAGTAACTGGTCGCATCCACTCCTTCGAATCCTGCGGCACCGTCGATGGGCCCGGGATCCGCTTTATCGTCTTCTTCCAGGGCTGCCTGATGCGCTGCCTCTATTGCCATAACCGCGACACCTGGGACACCCACGGCGGCAAAGAAGTGACCGTCGAAGAGCTGATGAAAGACGCGGTGGCCTACCGCCACTTCATGAACGCTTCCGGCGGCGGCGTGACCGCGTCCGGCGGCGAGGCGATCCTGCAGGCTGAATTCGTGCGCGACTGGTTCCGCGCCTGCCATGCCGAAGGCATCAACACCTGCCTGGACACCAATGGCTTCGTGCGCCGCTACGATCCGGTGATCGACGAATTGCTGGACACCACCGATCTGGTGATGCTGGATCTGAAACAGATGAACGACGAGATCCACCAGAATCTGGTCGGCGTCTCCAACCACCGCACGCTGGAATTCGCCCGCTATCTGGCGAAACGCAACCAGCGCACCTGGATCCGTTACGTGGTGGTGCCGGGCTGGTCAGACGACGATAAATCGGCGCACCTGCTGGGCGAGTTCACCAAAGACATGACCAACATCGAGAAAATCGAGCTGCTGCCTTACCACGAGCTGGGCAAGCACAAATGGATAGCGATGGGGGAAGAGTACAAACTGGACGGCGTGCATCCGCCGAAGGCCGAGACCATGGATCGCGTCAAAGGCATCCTGGAAAGCTACGGCCACAAAGTGATTTACTGACTGACGCAGCGCCAAAGAAAAAACCGGCTCATGGCCGGTTTTTTTATGCTCAGGCGGCGGCGAACGGCGTGTGATGGCGATCCGGCTTCTGCTTTTTCAGCAGCATCAGCAGGTAAACCAGCGCCACGGCGGCTATCATCACGAACAGCACTCGGTCGGAATAGTTCTGCATCAGCAGCGCCGTCATCGATGGGCCCAGCAAGCTGCCGATGGTGTAACTCATCAGCAGCGCCTGGTTCATCGCCACCAGTTCGTGCGGCATTGCCTTCTCACAGGCCCAGGACATCGCCACCGGATACAGGGTAAAGCCGGCGCAGCCGAGGATGAACAGTGAAGGCGCCATGGCGTAGTTGCCGAGCATCGCCACGCTGGCGAGGATCACCACAAACACCTGAATGCGCAGCACCAGCAGGCGCCCGTAACGATCGGCCAGGCGCCCGACAGGCCATTGGCCGACGATGCCGGAGCTGACCAACAGCGCCATCCAGTAACCGACGTTAGCGTCGCTCATGCCCTGATGAGAGAGATACAGCGGCATCAGGCCATACAGCGAACCGAGCACAATGCCGGAGATGATGCAGCCGTTGATGCCCAGGCGCGCGCTGCGGCGTCTCAACATTGTCCATACCGCCGCCTGCTGCGGCTCGTCTTCATGGCGGTTTACCCGCGCGAACAACATCGGCAACATGGCGCTGATCACGATCGCGGTCACCCACGGCACCACATGCAGCAATTCGGTCGAGGTCATGCTCAACAGTAATTGGCCGGTCACCGTACCGAGGTAATAGACAATCATATAGGCCGCCAGCAGCTGGCCACGGTTGCTCAAATTGCCGCTGCGCAAAAGCGCGCTCTCCACGATCACCCAGATCCAGGCGCAACCGACGCCGGCGAAGAAGCGCCAGCCCAGCCAGCTCCAGAAATCGATCGACAGCACCATGCCGGCGGTCGCGGCGGCGAACAGCAAACAAGAGAGATGATAGCTGCGGGTGAAGCCGACGCGCTGGATCAGTTTGCCCGCTACCAACGTGCCCAACAGGTTGCCGCTGAAATAAGAGGAGCTGACCATACCCACTTGCCAGGTCGACAGCTGAGCATGGGTTAACCAAAGCGGCACTAACGTATTCAAAACGGCAATGGATACCGTAAGCAGCAAAAGGCCGCAGAGCAATAAGAGCACCGGGCGGGAGTAAGCGGACATAGTGAAATTGTGACCGAACGCGCATTGAGAGTGCGCGCATCATGCCACTGGCGATAAAAAAGTCAATCGCCTCTTATCATTCCAGCGCACGATTTGTTTCCGGCTAAGCGGCTGAAAAAGCGCTATGCTCAGCGCAGAGCGGATTTAACGACGGAGAAGCGAGATGAGTCAGGCAAATAATGCGGCGGTCGAGACCTTGCTGGCAGACATCGGCAGCACGCACGGCGAGCTGCTGGAGATCGTACAACAGGTGCGCCGGGTCGCCACGGCGAGCGGCAGTGGCGTCACCGAATCGGTCAAATACGGCGGCATCATGTTCTCGCATACTCAATTTTTCTGCGGCGTTTTCGCCTACCGCAGTCACGTCACGGTGGAATTCGGCCAAGGGCACCGACTGGAAGATCGCTATCAGCAACTTGAAGGCAACGGCCAATATCGGCGGCACATCAAGCTCCACACGCCCGCCGAAGTGAAAAGCAAGCACCTGGCGGACTACATTAAACAGGCCTACGCACTGGCGACAGACTGAATTTCCGACATAAAAAAAGCGCCCGCAGGCGCTTTTTTCAAATGCTTTGCCGTTTAACCGATGTATTCCAGGCCGCCCATATAAGGACGCAGCACTTCAGGCACCTGAATGCGACCGTCGGCCTGCTGGTAGTTTTCCAGCACCGCCACCAGCGTACGGCCGACCGCCAGGCCGGAGCCGTTCAGCGTGTGGACCAGACGCGGCTTCTTGTCGGCCTTGCTGCGGCAGCGAGCCTGCATGCGGCGCGCCTGGAAGTCCCACATGTTGGAGCAGGACGAGATCTCGCGGTAGGTGTTCTGCGCCGGCAGCCACACTTCCAGATCGTAGGTCTTGCAGGCGCCGAAGCCCATGTCGCCGGTGCACAGCAGCACCTTGCGGTAAGGCAGGTTCAGCAGCTGCAGCACTTTCTCCGCATGGCCGGTCAGCTCTTCCAGGGCATCCATCGAATCTTCCGGACGGACTATCTGCACCATTTCGACCTTGTCGAACTGGTGCATACGGATCAAACCGCGGGTGTCACGGCCGTAAGAACCGGCTTCCGCACGGAAGCATGGCGTGTGCGCGGTCATCTTCAGCGGCAGAGTTTCCTCTTCCACGATCTCGTCGCGCACAAGGTTGGTCAGCGGCACTTCCGCCGTTGGGATCAGCGCGTAGTTGCTGCTGTCGGCTTCTTCTTCCAGCGGGCGGGTATGGAACAGGTCTTCGCCGAACTTCGGCAGTTGGCCGGTGCCGTACAGCGTGGCGTGGTTGACCAGGTAAGGCACGTAGGCCTCCAGGTAGCCGTGCTGTTCGGTGTGCAGATCCAGCATGAACTGGGACAGCGCGCGGTGCATGCGGGCGATTTGCCCTTTCATCACCACGAAGCGCGAACCGGTCAGCTTAACCGCGGCGGCAAAATCCAGCCCGCCGGCCATTTCGCCCAGATCGACATGATCGCGCACCGCGAAGTCGTATTGGCGCGGTTCACCCCAGCGGGTGACTTCCAGGTTTTCGCTGTCGTCTTTACCGTCCGGCACGGCGTCGTCCGGCAAATTAGGCAGCGTCAGGGCATAATCGCGGATCTCGCTCTGCAGCGCATCCAGTTCCGCCTTGGCGGCATCCAGCTTGTCACCCAGCTCGTTCACTTCGCGACGCAGCGGCTCGATGTCTTCCCCACGCGCTTTGGCCGCGCCGATGGATTTCGATCGGGAGTTGCGTTCCGCTTGCAGCGTTTCAGTTTCTACCTGCAGAACTTTGCGGCGTTCTTCCTGCGAACGCAGCAGATCCAGATCGAGTTTAAAGCCTCGGCGAGCCAGTTTGACGGCGACTGCGTCTAGCTCATTACGCAGCAGATTGGGATCGAGCATGCTAATCCTGTGCTTGTTGTTATTGAAAGAAGTGTTGTTGTTCTATGCGGCTGATTTATAGCCGCATAAAAGAAGAGTGATACCCGCTAACCTTACCGCAACGGCCACGCTAGCGGTAGCGTTTTGTCGGGCTATTTTGATCCTGCTCAGCCAGCCATGCCAACTTTTCGCCGATTTTCCCTTCCAGCCCGCGCGAGGTCGGTTGGTAGTAGCGCGTGTTGGCCATTTCGGGCGGGAAGTAGTTCTCGCCGGCGGCATAGGCGTTGGGTTCGTCGTGAGCGTAACGGTATTCCGCCCCCAGCCCCATTTCCTTCATCAGCTTGGTCGGCGCGTTGCGCAAATGCTCCGGCACGTCATAATCGGCCTGCTCTTTGGCGTCGCGCATGGCGGCCTTGAACGCGGTGTAAACCGCGTTGCTTTTCGGCGCGCAGGCCAGGTAAACAATCGCCTGCGCAATGGCGCGCTCGCCCTCCGCCGGCCCCACGCGGGTGAAACAATCCCAGGCGGCGATCGCCACCTGCATGCCGCGCGGATCGGCGTTGCCCACGTCTTCAGAGGCAATCGCCAACAGACGGCGCGCCACATAGAGCGGATCGCCGCCGGCGGTAATGATGCGCGCATACCAGTACAGCGCGGCGTCCGGCGCCGAACCGCGCACCGATTTATGCAGCGCGGAAATCAGGTCGTAATAACGGTCGCCCTTGTTGTCGAAGCGCGCGCTGCGCTCGCCCGACACCTCCTTCAGCAGCTCCGGCGTCAGCACCCGCACGCCTTTGGCGTCGAGCTCCGCCATGTCCGCCATCATTTCCAGGCTGTTCAGCGCCCGGCGCGCATCGCCGCCCACCAGCTCCGACAGCAGGCGGCGCGTTTCCGCCGGCAGCTCGACGTTCTGGCCGCCAAAACCGCGCGCCTTGTCGTTCATCGCCTGATCCAGCACCTGGCCGATGTCTTCGGCGGTCAGCGCCTTCAACAAATAGACGCGGGCGCGCGACAGCAGCGCCGAGTTCAGTTCGAACGACGGGTTTTCGGTAGTGGCGCCGATAAAGGTGATGGTGCCGTCTTCAATGTGCGGCAGGAAGGCGTCCTGCTGACTTTTGTTGAAGCGGTGCACTTCATCGACGAACAGAATAGTGCGGCGGCCGGCGTCGCGGTTTTGCCGCGCCCGTTCGATCGCCTCGCGGATCTCCTTGATCCCGGAGGTCACGGCGGAGATCCGTTCGACGTCCGCCTGACCATAACGGCCGATCAGCTCTGCCAACGTCGTCTTCCCTGTGCCCGGCGGCCCCCATAGAATCATCGAGTGCAGCTGCCCGGCCTCGATGGCGCGCGGCAGCGGCTTGCCGGCGGCCAGCAGGTGCTGCTGGCCGATATACTGCGCCAGCGTGCTCGGCCGCATACGCGCGGCCAACGGCTGGAACTCGTTCTGGGAAAAATCGAGCGACAGATTATTACTCACTTGCACCTCACTGGCGCTGGTCGTCCAGCGTCACCCCCTTCGGCGGGGTAAATTTGAATTTGGCCGGATCGGCGGTGACGTTCTGCTGGCTTTTCAGCGTATAAGCGCTGCGCTGGCCGTCCTGCTCCACCGCGGCGAAGCTGCGGATGGTGCCGCTGTTGGTCACGCTGATGGCGAACTGCTTCAGGTTGCCGCTGGCGGATTTCGGCGTCAGCTCGAAATCATCGCCCTTTTGCTTCACGTTGTACTGCTTCCAGTCGCTGGCATTGTTGCGGGTGATCAGCATAAACGGCGTATTGCCGGTGGCGTTCTTCAGCCAGGTCGCCGTCACCTGCTCAACGAACGGGTTATAGAACCACAGGGTTTGGCCATCGGAGACCAGCACGCTCTCATCGGGTGACGTCATGTGCCAGTTGAACAGGTTCGGCCGCTTCACCCACAGCTCGCCTTCACCCTGTTGCACCGCGGCGCCGTCGGCGCTGGTCACGGTTTGCGAGAAGCTGGCGTGGAAACTGTTCACCTTCGCCAGGCGACTTTGCAGATCCTGTGCGGCGTCGGCCAGCACGGAGGTAGAAGCGAATCCCGAAAGCAGACAGCAGGCAACTAACAGTTTTTTCATTATTCCAGATACCTTATGAAATGCG
The DNA here is from genome assembly GCF_052168495.1 of Serratia sp. CY52157. Classification (NCBI taxonomy): domain Bacteria; kingdom Pseudomonadati; phylum Pseudomonadota; class Gammaproteobacteria; order Enterobacterales; family Yersiniaceae; genus Serratia; species Serratia sp. CY52157. The sequence continues at coordinate 57,213 of NZ_JBJNMO010000001.1, read as the reverse complement.
TTAACCGCAAGGCGGCGCCGTGCGGGTCAAATCAACCCTTTACCCCGTTACTTTACCCGAAGCCGGCGAACGGCCGGTAGGCCAATGTTCCGAGAAGAAACGGGTTTACGCTTCTTTGCACAAGGGCCGCTTAAGCGGCCCTTTCTTATTGAGTTGCAATGGCTAAACGACCATCAATCGTGCCGCGGCGGCGCCAGCACCTCGCGGTTGCCGTTGTGCCCCTGCTCGCTGACGATGCCCTGCGCTTCCATCTGTTCGATGATGCGCGCGGCGCGGTTATAGCCGATGCGGAACTGGCGCTGTACGCCGGAGATGGAGGCGCGGCGTTTATCCACCACGAAATCCACCGCCTGGTCAAACAGCGGATCCAGCTCTTCGTCACCGTCCATACCGCCGCCGGCACCGCCCTCGCCGTCTTCACCGCCGCTGAGAATGCCCTCTTTATATTGGGGCCGCTCGCGCGCTTTCCAATCCTTGACCACCGCGTGCACTTCCTGATCGCGCACGAATGCGCCATGTACGCGCACCGGGATCGAGGAGTTCGGCGCCAGATAAAGCATATCACCCATGCCCAGCAAGGACTCGGCGCCCCCCTGATCGAGGATGGTGCGGGAGTCTATCTTGCTCGACACGGTAAAGGCGATACGCGTCGGGATGTTGGCCTTGATCAGGCCGGTGATCACATCCACCGACGGACGCTGGGTCGCCAGCACCAGGTGGATGCCCGCCGCACGCGCTTTTTGCGCCAGACGGGCGATCAGCTCTTCGACCTTCTTGCCGACCGTCATGATCAGATCGGCGAATTCGTCGACCATCACCACGATGTACGGCTCTTTCTCCAACACCGGCGGCGTGATGTCCATGCTGTCGGTCGGTTTCCAGAACGGATCCGGGATCGGACGCCCCATCGCTTCGGCCTGATCGACACGTTCGTTGTAGCCGGCCAGGTTACGCACGCCCAGAGCTGACATCAGCTTATAGCGGCGTTCCATTTCACCCACGCACCAGCGCAGCGCATTGGCGGCGTCTTTCATGTCGGTGACCACATCGGTCAACAGGTGCGGAATGCCTTCGTAAACCGACAGTTCCAGCATTTTCGGGTCAATCATGATAAAGCGCACTTCTTTCGGCGTGGCCTTATACAGGATGCTCAGGATCATGGCGTTGACCCCGACCGATTTACCGGAGCCGGTGGTACCGGCGACCAGCAAGTGCGGCATTTTGCCCAGATCGGCCACCACCGGCTCGCCGGAGATGTCTTTACCCAATACGATGGACAGCGGCGACGGGTTGTCTCGGAAGGCCGGGCAATCCAGCACCTCGCGCAGATATACCGTTTGCCGCTTGGCGTTCGGCAGCTCCAGACCGACATAAGGCTTACCGGGGATCACTTCCACCACGCGCACCGCCGAAGTCGACAGAGAGCGCGCCAGATCGCGCGACAGGTTGGAAATGCGCGCCGCTTTAACGCCCGGCGCCAGATCCAGCTCGAAGCGGGTGATGACCGGCCCCGGCAGGATGTCCACCACATCGGCTTTCACGCGATAATCGGCCAGGCTGGCCTCCACCAGGCGTGCTTTCTGTTCCAGCGCGAAGGAATCGACCGGCTCCACTTCTTTCGGCGCTTCGGTCAGCAGATCCAGCGTCGGCAGAGGCGTGGTCGGTTTCTGCAGCGGCTGATCGTTGCGCATCAGGAACGGGTGAATCAAGCTGTCCATCGCCGGATGCTGCTCGGCCTGAGGTTGCTGAGGCTGCTGCACCTGCGGCTGTTGTTGCGGCTGCTGATACGGTTGCTGCTGCGGCTGCTGGTATTGTTGAGGCTGCGGGTGCGATTGCTGAGGTTGAGCAGCCGGCGCCGCAGGCTCAAACTGGCCGAACGGCACGTCGTCCTCTTGCTCGCTTTCCAGTTCAATGCGCTCTTCAAGCTGCGGCGACAGCGTGAACATCGGCTCGCTCGGGCCATCGTCCACCAGATCCGCCATTGGCGAGAAGCTGAAAGCATTGCGGGTATCGACCGGGCTGGCGGCCGGCGCCTGCGGAGCAGGCTCTTGCTGGCCATAACGCGCCTGCTGCTGCTCGGCGAATGCCTGACGCAGCGCAGCCTCTTGCCGCGCCGCTTCGTCGTCCTGCTGGTCTTCGCCGTAACGCTGGCTCTGTTGCTCGGCGAACGCTTTGCTCAGCTCAGCCTCCTGCTGAGCCTGTTCATCATCCTGCTCCGGCGCGTAGCTTTCGCCGTAGCGCTGGCTTTGCTGCTCGGCGAACGCCTGGCGCAGCGCGGCTTCTTGCAGCGCCTCTTCTTCCTGCGGGTTCGCCGCCGTCAGCTGTTGAGGCTCCGCCTCTGTCTGGCGCTGTTCCTGTTCGGCCGCACGCTGCGAAGGCAGCTTGATACCGTAGGAAGCCAGCTCGCGACGGGTCGGGATGCGCACCGGGTTCGGCCGCGGCAGCTCAGGACCGATGCCCTGCTTAACCTGCGGATTGCCGTCGCTGGTCGCCGTGAAGGCCGGCATAAAGGTCGCCGCCGCAACGCCCGCAGCAGCGGCTGCCGCCGTATCCGGCTGCGGTTTAGCGCCGGTGGCGCTGAAACCGCTCGAACTGCCGATGTCAACGCTGTCACGCTGTGCGGCGGTAAAATCAAAGGGAGAACGCGCCGGCGGCTGCGGCGCGGCCGGCTCTTGCCAGTTGCCAAGGCGCGGCTCATCGTCATCCTGATAAGGATCGACAGGACGCGTCGCCTTAGGCGCAGGCGTTTCTTCCGGGATCTCGAAGGAATACAGCGGCGGCGTAGCGTCTTGCGCCGGCGCACTTACCGGGTGCTGATTGACCGAGGCCGGCGCGGCCGGCGCCACCGTTACCGACGGCGCCTGAGCGGCGATCGGCGCAGCAACGGGCTCGTGGATCTCTGCCTTCACCGCCGGTGCAGGCGAAGCCACCGGCGCGCTGGGTGCGGCTTCTGCTTCAAGCTCACCATCGTCGGCGCGCAGGCCGCTGAGCAACGGATCGGCGGCGTCTTCCGCCGCCGCTTTGGCGCTTTCGGTAACCGAAGGCGCGGAGAACAGCACGTCGTCATCGGCGGCCGCGGCTCCGGCGGCGGTCGCGGCAACCGCTGCGGCGGCACCCTTCCCTGCCTGCTCAGGCTCGTCGTCAACGTAACGCTCGTCATCTTCGAAATAGCGCTCTTCGCGGCGTGAGCGATTGGTCATCACCGTCGCAACGCCCAACACCGCCCCGCCGATCTTCTCGGCGATCACCAGCCAGGACCAGCCGGTAAACAGCGTCAACCCCGCCGCCCATACGCACAGCAGCGCCAGCGTAGCGCCGATGCCGTTGAACCACGGCAACATGGCGTTGCTCAGCAGGCTGCCGATCACGCCGCCGGAGGCGAAGTAATAGAGATCGTCAACGTTCAGCGCCGCCAACCCACAGGAGGTGAGCACTAACGCCAGGGTGCCGATCAGGCGCAGGGAAAGCGCGAAATAGTCGATGTAGTCTCTGTTGCTGCGTTGGCGATAAGCCGCCCAGCACAGGACCAGCATGATCGGCGGTATCGCGTAGGCGAGCACCCCGAAGGTGAAGAACAGCGTATCGGCCAACCAGGCCCCGACACCGCCGCCCAGATTGTGAATCGGCTCATGCCACGCGGTCTGCGACCAGCTTGGGTCAGACGGGTTGAAACTGACCAACGCAGCCATGAGGTAAACGGCAAAAATCGCTACCACGATAAGCACAGCTTCCAGCAAACGCCGGCCACTGCTGAGTCTTTTCAGGGTAACTTCTTTATCTTCTGTATATTCCTGGCTCAAGAAAGGCTCTCCAGGTTCCTGTTAGCTGACATAGCAACAGCGCCGAGAAACTGCCCCGGCGCCGAAACTGTATGAATAAACAGGAGTGTAACCAATTTAATCAGGTTTTGCACCTGCACCTTACCGTGTTTTGATAACCAGACGGTTACTCTGTTTCACTTCTTCCATCACTACGTAGGTACGGGTGTCGTTAACCCCCGGCAAACGCAGCAAGGTTTCGCCCAGCAATTTGCGGTAAGCCGACATGTCCGGTACGCGGGTTTTCAACAGGTAGTCGAAATCGCCGGAAACCAGATGACACTCCTGAATCTCTTCAAGCTTCTGCACTGCCGAGTTGAATTGCTCAAACACATCCGGCGCGCCGCGGTTCAACGTGATCTCCACGAAAACCAGCAGGGACGCATCCAGATAATGCGGGTTCAGCAATGCGGTATAGCCATGAATGAAACCCTGGCGCTCGAGGCGGCGCACGCGTTCCAAACATGGTGTCGGGGATAACCCCACGCGCTTCGAAAGCTCGACGTTCGAAATACGCCCATCCTTCTGCAGCTCATTCAGGATGTTGCGGTCGATACGGTCAAGATCTTTACCCGGGCGTTTCTTGTTGTCTGCCATTATTATTGTCTCTCTTATTTTCTTCCGTGCACTTGCCACACCCTAGCCAACGTCAATGTGTAAGGGTTCGTTCCAAGCGAAGACCCGATGCCTGTCATGTGCTTCTTCACTACCATCATTCCACGCCGCGCAGCCTGTCTGTCCAACTCCGCGCAGCGCCGGCAACGATGTTTCGGTCGAGAAAAAATCAGCAAACGCTTGCGCGCCCTGCTCCGCACTCCCGCTGCGTATCGTTGCCTTGCGGCGCAAATACGTACGATTTGCTGGTGTTACGGGGATAATTTCTTCTTCCTATGATGTTTTCGCAAATGCGCAGCGGATTGTCAAAGTAAAAGAAGCAAAATCAGAACAACGTACCGTCATGAAAAGTCTGCATCCCATTTTTGATTATGAATCGCTGGCTGATAAACCCCGGTCGGGAGCGGCGGAAGCCGCAGAGTGCGCCGTTTTTGCACGGTTGGCGATTCGCTGGCCGAATGCGGCTTTGATAAGTTAAATTTCTGCGTTCGACGACCGATTTACCGACAACGGATGCATTAATAGGCGACAACTATCATACAAATCGTTAACAACGTCGCCCGGCGCTTTTTTTACTGCGCCATTTTCCCTACAATCGGCTTCATTGTCCGCCATTGTGGAATAAAGAGGTTATTCATGGGCACGGCTAAACATAGCAAATTACTGATTCTGGGTTCCGGCCCGGCCGGTTACACCGCCGCCGTCTACGCGGCGCGCGCCAACCTGAACCCGGTGCTGATCACCGGTCTGGAACAAGGCGGCCAGCTGACCACCACCACCGAAGTGGAAAACTGGCCGGGCGACGCCGAAGGCCTGACCGGCCCGGCGTTGATGGAGCGCATGCGCGAGCACGCGGAGAAGTTCCAGACTGAAATCGTCTTCGACCACATCAACAGCGTCGATCTGCAGCAGCGTCCGTTCCGCCTGTTCGGCGACAGCGGTGAATACAGCTGCGACGCGCTGATCATCGCGACCGGCGCCTCCGCCCGCTATCTTGGCCTGCCTTCCGAAGACGCGTTCAAGGGCAAAGGCGTTTCCGCCTGCGCAACCTGCGACGGTTTCTTCTACCGCAACCAGAAAGTCGCGGTGGTCGGCGGCGGCAATACCGCCGTTGAAGAAGCGCTGTACCTGTCAAACATCGCCGCCGAGGTTCACCTGATCCACCGTCGCGACAGCTTCCGTTCGGAGAAAATCCTGATCGACCGGCTGATGGAAAAAGTGAAGAGCGGCAACATCGTGCTGCACACCGACCATACGCTGGACGAAGTGCTGGGCGATGAAATGGGCGTGACCGGCGTGCGTATCCGCAGCACCAAAGCGGAAAACGAAACCCGTGAGCTGGAACTGGCCGGCGTGTTCATCGCCATCGGCCACAGCCCGAACACCGGCATCTTCGGCGGTCAGCTGGAGCTGGAAAACGGCTACATCAAGGTGCAGTCCGGCATTCACGGCAATGCGACCCAAACCACTATCCCCGGCGTCTTCGCCGCGGGCGACGTGATGGATCACATCTACCGTCAGGCGATCACCTCCGCCGGCACCGGCTGCATGGCGGCGCTGGACGCAGAGCGTTATCTGGACGGCATCGCCGGCGCAGAAGTCTGCTAAGACGTTTTCATCATCGGCAAAAAGCGGCTCTCGAGCCGCTTTTTTTGTTTCTGGGTTCAGCAATCTCTCCCTCCCATCTGTTATAGCCATATTTGCCCGCTTTATTCTTTTCAGTCTGCCGGGTCACGAGGTAACATGAGGCCTCGCTTGTTTGTCGCCGATTGCGCCAAACACTATTATTTAACAATACGTTAACCCAGCCCGTAACAAACGGGCGCCGGCGACGCAGACGCATATCTGATGAAAAAAACCAGACAGCAACAGTTAACCCGTTGGCTTAAAACCCAGAGTTCGTTAGCGCAGCGTTGGCTGCGCCTTTCCATGCTGTTGGGGCTGTTCAGCGGCCTGCTGATCGTGGCGCAGGCGTGGCTGCTGGCCAGCCTGCTGCACGCCCTGATCATCGAACATACCCCGCGTGAGCAACTGATCCCTTCGTTTATCTGGCTGGCCGTCGCGTTCGCGCTGCGGGCGCTGCTGAGCTGGCTGCGGGAACGGGTCGGTTTTCTGTGTGGGCAGGTGATCCGCCAGCGTATGCGCCGGCAGGTGCTGGATAAGCTGCAGCAGCTCGGGCCGGCCTGGATCCAGGGCAAACCGGCGGGCAGCTGGGCCAGCATCATCGTCGAGCAGATCGAGGATATGCAGGACTATTACTCGCGCTATCTGCCGCAGATGTATCTGGCGGTGTTTATCCCGCTGCTGATCTTGGTCGCCGTCTTCCCGATCAACTGGGCCGCCGGTTTGATTCTGTTGGCGACCGCGCCGCTGATCCCGCTGTTTATGGCGCTGGTGGGCATGGGGGCCGCCGACGCCAACCGCCGCAACTTTGTGGCGCTGGCGCGATTGAGCGGTAACTTCCTCGACCGCCTGCGCGGCCTGGACACCCTGCGGCTATTCGACCGCGCGCAGGCCGAAACCGCGCAGATCGCCAAATCCTCCGAAGACTTCCGCAGCCGCACCATGGAAGTGCTGCGCATGGCCTTCCTCTCCTCCGGCGTGCTGGAGTTCTTCGCGTCGATCTCCATCGCCGTAGTGGCGGTGTATTTCGGCTTTTCTTACCTCGGCGAACTCAACTTCGGCAGCTATGGCCTCGGCGTAACGCTGTTTTCCGGTTTTCTGGTGCTGATTCTGGCGCCTGAGTTCTTCCAACCGCTGCGCGATCTCGGCACCTTCTACCATGCCAAGGCGCAGGCGGTCGGCGCGGCGGAAGCGCTGGAAACCTTCCTCCGCGCCGAAGGCGAGCAGATGGGCAACGGCACGCGGAAGTTGCCCGCCGAGCAACCGCTGACGCTACAGGCGAACGAATTGGAAATTCTGTCGCCGAACGGCGTGTTGCTGGCCGGGCCGCTGAGTTTCACCCTGCAACCGCAGCAGCGCGTGGCGCTGGTCGGGCTGAGCGGCGCCGGCAAAAGTTCGCTGCTCAATCTGCTGCTCGGCTTCCTGCCCTACCGTGGATCGTTGACCGTCAACGGCATCGAACTGCGTGACCTGTCCGCAGAGAACTGGCGGCAGCAGCTGAGCTGGGTCGGGCAAAACCCGCACCTGCCGGCGCAAACCTTGCGCGCCAATATCCTGCTGGGCTGCCCGCAGGCCGACGAAACGCAGCTGCAGCAGGCGGTGGAACACGCCTACGTCAGCGAGCTGTTGCCGTATCTGCCACAGGGGCTCGACACCGAAGTGGGCGATAACGCCGCCCGTCTGTCGGTCGGCCAGGCGCAGCGCGTGGCGGTCGCCCGGGCGCTGATCGGCCCGCGCCGCTTGCTGCTGCTCGATGAACCGGCCGCCAGCCTCGATGCCCATAGCGAACAACGGGTGATGCAGGCGTTGAATGCCGCTTCGCATCAACAAACCACCCTGCTGGTGACGCATCAGCTGGAAGATACCGAAGACTACGATCAGATTTGGGTGATGGATAACGGGCGTATCGTGCAACAGGGCGATTACGCCACCCTCAGCGCCCAACCGGGCCTGTTCGCCACTCTGATCGCCCACCGCCGCGGGGAGCTTTAATCATGCGCGTGTTGCTGCCGTTTTTGGCGTTGTATCGCCGCCATAGCCTGCTGATTAGCCTGGGCATCATTTTGGCGATCGTCACCCTGCTGGCCAGCATCGGCCTGCTGGCGCTCTCCGGCTGGTTCCTGGCCGCCTCTTCGCTGGCCGGATTGGCGGGCCTGCTAACCTTCAACTACATGCTGCCCGCCGCCGGCGTACGCGGCGCGGCGATCTTCCGCACCGCCGGGCGCTACGCCGAGCGCGTGGTCAGCCACGACGCTACCTTCCGCGTGCTGTCGCACCTGCGGGTGTTCACCTTCAGCAAGATCCTGCCGCTGACGCCGGGCGGCATCGCCCGTTTCCGCCAGGCCGACCTGCTCAACCGCCTGGTGGCGGACGTGGACACGCTGGATCATCTTTATCTGCGGGTGATCTCGCCGCTGATCAGTGCGGCGGTGGTGATCCTGGTCGTCACTTACGGCCTGAGCTGGCTGGATCCTGCGCTCGCCCTGACGCTGGGCGGCATTCTGCTGCTGTTGCTGCTGCTGGTGCCGCCGGTGTTCTATCGCGCCGGCAAACCGATCGGCGGCCAACTCACCGCGCTGCGCGGTCAATACCGCACCGACCTGACCGCCTGGCTGCAGGGGCAGGCGGAACTGGTGGTGTTCGGTGCCGTCAACGACTTCCGCCAGACGCTGAACGCCACCGAACAGCGGTGGCAACGCCGCCAGTGGCAGCAGGCCTCGCTGAGCGGCAAGGCGCAGGCGCTGATGATCCTCGCCAGCGGGCTGACGGTGACGCTGCTGCTGTGGCTGACCGCCGCGGGCATCGGCGGCGATACCCAACCCGGCGCGTTGATCGCGCTGTTTGTCTTCGCCGCGCTGGCGTCGTTCGAAGCGCTGATGCCGGTGGCCGGCGCCTTCCAGCATCTCGGTCAGGTGATCGCCTCCGCCACGCGGGTCAAACAGATCATCGATCGCCAACCGGAAGTCACCTTCCCTGCCGCCGGCCCGGCCGCTGCCGACCGGGCGCAGCTCAGCCTGCAGCAGCTGAGTTTCACCTACCCCGATCAGCCGCAGCCGGTGCTGCGCGACGTCACGCTTGAGGTGGCGGCCGGCGAACACATCGCCTTGCTCGGCCGCACCGGCTGCGGCAAGTCCACCCTGCTGCAGCTGCTGACCCGCGCCTGGCGCACCGACGGCGGCAAAATTCTGCTCAACGGCGAACCGCTGGAGGATTATGATGAAACCACGCTGCGCCGAATGACCACGGTCGTCAGCCAGCGAGTGCATATCTTCAGCGATACGCTGCGGGAAAACCTGCGGCTGGCCGCACCGGATGCCGACGACGCTCGTTTGAGTGACGTCCTGCAGCAGGTGGGGCTCGGCAAATTGCTGGCCGGCGACGGCGGGCTGAACGCCTGGCTCGGCGAAGGCGGCCGGCAGCTGTCCGGCGGCGAACAACGCCGACTGGGTATCGCCCGCGCGCTGCTGCATCCGGCCCCGCTGCTGCTGCTTGACGAACCGACCGAAGGGCTGGACGCCGAAACCGAGCAGCAGATCCTGGCGCTGCTGCGCCGGCATTGTCAGGGCAAAACGCTGATTCTGGTGACGCACCGCCTGTACGGCCTGGAACATCTCGACCGCATTTGCGTGATGGACGACGGCCGGATTGTCGAACAGGGCAATCACGCGGCCCTGATGCGCCAGCAGGGCCGCTATGCCCGCTTTCGCAACCGTATCAGCAACCTGGCGCCTTAATCGGCCCGTAGAGGACGCAGAGACCCTGTATGCGCATCGTTAAGCTCTCCCCGCAGTCGCTGGCGTTTCCCTCGCCTGAGGGCGCCCTGCGCGACCCCAACGGCCTACTGGCGATCGGCGGCGACCTCACGGCGCCGCGGCTGCTGGCGGCCTATGAGCGCGGCATCTTCCCCTGGTATTCGCCGGGAGAGGCCATCCTGTGGTGGTCGCCCGACCCGCGTGCGGTGCTGTTCCCGGCCGAGTTTCATCTTAACCGCAGCCTGAAACGCTTTCTGCGCCACGATCCGTTTCGCATCACGCTCAATCACGACTTCGCCGCGGTGATCGCCGCCTGCGCCCACCGGCCGGATGAAGGCACCTGGATCGGCCCGGAGGTGCAGCGCGCCTATCAGCACCTGCATCGCCTCGGCTACGCGCACTCGGTGGAGGTCTGGCAGGATGATCAACTGGTTGGCGGCATGTACGGCGTGGCGCAGGGCGCGTTGTTCTGCGGCGAATCGATGTTCAGCCGCGTCACCAACGCCTCAAAATGCGCATTGATGGCCTTTTGCCGCCATTTTGCCGCTTATGGCGGGGAATTGATTGACTGCCAGGTGCTGAACGCTCACACTGCCCGCCTTGGCGCGCGTGAAATTCCGCGCCGTCAATTTTTGCAGCAGCTCAGCACCCTTCAACGGCGGCCTTTGGCGCCGGCGTGCTGGGCGCCGCAAGTCATATCCCCACAGCCGGTTGAACCGCCCTATCCAGTAAACTAATTGATGGAAACGGTGCAATGTTCACCGACACATCTTTACATAATGGGGGTTTTTCGGCATTATCTTGCCGGTTAAAAACTAAGGTAGTTAGACCTAGAGGATTCGATGGCCAAAGAAGACAATATTGAAATGCAGGGCACCGTTCTTGATACGCTGCCCAACACCATGTTCCGCGTTGAATTGGAAAACGGGCACGTGGTAACCGCACACATCTCCGGTAAAATGCGTAAAAACTATATCCGCATCCTGACGGGCGACAAAGTCACTGTAGAGCTGACCCCGTACGACCTGAGCAAAGGCCGCATTGTCTTCCGTAGCCGTTAATCGGCTCATCGCGCGCCACACGCTGGCGGCATCGAGGATGTAATCCCTCGGGAGCCCTTTCCGTTTACCCCCGCAGCGACTTTAAACAACGGGTTGCAGGTGCGCAGGTAAACTGAGAGGGCTCACTCGTTTCTGTTGTACGGTGAATCTCACCCATAAAAAAAAGCGATGCCGAAGCATCGCTTTTTCTTTGCCTGCAGGCAGCCTTAGTGCACCGCGCCCTCGTCCGCCTTGCGCTTGGCGGCGCTGAGGAAGTGGTAAGTCAGCTGTTTCTTGTCCTTGTCCAGCTCGACCTTCACGGAACCGCCGTCCACCAGCGAACCGAACAGCAATTCGTTGGCCAACGGTTTCTTCAGGTTTTCCTGCATGACGCGCGCCATCGGACGAGCGCCCATCGCACGGTCGTAGCCCTTCACCGACAGCCAGTCGCGCGCTTCGTCGCTCACTTCCAGCGAGACGCCCTTCGCATCCAGCTGCGCCTGCAGTTCGACGATAAACTTGTCGACCACCTGCTGGATCACCTCGGTAGACAGATGGTTGAACCAGATGATGTTGTCCAGACGGTTGCGGAATTCCGGCGTAAACACCTTCTTGATCTCTTCCATCGCGTCGGTGCTGTTGTCCTGCTGCACCAGGCCGATCGACTTGCGTTCGGTTTCCCGCACACCGGCGTTGGTGGTCATCACCAGGATCACATTGCGGAAGTCCGCCTTGCGGCCGTTGTTGTCGGTCAGCGTGCCGTTGTCCATCACCTGCAGCAGCAGGTTGAACACGTCCGGGTGCGCCTTCTCGATCTCATCGAGCAGCACCACCGCATGCGGATGCTTGATCACCGCATCGGTCAGCAGCCCGCCCTGATCGTAACCGACGTAGCCCGGAGGCGCGCCGATCAGACGGCTGACGGTATGCCGCTCCATGTACTCGGACATGTCGAAACGCAGCAGCTCGATATCCATCGCCTTGGCCAGCTGTACGGTGACCTCGGTTTTCCCGACCCCGGTCGGCCCGGCGAACAGGAAGGAACCGACCGGCTTGCGCTCGTGGCCCAGACCGGCGCGGCTCATCTTGATCGCTTCCGTCAACGCTTCGATCGCCTGATCCTGACCGAATACCAGCATCTTCAAGCGATCGCCCAGGTTTCTCAGCACGTCGCGATCGCTGGCCGACACGGTTTTCTCCGGGATGCGAGCGATACGCGCCACCACGGATTCGATATCGGCCACGTTGACGGTTTTCTTGCGCTTGCTGGCCGGCATCAACCGGCTGCGGGCGCCCGCCTCGTCGATCACGTCGATCGCCTTGTCCGGCAGATGGCGATCGTTGATGTATTTCACCGACAGCTCCACCGCGGCGCGGATCGCCTTGGCGGTATAACGCACGTCGTGGTGCGCTTCATACTTGGCCTTCAGGCCGTTAATGATCTGAACGGTCTCTTCCGCCGTCGGTTCGGTGATATCGATCTTCTGGAAACGGCGCGCCAGAGCGCGATCCTTTTCGAAGATGTTGCTGAACTCCTGGTAGGTGGTCGAGCCGATCACCCGGATCTTGCCGCTCGACAGCAGCGGTTTGATCAGGTTGGCGGCATCCACTTGCCCACCGGAAGCCGCACCGGCGCCGATGATGGTGTGAATTTCATCGATGAACAGGATGCTGTTCTGATCCTGTTCCAGCTGCTTGAGCAGCGCCTTGAAGCGTTTCTCGAAGTCGCCGCGGTATTTGGTGCCGGCCAGCAGTGAACCGATATCCAGCGAATACAGCGTGCAGTCCGCCATCACTTCCGGCACGTCGCCCTGCACGATACGCCAGGCCAGGCCTTCGGCGATGGCGGTCTTGCCCACGCCGGATTCGCCGACCAGCAGCGGGTTGTTTTTACGACGACGGCACAGCACCTGAATCGCGCGCTCCAGCTCACGATCGCGGCCGATCAGCGGATCGATGCCGCCCACACGGGCCAACTGATTGAGGTTGGTGGTGAAGTTTTCCATACGGTCTTCCCCTCCGGACTGCTCTTCGTTCACCGGGTTTTCCGCATTCGGCGCTTGGCCCGGCTCGTCTTTACGCGTGCCATGTGAAATGAAGTTCACCACGTCGAGACGGCTGACGTCGTGCTTGCGCAGCAGATAGGCCGCCTGCGATTCCTGCTCGCTGAAAATAGCCACCAACACGTTGGCGCCGGACACTTCGCTGCGGCCGGAGGATTGCACATGGAAGACCGCGCGCTGCAGCACGCGCTGGAAGCTGAGCGTCGGCTGAGTGTCACGCTCTTCTTCGCCGGCGGGCAGCGTCGGTGTGGTTTGTTCGATGAAGGCTTCCAGCTCCTGGCGCAACGCGGCCAGATCCACCGTACATGCCTCGAGCGCTTCTCGCGCGGCAGGGTTGCTCAGCAACGCCAGCAACAGGTGCTCCACGGTCATAAACTCGTGTCTGTGCTCACGCGCCCTGGCGAAAGCCATGTTGAGACTGAGTTCCAGTTCTTGATTGAGCATAAGCACCTCCCCAATAGATTGCCTTATTCAGGCTTTTTCCAGCGTACAAAGCAACGGATGCTCGTTCTCCCTTGCGTACCGGTTCACATGGACGACTTTGGTTTCCGCCACCTCGGCGGTAAAAACACCACAGATCGCCTTGCCTTGATAGTGGACCGTGAGCATCAGTTGCGTTGCGCGTTCAATATCATAAGAAAAGAACTTTTGCAGAACGTCAATCACAAATTCCATCGGTGTGTAATCGTCGTTGTTAAGTATAACTTTATACATAGACGGCGGTTTTACCGCATCGATTTGTTTTTCTTCGGCCAAGTGTTCAAAGTTTAGCCAATCGTTGTTATTGCCCATCGCTGCTCATCTTCTCTGCTCTGCCCTCTGATATGGGGACAGGTTTCGGTTATTCAAAGTGGGGATAGTTACTATTTTATCATCTTCGGCATCGTCCCGCCGCACTGTAACGTGCGCAAAAAAACGGGCCAATTGTGACTGAATCGTGGCAATAGCGTTACCTGCTTCAAACTTTGGTGAACTGCTCCCCGCCGACAAAAGCCGATCCCTTGACGCCCCGATCATTTGCTCTAGAGTGTAAATTCGTGGCTGGTGGTCTTTTAACCACCCCTTGTCCACCCTGCTACTCGCCCACGGCGAGTGCGAAATCAGTTATTCATCTCACTTAAAATAGCGTTGCGAGGGATGTAAAAGCATGGAGACGGGTACTGTTAAATGGTTTAACAACGCCAAAGGTTTTGGCTTCATCTGCCCAGCCGGCGGCGGCGAAGATATTTTCGCGCATTATTCCACAATCAAGATGGATGGTTACAGAACGTTGAAGGCGGGCCAGCAGGTCAGCTTTGACGTGCATCAAGGGCCCAAAGGCAACCATGCCAGTCTTATTGTGCCAGTGGAAAGCGAGGCGCTGTCCTAAACGCTTCCGGCAGCGTCGCGCTGCACTGACTCTGACTGCGATAAAAATGCCAGCCGCCGTGTGACTGGCATTTTTTATGCCTGTGACTTACTCGCGCGCCAGCGCATCGATCGGATTCAGCCGCGCGGCATTGCGCGCCGGCAGATAGCCGAACACCACGCCGATGCCGGTGGAACAGAGGAACGCGCTCAGCAACGCCGCCGGCGGGAAACTGATCTGCCAACCCGGCAACACCAGCTGCACCGCCAAACCGATAGCGAACGACAGCGTAATCCCCAGCGCGCCCCCCACCAGGCAAACCAATACCGCCTCGATCAGAAACTGCTGCAACACATCGCCGGAACGCGCGCCCACCGCCATGCGGATGCCGATCTCGCGCGTGCGCTCGGTCACCGACACCAGCATGATGTTCATCACGCCGATGCCGCCCACCACCAGCGAAATCACCGCCACCAGCGTCAGGAACAGCTGCAGCGTGCGAGTGGTTTTCTCCGCGGTTTGCACCAGGCTGTCCATGTTATAGGTGAAGAAATCCTTCTTGCCGTGGCGCAACGTCAGCAGACGCGACAGCTGTTGTTCCGCTTCCTTGCTGTCGTAGCCGTCGCGGATGCGCACGGTGATCGAATCGAAATAGCTGTTGCCCATCAGCCGGTTGGCCATGGTGCTGTACGGCACCCACACGTTCAGCGTCTTGCTGCTGCCGAACATCGACTGCTTCTCTTTAGCCACGCCGACCACCGTCGCCGGCATGTTGCCCACCAGGATCACCTCGCCCACCACGTTTTTTTGGTGCGGGAACAGCCGCCGTTGGGTATTGGCGTCGATCACCACCGTCTGCGCCTGTGACTGCACCTGCATCGGGTCGATGCCAACGCCCTGGGTAAAGCTCATGCCGTACACGCGGAAGAACTGCTCGCTGACGCCGTTGACGTTGGCCGCCGCGTCGACGTTGCCCAGCCGCAGCCGCATGCTGCTGCTGATGCTCGGCGACAGCGCGCTGATGTACGGCTGTTCGCGCAGCGCGTCGAGATCGCCGTATTTCAACGATTGCCGGTAGGTCGGATCGTCGTCGCCGAAGTCCTTGCCGGGGTAGATATCGACGGTGTTGGTGCCGATCGATTTGATGTCCGCCAGCACCATCTGCTTGGCGGCGTCGCCGATCACCAGGATCGATACCACCGAGGCGATGCCGATAATGATGCCGAGCATGGTCAGCGCGGTGCGCATCTTGTTGGCCGCCATCGCGCGCCAGGCCATGACCAGCGCTTCGCGAAAGCGGCCGCCCATCTGCCGCCAGGAAGGCGCCGCGGCGGCCAGCGTCAGCGGCTTGGCCTGGGCATCCTCCGACGGCGCCGGACGGGAATCGGCGATGATTTCGCCGTCGCGGATCTCGATGATCCGTTCAGCCTGGCGCGCCACCGCCGGATCGTGAGTCACCAGGATCACCGTGTGGCCCTGGGCGCACAACTGTTTGAGGATCGCCATCACCTCTTCGCCGGAATGGCTGTCGAGCGCGCCGGTCGGCTCATCCGCCAGGATCACCTGCCCGCCGTTCATCAGCGCGCGGGCGATACTGACGCGCTGCTGCTGGCCGCCGGAAAGCTGGCTCGGCCGATAGTTGACGCGCTCCCCCAGCCCCAGACGGCGCAACAGCGCCTCCGCCCGTTCGCGCCGCGCCGCTTTGCCCAGCCCGGCGTACACCGCCGGCACCTCGACGTTATGCGCCGCGCTCAGGTGCGGCAGCAGATGATAACGCTGAAAGATAAAGCCGAAATGCTCGCGCCGCAGCTGCGCCAGCGCATCGTCGCTCAGCGTCGCCACGTCCTGGCCGGCCACCCGATAGACGCCGGCGCTCGGCTTGTCCAGGCAGCCGAGAATGTTCATCAGCGTCGATTTGCCGGAGCCGGAAGCCCCCATGATCGCCACCATTTCACCGGCGTCGATGCTCAGACTGATCCCCTTCAGCACCTCCACCGTCTGCTCGCCGGAACGGTAGCTGCGGCGAATGCCGTTCAGCTGCAACAGCGCCGCCATCAGCCGGCCTCCACGCCGCCGCGGCTGACGATCACCTCATCGCCCGCCTCGAGCCCGCTGAGGATCTGCACATCGATATTGTTGCGCAGGCCGATGGCCACCTCACGCTTCTCTTCCTTGCCCTGTTTCAGCACCGAAACGTGGTAGCGATTGTCGGCGATCTGATCGCCCAGCGCCGCCAGCGGGATCACCAGCGCCTGCTGGACGCCGGCCAGCTGAATGTGCACCTGCGCCGTCATTTGCAAGCGCAGCAGCCTTTCCGGGTTGGGCACTTCGAAACGCGCGTAATAGAAGATGGCGTTGTTGACTTTTTCCGGCGTCGGCTGAATGTCTTTCAGCACGCCGTCGAAGCGCCGGGTCGGATCGCCCAGCACCGTGAACCAGGCCTTCTGACCCGGCTTGAGGTTAATGACGTCGGCCTCCGAGACCTGCGCCTTCACCAGCATGGTGCCGAGATCCGCCAGCGTCAGAATGTTCGGCGCCTGTTGCGCCGCGATCACCGTCTGGCCCTGCAGCGTGGTGATCTGCACCACGTCGCCATCCATCGGCGCTTCGATGCGGGTATAGGCCAGATTGATCTTGGCGGTATCCAGGCTGGCCTGGTTGCGGGCGATCTGCGCATTGATGGTGCCTACCTGCGCCTTCTTCACCGCCAGCTGCGTCGCCGCCTGATCCAGATCCTGACGCGATACCGCCTGCAGTTTGGCCAGCGCCTGGTTGCGCTGCAGCGTAACCGCCGCCAGCTGCTGTTCCGCTTGCGCCTGCAGCAGTTGCGCATGCAGCTCGCGCAGCGTCGCCTCGCCTTCACGGATGCTGTTCTGCGCCTGTTGCGGATCGATAACCCCCAGCAACTGACCTTTTTTCACCTTGTCGCCGATCTCGACATACAGCTTTTCCAACTGCCCGCTGACCTGCGCGCCGACGTCAACCTTGCGCACTGCGTCCAGCTGGCCGGTCGCCAACACGTTCTGCTGCAGATCGCGCTTGGTGACCTTTACCGTTTTGAAATCGGTCGGCGCCGGATGGCGGAAGTGCCAAACGGCCGCCGCGGCAATCGCCGCAATCACCGCCAGTGCGAGTATCCAGCGGCGTTTATGTCCTTTAAACCCTGTCAAAATTGACCTGCCTGTGCTTGTGAATATCAACCGCCCATTGCGGCGGCGGAGCTAAATTAGCACGCACCGTAGGGAATAACTAAACCTTAGCTCAACACAATGTGGAGACACGCTTGGTTACAGTTCGGCATTGAACTCCCGTTTAGTGAAGCCTTGATGAAATAGCGCCATTCAACACAGCCAAGGATTTCATCATGTCACAGCTCAGCTACCCACTCGCCTCCGCCCGGCCGCTTAACGGCTGGCAACTGATGACGGCGCTGATCAATGGCGAAAAGGCACCGAGCAACGCCTGGAAAAAAACCTCGTTTCGCCTGAAGTTTCTCGGCCGTTCGCTGCTCAACTGGCGCACCACCAGCGGCCTGCTCAGCACCCTGGCCAGCAATCCGCTGCTGGAGGAGAT
Source organism: Serratia sp. CY52157 (assembly GCF_052168495.1). Taxonomy (NCBI): domain Bacteria; kingdom Pseudomonadati; phylum Pseudomonadota; class Gammaproteobacteria; order Enterobacterales; family Yersiniaceae; genus Serratia; species Serratia sp. CY52157. The sequence goes on along the minus strand of NZ_JBJNMO010000001.1, from coordinate 39,381 downwards.
CCTGAGCGCGCAGCCGAACCTGCCGTGCAAACTGCATCGTCCCTACCTGGCGGCCAACATGAGCAAGATCGAATGCCTGTTCGCCCTGCGCGATCATTACGATCTCATCGTACAGCGCATGCCGCTGAAGATGCGCCTCGGCCACCTCGGCCCGCATGCCTTCGTGCTGGCCAGCGCGATGGGCAAGAACGAAGCGCCGATCACGCTGGAGCTGGCGGCGATCGACAAACTGAATAAGGAAGGGGAAGCCACGCTGCTGCTGCGCAACGCCAACGGCGTGATGCTGGCGGAGATCACCTTTGCGCTGATGCATTATCAGCAGCAGCCGACGTTGTTCATCGGCGGCCTGCAGGGCGCGAACCATGACGTGCCGCACGCCGAGATCCAGCACACTACCAAAGAGTGTCACGGCCTGTTCCCTAAACGGCTGGTGCTGGAAGGCATCTGCACGCTGGCGCGGCACCTCGGCATCCGCCGGATCGTGGCGGTCGGCAACGCCACCCATATCTATCAAAACTGGCGCTACCAGAGTAAGAAGAAGGACAAGCTGCACGCCGATTACGATCAGTTCTGGCTGTCGATGGGCGCCAAACCGCTCGACAGCGGCTATTTCCTGCTGCCCGAACGCATCGTCCGCAAGCCGATCGAAGAGATCGCCAGCAAGAAGCGCGCCGAGTATCGCCGCCGCTATCAACTGCTGGACGAGCTGGAACAGGGATTGGCGGCGCACTTCTGCGCCCGATAACGCCCGGCGGGCCGTCAGTCCGCCCGGCCGCGCGCCAGCCAAATCACCCGTGAGAACATTTTCTTCAGCAGCGGCGGCACCGAGTCCGTGCCCCATTCGCCGGCCTGCATCGCGACCTCGATCGCCAGATCCGGCTTCGAAGAGTGGTGGACCGCTTTCAGGATCACCTTGCGCACCGGCATCTGCGCGTTGATCGGCACCGACGCCATTCGGTGATAGACCGGGGCGAACCCTTCGCGGAACATGAAGTGTTCCATGTCCGGCGCCGGCAGCGCGGTCAGCCGATCGCGTTCGTTGTCTTCATGATTGTCCAGCAGGCTGCGCACGGTGTTGGCGTACTTTTTGCCCGCCTCATCGCCGTCCACCAGCGCATGCCACTCGATGCCCATGCGGCGGGCGAAGCGCAGCAGCGGCTTCAGGCCGCACTGAGCGAATTCGATGACCCTTACCCCTTCCGCCTCGAAATGATAGCCGCACTGGCGCGCCAGTTCGTTCAGCAGCCACACTTCGGTCTCGCCCTCCACCAGCAGCCAGCAGCGGGCGAACAGCGACGACGGCCGGTTGAAACGGATGTGAAACGCGATGCGCCGCCCGTCTTCGGCGCTCAACCCGCGCGGCCCGAGACGATAGGTCGCGACGCGGCCCGACTCGCGCACCAGCCGGCACACGTGCTCCACCGGCACCAGCGACACCAATTCGCTGGAGTTGGTGGTGGTGATGCGCTGCAGCGGCAGCTGATTGAGCAGCCCCCAGGCCACCGACAGCATGATCGGATGCAGGCGAGTTTCCGGGTCTTCCACCAGCAGCAGCGGCCGGGCGTGCGGATCCAGCTTGACGTCGCCCTTGGCCTGCAGCAGGGTGGAAAACATGCCCAGCAGGATCAGACGCATGCTGCGGCTGTTCGGCTCGGCAACCATGCGGTTGATGCCGTCCAGCGCGCGCCAGGCGTCCTGCTCCGGTTCACCGCCGCGGCGGCGCGGCCGCGCCACCTGCGAGCTCTGCTCGGCAAAGTAGTGCTCGAGCAACTGCTGCATCGCCGCCAGCCCCTGACGCAGCTCGCCGTTGGTCAGCTTCTGCGGATTGCGCACCAGCTCGCGCGTCAGCTGATCCAGCTGCTGCGCCAACGCCTGCGTATCGGGTTTGCGTTCATCGCCGAGGCTGCTGGGGCGCAGGCGGCGAATAAAGCGCGCGTCGCGCAGGCGCAAAACCGGGTGGATGCGGATGATGGCGTGGGCCAGTTGTTCGATATGGTGCAGTTGAAAGGCGTTGCCGTCGGCGTCGAGAAAACCGCGCCAGGTGCACACCGTGCCGTCATCGGCCAGCTCGCCCTCGCAGCGGTAATGAATGCGGCTCAGGCCGTCTTCCCCCTTGACCCACAACGGCGTCAGATGGCGGTAGCGCGGCAGGTGCGCGTGGCCGATGTCTTTCTCGCAGAAGGTGAATACCACCTGCAGGTGGCGCTCTTTGGCCGCCTCCTCACCGGGGGGAAAATGGAAGTCGTGCGCTTCAAATCGATACAGTTTCTGCTCCGGCGCCAGCAGCAGCGTCAGCGCATCCAGCAGGCTGGATTTACCCCAGGCGTTTTCGCCGAGCAACAGCGTATTGTCGTCCAGCATCAGGGACAGCCGATTAATACCGCGAAAACCTACAATTTCGATACGCTCCAAGAACATCCGCCGCCTCCCGTGCGCGCCGTCGCCTCTTCAATGAGGCGACTTTCACAGAGCATGGTCAAAAAACCCCTTGCAGGTCAAGCGGCCAGCGTCAAATCTGCCGCTTTACTCCGGCCGGGCTTTTGGTTAGCGTGTGCTCCTCGCCGCCGTTCGTCGCGCATCAAAACTCAAGGACACTCGTTGCACCATGTACTCAGGACTGTTGATTATTCTGTTACCGCTGATTGTCGGTTACCTCATTCCCTTACGCCATCGCCCGCTGCTGGTGCTGATCAACCGCCTGCTGAGCTGGATGGTGTATGTGATCCTGTTTTTCATGGGCATCAGCCTGGCGTTTATGGAGAATCTCAGCAGCAATCTGATGCTGATCTTCCAGTACAGCGCGGCGTTCTTCTTCTGCATTCTCTGCGCCAATCTGCTGTTGCTGGCGCTGCTGGAGCGGCGCATGCCGTGGCGCAGCAGCCATAAACAGGAAAAGCTGCCTTCGCGCGTGCATATGGCGCTGGAGTCGCTCAAGCTGTGCGGCGTGGTGCTCGGCGGCTTCCTGCTCGGCCTGACGCAGTGGCAATGGCTGCAGTTCGCCCATAAAGGCAGCGAATATGCGCTGATCTTCCTGCTGTTGCTGGTCGGCATTCAGCTGCGCAACAGCGGCATGACGCTGCGCCAGATCGTGCTCAACCGCCGCGGCACGCTGGTGGCGCTGGCGGTGGTCGTCGCGTCTCTGGCCGGCGGCGCGCTGGCGGCGCAGCTGCTGGGGCTGCCGGTCAAGGCCGGGCTGGCGATGGCCTCCGGCTTCGGCTGGTACTCGCTGTCCGGCATTCTGATCACCGACGCCTACGGCCCGGTGATGGGCAGCGCCGCGTTCTTCAACGATCTGGCGCGCGAGCTGGTGGCGATCATGCTGATCCCGACGCTGGTGCGCCGCAGCCGCTCCACCGCCCTCGGCCTGTGCGGCGCCACCTCGATGGACTTCACCCTGCCGGTGCTGCAGCGCAGCGGCGGACTGGACATGGTGCCGCCCGCCATCGTGCACGGCTTCCTGCTGAGCCTGCTGGCGCCGGTGCTGATCGCCCTGTTCTCCTGATCCTTTCCCCTTGGGGGCCACCCGGCCCCCAAAGCGTAATCATTCCCATCCGCACGGCAAAATTGCGCTAAATCAAACTTGCCCGCAGTAGTCGCACAAAAGCCTTTTGCAACCCCGATCGCCGATCTATGCTTTTAAACAAGCATTATAAATGCAACTTTAAAAATAAAAGGAAGCGACTATGTTCTGTGTGCAATGTGAACAAACCATTCGAACCCCGGCAGGCAACGGCTGCGCGTATGCTCAGGGCATGTGCGGCAAAACGGCGGAAACCTCCGATCTGCAGGATCTGCTGGTGGCGGCGCTGCAGGGCCTCTCCGCCTGGGCGCTGCAGGCGCGTTCGCTGGGCATCGTCGACCACGAAATCGACAGCTTCGCCCCGCGCGCCTTCTTCTCCACCCTGACCAACGTTAACTTCGACTCCCAGCGCATCATCGGTTACGCGCGGGAAACCCTGCTGCTGCGCGACTCGCTGGCCGCCCGTTGCCGGCTGCTGGATGGCGGCGTGCGCGTCGATCACCCGATGGCGGCGCTGCAGCTGGCCGGCGACGATATGCCTGCGCTGCTGCAGCAGGCGGCGCAGTTTGCCCTCGACAGCGACAAGGCCGAGGTCGGCGACGACGTACACGGTTTGCGCCTGCTGTGTCTGTATGGCCTGAAAGGCGCGGCGGCCTATATGGAACACGCGCACGTGCTCGGCCAGTTCGACGAACAGCTCTATGCCGACTACCACGCTTTCATGGCCTGGCTCGGCACCCGGCCGCGCGACGTCGATACCCTGCTGAACAACGCCATGGGCATCGGCAAGATGAACTTCAACGTGATGGCGATCCTCGATCGCGGTGAGACCCAGGCCTACGGCGATCCGCAGCCCAGCGCGGTCAACGTGCGCCCTGTAGCCGGGAAAGCCATTCTGATTTCCGGCCACGATCTCAAAGATCTGCGCATGCTGCTCGAGCAAACCGAAGGGCAAAACGTCAACGTCTACACCCACGGTGAAATGCTGCCGGCGCACGGCTATCCGGAACTGAAAAAATTCAAGCACCTGGTGGGCAACTACGGCAGCGGCTGGCAAAACCAGCAGACGGAATTCGCCAAATTCCCCGGCCCGATCGTGATGACCTCCAACTGCATCATCGATCCTAACGTCGGCAACTACGGCGATCGCATCTGGACCCGCAGTATCGTCGGCTGGCCGGGCGTCAACCATCTGGAAGGCGACGACTTCGGCGCCGTGATCCGCCAGGCGCAGGGCATGAACGGCTTCCCTTACACCGAGATCGAGCACCTGATCACCGTCGGCTTCGGCCGCCAGACGCTGCTGAACGCCGCCGACACGGTCATCGACCTGGTGTCGCAGAAAAAACTGCGCCACGTCTTCCTGGTGGGCGGCTGCGACGGCAGCCGTGACGAACGCAGCTATTTCACCGACTTCGCCCGCAGCGTGCCGCAAGACTGCCTGATCATGACGCTGGCCTGCGGCAAATACCGTTTCAACAAACTGGATTTCGGCACGCTGGAAGGGCTGCCGCGCCTGCTGGACGTCGGCCAGTGCAACGACGCTTACTCCGCCATCATGCTGGCGGTCAAGCTGGCGGATACGCTCGGCTGCAGCGTCAACGAGCTGCCGCTCAGCCTGGTGCTGTCGTGGTTTGAACAGAAGGCAATCGTCATTCTGCTGACGCTGCTGTCGCTGGGGGTGAAAAACATCGTCACCGGCCCGACCGCACCGGGCTTCCTGACCGACAACCTGATGGCGATCCTCAACGAGAAATTCGGCCTGCGTCCGATCACCACCGTCGAGCAGGATATCGCAGCGCTGCTCGCCTGATGCCGTTACGTTATGGGGCCGCCTGCGCCGGCCCCTTTGCTTTTTGAGGTGCCCGATGACTCAACCCACTCCGCTTTGCCCGAACCGCATGCAGGTGCATTCCATCCAGCGTGAAACCGCCGACGTCTGGACGCTGAACCTGATCTGCGACGTTTTCTACCCTTACCAGGCTGGCCAGTTCGCGCTGGTCAGCATTCGCAACAGCGAGGAGACGTTGCGCGCCTATACGCTCTCCTCCTCGCCCGGCCAGAGCCGCTTTCTCAGCATCAGCGTGCGCTGCCTGCCGGACGGCATCGGGTCGCGCTGGCTGACGCAAGAGGTCAAGCCCGGCAACACGCTGTGGCTGTCCGACGCGCAGGGCGAATTCAGCTGCGAGCGCCACCCGGCCGATCGTTATCTGATGCTGGCGGCCGGCTGCGGCGTGACGCCGATCGTCTCGATGTGCCGCTGGCTGACCGCTAACCGTCCGGCCTGCGATATCGCCGCGATCGTTAACGTACGCACCCCCGCCGGCACGATTTTCGCCGATCAATGGCGCGCGCTGTGCGCCGCCCATCCGCAGCTGCGCCTGACGCTGATGGCCGAGCAGGATCTGCAACCCGGCTACCTCAGCGGCCGCATCGATGAACAGACGCTGCGGCAGGCGGCGCCGGATATCGCCGAACGCACGGTGATGACCTGCGGCCCCGCGCCCTACATGGCTCAGGTGGAGCAACTTTGTCGCCGGCTCGGCGTGCCGGCCGAGCGTTTCCATAAGGAGCAGTTCCACACGCCGACGGCGCAGGCTGACGCCACCGAAGGGCTGACGCTGCGCGCCGCCCGCCCGCTGCGCGAATTCCGCGTGCCGGTCGGCAGCACCCTGCTGGCAGCGATGGAGGCCAATGCCCTGCCGGTCAACGCCGCCTGCCGCGCCGGAGTATGCGGTTCGTGCAAAACCCGCATCCTCGAGGGCGACTACACCACCACCAGCACCATGACGTTGAGCGAGGAAGAGGTAGCGCAGGGCTACGTGCTGGCCTGCAGTTGCCAGCTGCAGGGCGATGTCACCCTGGCGTGATCCCTGGCCCCATCGCCGCGATGGGGCATTTATCGGCAAGTTCCCCGTGGCCAGCCCGGTTACACTTTTCCCCGTCCTACGCTCTTTACCCTTCCTGACCGCATCTCGTCCACAGCCGGTAAGCTATGCTTGCAGTTGTTCTGCTGCCACTCACCGGATCGAGTCCACATCGTTTTTCAAACCATGTTTGGGGGAACCATGAAGCAAACCGTAGCCACACTGATCGCCAAAACGCTGGATCAAGCCGGCGTAAAACGCATTTGGGGCGTGACCGGCGATTCGCTCAACGGCCTCAGCGACAGCCTGCACCGCATGGGCACCATCGAATGGCTGGGCACCCGCCATGAAGAGGTGGCCGCCTTCGCCGCCGGCGCCGAAGCCCAGCTCACCGGCCAGTTGGCGGTGTGCGCCGGTTCCTGCGGCCCCGGCAACCTGCATCTGATCAACGGCCTGTTCGACTGCCACCGCAACCATGTGCCGGTGCTGGCGATCGCCGCGCACATCCCTTCCAGCGAAATCGGCAGCGGCTACTTCCAGGAAACCCATCCGCAGGAGCTGTTCCGCGAATGCAGCCACTATTGCGAACTGGTTTCCAACCCGGAACAGCTGCCGCGCGTGCTGGAGATCGCCATGCGCAAGGCGATCCTCAATCGCGGCGTGTCGGTGGTCGTCTTGCCGGGCGACGTGGCGCTGCGCATGGCGCCGGAAGACGCGGCCGTGACCTGGCATACCCCGGCGCTGCCGCTGGTGCAGCCGCCGATGAGCGAGCTGAACAAACTGGCGGAAACGCTGAACAAGGCGAAGAACATCACCCTGATGTGCGGCAGCGGCTGCGCCGGCGCGCACGATGAAGTGGTCAAGCTGGCCGAACTGCTGCAGGCGCCGGTGGTGCACGCGCTGCGCGGCAAAGAACATATTGAATGGGATAACCCGTACAGCGTCGGCATGACCGGGCTGATCGGTTTCTCCTCCGGTTATCACGCGATGATGAACGCCGACACGCTGGTGCTGCTCGGCACCCAGTTCCCCTATCGGGCGTTCTACCCCACCAACGCCAACATCATTCAGATCGACATCAACCCCGGCAGCATCGGCGCGCACTGCCCGGTCAATATGGCGCTGGTGGGCGATATCCACACCACCCTCACCGCCCTGTTGCCGCAGCTGGAGCCGAAGCGCGATCGGGCGTTCCTCGACAAGGCGCTGGAGCATTACCGCAACGCGCGCAAGGATCTCGACGGGCTGGCGACCGCCGGCGACGACCAACCGATCCACCCGCAGTATCTGGCGCAGCAGCTCAGCCACTATGCCAGCGACGACGCCATCTTCACCTGCGACGTCGGCACGCCGACGGTGTGGGCCGCCCGCTACGTGAAAATGAACGGCAAGCGCCGCCTGCTCGGTTCGTTCAACCACGGTTCGATGGCCAACGCCATGCCGCAGGCGATCGGCGCTCAGGCCACCGCGCCGGATAAACAGGTGATCGCCATGTGCGGCGACGGCGGCTTCACCATGCTGATGGGCGATTTCCTGTCGCTGGCGCAGCTCAAGCTGCCGGTGAAAATCGTGGTGTTCAACAACAGCGTGCTGGGATTCGTGGCGATGGAGATGAAGGCCGGCGGCTACCTGACCGACGGTACCGATCTGCATAATCCGGACTTCGCGGCGATCGCCAACGCCGCCGGCATCAAGGGCATCCGCGTGGAAAAAGCCTCCGATCTGGACGGCGCGCTGCAGGAGATGTTGGCGCACCCCGGCCCGGCGCTGCTGGACGTGGTCACCGCCAAGCAAGAACTGGCGATGCCGCCGCAGATCAAGTTCGAACAGGCGAAAGGCTTCAGCCTGTACATGCTGCGCGCCATCATCAACGGCCGCGGCGACGAAGTGGTCGAGCTGGCGAAAACCAACTGGCTGCGTTAAGCAAGCTGCCCCGGTAAAATAAAGGGTATATGATGCCATGTACCCTTCTCCTCTCCCTTACATTTCAGGAACCCTATGCTTATCGATCTACGCAGCGACACCGTCACCCGCCCCAGCGCCGCCATGCGCCAGGCGATGGCTCAGGCAGAAGTCGGCGACGACGTCTACGGCGATGATCCGACGGTCAACGCGCTGGAGGCGGAGGCGGTGCGTCTGTCGGGCAAAGAAGCGGCGCTGTTTCTGCCCAGCGGCACCCAGGCCAACCTGGTGGCGCTGCTGAGCCACTGCCAGCGCGGCGATGAATATCTGGTCGGCCAGCAGGCGCACAACTACAAATACGAAGCCGGCGGCGCAGCGGTGCTGGGCAGCATCCAGCCGCAGCCGATCGAGGCCGACGCCGACGGCACGCTGCCGCTGGACAAGCTCGCCGCCGCCATCAAACCCGACGATATCCACTTCGCCCGCACCCGGCTGTTGAGCCTGGAAAACACCATCAGCGGCAGAGTCTTGCCGCAGGCCTACCTGCAGCAGGCGTGGCAGTTTACCCGCGAGCGGCAGTTGGCGCTGCATATCGACGGCGCGCGCATCTTCAACGCCGCCGTGGCGCTGAACCTGCCGCTGAAAGAGATCGTGCAGTACTGCGACACCTTCACCATTTGCCTGTCGAAAGGGTTGGGCGCGCCGGTCGGCTCGCTGCTGTGCGGCAGCGAGGCTTTCATCCAACGCGCGCTGCGCTGGCGCAAGATGACCGGCGGCGGGCTGCGCCAGGCCGGCATTTTGGCGGCGGCCGGCCTCTACGCGCTGGAGCATAACGTCGCGCGGCTGCGCGAAGACCATGACAACGCGGTCTGGCTGGAGCAACAGCTGCGGCAGATCGGCGTGGAGATCGCCGATCCCGGTGCGCAGACCAACGTGCTGTACCTGCGCCAAACGCCGGCGCTGGCGGCCAAACTCGGCCCGTGGATGCGCGAACGCGGCGTGCTGATCAGCAGCGGCCCGCTGACGCGCATTCTGACCCACCTCGACGCCAGCCGTCAGGATCTGCAGCGGGTGGTCGAACTGTGGCGGGAGTTTCTTCAGCAGCACGCCTGATCGCTCGGGGCGCAGACCGCGCCCCGCACTCAGAAGATCCAGCGGCCGTAAACCCAGTACCACAGCCCCAGCACCGCCGCCAGATTGAGCGCCACGCTGAGGATGAACCAGGTTTTAAACGGCTGCTTCTGGGTCTTGTGGCGAAACAGCTGCTGCGCCAGCAGCGCGCCCAACCAGCCGCCCAACGCGCCGAACAGCAACAGCGTCGTCTCCGGCACCCGTCGCCATCCCTTGCGCGCCGCCAGCTTATCGCCGCCGTAGATCAGAAACGTCAGCAAGTTGGCCGACAGCAGCCACATCCACACCGGATGCGGCGAGAACAGGCTGGCGATCAGCGCCAGGCCCAGCAGGGCGTAACAAATCACATTGAGTTTCATGGCATTCGGTTTTTCGTGCGATAAGGGGCGCGTAGTGTGAACTCGCGCCGCGGCGGATGCAACCGGCTTATACCCATACAAAAAGTGCATTTAAACCCTGAATTTGGCATCCTGTCGTTCTGCCAATCCTCTACCGCACAAGGCGGCCCGATGACACCCCAACGCGTACTGGTTCTTGGAGCCAGCGGCTATATAGGCCAGAACCTGATCCCGCACCTGATCGAACAGGGGCACCAGATTACCGCCGCCGCGCGGCGCATCGAGTGGCTGCAGGAGCAGAACTGGCCGCAGGTCAACTGCCTGTATGTCGATCTGTACCGCCCGGAAACCCTGAGCGCGGCGCTGTGGGAGATAGATACGCTTTACTATCTGGTGCACGCGATGGGCGACGGCGACGACTTTATCGAGAAGGAACGCCAGGCGGCGGAAAATCTGCGCGATGCGCTGCGCAATGCCGGCGTCAAGCAGGTGATCTTTCTCGGCGCGCTGCAGCCGAACGACGACAGTTCGCCGCACCTGGCGGCGCGCCGCCTGACCGGCGAGATCCTGCGCCAGAGCGGCGTGCCGGTGACCGAGCTGCGCGCCGGCATCATCGTCGGCCCCGGCTCGGCGGCGTTCGAAGTGATGCGCGACATGGTCTATAACCTGCCGGTGCTGACGCCGCCGCGCTGGGTGCGCTCGAAGTCCTCGCCGGTGGCGCTGGAGAACCTGCTGGTTTACCTGGCCGATCTGCTGGCGCACCCGGCGGAGGAACACCGCATCTTCGACGTCGCCGGGCCGGAATACCTCAGCTATCAGGACATGTTCCAACGCTTTATCGCCATCAGCGGCAAGCGGCGCTGGCTGATCCCGATCCCCTTGCCGACGCGGCTGATTTCAGTGTGGTTCATCAGCCTGATCACCTCGGTGCCGACGCCGATCGCGCGCGCGCTGATCCAGGGCCTGAAGCACGATCTGCCCGCCGACGGCAAACCGTTGCAGGCCCTGATCCCGCAACGTCTGCACACCTTCGATCAGGCGGTCACCGCCACGCTGCAGCGCGAACTGGAGGTGGTCGATTCCGCCGACTGGGGCTACGATCCGGCGGCGCGGGCCCGCTGGCGCCCCGGCTACGGCTATTACCCGAAACAGGCGGGGTGTTCGCTCGACACCGCCGCCTCCAGCCAGGCGCTGTGGCAAACGGTGCAGCAGTTGGGGGGCGAGGAAGGCTATTTCTACGCCAATATCCTGTGGCGGATCCGCGCCCGCATGGACGACATGATCGGCAACGGCGTGGTCTATGGCCGCCCGGCGCGCGCGTCCCTGGCGCTGGGCGACGAGATCGACGGCTGGAAAGTCATCACGCTGAAGCCGCTGCGGCAGCTGGCGCTGCTGTTCGGCATGAAGGCGCCGGGGCTAGGGCGGCTGAGCTTCACCATTACCGATCGCGGCGATCGCCGCACGCTGGACGTGCGCGCCTGGTGGCATCCGGCCGGCTTCAGCGGGCTGCTGTATTGGTTCGCCATGATGCCCGCGCATCTGTTCATTTTTCGCGGCATGGCGAAGCGCATCGCGACGCTGGCCGAGAACCTGGACCGCCAACAGCGCTGAATGCCGTTCATTTGTCGATCAACCGCACAGTTTGCCGCTGTGCTTCGGGGCTTTCCGATTGCATAGCGCACGAAATCACGGAAGAATGGCATCTTATTTGCTGGGAGCGCCGCAAGCGCCCGCCGGTATTCCGATTTTGGGTGAGAATAGAGTCCGTTATGAAGGTATTGGTCACCGGTGCAACCAGTGGGTTAGGCCGTAACGCCGTTGAATATCTGCGCCGCCAGGGCATCAAAGTGCGCGCCACCGGTCGTAACCAGGCGATGGGCGGACTGCTGGAAAAAATGGGCGCGGAGTTCATTCATGCCGATCTCACCAACCTGATCTCTTCGCAGGCCAAAGCGATGCTGGCGGACGTCGATGTGCTGTGGCACTGCTCCAGCTTTACCTCGCCCTGGGGCACCGAAGAAGCCTTCGAACTGGCCAACGTCCGCGCCACCCGCCGCCTCGGCGAATGGGCAGCGGCCTATGGCGTGGCGCAGTTCATTCACATCTCTTCCCCGGCGATCTATTTCGACTACCACCATCACCGCAACGTAACCGAAGACTTTCGCCCGCAGCGTTACGCCAACGAGTTCGCGCGCAGCAAGGCCGCCGGCGAGCAGGTGATCCAGCAATTGGCGCTGTCCAATCCGCAGACCCATTTCACCATTTTGCGCCCGCAGGGCCTGTTCGGGCCGCACGACAAGGTGATGCTGCCGCGGTTGCTGCAGATGATCAAACGCTACGGCAACCTGCTGCTGCCGCGCGGCGGCGCGGCGATGGTGGACATGACCTATCTGGAGAATGCGGTGCACGCCATGTGGCTGGCGACGCTAAAAGAAGACACGCCGTCCGGCCGCGCCTACAACATCACCAACCAGCAGCCGCGCCCGCTTCGCACCGTGGTGCAGCAGCTGATCGACGATTTGGGCATGAAGTGCCGCATCCGCTCCGTCCCCTATCCGATGCTCGACATGATGGCGCGCGGCATGGAGCGCCTGGGCAGCAAAAGCGAAAAGGAGCCGGTGCTGACCCATTACGGCGTCGCCAAACTCAACTTCGATCTCACGCTCGATACCACCCGCGCGCAGCAAGAGCTGGGCTATCAGCCGATCGTCTCGCTGGAAGAAGGCATCGCGCGCACCGCCCGCTGGCTGAAAGATCACGGCAAACTGCACGGCCTGTAATCAACGCCACGCGCCGTACTTCAACAGCAGCGCATCGATAATCGCCTCACTCTCTGCATCCGGCTCGCCGCGAACATCGTCGGGCCGGAAATGCATCTGAAACGCCGCCAGCACATTGCGCTGCTGCCGCGCATCCCACGACGGGTCGATCGCGTAGCCGTAACGCGCCAGCTTTTCGAGCAGCGGAGCCAGCGGCACCGGCGCCTGTCTGTCTCGCCCCGCCAGCAGCCGCTGCACATCTGCCTCGTCCGGCCATGCGCCGATGCCGGCCTGCGCCAGTTGCCGCCAGGGGAACAGCGGGCCGGGATCCTGTTTGCGCTGCGGCGCGATGTCGCTGTGCCCCACCACGTCCTGCGGCTGAATGCCATAGCGTTGGATAATGTCGCGGCTCAGCGGAATCAACACGGCGATCTGTTCCGCCGTGTAGGGCTGCCAGCGGGTGAACAGCATGCTGCGGGTGAAACCCTTGTTGACGATTTCAATGCCGATCGAGGTGTCGTTGAGATTGCTGCGCCCGCGCCAGCCGCTGGCGCCGGCATGCCAGGCGCGCATCGCCTCCGGCACCAACCGGTACACCGTCGGTTTGCCGTGTTCGCGCTGCGGGTGCGCCGGCAACAGGTAGTGTGCGCTGACGTGTTCATCGGTCAGCGTTTTCAGTGATGAATGAAAGTCTTCCGCCGTATAGTGCATCACCAGAAACCGAATGCGCTGATCGGCGCCCTGCGCCTGATGCAAGGTTTCGAGCTGGTAAGCACCACGATCGACGAGCGTGTCCTGCTGCGGATTTTGGCATCCCGCCAACAGCGCGGCGGCGATGATCCCTGGCCAAATTTTCACTTATCCTCCTGATTGACGTCCGTGAAAGATGTAACGCGACGCGATTGACCTGTATCCAATCATCACGCTCATCGAGAAATAATGACAGATAGCGCCGATGTGCAAGCGAGTGTTGCTCCCGGCTGGCGGCCTTTCCCGCCCATGATAGTCTCAAAGTATCATCTGCGCTGAAAGAGCGGAGTCGAACATGTTCACGCCACGCTATCTGTCCTGGTTGCTCTGTGCCGCCATGCTGCCGCTCAGCGGCTGCGATCGGCAAAAAGTCGCCGACGCGATGGGCGGGAGCGCCCCGCCCTCGGCCGCGCCCGTCACGAGTGCCAGCGCGCCGGCCTATACGCCACTGAGCGCCGATCAACTGTACCAGTTGGTCAGCCCGGTGGCGCTGTTCCCCGACAAGCTGCTGGCGCAGGTGTTGGCCGGCGCGGGCTATCCTGACCAAATCAGCGCCGCGGATGCCTGGCTGGCGCAAAACCGCGGATTGCAACCGGCGGCGCTCAGCTCAGCGGCCGACGCTCAGCCCTGGGATCCCAGCGTGCGCGGCCTGGTGCAATTCCCCGACGTGCTCGATCAAATGGCGAAAAACATCCCCTGGACCACCGCCCTGGGCAGCGCCTACCTGAACGATCCCACCGACGTGATGAACGCCATTCAGGTGATGCGTCAACGGGCGGCCAACCAAGGCACGCTGAAAAACACCCCGCAGCAGCGCATCGTCGTGGCGCCGACGACGCATTATGTCGAACAGCAGCCCTATCGCCAGCGCGTGGTGGCGGCGCCGGGCGAGACCATCGTTATCGAACCCAGCCAGCCGGATACGGTTTACGTCCCGCATTACGATCCCTGGCAAGCCTACGGCACGCCGGTCCCGGCCTATCCGAGCTATCAGTATCAGCCCTCGGGCTACAGCGGCGGCGACATGCTGGCGGCCGGCGTGATCAGCTTCGGCGTCGGCATCGCGGTGGCTACCTTGCTTAACCAGCACGACAGCGGCTGGCACAGCTGGGATATGCGCTGGGACGATCGCCGCCAGCCGGTGGTCTACCGCAATGCGCCCTATGTCTCACACTCCACCACCGTGGTGAATCGCGTCACCAACATCAACCAATATAACAACGTGAACACTGTGAATCGCAGCAGCACCAGCACGGTGAACAACTACAATACCGCCGCCGCGCCGGCGCCCCGCGTCACTCAACCGACGCCCATCGGCGCGCCGCAACAGCCGCACGTCGCGCCTGCGGCCCACGCGCCGATGACGTTGCCGAACTTTGCGCATACCCAGCCGGTGGCGCCTCATGTACAGCAGCCGATAGCCATACACCAGCCGGTAGCGGCCGTCCCGCACGTGCGACAGCCGGTCATCGCGCCTCATGCACAGCAGCCGATGAGCACGCCGACGTTCACGCATGCCGTTCCGACGGCACCTCACCCGCAGCAGCCGACAGCCGTACATTCAGCGCCGCTACAAACGCATCCAATACCGGCCGCTGCGCCGGTGCATCCAGCCGTCGCGCGCCCGCAGGTTCTGCAGGCCCCACACATCGCTCAGCCGGTGATCCGCGAACCGGCAGCGCCGCAGCATCCGGCGGCGATAAGCCCGATGCCGGCGCCGCAACAGCGCATCATGCCGCATGCGGCCCCGACGCCGCAGCGCCATCAGACGTCCGTTCAGCCGATGCCGCATCGCCAGGAGCCGGTGCCCACGAAGCCGCAGGAACACCGCCCAATCGTCGAGCAGCACAAGGTGGGATAAATCAAGAGGATGTCGCCCCGGCGGAATGGCCGGGGCGAAAAGAAAGCATGGCGTTAGCGGCTCACTTTCACCGCGGTGCCGCTGACGGTCACCATCAGCATGCTGCCGTCTTTGCCAACGGTTTCATAATCGATATCAATGCCGACCACCGCGTTGGCGCCCAGCTCTTTCGCCTGGTCTTCCAGCTCTTCGAATGCGATCAGGCGCGCCTTGCGCAGCTCTTTCTCATAAGCGCCCGAGCGGCCGCCGACGATATCGCGCACGCCGGCGAAGAAATCACGAAAAATGTTGGCGCCGAGGATCGCTTCGCCGGTGACGACGCCGCAGTATTCGGTGATGGTAAACCCTTCCAGGGTCGGGGTAGTTGAAAGCTGCATCAGAACTCCTTGTTTGATTAATTCAACGTATCTATGACCAGAAGATTGGCATTATGTTCGCTTAATCAATGGCACGCAGTACGAATGCAAGGCCAAAAAACGCATTTATACTGTAAGCTATCGGTCTTCATGGTAGAGACTTTCACATAAGGTAATAAGATGAAAACAAAAACGATTGCGGCTGTTTTACCCTTAGCGCTGTTGCTGAGTGCCTGTACCACGGTGGAACCGGCATACAAGGATATCGGCACCCGCAGCGGCAGCTGTGTGGAAGGCGGCCCGGATACGGTCGCGCAAAAGTTCTATGACCTGCGCATCCAGCAAGGTTCCAGCCTGCCGGACAGCAACCGCCTGGCGCAGCTGCAGCCTTATCTGAGCAAAGTGCTGTATCAGGATCTGGTCAGCGCCGCTCAAAATCCGGGCAAGCATCAGATAACCGGCGATCTGTTCTCCGGCAACGCGCAAGGGCCAAGCAGCGCGTCCGTCGCCAGCGCCTCGACCATTCCCAACACCGATGCGAAGAACATCCCGCTGCGCGTTGACTTGAGCTACCAGAAAGACGCCAACAGTACCGTGAACTGGCAAGACGAAGTGCTGATGGTGCGCGAAGGCACCTGCTGGGTGGTTGATGATATTCGCTACCTGAATGTTCCAGCACACGCCACCAACGGCAGCGTGCGTCAGGTGCTGGAAAACCGATAACCCGCACTCCCCGGCCGACGCGGGCCCGCCGCGTCGGTCGTTCCCGTCTCCCCTTGCGCCGCTCAGATTTCGTCCGATAGAAAAAATTTCGCTACCGATCTCACAGCCTGCGCCACAAATCCCCTCCCTCGGCCTGAGTCGCGGTATCTTGTGCTAATCTTTTACTGTCCCGCCGCACACTCATAAATTTTAACGCACAAAGATTGCATAAGTATTCTGTGGAAGTTAACATTTGCGGCATCAATGTCTATTCAATTCTGGCGCATGAGTATTCAACTTAACGGTATCAATTGCTATTACGGCGCTCACCAGGCGCTGTTTGACATCACGCTGGAATGTCCAGCCGGGGAAACCCTGGTGCTGCTTGGCCCAAGCGGCGCCGGGAAAAGTTCATTGCTGCGGGTGCTGAACCTGCTGGAAATGCCGCGTTCGGGTCAGCTAAAGATCGCCGGCAACCAATTCGATTTCAAGCAGGCGCCGGGCGAAAAAGCCATTCGCGAACTGCGGCAAAATGTCGGCATGGTCTTCCAGCAATACAACCTGTGGCCTCACCTCACCGTGGTCCAGAACCTGATCGAAGCGCCTTGCCGCGTGCTGGGTCTGACCAAGGCTCAGGCAATGGAGCGCGCCGACAAGCTGCTCAAGCGTCTGCGCCTGACCGACTTCGCCGATCGCTTTCCGCTGCACCTTTCCGGCGGCCAGCAGCAGCGCGTAGCGATCGCTCGCGCCCTGATGATGGAGCCGCAGGTGCTGCTGTTCGATGAACCGACCGCAGCGCTGGATCCGGAAATCACCGCCCAGATCGTCAGCATCATTCGCGAACTGGCCGGCACCGGCATCACTCAGGTGATCGTCACCCATGAAGTGGAAGTGGCGCGCAAGACCGCCAGCCGCGTGGTGTACATGGAAAACGGCCATGTGGTGGAGCAAGGCGACAGCAGCCACTTCACGCAGCCGCGGACCACCGAGTTTGCCAACTACTTATCACACTAAAAATTAACTTGCTGTAATTTGGGGAGTTTGCGATGAAAAAACTAATAATCGCCGCCGTTCTGGCCGGCATCAGCGTTTCCGCCTCCGCAGCCGAAACCATCCGTTTCGCTACCGAAGCCTCCTATCCTCCGTTTGAATTTATTGACGCCGGCAACAAGATTCAGGGTTTTGATGTCGATCTGGCCAACGCGCTGTGCAAAGAGATGCAGGCCGAGTGCACCTTCACCAACCAGGCGTTCGACAGCCTGATCCCGAGCCTGAAGTTCAAGCGCTTCGATGCGGTGATGGCCGGTATGGACATTACGCCGGAGCGTGAGAAGCAGGTGCTGTTCACCAAGCCTTACTACGATAACTCGGCGCTGTTCATCGCGCAGAAAGGCAAAATCGCCGACGTGGCGGCGCTGAAAGGCAAGAAAGTCGGCGTGCAAAACGGCACCACCCACCAGAAATACCTGACCGACAAGCACCCGGAAATCACCACCGTGCCTTACGACAGCTATCAGAACGCCATTTTGGATCTGAAGAACGGCCGCGTTGATGCGGTGTTCGGCGATACCGCGGTGGTCAACGAGTGGCTGAAGCAGAATGACGCGCTGGCGGCAGTGGGCGCCAAAGTGACCGACAAAGACTACTTCGGCACCGGCCTCGGCATCGCGGTGCGCCAGAAGAACACCGATCTGCAGGGCAAGTTCAACGCCGCTCTGGACAAGATCAAGCAGGATGGGACCTATGAAACCATCTACAAGAAATGGTTCCAGCAGTAATACGCCCCGATGAATGAATTACAACCTTTAGCAAGCGCCGCCGGCATGACCGTCGGCCTTGCCGTTTGCGCCCTGATCCTCGGTCTGATTCTGGCGATGCTGTTCGCCGTATGGGAATCGTCCCGCTGGAAAGCCATCAGCTGGCTCGGCACCGCCTGGGTGACCGTGTTGCGCGGCCTGCCGGAAATCCTGGTGGTGCTGTTTATCTATTTCGGCTCGTCGCAGCTGCTGCTGATGCTCTCCGACGGCTTTACCCTTAACCTCGGTCTGTTTCAGTTGCCGATTCAGCTGGCGATCGACAATTTCGAAGTCAGCCCGTTCCTGTGCGGGGTGATCGCCCTGGCCTTGCTCTATTCCGCCTACGCCTCGCAGACGCTGCGCGGCGCGCTCAAAGCGGTGCCGCAGGGGCAGTGGGAATCCGGCCAGGCGCTGGGTCTCGGCAAAGCGGCGATCTTCTTTCGCCTGATCATGCCGCAGATGTGGCGCCATGCCCTGCCCGGCCTCGGCAATCAGTGGCTGGTGCTGCTGAAAGACACCGCGCTGGTGTCGCTGATCAGCGTGAACGATCTGATGTTGCAAACCAAAAGCATCGCCACCCGCACTCAGGAACCCTTTACCTGGTACGTGATCGCGGCGGCCATCTATCTGCTGGTGACGCTGTTCAGCCAATACGTCATCAAGCGCATTGAACTGCGCGCCACGCGGTTTGAGCGGGGGCCGGTCTGATGATTGAATATTTACCGGAAATCCTCAAAGGGCTGCATACCAGCCTGACGCTAACCGTCGCCGCGCTGCTGGTCGCGCTGCTGCTGTCGCTGCTGCTGACGGTGATCCTGACGCTGAAAACGCCGGTTCTGACGCCGCTGGTCAAGGCCTATGTGACGCTGTTCACCGGCACGCCGCTGCTGGTGCAGATCTTCCTGATCTACTACGGCCCAGGTCAGTTTCCGGCGATCCGCGACTACCCGTGGCTGTGGAACCTGCTGTCGCAGCCCTGGCTGTGCGCGATGATTGCGCTGGCGCTGAACAGCGCGGCGTATACCACGCAGCTGTTCTACGGCGCGGTGCGCGCCATCCCCGCCGGACAATGGCAGTCGTGCGAAGCGCTTGGCATGTCGCGCCGGCAGACGCTGCGCATTCTGCTGCCGTTCGCCTTCAAGCGCGCGCTGTCGTCTTACTCCAACGAAGTGGTGCTGGTGTTCAAAAGCACGTCGCTGGCCTACACCATCACGCTGATGGAAGTGATGGGCTATAGCCAGCTGATGTACGGCCGCACCTACGACGTGATGGTGTTCGGCGCCGCAGGTCTGGTGTATCTGTGCGTCAACGGCCTGCTGACGCTGCTGATGCGGCTGGTGGAGCGCCGCGCGTTGGCGTTTGAGCGCCGCAACTGAAGCCATCCCCTCTCCAGCCCCGCCATTGCGCGGGGCTTTTTTTATCCCCATTGCAATATTTAATCATTTATATTGCATTTTAATTCACTCAGTGGCAGGGTTGTCAGCAGGTGTCCTCGCAAAAACCTCTGGCGATTACCAGTAAAAACAAACGATAGCGAAATAATCACTTTCAGGATCCAGACAGGAGCTCTACGCATGAAAAAACTGCTGCTTGCCGCGACGATGTTGGCCGGAATGACCTTTAACGCCACCGCAGCCGAGACTATCCGCTTCGCCGCCTCCGCCACCTATCCGCCGTTCGAATCGCTGGACGCCAACAACCAGATCGTCGGCTTCGATATCGACTTGGCCAACGCGTTGTGCAAACAGATGCAGGCGCAGTGCACTTTCACCAACCAGGCGTTCGACAGCCTGATCGCCGCGCTGAAATTCAAAAAATACGATGCGGTGATTTCCGGTATGGATATCACGCCGGAGCGCAGCAAACAGGTCGCCTTCACCCAACCTTACTATGCCAACTCGGCGATTGTGATCGCGCAAAAAGGCAAGTTCAGCTCGCTGGCTGATCTGAAAGGCAAAAAGCTCGGCATGGAAAACGGCACCACCCACCAGAAATACATGCAGGACAAGCACCCGGAGATTAACACCGTCTCTTACGACAGCTACCAGAACGCTATTCTGGAACTGAAAAACGGCCGTATCGACGGCGTCTTCGGCGATACCGCCGTAGTGAACGAGTGGCTCAAAACCAACCCGCAGCTGGCGCCGGTCGGCGAACATATCACCGATGCGCAATACTTCGGCACCGGCCTCGGCATCGCGGTGCGCCCGGACAATCAGGCGCTGCTGGCCAAGCTGAACGCCGCGCTGGACGCCATCAAGGCCGACGGCACCTACAAGGCCATCAACGACAAATGGTTCCCGCAGTAAGTCCGCATGTGGAGTCGCCATCCTTCGGCGGCTCCATCCGATTGCCACCCCATTCGGTTAGTGCTAAATTTGATACTGAATTTAGCATCAAGGATAACATCATGACGGTTCAACCCATTCTTGCCGACTCGGCTGTCAGCATCAGCGATTTTAAGAAATCGCCCAACGCCGCCCTTAAAGAGGCACAAGGGCAACCGGTCGCCGTCCTGACCAACGGTAAGATTTCGGGATATTACGTCTCTCCGGAAACCTGGGAGGCGATCGCGGAATACCTGGAAGATATCGAACTCGCTGAAATCGTTCGTTCACGGATGAACGGCAAACGCATTAAGGTCAATTTGGATGACTTATAAGCTTGAATTCGAAGAACATGCGCTGAAGGAATTTAAAAAACTGTCCCCGGTGATCCGGGAACAGTTCAAAAAAAAGCTGGCATCGGTGCTGGTTAATCCCCACGTCCCCGCCAACAAACTCGCCGGTTTGCCCGATTGCTACAAAATCAAACTCAGAGCCTCAGGCTTTCGTTTGGTATATCGCGTCATGGAAACGGAGATCGTGGTTCTGGTCCTGTCTGTGGGCAAACGCGAACGTTCAGCGGCTTACACCGCTGCCAAAAAGCGCCTTTAACGCCGCACCAACAGCGTCAACACTTCGTAGTGCGCGGTATGCGGGAACATGTCGAACAGCTGCACCCGTTCGATGCGGTATCCCGGCAACATCTCGATATCTTTCGCCATGCTCTCGGCGTTGCAGCTGGAATACAGAATGTAATCCGGCGCCATCCGGCTCAAATAATCGCACAGCGCCTGGCCGATGCCGCGGCGCGGCGGGTTGACCAATACCAGCTGCGGCACCTGCCCTTCGGCGGTGGCGAAGCGGGTGGAATCGAGCGCCTGAAAATCGACCTGCAGCAACCCCAATCGCTGCGCCGACTGGCGCGCGCAGGCGATCGCTTCCGCGCTGATTTCGATGCCGGTCAGGCGAGTTTGCGGCTGCGCGCAGTGCAGACCGAAACCGCCGACGCCGCAAAACAGATCCCACATGCTGTCGATACCCAGCGCGCGCACCCAGTCGCGGGCGGTGGCATACAGATCGGCGGCCACCTGCGGGTTGGTTTGGAAGAAGCTTTGCGGGCGGATGAACAGCGGCACCTGATTGAACTGTTCCTCCAGCGCCTGCTGTTCGGTCAGCGCTATCTCGCGCTCCCCTTCCATGATCGCCATATGCACCGACTGAATATTGGCGGAGATCACCTTGAGCTGCGGCAGCTGCTGCTGCAGCCACGGCAGCGCGGCGCGCAGCTGCGCCAGCTTGGTTTCCGAGCGCAGCACGAAGCGCAGCATCACGCCGCCGTCGAGCGTGCTTTCGGTCAGCAGCAGGTATTTCAGCTCGCCACGTTTGCGCGCCACGTTATACGGCGTCAGGCCGGCGCGGGCGATGAAGCTTTTCAGCACCGCAAACATCGGCGCAAAACCGGCGGGATACAGCGGGCAGTCGCTCAGATCGACCGGCGTGCCGTCGCGGTGCAGCATGCCGAGCAGCGGGCGCTCCACGCTGCCGCTGACCACCATCTTGGCTTTATTGCGAAATGCGCTCAGCTCCCCCGCCACCGGCTGCAGCCACTGTGCGACATCGCGCCCGGCCAGCAGCGATTGCAGGTGATGCTGTTTGTCGGCCAGCTGCTGCGGATAGGGCTTTTCCAGCCACTGACAGGAACGGCAGGTGCCCGCCGTATACAAAGCGCAATGCATGAAGATACCGTGAAGTCCAGGATGACGAATTAAGGGCGCAGAGTTTACCACTCCGCGCGCCTAAAATCTCACTTGCGCGCGGTGAAGAAGCGGCGGCTGGCGGTGGGGACGAACAGCAGCGCCAGGATCACCGCGTCGGGGATCTTTTGCAGTATCAGAACGTGCAGGATTTGGCCGCTGGTTTCCCCTTCCACGGTGAACACCTCGGGGAAGACGCTGCCGATGGTGGCCAGCAGCAGGTAAAGCACCACGATGCACTGACAGGCCACGTAGCCCCAGCGCCCCCAGTTGCGGCCGCGCATCACCGCAAAACCGCAGCTGATTTGCAGGCACAGCAGCATCAGCCCGGCCAGAAAGATAAAGGTGGAATCCCACGCCTGCGCGCTGGTGCTGACAAACTCCTTCGCGCCGTCGACGCCCAGCTCGCCCAGCAGCAGCACCACGCTGATACATTTGATCGCCACCATGGCGGTGCCCGCCACCATCACCGGCACCGGCGCATCCGAAGTCGATCTTATTCCCTGCCCGCTTTTCAGCATGTCTGACATATCCGTGTTCCGCTACGACGCGCCACTGCCCCTACGCCTTTCACATTGCCGCGTTGTTGGCGGCAGTGTGAAATTCATTGGAGCCATTCAAATGGCGCATGTAAAGTCAGGTAGTTAGTTGCAATACTTATTGATTGCAAAAATAGCAGGTTTGTTACGATTCAGCTACGGGCCGCCCGCTGCAATTCACGCGATCGTTGTTTTTCCGAGCGCGCCATAAACCACCAGGCGATCAGGCCGAGAATGCCCACCACCAGCAGGATCAGGCTGGCCAGCGCGTTAATTTCCGGATTTACCCCCATGCGCACGCTGGAGAACACCAGCATCGGCAACGTGGTGGCGCCCGGGCCGGAGACGAAACTGGCGATCACCAGATCGTCCAGCG
The DNA here is from genome assembly GCF_052168495.1 of Serratia sp. CY52157. Classification (NCBI taxonomy): domain Bacteria; kingdom Pseudomonadati; phylum Pseudomonadota; class Gammaproteobacteria; order Enterobacterales; family Yersiniaceae; genus Serratia; species Serratia sp. CY52157. The sequence goes on along the minus strand of NZ_JBJNMO010000001.1, from coordinate 16,406 downwards.
ACAGGGTAAACGCCAGCATCCAGCCGGAGATCAGCGCCGGCGCAATCATCGGCAAGGTGATGACGAAAAACACCTTCAGCGGCGGCGCCCCCAGGTCCATCGCCGCCTCTTCAATTGAGCGATCCACCTCGCGCAGGCGCGAACTGATCACCACCGACACATAAGCGGTACAGAAGGTGACATGCGCCAGCCAAATGGTGAACATGCCGCGCTCCGACGGCCAACCGAAGGCGTGCCCCATCGCCACGAACAGCAGCAGCAACGACAGGCCGGTGATCACGTCCGGCATCACCAGCGGCGCGGTCAGCATAAACGCGAAGCCGGTCGAGCCGCGAAAACGGCCGAAACGCACCATCACCACCGCGGCGATGGCGCCCAGCACCACCGCGGCAGTGGCGGCGGCGGCGGCGATGGTCAGGCTGAGCCCCACCGCGCTAATCATCGCCGAATCGTGGAACAGTTCGCTATACCAGCGCGTGGACCAGCCGGCCCACACCGTCACCAGCTTGGAGCTGTTGAAGGAGTAAATCACCAGCATCAGCATCGGCGCATACAGGAAGGTAAAGCCGACAGTCAGGATGGCGATGCGCCACGGTGAACGCACTACCGGCAAGTTGTTCATGCCTGGCCTCCCATTTCCTTGTTCTGGTGCTTGTGGAACCACAATATTGGCACGATCAGCAACAGCAGCATGATGGTGGCGACCGCCGAGGCCACCGGCCAGTCGCGGTTATTGAAAAACTCCTGCCACAGCACGCGGCCGATCATGATGCTGTCCGGCCCGCCGAGCAGCTCCGGGATCACGAACTCCCCCACCGCCGGAATGAACACCAGCATCGAGCCGGCGATGATGCCGCCGCGCGTCAGCGGCACGATCACGCTGAAAAAGGTTTTCAGCGGCCGGGCGCCCAGATCCAGCGACGCCTCCACCAGCGAGTAATCCAACCGGATCAGCGCCGTGTAGATCGGCAACACCATAAACGGCAGGTAGGAATAGACGATGCCGATATACACCGCCAGGTTGGTGTGCAGGATCACCAGCGGCTGGTCGATCACCCCTAACCACATCAGAAAGTTGTTCAGCGTGCCGTTGTTTTTCAGAATGCCCATCCAGGCATAGACGCGGATCAGGAACGAGGTCCAGGAAGGCAGGATCACCAGCAACAGCAGGATGTTGCGGGTCGACGCCTTGCTGTGGGCCACCGCCCAGGCCAGCGGATAGCCGATGATCAGGCAACACAACGTCGAAACCGCCGCCACGCGCAGCGACTGCAGATAGGCGTCGATATACAGCGGATCGTCGGTCAGCTGCAGGTAGTTGGCGAAGTTGAGCGCGATGTTCAGTTTGCCGTCCACCCAGCTCATCAGCTCGGTGTAAGGCGGCACCGCCATCGCCAACTCTGCCAGGCTGATCTTGAACACGATCAGGAAAGGCAGCATAAACAGCAGCGTCAGCCATAAATACGGCAGCGCGATCACCAGCTTGCGGCCATGGGCCATCAGCAGGCGATGGAACAGCGCCCTGAGGGCACCAGGCGCTTTGGCCGGCGGTTCCGGCGCGCGTTCAGAAAGCAGGGTCATACGGGTTACTCCTCACCGGATCCACTACACCGTCAACACGACGCAGCTGTCGGTTTCCCAACATAGACGCACTTCATCGCCCCAGGTGGGCATCCCCTTGCGGAAACGATGGCCGTTTTGCAGCTGGGCGCTGATGATCTGCCCGCTGTGCAGCTTCACGTGGTAGATGGACAGATCGCCCAGATAGGAAATGTGCGTCACTTCCCCCACCGCGAAGTTGCAGCCGTCTTCCGGCACTTGTTCGCACAGCAGGATCTTTTCCGGCCGCAGCGCGACCTGGATCGGCACGCCGTCCACCACCGAGGCGTCCGGATCCACTTTGATCGCATGGCGCAACCCCGGGCTTTGCAGGATCAGCGCATCGTCGTGGCGCTCTTGCAGCACGCAGTCGAAGACGTTGACCGAACCGATAAATTCGGCGCTGAAGCGGCTGTTCGGATGCTCGTAGATCTCTTCCGGCTCGCCGATCTGCACGAACTTGCCGCGGTTCATGATGGCGATGCGCCCCGCCATGGTCATCGCTTCTTCCTGATCGTGCGTCACCATAACGCAGGTCACGCCGACGCGCTCGAGAATGTCGGTCACTTCCAGCTGCATGCGGTCGCGCAACTTCTTGTCCAGCGCGCCCATGGGCTCATCCAGCAGCAGCAGCTTCGGCCGCTTGGCCAGGCTGCGCGCCAGCGCCACCCGCTGCCGTTGGCCGCCGGAAAGCTGGTGCGGTTTGCGCTTGGCGTACTCCTGCATGTGCACCAGCGCCAGCATTTCGGCCACCCGCTCGGCGATCTCCGCCCGCGGCATTTTGTCCTGTTTAAGGCCAAACGCGATATTCTGCTCCACGGTCATGTGCGGGAACAGCGCGTACGACTGAAACATCATATTGATCGGCCGCTGGTACGGCGGTACATGCGACATATCCTGCCCGTCGAGCACGATCTGCCCTTCCGTCGGCTGTTCAAAACCGGCCAGCATGCGCAGCAAGGTGGACTTGCCGCAGCCGGACGGGCCAAGCAGCGCAAAGATCTCACCCTTATAGATGGTGAGGCTGACGTCTTCGACCGCATTCTGCCCGTCGAAGGTTTTGGTGAGGTTACGGATTTCCAGCAGAGGGGTGAAAACCTTCTGCGACTTGGCTTGAGGACGAGGAATAGCGTCGTTCAATCGGGGTGCTCTCCGGCGTAAAGCGGCACAAAACCACGGCGAGCGCCGTGGCCCAAAACGGCAATGCAGGCAGGGAACACCCGCCTGCCGGTTTACCGACGATGGGGGGCTCCCCCATCATCACTTCCCGCTTTTAACTTTAGTCCATGCGCGGGTAATGACACGGTCCAGCTTCGGCGACTGCACGTTGAGCGTGAACAGCTTGGCGCGCAAATCGGCCGGCGGATAGACGTTCGGGTTATCGCGCACTTCGGCGTTCACCAGCGGCGTGGAGTCTTTCACCGCATTGGCGTAGTAAATGTGGTTACTGATGTCCGCCATCACGTCCGGCTTCAGCAGGAAGTTCAGGAACTGGTAGGCAGCGTCCTTGCTTTTGGCGTCCGCCGGCATGGCGAACATGTCAAAGTAGGTCAGCGCCCCCTCTTTCGGGATCGCATAGGCCACATTCACGCCGTTCTTCGCCTCTTTGGCGCGGTTGGCCGCCTGCATCACGTCGCCGGACCAGCCGATCGCCACGCAGATGTCACCGTTCGCCAGATCGTTGATGTACTGAGAAGAGTGGAAATAGCGGATGTTCGGTCGCAGCTTCAGCAGCAGATCGTTGGCCGCGCCGGTGTAGTCCGCCGCGTTGGTGCTGTTGGGATCTTTGCCCAGATAATGCAGCACGGTGGCGTAGACCTCGCTCGGCGCATCGAGGAAGGAGACGCCGCAGCTCTTGAGCTTCTCCAGGTTTTCCGGCTTGAAGATCAGATCCCAGCTGTTGACCGGCGCGTCTTTGCCCAGCACCGCCTTCACCTTGTCGACGTTATAGCCGATGCCGGTGGTCACCATCATGTAAGGGATGCCGTATTTGTTGTCTTTGTCGTTATGCGCCACCAGCTTCAGCATCTCGGGATCGAGATTTTTGTAGTTGGGGATCTTGCTCTTGTCGAGCGGCTCGAAAATGCCGGCCTGCGACTGACGCTCGAGGAAGTTGGATGAAGGGACCACCAAATCGTAACCGGTGCTGCCCGCCATCAGTTTGCCTTCCAACACTTCGTTGGAGTCAAAGACGTCGTACACCACTTTGATACCGGTTTCTTTCTGGAATTTGGCCAGGGTATCCGGCGCGATATAGTCGGACCAGTTATACACGTGCAGCGTTTTCTCTTCGGCTGACGCCGTGACGGACGTGGCCATCAACAGACCGGCAACCACACCCGATAACCACTTTTTACGTTGGGTGACCATCCGTAACTTCCTCCAAAACAGGGTAAATCATAGAATTGAACTTGTATCTGCAGCGATACAAAACCTTTCCTGATTGAGCGCAATCGTTGCAACCGCGAAATGAATGGCTATGCATATGATTGCATGCGCCTTTTTGCACTGCCCTGCTCGCGTGGTTACAAGGGAAATCGCAAGCCCTTTGCAGAATCAGCAGCATAGCCGCTGCCATCGCAACCCGCCAGCCCCCAGGGTAAAAAACGCCATTTATCGATTTTTTATGCAATTTTTCTCTATGTGATACGGCATTAACGGCGTAAAAGCCGAGAAAGATCGGGCGGCAGAGGCCAAAGTGCAGAATATTTAATTGCGGAGGGGAGTCACGGCAGCATGCCGCCGGAGCGACGGCATGCTTAAGGTACAGCGAGGATCAGTGCAGCATCGGCTGACGCACGGCGCCAGCGGGGATCTCTTCTTCATCCCCCATAAACAGCAGATCGTTCGCCCGCGCCTCGAGGATCACCATCGAGACCTGCTCTTCGCCCTGCTGCATGAAGTGGGTGAACTGCTCGTAGGTGATGCCGACCGCCACGCTCAGCGACTGGCAGACGATCAGCTTCGGCAGGTTGTCGTCCTGAATGTCGACAAAGGCCTTGATGGTCAGCGAGCTGGCGTTGATCTGGCTCAGATCCGCCACCAGCGGGATCAGCGCGGTCGGCTTCACCTCGGCCAGCGCGGAGAACAGAATGACGTTGTCCACCAGATCTATCTTGGCGTCGAACACGCCGTCGAAGTTCTGCATGTGCGGCAGGTGCAGCGCCTGGCAGGAATCGCACTCAAAGAAAGAAATGCCCGACTGATCCAGCCAGCGCCGCAACAGCGCCAAATCGGGGACAATGAGTGAATCCATAATAACCAGCCTCACAATATTCAAAACGCGAAAAGGCGCATAGCTTACGGAATATTCACCCGATACGCCACGATCAATGCGGCTTAATTCACTAATTAAGATATTGCTCGGCGGGAAAAGCGCAACGCGCGTACCGTCAGCCGCCCGATTTCAGGCGGAACCCCGGCCGGCCGCGCTGCTCGATGTATTCGATCATCATGCCGGCAATGTCCAGCCCGGTAGTGGTTTCCACCCCTTCCAGCCCCGGTGAGGCGTTGACCTCCATCACCAGCGGGCCGCGCTCGGCGCGCAGGATATCCACCCCGGCGACGTCCAGCCCCAGCGTGTTCGCCGCTTTGACCGCAATCGCCCGCTCCCTGGCGGTGATGGTCACTTTGCGGGCGCTGCCGCCACGGTGCAGGTTGGAACGAAACTCGCCGGGCTTCGCCTGCCGCTCGATGGCGGCCACCACCCGGCCGCCCACCACCAGGCAGCGCACGTCGCGGCCCTGCGCTTCGCGCACGTACTCCTGCACCAGAATATGGGCGTTCAGGCCGCGAAAGGCGTCGATCACGCTTTCCGCCGCCTGGCGAGTTTCCGCCAGCACCACCCCGATGCCCTGCGTGCCTTCCACCAGCTTGACCACCAGCGGCGCGCCGCCGACCAGTTCGATCAGATCGCCGGTATCGTCCGGTGAATGGGCGAAACCGGTGATCGGCAGATCGATACCCTGCCGGGCCAACAGTTGCAGCGAACGCAGCTTGTCGCGGGCGCGGGTAATGGCCACGGATTCGTTGAGCGGGTAGCTGCCAAGCAGCTCGAATTGGCGCAGCACCGCGGTGCCGTAAAAGGTGATGGCGGAACCGATGCGCGGGATCACCGCGTCATAACGCTCCAACTGACGGCCGCGATAGTGAATGGTCGGCGCCGCCGGGTTGATGTTCATATAACAGGAAAGCGGATCGATGATATCGATGCTGTGCCCGCGATCTTCCGCCGCTTCACGCAGCCGCTTGCACGAATAGAGCGATCCGTCGCGAGAAAGAATGGCAATTTTCACTCGTCACCCCAAAAAGGCCAACGCCTGCCCCGCAGGCGGGTTAGCGGCCGCGGCGCTCAGGCGCGCGGATCGCTGTCCTGATGATTTTTCGATACGTCCGTATCTTGCGGCTTGCGGCGATCGTTTTCCGGCGGCAGGCCGCCGCGCATCAGCGGCCCGAACCCCTGCACCACGCGCCATACCAGAAACGCCGCCGCCGGCACCATCAGCGCCACGCCGAGGAAAATCATGCCGACCGCCGCCTGCTGCGACGCCAGCCAGCCCGGCAGCTGCAGGTGCCCGTGAATGCTGAGGTAGGCCAATACCAGCATCACGATGCCCAGCCCTTCCAACACCAGCACTGGGCGCGGTAAGTCACCGAATGAACGCATATTTTTCTTCTCCAGAAGGTCTGCCCCCAGTGTAGTGAATTCCCGTCGACGACGACAGCCCCGGCAGACTAATTGGTTACATGAATCAGATTAACAGGTAATTCCTGCTTTTTTTTCACCGCCTCAACGGGCATAGTAGGCGCCATCTGACGCAGGTAATGACTTTTTCGGTGACGGGATGTCGTTGCGGTAGCGAACAATTTTTTGAAAATCCAATTAAGGAGCGTTGCATGTTTGCAGTAATCTTCGGGCGTCCTGGCTGTCCTTATTGTGTCCGCGCTAAAGAACTGGCGGAAAAACTGACTGAAGAACGCGACGATTTCAACTTCCGTTACGTTGACATCCACGCGGAAGGCATCACCAAGGCCGATCTGGAAAAAACCGTCGGTAAACCGGTTGAAACCGTTCCGCAGATTTTCCTGGACGAGAAGCACATCGGCGGTTGCACCGATTTCGAAGCTTACGCTAAAGAACACCTGAACCTGTTCCAGTAAGTTTTTGAACGACATAAAAGGCGCTTAACGCGCCTTTTTTTATTGCCGCTGCCGCCGATGCAGCTGCTGGAGCGTGTGCAACAGACCGAGGGCGAACAGCATCAGCATCGCGCCGAACACGCACCAGAACACCGCGCTGGTGGCGTAAGCCAGCTCCTGCCAGAACGAATAGGACGGCGTCAGCCAGAAGTGACGGATCAGCAGGCAGAGCGGCAAGGCATAAAGCGCCCCCAGCAGCGGACACAGCAGCCGCTTGCGGCTCGACAGATAGCTGGCGATCGCGCCGGGGATCACAAACAGCAGCAGGCCGGTTTCCCCGTGGTGCTCATGATCCGTGCTGCCGAACAGGCCGGTTTGCTGGCCGAGAAACACCAGGTTGAACAACAGAAAACAGCTGAGAATGCCCAGCCAATATCGATAACTCGTCATGCGAATTCTCCCCCGCCCAATTACCGCATCAATAGAAATCAGCCCAGCCACCCGTGAGGTGACGCTGAACCGAATTTTTTCCTTGGCCAAAAGAGAGTTAAATGCGCACGGCGGCGCAGGAAATCAGCTTTCTGTGCTGGCTGTCATCGGTCATAGCGTCTAGAATGAACGCCGCCGAACGATGGTTCGCTTCGCTTTCTGCTGGTGGTGATTTATGACGTCGTTTTAAGGCTGAATTTATCTCTTATAGTTATCTATATCAAGCACTTACTGGTAAACAATAAGTTATCCTCCGTGAACATAAACGTCGCTAGTTTGTTAAACGGTAACTACATTCTGTTACTGTTCGTGGTACTCGCGCTGGGGCTGTGCCTCGGTAAACTCCGTCTGGGCTCCGTCCAACTCGGTAATTCCATTGGCGTTTTAGTGGTTTCCTTGTTGCTCGGCCAGCAACACTTCGCCATTAACACCGAGGCGCTGAATCTCGGCTTCATGCTGTTTATTTTCTGCGTCGGGGTGGAAGCCGGGCCTAACTTTTTCTCGATTTTCTTCCGCGACGGCAAAAATTACCTGATGCTGGCGCTGGTGATGGTCGGTTCGGCGATGGTGATCGCCATCGGTCTCGGCAAGCTGTTCCACTGGGACATCGGCCTGACCGCCGGCATGCTGGCCGGCTCGATGACCTCCACGCCGGTGCTGGTGGGGGCCGGCGATACGCTGCGCAACACCATCGTCAACGGCCCGGCGCTGCTGGCGGCGCAGGATCATCTGAGCCTCGGCTATGCCCTCACCTACCTGATCGGTCTGGTCAGCCTGATTTTTGGCGCGCGCTACCTGCCGAAGCTGCAGCACCAGGATCTGTCCACCTCCGCCCAGCAAATCGCTCGTGAACGCGGCCTGGACACCGACAGCCAGCGCAAGGTCTACCTGCCGGTGATCCGCGCCTACCGCGTCGGCCCCGAGCTGGTGGCCTGGGCTGACGGCAAGAACCTGCGCGAGCTGGGCATCTACCGCCAGACCGGCTGCTACATCGAACGCATCCGCCGCAACGGCATTCTGGCCAACCCGGACGGTGACGCGGTGCTGCAGGTGGGCGATGAGATTTCGCTGGTCGGCTACCCGGACGCCCACGCGCGGCTGGATCCGAGCTTCCGCAACGGTAAGGAAGTGTTTGACCGCGATCTGCTCGACATGCGCATCGTGACCGAAGAGATCGTGGTGAAGAACAGCAACGCGGTGAACAAACGCCTGAGCCAGCTGAAGCTGACCGACCACGGCTGCTTCCTCAACCGCGTGATCCGCAGCCAGATCGAAATGCCGATCGACGACAGCATCGTGCTCAACAAAGGCGACGTGCTGCAGGTGAGCGGCGACGCGCGCCGGGTGAAGAGCGTGGCGGAGAAAATTGGCTTTATCTCGATTCACAGCCAGGTGACCGATCTGCTGGCGTTCTGCGCCTTCTTCATCATCGGCCTTTTGATCGGCCAGATCACCATACAGTTCAGCAACTTCTCGTTCGGCATCGGCAACGCCGCCGGCCTGCTGATGTCCGGCATTATGCTCGGCTTCCTGCGCGCCAACCACCCGACCTTCGGCTACATTCCTCAGGGCGCGCTGAACATGGTGAAAGAGTTCGGCTTGATGGTGTTTATGGCGGGCGTAGGCCTGAGCGCCGGCGCCGGCATCGGCCACAGCCTGGGCGCGGTCGGCGGCCAGATGCTGATCGCCGGGCTGATCGTCAGCCTGGTGCCGGTGATTATCTGCTTCCTGTTCGGCGCCTACGTACTGCGCATGAACCGCGCCCTGCTGTTCGGCGCGATTATGGGCGCCCGCACCTGCGCACCGGCGATGGAGATCATCAGCGATACCGCGCGTAGCAACATCCCGGCGCTGGGTTACGCCGGCACCTACGCCATCGCTAACGTGCTGTTAACGCTGGCGGGTTCACTCATCGTGGTGCTATGGCCGGGCATACTCGGCTGATCGATTAGCAAGAGAGATGGATCGGCGATAAAAATATTTTGATTTTTTTGTCGCTGGCCAGAACTTTCGTTGGGGGCCGCAGTCTGAATTAGTGCCACTGCTTTTCTTTGATGTCCCCATTTTGTGGAGCCCGATAATCCCGCCTTTTAGGTTCAAGATTATCGGGTTTTTTGTTGCCTTGAAAAAATATCCTTATAAAACAATGCGTCGCAAAACACATAACTACCCTGTGGCGACAAAGTGGCGACAGCCATTTTACGGACATAAAAAAACCTGCTTTCGCAGGCTTCTTGTTAAATCCAAAGTGTTCCCTGATTGCTGCGGGTTGGGTGTGGCGGAGCGATATCAACTTTGCCCGGTGATACGATCTGCCGCTGAATAGATTCCAACGTCACAAAAGTACAACTGCAATTTATGTTTTGGCATTGATGATAACGCTCTTTAGTGTTCTCACTTAGATAGCGGCTTGTGCGGGCATGGGCGGCAGTTCGGCAAAGCGGGCAATGCATCATGTTGATATTCCCTTCTCAATCTCTCATTTGTCGCGATAATACTCCGCCCGATCGAGAACAAAACTACCTTTAAGTGAATTTACAAAACATCAATTCACATTACGAGACTTCATAAATCACATTCGACAGCAAAACCTCAAACTCCAGCGCCGTCGTAAAACCGCCGTTACTCAAATTGTGCGTAACTTTGCTCACTATCCAGTCTTGCGCATCGATCGCCGCTTTAAACCCGCTGACGCGTACCGGCGTTTCCGGGGTGATGTTGGCCCGGCCCATCGCCAGCGACAGTGAGAACTCAGCCACACCGCGCTGAAGCTTTTCCCACTTCGCCTGTGCTGCCCGCATCGCGGCGGCCTTGGTGGCGTAAATTTTGGTGATCGCAAACACGTTATCGTCAGCCCCCACCAGATAATCGCCTTTCGCTACCTCCGCCGGTTTCCCCGGTTTTTTACTGCTGCCCGGCTTCGCCTTCGGGTGTTGCAGCGCGCGCAAATGCTGCTCTTTTGGCTTGCGCTGCAGCTTCACTTTCTTCGGCTTCGGCTGTTTTGTATTGAGCCAGCTCGCCGTTACGCCTGTGTAGGCATCCCGATCGGCAATGCTGAAACTGTGCTGATCGCCATCCTGCCGGGTGATTGTATACACCGGCAACGCCTTCCCGCCTACCGTGGCGCCGTTCCCCGGTCGCAACAACAGCAGAGCGCCATTTTTCACCGCCGCCACCGCGCCGTTGAGCGTTGCAAGTCGGGTAATAAATGCCGCGTCCGTCTCCTGTGTCTGGTCAATATGGCTGATTTTGATGGTGCCCAGACCGGCGGCCAGCGAGGCTTTCAGCTTATTGCGTGCAGCCACCTTCTGCACAATGCCACCCAGGGTAGTATCGTGGTAGGACTCGTCGCGCCGGGTGTTCAGCGAGCCGCGAAAATCCGCACTACGCGCGCGAATAGTCAACGTGTTCGGCGCGCCCCGGTGTTCGACCTCATCGACAGTAAACTGACCTTTTGGCGTCAATGGCGAGCCTTGCCAGCCGAGCGACAGCGACAGCACCGCATTGCGCTGAGGCATCGCCATCAGTCCGTCGCTGTCGTCCAGCTCGATGTCGAGCTGGTCGGCTTCAAAGCCCCGGTTATCCGTCAGCGACAGAGAAATCAGCCGCTTGCGGATGTTCTGCGTGATGTCGCTATCCTGCAGCAACAGCGAGAAATCCGGGGCAACTCGCGCCCCCGCTGGCAGGCTTACGCCGGTGATCATGAAAACAATCCTCCCATAGCACCGGCGGCCTTCCCGGCCATCTCTCCGGCTTTATCGTACAGTTCCCCGGCCTGCTGGCGCAGATCGCCAAACATCGCAGACAGGGACTCATCGACCCGCTTCAGGTTGAGCGTGAACTCTGTGCGGCGCGGGCTGCCGTCGGCGAAAAACTCGGAATGCGTTTCAGAAATCGACTCGATCACAAACATGCCGTAAATCGTGCCGGTGCCTTCAATCAGCGGCCACGCCCGGCCCTGCTCGGCCATCAGTTGCAGCGTCAGCAGTGACCAGCGGCCGCCGGTGATCTCCGGCAGCAGCACCCCGGACAGCGTGATTTTTTCCTCATCCATCCCCAGAAATTGCGCCGCCGGGCGCAGGCCAACGCGGGCGTTGCTCGGCCAGCGATATTCCGCGTTGCGGCTCATGGACTGATACGGCAGCGTCTGCAGCATAAAAACAAACAGGCCCAGCGTTAACATCATGGTTTTACCCTTCGTAGTTCATGCGGCTGCGCGCGGCAGCCGCGTGTTTGCGTCGTTCGGCCTCAAGCTGGCGCGAGACTTCGCGCGCAATAGATGCCGCGTCTTGACCGGGGGCGCCGTACACCTGAATCGTGATCGGGGCTGGCGCCGTAGCGGATGCGGCAGCCGGGGCCGACGCCATCACCGGCGTTGACAGCGATAACATCGCCGCCGACAGCGCCGCCGTTTTCCGGCGCCCGGTGACGTTGGCCGGGCCGTTGACAATCTCCGGGCCACGCTCGCCGACGATGCCGAACTGGCCGCGCGGGATGATGCCGCCCTTGTCGAATGCCCCCGCATAGCCCGGCCCCGGCATCAGCTCAGGCGCCGGGCGATTGTATGAAATCGCCGGGTTAACCTCCGCCTCATCGTCGCCAAATTTCATCCAGTCCGGCAGCATATCCGTGAGGCTGGAAAACTTGTCTTTCAGCGCCTGCCAGCGCTCGCTAATGCCGTCAATGACCCCGTTAATCATGTTCATCCCGGCTTCTTTGAACTGCCCCGGCAGCGCTTTAGCCCCGTTTACCAGCCCCTCCCATTTGCCATTAAGCCAGCCAGTCAGCCGATCCCATGCCTGAACCGTGGCGGCGCTCAGCGCCAGCCATGCCGCGTTAACACGCTCGCCGATGGTGTCCCAGACGGCGGCGGCACGCTCCGCGATACCGCTCGCAACGCCCCAGATGCCGGTCAGCAGGCCGGGCAATCCGCCCAACAGCTGCAGCGGCAGGCTCAATCCGGCCGCGATCCACTCACCAAACATGCGGCCATAGCGCGCGGCGGTCTGGAGTTCGGCCTGTGAGGATTTCACCGGCTCGATCAGCTTGCAGAACCACTGCCACACGTTGCGCACCATGCTAAGCAGCGGCGTAAATGCGCCTGCCAGCGGGACAAGCGCGGCGCGCATCGGCGCGAAAGCGGCGCTGAAGCCTTCGCCGATGCCCGTCAAAAAGGCGCTGATAGGCTCCCAGTATTTACGGATAGTCAACGCCACACCGGCAATCACCGCCGCCGCCGCAACCACCGGCAAGGTGATCACACTGAATGCGGCCGCAATCCCGGCGCCGACGGTGGTAAAGACCGTTCCCAGCAGCCCGGCCCCGGCGATCAACATATTGACCCCGGCCATCACCGGCCATGCAATAAGGCCCAGCGCAGCGAGGCCACCGATCAGGGCCGTAACGCCCGCCGTGACTTTCACCAGCGTGCCGACCAGCTCAGGATTAGCCTTCACCCATGCCCCGGCCTTGGTGAGCCATTCGGTGGCGGAAACCGTGAGTTTGCGCAGCGCTGAATTCTGGCCGTCGAACACCTCAATGCGAACATCTTCCCACGCAGAAAACAGGTTTTTCAGGTCGCCGTCGAGGTTGTCCACCTTCACTCGGGCAATCTGGGCCGTAGCCCCTTTTGACTGGGTGACGGTGCTGTGTTTTTCGCTCAGCTTGCCGTTACCGGCGGCATCAATCAGCTTGATAGCGCCTTTCATCGCCTCTTCGCCGAAAATGACTTTCAGGTATTCGGCCTGCTGCGCGGTGCCGAGCTTGTTGGTTTTAAACGAGCCGTTAATTTTCTTGAGGATGTTCGCGATCGGCAGCATGTTCCCTTTGCCGTCCTTTGTTTTTACGCCCAATTCTGACAACGCATCAGCCGCCTGCCCGACGGGCGCCTGTAACCGCGTAAACATCGCACTGGCCGCCGTACCGGCCATAGACCCCTTGATGCCGTTATCGGCCAACACACCCAGCAAGGCGGTGGTGTCCTCGATACTGGCCCCGGCCGCCTCGGCGATCGGCGCGACGTACTTCATCGCCTCGCCAAAATCCATCAGGTTGCTGTTCGAGCTGGTGAAACCTTTGGTCATCACGTCCGCGACGCGCTGGATCTCGTCTATCGGCATGTTAAACGCCGATTGCATGTTGGTGATGATGTCGGCCGCGTCGGCGATGTCCAGATCGGAGGCCAGCGCCAGATTTACCGTTGACTCGGTCGATTTCAGAATGGCATCGCCGTTAAAGCCGGACTTGGCGAGCACCGATTGCGTGCGGGCGACGTCCGTCGGCGAAAACGCAGTGGTGGCGCCAATATCCCGCGCCTGCTGGCGAATGGCGGCCAGTTGCTGGTCATTTTTCGCCAGCCCTAACGTGGCTTGTGTGTCTGACATCTGCCTGTCGAACTGCACCCCCGGCGCAATAAACGCCCCTTCAGCGACCAGCCCGGCGGTAGCGATACCCAGCCCGGCCGCGCTGGTATTACGGACAGCCGCGGTTGCCGATTGCCCGGCACGGTAACGCGCGCCGACGCGGTTAACCTGATCTTGTTTCTTGCTCAGGCGATCCAGCTCGCCGCGCTGGCGGCCCAGCGCTGTCGTGGCTTCGCTGGCGCTGGCCTTCAACCGGCGCTGTTCTGCGCTCAGGTTCCGGGTAGCGATGCCGTCAGCGTTGAGCGCGTCACGCTGGCGCTGCACCGACTGGCGCAGGCCGTTGTATTTCGTCTGCAGCTCGGCGGCGGCGCGCCTTGATGCCTCCAGTAAGCGCGCTTGCTGCGCCGTGGGTTTTTCCGTCGCCTTGAACTGGACGGCCAGCGCGGCCGCCTCTTCCTTGGCTTTCTTCAGTGCCTTGCCGGTAACGGCAAGCTGCCCCTGCGCCTTGCGAAACCCGTCAATCCGGGCGCTTTGCGCGTCCAGAGCCTTGAGGGTTTGCTGCGTGGTTTTGATGTCAGCGGCCAGTGATTTACTGGCCTGTTGGATACTCTTTAGCGGGCGGGTGGCTTGGTCTACGGCCTTCAGCAGCACCTGTAGCTGCAGGCTTTTACTCATCGTGATTAACTCCGCTGCGTTGCAGTGCCATATGGCGCCAGTTCAACAGCTCCGTGAGCGTCATTCCGGCCATTTCAGACGGCGGCCAGTGGAAGATCACCGCGATGTCCGCCATCAGGTCATCAACGCCCAGCCGGGCGTCAGGGATTACGCCGCCGAGTTCGGCGACAAAAAACCGACCACTTTCCCGGCCAGCGCCACCAAATCCGGCAGCTCAAGGCGCGCGCATTCTTCTTTGGTCAGGTTCGGCACGGTCACACGCGGCAGCACAACCAGCAGCGCGTCAACGTCGGCGTTGGCGATTGCCGCCAGCCCGACGCCGCGCAGCGCGCCCGCGTTCGGTTTAATCACCTGCACATCGGTGATGGTGGTTTCACCACGCTGGATCGGGGTGTCGAGGGTAACGGTATTTTCTTTTGCGTCTTTCATGGTGTTCTCTCAAATCAGGGGGAAAAGGGCCAGCCCGGCAGGCTGGCGCAAAAATTACAGGCCGATCGCCTTGCGATGCTCGGCCAGCCGGTCAACGCCGTTGACCTTTTCGACCATGTTCACGGTATCGACTTCGATCAGCTCTTTGCCGTCCACGGTCAGCTTGAAGTAAGTACACTCGGTGGAAACCTTGGTTTCGGTATCCTCGCCCTGCTTGTACTCGCCAAAGTCAATTTCTTTGTGGCGGCCACGCATCACCACTTCCACAGCGGACACCTCGCCGGTGTCGTCACGCTGGAAGGAACCGGCAAAGCGCAGCGGCACGGCATCGACGGCGCCCCACTGCTTCAGCACCAGCTCATCAATGCCGCCCATCGACCACTCAACGGCCAGCGCGTCATCGTCCAGCCCCATATCGATGGAGGCCGCGCCGTTCATGCCGCCGCCCCGGTATTTCTCCAGCTTGCGGGTGAGCTTCGGCAGCGTCAGCGAGGACACCACGCCCATATAGCTGTAGCCGTCGTTAAACAGGTTCAGGTATTTCAGTTTTTTCGGCAGTGCCATGTTCTAACGTCTCCTTTAGCGGTTCACGGATGCCGCAAACGTCGCCAGATAGCGATCGGTGATACGCTGGCGCAGGGTTAAATCTTCCAGCGGCGGCACCGGCGTGTAGTCGTAATCGATAAACAGCTTGCCCGCCTTCAGGGTTTCCTTGGTGTTGGCGCTTTCGTCGTACCAGCAATTACCGTCAATAATCAGCCCGGCGGATTTC
Organism: Serratia sp. CY52157; assembly: GCF_052168495.1. Taxonomy (NCBI): domain Bacteria; kingdom Pseudomonadati; phylum Pseudomonadota; class Gammaproteobacteria; order Enterobacterales; family Yersiniaceae; genus Serratia; species Serratia sp. CY52157. The sequence continues at coordinate 941 of NZ_JBJNMO010000001.1, read as the reverse complement.
AGCTCGCGGAATTTCGCGTTGATGCCGTCAATCATGTCGCGCACCAGCGTAGGCGTTACCGGGCGGTCAACGGCCCATAGGTGCGCCTCGGCCATGGTATCGGCCAGCACCTGCGCGGTGCGGGTGTAGTTCTCGAACAGGAACAACGGATCATCGGAACAGGTGCGGGAACCCCAGAATTTAAAGCCGTCTTTGCGAATAAGGGTGGTGACGCACGCTTGGTTTAACAGGTCGGCATCGGTGCCGGGCGCCTGCAAATCCCAGAACACGCTGGCGGTGATGCCGGTCACACCGTTAACACCGACGTTTGAAAGCGTCTTATGCCAGCCGGTTTCCGTGTCGATTTTGGCACGCAGGCCCAGCGCGCGGGCGGTGGCGTAGGCGATGTCGCTCTGGTTGGCGGTAGTGTTCCAGCTGACAAAATCCGGCCAGATCAGCATCAGCTCGCGCTGGCTGAAATTGTCGCGGTACTTGGTAGCCTCCTGCACGGTTTTACAGCCGTGGGCGCTGATATAGCCGAACGCGCGCAACTGCTGGCAAATACCGGCGAGCGCCGTCGCGACCTCCTGATTATCCAGCCCCGGCACGCCGAGGATGCGCGGCTTAACGCCCAGCTCAGCCTGTGCAGATAACAGCGCTTTCATGCCGGTATAGCGGCCTTCCGCATTCGCGCCGCCGATAATGTTGGAGGTGGTTTCCGCCGCGTCTTTGCCGGTGGCAACGCGAACAACCACCGTGACTGGCTTCGCCTGTTCGGCGATCGCCCGCAGCGACGCCGCCAGCGTGCCTTTTTTACCGGCCTTGCCGGAAGCGGCCAGCACGTCGGTGATAAGTACCGGGGTATCGAGCGGGAAAACCGACGCGTCGGCATCCTCCGCCGTGCAGACCATGCCGACGATTGCCGTCGATACGGTGGAAATAACGCGGGTGCCGTCGTTGAT